>JAWLCW010000056.1:0-3888 GCA_041686935.1 Mariniphaga sp. | reverse complement strand
GAAAATCTTAAGTGCCTATTGGAAACAAACTCCCCTACGATAAGCAAAACTATAATATCTTAAAAATCTTTTCAAGACCTACTTGGTAGAAGGGATACGAAAAATGGACAAAATGTCCTGGAATAGTGGCGCAAACCCCTGGAAGAACAGGTAAAAGTGTTGGAAAGGTGACAGAATGGCCTGGAAAAGTTAGATGCTTGGTTTTTGATAACCTCTTATGTATTCTAACAAGACGTGGATAGAGGGGATTGTTTATGAGTATCAATTAAAATTAGGATCATTTATTGCTAAATCGTATCTCCTTTTCTCAGATGAATGAGCTGCCATAATCCAGAAATAACAGCTTTTAATTCCAGGCATACCACAGGTTGGATGGTATCCTTCAGGAATAATTATAAAATCTCCTGTGGAAACTGGATAAACTTTTTCGATTATACCTGGTGATCTTGAAATAAGATGTAATGCAAATTTTGGTTTTTGGATATCAAAATAGCAATAAACTTCTTCTAAATCATTAGAATGCTGATGCGGTGGCCAACTAGTCCAACCGCCCGGCTCTCCTTCTGTAACACCGCAAATCAACCGACTACCTTCATCTTCTTGTGCTATTGTCATAAATACTTCACGTTTAAATGGAGGTACTCCGTGGATTTGATGGATATGATCCAATTTTTGTAACAGATTATATTTGCGAACAAAAAATTTTCCTTTATCTTCATAAATAGAACCCCCAAAATACATTACTAATTTACTTAATGCAAGTATTTTGACTTCATCATTCGCGGGCAAATAGAATGAATCTCTTTCTGATAATTTCCATATTTGATCATTCAAGTGAAGAGTAATTTGACCTGAAACAACGATACCGTTTAATTCCAATTTTTTATTTTTCAAAAAATATTTGTTTCCTGTTTCAAGATTTAAACGAAAGGCCCAAGTGATTTTGCAATCTGAATTTTCAGGCGTTACAACTTCATGAAATCCTTCGTTTTCAGGACTTGCAAATTTCCAGTTTAAAGATTGATTCATTCTATTCTTAAAATATAATTTTTTTGTATTTGGAATTTCTCTCCTTTAAAAATTGTATAATTAAAAATACTATCGTCCCCTCCTGAGATAATAGTAGATTGTATTTGTATAGTATCCCCGGAGCATTCCTAAATCTTGTTTTTGTTTGGAATTTTCAAATTTTGTCAATATTGAAAGTTATATAAATGTTTTCATTTTTAATATTCGCTTTAATAATTCGGTCTAAAATTAGCAATGGATTTATATGACCTATCTAAAAAGAATTGAAGTATAATTATATCCACGACTTTTGATTTTTGTATTTTATCATTTTATAAACATATTTTTATAATGTTCAGAATCTGTTAATATTCCACCGCTGGTTTTATAAAAATCACTATCTGTATTAAAAACACCGTCAATGGTTTTTCTCCAATGAGCTTCTTTGTAAGGATGATAGCTCTCCATTATTTTCCAGTTTTTATAATTTTGGTGACCATTTGTTTCTAAAAGACCAGTACCTAGACCGGGAAACGGGTCAAGTCGCGCTGCAACATTTTTATTCCAATCAATTAAAATTGGATTTACAGTAAGGTCAGCACAAAAACAAGGCACATTATGCTGTTTGGCTACATTGGCCATTTTTAAGGTCATACTGAGGGTTTTTGCAATTGCTTTTAAAGCAATTGCCTGGTAGCCCATTTCAATTCGTTCAATTGCATCGGCATCAGTATGTGCACTTTCATCAGCAGCTAATCTTAATGGTATATCACTTACATCGATTTTTAATTCTTCAGGGAAAGGTTCTTCTATAACAGCAATCTGGTCAAAAGCACCTATTTTTTTGGCATGATCTATTAACCTAAGAAGTGTTTCCTTTTTTTCATAGCGGCCGTTTGCATCAAAATAATATGGTAGTTTTCCACTTTCTGAATGGTTGGTTCTGTAATGCCCAATAGCGTTATGTATTTCGGTAAGCCGGGCTTTATCTTTTTCCAACATTTCTTCCTGTGTACCTGGTTGCCCTATTTTTATTTTCATAAAGAAATATCCTTCTTCCACAGCTTGTTTTATTTCAGAAACCGGAATAGAATAAGCCATCAACGGGATACTGGCAACTGTTTTACTTTTATGGGAAACTGCAGGTCGCAACTCTTGCGGAATCATTTCATCAAAAGTTTCAAATCCATTTTCTTTGGCGTATAACATCCAAATTGCATTGTCAACTCCAACCAGAGCATTTAATGCAAATGTCTCGCGCAGATTAGGATTTCCTGTTATTTTTTTTCCATATTCCAGTACTTCTTTCCATATGTTTTCCAATAATTCAACTGGATTAGTAAATGTCTGTCCCTTCAATATTTGCATTGCATATTCGGTCATAGCATACATAAGAGTATTACCACCACTTTCAGAATAGCTGGCGAAAACATCAGCATCAGACCATAAGACATTTTGTGTGCATAATCCGACTTTTGATATCCCTGATGAACTTTTCATCCAGGATGCAGTTTGCCATATTTCGGTCATGTAGCCGCCTTTAAACCCAAACGGCCGAATGAGTGGTTCCCGTTCAAAGTTGGAATTTACTTCACTAATTTGAATTTTTTTCATTTGTTTATCGTTTTTACATGATGCCAGAATGTTTGGAGTTCCCATCATCATGGAGGCCCCCGTAACCATCAGGCTATTTTTAATAAAGTTTCTTCTTGAATTATTTTGCATTTTTAAATTATTTGATATTTACGAAGATTCAGGCGAATAAAATCGACATCCTTTTTAATCTTAGCAATAATTACTTTTTGCTTTTGGAGAAGTGGTAAATTTTCATCTTCTTTTGAAAGGAGTGGATATTCTATATGAAGGGTAATTGGAGCAACAATATTTAATTCTTTAATCGTTTTGAAAAAAAGTTCGAAATCGACTATACCGTCTCCAAGAGGAACACTTTCTACTCTGGCTTTACCTGTTGAAACATCCCAGGTAAAATCTTTTATAGCCAACGAACCAATATTTTTTTTCATTAAGTGGAGAGCCAAAATCCATGATGACGAACCTTCGGTAACGGCATGTCTGATATCAAATTGACTGCTCATGGCATTTGTGGACAGGTCTTTTATCACGTTCCATACATCCCAAACCGGTGCTCCAAATCGCTTTCCTGCATGGTTTTGATATCCTCCCTGGATTCCTAACTCTTTATTCAATTGGGTTAAATTTTCAATCTCATTGCGGATTGAGGAAAGTGAGGATTCTATTCCATCCTTAAAGTTATAATCATAATATCCTAACCGATAATGCTCAATACCCAAATTTGCTGCTGTTTCCAGAATATTCTTTGTATATGGCTCATAGATACTTTTTATTGCAGTGACCATCATTTTAGTCTCAAGCCCATACTTTTTGCCAGCTTCAATTACCTTAGGCAAGTCTTCTTTTATTTGTTCCGGTTCAACTCTCCCTCTTGGTCTTACAGCTAAATCAAAACCATCTATCCCAGACTCAGCAAGTGTTTCTGACATAAAATCAATTTCAAAGTTGTCAAGTGGTTTTGTGAAAAAAGCTATGGGAAAGTTTGCTTCGATTCTGTTTGAAAACACAGCTCCGTAAACATTAGAAACAGAGATAGCTCCGGCTATTACTGTCATATTCTTGATAAATTTTCTTCTGTTACAATCCATGTTATTAATGGTTAAATTTTCTTATGAAACAACCTATACCCGCGGCAGAGGCCACTTCGGATTGTAATTCACACGGGTAAGTTGGTCGGCAGCATCTTCCTTAAACTTTTTAGCTGCGTCGTCCCAGTGAATCACCTCTCCAACCCGGTAAGCAATATTTCCCATTTCAGAAACAATGGCTGTTTTTGCGCCAATTTCC
>JAWLCW010000055.1:0-4269 GCA_041686935.1 Mariniphaga sp. | reverse complement strand
AATGCTGTATCTTTATGGCTCATAATCGGGTGTTGTAAAAGTGTTGTTTTTTGTTATAACTAATTCAAATATAACACTTTACACCCGATTATACAACTATACGGTGAATTTTTCGGGTTAAATCATGCAGGAGACGAAGTCAGTTTCTTACGGAATTTAGTAAACAGCTATTTGTACAAAGACATTCTTTCAGTTAAAAATTCTGATGGAACGCAAATTCCACAAAATGATTATCTTTGAATATGCTTACCAGGAATGATATATTATCCAAACTAAAAGAGTTAAAACCGACTCTTTATAAAGATTATTCAGTCAAAGAAATCGGATTATTCGGTTCATTCTCTGATGAGAGTTACACCGGGGATAGCGACATTGACCTTCTCGTGGAACTTGAAAAACCAATTGGATGGAAATTTTTTTCACTCGAAATCTATCTTGAAAAAATCTTTAAAAGAAAGATAGATCTGGTCACAAAAAATGCCTTAAAAGAACAACTAAAAGAACGAATTCTTCAACAAGTCAATTACGTGTAAATCGAGAAATGAACTCAACCGCTTCTAAAAAAGATCTCCCCAAATTCGGTATTGCCCTGAGCGGCGGCGGGGCCCGCGGAATTGCGCACATTGGTGTTTTGGAAGCGCTGGAAAACTTTGGTATAAAACCGCAGGTTGTTTCCGGTACCAGCATGGGCGCCATTGTGGGCGTGTTTTATGCTGCCGGCTATTCGCCTAAAGAGATGTTGGAAATTATCATGGAACGCAAATTCCACAAAATGATTAACTGGCACAGACCTTTCAGCGGATTGATTGACATGGGGCAGGTGCAAAAGGTAATGGCCGAAATGATTGGCGAAGATGACTTTACTTCACTTAAAATACCCTTTTACTGTGCCGTTACCAACCTGAACAGCGGACTGGAAGAGATTAAATCGGAAGGCAAATTATTTCAGTGGGTGATGGCGTCGGCTTCCATTCCCGTGGTTTTTGAACCACAGATTATTGACGGGCAGACTTATGTTGACGGCGGGTTGCTTAATAATCTTCCTGCCGTGGCCATCCGCGAAAAATGCCAGGTTTTAATTGGCGTTCATGTAAACCACAACGGACCGGAAGAGGAAGTAATCGGGTTGAAAGCCATTGCCGAACGTGCTTTCAGGCTGGGCATTGCCCAGAATGTGGAGGACAGCAAAAAAATATGCGATTTTGTGATTGAACCGCCCGAGACACGAAATTACAGCACTTTTGCGTTCAATAAAGTCGAAGAAATTTACCAGGTGGGTTACGATACTACAGTGAAACAGATTATGAAACTTTTTGAAGACATCGATTTGGAAAAAGTGAGACAGCTGAAGAAGCAGTAAGGCAGAAGCTAATATCGGCGTTACTTTCGGATGAGTTTCAAGGTAAAAACGTCAAACCAGGAACTGAAGTCGTTGCCCAAATACTCCATCCTGTATATTTCCGGTTTTATAGACCTCCTGCCCGTTCACAAACGTAGAAACCACTTTGTGCGAAAACTCCTGTCCTTCGAAAGGTGACCACCCGCATTTATACAATATATTATCCGGTGAAACTTCCCACGACTGATTTGGGTCGATGAGTACCAAGTCGGCAAAATAGCCTTCGCGTATGTAACCGCGACGGTCGATGCGGAACAGATCGGCCGGCGCGTGACACATTTTCTGAACTACTTTTTCTTCAGTAATAATACCGTTGTTACTCATTTCGAGCATTGCCACCAGCGAATGCTGCACCAGCGGACCACCTGATGGTGCTTTAAAGTACGTATTGTTTTTTTCTTCGCGGGTATGCGGGGCATGGTCGGTGGCAATTACGTCAATTTTATCTGAAAGCAGCGCTTCCCAAAGTGCCTCCTTGTCTTTTACCGTTTTAATGGCCGGGTTCCATTTAATAAAGTTACCTTTTGAAATGTAATCCCGATCGTCGAACCACAGGTGGTGGACGCAAACTTCGGCAGTAATCTTTTTTTCCTTTACGCTGCCGGAAGAAAACAAGCCCATCTCTTTGGCTGTGGAAAGGTGCAGAATGTGCAGCCGGGTGTCAAATTTAGAGGCCAGTTCAACCGCTTTTGAAGAAGATTTGTAGCAGGCTTCATCGCTCCGGATGTGATTATGGCGCGAAACCGGCACATTTTCACCGTATCGCTGCCGGGCAATTTCAATATTGTTCTGGATGATTGCTTCGTCTTCGCAATGGGTAGCGACCAATGTGGGGGCGTTTTTAAAGATTTCAGAGAGTATTTTTTCGTCGTCCACCAGCATATTTCCGGTGGAAGAACCCATAAAAACCTTAATACCGCACACTTTTGTCGGATCGGTTTTCAGTACTTCATCCAGGTTATTGTTGGTGGCACCCATGTAAAATGAATAGTTGGCCGGCGAAACTTCGGCAGCCCGTTGATATTTTTGATCGAGCAATTCCTGCGTAACCGTTTGCGGATTGGTGTTGGGCATTTCCAGAAATGAAGTAACCCCGCCCGCCACGGCAGCCCGGCTTTCACTTGAAATATTGCCCTTGTGGGTTAGACCCGGTTCCCGAAAATGTACCTGATCGTCAATTGCTCCGGGAATAAGATACAAGCCTGATGCGTCGTGAATTTCCACTCTCGTTAAATCAAAATCAGGCGGAATGGCGTAAGGAAAAACCCGTTCAATTTTTTCACCGTCGATTAAAACACTTCCTCTGAATTTCAACCCTTCATTAATAATGGTAGCATCCTTGATCAGCTTTTTCATCATTTTGCTTTTTGAAATTGCATTGTTTTTTCCTACTGCCTGTTGCCCGTTGCCCGTTGCCTGCTCACATTGTCAACTGCCCTCTGCCTACTGCTTATACTCCCTGAACCAGCTCCTGATTTTCATTTTCATTACACCCCAAAGCGCTTCATTAAAAATTCCCCCACTCATTTTCGAGGTTCCTTCTTCCCGGTCGGTAAATACAATGGGCACTTCCACAATGTTGAACCCGAATTTCCAGGCGGTAAATTTCATTTCAATCTGAAATCCGTAACCAATGAGTTTGATTTTTTCAAAGTCGATGGTTTCGAGCACTTTGCGCCGGTAGCATTTGAAGCCTGCGGTGGTATCCATTATTTTCATGCCCGTTACAATGCGTACGTACAACGAGGCAAAATACGACATCAACACACGGCCAAGAGGCCAGTTGATTACGTTAATTCCGGAAATATAACGCGAGCCGATAGCTACATCCGCGCCTTCAACGGCTGCTTTATAAAGCCGTTCGAGGTCATCCGGATTGTGCGAAAAATCGCAATCCATTTCAAATATATAATCATAACCGTGTTCCAACGCCCATTTAAAACCTGCAATGTATGCAGTTCCCAAACCCAACTTCCCTTTTCGTTCAAAAATATGCAACCGTTTTGGGAATTCTGTTTGCAGCTTTTTTACAATGGTGGCAGTTCCGTCGGGCGAGTTGTCTTCTACAATTAATAAATGAAAAGGCGTTTCCAGCGAAAAAACCTTGCGGATCATTTTTTCAACGTTCTCCTTTTCATTGTAAGTGGGAATGATGACCAGATTTTTTGACACAATATTCAGATTAAGATTTAGGGCGAAGTTACACTTTTTAAAAAATAATACTACATCCTGAATTGATGAATATGAAAGGAATCATTCCTGTTAACCGGTCTGGTTGAATCATTATTTTGAGAAAATGGATGATCAGGTTTTATAAGCATTGCAGTTAACATTTGATTAATGCTGTTTGTGTTTGTTTTCCAGCTTATTGGAGTAATCATGATAAAAAAAGTTGTAAACTTTTCATCCGATTGATTGCTGGATTGAAAAACACTTTACATTTGCAGCCGCTTTTAAGCGTTGTTCATTGAGAAGCTGATTGAGGCAAAAGACAATGATTAACCAAATGTTAACTGGTTTGTTTTCAGAGGGTGTAAGCTTGTAAATTTTATACAATGGTTAAAACCTGAAAAAAACTTCTGAAAATCTTTGTCACAATGAAAAGAGCTTTTACATTTGCAGCCGCTTAGATAAGCGGTGTTCATTGAGGGGATTTCACAATAGTATCGTTGATTTTAGTTGTTTTTTTGAGTGACTGGAAAAGGTAAGCGGTTAAGTTTACCGGACTTGGTTTGATGAAATCAAAAAAGGCAAAAAAAAGCGTCAGGATATTTTGGCGGATAAAAAAGAGTTACTACCTTTGTCGCCCCGAAAGAACGGGAACAAAAGTTACGGTAGAATGAAGAGGGGTTAAAGCCCGTGTCGGACAA
>JAWLCW010000054.1:0-6875 GCA_041686935.1 Mariniphaga sp. | reverse complement strand
GTCTATGGAATTCTATTGCATTCACACCCTTGAAATCTAATTCTTTTCTCATTCAGCAAAGGTAAATTTTTGGGATACCTATGCGCCTATACCTATAAATCTTTTTCGGAGAGTACCACATGATTCAGAAAAGTGAAAGGCTGAATCATCTCTTTTACCACCGCCAAAACGATATTTTTCAGTTTTTGCTTTTCAGCATGGCAAATAAGTTGTAAAACCTTTCCGACAGATACAAACAGCCTGATAATCAAAATAAACATGGCTGTACCATAAATCAACATCCAGTAATTTATTTCACTTTTTACTGGTTGTGAAACAGAAGGCTCTGCAACCGAAGTTTCTGCTGAAACAAATATTGGTACCGAAACAAGTTCCCGGAAAAATTCTACTTGTTTTACTGGAACTTCGGTTTGAAAGAACTGAAAATTTAACAGCGGAATGACTGCTGAGAAAAGAAGAATTCCAAGCAGCAAAAACCGGTTTAATACAAGTGTTTTGTCGTTTTGCATAAAAACCTTAAACAACAAATACAGCAGCGATAAACTGATGGTGGATTTTAAAAGGTATTCGAAAAACGGGTTCATTTTTAGTCGGTTTTGGTGTTTTCAATTTCAGCAATCAGCTTTTTTAAATCTTCCAGCGAAATGTTTTCTTCTTTCACCAGCAGCGAAACCACATTTTTGTAGGAATTATCGAAGTACTTTTTTACCACATTCCCGAGCGTTTTCTTTTTATACTCCTCTTTTGAAAACGCCGGGAAATAGCGGTGCGTATTTCCAAATTGTTCATGGTCGATGAAGCCTTTTTCTTCCAACCCCCGAACAATAGTCGAAAGCGTGTTGTAGTGCAACTCTTTATCGGGATATATCTTTTTCAGTTCTTTCACGAACATCGGGCCCTTCTCCCAAAAGATATTCATAATTTCCTCTTCTTTTTGTGTCAGCTTTTTCATTTCGTAAACTTTAGATTCTGAGTACAAAGTAGTGAGACTTCCCAAACAACAAAACAAATATAACTACAATTTTTAGTTTTGCAACTATTTTTTATAGTTATTTTACTAAAGCTTTTAGTTCAGAGAATATTTTCAGCAATTATAGGTGTTTACAAAAGCTGATTCATTGAAAGATAGTATGATTTTTGGTTGCGGAGGATTTATATTCTGTTTACTAAAATTTTTAATTCTGAAGTGTAATTTACCTGCTATTTATATAAAGAAATGAATTTCTTCATAAGCTTCAACAATATCAGATGCAGCCAGAAAATTTTTCATTATTTCGCTGTCATTCGGTGTTGAATCATTCACCCCATTAATTAGGGATTCAACAACTACATTTGCTTTTAGATATTCTTCAGTTGTTATCATATCAATCCTTTTTATAAATTTTTACTTAATCCCCAACCGAACATTCACGCCCAGGAAATTTTCTTCGGGATTGATTAAAAACGAGCCCAGCATCAAAACGGCATCGTACCACATGTGGGCAGCCACTGCCGGACCAATGTTGTAGCCTCGTTTTTGAACGTCTCTTCCAAGGAAAAATCCTAAAACTGTGGCCTGTCCAACCTGTAGCAAGTTGGATTTTAAATCGGGATTTTCTGCAAAAATCAAATTCGTAAAATGCAGTGCGCCAAATGCTACGCTTGAGAAAATCAACCCTTTGGTTTGTCCGTATTTGTAGTCGAATATAGGCATCATATAGTTGCGGACGACGTATTCTTCACCCACTCCCGCGGCCCAACTCATGGCCAGTGAAGTGGCGCCAAAAGCAGCCAGCGCCTGGTTGCGGGGAATGAAGCGGTTCAGGAAATACATTTGTTCAATGTCAGATATGGTGTTCTTTTCCAAATGTTTTTGAATTCCAAGAAAGACACCGGCCAAAAGTACCATTCCTCCTGTGATGGGTGTGGCAATGTTTTCCAGTTTAAAAGGTGCCAGGTACAAATCCTTTTCCGAGATGTCGTGGTAACGAAAATCCGGGTTGTGGTACTTTATTACTTCCAACTGGTTTTTAAAGTTGATCAGCTTTTCTGTTTGAAAGGCCTGCAATCCCAAAAATAGCGGGTAATTGTAGTAGGGGCTTGAGCTGTTGCTTTTCAGCGTTTGTTTATGTTTTATTCCCAGGTAAACACCGCCGATTTCAAGTGCTGCAAATGCAGTTCCTTTCACAAAATTTTTCTGATAATAGTGCGAAGCGCCGGGAACATAAAGCGTCCAGCGTGGTAATAATTCGGGTTTTTGGTATTGTGTGGAGTCGGGAATCCCGGCAGTCAGCGTTTGTACAATTAGAAGCAGATGTATAAAAAGTATGGTTTTTCTCATTTGTTATTCCGTTACAACCCGGCTCAAATGTATTAAAAAATTGAAATTTTTACCAGTTTGAAACTTTTGCTTAAAAAGGTAAATACTGTTTGCGGTTTAAGCGGTTTTTAAAACGCTGGTTCAAAATTTTAAATTTACACCAAAATTGACAAGGCCTTTGAACCCGGGTACAGGTTCAGTAAAAGTCAAATAAAATTTTAATTTTTATCTTTTGTTCCTTAATACACTGCGAAATAAATACCTTAAAGTATGAAATTTCTTTTTTAGAATCATTATATATTATGGGTAGATGTTGTATAGCATATAGGATTATTGAACTGGAATTCAGATTTTTATCTTTTAAGAATATGGATTGGATTTCTTGGGTATAATTTTAATATTTGGATATGTAGATATTTGGATAATTTTGTGATTTAAAGTAACATTTGAGTGGAGTTTTTAAATCAATAGTTTAAAACATTCAGGAATGAAAAGAACTATTACAGCTATAATTTTTTTGGTTATCGCAATTTTGGCAGTGATAAATATTTTTAATACGGAAGAAGAGTATTACAATCTTAAACTGGAGGAATTGAAGCAGAAGTATGCCATAAAGCCGGTATCTTCAATCAATCACAGTTTGCTGCCCCAGCTTCAGCGGGAATTTTCCACACCCCAGGAGGTGACGGAAACATGTAATGGTTGTCATACCGAACGGCATAAGGAAGTAATGAATTCAGCCCACTGGAACTGGGAGCGTGTTTCCTATGTAGAAGGACGCGGCATCTCAGCTTCGGGTAAAAAAAATGTGTTGAACAATTTTTGTCTTGGGGCACAATCGAACGAATTGGCGTGTGCCAGTTGTCATATCGGGTTTGGAATGACAAATGACCATTTCGATTTTAATAATGCCCGTAACGTGGACTGTATGGTTTGTCATGACACCAGTGAAGAATATTTCAAGGGTTCTTCCATGGCCGGTTATCCTGATCGTACAGTGAATCTTACTGCCGTGGCTCAAAGTGTTGGAACACCCCAGAAAATTAACTGCGGGAGTTGCCACTTTTTTAGTGGAGGCGGCAATAATGTTAAGCACGGCGATCTGGAAGCAGCCCAACTGGCCACCGATCGCAATGTGGATGTTCACATGGCAGCCAATGGAATGGATATGTCGTGTGTAGCATGTCACACCGCCGAAAACCATCAGATAAAAGGGCGGCTTTATTCCGTTTCTTCCACCAATACAAACCGGGCTACCTGCGAGCAATGCCATTCGACAACCCCTCATTTCGATGATATCCTGAACCGCCACAATGCAAGAGTTTCGTGCCAGGCTTGCCACATACCTACCTATGCAAAAGTTAATGCAACCAAAATGTCCTGGTACTGGTCTGAAGCCGGGAAACTGCGCGATGGAGAACCTTATAAGGAATTTAACAATGATAGTACAGAAGAATATCAGTCGATAAAAGGATCATTTAAATGGGCAAAAAACGTAAAACCGGATTATGTTTGGTTTAATGGTACAGCAGACCACTATTTGCTGGGCGATACCATAAAATCTGTTCCGGTGCAGATGAATACACTCTTTGGTTCACACGAAGATCCGGAATCAAGAATTTTCCCCGTAAAAATTCATAAAGGAGACCAGATTTACGACAAAAAGTTCAACAATCTGATTCAGCCCAAAGTTTTTGCTGAAAATAAGGGAGACAGCGCTTACTGGAAAGATTTTGACTGGAATACTGCCGCTGCCGCCGGAATGAAAAGAGTGGGGCTCCCATTCAGTGGTGAATATGGTTTTGTTGAAACAGAAATGTACTGGCCAATTAATCACATGGTGGCGCCTAAAGAGCAGGCAGTTGGTTGTGCAGAATGCCACACCAGGAGTGAAGACGGTCGCCTTGCTTCGCTTGCAGGGTTTTATTTGCCGGGGCGTGATTACAATAAACCGCTCGATTTTTTCGGTACACTGATGTTCTTCGGTGCTGTTGCCGGAGTTCTGATACATGCTGCAATACGTATTTTAGTTTCCATTCGCCGGAAAGAATATGATACAGATATTATTGATTACGAAAATAAAACCGGAAAAAAAGAATAAAGTATGAAACGGGTATATGTTTATAAAGGTTTTGAACGCTTTTGGCACTGGACGCAGGCTTCACTGATTATTTTTCTTGCATTTACCGGATTCGAGGTTCACGGAACATTTCAAATATTGGGATTTGAACATGCTGCGCGTTTTCACCGTGTGGCCTCGTGGATGCTGGTTGGTCTGATTATTTTTGCCATTTTCTGGCACGTGGTTACAGGAGAATGGCGGCAATATATTCCTACAACAAAAAAACTGGCTGAACAAATCCGGTTTTACAGTATTGGCATGTTTAAAGGCGAAAAACACCCCACAAAAAAAACCGAGGTGAAAAAGCTGAATCCGTTGCAACGATTAGTATATCTGGGATTTAAACTGGTTCTGATTCCGGTAACCGTGATTTCGGGTATTATTTACATGTTTCATAAAACAATAGACAGGAACGATATTATTGTAGTTAGTGATTTTCCGCTCCAAAGTGTTGCTTTCTGGCATACACTGGGGGCCTTTTTATTAATGGTTTTTCTGGTGGTACACGTTTATATGACTACCACAGGCCATACGCCGACATCAAATATTCAGGCCATGATTACAGGTTATGAAGATTTGGAATACGAAGATGAAGAAGAAACAGGTGAAATAATTTCCAGAAAATAGAGGTTCAAAATAAAACTGAGTAGAATGAAAACAAAGGAATCGATACAACCCAAAGCTTATATGAATCCATACCTGGCTGGCTTTATGCTTGGTTTGGTTTTACTTGCTACCATTTACATTACCGGTCGCGGGCTGGGCGCCAGCGGAGCATTTAAAAGTGTGGTTATCGCATCGGTTGAAACAATTGCTCCGGCTCATGCCGAAAGTACCGCTTATTACACAGATTTTAAAGCCGAAAATCCGGAAGGGCCATGGAAAAACTTTCTGGTTTTTGAAGTAATTGGTGTTTTGGTAGGAGCTTTTTTTTCAGGTGTGCTGGCCAATCGAACAGGTCTTAAACTGGAGAAAGGTCCGCGGGTTACCAACGCCGTTCGAATTGGCGGTGCAATTTTGGGAGGAACGCTTTTTGGTTATGGTTCGCAACTTGGCCGTGGCTGTACCAGCGGTTCGGCACTGAGCGGTATGGCAGTTCTTTCTCTGGGCGGAATTTTGACCATGCTGGCCATTTTTGGCGGAGCTTATGCGTTGGCTTACTTTTTTAGAAAACTCTGGTTAAAATAGAACAAAATGGGACCGTTAGTACCTTTTATTATCAGTGAAGAGTTTAGTTTGGTAATTGCCTTCTTTTTAGGCATTGCCTTTGGTTTTATCCTCGAACAAGCCGGTTTTTCGTCCACAAAAAAACTGGTCGGACTTTTTTATGGCTATGATTTTACCGTGTTGCGCGTGTTTTTTACTGCCGGAATTACGGCTATGGCCGGTGTGCTTCTGATGGGGCACTACGGAATACTCGATCTGAGTGTTATATATGTGAATCCCACATTTTTGAAATCGGCACTTTTAGGCGGAATAATAATGGGCGCCGGATTTATTATTGGTGGTTTTTGCCCGGGAACCAGTGTTTGTGCACTTGCCATTGGAAAGCTCGATGCACTGGCTTTCGTTTTTGGAGCCATTCTGGGTGTATGGGGATTTATTGAATCTTTCCCTTTGGTTGAAAACCTGTACAATGCCAATAACATGGGAATGGTGCGTATTTCCGATTATCTGGGAATGTCAAACATTACATTTGGGTTTTTGCTTGCACTAATGGCTGTGGGGGCATTTGTTGCCACCTGGTTTATCGAAAACAAAGTAAACAACCGTGAATCGAAAATTGAACCGGCAAAAAGAAATCGCTATGCACTGGCAGCAGCATCAGTTTTTGTTGTGCTTGCGGTGGTCGCTTTTTTACCCGGCAAACAGGATATTATAAACATGCGGATTGCCGAAGCAAAACGTCAGCAAACCTGTGTGTTTAAGGAAATTCCCGCCGATAAACTGGCTGATGAGATTGTCAATAACTACTATGCACTGAATATTATTGATGTACGTTCGCCCGAAGAGTTTGAAAAATTTCATTTACCTATGGCCATCAATATCCCTTTTGAAAATATGATGGAACGGCAGTACGAACCGCTTTTCAGGCAACGGCTGAAAACCAATATTTTTTATGCTGATGGTGACACCCTTGTACGTATGGCTTGTTTAAAAGCAAAATACATTGGTAAATCGGAGAATATGATAATGCGCGAAAGTGCCCTCGATTTTCGCAAAATGTTTTACGAAATTGAAGCACCACCGGCCGATGCACCTAAAAATGAATTACGGGTTTATCACTTCAGAACAACTGCCGTCAGGCAAATGGACAACCTTGTGGAGGCGTTGAAAAATATTGGCGCGCCGGTAAAAAGGGAAGTAGTGCAGGTAAAGGGTGGTTGTTGATTGAATCATATTTTAAAAGCGACAAGCTGCTCAATCGGTTTTACCGCGAGCAGCTTTTTTTAT
>JAWLCW010000053.1:0-8327 GCA_041686935.1 Mariniphaga sp. | reverse complement strand
AGGGAGTTTCGGTTATCAGTTACAAACCTTCTTTCGATGTTGTTCGCAAAAGGGTAATTGGGCCTTACCGGTTTGCTCAAAAATAAAAGGGAGTTCCGGAATTGAAACTCCCTCATTATAAATTGTATAATCGGATTTAAACACCGAATTCTTCAATTGTTTTTCTAATTATCCCAACAGCTTCCAAAAGTTGTTCTTCGGTAATTACCAACGGCGGTGTAAACCTGATGATGTGTTCATGGGTTGGTTTGGCCAGCAATCCGTTTTCTTTTAATGCCACACAAACATCCCAGGCTGTTTTACCGTTGGTGGGTTTTATGGCAACGGCGTTCAGCAAACCTTTTCCGCGAACCAATTCTATCATTTTCGAAGGAATGGCTTTCATCTCTTTCCTGAAAATTTCACCCAGGCGTAGCGCGTTGTCGGCCAGTTTTTCCTCCTGAAGGACATCCAGAGCTGCCATGGCCACTTTTCCGGCAATCGGGTTTCCGCCATAAGTGCTTCCGTGTTCACCGGGTTTTATAGTGAGCATAATTTCGTCGTCAGCCAGTACGCACGAAACCGGGTACATTCCACCGGAAAGGGCTTTTCCAAGTACTAAAATATCGGGACGAACATTCTCATGATCGCAGGCCAGCATTTTCCCGGTGCGGGCCAATCCGGTCTGTACTTCGTCGGCCACAAACAGTACATTATATTTTTTGCACAACTCCGATGCTTTTTTCAGGTAACCATCTTCAGGCACGTAAACACCGGCTTCGGCCTGAATAGGTTCCACGAGAAAACCTGCCACATTCGGGTTTTTCAGTTCTTTTTCCAGTCGTTCCAAATCGTTGTATGGGATGTTAATAAATCCCGGTGTGTAAGGCCCGTAATGACTGTAAGCATCGGGATCGGAGGACATGGAAATGATGGTGATGGTGCGCCCGTGGAAATTGCCGTCGCACACCACAATTTTTGCTTCGTTTTCCGGAATACCCTTCACTTTGTAGGCCCATTTGCGAATCAGTTTGAGCGCGGTTTCGTCGGCTTCTGCACCCGAATTCATGGGCAGCATTTTATCGTACCCAAACAGTTTGGTCATGTACTCTTCCCAATCGCCAAGTGTGTTGTTGTAAAAGGCCCTGGATGTGAGCGCCAGTGTTTTGGCCTGTTCTGCCAGTGCGTTTACTATTTTCGGATGGCAGTGCCCCTGGTTGACTGCCGAATAGGCTGCCAGGAAATCGAAATAGCGTTTGCCTTCCACATCCCACACAAAAACTCCTTCGCCTTTGGCCAGAACCACAGGTATCGGATGGTAATTGTGGGCGCCAAACTTGTCTTCTTTGGCTATGTAATCTTTAGTTGTAAGTTGTACCATAATGAATCGTTTTTAATTTGGTTGCATAAATACAATTTTCGGGGAAAATTTCAAAGGATATTTATGTGGGTAAATGAGCTTAAAATGGGTTTTACAACATGTTTTTATTGTTTCCAGAACCGGGCAATCAACACTTCGGCTAAAATAAAAAACAGGGCAAGCAAAATGCACCATTTCCAAAGCTGTTTCCCTTTTTGAATTTCCTGGAGCACTTCGGCAAAATTAGACGAAACATTAGTTAGTACTGAGGCTTTTTCAAGATTGGCCGATTCAATCCGACTTTCGAGTTCTGCAGGGGAAAAGTACCTCAAATCCGATTCGTCGCGGTTATAATTGAAGGAAAGTGATGCAATGGCTTCATTTTCGTTTTTTACCAGATAATGCCCTGCCGTTTCAATTAATCCACCCAAACCGAGCCGCATTCCCTGGTCTGAGACGGTAACATCAGGAATGAAATTGTCTCCTGTTTCGCGGTTTTCAATTTCGATGGATGACCCACGTGTAGCTCGGATGTTCCGGGGCAGGAACCAGTTTTGTTCACCGCCAATAATGTATGAAATTTGCTGGTCGGGCAAACTGTTCAGCACAATGTTGTATATTGACGGAACAAATAAAATGTCGCGGGCAAACATTTCATTTTTTTTATTTAACGGAAAAGCAAAAACCCAAATTTTGCCCTGGCCGTATGGCACAACAGACAGCGCTTTGTCATTGTTTTGAAACCAGAGAAGTGATGTTTCGCCGGAGCGGATGTTTTCTGTAAACTTCAAATGCCCGTCAATTTTAGGTAGAAGCGCATTTTCTTTTCGTTCCTGAAAAACATTCCGGAAAAAGCGGTTATCGAAATCGATACCGGATATTTCCTGACTTGTAGTATCCTTACCTGTTACTGTATTGGCATTAAATTTCGATAAAAACTGATTGTAAACTGAAGTTTGTTGTGTAAGTTGAGGGAACAAAACTACAGAAGTTCCTTTATTAGCGGCAGATTCAAGTTCATTTAAAAAGCCCGTGGAAAAATTTTCAGGATTGACAATGAAAATAGTATTGCTTTCAGTCAGCTTGCTGATTTGCAGGCTCTGAATATCCATGGTTTCCAGTTCCACATAATCGTCATTTTCAAAAAGTGCAGACAGGTATCCAAGTCCTTCCTGAGAAGCCGGGGTGTTGCTGTAAATGGCCAGTGCCTTTAGTTTTGGTTCAACAAAATAACTGAGGTACCAGGTGTTGTCGTGTGTAAACGGATAATCGGTTATTTCTACCCTGCCCAGTTGAATTCCAGCCGAAGTGTTGGTGTATTTCAGCGATGCTGTAATTTCATTTTGTGCATTCACCGAAAAATTGGTGATTGATTTTAGCGAATCGTTCAGAAAGAGCCTGAGCGGCAGATTCTGGTAATCTTCGTTCGAACTGTTTTTTATTTTTACAAAAATGTTTTCTTCCTGGTTGAGTCCGTGAGCCGGCTGTTCCACCCAACAGGAATCTATATAAAGATTGTTCACCTGGTTTGGAATAAGTGGCATAAAATAACTGAATACCGATTCGCCTGAAAAATTTTCCAGGTCGGTAGTTTTTCTCTGAAAATCGGAAATGAAATAAAGTGTTCCCTGATTTGCATTTTCCTGCATTTTGTTCTGCATATCAAACCTGTTGTGCATCAGGGAGAGGGAAATGGCAGCAGGTGATGGGCTGACTTCCGCCACCTGGCGAATGAATTGTTCTTTGTTGAATAATTGCTGGTGTTTTGGTTCCAAATCGTTGGTAAGCAATCTGAATTTTGTACCTGCCGGATAAGATTGCCCGATTTCTGCCGCTTTATTCCGGGCGCGTTCCAGAAGCTGGCCCTGTTCCGAAAGGGCATTCATGCTGAATGAATTATCGATGTAAACGCCAACTACTTCTCCCGATCCAGTTGTTGCTGCATTTTCGGTAGGAATGTAAGGTTGCGAAAAAGCAAACACCAGGAAAATGATGGTGAGAATCCGGACCAGCAACATCAGCAATTGTTTAAGGCGCGATTTCTTTTGAGATTCCTTTTTAATGTCTTTTAAAAAACCCACATGACTGAAATAAACGGTTTTGTACCGCCTGAAACTAAACAGGTGAATAATGATTGGGATGGCAATCGTAAAAAGTGCAAATAGAAATGTTGGGAAAAGGAATTTCATTATTTAATTAAACTTTTAATTTTCAATTACTTTTTCAGTTTTTACGCCACAAATTCACAGATTTGTAAAAATAGCAATCTGATTTATTTGCTGAATTATTTTATTGGTGAATTTGTGGCAATCATCATTTAAATATGGCAATTTCTTTTTCACCAGTCGATTTTATGTAACCGCGAAACATGCCGGAGGTATTAAATTCCATGGCTACATTTCCATCTGCATCTAAGGCAATAACACCGCCTGTACCGCCAAGTTTACCCAGTTTCCTGATTTCTTCCCGGCACGCTTCAGCAACTTCAAGATTTTTGTATTCCATTAATGCTGAAATATCACGTGCAACACCCAGTCGAATGTAATATTCCCCGTGCCCGGTGCATGAAACAGCGCAGGTTTTGTTGCTGGCATAATTACCGGCACCAATGATGGGCGAGTCGCCAATGCGGCCATATTTTTTGTTGGTCATTCCCCCGGTTGAAGTTCCGGCACAAAGATTTCCGTATATGTCAAGCGCCACACACCCAACTGTCCCAGTGTTATCTGAGGATGTTCGCTGCCTTTCCTGTTTTTGCAAACGCTTTAATGATTCGTAGCGGGATTTAGTGTGAAAATATTTGTTTTTAACCATTTCCAGACCCTGCTGGCGGGCAAATTCCGAAGCGCCTTTTCCGCTTAACAACACGTGTTCCGAATTTTCCATCACTGCCCGGGCAGCGGTAATCGGATTTTTAACGTCTTTAACACCGGCAATTGCCCCCGCATTCAGATTTTTCCCTTCCATGATGGAAGCATCCAATTCGTTTTCTCCGTTAGCGGTAAAAACAGCTTCCTTTCCGGCGTTGAACAGGGGAGAGTCTTCCAGAATTTTAATGACTTCCACTACAGCTTCAGTAGAAGTTGCCCCGTTCTCTAAATAGTTCTCACCAACTAAAAGTGCTTCCTCTATTTTGGCTTTGTATTCAGCCTGACGTTCTTCACTCATGGCAGACTGGGACATTACACCTGCGCCACCATGAATAACAACGGCATATTTTTGCTGCGCAATTGCCTGGTTAGTCAGGCCAACTAAAATAACGATGCAGAAAATTTTATTAAAATCCATTGCATTTAATTTTACCACAAAAATGGAATAATTAAACGAAAAAGGAAGATATCCGGGGTATATCTTTTTATCAAGAGATGTGAAAAAAGAGTTTAACCAAGACTGTAAAAAACCGAAAAGAAATGGGAAATTGTACCTCCAAGCACAAACAGGTGCCAGATTCCGTGACCGTATTTTAGATTTCGCCAGGCATAAAAAATAACTCCCATTGAATAAAATCCGGCACCAATGAAAAGAAAAGCCACACTGTTTGCCGGAAGGTTTTTAACCATGGGAACCACAGCAATAAGGAACATCCAGCCCATGGCCAGGTAAAACCACATCATCAGTTTTCTGTATCGGGTAAGATGAATGGAACGGATAATAATTCCGATAATGGCAAGGGCCCACACTAACCCAAAAAGTGTCCATCCCAATGGTCCGCGGATGGTAGTTAATACAAATGGTGTGTACGTTCCGGCAATCAGTAAAAATATGGCCGCATGGTCGAAACGGGCAAACAGGTTTTTTATTTTGGCATTGGTAAAACTATGATAAAGAGTGGAAGCCAGGTACAGTAAAACCATTGAAGTTCCGAAAATGGTAAAACTAACCACATGCCAGGCATCACCTTTTTTTATAGCAAATACCGTTAGAATAACCAATCCTGCAATGCTGAGAAGGGTTCCAATTCCGTGTGTAATGCTGTTGAAAATTTCTTCGCCGAGTGTTAAGGATCTGTAATGTGCTTTTTTATTGTTATTTTTTGTCATTTATATTTCTTATTCAAACGTTTCGAACAGATTTAAATTTTGTTCGAATTTAAGAATTATTGCAGTCAACATCAAAAAATCAGCATGAAATAATTCTTAACCTTTTTATGTTTGGGTTTATGTTATTGAGGACCAATGAGTTCGATGAATATACCATCAGGGTCCTGTATCAGAATAAATCCTCTTCCGTCCTCAAGTGAAGAAGGTGTTCCGCTTAAAATTTGAATGTTGTTTTTTTGAATACGTTCAATAAACGGATGAATGTTTTTAACAAAAATGGTGATATACTGCAGTCCCGTATCATCATGGAGGTATTTTTGCTTAGGATGTGCTGCCTTTTCACCGAAACTCATCATTTTCCATTCGTTTGAATGTACACTGTCTTCCAGTCTGAGAACGGTTACATCAATGCTTCGTCCGTCAGTAAGTCCCAGATCTTTTGCTTTTTCCCCCGAAACGTTAAAGCCACCGGTTCGGGTCATACCAATAACATGGGTGTAAAAATCGACTGCTTTATCCAAATCAGAAACAACCAAACCCACCTGGATTGTCGGGTTGCTAAACTCTTCGGGTGCTGGAGCTTTTTGGGCTGAAACAACAAAAACAGAAATCATCAAAACAAATACGGAAACAATTTTAATCATTTTTATAACCTTTAATTATTAGCTGAAAATCGAAATATGGTTTTCGTCAAAGTTACAAAAACATTTCTTTCCAGTTCATTTCTATTCCTTGGCATCTTGAATTTTTATTGTACTTTCAACCATTCAAAAAATCTGTCTGATGAAACTGCCGCAAATAAGAAATGATAATATAAAAGGTTTTCTTGACCGCGCCGAAATTGTACATGAAACTGCCGAACAAATTATGAAAGATTTTGGCATGTTCGGTGTTGAGATTTCCTTTTCAGGAGATGTTTTAAATGCCTATGACGAACTTCACGGGCAGTTGGTTGAACAAATTTCGGTTCTTATTCAGAATAACTACGATAAATTATTATCGGTTTTGTATCAGGTTGATATTACCGAGCGCGAAATAGCAAAAGCCGAAAGCGAACTTCCTCATTATAATCATGTTGAAATAATTGCCCACCAGGTTATCGCCCGTGAACTGAAAAAGGTTTTGTGGCGCAGGTATTTTAAATCGAAAAAATAATTGAGCTTATTCCTATCCACACAAATAATTTTTCAAAATAATTAATTCTTGTAATCCCTGTCAATGCTGGTTTTTAATACTATGCTGTAATGTCTTATCAATTTTTGTCTAACTTTTTTTTGAGATATTAAAACATTTTTGAATGTTTAGTGTTTTTATTTTCAAGTTAAACAAAAAATAATAATTTTATGAAACATTTTAGACTTTTCTTTATTGCAACCATGGTCTTAACGGCCTTTGGATTTTCGGTAAAAGCAACCAAGGTGGTTGACATTATTGCCGAAAGTGAAAATCACACTATTTTGGAAACGGCCATAATTGAATCGAATCTTGAAGATGATTTGAGAGGCGCAGGTCCGTTTACCATTTTTGCACCTACAGATGCTGCTTTTGCTGCATTGCCTGAAGGTACGCTTGATGCCCTGCTCGCTGATTCGAGGGGAGCATTGACAGACATTCTGCTTTATCACACGCTTTCGGGCAAAGTGATGAGTTCTGATTTGAGTAATAACATGACTGTCGAAACTTACAACGGGAAAAAAATCCAGGTTAAAATAAACGGTTCTGGCGTTTATATCAATAATGCCCTGGTGACTGTTGTTGATCTGGAAGCAGAAAACGGGGTGGTGCATGTTATTGATGCTGTTTTGCTTCCCTCGCCTGATGTTCAGCTAAGCGAAACAGCAGAATATGGAATTATTCTTGCAGACACCTATGGAAATTCGCTCTATTTCTTTACCCGGGATGCAGATGGAAGTTCCAAATGTGTTGACGGCTGTTTAAACAACTGGCCCGTTTTTTATTCGGAAAATCCGGAACTGGGCGAAGGATTGGATGCTTCAGACTTTGGAGTTACTGACAGGGGAGACGGAACCATGCAGACCACTTACAAAGGTTGGCCTTTGTATTACTTTGTGAACGATACCACACCCGGTAAAATAAACGGTGAAGGTGTTATCGGGAAATGGTTCGTTGCAAAACCCGACTACACCATTATGATTGTTGATAATCAGCTTACAGGAAATGACGGAGTTAACTATCAGGGAGATTACACACCCGGTGATGAAGTGATTCAGTATTTTACCGACTCAGAAGGGCTGACCCTTTACACCTGGAAAAATGATATGTACAACATTAATAAATTCACAGATGCTGAATTTGTGAAGAATTCAAATTGGCCCATTTATGAACAGGAAAATATTGTTTTGCCATCAATTCTCGATCCGGCAGATTTTAAAGTTATAAATGTATTTGGAAGGGCACAGCTAACCTTTAAAGGATGGCCATTGTATTATTTTGGTCAGGACAACATGGAACGCGGAAGCAATAAAGGAGTTAGTGTTCCTTCACCAGGTGTCTGGCCGGTTCCTGTTCAGGATATGATGGAAGCCCCTAAAATTGGAACTGTGGTTGACATTGCCACCAGCAACGATGATTTCAGCATTCTGGTAGCTGCCTTAACCCGCGAAGATTTAACTATCGACTTTGTAGGTGCACTTACCGGCGAAGGTCCGTTCACAGTATTTGCTCCGACTAACGCTGCTTTTTCTGCATTATTAAATGAACTGGGAGCAACATCACTGGACGACATCGATACCGAAACGTTGGAAGCTGTATTGCAGATGCACGTTCTGTCCGGCAAAGTAATGTCCACAGATTTAAGCGAAGGACTGACAGCCGAAACACTGCTGGGTCAGGAACTGACTTTCAGCCTGGAAGACGGCGCCAAAGTGATTGACCCGAACGGTCGCGTGAGCAACATTATTGCAGTTGACATGGAAGCACAGAATGGT
>JAWLCW010000052.1:0-13235 GCA_041686935.1 Mariniphaga sp. | reverse complement strand
AACTTTAACAGTGTTTTCATAATCGTTGATTTTTAAATTAAACAATGCGGATTTTAAAGATTTAATCCACATTCAATTTCGGGAGAAAAAAAAGGCAGTACATAGCAACTATGTTGCTGAAACTTTCAATTTTTTGCACATTCTTTCAATTATGTTGCTGATGGGTTGTGAACTAATGAAATAAATAATTTTAAGATTTGGAATCGAATGATTTTTTACAACCAGATTGAATGAAGTTTCCTTTTTGATTGTTTTTGCTTTATCAATAAATCTATTACATGAGACCAAATTAAATTCAGAATATTTGAATTAAAGAATACTCTTTTACTAAGTTCTCTCCCAAATGCATGGTTGGAAGGTGGTGCTTCCCTTAATATAAATGTAAGATCGGGTAACATTTTATTATTGTTATAATTAACATCAAAGAATTGTCTAAAATGATTAATAATTTGGTCTGCACGCTCACTTATTGGTGGATGAAAGGGGTCTATATCATCAACAGGTTCATTTTCATTTTTAAGTATTGTTTCAGTTTTACTTAAAATTCCAAGGCAGGTTAAGACAAAATGACCAGCAGATAAAGCAAATTCCGGAGCTATGGCATCTAATTCATATGCAGATAAAACACTTAGAATAGTTGCATTCTGATCTGCAAAATATTCCTCTGCCCAAAGAGGATTTTGTGCCATATGAAAGTTTCTTCCCTGGGCAAAATTATGTCCATATTCATGAGCTATAATCCAACGTTCTGCCAACGAAACAAGTATACTAAGAACTGGTCCGTGTTCATCTTTGATTTCTTCATTAAAAAATGCTCTTGGATATCCAAAATAAAAATATTTCTCCAAAGTTTTGTAAAATCTGAATATTGGAGAAGGATTATTTTTTAAGTTTTCTAATATTTTATCGTGAAATGTTTCCACTGTTACTCCCGATTGTCCCCTCATCGGATTTAGTGCTTCTACCACTACTTTTGCTGCCTGATAAACAAAATCGATAATTGCTGAATGAAAAGCTATACTTGTAACCCCTGTTGTAATTGAAGGAGTTGCTAGTGCATTAACCTCAGGAATATGAACAGTCCCGAAGATAATCCCCTGAAAACGATCTTGATCTTGTTCAGGCCATACCATTTCAATTGAGGCTGCCTGATAGGCTAATAATGCAATATAATTTGGATCTTCATATGGTCCGGGTTGAATTCGTTTGATAATATCTTCAGCTCGTTTTATTCGTTCTTCTTCAGTTTTTCTAACATAATTGAACGGTCCTCGCCTTACAATATATGGATTTTCAGTTGGAACAAAAGTTCGTACTTCGTATAATAAGTTGATTGATTGTTCGACATTATTTTCGAATTGATGAAATGAGAATTCAGGTAAATCCTCAAATGCTTTTTTTTGTTGTTCGCGCAATTTTTTTCTATTTATTGATAAATCAAAATGTGACATAATAAATAGTTAAATGAATTTTGTCTTGTTTTGTGAAAAGAATCTCAAAAAATATATTTATGAAAGCCCTTCCAGCGAAATTTCAAAGTCCTGGTCTTCATATTTCCAAAATTTTGCTCCCCATTTATTTCCCAACCAACCTGCTTGTTTAGCCCAGGTTCTGATTTTACAGTTAATTTGGGTTACATTTTTTCCAACTACCACTGTTTGAAGTAGGGTATGTGGTCTGTCCAACCTTTCATCTTGTCGATACATTTTCCATAATGCACCCCCAATACCAACCGGGGCCCCAACCACTTTGCGAAGTGATATATCCAAGTGCAATGAAAATTGGAATTTTGAACTGCTTGAAGCTTCAAGTTTTGCTCCTGTCAATGATACGGATGGAATATTATTTATAATTTCAAGTGTGTTCTCAGGCACACTAACTCCTCCACCCATTTCTAAACCCAATTCAAATTTTGAATCCAAGTTTGCTACTTTTAAAACTTCATCATTAGGTATAACACTTACTGTGTTTATTTCAGTATTATCAATGATAAATTCATAACCCAATCCCCAAACTCTTTTAGGTTTCATACCATCTAATGCAAATGGGGTAATAACATGGTTTATTAGAATGGGGATTTTTGGGCCAAGACTTGCTTCTATCGAAGGTGGAATAGGATTATTTGTTAGAGCCCAAAATTTGCGAAGATCGATTGCTCTTGGTCTCATAATTCTTAAATCGAAAGGCGGATCCCATTCTTTTTTCAATTCCTGTTTTCCTTTTATTCCAGTTCCAAGCCCTTTGGCTTGCCCCTCAAATTCATTTAATAATTTCCATAATTCAGGATCATCTTGAAATCCAATATTCTCGACTTCTGCTCTTTTCAAAATTACATCTTCACTCATATTATCCTTTCCTGGTTTCATGATATTAATTTTTAAGTTAAACAATGTGGATTTAACTGATCTAATCCTCATTAAAGTTCGGAAGAAAAAGCAGGCAGTACATAGCAACTATGTTGCAAAAACTTTCAATTTTTTGCACATTCTTTCAATTATGTTGCCGGGAGTTGTAAAAAGGGTAACTCTGTTAAATTTATATGCAGTAAAAAAACCCCTCCATCCAAATCAAACCTTAAAACCGGTGCAACCAACGAATGGAGGGGAAAAACCTTTATCACTCACCGGAACCTGTGGATTAAATCAAATAAGAGTTCCGGGTTCCGGAAGAACGGTTTTCATGATTTTATTTTTTGTCGTTTGCCAATATTAGTGTGCCTTCACTGAAGAAATCGGTGTGCCAGACTTCGTCTCCTTTTTTAACGTATTCATCCCCCCAGCCAGGATCATGAACGTATGCATTTGTCATAGCCATGCCACTAGCGCCTTCAAAACGACCGGTACCCCCTGTAAAATACATTTCATCAATAAATTTTGAACCGTAGCGGTTTGAGTTTTCTTCATCGTTATCAACAATATAGCCAATTGGGATGAAAGCATACAACTCATCTCTGTTAGCGGCAGTAAAAATTACCTCTGTGTCGTAATATTCCCCTGTAATTACATTACAACAGAAGGTCATTGTTATAGTCAATTTTCCGAGGTGGGTTGCCACTCCTTCGCCAATCATGGTAAGACGAAAATTCGGAAACCCTCCACAAGATTCATCCGAATAATCTGAATGATCCCATACGGTAAAATTTGCTTTAAATGGCACAGTTACCTCAACCTGCGCTTTTTTCAATTCGGGATTTTCATTTTCGAAAAACTCCCCGGTTTTTTCGCAGCCGGTCAAAAGGCCAAATAATGATGCAAAAAAGAAAATTTTAAGAAGTGTTTTCATAATACTAATTTTTTAAGTTAAATATGCGGATTATACTTTGATTTAATCCACATTCAATTTCGGAAGAAAACAGAGGCAGTGCATAGTAATTATGTTGCAGAAACTTTCAATTTTTTGCTAATTCTTTCAATTATGTTGCAGGGGAGGTGAAAAAAAGAATTTTGGGCGAGCTATGTTACTTTTCTTTTGTGCCAGGGAGTGAGCCCGAATGTTTCAATTATTTGAAGAAATCGTGGATCATCGCGCAGCAGATCAAAGTCGGGATTGGTGGTAATCAGGTTGGAATAGTGGCCCAACGGACGCGGATCTTCCAATGTTCGCTCTAACCAGTAAACTGCCTCATTTTTGTTGCCCAAAATGGCATTCCACCAGGCATTGTAAAACGGGTGGCCGTCCATTCCTTCAACCTGAATGGGTTTATTGTTATTCACGTCAATCAACCAGATAAAAATTCCGTTTATCCCTTTTTCATTAAAGGCCAATTGAACTTCTTCCAGGTATTTTTTATCCTGTGTATATTTTTTAATAATAGACTGAAGTTCCAGTAACATTTTTTCTCCTTCGCCCAGTTTTGCATAATTTAAAACAAACAACCAGTTATTGCTAATATAGTTTGGATTCAGGTCGTGAGCAATTTTGCTGGCCTCAATGGCTTTATCGTATTTCTTTTCGAAATAAAAAATCCATGAACTCAGGGTTTGCACCACCCAAAAGTAGGGTTCCAGTTCCAGCGCACGGTTTACATGCAGCCGGGCATCTTCAATCGGGCCGGTAATCATAAGGGATTGGGCATACCATTGGTGTGCCGTTGAAAAATTAGGATTTAGTTCAACCGCTTTTTTCAATTCATTGTTTCCTTCAGCAATATTGCGTCCTCCGCCCCAAATAAAATGCGCTCCCATTACTGCATGGGCCTCGGCACAATCCGGGTCATATTCAAGGGCTTTCATGCTGTATGTTTTCGCTTTTGGAAATCCCTCATAATCCGGTAAAAATCCCTAGGCCGAGAGATTAAACCAGGCATTGGCCAACCCGGCGTAAGCTTCGGCAAAAGAGGAATCGGCAGCAATTGCCTTTTCGTAATACTGAAGGCAGTTCAGCACTCCCGTGCGGTCAAAATCGGCCCTATGGGCACTGTTTGCCTTGTGGAGTAAAAACCGGGCTCTGAGATAGTTATCATAAGCCTCATGGTTTTGAGTGGATATTTTTTCAATTTGTTTTATTTCACTTTCAGAAAGAACCATGTTCAATTCTTCAGCTACCCGCAGTGCAATATCGCTTTGAACGCCAATAATGTCTGTAAGTTCCCTGTCGAAGTTGGATGACCACAAATGTTTATCCCGTCGTGCGTCTATTAGCTGAACACTTATTCGGGTTTTGTCTCCGTACCTGCGCACACTTCCTTCCAAAACGTAGTTTACGTTTAAATCTTTAGCTATTTCGCGGGCAGAGCGGTTGCTTTCCCTAAACTGTTCGGCAGAGGTTCGCGAAACCACCCGGAGCGCTGTTATCCTGAACAAATCATTGAGAATGTCTTCCATTATTCCGTCGGCAAAATATTGATTCTGCTGATCTTCGCTGAAATTTTTAAACGGCAGGACAGCGATAGACAGCTCCTGTTTTTTTTGGGAGAAAATGTCCGGGAGTATATTTTCTTTTACCAAAAAGTTATTGAGTAGCCACACCAGGAAGACTACGACTATTACCACAGCAGATTGAAGAAAAATTCTTTTGCTAAAATTTTTCTTCCTTTTAGGTGATTCGGTTTTCAGGTAACCCGGTGGTGTTATCGGCTCAGAATCAAATGTTTTTCCATTCTCGTCAAAGAATCTTTTTTTAACCTCTCCCGGCGGAAATCCAAAACGTTCGTGAAAACAGTGGTTAAAATAAGCCGGGCTTCCAAATCCAACCTTAAAGGCCACTTCAGAAGCCGAATCACCGGTTTCCCTGAGCATTTCCATTCCTTTGTCGAGGCGAACATTACGAATAAAATGGCTGATGGACTGGTTGGTGAGTTTTTTTAAATGCCGGTGAATAAATGAACGGCTCATTCCCATTTTACGCACAAGTTCTGTAACCCCGAACTGCTCGTTGTGAAAGTTCGCTTCAACGATTTCTCTCAGCCGGCTGATAAAATCCTGCCCGTTATTGGTTGCACCGGTCATTTTGGTTTTTTAAAACACTGGTTTTTACCGTTTTTTTTAAGAAAAGTTACGAATTTTTTTGGGGTTTGTATCGGGTTATATTTAAAATCAAAGCGAATTTATACACTCCGGTCTGAAGGGATTTCACATCAAGCTTAAGGTTTCTTTCGCTAAATGTTTTATCCAAAACCAGTCTGCCCTGCATATCGTAAAGGCTCAGGCGCGTTGTTGCCGGAAAATCAGCGGTAACGCGAACTTTCTATATTCAGGCAGCTCTTTATCCGAATCAGATTTTAACAGACTTAACAAATCAGTTCCGCACGGATTGTCACCCGAGGCACAATCGAACTGAATTTTTGCCGGAAGCAACACAAACGGCGCACATTCAGCATGTTTAAACGGGCCAACCGGAAGGCAGGATACGTTGCTGCTGCCTTTCAAAATGAATGAAAAATAAGGCAGCAATGGATTTTCATTGGCCACCAGTTCATCACAGGTGCAGTAGGAAAGGTGCAGGTCGGAAAATCTCAGGCGTTACTTCATTTTGGGGAAAATGAATTTTTCCCGGACTTCAGCCCATTTCAGGTTTCTTCTCATCTTAAAGAATGGAAATTGCATATCACAGCATTTTTTGCAACAATTCATCAGAAGAAATAAATCTGTACTTTCTGAATATTTCATTTCCCTCTTTATCGAGAACCAGGTGGGTGGGAACTGCAGAAATGCCGAAGTATTTCATAACATTCAGGCTATTCACAGTCATTACATTCAAAACCGTTACATTCACTTTTTTATCGGCTGTATTTTTTACTTTTTTCAGTTCCGGCTCCATTTGTTTGCAGATGGCGCAACCAGAGGATTTGAATTGCAGCAAAGTTTCTTTACTATTTTATTAAACCCGGTTTCAGGAAATGAAACAACTGAATGGTTTTACCTACTTTTGTTTGTTTGACAAGATGCACAGGCATCCGGGAAAATAAAACCCTGAGAAAGAAAAAGTAGAGTATGATAAATAAAACTGAAGCAGAAGAACGAAAATATCTGGAAGAAGTAAAAGGAAAATTAAACAGAACCCTTGATTTTATTGACGAAAGGGTTTCAGGGTATGCCAAAGATTTGCAGGAGCAGAAAAAGTATCTGTACGAAAACAAAGCGGATATGGACCATGTGGAGAAAAACGCAGTCCGCCAGTCCGTTACATCAGCGGTGCTTACAGGCGAGGCGGTTCTGGACAGGAAAAAACGTATTCAAAAGTTGTTGCAGTCGCCCTATTTTGGCCGGTTCGATTTTTCTGAAAACGGAAATAACCAGGCTTTTCCCGTGTATATTGGAGTTCACGCTTATTTTGATGAAGAAGAAAAAGCCAACCTGATTCACGACTGGCGAGCGCCCGTTTCCACACTGTTTTACGATTTTGAGAACGGCCCTGCTCATTACGAAACTCCTGAAGGGACTGTTGAGGGCAACATTCTGCTGAAACGCCAGTACCGCATACGCCGCGGGAAAATGGAGTATATGCTGGAAAGTTCGCTCAACATTCACGACGATGTGCTGCAAAAAGAGCTGAGCAAATCTTCGGACGATAAAATGAACCAGATTGTGGCCACCATTCAGCGCAGCCAGAACGCCATTATTCGCAACGAAACTTCGCGCGAACTGATTATTGAGGGGGTGGCCGGTTCGGGAAAAACGTCCATTGCCCTGCACCGCATTGCCTTTTTGCTGTACCGTTTCCGTGAAGAAATTTCTTCGGAAGATATTCTCATTCTTTCGCCAAACAAGGTTTTTGCCGATTACATTTCCAACGTTCTGCCCGAGTTGGGCGAAGAAAAAATTCCTGAAATGGTTATGGAAGAACTGGCCTCCGAACTGCTCGAAGGAAAATACCGTTTTCAGACGTTTTTTCAGCAGGTTTCGGAACTACTCGAAAAAAACAATGCCGATTTTCGCCGGCGGATTCAGTTTAAATCCACTTTTCAGTTTGTGAATAAACTGAACGAATACCTGGCTCACATCGAAAATCACTATTTTACCCCGGAAGTATTGATGGTGAAACGTTTTCCCATCCCTGCCGATTACATTGAAGAGCACTTCAGGAAATGGCACCGTGTTCCTCTGTTTGCCCGTTTTAATAAAGTGGTGGATGACATTGAACGCGACCTGCTGTTCTACAACAATTATGAAATTTCGGGCAAAGAGCGGAACGAACTGCGCAAAGCAGTAAAAAACATGTTCAGGATTACGAACCTGCGGGCATTGTACAAAGATTTTTACGAATGGCTGGAAATGCCTGAAATGCTGAAAATGGCAACGAAAAGCGCTTATGAACATTCCGATGTTTTTCCGCTGATTTATCTGAAGATGAAACTGGAAGGAATTCATTCGTACAGCAAGGTTAAACATTTGCTGGTGGACGAAATGCAGGATTACACTCCCGTACAGTATGCCGTACTTGCACGGTTGTTTTCCTGCAAAAAAACCATTTTGGGCGATGCCAGCCAGTCGGTAAATACATACAGTTCATCCTCTTCAGAAGAAATAGCCAAAGTTTTTCCCGGCGCCGATGTGATGACGCTGAACAAAAGTTACCGTTCTACTTTTGAAATAGCACACCTCGCGCAAACCATCATTCCCAATGCCGATATGGAAGCAATGGAACGGCATGGGGGACAACCGTCTGTGGTTCAGTGTAAATCAAAGGCTGAGGAATTAAAACGAATAAAAGAGACCGTAAAAGACTTCAAAAATTCGGAACATCACTCGCTCGGAATCATTTGCAAAACTCAGAAACAAGCTGCGCACAATTACCATGAACTGATAAATGAATTTCCTGAAACGGTTTTACTCACTGAAGAAAGTGGTGCTTTTTCTGCCGGTGTTATTGTTTGTTCCGTCCACATGTCGAAAGGGTTGGAGTTCGACGAAGTGGTGGTGCCCGGCGCCGATGTCAAAAACTATCGCGAACCCAACGACCGAAGTCTGCTTTACATTGCCTGCACCCGGGCTATGCATAAACTGAGTATTACCTTTGTAAAAGAAAAATCGCCTTTTCTGGGGTAAAAATTAGAAAATTAAAGTTTATCGCAGTCTGTTAAGGAATTCTCCGGTCATTTTTATCATTTTATACGATTCTTCATTAAATCTTTACCAATCACCTTTAATAACTCATGAATTTCAATTTTTCAGGCAACCGGCACAAAACCGTATTTCAGGCCTTATTTTCAGTCGATCGAAAGCAATGGGTTTGTGGCATTTAATGCACAGTCCAAATTCTTTGTCGTTAACCACCTGAGAAATTTTCTGAAGCTGATCGAGCCGGGTTTGCAGGTTGCGCATACTGGCTTCTGTTATGCTTTTGTTGTTGATGGCATCCATGCGCGAAATGCGCCCTATGGCATCGTCGGGCGAAATGGGTGCAGTAAACTCCTTTAATTCGTCTGTTTTTTGCGTGAGTTTTTGAATTTCACGTTGGATGATTTCAGTAATTTCCTGTAATTCTTCTGTGGTCATTTCTTTTAGCTAAACTGCAAAACAGCCATATTTTTTTGTAAAATACAAATATTTACCATTTTACATCCAATGTCGTTTAGTTTAGTAAATATTGTATTTCAAATTTGTTTGACGTTGTCAGGAGCTTCGCACGCTGACAAGTCTGCGGTGCATAACCTGTCAACGTCTATAGACTTGACAGCGTTAACTAAACGGCATTGATTTTACATCCTTCATTTTGCATGTGCAGTTTTTTCAAGCCTATTGATGAATTCGGATGTTAGAAACTGCGGCAATTGCCCCCGGAACTTTATCCCTGTAAAAATTTTTAGTATTTCCACCTGTTTGCTAAGGCTACCAGCGAAAGCATTACCGGAACTTCAACCAACACGCCCACTACGGTTACCAGTGCAGCAGGAGAATTCAATCCGAAAAGTGCGATGGCCACTGCTACCGCCAGTTCGAAAAAGTTACTGGCGCCGATCAAGGCTGCCGGGGCGCAAGTCTGGTGCGGAAGTTTGAGTTTTTTACCGCCAAACCAGGCCAGGAAAAAAATGAAGTAGGTTTGAATCACCAGCGGCACAGCAGCCAGCAAAATGATGAGCGGATTATTCAGAATATTTTGACCCTGAAAGGCGAACAGCAACACCAGCGTAACCAAAAGCGCAACTATACTCACCGGTTTCAGTTTGGGTAAAAATTCTTTTTTGAACCAAACCTCTCCACGGTGTTTTATCAGGATTCGTTGCGTAATTACCCCGGCAACCAGCGGAACAACCACAAAAATGATAACGCTTGCTATCAATGTATCGTAAGGTATTGTAATATTGGTAATTCCAAGAAGCAACCCGACAATTGGAATAAAAGCTGCCAAAATTATCAGGTCGTTTACCGAAACCTGCACCAATGTGTAATTGGGGTCGCCGTCGGTGAGGTAACTCCACACAAAAACCATTGCCGTGCAGGGAGCAGCTCCCAGAATGATGGCGCCGGCAATGTATTCGCCGGCAAGTGCGGGGTCAATCCAGGCGGCGTAAATTTTTGAGAAAAATATCCAGGCAAAAAATGCCATGGAAAACGGTTTGATGGCCCAGTTGATAATCAAGGTCCAAACAACACCCCGGGGCTTTTTGCCCACTTGTTTAATGCTGGTAAAATCAACCTGGAGCATCATCGGATAAATCATCAGCCAGATTAAAACTGCTACCGGGATGTTTACACGGGCAAATTCCAGACTGCTTATGATTTCGATAGAGTCGCCGAGCAAAAAGCCCAGACCTATACCGGCAATTATTCCGAGGGCAACCCAGATGGTCAGGTATTTTTCGAATAAACCAATTGTCTTTTTAGGTTTATCAGCAACAGTTAGTTTATTATATTTTTGGTTCATCTTTTTAAACTTTAGCTATCTGCTTGCAGTAATGGTTATACTAAAAATTCCGGTGCCGGAATTTTTAAATATTGCTATTTCGCTTTCATTCAGATATTTGACAAGAATATTTTCCGGAATAACAATTGGTTTCTCTTTTTGGATTTTAACCTGCGAAAACCCCTGTCCTTCAATAATCTTCAGATACTCCTGTTTTTCGGTTGCCCCCGATACGCAGCCAGCGTACATCTCGGCAGCTTCTTTCAGTCTGTCCGGCAATTTTCCGCTGGTAACCACATCCGAAATACAAAAATGCCCGCCCGGTTTCAACACCCGGAAAATTTCTGAAAATGCTTTTTGCTTATCCGGAACCAGATTAAGTACGCAATTGCTTATTACCACATCAAAAGTGGAGTCGGGCAGGGGCATCTCTTCAATGTCGCCCTGAATGAATCCGATGTTTTTAAAGCCGGTTTTCGCTAAATTTTGCTGCGCTTTCCAAATCATTTCCTCTGTAAAATCGAGGCCGGTAACTTTTCCGGTTTCGCCAACAATAGTTCGGGCAATAAAACAATCGTTGCCGGCGCCGCTACCCAGATCGAGCACGCTGTCGCCCGGTTTTATTCCGGCATATTCGGTGGGCAATCCGCACCCCAAACCCAAATCGGCATCGGGATTATAGCCTGCCACGTTGGTGTATTCGTCGCCAATCATGCTGAATTCCAGCTCGCCGCAACATCCCGACGATCCGCAACATCCCTGTTGCTGTTCCAGCAAACTGCTTTGGCCGGCAATGGCGCCATATTTTTCCTTTACAACCAATTTTAAATCTTCTGCTTTCATTGTAACTGTGGTTTAATTTTTTCGATGTATAATTTATAAAATGCCACTTTTATTTCTTCGCGCACACGGTAGTATTCGCTTTGGATAAATTCCGGTGTTCCGGTGGCGTGCGACGGATCGTCGAAACCAATGTGCAGCCGGTGTTTTACTTTTCCCAAAAAAGCCGGACAATTTTCGTTGGCCCCGCCGCAAACGGTTATCACATAGTCCCATTCATCGTGCAGGTATTTTTCAACCGAGTCTGAAGTGTGGTGGCTGATGTCGATGCCGATTTCCTTCATCACTTCCACGGCTTTATGGTTCAGCTTTCCGGAGGCTTCTGTTCCGGCCGATTCAACTTCCAAACGTCCGTCGAACAACTTTAAAAATCCGTGAGCCATCTGGCTGCGACAACTGTTACCTGTACATAAAATCAGTATTTTCATGGAAAAATTGTTAAATGGTTAAATTGTTGTTGTTTAAATGTATATCTGTTAAATCATCCATTTTTTTCATTCACGCATTTCCTCATTCATGCATTATTCATGTTCGGCAAACAAATTCTCCAACCGTTTCAATTTCTTCGAGAAAACCAGTCAGAAGTTCTTTTACTTCTTTCAGTTTTTCGGGTTCAAGGCAGTATTTGGTTTTCGCTCCATCAATGTGTCCCTGAATGAGTCCGGCATCTTTCAACTCTTTCAGGTGCTGATTCACGGTTGTGCGTCCAAGCGGAAGTTCATCGGAAATATCGCCGGTGATGCAGGTTTGTGTTTCGGCCAGAAACTGTAAAATGCGTAAACGTGCAGGATGCGCAAGTGCCTTAAAAAGAACAGCCATTTCAGCCAGTTCTTTGTCGAATAATTCTGTTTTCGATTGTACCATATTGTAAAAATTATGACGCAAATATACGTCATATTTTGATTCGACGTATAAATACAGCATAAATCATTCAAAAAAATAATATGAATTTTGGGTTGCTAAAAATATAAAGTCACTGCATTTTCCTTAACAATTCCTCGCTTGGTATAAACCCGTATTTCCTGAAAATTTCATTTCCCTGTTTATCGAGGATCAGGTGGGTGGGGACAGCGGAAATCCCAAAATATTTCATCACATTCTGACTGTTTACATTCATTATATTCAAGACCGTTACATTTACTTTTTGGGAAGATGCTTTTTTAATTTTTTCCAGTTCGGGTTCCATTTGTTTGCAAATGGTGCAGCTGGTGGATCTGAATTGAAGCAAGGTATATTCAAAATTTTCCCCGCTTTTGGTGTAGTTAAACAGTGAATCCACCCAATGTTCTCCCGAAAGAACTACACCGGGTCCGGCCGATTCCTGCATTTTACGGGAAATGAAATCATTCAGATTATCTTTCATGAATAATCCTGAAAGCAGCAGTAAAACGAACAGGGATAAAAGAATGACGGGAATATATTGTTTTTTCATGTGTTTAAATTGTTCATTTTCAAAGGTATCATATGGAACTCGCATATATTTTAATCATCGCCTGGGTGTAAATATTAAACATGCTCGTTTCATTTTCTTTAAACTTTATTGCAAAAGTAATATTTTCATTGTCGTTCCCTGATAATTGTTCAGTACGACTTTACACTTTCCCTGCAAATTCTTTATCTTCGTGGGATGAAGGCAAAACAGAAACCAGTATTTAACAAACGCATTTTTTGGGATGTGAACTTTGAAAAACTCGATTACGATGCCAAAGCAAATTTCGTGATTGAGCGGGTTTTCGAGCGCGGCGATGTGGAAGATATCCGTGAGTGCAGAAGATATTACGGCGACGAAAAAGTTACCGAAGCCCTGCTGAATGCCAAATATTTACCTGAACACCGAATACACCTGGCAAGTGCCGTTACCGGGAAACCATTAAATGAATTCAGATGTTACACACTAAGGCAATTGAACCCGGAACTCTTTCCTTATTAAAAATGTTGATGGAACTTTCATCCCTTCATTCTTTTTCACTGGTTGGAGGGACCGCCCTTGCTTTGCGTTATGGGCATCGGAGTTCTTATCACAAGTAAAAGATTATCCAAAGTGACTTACTCAACACAATTGATTATTAATACATTGCAGTGTTTACTTTTTAGAACAACTTTGGATAATC
>JAWLCW010000051.1:0-16593 GCA_041686935.1 Mariniphaga sp. | reverse complement strand
TTCTTGTTTGTTATTATTATTTTGATTTACACAAAAATAAACATAAAGGAGCTTATTTTTATAGTGTTGATTATCTGCGTAATACAAGATCAGCGCCCATTTTTTGTAACACCGTTTCGATATATTGATTGGTAATTCGAATAAAGGATTCATGTTTTCAATAATTTTTAAAGTCTTTAATAATAAATCAATGACAATCTGGTTTTTTCCCTTCAATTTTAATATTGACATTGTATGCTCCTTCAGGTTCAGTTACAAATAATCCGGGTATTAAGGTTGAGCCTTCAGTGCCTGTTACACCTTCATATATAATTTGTTGCCCATCAGGCATCCAGCAGGGAGCACAACCATATACAGGTTCATTTTTGAAAACTCCTTTTGTAATTATTTTTTGATTTTCTGAGCCGTCAGAATTTATGGTAAAAACAGAACCATATCCAAAACCCGAATAAACGAGTTTGGAGCCGTCTGCATTCCAATCCATGTATTCAACAAATTCTTCGGTATAAACAAGCAATTCTTTTTTGGGATTATTTTCGAAGGCGTCAATCAAAGTAATTGATTTTGAATTTTCTCCGAAATATCCGATGAATTGCGAGATGGCAATTTTGTTGTTTTTGGGACACCATGCAATTGAACGGGCCGGGATTTCTTCCTGGCCGATTTGGATTATTGATTTTTCTCCGGTGAAAACGTTCAGGTAAATTATTTCAGTTAGCCTGTTTAAAATGGCTAGGGTATTTCCATCAGGTGACCAGGCTAATGGATTAATGCCGTCAGATTGAATGGAAGGCAACAGTACCCAGCTTTTTTCTTCATTTCCGTTTTTGTTGAAAATTTTGACTTTAATATTTTCATTGTCGTTCTCAATAAAAGCAAGTAAATTACCGTCTTGAGACCATCTGGGAGGATTTTTAGAATTACCTAACATAATAGAGTTTTCATGAAATGTTGTTTTCATTACCTGATTATTCCGTGTTGTATATACTAAATCTCCTGTCAGTTCAGCTCGTATTTGGTTACTAATTATTTCTTTTTCATTCTCTTCATTTTCATCTTCTTTTGCTACGCAGCCAGGTAAAAGCAAAAAAAGGACTATTAACATTGAAAAATAATATGCAGAAAGTATTTGTTTCATTTTATGACTTATTTATGTAATTAACTTATTTTTAGGTGTATGTTGATTTTGTAGTATTTGTATTTTCATCAAAAATCAGGCTTTTAAATTTGTTGTATAAAAATGAAATAATGAGCAGCAAAATGCCCAGTATCACAAAAACTATGGTTTTTGAAACGGTGTCGAGTTCCCGCAAATCGTAAAAGAATAATTTTACCAGCGTGATGCCGAACAGTACAATAGCCCAAATCCGCAGGTGTTTTCTTTTTTTCAGAATACCCATGAGTATTAAAACAGAGGAAAATACTCCCCACAGGATGCTTAAGCCTAGTTTGTTCGACTGGGTGGACCCGGCAATATCCATCCAGTTTATCAGCTCTGAACTGACAACAACTAAAAGAATGAGGTAAAAAACAAACTCCGATAACAATTTTGCCTCCTTACTGTAAAAGAACTCTTTTAAAGTTCGCCAACTGCAATACATTACTGCACCCAGCAAAATAAAAGACAGGTGTCTGAGGAAAATTTTAATCACCGGATTGGGTTTCTCCGTTTGCCAGGTAAGATAACTTTCCCTGAAATCTCCCAGTAATTTTAATCCGGCTGCCATAAAAATGAAGAAAATGGCGATGTACAAAAGCAGATTGACTATGCCCAGATTTTTGCTCTTTATTTTAATCAGATTCAAATACGAGAGGATTGCCACAAAAAACATGGTATAGTTGAGTTGCCAGTACCCCTTGTAAAGGTTCAACTCTTTTAAGGCCTGAATTTTTCCCGATGTCCATTCACCTTCTGGCCCAACACGCTGCTGTAATTCAAAAATGAGCTGGTCCCAAAATAACCCAATTTCCCTGAAGAACATAAAAAAGAAAACGATTAAAAATATGGCCGGCGCTAAATAGCTGAAAAGAACATTCAGTTCAGTTTTGATTCCCTGCAACTTTTCGAGTTGGTATTGATTTCTTATCCATAAAATCACAGCAAAAAAAACGATAAAAACCACGGATGTGAGAAAATCGGTATTAAATATCGGTAGAAATTCCCTTTCTTCCGACATCTTTCCTCCCAAAGCCCAGTCGTGCAAAAGGCTGAAAAATGCCAGTACCATAAGCATACAGGAAAGGATTTCCCAAACTGAAATTTTATTTTTCCGACCAATCCAGAAAAGTAAAGCCGCTTCGCCTGCCCAAATAAGCGTTACCCAGTTTCCGCTGAACTGAGCTGGTACGGCTATGGTGAAGCATAAAATTGCAAGGCCTGCAGTAAAATAAAAAACGATTTTGTCGGCAGGTTTTTTTACAAATAAAAGGAAGGCTACTCCTCCATGCATCAGTGCATTTATTAGCGAGAACAAACCGGTGTATTTTTCGCCGGTTACATGGCTTTCGAGAAGTGAAAAACCTATTCCGAAAAAAATAGTGGAGTTGGCCACCAGAAAAAGAATGTCGTCAGTTGTATAGTTTTGCTGTTTAAAAAGCTTGTAAAGCAAAAGAATGGCATAAAAAAGCAGAAAAAACAAGGTGGCAAAAAATAATCCCGTACCTAAATCATTGTCAGCATTATAGGCAGGTATATACCAGTAAAAATAAATGAGCCAGGTGAATACAAACGCCGAATAGTAAATGTATTTCCAGTATTTGAAGTACGAAATCAAAAGAATGCCTGCATTAATGATGGCCATGTAGGAGAACAGGAAAGATATTTTCGATTCGGGATCGTTCAACAAAAATGGAATGGCATAAGCGCCAACCAAACCAATATGGGCAATAACCTGCCTGTTGTAAGCCAGAGATGCCATTACGGTAAAAATGGTAAATAACACCATCAGGCCGAATGTGAGCCAGCGCGGAATGAGGTCATAATAGGCAAAAGCTGCATAGGTTATAAAATACATGGAAGCCATTGCACCGCTCAGCAAAACCGCACTGTAACTGATGTATTTCTTTTTTAACCGCCAGGCAAAAAAGAGCAGGGTGAAACCGGCCAGATAACCGAGAATTATCCTAACCACCGGGCTAATCATATCGTGATCGATGGCATATTTTACGCCAATGGAAATACCCAGCACCAGAATGATAATGCCAATTTTATTCATCAGGTTTTCGCCAACAAACTGCTCTATTTTGTTTTTATCCGGTTTGAGAATTTTGGGTAGAGACTCAGCAATCCCTTCAAGTTTTTCAAGTGCAGTTGGCAGGTGTGGCCTGGATTCTATTACCCGCGGTGCCGGTTGTACCGTTTTTTCGGATTCAGAAATATGAAGTCTGGAAATTTCCAGTTCGAGACGATCAATTTCTTTTTGAAAATTATCCTGTTTTTCCCGGAGTTCATCCAGCTTTTTATAAAGCATGGTGGTCTGTTTTTCCTGGTGTTCCATAGTTTTAATTGCTTCAAAAAGTTACGAAAAAACGAATTATGAATTTATTCCGTAAGTTTTAAAAACTCCGCATCTTCCCACAAGCTTTTCAAATCTTCGTTGCTGCGGGCATGTTGTTTTAGTCGGGGTATTTTGGCAAAGGCTGTATTGAGGTCTTCCAGCGCGTGGATTTTATCCCCTTTCAAACAATAAATACAGGCGCGGTTGTAAATATTATATGCAAAATCGGGATTCAGTTCAATCCCTTTATTGACAGCAGCCAGAGCTTCATCGTAATTTTTCAGGTACGCCAGTTCCGATGCACTCATTCCCCACACCTCAAAACGTTTTGGGTCGAGCATGAGGGCTTTTTCAAATGATTCAACAGCTTCAGCATGTCTGTTCAACGCACTTAGCATCTGACCTTTGCCAATCCAGTTCAATGATGAATCAGGCTGCAGCCGGATAAGTTCTTCAAATCCGGCAAGCGCTTCCTCACTCTTACCATATTCTGCCAGGATGAAATTTTTCCAGAAAATAACACCGGTATTTTTCGGGTAAAGGTTATGCAACGAATCGAGTTGTACGATGGCATCCATCTCGCCGGTGGGTGAGGGTTTCATATTGGCCATAATCCAATATTGAACAGCCGTTCTGTTATCAGGCTCACTCGCCATTAATTTGCCAAGTATTTCGTTGGCTTCCTGTTTCTGTCCCTTCTGTACAAATTGCAGGGCTTTTTCGAGTTCACTGGCAGGAGAATTCTGTGCCTGAACATTTTGGCCGAAAAAAACCAAAACGAAAATGAGTGTTGGAATAAATTTTTTCATGACATACTTTTTAAATGATTTTAATAGATAGAAGTTACGCCAAAAAATAGAGACATACATAGCACGTATGTTGCAAATAAATACAATTATGTTGCAAAAGCTTTAACCTATGTTGCAAAAGGAGATTTTTATACTTTTTACGGATAGAAATTATCTGTTTGGTAAAGGTTTTATGTAATTCATTGCCAATGCCAAACTGTACATTTCACCAAAAAGAAATCATTCATGAACTAACCAACTGCAGAATATCGTAGTATTTATCGAATAATAAATAAGTTGCGGATTTCTGATACATGATAAACTTATACAGAACGCCAATTAAGGCAGGTTTTTTATTTATTCCAGTTTTCACCTTCCCATTCCACATCATACGAAGATTCGGAGGTGAAGTGGCCTTTGTAGGTACCTCCTCCCTGCATATTTGCGAATTGTCCGGTTGATTTAATCCAGTGCATGGTTCCTGAAAAAGAGGGAATAGGTTTTCCATCGGCCGAAAGGGTGGTAGCAATTCTGCCTTCCCATTTGGTAATAATCAAATCGCCGTTTTTCTCCATCTTTGTGTATCCCTGATGGGGTCCGTTTCCCATAACCAGGTCGTCGAACGAAAAGTTAACGATTAGGGCCCCATCCATAAATTTATTCTGGCCCTGGTTAATATTCGTTCCTTCAGCTTTTCTCAGCGAAACGATATGGCCTTCCACATCGCCCACTTCAAATGTTACATGTTGCGTGAAATGTAAGGAAAATTTCCCGGCAACTTTTGTATTTTTTTATTCAATTGTTTGCATTTTCTGTTCCTCCGTTCTTTAATTTATGAAAGTCCGCAACTTATATTTAAAATTTTTCATGGCACTAAATTCTAACTGATTTTCAAACCTATAAGTTACGTCAAAAATCAATGCAATACATAGCAAAACCGTTGCAAAAAGTTTCAATTTTGTTGCAGAAACAAGTTTTTTTGTAAAAAAATTCAGTGTAATTTTATAATCAAAAAAATATGGCACTGGCAGTAGTAAATTATCCAACCTTAAGTGAAAAAGACCTTCAGTGGATTCAGTCGGTTCGCGAGAAGTACGATAAACTGTTTTATGAACTGGTAAATCCGCATTTCACGTTGGTTTTTCCAACCGAAAACATTTCATTTGAATCGCTTTCCAAACACATCCAAAATGTGGCTGGAAAATTTGAGCCTTTTGAATTTGTTATCCGGTGTGCAACAGTGGGCGATCCGGATTTTATTGACCACGCGCATCTGTTTTTAATTCCCGATGAAGGTTTCAGTAAGATCGTAAAACTGCACGATGCATTTTACCGCGGACCGCTGGAACCGGAGCTCCAGCTCGACCTGCCGTTTGTGCCACACATTGGAATTGCCAGTTTACCCAAGCCTGAAGCTTGCAAAAAACTGGCGGATGAATTAAACGCACAGAATTTTGAAATACGGGGAAAGGTAGAAACACTCGATATTATCCGGTACGATGGGGTGACTACAGAGACGGTTCGGCAGATTCAATTATCTACCACCTGAACGTATAGGTATATTTCAATAAAACAGTCCGGCTGGCCGTAAAGGGCAGGGCAGGAGCTTGCCTTGTGCGGTTGGTATGCAGCCGTTCATCGTAAACCAGGTAAAAGTCGTTGCCGTCGCGCGGGTTGTAGCGAAAACGAATGTTGCCAATCACTCCGTCAATTGCCGTATTGTACTGCACAAAAGCCGAAAGCGAGGTTTTGGTTGTCAGCGTCATCAATCCGTTCAGACGCACAATATGGTTGGTAAATTCCAGGGAGCGTTCGGCAAATTTCACCCGGTCAATGCGGTAAAAAAGCCCGATATCGTAATCGGTACCTATTTTCAGGTATGGTATGGTGTAAAATGACCATTTCCAGCCATCGTAAAAATTTCCAACATTGGTAAAAAATGTTGCAGAAAAATTTTGGGCTGATGAAGTTTCATATTGGGCGCTGAAGTTGGTAAACGAATATTCCCCGGCCGGAACGGTTGCCTGGTTGTACCCCAAAATAAGTTCGTCCGGCAGATATTCCAGGCTCCACATTGAACCAATAAATCCTGCATACCCTTTTTTGGCGCTGAAATCCCATTGTACCAAAGCATTTGTGGTTTCATGGTTACCGGTAACTGTATTCAGCCAGGTGTTTCCCGAAAGCATAATTTTATGGTGGCGCAAAAAGGATTCATTGCCGGGCAGCCATCCATACTGGACGGTGGCTTCGGGTCCCTGGTAATTTTGTTTCACCTCAAAACCAATTCCCGGGTTAAAGCTTTGTCCCGACCAGCCATAAATTAAATCGTACGCGAAACCAGTTTCCTTGCGCCGCTGCCACCTGAAAATAAACCTGGAAGGGTCGGTTCCGAACACTGTGTTTTCAGTATTATCTTCAAACGTTTGCGCCCATTTCAGTGTCAGGTAATCATTGCCGGTAACCCGGAACAGGCCGTCGAGGCCGTAAGCCACATTGTAAGAACCATCGGTTCCCAACCTGCTGGTAACCATTCCTCCAACGTAGGAGTAAGCATTAAAAACCTTCCGTTTTGTGCGGATGGCGCCAAAATTTTCCGAAGGATTTTCTGCAAATTTTTCAGTTTGCATATCCAGAAATCCAACATCCCATTTCCCCACTCTCCCGGTGAGGCGGACTCCTCCGTAAATGCGCACCGGGTTGCCGTTGTACAAACCAATGCGGCGGCTGTAAAAAAGGTTGTTGTTTCCAAGGAGCGAAAAATCAAACACATCGGCTTTTTCCAGAAAAAAATTTCTTTTTTCAGGGAAATAAAGGGAATACCGGGTGAGGTTGATAACCTCGTTGTCGGCTTCCACCTGGGCAAAATCGGTGTTGATGGTGAGGTCGGCGGTGAGGTTGTTGGTGAGGCTGTATTTTACATCCAGCCCGGCATCTTTTTTAAAAGTGGAATGCATTTCATAACCGGTTTCCTGTTCGTTCAGTTGATTTACCTGCCCGATTCCGGCAGTAATGTAAGGAGTAACATACACCGGATTTTTGGGTTCCAGCCCTTCAAATTCAACGAGCGTACCAAGCGATGGTTTCCAGAAGGGATAAATATGATCGGGAGAAATAAGCGGCCACGTTACAGTTTCGTTTTTTGCGGCCACTGAACGCATCAGAATAAGTCCCATTTGGGTTTTGCCCTTCACTGTTTGAAACCGGAGGCTGGAAAATGGAACTCTTACTTCAACCGTCCATCCGTCGTCATGCATCACCGTTTCTGCATCCCAAAATGTATTCCAGCTAAAATTGATATCGGAACCAATCAGTAAATCATTTTTAATTGCACCATCATTGCGGGCGCCGTTGGGATTGACGCCAAAAATAAATGCATTTTCCTTATCGTAAAAGGAATCCATGGTAAATCCAAACCAGTCGGGTGCAAAAGACAAATAGTCTCTCTTTTTCCCAATGGCCCGTATTTGCTCAGGATTTTGATAAAACAGCCGGGCCGACGCATAGAAGTATTCATTATCATAAGCAATTTTAATGATTGATTTTTCGGTGGGAGCTTCTCCGAATGCAGGCCTGTACATGACAAGGTGAATGGCTCCAATGGATTCCCATGCGGCTTCATCGGGAATTCCATCGAAAATGATTTCGCCGGAAATTCTGGTTACCTGATAAGGTGTTTCTGAAGGTAAATGTTCACCGTTTTGTGCCGGGCAAAGAAAGGGAAACAGTCCGGTGAAGATTAGAAAAAGGATGATATGACGGCATTGTTTCATCGGTAAAAATTTTAACTCTTTTGTCAGTTCAAATAGAAAAAAGTTAATGGCTGAAGCCTCCGAATGTTGCCGGGGTAAAAATTGAAGCACCTAAAACTGGCTTTAGCCATTAATACTAAATCTTTCATTTTTTATGTAATTAATCTCCGAATGCATACAGCGTTTCTGTTGTGCGCACGAACAATTGATTATCCGCAGCAACAGGCGAAGCAGCTACTTTTTCTTTCAGATTGCATTGGGAAATCACATTCAGTTTATCATCCGGTTTAACTACTGTAATACTTCCGTTGTAGGAAACAAAATAAATATGCCCGTTTGCCATTAGTGGGGAAGCAATGTAAGCTCCGGGAGCGCCCAGTTTTTCACGGAAAATAACCTCTCCGGTTTCAGGATTCATGCAGGTAACCAGGCCGCCGTTTGAAATCATGTAAATCTGGCTGCCGGTACAGAGAAGCGACGGAACTTCTGCTACGAAGTTGCTTTCTTTCCATATTAGCTCAGGTTTTTCTGTTTCGTTTTCAGACAGTTTTATGGCCACCACACCATGTTCAACCATATATTTTTCCCAGTATTCCTTCATTTGTTTCCACTCTGTTTCATTCATTGCACCATCTTTTGTAAAGTCAAAATTTGGGGCTACTTTTTGCCAGGAGTACATGGTGTCATCCGGGAATGGCAAATCCAGCTCAGGTCTTCTGAACAGCGCCAATGTATCCGGTATTTCTGTAATTTGCATCAAACTGTCTGCATTCAGATCTGCTAAGGACAACATGATGTCAAATTCAGGTAATTTGTCGTATAAACGGGTTTCGCCAATATTGGTAAAGCCGTTTACAAAAAGCATATTGTTGCTGAGGACAGGAGTGCTGTTACCAAGCGTGACTAATCGTAGGTCCCAGTTTTCGCTGCCATCAATCATGTTTATTGATTTTAACCCCAGATATTGGTGGAGAAGGATTTGTTCTCCCCGGATAACAGGTGTTGCGTGGCTTCCATTTATACTTGCCGTATAGATTGTTTCACCTGTTTCCTTGTCAAGTGCCAGCAATTCATTTAACCGGTTAACCAACAGTATATTGTTTGCAATTACCGGCGAGCCACAGGAACCGTAATCTGATTCAGGAATCGGTAATTTCTTTTCCCATACCAGGTTTCCTTTTGTATTGTAACATACAACTCCGTAGGAACCAAAATAAACATACACATGTTTTCCATCGGTTACCGGTGTTGCAGCAGCCGGGCTACCAACAGGATGAACCGATTCAACAGAGTCTGGCCAAACTGATTTTTCCCATAAAATTGCACCGGTTTCTTTATCAATGCAATAAGTAATTAACAACCGGTCTAAAGGTTCATAGCCTGTCAGAAAAACAAAATCATCCCATACACATGGAGAGGAAACACCGTTGGCAATTTCTGTTTTCCAGACCAGGTTTTCATCCGGCACCAAACTGACAGGCGGATGGGCACCGGCAGGTGCAACACCGGAACAGTTGGTCCCCCGGAACTGAGCACAATAATTTTCGGCCAATGACTGAGAGGCGACTTCTTTTTCTAAATCCTGCCGACTAACTTCTATGGTTTCAAAATAGAGATGTTCGGCTTCATCAGCATTATTCTGAGCTCTGGTTACTGTGGCAGAAAGAATCAGAAAAAAAGAAACGATTAAATAATTTCTAAACTTTTTCATAGCAGCATTTTTTAAGGTTTTAATTCTGTTGATTATCTGTTTGGTTTCCGAAGCAAAACAGATGCTCTTTTCCCCGAATAAAAATCCGGCCTTCGGAAAAAGCAGGAGTGGTATAACATTCTTCATTTAATTCAGGCGAATTAATTTCTTGTATTTCAGGAGTTAATTCAACAACATGCGTAACACCGGTTTTTTCAATTACATACAACTTGTTATTGGCTATCATTGGCGATGAATAAAATCCGGCCTCACAATATTTTTCCCAAATCACCTCACCGGTTTCAGTGTGGTAACAAGCTAAATCTCCGTAGCTTGACGCTACAAACAGGAACTTTTCATAAACCACAGGACTTGATACTTCCGGCAAAAATTCGCTGGTCTCCCAAAGCATTGATTTTTTCGCAGGATTAACTGCCACTACATTTGCATATTCCATTCCTGCATAAACTATTTCTTCTCCCACTGTTACTGAAGGAGCAACTTCACCCGACATACATTCGACAGACCAAATTTCTTCACCGGTTTGTACATCGTATCCTGCAATTATCGGATCAACCGTAAGAATAACTTGCATTTTCCTATTTAACTCTGTCAATACCGGACTGGCCCAGGAAGGTTGATTTATTTTTCGCTTTGTTTCCCAAATGGTTTTGCCGGTTTTAGTTTCGAAAGCAAATAATTTTCCTCCCTGATTCGTATCGAACTGAACGAATAATTTGTCATCCCAGGTTACTAAAGAAGATGAATAACCATAACTAAGTTGTGGTACTCCAAGGCTTTTGTTCCATTTTTTGTTTCCGTCTGTATCGAAACAGATCAAATCACCGGTGCCAAATATGGCAAACACAAGTTCTCCGTTTGTTGTGGCAGTAGGATCAGCAAAGCTGGCGTCCTTGTCAAGTTTTTGTGTTGTCGTTGAATTATTAACAATTTCACCCGTCCACAGTATTTTTCCATTCTTCATATCGAAGCAAAAAAGAACACAAGATTCATTATCAGCCCCCGTTAAAAACAATTTGTTTTGCCAGATTATTGGTGAGCTGTTACCGGGTTTGGGAACCTTTGTTTTCCAGACCAGATTTTTACCGGTAGAAACATCCCAGTCAACAGGTATATTTTTGTGGTAGCTTATTCCATTTCCGAAGGGTCCGCGAAAACTATTGTGATTGTTTTTTATTTGTTCAGCTGTTAATCCGGAACTAAATTTTTCTTTTTTATTTTTTGCAGCGTTCGTTTCAATCTTCTTTTTGACTTCATTTTTGGGAGCCACAGTAACAAACTCAGAGATTTCATTGGAAATGGTTACTTCTTTAACTTCCTGTTGACGTTTGTTTTGTTGCGACTTTTGGCTGATACCTGTAAGTGTTTGTTGTTTAATTTGACCTGTAGCACTATTGTTAGTAGTCAATGTTATTTGTTCTGTATTGTATCTGCCATTTCCCTGCGAATATTTAAAATAATTAAGTGAAATAAATGAGCTTGTTAAAGTCAGAATAAAAAGAATAAATGCAGACATTATGAATTTCTTCTTTACCCAAGGCCAAATTGTATTTTCACCTAATTCCGACTTACCCAAAAAAATTAGTGTAACAGTGATGCCTAAAACAACCACTCCTAAAATGAATAAATACAAACACGTTTTTATTTGTCCCGGGCTGCAAAACAGAGCCTTATGTGCAAGAGCATCGAAATTGCGTAATTCCTTAAGTAAATCAGGGCTGTTTTGTTCTGCGCTCAACCTGACAGTTAAATCACTCAGATAATGAGTTTCTATTGAACTGTTTGAATAGAGCTGGAGAGTATTCAGAATTAATATTACCGACAACAACACACAAAAAATGCCCACATAATGGATTATCTTTTTAAAATGTATATTTTTAATCTGGTTCATTCAAATAATTATTCTTCAAAAGCATATAATTCCTTGTCAGTTCTCACTATAAGCTTATTTTCAGAAGCAACAGGCGAAGCAGCTACTTTTTCTTTCAGATTGCATTGGGAAATCACATTCAGTTTATAACTAATTAATGAATTGAATATCAGCAATATTATTTCTTTGTCTGCTGATTGTCTTTTTCGAAATATTCCCCTTCCCATTCCACCTTATAGCTGTTTTCGGAAGTAAAATGGCCTTTGTAGGTAGCCACCCCGTGCATATTTTCATATTTTCCGGTGGCATCTGTCCACCACATATCCCCTTCAAAAGTTGTAACCGGCTGGCCTTCTGCTGAAAGTTTTGTAGTCATTTTACCTTCCCACCGGGAAACAATTTTATCATTGCTTTTTTCAATAATTACATAACCCTGGTGGAATCCATTTCCCATAGTTACATCGGTAAATGAAATATTAACTGCCCGTGCATTGTGCATCCATTCGGTTTCTCCGGTGCTGAGGTTATTCCCCTCTGCCTTGTTTAACCTTACGATGTGTCCATTGGCATCTTCAATATTAAATGCTTGTCCTTCAATCATGGAATATTCTCCTGTTCCGGCAATTTTAAATTTTTGCTGGGCTTCAGCAGTTGTTAACACCAGAGTAAAAATCAGGCTGAACACAATAGCCCATGCTTTTACTTTTTTGAATTTTTTTGTTTTCATTTTTAGTTCCTCCTTTTTAAAATGATTAATAAGATTAAAGTTAGGAAACAGGAAGAAGTAAGACCAAACAACTATGTTGCAAAGACTTTAAATTATTTGTCAATTCTTTAACTTATGTTGCAAGAGGTTGAATTTATGTTGCAGGTAATAAAATTTGGTAAAATTATCCTTTTGTTTTCGCCAGACCAGGCTACCGTTTCCTGCTTATTTTATGGTAAGGTGTTAATCCCATTGTGTCAATCAATGCAAGAAACTGCTCTTCAAAATGCAGGGAATCTAAAAAAACATCGGAATTTATTCGGGGAATTGGTGGTTTCCGGCTCGCTACTCCTTTTTCCAACCAGAGTAGTGCCTCATCGGTTTGGCCTAACAATAAATAGAGTCGTGCAATATGGTAATGTATTGGGTGCTTTACTGATTTTTCCAATTCTATCCACCATTCCATAACCGCCTCTATTCCTTTTTCATGATATATTTTGGTTGCCTCATCTGCAGCCAACTGTGTTTCAGGAACAAGTGCAAGGGATTTTCTCAACGATTCGGCAGCCATAAAATAATCCCCCAGTTTGTAATAGAGAAAAAAAAGCCGGTGAGATGTGAAGTACATCATAGAATCCAACTCAATTCCTCTCATATAGGCATCAATGGACTTTTGATATTTTCCTTCGTGGTAATAACATATACCGCTTACAATATGGTAAATCGGAATGTATGGATCAAGTTGGATGGCAAGTTCTATATGCTGCCTGGCTTCCTCTTTTTCTCCAAGAATATTCATGAGTTGCGCATAATAATGATGAGTATCAGCCAGTTTTGGGTTAAGATCAAGTGCAGTTGTTAATGCATTTTTTGCCCCTTCCCAATCCCATTCGTACCAATATAACAAATGACCCAGTACTGCATAAGCTTCAGCAAGGTTATTGTCAATTTCCAGGGCTTTTAATGCAAGTTTTTTAGCTTCAATGTAATTTTCTATGGAAGAATTCCATGAATAAAAAATGGCTATTAATATTACATCTGCTAACCCTGTATATGCAAGTGCGTAGTCGGGATCTATACTTATTGCTTTTTCAAAATATTCAATACTTTTCAGTTGTGCGTCGGGCGTTCTTTTGTACCAGTGAAAGCGCCCCATTAAATAACTGTTATATGCCTCTGTATTTTTGGTAGGAATTTTTTCAATTTGTTGTTTTTCTTCCGGTGAAAGTACAAACTGCAATTCGTTTGCCACATTTTTTGCAATGTCGCTTTGAATGGCAAAAATGTCGGTCAGTTGCCGGTCGTAATTCTCAGACCAAAGATGCCGGTCGTTTTTGGCATCGATAAATTGGATATGGATGCGAATTTTTTCATTTTCCCGCTGAACACTTCCTTCCAGTATGTAGTTGACGTTTAATTTTCGGGAAATCTCAACTGCTGAAAGGGTTATATCCCTAAACTGTTCGGACGAGGTTTTTGAAATTACGCGCATATCTTTTATTCGGGAAAGACGATTCAGGATGTCTTCTGCAATTCCATCGGCAAAGTATTGATTATCTGCATCGGAACTCAGGTTTTTAAATGGCAGCACCATTACTGACTTATCAGCACCGGGAATTTTTTCTTTACTGAAAAATGATTCCGCTATAAAACCATAGTAAATCGTTGAAAATAAAAGCATCAAAAGTATAACTCCGGCAGAAATGAAAATCAGCTGTTTGTTATGGCTAATCCAATCCTTTATCAGAGCATGTATAGCACCAGAACGGGTATTTTTTAAATACCCACCCGTGCCATCCGGTTTCATTTCATCTGCAATCTTTTTTCGCACTTCTCCCGGCGAAAAACCATAATAATCGCTAAAGCATTTGGTGAAGTAAGTAACGCTGTGGAATCCGCATGCATAAGCTACCTCTGATACAGTGGTGGCCGGGTTCTGTTTCAGAATATCCTGTGCTTTTTTTAACCGAACCTGGCAAATAAACTGGCTGATGGTTAAACCGACAGTATTTTTTACTGCGCGGTGCACGCTGGAATGGCTCATCTTCATTTCACGAACCAGTTGGGTCACTCCAAACTGTTCATTTTGCAGATTGGCTTCAATTATTTGAGTAAGCCGCTCTGAAAATTCCTGCCCGTTTAAGGTGGATTCAGCCATTTTGGTTTTTTAAGTACAGTGTGTTTAACGTGCATGAATTGAAAAGGTTACGGATAAATTTGAAGAGGAGAAAATTAGTAAAATCATTACCCGATTCATGCTGTAAAATGGATACTTATTTGAAACGTGAAAACCAATTTTTGAAGGAACTATATTTCTTTTTCGGAGCGGTTTTTTCTATTTCTAAACTGTGTTTTCCGGTTTCTCCGGGCGGATAGCCAAAATAATCGTGAAAACATTTATCGAAATAGGTTACGCTGTGAAAACCGCACCGGGTTGCTGTTTCGGTAACTGATGTTTTTTTATTCAGGAGGAGCTGCCGGGCTCTTTCCAGCCGTTTATGTGAAATAAACTGACTGGCTGATTCATGAAAAGCCTCCTTCACTTTTCGGTGAAGACTCGACCGGCTCATCTCCATTTCGCGGGCAAGTGCGGAAACGCTAAAATGGTGGTCGGCAAGCCGGGCGTTTGCAATCGTGTTGAGCCGCTCAATAAATTCCTCTTCGGATAAAAGTAAACCTGGCATTTTTAGTTTGAATTTTTATAAATGGGAAATTGTATTAACGAACTAAAGTTCTTCAATCCCCCATAATTTATTAATTGCCTGCCAGGGTACTACTTCGGGCTTTTTGAAATTGCGCCGGACATTATTTATTTCTTCGCCCCTGACATCGATTTCATGCAGGCCAGTTGGTTTGAAACCCGATTTTATGGCCCATTCAAAAGTTGGAATTTCATGGATATCGAATCCCATGATACTTGCGCCTACCAAATCGGTGGCAAATGGGTTGGTTCCTGCAATTATTAAATTCATATCAACAAGTTCTCCATCTGTCGGGCCATTTCCTTCCATGGCAGAGGAAGCGTCAATTACTGTTAAGCCCATTTTACTTGCCCTCACCATATCAATTATCTCATAAGCAATTCCGGGAGAACCTCTCTCAGCTGCTCTGTCATGTAAATATGCACGGGCAGAATAATAAACACTTCCCGGATAAACACCAATTAAATTTTTCATGCCCAATGTAACTGTCGCAAGAACGTGGGTCTTCATCATTGGAACTGAAACGAGCAGATCTGTATCAGCAACTGATTTGTGAACCGTGATTTTATCATAAACCAAACCGTTCGGGACATCAACATCAACTAATTCTCCTGAGTGAAGATTTATTAATGGAACATCAAGCTCTTTTGCCAGTTGGGTGTAGCCTAGTTGATCGAATACATATTGCTGCATCGGATCCAATATTTCAGCTTTTTTTGTGCGGTATTGGATGTTGTCCTTGAAATTGAACCCAGGAGCTGCCGCAGAACCTTCTCCAATGCATACCTTTTTCCCCTCGCTTTTTATTATTTCTGCCAATGCTTTAATAATTTCCGGTTTGGTCGTGCAACTTGAAAAAGAAGCTACCAGATTCGGTTTAAGCATGACATGGTTTTTCTCCTGAAATAACTTTTTTGGGCCTCCAATTAAGTCCAATGCTTTTTTCACGGCATTCTTAATATTTCCTTCCTCTATACGCACAACACTGACAATTGCCTGATTTGTGAATGGATACATGCCAGCTGCCAGCGCTACAGTTCCGGCAAGAGTTGTTCTGACAAAATCACGCCGGTTAATCGTATTCTTTTTCATCGGTTAGTTTTTTGATTTTATAGTTTTTTCTTTGTTCAAGTTACGTAAATTCTAAAAACTATACATAGCACGTATGTTGCAAATTGTTTAAACTATGTTGCAAATGCTTGCACTTATGTTGCAGAAGGGGGTTTTGTGTGTTTTTGGAGTGAAAAAGTTGGATTTGTTGAAGCGTATTTGCCAAAGTGAAATTTAGGCTGAACGGGAATAATATTCGGGGTTTATTGATACACAACAGGAAGCCAACGGCTCAATTTTTTATATATTTTCTTAAAACAAAAACCCCTCCATCCAAATCAAACCTTAAAACCGGTGCAACCAGAGAATGGAGGGGAAAAACCTTTATCACTCACCGAAACCTGTGGATTAAATCAAAAAGAGTTCCGGGTTCCGGAAGAACGTTTTTTAGGTTATTATTTTTTCCTTTTTTTAACCTATAGTCGTTTTTTTGCTTTATAAGTAATAGTTACGTGTC
>JAWLCW010000050.1:0-17754 GCA_041686935.1 Mariniphaga sp. | reverse complement strand
CCTGTGGTTCCCGGTCCCCGGTTCCCCGCATGGTTTTAACCTGCCCCAAAGGGCAGGAAACCATCCCGAAAACCGGTACGCAACATACACTCAACGTTAGGTGCAAGTTTAAGGGTCAGTTTACTGCATAAAAATCATTAATATTTTGAGGCTGAATTATAAAATAACAAATCAATTAATTCATGATTATATAAACTGCGAATATAAATATTACCAGAAAGTGCGAAATATATCGGAAAAAAAAACTGATTATGAAAAAATACACCAAAAGTTGACAAAACTATATTCTGATAATTTCATTGAAAATAGTATAAATCAAAATGTATCTGAACAAATCAAACATGATTTAATTATAACCAACAAGATAGAGTTGGAAAATTCTTTTACTGTCAATCCAACCTTCATATTTGATAATTATAATATAAATATGGATGCAATGGAAGTTAAGCATGATGCAAAGGCAAATGAACAAATAATAACACCCTTATTCATAGTACCTCATGAAAAAATTACAATAGTTGAGAAACTCATTTGCTGTTTCATTATTACTCTTATTAATAAAGGAATAGGGTATCAAATTAGTTATGGAAAACTTATTTATGGCAAAAATCATAATAGTATAAGAATTACCTGTAGGGTTTATGAAAAAGAGACCAATAGATTATTAAGCAGATTTAAAAACTTAATAGAAACAGATACAGAACCTTCTTTTCAGAAAATTGGTCATTGTAAACAATGTGAATATAAGGAATCATGTTTACAAAAATTAATTGAAAAAGATGATTTAAGCTTGCTTGGAAGTCTTTCAAAAAAAGAGTTGGAACGAAGGCACAATAAAGGTTATTTTACTATATACCAACTATCTCACGTATTTACAGCAAGAAAACTAAAAACAGCATTAAAAAAGAAATGTTATTTCATTGAATTAAAAGCATTAGCTATAAGGGAGCAGCGAGTTTATATTACCAATGTTCCAATAATTCCAAACTATAAGGCGGAAATTTATGTCGATTTTGAAAATTTACCTGAAGAAAATTTCGTGTATTTAATAGGAGTTCTTGTAAAATCAGGTAGCAGTGTCAAACAATATTCATTTTGGGCTGATGATATTAATCAAGAGAAAGATATTTTTAATGATTTTTTTAAATTACTATTTGAACAAAAGAACTACAAAATATTTCATTACGGAAGCTTTGAAATAAAAGAATTGGATAAATTCAATAAAAAACATGACTTAAAGTACAGTAAAACAATAGAAATTATTAAAGCAAAGTCAATAAATGTATTAAGCTTTTTCACATCAAATATATACCCTCCTGTATTTTCAAACTCCTTAAAAGAAATCACAGTATGGGTTGGATTTAAATGGTTTGAAAAGGATTTAGATGGGGTACAGGCAATTGCTTGGAGAAAAATGTGGGAACTTGATTATAATGAATCTATAAAGGGTAAATTGATTAAATATAATTCTGAAGATTGTAATGCATTATTTTTTATTAAAAGTTGGCTTAGGTTAATAAAGCAAAAATTAAAAAGCAATAAAAACAATATTGAACTAATAAAAGATTTTCACATTAATACTCCGTATAAATTTGGAAGAGTTGATTTTTCTTTACCTGTATTTAAAGAACTAAATGATTTAGCATATTTTGATTATCAAAGAACAAAAATATTTTTTAAAACACACAGAAAAGTAAAGAATGCTGTAAATAGACAAAATAAAGTAGCAAAAAATGTAAATAGACCTAATAAAACAATAAATATAAATGCGAGAAGTTGTCCGGTCTGCAAGAAAAAAAATGTTTTACTAAAAGAAGAAAAAGAGAGGATTGTATTAGATTTAAAGTTAATGCAATCTGGAGTAAAAAAGTGGATTGTCAATTATAAAAGTGGATATTATTATTGTTCGGATTGTTGTCGATACTTCACACCAAAAAAATATAAAGAACTAAAACCTTATGGCTCCACTTTAATGAATTGGGTGATATACCAACATCTTAAGTATAAAATAACCTTTGAACAATTAGTTGAATTACTGTTAGATACTTATAATATAAAAATATCGCTAACAAAATTATTTGAATTCAAAGAGAAACTTGCAAAAAAATATAATTACACATTTCATGAAATTAAAAGAAGTGTAATTAATGGTACTTTGATACATGCTGATGAAACGAAAGCATATATTCGTGATATTCCTAGTGGTTATGTTTGGGTTTTTACGAATTTGGAATCTGTTTTTTATTTATTTAAACCTAATAGAAAAGCAGACTTCTTGGAATCTTTGCTGACGAAATTTGATGGGGTTTTAGTCTCAGATTTTTATTCTGGTTATGATAGTTTAAAGTGTCAGCAACAGAAATGTTTGATTCATTTAATCAGGGATATTAATGAAGATGTATTAAAGCAACCTATGAATAAAGAATTCAAAAAGTTTGTTGTCAGCTTTGGAAATCTTCTTAGAAAAATAGTTGCAACCATTGAAAAATTTGGGTTAAAGAAAGGAGTATTGCAAAAACATAAAGTGGAAATAGATAATTTTCTTGCAAAAATTAAAACTGCAAAACCAGAAACAGATTTAATGGAAAAATATATCAAACGATTCAAGAAAAATTTGGATAAACTATTCACATTCATTGATTATGATAATATTCCATGGAACAATAATAATGCTGAACATGCGATTAGACCATTTGCCAGGTATAGAAAAATGGTAAAAAATCAAATGACATCAACAGGCTTGGAAAGATATTTAATTCTATTAACTATCATGGAAACATGCGAATACAAAGGAATTTCCTTTATGAGATTTTTACAATCAGGTGATAAAAGTATTGAGAGACATTATGAAAAATATTATAATAGAAAGAAAACCAGCACCTAACATTGTGCAAATTTCAGGGCGGAGCCTGTTGGTACGCGGTCGGCGGGTTCACGCTCGATTTCCCGTGTCCTTCGGACAGGAAATCGCACGCAACCCGCCCCAAAAACTTGCACTGAACCGTTATGGGTCTCGCACACTCCGGCCCACCAAATACCACCATAATTCTCTCTGTTTTTATTTACTGCTCACTGAAAACTGCAACTGCCAACTCTCCTCCTCCCCCCGCTTAAATCCCGGCAAAGTTATTCATCGCTCCACGGAACGGTAAAGGGGCGGTTGCTTTTCGTGGCAACCGTCCTCCGGATGCGTTCAGTTTTTTCCTCCTTTCTTCATTGTCCCTCTGTGGCGTTAGTGCCACAGGGGGACGAGGTCAGATTTATCTGACCGGAGGGGGTTTACTCACCATACAAACCTCACTAAACCCTTCCCGGAAAAAACTGACATGCACCCCGTTGACCTAATCCGTGGCAGCTCAATGGTGGTACGCCAAAATTTAACCGGCGTGCCAGATTTATCCGCCCACCGGCGGAAGCCAAAACAAGTCCCAAGGGCATGGGCAAAATCAAATGCAAAAATTCGATATCTACGAAATGGTGACCAACCTCATTGTTGAACGCCTCGAAGCCGGAGTGGTTCCGTGGCAAATGCCGTGGAAATCGGGCGGTGGAATCCCCCGCAACCTTATCTCCAAGAAACCCTACCGCGGGTTCAACTTCTGGTACCTGCTCAGCTTCGGGTTCGAGCGCCCCTGGTTCCTCACCTTCAACCAGGCTAAGGAACTGGGCGGATCCATCAAAAAAGGCTCAAAATCGTTTCTGGTAGTATTCTGGAAACTTTTCGACGTACAAAAAGACGGTGCAACCGAGCAGGTTCCCATGCTGCGCTACTACCGCGTGTTTCACATCGACCAGGTGGAAGGAATTCCCGAAAGTAAAATTCCGGATACCACAGCACACGACCACGATTTTAACCCCATTGCCGCCTGCGAGGAACTGGTGGAACGGTGGACCGACTGCCCCGAAATCGAAACCGGCAAAGAAAAAGCCTGCTACATCCCCCTGCGCGACACCGTGCAAATGCCATCGCCACGAACCTTTTTCGAAGACGAGCATTACTATTCCACACTGTTTCACGAACTGGTACACTCCACCGGGCACCGCAAACGGCTGGGCCGCCACAGCAAGTTTCCCGATCACCGGTTTGGCAGCCGCGACTATTCGCAGGAAGAACTGGTGGCCGAAATGGGTGCATCGTACCTGTGTGGCCTTACCGAAATCGAAAACGTGGTAATCGACAACAGCGCCGCCTACATTCAAAGCTGGCTCAGCAAACTCAAAGCCGACAAAAAATTCATTGTGCAGGCTGCCAGCGACGCACAAAAAGCGGTGGATTACATCCTGGAACACCAGGGAACACCGGCAGGTGTTGAAGTTAAATCTGAAAGGGAGGCCGAAGTGGTCTCCCTGCCAGCCGAACAGGCTGGTTTTTCTTTTTAAGAAAGGAGGCATTCAATGAAAAAACTTCAAAAGTTTGAAACCATTCTCGATGGCCTGGCAAGGCGCCACGGTGTACACGAGGTTTTCTCCGACTTCCTTACCCTGCTTATCTGTGCCTTTTCGCAGGGCCGCATGGAAAAACAGTATTTCGAAACCATACGGAAATACGAAAAACCGTATGCTTATTCTTTTTCCGAAGCGTTAGCCGCCCTGGTTATCGAAATGACCGGACCAGACGGCAATGGGTTTGTGGATGTGCTGGGCGACTACTTCGAACAACACCTCAGTTTTGGCCGCAACGGGCAATTCTTTACACCGCAGCATATTTGCGACATGATGGCCCGTATGATAAACCCCACCGGTTTTGGCAAACGGGTTGCCGACCCCGCCTGTGGCAGCGGGCGCATGCTCATGTCCATGGCAAAAATTAACCGGTTTGCCCTGTTCTATGGTGCCGACAACGACGCCAACTGTGCAAAAATGGCCGTTATCAACCTTTGCCTGAACAGCATGTTTGGCGAAGTGGCCTGGATGAACTCCATCACCAACGAGTTTTACGCAGCCTGGGAAATCTTCCCATCAGTAAAAGGCGTTCCCTGCATCCGGCAAATTACCCAACAGCAAAGCTACATCCACCTGAAACTACCCGAGGCTAAAAAGGATACGGTTAAGATTTCGCAACGCCAATTGCTTTTTGAGTTTTAACGTATTCAAACCTGACAGCGTCCTAAAGACCTGTCAGCGTTTATTTGAACCACAAAGGACTGGCCCTTTCGCCAGTTCTTTTTTTTCTGTAAAAAAATATTCGGGTCGTTAACGCAACCATTTATATCTTTGTGCATCTAAAATACAAAACCAAAAATTAATTTTATGTATTTACAATTCAATCTATTTAACCAAAATAGGTATGGTCATTTTAAAACCATAATGAGAAAATTTTTTCATTTTAACTTTTTTGTTGTGATGTTTTTTGTTTTTAGTTGTAACTCGAATGATTCTGATGGGTTTTATATTGTTGAAATAAACAAAATGACCGACCCGCGCGACGGGCAAACCTACCAGATAGTAAAAATTGGCGACCAGTGCTGGATGGCTGAAAACCTGAATTATTACACACCTTCTGGTTCGTGGTATTACAACAACGACAGCCTGAACTATGCCGAAACACATGGAAGGTTATATCTGGGAGAATTCGCTCTGGCAGAATCAAAAAGTACCGGCAATAATTCAGAATCAGCACACGGAATTTGTCCTCCGGGCTGGCACATTCCAACAGTTGAAGAATGGGAACAACTTAAAAATTACATCAATAAATATGATTTAAACGGCGATGATTTAAAACTGACTGGCCATGAATTTTGGCTGAAACCGACCCATGCAACCAACAAAGCATATTTTTATGCAGTCCCGTCTGGCACTGTTTACAACGGAGGAAATTCGTTTGACAACATCAAAACACAAACCCGGTTTTTAACCTCCACTCCAGGCGAAAATACCGGTAGTGTTTGGGGTTTTGGCCTCGATGACAACAGCTCCGAAATAAAAAAAGTGCCTTTGGATACTAAAAACGGGTGGAGCATACGTTGTATTAAAAATTAAAAAGCATACTCAATCATACCAATTATATAATTTCGGAAAACAAAGAGGCAGTCGGTTGGCTGCCTTCTTTTTTGAAAATTCACTTAAACGTTTACAATTTTTTAATTGCCAACTCTAATTCAACCATTTTTTTAAATTTGTGCAGGAATAGAGAGAAAAATAAAAAATTATTATGATTCAGCTTGGGTTACCTATGCTTACATTTGTTATGGCATGTATTGTCATGAATTCTTATATTCAATGGATGATACCTCACAAGGAATCGAGAAAAAAATTCAAACATCAAAATGAATTTTACATTACCCTGGCCTACGTGTTTGCACCACTTTTAATGCTTCAGGGCGAGCTTATTTTTTTACAAAATTCGTCAGTCACCTACAACGAACTCAATATTTTTATAATCCTTTTTATGGTAAAAATTACCATGTTAATTTTGGCAGGCCAAAACGTCGAAACACTTTTTCGTAACCTAAAATCATTTAAACCGTACAGAAACTATAAGGGAACAAAATAGCCAATAGCTCAACTTTGAGTTTTTAAATTTATCGGGGGCAGCCATTGTGCTGCCCTTTTTTTTGATTAATTATCTCTAATGTGTCATTACCAAACCATACAAACATGATTAAGGTTAGCCCAGGCCCAAGGATTTGTGAAAGAATATTTGGAAAAATGGAGAATTATGAGTTAAATACAATTCAATCTCAAATATTTGAACCTTTAACAAAAAGAATAGATTAACTATTTATTTCTCTGGATAGGTTCCCTATTTCTTTAACAGGTTTGTGTTTTACAATAATCCTTGTAAATTTGAGGTGTTTCATTTTAAACCTGAAATTCAAAAAACCGTGGGAAATAAAAATAAAGACCTTCATAAAGCCAAGAGGACAAAAAAGGACGAATTTTATACACAATTAACCGATATTGAAAAGGAGATGAAACATTATAGGGAACACTTTAGAAATAAAGTCGTTTACTGTAATTGTGATGATCCTCGGATTAGTAATTTTTTTAGATACTTTTCATACAATTTTGAAAGGTTCGAATTAAAAAAATTAATTACAACCTGTTATAAAAATCAAAATATGGATTTATTCAGTCAAAATGATTCTGAACAGGCAATTTATTTAGAATACGATGGAGATAAGAATGGAAACAATGTTCCCGATCCGGATGAAATCGGAATTAAGCCATTAAGGGGTGACGGCGATTTTAGGAGCAGCGAAACGATAGAGCTTTTAAAACAAGCTGACATAGTTGTAACCAATCCACCATTTTCCTTGTTTCGGGAATATGTCGCACAATTAATTAAATATAACAAAAAGTTTATCATAGTTGGGCATCAAAACGCCTTGATCTACAAAGAGATTTTTCCGCTTATTAAAGAAAATAAAATGTGGTTGGGATATGGGTTTAACCGAAATATGGCACATTTTATTAATCCTCATTATGAAGACTATGCTTCTGATGCTGATCACAAGGAAGGAATGATAAGAGTTTCAGGTGTTGTATGGTACACAAATATTGATATATCTAAACGACATGAAGATTTAATTCTTTTCAAAGAATACACACCTGAAGAATATCCGAAGTATGATAATTATGATGCAATAGAAGTTTCAAAAACTAATGAAATTCCCAAGGATTACAAAGGTGTCATGGGTGTACCAATTACATTTATGAATAAATATAATCCAGACCAATTTGAAATTGTTGGAAGTAATAGGGGAGTAGATCAAGACCCGAATGGAGTATATGGCAGGGGTTCGTATTTGAATGGAAAAGAAACCTTTAAACGTTTATTTATTCGCAACAAAAGATTAATAGAATCTGAAAATGAAAATCGAACTTAACGAAATTACCGTCCGTGAACTTGCTGAAGGATATATTGACAACGCCGAAGAAGGAGTTACCGGTTATGGTGGCAAACTCGATATTCGTCCACCTTTCCAAAGAGAATTTATTTACAAGGATAAACAAAGGGATGCCGTTATTCATACTATAAAGAAAGATTTCCCCCTGAATGTTATGTATTGGGCTGTTCGGGATGATGGAAGCTATGAAATAATTGACGGTCAACAACGGACAATTTCAATCTGTCAGTATATAAATGGTGATTTTGCTTTTGATTTTATGTACTTCCATAACCTTCCCAACAATCACCAGGAACAAATTCTGAACTATCCGCTGATGATTTACATTTGCAGCGGAACCGATAGCGAAAAGCTGGATTGGTTCAAAACAATAAATATAGCAGGTGTTAAACTTTCCGATCAAGAATTGAGAAATGCTGTTTATGCCGGTTCATGGGTTTCAGATGCTAAACGTTATTTTAGTAAAAGTAGCTGTGTTGCCCATCAAATTGGAAGCGACTACTTGAATGGTTCTCCGATCCGTCAAGATTATTTAGAAACTGCTATTAGTTGGATTTCGGACGGAAATATTGAATCTTACATGGCAAAGCATCAACACGATCCCAATGCAAGTGCCTTGTGGAGATATTTTCAAGATGTTATCACCTGGGTTGATTCCACGTTTACAAAAAAAAGAAAGAAAATGATGAAAGGCGTTGATTGGGGAACGCTTTACAATGAATTTAAGAATCAGACTTTTGATACAAAGGCAATCGAAGAAGAAATTGCAAAATTGGTTCTGGACGATGATGTTACCAGTGAGAAGGGCATATATCCCTATATCCTTACCAGAAATGAAAAATACCTTTCGATACGTGCATTTACTAATTCGATGAAAATAAAAGCATACGAAAGACAAAAAGGTATCTGTCCGGTATGCAAAAATCATTTTGAAATTAACGAAATGGAAGCCGATCATATCATACCCTGGCACAAGGGCGGAAAAACCGAAGATAAAAATTGTCAAATGCTGTGCATGTTTGATAACAGAACCAAATCAGGAAAATAGATATCCAACATTTTGCCTATTAACACCACTTCTCACGTGGATTTGTAATCTGTGCATTTTATAATATTTCTAATCCCTCTCCACTCCAAAATTCCGCCACAAAGGTATTAATCGCTTTTCGGAACGCGCAAGCCGGTTAACGAACGTGCCATGCTAAAAACTTGCACTAATCCGAAACAGCTCAATGGTGTGGGCGCCGTAATTAGGAGTGAAACGACTCTTCTCTTTCTCCCCTGTGAGGGGAGATACTCCATTGAAAACGGAGAGAGGGGCGATTCACTCAATTTAATATTTAACCGGCAACGCCATACGCCAAAATTAGTCCCAAGGGCATGGGCAAAACACTATGACAGCAACTGCAAAAGCAAAAGCTGAAACCGGCAACTCAAAAGATGCCAAAATGGAAGTAAAGAAAAACGAAACTTCCAAAGTAACTAACCAGGTGCTTACGCTCGAAAAACGTATCCAGAAAGTGGAAGAGCTGAACATCATCATCGAAAAATGGCGGAAGCTAAACGAAGCCAAAAAGAACCTCACCGGGTTCAAACTCGGCAACGACGGGCTCAGCTCCACCATCACCCTGAAAGATGCCGCCGGGCGCGAGTTTAAAACCAGTCACAACCTGGTGGTAACCACCGTACTCGAAACCCTGCAGCAGGTCCTCGATGAAAAAATCATCGAAGTAGAAACTCAAATCGATTTTGCTGCGTAGCTCCAAAAGAAAGGATTCGCTCCGGCGGATCCTTTTTTTGGTCGTTAACTCCCTATTTCAGCTGGTGACTAAAGCTCACCTGCTGAATATCCAACCAGTAACCAGCAACCTTCTTTTCTGTCCTTTTTCCCCATTCCCTCCCCCCGCTGGTGCGGATTTGCAATCCGTGCCCTAATTCATACACTTATGCACTAATGCATTCCCACATTAATTTCTGTCCTTTCTTCCCTCTTTCCCACATATTATTTTCACTTCCCAAAACAACCCGGTAGCCCAACTTCCGTCTTCGGTCTTCGGTCTTCCGGCTAATTAAATTTACATGATACGATTAAATGCACTCCGTCACCTCCTCGACCCGGTAGGCCAGAAAGGTAACCCCCAGCCGTTCGATATCGGGTACACCAAATTATCAACTGGCGAGTACATCACCGGCCGGTGCGTTTGCCTGAGCAGCAACTTTAAAAACGATACGGTAAACGTGCGCTTCATCCACAGTGGTGAAACCCGCACACTCCATTTCAGCCTCATTGAATTGTACAACAACGAAAAAGTAATGTAACATGGACGAAGAAATCTCCATACCTCCTGTAGAAAAATACGGCAACATCTACATCCATGCCAACGGCCAAATGGGATACATACAGGGTGTTGGCGCTTTGGTGAAATTCGGTAATGCCGCCGATATTTTTAACGTGCCGTCGCAAAAACCCCAGGAAATAGAAGTTACCGGCACCTCCGAAAAGGTGAAAATGGTACATTGGGGCGATAACAACAAATTCCCCAGCGACCTGCGTGAAAAGGTAAACCCTTCGGTTGAAACCTCTTCCAACCTGCTTTTTAATATCCTCACCACCTTTGGCGATGGCATAAAACCGGTGATGGTGGCCGTTATTGGTACCGAGAAAAAGTTTATTGATATTGAAGCCTACGAAGTGGTTATGTTGCGGCTTATTGGTAAGGAAACCAACGAAGAAATTAAAAAGCTGCTGCAGGACCAGCTCGAAGAGTTCCGGAAGTCGAAAGATGAAATAATTACCTTTTTCGAGGAAAACAACCTGGCCCGCTATTTCCTGGAACAATGCACCGACCTGCATTGGTTCTATAATGTATTCCCCGAGCTGGTAAGCAACCGCGAAAAAGGTGAAAAGCGGAAAATCGTAAAAATTCAGCACCGCGAAGCTACATTCAGCCGGTGGACCGAAATGGATGAAAAAGGTAAAATCAAATGGCACCTTTATTCCGCCAAATGGGCCGAAGGTACCCGCAACAAAGAAGATGTTTTTGCAACGCCGGTTCTCGATTTTCATAACCCTGCCGATGACCTGCGTGAACGCTGGCTGGAAGAAAAAAACCTGGAGTACGACAAACGCCAGAACAACTGGATTGTACCGGTTACTTTCCCCACTCCCGGAAGAAATTACTATGCCCGCGCCTACTGGTACAGCATGATGGAAAGCGGCCTTTACGATATTGCCGTTGCAGTACCGGAGCTCCGCAAAGCCATCGTTAAAAACCAGACCGTGCTCAATTACATCATTTACGTGCACGAAGATTATTTCCCGGAAATTTTCAAACGCGAAGGCATAACCACCGAAAAAGCACAGAAAAAACGCATAAAAGATGAATATGCCAACTGGGAAGCCATGCTCAAAGGAGAAGAAAATGCCGGGAAAAGTATGGTGGTGTACAAGAAAAAAGGACTGGACGGGAAAGAAGAGAAACTGCTGGAAATTGTGCCTGTAGATAACAAACTCAAATCTACCGACTACATCAACGAAGGCGAAGACATCAGCAACTCCATTGCTTATGCCATGCTCATTCATCCGTCCATTGTGGGTGCCGTGCCGGGAAAAAACAAAACCATCAACGGTACTGAGGCCCGCGAACTGTTCATCATCAAACAGGCTATACTGGAACCATACCGCCGGCTGATGGTATTGCCTTTTTACGTCACCAAAGCGATTAACAAATGGCCCCGCAACCTTCATTTTGTGGTGCCACACAAAGAACTTACCACGCTCGACAAAAGCAAAACCGGAAACATTACAACAGAAGGAGGTGAATAATGATACTTACACTTAACGAATACAAACAATACCTGCCCCTGCAAACCATGCAGAACTACAATGCCACCATTACCGAAACCCACGAAGTACGGGCATTGTACAAATGGTTTGTGAAATACCTGGGCTCCGGACTGGTGGAAACAATTGCCGGTGATGATCCTCCGGAAGAACTGTTCCAAAAAGTTAAACCGGCGCTGGCCAATCTTACCTATCTTGAAGCATTGCCTTTCCTGAACCTGGTACTAACCGGTTCCGGTTTTGGTGTAATAAGCAACCAGAGCCTGGCGCCGGCTTCTGCCGACCGCGTTCGCGCCCTGGCTGCCGGATTGTTCGAAGCGGCAACCAACTTTCTTGATTCTTTGCTGGAATTCATGGAAGAAAACACGGAGGATTACCCCGACTGGAACCAGTGCAGCCTCAGTCCCGGAAGCCTTATTCCAAATGCAACGGTTTTCGATTCCCGCATAAAAATAAACAACAGCCGCGTGAAATTCATTTCCCTTATTCCACACATCAAAGAGGTGGAAACCCTGCAATTAGCCAATATCCTTTCCGATGAATTCCTGAGCGAACTTATTCTCGGTTCCGACCAAAACGTGAAACCATTAGTAGAATATGCCTGTGCCTACTGGGCATGGGAACGTATGGTGGCACCATCTTTTGAACCCGGGGAAAAGAAACCCGAAAGTTTCATTTATGCTGAAAAGAAACTGCTTTATGCCAAAATGGATGATTTACAGGCCCGCAAAACCGGTGAGGCTTACATGCTCCAGGCGCTGGGTTACCTGAATAAAAATCTCGATTTATATCCAACCTACAAAGAATTTGCTTATGAGGCTCCTTATGAAAATCAACAGGAAAACGGATTCTTCATTACCTGAAATTAACCTTCCGGATGAATGGAACCGGCTTTCGCGCCGCCAGCTCCTTTACCTGGCATGGCTCTTTAACCGGTCTGTTGATGTTCACGCGTTTAAAGTACTGGCATTGAACAAACTTTCAGGACTGAAAATACTGAACCGGTATTACATCGATGATGACAACCGGTACCGCTTCCTGGTAAAACACAAACGCCGGAAGTTTTATGTTTCCGCAGCGCTATACCACGAAATGCTGAAATCCGTTGGCTTTGTAATGAAAGAATCGAAACTAACCAAACAGCTTATTAAAAGTTTTTGGTTTGGTTTTCGGTTCCACGGTCCCGACGATTCCTGTTACAACATCACTTACAATGAATTGATTCATGCAGAACTGGCCTGGACAAATTTTAAAAATTCAGGAGATGTAAAAGAACTCGATAAACTGGTGGCTGTGTTGTATCGGCCCCGCAGGAAAGGGATTCGTACATCCGATCCGGAGTGGGACGGCGACCTTCGCGAATCGTTTTCGGCATACACCTACACCCGCCGTGCCTGGTGGTTCCGGTTCCTGCCGTTTAAACTGAAATATGCTGTTCACATCTGGTTCAGCGGCTGCATTGGTCACATGGCCGATGAACATCCGCTTTGCTTTAACAGCACAATTGTTTCGTCGCAACCCGGAAAACAAAACCCGGCCAAAGCGCTCATCGACCTGGTGCCCGTGCTCACCAAAGCCGACCCCACCAAAAACAAAGCACTCTATGCCTCTCCCGCCTGGGATGTTTTCGACGCCTACGAATCCATGCGCAAAGAACACGAGGAAATGAAAAAAGCTCATAAAAAGAAAAAATAAATAACATGAAATTATCCTCTGTGCCCTATGTGCCTATGTGGTTCTCCGAAAACTCGAAACTTTAAACTTCATATAATGGAACAATTCAATTTCCACAACTACATGCTCGACTGTGCCACCCGGTTAAAAGACCTGGGCCACAACGAAGCTGAACCCCGGTTTTTTAAAGTGAATACCATCATTGGTCTGGAGGAACTGCTCAATAACATTGGCGTGGCCAACTACCCTGCGCTGGTTATTCAAACCTCCACCCGTGGCCGCATTGGCGACGAAGCCCGCTCCAACAACTTCCTCGACAACCCGTTTTACACCTTTTACATTATAACCGCGCCACTGCAAACCGATTTCAGCCTCGACGCGCTTCGTCTGGCCAAAGAGCAGGCCAAATCCATTGGCTTTAAAATACTGGCCAAAATGCGGCACGACCGGTACCGGCAACTCAACGGACTCCATTTTATGAAGTTCCTCAGTGTGCCCTATCAGGAAGTAGGTCCGCTCGGCGCCGGCTCCTTCGGCATCATGTTCAACTTCGAAGTTCCCCACTCCCACCAGCTCCCCCACAACCCCAACGACTGGAACGATGAATAACTATTTACCACATATATCATTCGTACTACGAACTTTGTCTCCTTGTGGCGCTAGTGCCACAGGGGGACGAGGACACATTCATGTGTCTGGAGGGGGTTCCTCTACTTTTCCCGAAGGGATGCCTTCGGCAAAACCCGAAACTTTAAACTTCTTCCCATGTCCGAAAACTTAAATATGCACGAAACCGCCATTGCCTGGGCAGATATCACCATTAAGGTATTTGAAGACTGGCTGGAAAAACTGCATGCCAATTATTCCTACCAGCTTACCGACAGTTTTGTTCACCACGTACACACCGCGGCCAACGGCAACCCCGAAATGATAGATTTTGCCTATAAATACTACGGCAAATTTGTTGATATGGGTGTAGGCGGCAATGTGGACCTCGACAACCGCGATGCCATGGTTTCGGCAGGCCTCACTACCCGGCGCCAAAAACCCTGGTTCTCCAAAACCTTTTTCTACCAGGTACGCCGTATCGGCGAAATCCTTTCCGAAAAATACGCTCAAAAAGCCGCCATCACCATTGTTGCCAATATTGATGACAATGCCGAAAAGTGGCAAAAACGCTGGGAAAACTTTGATTAATAAAAGTCCAAAAATTACCCCCAGACCTTAAAAACACCTGAAGATTTCAACTGGTTTTTTCTGATGGTTTTTCATCCGACCTTTTTCCAAAGTAAAAACCTACGATCACCCCAATAATCCCGGTATAAACACTGGCAATCTTGGCGAAAAAATCAGCAAATGCATTTAAATCTACCTGGGCTTTTGTAAGTAAAGGATACAAAGCCATTACTGCTGTTATGGCCATAAAAACACCCAAAATGATAATGGCCAGGATTGCTCTGATATTATTGACTTTCATAATGTTTAATTTATTTGATTCTACAAGGAAATCGAAATCAATGATTTTTTTAGTTCTCCAATGATGTTTTCTTCCTGTACAGTAGATATTTCAATCCTCTTTATTCGTGTTTCAAACGATACAATTTCCAGAAACCGGCCAAACAGGAAATAAACCTTGATATAGTTCTCCGGCATCATATAATCCCTTTCAAGCCAGATGATAACTTTATCGTAATCTTCCCGATGGTCGCTTATTCGTTTTGTGGATTCTATCAGCATATCCCGCTTGTCGAGTTTTACAATTTCAAATCCGTGTTGTTTTAACGTATCGGAAATTTGACTTAACAAGTGTGAGCCTGAATCATGTTCCATAATAAATAAGGGCTGAGGTCTTTCAAGTGGCGTATTGTCCACAGGAGGTGCTGGTTCCTGGCTAAAACCTGTTTTAATAAATGCCATGAGGAGGACAAGGATTATAAAAAACTTGGTAGTGTTGCACCTTTTCATTGGTTTAACTTTTATGGTTATTCCTGTACAAATTACAAAAAATTTTCCTGAATAACTATTTTACGCTGGCGCAGACCCGATAGCTATCGGGTTGCAATCTGTGCCCTTATTAAACCCGAAACTTCGAGCTCCTCCCAGATTACCCCCCACTCTATCCTGTCCTTTTTTTCCCTTGCCGGGTAATCTACTTTTCGGTAAAAAGTTACCGAAATGGCAGATTACACAGCTCGCAGCAGCGTTATCCTGAACGGACAACAGGCCGAGGACCAGTTAGAAAAACTCGGCAAACGCGCAAAAAGCCTTCGCGAAGAGATGAAAAAGCTTCGTAAGGCAAATGATCTGTCCGGATTCAAACAAAAGGAAAAAGAACTGCGGGAGGTTAACAAAGAAATGCGCCAGATGAAAAAGGAGGTGTTTTCCGTCCAAAATGTCCTTAAAAACCTTTCAAGTGCCTCATTCAAGGAAATATCCACCGCAGCACGCAAAGCCAGCAGCGAACTAAAGGCAATGAAACAAACCGACCCGGGTTTTAAACAAAAAGCGGAACAGGTAAAACTACTGAACGCAAAACTCAGGGAGCTAAATACACAAACCCGGGCTCAGCAGGGATTTTTAACCCGTATGGCCGACGGCTTCAATAAATACTTTACCATGATAACGGCCTGGGTCGCTGCCGCTGCCGGTATTGTCATGGGACTTAAAAAAATGAAAGGTACTATTGATGATTTTGAAGAATCCATCACCAACGTTTATACCCTGCTCGATGAAGCCGATTATGAAGAATTCAAACCCTTGCTGAATAAAGGGTCCGTTGATTTGCTCCGGCGGTATGGCCTCGAAATTAAAGACATCAATAAAGCACTTTTTGATACCATCTCCGCCGGTATCCCGGCCGGTGAGTCCATTAAATTTATGGAAGAAGCAGCTATCCTGGCAAAAGGTGGTGTAACATCCCTGTCCATTTCCGTTGACGGTATGACATCAATTATCAATGCCTACGGCCTTGAATTTGATAAGGCAAATCAAGTATCATCCGCGTTTTTTACTGCCCAGAAATACGGAAAAACAACCGTTCAGGCACTGGCCCAGTCCATTGGTGCTGCCGTTCCTATAGCTTCACAGGCAGGTGTTACCTATCAGGAACTTCTTTCTGCCGTTTCAGCGATGACCACAAGAGGTATAAGTACCGATATGGCTATGACATCTATGAAAAACGCCCTGCAAAGTGTACTTAAACCGGGAACTGCCGCAGAAAAAGTTCTGCGCCAGCTGGGAGTACCTGTCGGAGCTACCGAAGTACAGGCAAAAGGGTTGGCGTTTACGTTGCAGCGCCTGAATGAGGCAATGGAAAAAAATCCCGATTTGGTTGCTAAAGCTATTCCAAATATCCGGGGTATGACTGCCGTTTCGGCTCTCTCCGGTCGCGGACTTGAAAAATACCATGAAATCCTGCAACAGGTAAATAAAGACTATGGTGATGGTTCATCCCTGATGAATGCTTATACCTTGCAGATGGAAACCAATGTACAAAAAAGACAGGCTGCCGGTGGAAGATTAAAAGCAACTATCCTCGAATTATCCGATACCCTGAATCCTTTCTTTACTTCCATGATTCGGTTAAGTTCCTGGAGCACCAGAGCATTGCTTAAATCGGTAAAATTTATCATTGAAAATAAAAAAGCGGTTCTAACCCTGGCTACTGCTTTTGCAACATACCGTGTGGCTTTAATGCTGGCTAACATAGACCTTCAGAAAAATATCATACTCACAAAAGCTAAAGTTTTGTGGAATAAAGCTTATTCAGCATCTACGTACCTCGTAGCTGCTGCCCAGGCTGTATTTACCGGGAATCTTACAAGAGCCAATTTAGCCATGAAAGCTTTTAATAAAACTGCAAAACTCAATCCTTTTGTTTTGCTGGTTTCTGTGATTGCAGCGGCTGGTATGGCTTTGCATCAATACACGAAAAAAACGAAAGAGCTTTTTGCTGCACAGAAAGCCTTTAATGAGGTGGAAACAACCGCTCAGCAAAATATTGTTGAACGAAAACTCAAAGTGGAAGAACTGCTTAAAACAGCCCGGAATGAAAAACTTTCACTTGAAAACCGGCAAAAAGCATTAACCGAACTCAATAAAATTTCCCCGAAATACTTTGGCAACCTTACACTGGAAAAGATTAACTCGGAAGAAGCAACCGCAGCTACCGAAAATTATACCAAGGCCCTGTTAAAACAGGCCCGTGTTCAGGCTGCCAAAGAAAAACTGGTGGAACTGGAAAAAGAAAGAATAAAAGCCGTCATGGACGGTTCAGATAAAGAACTTACATTTTGGCAAAAAGCACGTTCCAACGGCCTGGCTTATGCAGCCGGACTGGATGTAATATCTCAAGGCACTAAGGCAGCCGCCAAAATGGAAAATTAC
>JAWLCW010000049.1:0-20753 GCA_041686935.1 Mariniphaga sp. | reverse complement strand
TATCAAAACAACATTATCAAAAGTGAGACTGATAAACAGGAATGTAAAGTGAGAATGAGATGATGGCTTTAGATAATAATTTACTTTGGATAAGAATGACGCTGGTATCCGTGAAAATTAACAGCACCTCCACCAACAAGGAGCATTTCAAGATTATTTTTGCAGGCACATTCAATAAATTCCTTTACTCTTTCCGGGAAATTGTCCAACATGTCATTCCAGTATAAAATTGTTTTTAAAACTGTTCGGGTGTGGTTCCGACGTTTGAAACACTTGCATCTCCCGAGCCATTTTCAAAAAAAACATCAGCCGCTCATGTGGAGTGCGGTTTAGTGCTTCCTGCATTCTTCGCTTATTGGCTTCTTCTTTGGTCTCAAATCGTAAAGTATTTTCAGGTTCCATAGGTACTAATTTAGATTGTAAATTTAACGATTCTGCTGTTTCTAAAAAAGTCAGTAAAGTTAAAGGCCCTTAAATTTTTTATCTTTACCAAAAAATTTGATTTATGATTTTTGTAACCGGCGGCACAGGATTAATCGGATCGCATTTGTTGTTTGAACTGGTTTTAGCAGGGAACCCGGTGAAAGCGCTGAAGCGCAAAACGAGCAATTTGCAGCAGGTACTTAAAGTATTTGCTTATTACCATAAAAAACCGGAACAGCTTTTTAACCAAATTGAATGGGTTGATGGCGATATTCTGGATTATTTCGGGCTGGAAAAAATACTTGCCGGTGCGGAAGAAGTCTATCATTGCGCAGCCATTGTTTCATTCAGCAGGAAAGAGCGCAAAAAAATGATTCAAAATAATGTGGAAGGAACTGCCAACATGGTGAATGCGGCACTGGAAACAGGCGTTAAAAAATTTTGCCATGTGAGTTCGGTTTCAGCCCTTGGGGGCAATCAAAACGGTTATTCCACCGATGAGCTGACAAACTGGATCCCTTCCAAAAGAGTAACAGGTTATTCCCAAAGCAAGTTTTTTTCAGAAACCGAAATATGGCGGGGTATAGAAGAAGGATTGAATGCTGTAATTGTAAACCCGTCAATTGTGCTGGGGCCCGGAAACTGGGAGACCGGAAGTTCGCGTCTGTTTAAAACCGTTTGGGACGGACTAAAATTCTATTCCAAAGGTGTTACCGGATTTGTTGATGTAAAGGATGTGGCAAAAGGCATGCTGATGTTGATGGAAGATAAAAATTTCGAAAACTGTAAAAACCAAAGGTATCTTTTAAATGCAGAAAACCTCAGTTATCAGGAATTATTCAGCCAGATTGCCAGGGCTTTAAATAAACCAGCACCAAAATATTTTGCCTCGCGTTTTATAATGGAACTGGCCTGGAGGGGCGCATTTGTTTATGGTTTAATGGCAAAAAACACACCGGCTCTTTCGCGCGAAACCGCTTTGGCAGCCAATTCCAGAAGCCTGTTCGACGGAACAAAAATTACCCGTACAATTGATTTTGATTACACTTCAGTTGCAGATTCCATTAAACAAACCGCCGGCTTTTTAATACAGGACAAACGAAAATCCTGACAAAACCAGCCCGTTACCACGATTCAATTATCCGTCTTTTTTGTATGTGCCTGATAAATACTTGCATTCAGTTCGAACCCAACCAGCAGGATAAGCGACATAACATACATCAGAAAAAGAATTATTAGTAAAGTTCCGATAGAACCGTAAAGTGTGTTGTACTGGCTAAAATTATTGATGTAGTATGAAAATCCTCCAAGTGCAAAAATGCTTAAAACGGTTGAAAGAGTTCCACCGGCGGAAATAAACCGCCATTTGGTTTTTTTTGCCGGAGCCAGGTAATACAAAAAGGAATTGGCAAAGAATAACAGCATGACAATAACAACCCATTTCCCGACAGTTAAAATAGAAATTGTAAATCTATCCTGTAAAATGCCGTTTTCCCGCAAGTAACTTATCAATAGCTGCCCTCCGGTCATAAGCGTTATGGCTAAAGTTAACAAAACCGAAAGAATAATTAAAAGCAAAGTGGCCGCCAAACGCTGGCTAAGCCATGATCTCCTGTGGATACTGTGAATGGTGGCATCGAATGCACTCATCATTGAAGCCAAACCATTGGTTGAAAAAACAAGCGCCATAACAAAACCCAGTGAAAGCAGGCCGCCCCTGGGCCGCATTATTATATCCGTTACCGTATCTTCTATTGTTGCAAAGGTGCTTTCGGGTACCATTTCCTGTATCAGCCGAAAAAGTTCGTTCTGAAAATTCTCTACAGGAATGTAGGGAATCAGCGTAAAAATGAACAATATACCGGGAAAAAAAGCGATAAAAAATGAAAAGGCTATGGCCGAAGCCCGTGTAGTGATAGCTCCGTCAACAATACTTCTCCAAAAAAACAAAGCAACATCGTAAAGCGGAACACCATCAAAAAACGGCAAAGAAATCTTTTCAGCTTTTTCGATAAGCCGATCAATAATTCGTTTGTATTTGTTTCGGTTCAGAAACCCTTCTCTCATAGGGTCATTCCTGTTTTTCAATTCTTAGTTGGTGAATATAATCTTTTCCGTCACTTTTTTTCAGCAAAAAATAAACCCTGAACGAACCTTTTTTAGTGCCCAAATTACCAATTACATATTGTGCACCTTCCTTTCCTCCCTGGTGAATTACAGAAAAATTCTGGGGAGGATAACTGCTGAAAAAGTTACTTACTATTAACTGTGCCTGGGCTTTGCTGTAAACGTTATCGCTGTCGGGGACTACCAGTTCCACATTCTGGTTAAAAAATTCCGACAGTGTTCTGGCATTTCCGGATTTCAGACTAAGAATAATTCCATCGGGGATTTGAGCTTTTACCGGAACTGCAAAGAATAAGGTCCCGGCAAAAAGAAAAATCATGAATAACTTCATTTTTATTGATGACATGTTTCAATTATTTCAAATATTAAGCGGCATTTTAATTACAAAAACTGTGCAAAAACCATCTCAACCTTTTATTTTTGGTAAATTTATAAAATAAATATTCACAAAGCAGCATGAAGCTTACTTTATTGGTAGTTGGCAAAACCGATGAAAATTTCGTAAAAGAAGGAATTGACCGTTTCGCCATACGTTTGTCATACTATATCGATTTTAACCTGGAAATAATTCCCGACATCAAAAAAACGAAAAACATGAGCCCGGGTGTCCAGAAAATAAAGGAAGGCGAACGCATTTTAAACAGGAGAGCGCCATCGCAGGAAATTCACCTGTTTGACGAAAAGGGGAAAACGTACACTTCGCCGGAATTTGCGCTATTCCTTCAAAAAAAAATGGCCAGCGGGCTAAAAGAACTGGTACTGGTTACAGGTGGTCCTTACGGATTCTCAGATGAAGTTTATGCTTCGGCAAAATCAAAAATATCATTGTCGCGTATGACCTTTTCGCACCAGTTGGCGCGACTTTTGTGCATGGAACAGATTTACCGGGCTTTTACCATTTTAAAAGGAGAACCATATCATCACGAATAGCGTGTTTGGGAAAATGAACAAATACAGTTTCCTTATTTTTGCCCTTTGCTTTTTTGCAGCAGCGGCAATCATTGAAAACGGACTGCTGAAAAAGCATCCCGAAACGCATTTGATCCGCGATTTTCAGGAAAAATTTAACCAGCACGAAAATGAACTGAAACTCAGGTTAACCCAGGTTGCGGCTTTAGCCGAAAAAGAAAATTTCGACGGTAACTTTTCCGGAAATTTAGATTTAAGCAGTGATCTGCTTGAAGAAAAAGGGTTCGGGTTTTTAATTTTCAGGAACGAAGAACTCGTTTACTGGTCTGACCGGTCCCTGTCATTTTTCGATAATGCTTCCGGTTTGCCCAATGAAAACGGGTTGGTTGAGTTGCCAAATGGTTTCTACCTTACGCTGAAAACAGAGGTAAACAACTACAGAATTTACGGATTTCATCTGATTAAAAACAACTACCAATACGAAAACAAATACCTGAAAAACAATTTCTTTAACAAGTATAAACTTCCGGGCGAATATCAAATTGAAACCGACCCGAATGATCAAAACTATTCCGTTTACAGTTCAGAAAACGAATACCTTTTTAGCATAAAACCTGAAGGAGCTTATTTGTGCACCACCCGGCAGCTCTATCTTCCCGGCATCATTTATTTTTTAGGCCTTTTAATTCTGTTGGTTTATTTCAGCCGGGAATTTACCGAATCGAAAGCCACTTTTTTTATCCGGGTTTTTGGTCTCGCAGTAGCTCTTTTTCTGGTTTACTGGCTTCACCTCATTTTTAAAATCCCCAAAGTATTCTTCCTCCTCCGGTTTTTCAGCCCGTCGGTTTTTGCGCTGAATAACTGGCTTCCTTCGCTGGGCGATTTCTTTTTAATTGGCCTTTTCTTCCTTTTCTGGATGTACCATTTCGGCAAGCACCTCAACATTGAACAGTTGCAGACCGACTTCCGGTTGCCCCGCAAAGCCATCGGGTTATTATTGCTGGTGTTTTCGGGAGGTACATACCTGCTGATTCATTTTTACATCCGCGAATTGATTTTTAATTCCACTATTTCATTTTCCCTTAACCGCATAATCGAAATTTCAGCACAAAGTGTGCTGGCCATTTTTTCTGTCGGGTTGCTCCTGCTCGCAGTTTTTATTCTTACCATTAAAATAGTGGACAACATCAGAAACGATTTCAAATTAGGACAACTTGCAGGAGCAGCATTGGCGATTGGCTTTTTCTGGGCGACCGTTTTATATTTTTCGACAAAGGTTGTATTTTTTGAAGCCCTTGCCGTTTTTATTGCTGCAACTTTACTTGCCTCGTTGTTCAGTAAAAATTACCTGCAAAAATTTACACTGAGTTACCTCATCATATTTGTTTCGGTTGCGTCGCTTTATTCGCTTATCATTTTTTACTCCACAACAGCACTAAAACAACGCGACGAACAAAAGCTAATGGCTGTAACACTGGTTGCAGAGCGGGATCCGGCAGCCGAAGTTTTTCTTGCAGAAATTCAGTATTTAATTAACAAAGACGGAGCAATCCCAAGTTTACTTTTTCAGGACGAAAACGAACTGGTTGAATACCTGGGTGAAACCTATTTTAACAGTTATTTCAGGCAATACGATGTCCGGTTTTTTGTGTGTTCCGGAAATGACAGCCTGTTTATTGAAATGGATAAACGAATGGCGCCGTGTATGAACTTCTTTGACGATATGATTCTTTCTCAGGGAATTAGAATACCAAATACCAATTTTTATTTTATGGATAATATGAACGGCCGCATTTCATATACCGGCTGCCTTCATTACCAGCTGCCCCATGATGAGCGGGGAATTTCCATATATATTGAACTGAATTCAGAATTGCTGTTCGAAGGAATCGGTTTCCCTGAGTTACTCATCGATAAATCGATGGCCAAACCGGAAAACTATAAAAAGTATAATTATGCCAAGTATTACGGTGGTGAACTTACCGACAAACACGGCGACTACAGCTACAACTTTTATGTACATTCCTACATAACCTCACCGGATGAATTCGACTACAACCGCTGGGACGGAATGGAACACCTCATTTACCATAGCCGTGAAGATAACTACGTAATCGTGTCGCGGGAAATTTATACGTTTGTTGATTACCTCATTTCATTCCCATATCTTTTTGTGTTTTATTTTTTGTCGGTTCTTATTGTTCTTGTCATTGGAAACCGCTATATCAGAAGGCGCTCGGTGAAATTCGATTTGAAGTTTAAAATTCAGGCAGCTATTATCTCTATCGTTTTTGTTTCGCTGCTGTTGGTAGCGCTTGCAACCATCTGGTACAACGTGAAAGAGTATAAGGAAAAACACCAGAACGACCTGAATGAAAAACTGATTTCCATTGCTGAGGAAATTGACATGCGCCTTGATGATGTTATGGAAATAAATGATGAACTGATTGACTGGATGAACCGCGAGCTGGCCAAACTATCAAATATTTTCAGAACCGACATTAATATTTACGGAACCGACGGAAGCCTGATTGCCTCGTCGAGGCCCGAGATATTTTACCGCGGGCTGGTTTCTGACCGAATGAATGCCAAAGCATATAATGAAATATTCAATAACTTTCAAATCAGCTACTTCCAACCCGAAGAGATTGGTCTGTTGTCCTACCTTTCGGCTTACAAACCGGTTATTAATAAAACCGGCGGATATTTGGGCGTGATTAACCTGCCCTACTTTATAAGGCAGGATAAGTACAGCCAGGAACTTTCGACCATTGTAGTTGCCTTCATCAATTTGTATGTGTTGTTATTTCTGGCAAGCATTATTGTTGCCATTTTCATTGCCAACCAAATTACGCGGCCGCTAGTGCAAATACAGGAAAACCTGCGGAAAATTGAACTGGGAAAACGCAACGAACCTATCTATTATAACCGGAACGACGAAATTGGCAGTCTTGTTAAAGAGTACAACAAAAAGGTGGATGAACTGGCGGTTAGCGCCGATTTGCTTGCCCGCTCAGAACGTGAATCGGCCTGGCGCGAAATGGCCAAACAAATTGCCCACGAAATTAAAAATCCGCTTACGCCAATGAAACTGAATATTCAGCATTTGCAGCGCACCAAAGGAAAAGGTGTAGAATATGAAAAATTTATTGAGCGAATTACTGAAACCCTGATTGAGCAGATTGACAACCTTTCCAACATTGCTACCGAGTTTTCCAATTTTGCCAAAATTCCAACGGCCCGAAACCAGGTATTTAAACTGGCCGAACAGGTAAAAAAAGTAATTGATTTGTTTGACACCCACCAGCGTATTGATATTAAATTTTATACCAACGGATTGGAATACATTGAGGTGAATGCCGATCGCGATCAGCTTTCACGGGCCATTATTAATCTGTTAAAAAATGCTATTCAGTCTATTCCGGACAAACAGCAGGGAAAAATTGAAATAAACCTTAGCCGGCGCGACCATCTGGCTGTTATCGCTATAGCTGATAATGGCGAAGGTATATCAGAAGACCTTCAGGACAAACTGTTCAGCCCCAGTTTTACCACAAAATCCAGTGGTATGGGACTTGGGCTTGCCATTGTAAAAAATATTGTGGAAAATTTTTCCGGACACGTATGGTTCGTAACCGAAGAAGGGAAAGGTTCCACTTTTAATATTGAAATACCCATCTGGGAAGGTTAATTTCATTTGCAAATCACATCAATTTCTGTTAATCTTGTGCTTCCTGTTTTTTTAAACAGAAACTTAAATTTAAAAATATGGTTCCATTGTCTTTTAGAGAAATAACTGAACGCCTGAAACAAATTCCCCTGCCCGAAACCGACCTGGTTATTGGGATTGGGAGCGGGGGAGTGGCGCCGGCAACAATGGTCGCTTGTTATTTAAATGCCGAATTAGAGGTAATGGTGCTCAATTACCGCGACGAAGAAAACACCCCGCGCTACGAACAGCCCAAAGTGCTTAAAAAGCCCGGCGGAGAACTCGAAGGAAAACGCATCCTTCTGGTTGACGACGTGTCGGTGTCAGGAAAAACCATGCAGGCAGCGCTTGAGCAATTGAAAGGGCTGAATGTAAAAACACTGGCTATGAAAGGAAAAGCCGATTTTGTGCTGTTCCCTGAGATTAAAGATTGCGTAAAATGGCCATGGAAACCCTGAATAAACAGTGCCTGAATTTGAGGATTTCATAAAAGGTAAAATTCACGGGAATAACAATTTCTGCAATTTATCGTACCTCTCATTAAAAAACGCTAAAAACGATTACCATGTGTGCAAAAAACTGTTTCTTCCTTTTCATTTTCATCACTGTTTTTCTTTTTTCATGCGGAAGGAAAACTTCTGAAAAACCTGATGCTGAAACGTATGCCCGGTATTTGAAATCAGGTAATGAAATTTCCACCCAGGCACAGGCGGCCCTGCTGACCAATGTTTCACGCGCCATGGAGCAGGGAGGGAGTCTGTTTGCAGTAGAATTCTGCAATCTGGAGGCCTCTTCCATCGTTGACAGCCTGAACAACCTGTACAACTGCAACATTGCAAGGGTTTCCGATAAAAACCGGAATCCGGAAAACCGGCTGCAAACCGGTGCAGATAAACAACTATGGACTTATTTTTTTAACCGGCATCAGCAGGGACTTGTACACGACACACTCATTCAGGATGGCGACCGGCTGGTATATTACAAACCCATTCTAACTGCCATGCCGGCCTGTTTGCAATGCCACGGACCGGCATCCGAAATTAATCCCGGAACCCTGGAGAAAATTCAGACGCTTTATCCCGGTGACCTGGCCACAGGTTACGGAATGAATGAACTGCGCGGTTTGTGGAAAATCGGGTTCGGGAAAAACTGAGGATTGCCTTTTAAACCCTACCTTATTACAAAACTCCGGCAAACTGTAAATAACAAACATTCAGAGCAAAATCAAACAGTTATTTTTCTCTAATCCAATGCTTTATCTTAAAATTTTAATCAGGTAAGGTTTTGAAATATTGTGTCTTTTTCATAAATAATATTTTTATGTCTTTATCTTTTTTATTTCGGTTTTTTGTTGTAATTTGTATATGTTTTTGAAGAAGCCCATTTCTCTTGCGAATTCAATCTGCTAATTATCTGCATAATATAACAGAAATCACATATTATGAACGGAGGAAGCTGAAAATCCAAAAAAAGAGTAGGCCCACCATTAAAATCAGACTGTTATGATTATTTCAATGCAGGGTAACTGGAAGGTTACCGTAAAATCAAAAAGCGCCTCCTATCAGCACCGTTTTAAAATTCAAGGTGCAGTATCAGGAAACGGAACGTACAATGGGATTGCCGGAACTTCAGTAAATGTAAGTGGCAGTCAATGGACAATTGCAATCCAAAACAAACCGAGTTCGGGCTGGCAACTGTCCGACACCCAGTTGAAATTTCCTCAGCAGGTTGGAGGAAACTATGAATTTGAAATCTGGTCGAATGATGCAGGTGTCGATTCCGATTTTAATGATTTAATTCTGACCTGTTCTACCCCGGTAAACATCAATGATTTTATCATTTACGGAAATGTAACACTTTACAGTGGCAGGTGCATTTTCAATCCGTGCCGCAAATTTCCGTTTGTAATTGAAACCTGGCCCGGCTTGTTAAAAGCGCTCAAAAATCCATTGATTAAAGACTGGATGAAAAAACATTATCCTGAACGTATTCCTGAAGAAATTATCGATCCTATTCCCCCGGATCCGCCTCCCTATTTTAAACCGGTTGTCTTCGATTTAAGCGGGGAAGCGATGCAGCCCAAATCATCTCTTAACTATGTTCGAAACGAAGTTAAAAAAGAAAAGAGGGTTGAAAAAAAGGACGAAAAAAACAGAGATGAACTGGTATCGGATAATATTACATCAAATTTCCGGTTACTTTCTTCTTCTAATTTTTCGGCTGCCGAACGAATAACCGCATTACCAGACAACAGGATAAAACTTGTCAAAGATATTGAAGGATTATTTTTGAATTGTTTTACCGGGGCAGGGTCAAATTTAACACTCACTTTTGAGGAATATGACCGCACAGCGGGTGAACTGGCAGGTGGCGCCTACACAGGCTTGGGCAACAGGCGTTTGTTGGGCGATACAATTACCGACATGAACGGGAATTACATTTTCAGGTTTAGTTTCGATATGACATTCCCCGGGCTGGAAGATTCTTCCGACATTGCCCCCGGCGAAGATGTCAATACCGTAATGTATCCCGATGTAATCGTGAAAATTGTGGAATACGCACCTTATGAAATACGTTATGAAAGCGCCCCGTTTTATAATATCCCGAACCTGAAACGTATTAATTTGTGCCTGCCGGAGTCACAGGTGCATGTATCTTCCAGTTGTTTTAACGGAAACCTGATTGGAAGCCTTGGCAATGTCTTTCTCGGTGGAAATCAAAACACTTCAGCCTCAGAATTACCCGTAGACCTGAGAAGGTATGGCAATTCCAACTACCTGGAAGCAAATGGTGTAATTTCGATCAACAGTTCACTTGCCGGAATTAATGTTGAATGTGCAGCCTGGCGTGGAACAGTTGATATGAGAGGTTGTATGTACGACAGTGCAAAAACTGCCTCCGATAATAAAATTAAATGGTACACCATTCGCGTTCGAAGATTAGAGACTTCAAACTGGGAATATGTTTCTCAAAATTACAAACATCCTAAATTTTCAAAACGAAATCTGTCTAATTATACAGGGGATGATGTCGGGCCATTCTATCCCGCTGCCGGTGGAACTTTAAATGGGTCGGTTCCTGCCTACATTAACATTCAGCGTGAAGTTTTTGTGGATGGAGAGGATTGGGAATTTTCAAACATCGACCGTTTTATGCGCCTGAATACTGCCATCTACGACGTAATCTCCGGGGTAAGAACGCCGGGTACATTTTATGTGAGGGTTGATGGCTATGATTCAGCAGGTGTACTGGTTCCGAATGCCACAGATTTAATTGCGTTGTTCATTCACAATAACGGATTGAATTTCCAGATGACAAGTCCGGCGTTCACTGATCCTTCCGTTTTAGATGCAGGTTGCGGATTAAACCGTTTAACAGACGCGCAGTTGAAAAATCCGATAGAATTTGAATTCCAGGCAAACGATCCGTATGGTTTTGTAAACGAGTATGCTTTAACAATGGAAAGATGCCCGGGTACTTCACTTGAGCTGAATGCCAACATCGAAGGAAATTTCATAATCACCGGCAGTTATACTTTTGCAGGTGGAAGTAATCCTTCAAATGTTCATCATGCCTGCCCTGGATACACCGGCAGTCAGGAAGATTTCAGCAATCCGGGAATGGTAAATGTTCAGATTCAGTCAACTGCATTGGCTGACGGATGGATTAAAACAGGGGAGTACTTTACCGTTTATACTTTCGGGTTAACGGCAACACAGCGGGTCACAAACGGCTATAATTCAGGAATATCAAGCATATACCGCTCAACTGCCCGAATAATGGTGGAACGCTTGAATCCATGATGGATGTTGGTATTACAGAGTTTTTGCTTTGTGGCCTTGCGCTCTGGCGAATAACTCACCTGTTTTCTGAGGAAGACGGTCCTTTTGATATGGTAATAAAATTCAGAAAGCTGTTTGGGCAGGGATTCTTCGGAAACCTGCTCGACTGCTTTTATTGTCTGAGCTTGTGGCTGGCCATTCCGTTTGCTTTTTTAATTTGTGACAATTGGCTGGAAGGGATAATAACATGGCTGGCGCTTTCAGGTTTTGCCTGTCTCTTATTCAAACTGACCGAAAAACGGGATGTAACCAACAATTCCGAAGACAAAAATTAACAGTAAAACTTTTTCCAATGAGCTGTTGCGGAGAAAAAAGAAAGAAACTTTTCAGGAACGAAAATTCCGGTCGTGAAAATACCCCTTCTGATCGGGTATTGGCAGATAATCCCAAATCAGGTAAAATATTTATGTACACCGGAAACAAATCACTGGTGATTAAAGGAATTTCAGGACAAACCTACCATTTCAGGTTTAACGGCGATAAGCTAAAAATTTCAGCAATCGACCAACTGGCATTTATGGCGGAACGGGATTTGAAAGCTGTTTAAAGCCGGAATTAATTTTGGAACCAAAAATCCCATATTTATCAATAGGCCACCATCACAGTTCCTGTTCGTACTTCACCGTTACCCAGTTCAAACACATAGAGGTAGTTTCCGGCGGGAACTGTTCCCCTGCCCAGCGTAAGCCGGTGTTCTGAATTGCCCCACCACCATGCATTTTCATTGGTTCCCCAGTATTCGAGATTACCATAATGCCTTCTTTCAAAAATTTTGTTCCCCGCCCGGTCGAAAATACGCATAATGGCATCCGGGTATTTTTCAATACAGTAAATCTGGAAGAAATCGTGTACTCCATCTCCGTTGGGCGAGAACCCGTCAGGTATAAACAGCACACAGCCCGGATCAATTTCATCATCATCTGACGGCAATCCCTCGCAATCAACACTGGGAAGAACTTTAATCCAAACTGTTGCCTCGTCGCACATTGACGGGAATCCGTCGTCGCAAATGCGGTAAACAAATGTGTCCACACCAACAAAACCTTCATCGGGCATATACACAAAAGCACCGTCGCTTTCAATCATAAGCGTTCCGTTCTGAACATCAACCATTGGCCAGGTGATGATACGGAAATTATCCCCGTCCGGATCATAATCGTTCAACAGCACGTATTCAACCAGCGGGAAGCACATTACCGTAAACGAATCGTTCACAGCCACCGGCGGATTGTTGGGCGGTTTCACGGTAATAATTAATTCGGCTGTGTCGCACATGGGCTGGCAGGGAACTCCATCGTCGCAAACAGAGTAGAGCAGCGTATCCATTCCGGCAAAACCAGGATTCGGGATATAAGTCAGAATACCGGTTACCGGATTAATGGTGGCCGTTCCGTTCAACGGTCCGTTGATTACCGTTACCGAAGTGGGATCAAGTTCACTGTTGCTGTCAAAGTCATTTTCAAGCACATCCACCATCACCCTTTCATTTTGCAGGGTTGTGGTATAATCTGTATTGGCCACCGGCGGAGTATTTTCAGAAACGGTAACCAAAATGGTAATACTTTCAGCACATTCAACAGCATTGTCGGGCGTGAAAACAAACATGAGGCTGGCTGCAACGCTGGTGTCAATTGTATCAGGCATCCATGTACCTGAAACGCCGTTCCTGTCAGTTCCGGGCAGTTGAGGCGGAACTTCTCCGATACAAAGCGGCCCAATCGGATCAAATTCAGGAACCACAGGCGGTAAAATTTCTATCAGCAGCGTATCGTTGGCGGCACAGTGGATTCCCTCTTCAGGTATGAAAACATACTCGAATACACCCACCTCATCGGTGCGGATTACAGCCGGTTCCCATCTTCCTCTTACTTCGTTGAAGTTGGCAGGCGGCAGTTGAGGCGGTTCTTCATTCAGACACAGCGGGCCAATGGCATCAAACTGCGGAATGATGAGGGTATCAATAAGTATGGTCATCCCGAATGGTTCCGCACACGCGTAGGAAGCATCGGGTGTAAATACAAACACTGCCGGCCCGGGCACACTGGTATCTATGGTATCCGGACTCCATGTACCGCTGATTCCGTTCAAATCAATACCAGACAGCGGCGGCGGTATATTGAACTGGCAAATAGGCCCGATGGGGTCGAATTCGGGTATATTCAGTTTCAGGATTTCTACCGCAATACTCACCTCAACCGCACACTGTCCTGCACCGGGTGTGAACGTGTAATTGCTGATACCGGGAACAGAAGTGTCAACCGTTGCCGGATTCCACGTTCCGGTGATGTTGTTTGATGACATCAACGGCAATTGTGGCGGCGTTTCATTCAGGCACAGTAAAATATCCAGATCGAACTCAGGAACAATCTCATCGGTGATTTCTATCTCAATGATAAAGGCAATGGCACACTGTCCCGGGTCAGGTGTGAAGGTATATGAGCCGATGCCCGTTGTTCCGGTTTGAATAACTGCCGGCGACCAGGTTCCGGTAATGTTATTGTCAGATTGCAACGGCAGTTCAGGCGGAATGCTGTTCAGGCAGAACGGGCCAAGCTGTGCGAATACCGGTTCAATTTCATCCACCACTTCAATTGGAATAACTACCGGGATGGCACACTGCCCTTCGTCGGGAATAAAGGTGTAACCTCTGATACCCACAGTGGCAGTTGAAACAATAGCCGGCTCCCAGATACCTGTAATTCCGTTGGTTGATTCAACCGGCAATACCGGCGGCTCATCGTTCAGGCACAACGGCCCGATGGGATCAAATTCAGGTTCAATTTCATCCACAATTTCAATTTCCATACGAACTTCCACAGCGCACTGTCCCGCATCGGGGGTGAAGGTGTAAATGGTGGTTCCATATACCGAAGTATTTATCGTTTCCGGCATCCATGTACCGGTAATACCGTTATCGGAAGTTGTATGCAATGCAGGCGCCCTGCTGTACTGACACAACGGACCGATTTGTGCAAAAACAGGAATCACTTCGTAATCCAGGACAATGGTCTGGGTGCAACTGGTTTCGTTGCAACCGTCGGAAACGGTGAAGATCCGTTGTATGGTTATCGGGCAGTCTCCGTCGGACACATCGTGGTACGAAAGCGAAATGACCTCACAATTATCTGAGTAAGTAATTCCCAGTCCCCGTGCACGCGAAAGCGGAATATCCTGTACTTCTTCAGAGTAAGGCAGTCCGGTGAGGGTTTCCAGTTCGCTCAGCGGCACTTCGGCTGTTATATCCGGCGGACAGGTAATTTCTGGTGGTTTTTTGTCTTCAACTTCAATTCTTTCCAGGAAAAATCCCGGATTACCGCATAAATCCCTGATTCGGTATTGCCTTCTGATGGTTATAATTTTCGGACACTCTTCTTCTGTTATGGTTTCAGACATAAAGGTGAAAGATGATTCATCAATTGCGCAATTGTCGGTGGCATCCCCATATTTCTGGCGGAAACGGTTATATCCTTGTCTGCCATCCGGGAATCTTGGCGGAACATCGTCAATACATTCCACAACCGTTGGTAACGGACTGATTGGGAATCTCGGATTGATATTATCATCAATAGTAATGGTCTGGTAGCACACCATTTCAGTGCCACACTCATCAACAATGCTGTATCTTCTGGTAATGATGGTGGGGCATGAACCAATTCTTGATATTTGTTCGCCACGGAAGGTGCTCAAAACCAATCCGCAATCGCTTTCGAACAAACCGCCTGCATTAGCAAATTCCTGGTAATTTCGGTATATCGGAGTTTCATCGCCCACACATACAAAGGTTAAGTCCGGCGGGCAAACCTGTGTTACGTTGGCACTTTCAGCTTCAATAATAATTACCCGCGAAGTTTGACACCCGTTGGCATCGGTTACTTCAACAATATAAGCGCCGGCGGGCAGGTTGCTGATGTTCCTGCTGGTTGATGTAAATCCTTCCGGTCCTGTCCATAAATATGTGTATGGTCCGGTGCCACCGGAAACATTCAGGGTAATGCTGCCAACCGGTTCGGTTGAAAATCCCAAATCCACTTTTGTGTAAGTCAGGCTCATTTCCGTTGGCTGAGACAATATTACCGTATGCGTTTTACTTTCACCGGCATCGTCGGTTACGGTTACGGTGTAAGTGCCGGCAGCCAGGTCATAAATATCTTCGGTGGTTGCGCCGGTATTCCACAAGTAAGTGTAGGGTTTCGTGCCTCCCGAAACGGTTAATTCAATTCCACCCGTGCTTTCACCGAAACAGTCAATGGGTATAATAAAATGATTGATAACCAGCACGCCGGGTTCTTCGGTAACCGTTATCTGAATCCTGTTCGATTCGGCAGGTTTCGGTCCGGCACAAACCAAATCAGACAACAGGGTGGCATAAACCACATCTTCGTTTTCCGGAATGTAGGTAAATGTTTCAGCGTTTTCTCCCGGTACCTGAACACCGTTTACAAACCATGCAAATTCCGGATTGGTTCCGCCATTTACCGGTGTGGCCGTGAAAATAACTGCTTCTCCCTCTTCAACCTGTGTTCTGTCGGCAGCAATTAAAACGGAGACTTCCACGGTTTCAATAATGGTGAGGTCAAGGCGCAACGTATCGTCACAACCCGCTGCATTTGGAGTAATTAAATCGTAAATACCACTGGTGTAATAGGTTTCTCCGGTGCCTTCAAGCCAGGTAAAAGAGTCACACGCCGTTTCAAATACCAGTTCGAAAAAGCCGACACCGATAACCACATTAACCTGCTCTGTTGCAAGGCAGCCAAAAGCGTTTTCGGCCCTGATGTAATAGACACCGGTTGTTTCAACAGATGTCGGATTATTCAATGCCATGATAGCCTGGCTGTCCAGCCAGTAGGTGAATTGAAGGCCTGCATCCGACCCGGCAGTAATTGAAGCAGCAGTTAAATCAATGGTTAACGGTGCACACACAGGGTCCGGATCGGTGATAACCAGCAGCGGTCTCCTGTTGATGGTTACGTTAACCGCTTCAATTACAAAGCAACCTCCCAAATTTGTTCCTCTTATATAATACGTTCCGCTGGCGGTAACCGAATCCGGTCTGGCCAGCGGCTGGGTTGCTTCCCCGTCGAGCCAGTAAGTCAGTTGAATATCGGCATCCGAACCGGCGGTAACGGATGCAGCGGTCAAATCAATGGCTTCCGGTTCACACACAGGCTCCGGATCCGTTACAACCAGGAACGGCTGGCTGTCAATGATTGCGCTTACCTCCTCAATAACAAAACAGCCAAATGAATTTTCTGCCCGAATATAAAAGATGCCGGTAACGGTAACCGAATCTGGTCTGGCCAGAGGCTGAGTAGCTTCCTCGTCGAGCCAGTAAGTGAGTTGAATTTCGGAATCGGAACCGGCAGTGACCAACGGATCGGTTAAATCAATATATCCCGGTTCACATATTGGGTCGGGATCAGTAATAGCCAGCAGCGGTTTGCTGTAAATGGTTACGTTCACTACTTTAATTACAAAACAACCCACGGCATTTGTTGCCCCAATATAATACGTGCCTGATTCCGTAACCGAATCCGGATAGTCCAGTGCCAGTGTGGCTTCCCCGTCGCGCCAGTAAGAGAACTGCAGGTCGGAATCGGAACCGGCCGTGACGGCTGCATCGGTCAAATCTATTGTTTCCGGTTCACAAACGGGGGCAGGATCGGTGATGACCAGAACCGGCTCATCGTAAATGGTTACGTTTACTTCCTCAACCACAAAACAGCCGCCTGCATTTTCTGCCCTGATATAATAGGTGCCGGTGGCTGCAACAGCATCCGGGTTGTTCAGCAGTTGAGTTGCTGCCCCGTCAATCCAGTAAGTGAACTGAAGGTCGGAATCGGAACCGGCGGTAACGGCTGCAGCGGTCAAATCTATGACTGACGGCTCACAAACCGGCGCCGGATCGGTGATAACCAGAATCGGTTCGTTGTCTCTTATTGCATTTACAGGTTCAATGGTAAAGCAGCCGAAAGAATTTTCCGCCCTGATGTAATACGTACCGGTTTCGGCTACAGCATTTGGATTGGTTAGCAGTTGGGTTGCTGCCTCGTCAAGCCAGTAGGTGAGTTGAAGGTTGGCATCTGAACCAGCCGTGATGTATGCTTCGGTTAAATCGATTGTTTCAGGTTCGCAAACCGGTTCGGGATCTGTGATGACCAGCAGCGGTTTTCTGTAGATGGTTACATTTACTGCTTCAATCGTAAAACAGCCGCCCAGGTTTGTTGCGCCTATGTAATACGTGCCGGATTCGGTTACTTCATCCGGACTGGAAAGCGGGTTGGCGGCTTCCGCGTCGAGCCAGTATGTGAGTTGAATGCCAACATCGGAACCGGCAGTAACGTCTGCAGCGGTCAAATCAATGGTTTCGGGTTCGCAAACCGGTTCGGGATTTGTGATGACCAGCAGCGGCCTTTCATCAATTATTACGCTCACATCCTTAACCTCAAAGCAGCCGCCGGCGTTTTCGGCCCGTATGTAATAAATGCCGGTAACTGCAACAGCATCCGGGTTGTTCAGCGGCAAAGTGGCTGCCTCGTTCAGCCAGTAAGTGAGTATAATGTCGGCATCCGAACCGGCTGTGACCGATGCATCGGTTAAATCTATGGTTCCCGGTTCGCAAACCGGATCGGGATCGGTAATCACCAGAACCGGTTTACTGTAAATGGTTACGTTTACCGGTTCAACCACAAAGCAGCCGAACGAATTTTCTGCCCGTATATAATAAATGTCGGTTTCTGAAACGGCATGCGGACTATTCAGCGGTTGGGTGGCAGCCTCGTCAAGCCAGTAAGAGAACTGAAGACCGGCATCGGAACCGGCAATTACAGACGGATCGGTCAAATCAATGGTTTCCGGTTCACACACCGGTTCCGGATCGGTAATAACCAGAAGCGGTTTGGGGTGAATGGTTACATTTACTTCTTCGGTAATAAAACAGCCGCCCAGGTTTGTTGCCCGGATATAATAGGTGCCGGTGGCAGTAACCGCATCCGGGTTGTTCAGCGGTTGTGTGGCTTCCGCGTTCAGCCAGTAAGTGAGTTGAATGTCGGCGTCGGAACCGGCAGTGACTGAGGCATCGGTTAAATCAACTGCTTCCGGTTCGCAAACAGGGTCGGGATCGGTTACAACCAGAAGCGGTTGTTTGTCTATGATTGCGTTTACTGCTTCAATTGTAAAACAGCCAAAGATGTTTTCGGCCCGAATGTAATAGATGCCGGTTAAAGAAACCGATTCCGGATTGTTCAGCGGCATGGTGGCTGCCTCGTTCAGCCAGTAGGTAAGGGTAATTTCGGTATCCGAACCGGCTGTAACGGAAGGATCGGTCAAATCAATGGTTTCGGGTTCACACACCGGTTCCGGATCGGTAATCACCAGAACCGGCCTGGGGTGGATGATTACGTTCACTGCCTCAATAACAAAACAGCCAAAAGTGTTTGTTGCTCCAATGTAATACACGCCGGAAACGGCAACCGCATCCGGGTTTTCCAGCGGCTGGGTGGCTGCCCCGTCGAGCCAGTAAGAGAACTGAAGGTCGGTATCGGAGCCGGCAGTGACGGAAGAATCCGTTAAATCTGCTGCATCGGGCTCACACACCGGTTCCGGATCGGTAATAACCAGCAGTGGTTCGTCGTAAATGGTTACGTTCACTTCTTCAACCACAAAACAGTGGCCTGCGTTTTCTGCCCTGATATAATAGGTGCCGGTTGTTGCAACAGCATCCGGGTTGTTCAGCGGCTGGGTGGCTTCTTCATCAAGCCAGTAGGTCAGCAGAATGTCGGCATCCGAACCGGCGGTGACCGATGCAGCGGTCAAATCAATGGTTTCGGGTTCGCACACCGGATCGGGATCTGTGATGACCAAAACCGGTTGTTTGTCTATGGTTACGTTTACTTCCTCAACCACAAAACAACCGAATGCGTTTACTGCCCGTATGTAATAGGTGCCGCTTTCGGCAACAGCCGCCGGGTTGGAAAGCACCATCGTGGTTTCCTCGTTCCGCCAGTAAGTCAGTATTATTTCTGAATCGGAACCGGCGGTGACGGCTGCATCGGTTAAATCTACTGTTTCCGGTTCGCAAACCGGCTCCGGATCGGTGATGACAAGAACCGGAGTTCTGTTCACCCGTATCACTACTTCATCGGTAGCAACACAGCCGTATTCATTGGTAACCGTGTAAATGAAGGTGTAAAGGCCGGGCGGGGTATTTTCGCTCAAAACGGGGTCAACAATGTTTGTCGCGCTCAGCCAGGGAAGTCCCGCAGGCGTTCCGGTCCAGGAATGTGTAAAATTTAATCCGGCGTTGGCATTCGGATTACCGTTTAACTGAACGGGCGTGCCTTCGCATACCACGGCAGATTCGGGTGTGATTTCTGCAAAAATTTCAATAAACGAAATTTCAATGGTTGAAACCGCCGGTTCGCAGGCTCCGGGATTACCCAATCCAATGGCCATTAGCGAAAGGGTTACATTTCCGGCAGCCAAATCTCCCTCACCCGGGAAATAGGTTGGCTTCACGGCATTTGGATTACTGAACGCCCCGTCGCCGAAAGTCATCCAAATCAATTCCGAATAATGGGCTGCCGTGGCGTTTTCAAGGAAAATATTGTCGGCAGAGCAGGCTACAATGTCATCGCCCGCAAAAGCCTCCGGATCGGGAACTACCTGTACCTCGCCCAGTTCGTGGTTGATGCAGCCAAAACTGCTGGTTTGTTCCACGGAAAGGTAATACAAACCGGTATCCAAAGCCCAGGCAATGGTTATTTCACTGCCCCAGACGGTATTGCCAAAGCTGTCGGTACGGGTGAAATCAGTGCCGGTTTCGTTCGCCAGTTCAATCTGGGTGCTGTCCGCATCGAGCAGTTTCCAAATCCAGGTGGAGCCTTCCTCGCCGTCAATCCGGTAAGTGCGTTCAGCGTCCCGGCATACAATGTCGATGACATAGCTTTCCTGTGCCGCTGCGTTTGCAGCAACCAGGAGTATCATCAGTAGTATGTATGCCAGTTTTCTCAATTCAAATCAAAATTACTGTTATCATCCAATTCCTAATCCTCTTTCAGGTAAATTCTTGTATTTACAGGCAAAGGCCTTATTACTACACCAATTTTCTGAGGTACGGTGTACGTTTTTACCGTACACTCGTCGGTTACTTCCATCACCCAAAAATCAACCGTTCCCGGTTCAAACATTGGTATGGGCGCAAAATAGATCGGATCGGTTATTCCGTTCAGGTTTACCACCGCGGTGCCGTCGCCGTAGGTGTAAGTTACATTCCACGGGCCCCGGCCTGTCAGGATTATCCTTATTTCAGCCGGATCGCCGTAACAGAACTCATCGGCTTCCAGTTGGGCATCGAGTGTTGATTCTTCCACATCGATAAGGAATACCAGCAGGTTGTTGGTACAGGCCACCTCATCCCAAACCATTACACGCAGGAAGTAGCGGCCCGGGTCGAGGAAATTCACCTTCACCGTTGAACCTTCGTACATACCGTTTTCAAAATAGGGCGTCGGGTCCACATTCCCGTCGTTTTGGGCAAAGTTTACGGTATCCCAGTCCATTTCGTGGTAGAGGTGCCAGGTATAGCGGTCGCCCGGAAAATTCACCACGCTGAATTCATACGAGTCGCACTGATCTACGATAATATGCTGCACCGGTTTCTGGGCCACGGCAGAAGCCACAGCCAGAACCGCCAGGAGGATTCCCGGAATTCGTCGCATAATATGGTAAATCAGTTGTTTCAT
>JAWLCW010000048.1:0-21044 GCA_041686935.1 Mariniphaga sp. | reverse complement strand
AACCCGCGATGAAGTTTTCAGCCTGTGCCGCAGTCTGGTGGAAAAATATAAAAACGAACGGTTTATCCTTTCTGCCGGATGCGAGATTACCGTTTTAACTCCACCCGAAAACCTGAAAGCAATGAATGAGGCGAGAGCATAAAAATAATAAATATGCCAGGCCGGGGATTTTTACAACAAACCTGCAAAATGCAAGAGCTCGTCGAGTTCTTTATCAGCGATGTTTTCTTTGTCCGATTTATCGTAAATGGTAAGCAGGTAGGCTGTTTGGTTAACAATTTTAATACAGGTAATCACACGCGAACCACCGGATTTACCCTTTCCTTTAGAAGTAATTGCCATACGTACTTTGTAGCAATCTTTTCCTAAAGGTTCGCCTTGAGTTGGGTTTTCTTCGAGTGAGTCTATCAGTTTGCCAAGATCGGATTTAAAGGAATGGTGTTTTTTGGCAATGCTTTTTGCATGTTTTTTAAAGCTCTCGGTAACTACAACATTAAAGCTCATTAAGAAAATCTTTTGCCGGTTGAAGTTTGATTTTCCCTTCCAGGTGCTGATTCACCTGTTCCAAAGAATGCTGCAAATCGTCAACGAATTGCTTTTGTTCCTTCGAAATTTGTTTTACCTTCTTAAAACCCAGATTATTTACCAACTCCAAAAAAAAGTTGAGTTTATTATCTGGTATGTCAATTACTATTCGTTGCATAATCGTTTATTATATCTATTGTTAACGTTTTTATCATGTTTATAAACCTTCTAACGGTAATTTACTCCTTTTTTTTACAGATTCACAGGCAGACTAAAGCAGAAACTGGTTTTACAAAAATATCAAAAAGAATAATCATTGCCAAGAAGTTGAAAAATAAAGCAATATGGAAAAACCAGGAGAATCACTGTTCAACCTTATATTGAGTATTCAGGAACGAATAAACTCTGGTTTTATCTTTCAGAAAAATTTCAAATAGAAACCCACAGGATTAAAAACAGATGTGCAAAGATTTTAAAACCCTACTTCTTCATAATCAGAACCCACCCAGACTTATTCCAGCCGATAGCATAAAATGAAAATCGTACCCTTTCGTATGGTCTCTGTTTGATAAAAACTGGTCGTATCCGATTTGCGGACGGAGAAATACAAATCCGGCAGGTTCGTATGAGGATTTGGGTTCCCATTTTTTCAAAACAATGTCACTTGCGGCTCCAAATCCGGCGAAAAATGAGCCGGTCAGGTTGTTTTTTGGGTTGGCCGAATCTTTATTTTCGAACTCCGAAGACTGGGAATTCATTTCATATCCTCCTATGGACAGGTAAGGATAAACATTAAACCGCTGGTTGGAGAAAATGGTTCTTCCTATTTTCATGCCGTATTTCAGACTGCTTACATTTTCTTCTTTGGCATGAATCCAGTCTTTCTTTTTCACCGGTAAATCGATGTTTGACCGGACCTGGCTGACACTGCCTCCAATAAAAAAAGAAAGATACAGATGATTGATGAACCCGTCTATTTCCATATTCAGAACATGTAACCTGTTGGTAAATACTTCTGCAATATCTCCGTTCAGAAATTCGTTTCCATAACTGAAAACAAAATTCATTCTGGTGGTGGTGGTCAGTTTTTTCAGTTCGTTTAAAAAATAGGAATACTCTGAACCGGGATATGTTTTCTGGTAATTTTTGATGGTTGTATTCAAATCCGCCAAATCCTCATTCATGTAATACCGGATATAGATGCGTATGAGTTTTTTATTTTCTTCAGCCAGTTGATACTCCTCAAGTTCGTCAGTGATAAAAGGCATTTCTGTTGAAAGGTATTCTCTCAGTTCGATGACCATACTTTCTCCGGCAACCGATTTGGTTTTTCCCTCGAGCAACGTGTCGAAATTTTTGGCAATGTACAGAAAAAGCGGGAAGTTCCGGGTTGCAAGAGAAAACAGCAATTCTTCGCCCGGATAAAGGATAATATAACGTTTGTCGGAATTTTCTTTGAGAAAATTGAGAGTTTTGTTTGCGCCAGCATGATCCCCTTCAACTGTTTTGTCCAGAATCAGTTTTCGGCCATTTCGGATAATCATTTCAGTGCTGTCGGAATAGGACAGGATTTGCGATTTAATGTCTTCCTGCGAAAAGGCAAAATGCAAACAAAACAAGAGAGTCAGGAGAATGATTGATTTTTTCATAAAGAAAATTAGGGATTGTTACAATTTTTCTGCATTCTACTATTATCCCAGCGTTGCTACCATCACCGCCTTAATCGTATGCAACCGATTTTCTGCCTGATCGAACACCACCGAAGCTTCGCTTTCGAAAACCTCTTCGGTTACTTCCATGGCATCCAGACCAAACTTCTGATAAATATCTTCGCCAACTTTTGTGTCGCGGTTGTGGAAAGCCGGCAGGCAATGCAGAAATTTCACGTTTGGATTACCGGTGAGTTTCATTGTTTCTGCATTCACCTGGTAAGGTTTCAGCAACTCAATGCGTTCGGCCCATACTTCGGCCGGTTCACCCATGGAAACCCAAACATCAGTGTAAAGAAAATCGCAGTCTTTTACTGCCTCAGCTACATCTTCAGTAATTAAAATTTTAGCTCCCGATTTTTCGGCAATTTCCCTGCATTGGTTTTGAAGTTCAGACGATGGCTGGCAATGTTTCGGCGCTGCAGCTCTGAAATCCATACCCAGTTTGGCCGCACCCACCATCAATGAGTTGCCCATGTTGTTGCGGGCATCGCCCAGGTAGCAGAACTTGATTTGCGAAAGCGGTTTGTCCGAATGTTCCTTCATGGTGAGAAAATCGGCCAGAATCTGCGTCGGGTGGAACTCGTTGGTGAGACCGTTCCACACCGGCACTCCTGCGTATTGAGCCAGTTCTTCCACAATTTCCTGCCCAAACCCCCGGTATTCTATTCCGTCGTACATGCGGCCCAAAACGCGGGCTGTATCCTTCATGGTTTCTTTGTGCCCGATTTGCGAGCCCGAGGGTCCCAGGTAAGTTACATGCGCGCCCTGGTCGAATGCAGCCACCTCGAAAGCACACCGGGTGCGGGTAGAGGCTTTTTCAAAAATCAGGGCAATGTTTTTGCCTTTAAGCATTTGTTGTTCTGTACCGGCATATTTTGCTTTTTTCAGCGTTTCCGACAAATCCAGCAAAAAATTGATTTCCTGTGCTGAAAAATCCAGCAACTTCAGAAAATTTCTGTTTTTTAAATTAAAAGCCATGTCATTCAGTTTATTATATTATCACAATTTATTCGTTTTTTGTAAAGTTTTACTTGCTATTCATCGGCCATTGGTCATCGGTCACCTGTCTTCTTATTTCCTGCTTCCTACTTCCTACATCCTGCTTCTGTCGCTTTCATCGTATTCCATGGTAATTTTCGAACCGAAAGACTTATCTTCCAGTTTTTTGGATTCAGTTATCACACTTTTTTTGCCTCCGTTTTTAATGAACTCGAGACAGGCCCGTATTTTCGGCTCCATGGTTCCTTCCGCAAATGTACCCATTTCAAGGAATTTTAAGGTATCGGCATAATTCAGGAATTCCAGTTTTTCCTGTGTGGGCATTCCGTAATCTTTGTAAATAAAGGGTACATCGGTTAAAATGTACAGTTCATCGGCGCCAATATTTTTGGCAAGCAATCCCGAGGCGCGGTCTTTATCGATAACCGCATCCACTGTGCGCACATTGCCTTCCTCGTCGTAATACACCGGAATTCCGCCACCGCCGGCAGCAATTACAATGTTTCCGTTATTTACCAGCAAATCAATGGTTTCTTTGTTAATAATATCGATTGGGGCAGGCGAGGGGACAACCCTGCGAAAACCATCTTTCACTTTTGGTGATGATTTAAATATCCAGTTTCTTTCCCGGCTGAGCCTGTCTGCTTCCTCTTTGTTGTATGTTTTCCCAACCCGCTTTGATGGATTTTGAAAAGCCGGATCGTTTTGATCCACCTCCACCAGTGTTACCATTGTAATCACATTCTTTTTGATTCCGTGTTTGTTCAGCACATTCCGGATGATGCGTTCAATCATGTAACCGATTCCTCCCTGCGAGTCGGCCACGCAAATATCCAGCGGCATGGGAGCGATGTTGTACATTTTTTCACCGGCATCGTTTCGCATCAGAATATTCCCTACCTGCGGGCCGTTGCCATGGGTAATAACTAATTCATAACCGTCTTTTATAAGATGTATCAGGTTTTCAACTGTATCGGTTGCATTTTGCTCCTGTTGCTCAATGGTTCCTTCTTCGTTGTCGCGCAGCAGGGCATTTCCGCCCAGAGCTACTACTGCCAGTTTTTCCATATTTACTTTATTTTGAAAGGGAACAAACATAAAAAAAACGATGAATAAAAGAAATGAATTTAACTCATCTTTAATTAATCATATGTTGTTATAAAACAGTATTTTATACTTTTTGTAAAAACTGAAAAAAATGTGGTGTCGTTTGCTTCTAATCCGAAAGAAAATACGATATGAAATTTTCACTTTAATTTTCAATTCATAGTTTTTTTGAAAGAATAAGAACCCGGCAAGCTCATTTTTTTGGTTAAATTTGCCGATTATTAAAAACAAGCAAGCAAAATGGCATTTAAAGCAAAAAAGCCCGGAAATCAAAAGCAAAAAAAGAAAAAAACGACTCAACCCTTTTTTCTGAATGAAAAGTTCAGGCTTATTTTGGGAACTTTTGTTTTACTGATTTCGGCATATCTGCTTGTTGCTTTTATTTCCTTTTTATTTTATGGCGCCGCCGATCAAAGCAAACTCGATTTGCCCTGGCGGCAACTGGTTTTTGAATCGGAAATAAAAGTGGAAAATAAAGCCGGAAAAACAGGAGCTTTTCTGGCCGAAAAAATCATGAACCAGGGTTTTGGAGTGGCTTCTTTTCTGTTTGTTTACCTGCTTTTTATAACCGGTTTCAGGATATTGGGGCGCAGACTGGTAGAATACAGAAAAACTTTGGTTTTTAGTCTCTTGACAATTATTTGGGTTTCAATTGCTTTGGGATTCCTTTTTCCCAAATCCAGTGCCGGAACTTTTATTTATCCGGGTGGATTTTACGGGTTTGCCCTGAGTAGCTGGTTAAGCTCGCTTGTGGGAAAAGTTGGCGTGGTTTTGCTTCTTTTTATATCTCTGTTAACCATTCTAGTCCTTCGTTTTGAAAAGGCATATTCAATTTTGAAAAACCTGTTCCGAAAAAGGGAAAAACCCGGTACATCTGTTGATGAATATTTCGATGAAAAACAAGATAATGAAGTAATTACGGACGATTCATTTTCAAAAGTAATAGACGAGGAAGATGTGGTGAAAGCCATTTTTGAACCGGATGGGGATGAAGAAGAAAAGTTGGAGATAAAAAGACCGGAAACTGAAAAAGAACCTGCCGGCAAAAACAAGGAAGAAGAACTGGAACTTACTGTCCATCAGAAAAAAGAAGAGGAAGAGGGTGATGATGATTACGCCGGCGAGGGGATGGAAGATTACGATCCAACCCTGGAACTCTCAAAATATAAATTTCCTACTTTTGAAATGCTGGAAGAACACAATTCCGGAAATGCCGAAGTGAGCAATGAAGAACTGATTGCCAACAAAAATAAAATTGTTGAAACGCTTCGCCATTATAAGATTGAAATTACCAAAATCAGGGCCACCATTGGGCCCACCATCACTTTGTATGAAATTGTTCCTGCACCGGGTATTCGAATTGCCAAAATAAAAAATCTGGAAGACGACATTGCACTCAGTCTTGCCGCACTTGGAATCCGAATTATTGCACCAATTCCAGGACGGGGGACAATTGGTATCGAGGTACCGAACCAGAATCCGGAGGTGGTTTCCATGCGTTCCATTCTGAGTTCGCGCAAATTTCAGGAAAGCACAGCCGACCTGCCCATTGCTCTGGGAAAAACCATTTCGAACGAAACCTATATGTTCGATCTTACCAAAATGCCGCATATATTGGTAGCAGGGGCCACCGGACAGGGAAAATCAGTAGGAATTAACGTGATTATTGCATCGTTGCTTTACAAAAAACACCCGTCGCAACTGAAGTTTGTTTTTATTGACCCGAAAAAGGTGGAACTGAATCTTTATTCAGTGCTTGAAAAGCATTACCTGGCCAAACTTCCCAATGATGATGAACCGGTAATAACCGACATTCAGAAAGTAAAATATACGTTAAACTCACTTAACGTGGAAATGGACCAGCGTTATGATCTGTTAAAAAAGGCGCACGCACGGAATGTAAAGGAATACAATAAAAAATTTATCAGCCGGAGGTTAAATCCTGAAAAAGGGCACCGGTTTATGCCCTACATCGTGGTGGTTATCGATGAATTTGCCGACCTGATTATGACAGCCGGAAAGGAAATTGAGCTTCCGATTGCCCGAATTGCACAGCTTGCCAGGGCAGTTGGTATTCACATGATTATTGCCACTCAGCGTCCATCTACCAATATTATTACAGGCGTAATAAAGGCCAATTTCCCTGCACGCATTGCCTTCAAGGTGGCTTCGATGATTGATTCGCGAACCATTCTGGATACGCCGGGTGCAAACCAGCTAATCGGGAAAGGTGATATGCTTATAGCACAGGGAAGCAACATGACACGTGTTCAGTGTGCTTTTATCGACACTCCGGAGGTAGAGCAGATTTGTTCCTTTATCTCTGAACAACAGGGTTACCCGAGTGCATTTATGCTCCCTGAATATGTGGGGGAAGATGAAGCCGGACCCGGCGATGTGGATTTAAACAACCGCGACGAACTTTTTGACGATGCAGCCCGCGTGGTGGTAATGAACCAAATGGGCTCCACTTCCATGATTCAGCGTCGGTTTTCAATTGGCTACAACCGTGCAGGCCGTATTATGGATCAATTGGAAGCTGCCGGAATTGTGGGACCCAGCGAGGGCAGCAAGGCAAGGCAGGTGCTTATTCAGGATGAATACAGTTTGGAACAATTATTGAATAGCTTTAATTAAATTTAAAAAATGAAGAGTATTTTTCTATTGGGATTATTTCTGGCTTCCTTCTTTTTTGCAAACGCACAGCAAGATGCCAAAGCCAAACAGATTCTGGATGAGGTAAGTGAAAAAACACGTTCGTTTAAAAGCATTTCCGCTGATTTTGTTTTTACCATGCAGAACATTCAAATGGATATCAATGAAAAAAATGCAGGTTCTATTAATCTGAAGGGCCAAAAATATGTGGTTGAATTGCCCGATATTGGAGTGAAGGTATTTTCTGACGGAAAAACGTTATGGAATTATATGGAAGACGGCAACCAGGTAACCATTTCAAATATTGAAGACGGAGGAAACGAATTGATGGACCCTTCATCGCTTTTTACCATTTATGAAAGAGGTTTCCGCTCAAAATATGTTGGTGAAAATAATGCAGGGGGGATTGAAAGTTTTGAAATAGAGTTGTATCCGGACACCGATGAATACGAGGTAACTAAAATTTTGCTTTTTATTGGAAAATCTGACAAGATGATTAAATCAGCACAATTATTTGGAACTGATGGAAATATTTATGGAATTGAAGTGAAAAAAATGGACACAGCCACCGACTTTCCCGATTCTAAATTTGTTTTTAATCCTGCCAATTATAGCGATGTTGAAATTATTGATTTCAGATAGGCAGTAAACTTAAAACAGCCAGTCTGTAAGAATCGAGCCCAAACCCCATGATGCACCCCCGGCATACCGGACCGATGAGCGATTTATGCCGGAAATCTTCCCGCGTTAATGTGTTGGAAATATGAACTTCCACAACAGGAGAGGTCACTCCTGCAATGGCGTCGCGAATGGCTACCGAAGTGTGGGTGTAAGCTCCGGCATTTATTATAATTCCGTTAACAGAAAAACCATATTCATGAATTTTGTTTACTAACTCACCTTCAACATTCGACTGGAAATAGCTGAATCCGACCTGCGGAAAAGTATTCTGCAGTTTTTCGAAATAGTCTTCAAACCCTTCTGAACCGTATATATTTTGCTCTCTTTTCCCCAGTAAATTCAAATTTGGTCCGTTAATAATCAATATATTCATATTATTTCGATTTTAATTTAATTTATAGTAACTTTATGGTCATTATAACGTAGTTGATATCATAATATTATTTCAGGAATAGTTAATCAAAAGTATTTAAATCGGTTGATTTAAAAAATAAAATTGAAAGTTATGAAATGGGAGGAAAGTAAAAAGGGGTACGAAAGTTACCTTAAACTGGAAAAGTCGTTGTCGCAAAATTCAATTGCGGCCTATATTAACGACATAAATAAACTCGTAGATTTTCTGGGTAAAAATTTTAAAAAAATTGGCCCTGAAAAGGTGAAGCTTAATCATCTGAAAAAATTTGTAGAATGGTTGAACGAAAGAGGTGTGAGCCCGCGAACACAGGCACGGACCATTTCAGGAATAAAATCGTTTTATAAATATATGCTGATTGAAGGTAAAATTACAAGTGATCCAACAGCTTTGCTCGAATCACCAAAAATTGGCCGTAAACTACCGGATATTTTATCGATGGAGGAAATTGATCAACTGATAGATGCTGTTGATTTAGAAAAACCTGAAGGACAACGAAACAAAGCTATGCTTGAAACGCTTTATAGTTGCGGACTACGGGTTTCTGAACTGGTCAACCTGAAAGTTACAAACTTGTTTTTTGATCAGGGATTTGTTAAAATTGAAGGCAAAGCGGATAAGGAGAGACTTGTGCCGGTTAGCAGCAGAGCAATCGAAGAAATTGAAAAATACAGAAAAGGGTACCGCAGAAATCTTAAAATTCAGAAGGACAGTGAGAATATACTTTTCCTCAACAGAAGAGGAAAAAAGTTAAGTCGTGTAATGGTGTTTACTATTATTAAAAACCTTGCGCTAAAAATCGATCTGAATAAAAGAATTAGTCCGCATACTTTCCGCCATTCTTTTGCCACTCACCTTATAAATGGCGGCGCCGACCTTAGAGCTGTTCAGGAGATGTTAGGTCATGAATCCATTCTCACAACAGAAATATACACTCACCTGGACCGGGATTACCTGAAAAACACGATTCATCAGTTTCATCCAAGATCATAGTTTATAAACATAAAGAATTTTTAGGGCTGTTTTACAGCCCTTTTTTGTATTTTGCAAATTCCAATAGCCTAAATCAGGATTGTTAAGATAACGTTTAATAAACTCATAAAATCAGGCAATAAGGTATTTACAGCTACTTAAAGCAGAAAAATATTCTATTTTTGTGAACCGGTATGAAAAAAAAGAATCAGTTTTATAAAGTTAATTATTAGGTAGTTATGAGAAATTTAGATCTAACAAAGTACGGAATTCAAAACGTACAGGAAATTGTTTACAACCCATCTTACGAACAGCTTTTTGAAGAAGAAATGAATCCCGCCCTCGAGGGATATGAGAAAGGCCAGTTAACAGAATTGGGAGCTGTAAACGTAATGACCGGCGTATTTACCGGACGTTCTCCCAAAGATAAATTCATTGTCAAAGATGATACCACAAAAGACACTATCTGGTGGACATCACCGGAATCGCCAAACGACAACAAACCCACAACTCCTGAAGTTTGGTCAGACCTTAAAACGCTTGTAACCAAACAGTTGTCAGGAAAAAGATTGTTTGTTGTGGATACTTTTCTGGGTGCAAACGAAAACTCAAGATTGAAAGTACGTTTTATTATGGAAGTGGCATGGCAGGCACATTTTGTTAAAAATATGTTCCTGCGTCCTTCCGAAGAAGAACTGGAAAATTACGGAGAACCGGATTTTGTGGTAATGAACGGTTCCAAAACCACCAATCAGAAGTGGAAAGAACATGGTTTGAATTCTGAAGTATTCACCGTATTCAACCTTACTGAAAAGATGCAGGTAATTGGTGGTTCATGGTATGGCGGCGAAATGAAAAAAGGTATGTTTGCCATGATGAATTACTACCTTCCGCTAAAAGGAATGGCATCTATGCACTGCTCGGCAAACCTGGGTGAAAAAGGTGATGTGGCAATATTCTTCGGTCTTTCGGGAACCGGAAAAACAACCTTATCAACCGACCCGAAAAGGAAATTGATTGGCGATGATGAACATGGCTGGGACGACGACGGCATTTTCAACTTTGAAGGAGGTTGCTATGCAAAAACCATCAATCTCGATCCGGAAGCCGAACCGGATATTTACAACGCCATTAAACGCGATGCACTGCTCGAAAACGTAACGGTTGACAAAAACGGTAAAATTGACTTCAACGATGGTTCTGTTACCCAGAATACCCGTGTTTCATACCCGATTTACCACATCGAAAATATTGTTAAGCCGGTATCGAAAGCCGGACACGCCAACAAGGTGATTTTCCTTACTGCCGATGCCTTTGGAGTAATGCCTCCCGTGTCGAAACTCACTCCGGATCAAACCAAATACCATTTTCTTTCCGGTTTTACAGCTAAACTAGCCGGAACTGAGCGTGGTGTAACAACTCCGCAACCCACCTTCTCTGCTTGTTTTGGCGCTGCATTCCTTTCGCTGCACCCAACAAAATACGGTGAAGAATTGGTGAAAAAAATGGAAGAACACGGAGCAGAAGCATATTTGGTTAATACCGGCTGGAATGGAAGCGGAAAACGAATCTCAATTAAAGATACCCGCGCCATTATCGACGCAATCCTTGATGGTTCTATTGAAAAGGCTGAAACCAAAATGATTCCGATTTTTAACCTGGAAGTTCCGACTGCATTACACGATGTAGATCCGGATATTCTCGATCCACGCGATACTTATGCTGATCCGAAACAGTGGGAAGAAAAAGCAAAAGACCTGGGCAGCCGCTTTATCAAAAACTTCGAAAAATACACCGATAACGAAGAAGGTAAAGCATTGGTTGCTGCCGGCCCGCAATTGGGTTAATACTAAAATATATCATTAATTTTCAGGAACCGTCTCCATTTATTTGGGGCGGTTTCTTTTTTCTCTCCATTTGTTTTTACCATATTTTCGTCTAATTTTGATTCAATGTTCAGCATTGAAACAAAAAGAGAACTTCAAAAGGGAAATCCGGAGGCGTTTAAAGAAGTATTCCGGTTGCTTTATCCGCGGTTAAAAGGATACTGTAAACTTTTTGTGCCCGACGAAAACGAAGTGGAGGACCTCATTCAGGAATGTTTTATCACTCTTTGGGATAAACGCAAAACCATTGATGTTCATAAACGACTCGAAAGTTTTTTGTTTGTCATTATCCGCAACAAATGCCTGAACTTTTTGAAAAGCCAAAAATTTGATTCCGAATACATTCCGGCAGACGATCTTCAAATTGCAGCACTTCAGTATTTGTATCAGCTCGATTTGGCCGAAAAAGAAGAAAAAAGCCTGGAAGAATTGCTCATTCAAATCTTTCAGCAATCGGTGAATAAACTGCCGGTTAAAATGAAGGAGGTTTTTGTAAAATGCAAGCTGGAAGGGAAAAAACAAAAAGAAGTTGCAGAAGAACTGGGAATCAGCGTTAAAATGGTGGAAAAACAGATTGCCAAAGCAAAAAAGCAAATCCGCGAACAGTTGTTGAAGAAGTATCCGGCGATGGTTGTGTTGATTGCGATATTGCTGGGATGAGGGGTGCGGCGAATTCTGCCAAAGGCATCCATTTGGGCGATTCGCCGATTTAATCAATGCGTGAATAGTTGGTGGAGAATTGTTAAGATCGGAAGGAGATTGATGGTGATTGGTGGAGATTGGCCGGGATTTGTTGTTGTGTTTTGAAGTTGAATGCTTCGGTGCTCTGCACCTCCGGCTTTCAAAAGGAATTTGCGCCAAATGTAACTGCCTTAAATCTTTTCTTTTAATTTTACAATTCTTTATTTCTGGAAAATAATATAATTAGTCGCAATTCATTAATATAAAGAATGATGGTCATCGGAGCGAGTCCCCCTTTGGCTGAGATGTTGCAATGATAAACGGCAGGTGTATGCCAAAGGGGGAATTAAAGAGGGATTCGTAACTTTTATACTTTTTAGAACAAATAGAAATCTAATTTTAAAGTGCTTCCAATCCCCCGTGCCCCCTTTGATATTGAGCAATATTTTCCAAAACAAGAAAAGCAATCAAAGGGGGACAAGTTCCAAACAAATCTTCTGCTCTGGTTAACAGCATTTTAATCCGGAGTTATATTTCTAGTTGTATTGTAATTAATGACTGTTCACTTTGAACTTTTTCACTTATGAGGGTAGGGTTTTTTATTCCAAATTTGTACTCCTTATAGAAAAGATAAAATGAAAGAGACCGCATATAAATATTTTGAAGGCCGTGCTACCGATGCTGAATTGGAGCAACTGCTTCATTGGCTGCGAAATAAAGAAAACCGCATAGTTTTTAGTAGTTATAGATTAGACTGGAAAAAGAGTTTGGAGCCCAACCGGTTTACCGGTGGTGGCGATGAAAGCTGGAACCGGTTTCAGGCGAAATTGTTACAAAAAAGTTACAACAGATGGCAGGAGTCCCGGAAAATCCAACAGTTTTTCAGGGTAGTTGCCATCTTCTTTTTTGTAGTCAGCATTGGCAGTTTGGCCTGGTATTTTACCCATCAGCCACAAATCATCCCTGTAACTTATACCAGTGTATTGGCCGAAAATGGTCAGATTTCAAAAGTGGAACTCCCCGATGGCTCAATGGTTTGGCTCAATGCCGGTTCAAAAATGACCTACAATAATTTCTTTTCGGCAGAGAATCGCGAAGTTACCCTCTTTGGTGAGGCGTATTTCGATGCAACAAAAAATGAAACCTTACCGCTGGTGGTGGATTGTAACGGATTAAAAGTAAAAGTGCTTGGTACCCGCTTTAATATAAATGCATATGAGACCGGAAAAACAGCAGAAGTTGTTTTGGAAGAGGGTGTTGTTGAACTCATTAACTCAAAGACAAACGTGAATTTTTACCGGATGAAACCTGGTGAGCGTGTAAATATTAATCTGGAAACCAGCCGGTATTCAGCCGGAATGGTGAATACGATACGCTATACATCGTGGCGTGAGGGTATTGTTAATATATACGACCTTTCTATCGAAGATTTAGTCAGGAAATTGGAAAAAAGATACAATCAAAAATTTGAACTGTCACCCGAGGTGAAAAAGTTACGCTATACTTTCACCATTGAAAATGAACCGCTGGAAGATGTGTTAAAACTGATGGAACGGATTACTCCGGTAAAGGCCGAACAAAAAGATGAATTCATTAGAATCGAAATTGACAAAAAGAAAATAAGAGAAGTCGGAAGGTAAATAAAAACCGGAGGTGCGGCAACACCTCCGGGCTATTACTTACCTCCGGCAAGAGGTAAATAAATTGTTGTACTAAATCATGGTAAAATTATGAAGAAAATCCGAATTACGGGGAGAAAAATCCCCTCATTTTGGAACAAAAGTTTAAGGCTTATGAAACTGACATTTTTGTTCTTAGTAGTTGGGCTGATGCAGTTATCTGCAAGTGTGTACAGCCAATCCACCAAACTTTCGCTTGAAATGCGGAATGCGAAGGTGGCTGAAGTTCTGGATGCGATTGAAAGCCAGTCGGAATTCCGGTTTGCTTACAGTCCGGGTTACATCGACCTTAACAGGAGAGTAACCATTGACATCCACGACAAAACAATCGACGAATCACTGAATGTGATTTTTGCCGGTACTAACGTGGAATTTGGCGTTTTCGACCGCCACATCCTGTTGTATCCCGAAAGTTTGAGTCCGGGAACGGAACCGGTTATTTCACATGCCACGGGTGCTCAGCAGCGCAGCATCTCAGGAAAAGTAACCGACGAATCCGGTCTGCCGCTACCTGGTGTTACAGTGTTAATAAAAGGCACCACACAGGGTACAATTACCGATTCAGATGGAAACTACTCTTTAGATCTGCTACCAGATGCTGAAATCTTGCAATTTTCATTTGTGGGGATGAGAACACAGGAAATCCTGGTTGAAAACAGAACCACAATTAATGTAACCATGGAGGTGGTTGCCTTTGGGATTGAAGAAGTAGTTGCGATTGGTTATGGGGTGCAAAAGAAGAAATTAACCACTGGAGCAAATATTAATGTTGGTGCCGAAGAGCTTTTACAGCAGAGCACCAGCGAGGCATTGGAAGCCATTCAGAGTCAGGCTCCCGGAGTTAATATTATTCAGAATTCCGGTATGCCCGGAGAAGGATTCAAGGTAAATATTCGTGGTCTGGGCACAATCGGTAACTCTCAGCCATTATATGTAATTGATGGTGTTGCAGGCGGGGATATAAATAATCTTAGTCCTGCCGATATTGAATCGATTGATATTCTTAAAGATGCTGCTTCGGCTGCTATTTATGGATCACGTGCTGCCAATGGTGTAATTTTGGTTACCACAAAGCAGGGACGCAGAGGTGATATGCAGGTAACCTATGACGGTTATTACGGGATTCAACAAATTGAAAACCCAGAGCAGCCGCTCAATGCTCAGCAGTTTATGGATATTTACAACGAAGAAAGGGTTGTTTCCGGCAGGGATGCGATAAACTTTGCAAATGCTATACCCGACCTGTATCAAAAAATACAAAGTGGGCAATGGAATGGAACCAATTGGTTAGATGAAGCATACAATAAAAATGCTCCCATACAAAACCATGCAGTAAATATCAGTGGAGGTTCTGACCAATCTGTTTTCTCTATGGGCTTTTCCTATGCCTCACAGGAAGGTGTTTTAGGTAAACCCGTTGAACCTAACTATGAAAGATACACTGCAAGATTAAACAGCGACCATTCAATTTATGAGAATAATGGTCTTGATATAGTAAAAGTAGGGCAAACTTTCAATTACAGTTACAGTGAAAGGGGAGGTATTGCCATTGGCGGTATGTATTGGAATGATGTACGTAACTTGTTGGTAGGAAATCCTTTGGTTCCACTTTATAACGATGAAGGCGAATATTACGCTGCTGATGATTTGGCAGCCTCAGGTTTGGCCGGGTTATCATCGAGGCTCTATAACCCCATTGCGCAGATGCACCTGAATAGGGGTATGAATGAAACCCGAAACTACAACATTAACAGTAATGTTTATTTGCAAATTCAGCCGATACGAGATTTAATATTCAGAAGCAGTTATGGATACCGGTATAACGGAAATAGCTATCGCAGCTATCAGCCGGCATACAATCTTGCAGGAGACGTTTCGTTAAGTCCCGGTCGCATCGCTCAGTCATCAGGGAATGGACACAGCTGGACATTTGAAAATACCCTGAATTACAGTTTAAATTCGGGGGATCACAGTTTCGATGTACTTGTGGGCCAGTCTTTGGAAAAATGGGGATTGGGAACCGAAATGGACGTAACAAATGCAAATCCAACATTTCTTGGGTTTGAACATGCTTTCCTCGATAATACCGATGGATTAACTACCGGTGTTACCAGTATTTCGGGCGGTCCACTTAGCAGAGGTCAGCTCGCTTCTTTCTTCGGCAGGGTTAACTACGACTATGCAGAAAAGTATTTGTTAACATTGGTAATGAGAGCTGATGGTTCTTCCAATTTTGCAAGAGGAAACCGCTGGGGGTATTTCCCTTCTGTTTCTGCAGGTTGGGTAATGACCGAGGAAGGATTTCTGCAAAATAATGGTTTTGTAGATTTTCTGAAACTGAGAGTCAGCTGGGGACAAAACGGAAACTCAGGGATAGACCCATTCCAGTATTTAGCTCTTGTTGGGTTCGACGTTGAAAACAATTACCGGTTTGGCAGCGACAGAAATGTGATGCAGCTCGGTGGTTATCCGGCTATATTGCCTAATCCCGATGTTTCCTGGGAAACTTCTGAGCAGTTGAATATTGGTGTGGATGCAAACTTCTTGAATTCACGTCTTCTGTTGGCCTTGGATTATTACAATAAAACAACAAAAGACTGGTTGGTACGTCAGCCGTTACCTGCCATTTTTGGGGCACAAGCTCCGTTTTATAATGGTGGAGATATTGTAAATAAAGGTTTTGAACTTGCTTTACGGTGGAATGATCGTATCGGGGATTTCAATTACGGGGCACATTTTAATATCTCCAAAAATGACAATGAAGTTACCAGGTTAGGTAATGCAAGCGGCTTTATTCAAAGTGACGGAAGTATAATTTCACAGGGAACCGACCCGGTATGGCGTGTTGAAACCGGATTTCCTGTAGGCTATTTCTACGGTTACAAAACAGCCGGAATTTTCCAGAATCAGGCAGAAATTGATAGCTGGACCGATGGTTTCCTGCAGGACAACCCCCAGCCGGGTGATGTAATTTTTGTCGATACCAACGGTGATGGAAATGTAACACCTGACGATAAAACCATGATTGGTAATCCACATCCCGATTTCAGAATCGGTTTTGGAATTAATTTTGATTATAAAGGATTTGATTTCGCACTTACAGCCAAAGGAGCATTCGGTCATCAGATTTTGAAATCGTACCGCTCATTTGCCGACAATGAATTTCATAATTATACCGATCGTATTTTAACCCGTTGGCATGGCGAAGGCACTTCCAATCTTCTGCCACGGCTGACTGCCGGTAATACTACGAACAGAATCAATGTCTCGGAAATTTATATTGAAGACGGAGACTTTGTCAAAATTCAAAATGTGACTCTTGGTTATGATTTCAAGAGGTTGATGCCAAATGTACCTTTAGGACAGGCACGCTTATATGTAACTGCTCGTAACTTGTTTACCTTCACCAATTATTCAGGCATGGATCCGGAAGTTGGTTATGGCGATGAGCAGCCTTTTGTATCGGGTATCGATTTAGGTTTTTATCCTTCACCGCGTTCATACATGATTGGTGTTAATCTGAAATTTTAAAACTCTTAATTTAGAATTATTATGAAAAAACTAATATATATTTTATTTGCAGGTTTATTACTTTGGGGATGCGAAGATTTTCTTGATATGGATCCTCTTACCGATAAAACCTCGGCTAATTTTCCGCAAACAGCCGACGATGCTGAACAAATGATGGCCGGTATTTACACAATTATGAACAACCTGCAGCATCAGGTTGACCGAAGTCCCTTTTTTATATGGGAGGTTGCAAGTGACGAAAAACTCGGTGGCGGTGGAATGAATGATATTCAGGCACAGTCGTATGAAACTTTCCAGTTCTCTGACAATGAAATGTTATTACATTCCTGGAGTGTATTATATCAGGGAGTACACAGGGCCAACTTTGCCATTGAAAATATGCCTCTGCTTGGAGATGAAGTTGTTAGCCCTGCAAAAAAAGCTCAGTTTACCGGAGAGGCAATGTTTTTAAGAGCCTGGTACTATTACCAGTTGCATACGGTTTTTAATGAAGTTCCGCTGAAAATCACCACTGAAAACGTGAATTTACCAGCGGCTTCAGCGGATGAGATTTATGGACAAATAGCTTCTGATTTGAAAAATGCTATTGAAATGATTCCGAATATACCCTACAACCAAACCCAACAGGGAAGAATAACCAAATGGGCTGCACAGGCATTAATGGCAAGGGTATTTCTTTTTTATACCGGTTTCTATAACAAAAATGAAATAGCCTTACCGGAAGGAGGAACCGTTTCAAAGCAAAATGTTATTTCATGGCTGGAAGATTGTTATGCCAACAGTGGTCATTACCTTGTAGATGATTTTCATGAACTTTGGCCTTATACCAATTCATTGACTATTGGTGACTATGAATACATCCAGGATTACATGGCAGAAACAGGTAAAAGTCTAACTTTTGCAAGTGACAATGGTGCCAGAAATCCGGAATCTGTTTTTGTTCTCCAATTCTCCAACTTTGCCAACTGGGATATTCGAAGAGGATATTCAAATACATATCAGTTGTTTTATGCATTGCGGGGACTTCAAAACCTTGAACACACCTACCCGTTTGCCGGTGGCTGGGGACAAGGAAACTCTATACCGGAGTCGTTGGTTGAGAAATGGCTTGAGGATGAACCAAACGATCTAAGGCTTTGGGCTTCTGTTATGGATATTGAGAAAGAAGTTATTCCATTAGGCTATCAAAGAGGCCAGTGGGACTTTGTTCTGGAAAGTAATTACTGGGGTAAAAAATACAACGGAGTTACAGCCAGAGGAGCTGATGGAAGGTTGAGAAATGACTATGGTGTAATTATGCATGGAACAGCCGACAATAATCAGCTTTCTCATACCGATGATTTGGTTTATATTCGGTTTGCCGATGTGCTTTTGATGTTGTCTGAACTGAAAGAGGATGCAACATATATGAATGAAGTCAGAGCTCGTGCTGATTTGCCTCCTGTTACCTATTCTTTGGAGAATATTCAGAAAGAAAGACGTCATGAACTGGCATTTGAAGGTTTAAGATGGAACGACATGAGGCGTTGGGGCGACAGCTACGCCAAAGCTGCCCTGGAATCGCAGGAAGGTGTAAAAGTTTATAACTTTGGAGCTGAGGCCACACACTCTGCCCTGCATCCTGATGGATATAGTTCGCGTTATGATGCAACTAAAGGCTTCTTCCCAATACCTCAAAGCCAGATTGACCTTTCGGAAGGTTTGCTGGAACAGAATGAAGGTTATAGCCAGTCGGGACTTGGATTGTACAGAGGTTGGCAAAATTAACTGGAAAAGTTAGATGAAAAGTGAAAAAAGACTGCTTATTATGTTTAGGCAGTCTTTTTTCATAATACTTTTGAAAATTAAACGGCAAAAGTGCCTGGAGAATATAAGAATCATAAAACGAATCAAAAATAAATCTGAAAATGAAACGAATTTTAAGTTTAGTTATGCTGGTCTTATTGGCCGGTGTAACTTACGGACAAGAGATTAAAGCTGAAATTATTGAAGATTTCAAACCCTCATCAACGAATCAACCAGGCCAGGAATATCCCATGGTTAACTCCGAGGGTCGGGTGCGTGCACAAATTCTGGCGCCCGATGCCAAGTATGTGCAACTCGATATCGGAGGGGTGAAATACGATTTGATAAAAGATGAAGACGGATTTTGGACAGGCGAATCAGCCCCGCAGGACGTCGGGTTCCACTATTACCAGTTGAACATCGATGGTGCATCGGTACCCGATCCGGGAAGTCTTCTGTTTTTTGGCGCATGTCGCTGGGGAAGCGGTATTGAGGTGCCTGCGCCCGATCAGGATATTTTTGCACTTAAAAACGTTCCGCATGGCCATGTGCATGAAATCCTTTTTCCGTCGGAAAGTACCAATACCTCGCGCAGGGCTTTTGTATATACACCACCCGGTTACCAGCAGGAAACTTCAAAACGCTATCCGGTATTGTACCTTCAGCATGGTTATTGCGAAAACGAAACATCGTGGCCCAGCCAGGGTCGGGCAAATCTCATAATGGACAACCTGATTGCAGAAGGCAAAGCCAACCCTTTCATCATTGTAATGACTTACGGTATGACAAACGATATAGAATTCGGAGGATTACGCAATTTCGATATTAAACCGTTTCAAACCGTTTTGATCGACGAATTGATTCCATATATCGATACTCATTTTCGTACTTTGGCCAATCAGGAAAACCGGGCAATGGCAGGTCTGTCGATGGGTGGATTCGAAACCAGGCTGATTACCTTAAACCGGCCCGATGTGTTTTCATATTACGGACTATTTAGCGGAGGTATATATAATCCGGATGAATTGAAAGATCATGATGGATTGAAGCTTGTATTTATAAGTTGTGGAAGCAAAGAACGTCCTGACGGTGTAAAAAATGCAGCAGCCAGTTTGCAAAACGAAGGATATAATGCAGTTTCTTATATTTCAGAAGGTACAGCTCACGAATTTCACACCTGGCGTCGCAGCTTGTATCAACTTGCTCAAATTTTGTTTAAGTAGTTGAATTTAAGTCGATATAAAAAGGTTGACGCATTTATCAAAAATTTTGTTGCACAGGAATTGTTGTTTTACGGGCAGGATAAACAACTTTACTGGACATCGAGAGGTGAGGCCGAAGTTGATTTCATGATTGAATTAGATAAAAATATTTACCCGGTTGAAGTAAAAAGCGGCACAAACCGAAATTTGAAAAGTTTAAGAAGTTATGCCGATAAATAGTATCCCTTCTATCAAACTCGTCTTGCCAGGTGATCCGCTGGCCCTTAACTGCGCTCCATGCGAAAAAATAAAAAAGCCTGTCCGACAATTGACGGATACAGCAAAGAGTAGATTAATTATCTTCTTATTCGAACTTTTTTACCATGCTCGTTTCATTTGTAAACGAAAAATCTATACACTTATGCAAATTATTCGGTTATGAACGAAAATATTGAGTTGGTGAAAAAATACAACTTATAGAGCTCAAACACCTTCGATTTTGGAGATATACGGAACAAATTTCTTCCCCAATATCATTAACCCGCATTATTCATCACGGCCTTCATTTTAAAAATTTGCACAAGATTTTTGCCGGGACATGGATTTTTGTAAGGGATTTTGGTTTTTATGGGTAAGATATTCCTCGTTTATGGGTGAAATGTGCCCTGTTTTATGTGTCAAAAATCGGGGAAATCCTATTTTTTCACGACAAGACATACCAATCCCATGAATGCCTCATTGTATCCCTTCTACCAACCTCGTCTTGCCAGATGAACCGCTGACCCCTAACTTCGCGCCATGCGAAAAAATCAGAAGTATAGTAAGGAGGAGATGTACCTGACCATAGAGTTATGGCAGGAAAGCGGATTATCCCAGGTTAAGTTTTGTTCCCGTGAAAAACTATCGGTAAAAACATTCAGCTACTGGTATAGAAAGTATAAGAATGAAAAGGGGCTTTCATCTGAGGTTTACAAAGAAACTCCCGATACATTTATTCCTGTAAAAGTATCCAACGGCAGAACTGTTACAAACGAATATTATGGCCGGATAGAAGTATCCTTCCCCAACGGAGTCCAACTGAATTGTCCGGCTGGGATTGATATTGGCCAGTTAAAAACCCTGATAAACTTTTAGCCCATGTTTGCCCTGTCATCCGAGAACCGGTTTCATTTGTACAGCCAGTCAACCGACATGCGCAAAAGTTTCGATGGGCTGAG
>JAWLCW010000047.1:0-21134 GCA_041686935.1 Mariniphaga sp. | reverse complement strand
AACAAGTCAGATTTAGTACGTTGATTACGTTGAAAATAAAATACAAATAAAATCGCAGATAAAATAGTAATAACTCCTCCCACGGTATATGAAATTTCTTTCGACAGATGAAATCCTTCAGGTGCTAAAAACAAATATGTTGAAATTACCGCCGTCATGAACAGTGCCGGGATAAAAGTAATCCAGAAGTTCTTTTTGTATTTTACCAGATAAACGGTGATGGTCCAGAGTACCACCGTTGCCAGGGTTTGGTTCGACCAGGCAAAATAGCGCCAAATGACATCGAAATTGATTTGAGTGAGGAAGAACCCGATGGCAAATAACGGAATGCTGATGTACAACCGGTTTTTAAGGGGACCCTGTTTTAGGTTGAGGAAGTCGGCCACGATGAGCCGTGCGCTGCGAAAAGCGGTATCGCCCGAAGTGATTGGAGCTGCCACCACACCGAGAATGGCCAGAAAAGCACCGAATTTTCCCAGCAGCATATTGGCCGATTCGTTTACCACCCAAGCTGCATTTCCCTGATGAGCCACCATAATCTCATTTAATTCACGTATTCCGCCAAAGAAACTCATACTGATAGTGGCCCAAATCATAGCAACCACTGCTTCGGTAATCATGGCGCCGTAAAACACCCTCCGGCCCAGTTTTTCGTTTTCCAAGCACCGGGCCATCAGGGGAGATTGTGTGGCATGAAACCCCGAAATAGCGCCGCAGGCAATGGTAATAAACAGCATAGGGAAAATGGGAAATTCATCCGCCCGGCTGTGAAAATTTTTAAAGTTATCCGTTGAAAGTTCAGGTATCTGGAATCCCTGAGCAAACAATGCAATAATTAAGCTCACGGCCATAAAAACCAAAGCAAATCCAAAAACTGGATAAACGCGGCCAATTACTTTGTTAATAGGCAAAAGGGTTGAAAGAATATAATACCCAAAAACTACCCATACCCAGAATGTCATCGTAGCGTAATCGGGTGTTAACCCGGCCAGAATTTTTGCCGGGCCCAAAATAAACACGGCTCCCACAATTACCATGAGTATAACAGTAAATGCCCGCATGATTTGTTTGGTTGTTGTTCCCAGGTAAATGCCTATAATTTCAGTAATGCTCAGCCCTTTGTGTTTGATGGAAAGCATTCCGGAAAAGTAATCGTGAACAGCGCCTCCAAATACAGAACCCAGTATAATCCAGAGGTAGGCTGTTGGTCCCCACATGGCTCCTGCCACAGCACCGAAAATAGGACCCAGTCCGGCAATATTCAAAAACTGAATGAGGAATACCCGCCACCAGGGCATTGGAATGTAGTCCACGCCATCAGTCATGGTAACCGCCGGAGTTGGCCGGTTGCCATCGGCACCAAATACCCGTTCGATGTATTTGGAATAAACGAAATACCCAATCAATAGAATGAATATGGAAAGGATAAGTGTAATCATAAGTTTTGTTTTTCAATTCTTTTCACTAGTAAACAAATTACTGTATGAATTATGGTTATTGGGAAATCGTTTTCCCTTTTTCATCTAGCACCCTTTTTGAAAGGTTTCGTACATAACCATTATCATTTTCAGAAAGATTATTTAAAATATGTACAATTTGTTTGTTCTCTTTTAAATGTTCGGGAGTTACGAGTCTCATTATCAAATTAAAAGACTCAACTCCTAAAATTTTATCACTAAATAAATTCAAAAGGTTCAAAACAACCTGACTATCAACATTTCTTAAATTGATAAATCTCCAAATGATTTGATTTTTTTGATACATGTCCAAACCATTCATAACTTGTATAAGATTTTGTTGTATTGCAGTATCTTTCAGTAATTCGGGTCGAAAATAATCGAGTGCCTGATTTGTAAGAATGGAATTTTCCGACTTAATAAATTCTATGATTTTCGAATAAAAGCCAGCATGGTATTCCGGATGTTTTTCAACTTTTTTAATGGCCCAGGAAATATATTCCGGTTTTTTACTCTCGAACATTTTTTCAAGGAATTCTTTATTGAGATGATTTTCCAGAATCCTAAAAATTTCGGATTGAACCGGACCGTAAACTGTATGCCATAGGGTATGACACGTATAAACTGCATCTTTTACTACTGCTTCGGCTAACGTGGGTTGTGTGGCTGCAGTATATCCATCCACCTCATAAGGGTCAATAGTGTCGGGTACGATTATCAGGTCTTCCTGCTTCAATGCCTTTAAAATGGAAGATGTATCCCTAAGAATTTCATTCAATTTTTTGTAATCATCTGTTTCAAATTCTGTATGGTCTGATTTGGTAAGTGGTTCTACTTCCGGAATTTGCATCCCGAGGTAATTTCCTACACCATCCCAAAACAGCCATAATCGAATCATTTTGCATTCTCCTGAAATGCAAACATCTTTAAAAATGTGGCGGCCAAACCAGATGGGAAGTCCCTTCTCGTCCTGTAATTCAAACAACTCAGGCCCTGATAAAGAATCTTTTTGATCAATATATATGTGAGTCACTAAATTACCTTTCATCGACCAAAAGTCAGTGAATTCATTTTTATGAGGTGCTTTTGCAGGGTTAAATGAAAAAAAAATTAAAATCCAAAATAAGAAAATTATAAATTTCATTCGTTTGATATGCATTGTATCAAGTACAGTTATAAAATATCATCCTTATAATAACCAAAGTTCCATTTTACCTCTTTTGCATTAATACTATTCATAACTGCTAATGAGGCTGCAGTGCCTGCAACTTCTCCGGTTCTCATGCACCAGGGTATTAACCTCCGGCCATAAAACCATTCATAAGAACTTGATAGACATTCTCCTGCAAGAATTAAATTATTAATTTCTTTGGGCAACAAGGCTCTGAAGGGAATGTCAGTTGTATAACTGCGCCTCTCTTTTCTTGGTGTTTTCTTCCAAACCATTTCTCCTTTTTCATTAGGACGTTGTTTCATATCTTCATTCCATTCTAAAGGATCTCCCTGTCTTTTTTGTAAAACTGCATCATCAAATTTACTTTCATTAATAATATCTTCATATGATAGAACATATTCTCCCTGAGGATGGCGACCTTCCCGAATTGCCATATAAGGGGCCATTCCAGATAAGTAGGCATACTCAAAACCAGGAACATATTTTCTTAAAAATTTAATCTCCGCAATATTAATCTTCCTCATTTCAATCTCCCCCCTGCTAGCGTCAAAACCACTTTCTGCCAGGTTTAATGCCATTTCATTGGGGGGAAAACCCCAAACCAACATTTCTCCATTTCCCCGTACTGCACACATATTGAGCTGAGGACATCCTCTGTATCCTCCCCATCCTCCACCTATTTCATACTGATAAGGTAAATAAAGTTCTTCAGGAATATCACCTGATGATCTTGCTTTGGAGATTACGGTCCATAAAGCAGGATCATTTTTTTGATAATTGTAAAGCTTTTCATAATCAACTCCACTTATTTTATACATCAATGAAGGTGGAACAGGTTGGCCTTTTTCATTTCCGGGACTAATATAGGGTGAACCGGATCGGGCAACAACATCAGCCACTCCCGTTGAATCGATAAAAATTTTCCCTTTTATTGCCTGCAAACCTGAATTATTATGCACTATTATTGCTTCTATCTTGTTTTCTCCAGATTCATCTTTTTCGAGAATTGAATCAATATACGATGTACGATATAATAATTTTACTTTTGCTTTTTCCAGCATTTCATTCATTACATATGCCCCGTCATCAGGGTAAAAGCTATATCTTCCCGATTGATGCACTAACACATTGTTTTCCATCCAGGGATAGGCTTTCCATGCATCAAATAGCCATCCTTCTTTTTGCAGTCCTTCAACCCATTCTGCATGGAGGGGAAATGAAGAACCTTGGCCAGTGACACACATGTAACCACTTGTTGCGGCTCCACCAGGACCACCAAATCGTTCTATAAGTATAGTACTCATTCCAATTCGTGCAGCTTTCATAGCTGCACCAAAACCTGCTGGTCCAGCACCAATTACCACAACATCGACATCATAAATTACATTTAATTTTTTCCCCGGGAAAGATATGGTTTCATCTTTATCAATTGGTAAAGGCCTGGATATTTGATGAAAATCATTACTCTTTAATGGGCTGCTAAACAAACCTATACCACAAAGAGTTGATGTATTAATAAAATTTCTGCGATCCATTTTTAATTTGTTTAAAGCTATTCAATAGTTTCTTTATTTATGTTTGTTAATAGAGCGAGTTCTTTCTGGTTTAACTTTAAAATAAAATCCCTTCTAATCATAAACATAGTTCCATAAGTTCCTGAATTATTAATTAATTGTGCAATAATAGTTTTTCCATTTGCAGAAATATGACCTGTAAATAAGGCTGTAAAATTACTTTTTATGTCTTTCCTTTTAAGTATAATCAAATTTAGCATTGGTTTTTCTCCAGACGATTGAATATAACTTCCTGAAATAACTGCATTGTATTTTCCTTTAAATTGATTATTAATATCCAAACTAAATTCAATATCTTCATTATTTGGAGTAGCCATTTGTCTGAGTTCCCCTTTCAATTTTTTCTTTTTTTGATCTATTATGAGAAACATAATTCCATTGCTTTGATTGCCAATATCACTCATAGTTGCAAAAAGTAGCCATTCGCCAGAAATATCTTGAAATTGATTTTTTTCAAGTTTTATATTACCTCCTAAATGGTATTGAATGTTACAAAATCGTTCCACTTCTCTCATTTTGGTAATAAAAGCTCTTTCGAATTCTTCTGTTTGAAAATGCTTCTCTTCATCCCAGGTAACATAGTTATCTCCATTATAATTAGCTAAATCCCACCACTTCTTTGCATTTTCAGGAAATTCTTCCAATGAAAGCTTCCCATCACCATTTATATCATATTTTTTGAACCAGTTTTCAGCACGATTTAACCGTTCAGACCATGGTTCTATAAAATCTTTACTTTGACAAAAAGCTAAAGTGCTTACTATTAATAAAATTGAAATTACACCTAACTTTTTCATGCTTTATTAAATTTTTTGAGTCGGTTTCATCACCTGCGTTAAGACAAAAACTATTTATTCGTGGCCAATTAGGTAAAACTCCACCCAAAAACAATTCACCTCTTGTTAACTAAGTATTTATGCCTCTTGGTCTACTTTTCGGGCAAATGGACATTTCTCACCTATAAACTTTCGCATTGACTCTTATGTTTATCTCCTTCCTTTGTATTTTATGCCGTTTCTAAGGATCATTTACCAGCTTTAATCCACTTTTCCACCACTTTTTCAGAAAAGGAGATTCTAAGCTTCTCTGTGCAGTTTTTCCGGTTGCGCGATTGATATCCAAAACTTCAATCAAAATTTCTTCTCCAAAAATGGTGGCTTCTTTTAGAATAGTTCCATTAGGATCGACAATTCGGCTTTGGCCATGTGAACCCTCAAAAGGATCAATTTTTTGTGGTGTGTTTGCATGTACCACATATACCTGGTTCTCTACTGCTCTGGCTACTACCTGAGCCCTGTAAGGTTCTATTTTAACCTCATTAGTTATAGGTGATTCAGAAGAAATATAAAAAACTACCCGTGAACCCTTCATTACAGGTAGCCGAGCAAGTTCGGGATATCTTGAGTCATGGCAAATAAGAACGGAACAAACTATATCATCAATTTTAAAAACACCAAGTTTATTGCCCTCTTGTGCCCATGGTTTATCAGCTCCGACAAGATAAATTTTTGCTTGCCGGTAAATGGTTTGGCCCTCATTGTTAATTACTAATGCCATGTTATAAAGATTGTTATTTTCAAAATATGGTGTACCAATTATGGCATAAATATTATTTTTTCGGCATGCTTCAGCTATTTCCTTTTCAGCATTAAGGAAATCCTTTTCTGAATATCTGGGAATATCCTCTCTAAAATATCCTGAAGTGACACATTCTGGAAAAACAACTACTCTTACTCCCTTTTGAGCACATTCCGAAAGATAACGACAAATGGTTTTTGTATTTTCATTTAAGTCATGTGAAGAGTGCATTTGCACAGTTGCTACCCATAGAGTATTATTAATTGAGCCTGGCAACAAAGATTCTCCATCAATTATGGCAGGTGAAGTCTTATTGCCCATATTTATTAGAGAAAGTAATAATGAAAATGTCACTAACTTTTTCATGATTTATTATATAATAATCGAACCACCTCTTGCCAATTCTTTTCTGACATCTTTATAATTTACATCCTGAACGGATTTATTCTGTTGTAAAGCAAGAAAACTTGTTACGCCTGCTGCTTCACCCAACTGATTCATATTAACCATTACTCTGATTCCAGAGAAAGCAATTAAACTTGCGTCGAGCATTCTCCCTGCAATCATCAGATTTTCATATTTTCCGGGAATAATTGACCTTAGAGGAACCTGATAAAATGTAGGATCAACTTCAGTTATTTCTCTCCAGCGTTTTTTTACACTTGGTTGAAAATCAGAACGTGAATAGATTTCAGTCCCATCTAAATAGTAAAAAGTAAGCCCAGGTTTTTCCTGATGATGCACATCTAATCTGTAGCTTCCATTAGCAATAGCATCATCAAATCTTTTTCCATAGAGTGCATCTTCGTCGGAAACCTGATATAAACATTTCACGTGTCTTGTTTCCCTAATTCCAATGTGTGAAGGAAGCCCAACTAAACTTAGTTTTTTATCAGGACTGTATTTACGCATCATATCCATAATTGCTCTAACTTGTCTTCTTCCTTCAATTTCAGCCTTTGTCAGTTCATCTGCATTTGCACAATTCGCATTAAAAACCCTTGTTCCGGCAATCATATCTATTTTCGTTGGAGGTAGTTCAGCGCCCCATACAAAACCTTCAGGAATACCAAATTCTTTATGATGTTTTCTGAATATAGAAGTGAATTCTTTACTGTTCCAACCCTCATAATGTGCACATGTAGTTGGAGGCTGGAGTAAGCTGGTGGTGTAGGTTTCAAGCCCCAAACGCTCACACAAATCCCCATCGCCGGTAGCATCAATAAAGAATTTTGCCTTAATTATTCCACGACCTGATTTGTTGTCTATTATTACTCCTTCAAGCTTATCATTATCGCCAACATAGGGTTCTGAAAAAAGTGTGTGCAAATAGGGTGTGATGCTTGATTCCAAAACCAATTCGTCCAATTCAATTTTTAATTCCTGAGAATTAAATGTGAATCCCCTGCTTGAATTATTTTCAGCCTTAATAACGGCATCCCGCAAGGTTAACCGCTCCATGACTTCAACTGTTAATCCTGCAATAATTTGTTGGTTAAATTCTGTATTCAATAAAGAATGCCAGATATTGACAAAAGCATTTGTGGCAACTCCGCCAAATGCATTTTGCTTTTCAATGATGGCAACTTTTGCACCTAATCTTGAAGCTCTAACGGCAGCAAAAACTCCGGTACAACTTCCACCAAGAACACAAATATCCACCTCGTCAATCACTGGCAATTTTCGCTTTTCTCTTGAAGTAAATGAAAGCATTGGTATTGAACCAATTCCTACACTTCCTGTGACCAAGTTATTTATAAATCCCCGTCTTGATTGAGTTTTCATTATTTTATTTTTTTATTTACGAATCCGATTTAAACATTGAATCTTTTTAGATAATTATTGAACCACCTTTTTCTAATTCTTTTCTAACATCATTAAAATCAACGTCTTTTATTTTTTTGTTTTGATTTAAACCCAAATAGGCAGTAACACCTGCTGCTTCACCCAACTGATTCATATTAACCATAACCCTTATTCCTGAAAAAGAAACAGGACTTGCATCAAGCATTCTTCCAGCTGTAATTACATTATTCGATTTCTCTGGAATTAGAGATCTTAATGGAACCTGATAAAAAGTTGGGTTAGCTTCTGTTTCCTCTCTCCACCTACCAACAACAGCGGGGTATCCGGGTCTTGAGTATCTTTCTGTTCCATCTAAGTACCTGAAAGTAATTCCTGGCTTGTCCTGATGATGCAAATCCAAAACATAACTTCCATTTGCAATTGCATCTTCAAACCTTTCACCATACATAGCCTCCTTGTCACTTACCTGATAAAGACATTTTACATGACGGGTTTCTCTTATTCCAATATAGGAAGGTAATCCTGTTAGTCCCACTTCAAAATTTTGTCCATACTTCCTTATCATGTCTAAAAATGCCCTTATCTGACGCCGACCTTCAATCTCAGCTTTTGTCAGATCATCAGCAAATGCACAATTTACGTTATAAACTCTTGTGCCAGATAACATATAGCTATTTGTTCCGGGTAATTGTGCCCCCCAGACAAAACCTTCAGGAATATTAAATTCTTTTCCATGTTCCTTTAATAATGAATTAAATTGTCCTGAATCCCATCCTTCAAAATAAGCGGTAGTTGATGGTGGTTGGATATAATCATGAATATAGGTTTTCATTCCCATTCGTTCACATAAATCACCATCTCCTGTTGCATCAATAAAATATTTAGCCTTTATTATACCTCTTCCTGATTTATTGTCAATAATTACACCTTCAAGTTTTCCATTTGAATCATTATATGGTTCCGAAAACAGTGTATGTAAATATGGAGTTATGCCAGATTCTATTATTAATTCATCCAAATCAATTTTTAGTTCCTGGGTATTTAAGGTAAAGTGACTTCTTTTGTCCTCTTGTCCGTAACTAACTGCATCTCGTTGAGCCAGCCGTTCAATAACTTCATAGGTTAATCCGGCAATTATTTGTTTATTCTTCTCAGTATTATACAAAGAATGCCAAATATTTACAAGACCATTCGTAGCAACACCGCCAAAAGCATTTTGTTTTTCAACAATTGCCACAGATGCTCCCAATCGGGCAGCTCTTACAGCGGCAAATACACCTGTGCAGCTACCTCCAAGAACACAGATATCAAATTCACCAATAACAGGGATTTGTTTTTTCCCCTTTGAGCGCTTGTTCTCTTTTGAAGAAAAAGATAATATTGAGAGTGAGCCTATGCCAATAGTGCCACCTACAAGGTTATTAATAAATCGTCTTCTGGATGCTGTTTTCATGATTTTAGTCTTTTATTTTCCATAATTTTTCAATGGGATATTTTAAATATTCTTCCAGATGTGTTTCCCATCTACCAGTTTCTTTTCCTCCTGAGCCAAAAGCATTGGAACGCCATAATCCTTTGGTATAGAAGCCTGTTCCATCCCACTCTAACTCTTGTCCATAAGCCTTTAACATAGAGATTAACTCTTCTCGGTTTATATCCTGTACTGTACTTCCTGAGTGTATCGCCAATGCTGCCGCAATACCTGCAGACTCACCCATCACCATGTATGTTCCTTCCATACGAATAGATGAGTAAGCAACATGGCTAGCTGACATCATCATCGGTACCAATAAGTTTTGAATCTCGTCTCTCTTTGGTATTATGGCACCATACGGAATTTGATAGGGGCCGGGGGATATTAGCTCAAAAACGTCTCCTTCCTGTACAAGTATATCGTCAATTACAGCTAATCGTGGCGGATAAATATCCACTTTGTAATAGCCCATTCCTATTGGCGTAGGTACATCGGTTTGCAATTGAATATCCTGTTGGGTCATTACATATTCACCAATCATTCGCCTGCCACCTCGCATGTATAAAAAAGGCCAGCCGCTGGTTTCTTCGCGATAACCAGACAACAATCGTACATCTTGACCCGAAAAATCCGTTAGAGTCTTTACGTGATCAACAAAACCCTGCCAGATTCTTGATCGCGTTGCCCAGTCTCCATCCGGATACTCAGTCTGCATTCCCGGGATTGCACCGGTCATTAGCTGATTACGGTTAAAGTTAGAGTGCGGCCAGGTGGTAGTATAACCAGCTTCCTCATATCTTCTGAGCAGTTCATATACATCTTCATCTTTCTTTTCTGGGGGACCAATAGGAATTCCAGGGTATTGTTCCGTGGGATTGACCTCCCATGCCATTTTAAAGTTCCAACTCATAAAAAAACGGCTAGAATCTCCTTCTTCACCAATGGGATCAGGAAAAATTGGAGAAAGCAACCCGCTATTTGGATCACCTTTTACTTTGTAAGGGTCAACACCAGGGAATTTACGACTGACTATCACACCCGCCAAAGATTCACCATAATCTTCTCGTGATTCCCTGCTGACTCTATAAGAAACACCTGAATATGCCATCAGATCGCCTTCATAACTGGCATCAATAAACATTTTGGCCTTCACATTAGTTAGATTATCAGATGCCCGTTGTGAGACAGGAACTCCATTTTCATCAGCAGGCGCATATTCAAAAATGGCGTCTGCAATAATATCATTTCTAACATTGACCGATGCCAGTCTATGATTGGTAATCACCGTGATTAGATCAGCATACTCATCTAAGTACTCCTGTAACATTTCAACATTATCTTCCCCCGCACCTTGATAATGACGCAAGGTAGGAGCATGGACACCAACATGAAGAGCAACATCTTTATCATAAAAATCTCGGGTTAGCCCACCCAGATGCTGCGGATCAGGCACATCTTGCTGCATCCTGAATCCTGAGGCAAGCAAACCCCCAATTGTGTGTGTTGGTTCAATAATTATTACAGAATATCCTTCTCTGGCTGCTGCTGTAGCTGCTAATACTCCTGAAGCGCTTGCTGCATAAACACAAACATCAGCCTCTATACTTTTTTTTATTATACCACCATTATATTCTTTTTCTGATTTGGATGCCTGATTTGGAATACATGTTATAAAGAAGAATGGTAGAAAAAAAACAATAAACAGATTTCTCATATTGATATTTATTATAAATTTTTTCATTTTTTAAAACTCAATTCCAATAGAGACGTTGACCAATCTCTTTTAATTTTTCTACATAACGTTTAATATTAATATCCTGAACCGATACGTTTTCTTCCAATGCATGAATAGCAGCAATTCCAGCGGATTCTCCAACTATCATAAATGTTGGCTCCATTCTGGCAGAAGCGTAACCTAAGTGAGAAGATGAAAATAAAACAGGAACTAATAAATTGGTGCATTCATATTTTTGAGGAACAATTGCCCGATAAGGTATGGGATAAGGTACATTAGTGGGACCAATTGCACCTCCTACAAACATATTTCCTTCAATTGCTACAAATAATGAATCATTTCGCTCAAACCATATTCGTCTTGAAGGATATGTATCTATTCCATATTGTGCCAAACCAATTGGGTCATCAATTTGTGTTCGGTTATAAACGTCGTGTTCAGTTATTGTATAGAGCCCCAACAAACGGCGACTCACACGGATATATAACTGATGAGGCCATCCATTCGTTTCAGCGTGATGATATATGTCGAGTCCTAAACTTGCCGTTTTATCACGAAAATCTTTTGGAACTCTTTTATCGGTGGATAAAAAATGATGTAATCCACGGAAATAGTTTTGATAGGTTTTCCAAATTCGGGCTTTTGTTCCATAATCACCTCCGGCATATAAGTGATTGATTCCTAAAGGAGCCATTGTTATCAACGATCGTCTTTGATAATTATATTCTCCTGCATTTAACCAACCAGGGAAAATCCAACTTAGTCTCTGCAACAACTCATTATTATCTTTAGAGGTATTTTTAATGTATTCAACATAGCGTCCAACCAATTCAAAATCATTGGCAGAATAATTATCTGGTGGTGCAATTGGTACACGCCTTTCAGGATCAGAAGTAACATAAAACCTGAAATTATAAGCCTGAGTGTAATGATCACCTGCACCCTGTTGTTTTCCATGATCATTCTCGACCAAAGGCAATAATCCACTTTGAGGATCGTCTGAAAGAATAAATGGACTAATTGGAGTAATATTATCCAAAGGCCTTACACCAGCCAATTCTTCATTAAACTCTAAAACTGATTCCCGGCCAATCTGATTCGAAACACCAGACCTGGCCATGAGCTCGCCATCATAACTTGCATCAATAAAAATTTTTGATTTTATTCTTAGATTATCATGAACCTTTGCTTCGCCTACCGGACTACCAAACTCATCGAAAGGTGCTAAATCAAAAATAACTTCTTTAATTTTTTGCTTTTCCTTGGCAGTGTGATTAACTCTGTGATCATAAATTACCTCAACATCATATTCATTCAATAGGTTTAAAAAATCTTCCCTAACATACCTGGGACTAATTGATTCTCTGCTTAGTTGACGAACTTTTTCAAGGGAAATTTCTCCTTCATTTGTTCTAACCCCTAATTTTAACATTAGTTCACGAGTAGTTCCTCCAATTGCGTCATAATTTGGCATATCCTGAACAGGTTTTAATCCTGCCCCTAATATTCCTCCTACCCATCTGCTTTGCTCGACAATTATTGCGTCATAACCAGCCTTTTTTACTGTTATAGCTGCCATTATACCTGATGGAGTGGCTCCATATATTAAAACATCTGTTTGGCGAGAGCTTTGATTAGGATTAATATTTTGATCACAACCAAAAATGGTAACAACCAATAAAAACATTGCTATTATGGTTTTTGCTATTTTCATTTCCAAAGTATTTTAATTGATTTTTTTTGATATTCTTCAGGGTGGGTTTCCCATCTGCCTCGATGCACTTTATCATCGCTTGGATTACTAAATATATTATAACGCCATTTTCTGTACCCTTTGCCATCCCATTCCAGTATTTGACCATAATCAATCATTGATTTCATCAATTTAGAACGGTTGATATCCTGTACTGCACAGTTTTCTTTTATAGCCTGAGATGCAGCTATTCCTGCCGATTCCCCCATAACCATATAGGTGGCTTCCATTCGGATAGATGAATACGCGATATGACTCGCTGACATGCACAATGGAACTAAGAGGTTTTCACAATCCTCTTTTTTAGGGATAATTGCACCAAAAGGAATTTGGTAAGGTCCGGGGGATACATTAACCCACAAGTTTCCTTCATGAGCCAGTGTTCCGTCATCCAAAACAACAAGCCGGTTAGGATAGACATCAACTTGATAATACCCCAAACCGATAGGAGTTGGAGGTTCAGTTTGTAACTGAAGGTCATGCTGTGTCATAATATATTCCCCAACCATGCGACGGCCACCTCTAATGTAAAGAAAAGGCCATCCGTTGGTATCCTCGTTAATTCCAGATAACAACCTGACTTCTTTGTCTGTAAAATCAGTCGTTGCCCTGTTATGATCAATCATCTCTCGCCAGACTTTTGACCTTGCAGGCCAATCACCATCAGGATAATCAAGGTGTCCACCAGGTAAAGCCCCGGTCATTAATTCACTTCTGTTATAGTTTTCATATGGCCAGGTTATTTTATAACCGGCATCAACATACCTCTGAAATAATTCATACAAGTCTTCATTTTTCTTTTCAGGTGGAGTTACCAGTATCCCAGGATATTCTTCTGTTGGATCTGTTTCCCATGCCAGCTTAAAGGAATATCCCATAAAAAATCTGCTACCCGCGCCAATTTCGCCTAAAGGATCAGGTGTAATACAATCGAGCAAACCACTTTGGGGAATTCCTTTTTCTTTGTATGGATCAACACCGGGAAATCGGGTTCCAACAACTGTACCGGCAAGCGACTCATTATATTCATTAAGTGATTCTTTACCAACCCTGTATGGCACATTTGAAAAAGCCATTAAGTCTCCTTCATAACTGGCATCAATAAAAATTTTCGACTTAACTGAAATTAATTTATCCGTTAGGCGATACGGAACTGGCACACCATCCTTTCCGGGGGGGGCATATTCAAAAATGGCTTCTTTAATAATTTTATCAAAAACTTCAACTTCAGCCAATCTGTGATTTAAAATGACTTGTATTAAATCATTATACTGACTTATCATCTTATTTAATGAAGCTATATTATGTATTCCAGCTCCCTGTTTATGTCTTAATTTTGGATAATTAATATCGCTTTGATAAAATTCTCCTGTTAGACCACCAAGGTGATCTGCGTAAGGAACATCTTGTTGCATTCGAAAACCTGAACCAAGTAAACCACCAATTTTTGATGCAGGTTCAATTATAATTACTGATAGGCCTTCACGGGCAGCTGCTGTTGCAGCAGCAATACCCGGCCCGCTTGCTCCATAAACACAAATATCTGAACTGAATTGTTTTGATATTGTTACATTCGCATTATTTTCGGCTATGCTTGATAATCCAATTATTATTGAGATTAAAAGCAAAGTGCTTTTCAATTTGGATATAATCATGTGAATAATTATTAAACTCATTTTGAAATCATTACGTAATTTCTATTCTCAAAAAAATTTTGAATAGATAAAAAATGTCAACCTCTTGTTTATGAGTTGAAGTTGTAAAAGAAAGAAGGGATATTTAAAGGAAATAAAATTATCCCTTCTTAGTTACCTATTTAAAATAAAATCTAAATTTTAATATCCCGGATTTTGAGTAAGATTAGAATTAATATCTATTTCACGTTGAGGAATTGGCCATAAATAATCTACATTTTCCCGAAAAAATAATTCCTTTACAAAATAATAACCCTCATCATCCACTTCAAATTTGGTATAGTTTTCCGGATCAGTAGTTAATTTCATACCATACATTTTAGCTCTTAAAACGATATGAGCTATTCGCCATCTGAATAAATCAAATAAGCGGAAACCCTCATAAGCTAGTTCCACACCTCTCTCTCGTCTTAAAATTACAGTTAATTTCTGCGGATCAGTTTCTGTTACAGGAGGCATACCAACAGATTCTCTTCCCCGGACTTTATTTATTGTTTGGTCCAATAAACCTTGATTAATGCTATGCCCTGCCTCAATTTTTGATTCAAGATAACTTAAAAGAATTTCTGCAAATCTAATCATCTTGAAATCAGCTCCATAATTTGTAACAACCCCAGAAAAATCTTCATCAGCATACTTTTTCAACGCATATCCGCTCCAATCTCGCCGAAGTAATTGGCTTGGATATTTAGTTGGTGAAGAATCTGGATGAGCTACAAAAACAGAGCCTTTCCAAACGGTAAATTCAGGTATAAAAATAGTTTCATAAAGCCGTGGGTCTCTGTTTAAATAAGGTTCATCAGGATTATACAAAGGAGATTCTTTTATTGGTAATCCATCGATGCATTCGTACGTGTAGATAAAATTCTGATAAGGATTGTAGTGTCCCCATCCACCAAATTGAAAAGGCAAACTCCATCTCTGGGCCACAGGATATTCGTCACGCATATGTTTAATGCTTAATATTATTTCACTACTTCCATCACCCTTTTCTTCAAAAATTGCTTTATAATCCGGATGAAGTTCATATTGGTTCATGTTAATTATCCTTTCGTAAGTAGTGACCGCCTCAGTCCACATTTTTTCTGACATTTGCAATCTTCCCAAAATTGCCAATGCGGCAGCACTTGTTATTCTACCATGCTCTGATGCAGGTCTTGTGACTGGCAAAATATTTGCAATTTCAGAAAGTTCATTTAAAACAAAACTTACTACTTCTGCCTTTGTATTACGCGAAACATTATTTGCTTCGCTAATTGTTTGAGGTTCTGTAACCAAAGGAACACCTCCCCATAATTGAGACATCCAGAAATAGTAAAAAGCACGAATGAACCTTACCTCTCCTTTTATTTGCTCCTTTTTAGATTCGTTCATATTGACTTTTTCAATATTTGCTAAAAAAAGATTACATCTCGCTATCTGCCTGTAACTTGTTTGCCAGTAGGTTTGTATTATACCATATGATGAAGTTAAACTTCCATTGTTGATTTGCGTAATTTGCATATCTTTTTCATAGCCGTAATCTGTGGTCAAGTCTAACCTAACATGGGAGTTTGTACTGTAAAAATTAAATGTACTTTGACCATCTCCTCCGAAATCATAAACAGCTGTCAAGGCACGAATTGCATCACTTTCAGTTTGCCAAAATGAATCTTCAGATAATTGGTCAGGAGGATATTTTTCCAGTAAACTCTCACAACTTATCAACATGAAGAATGTTAATAGAAATAGTAAACTATTCTTCATTTTTTTAAAATTATAATATGCTTTCATATTCAAATACTTTAATTTTTTTTTAAAATGTTGCATTTATTCCAAAAAGAAATGTAACTGTTGGTGGATAATTTGAACCACTTTCAGCATCCCATCCTGGATAAAAAGAATCAAATGTTAACAAGTTTACCGCACTGCCATAAATTCGAACAGGAAAATTGGGTAAACTATAACCAAGTTGAAGATTACTTAATTTTATAAACGATGCACTACGAATCCAAAAATCTGATGTCCAGAAATCAACATTCCCTGCATTAAGTACTTTAGCTTTGGGATATATGGCATTTGGATCTGGATTTTCAGGTGTCCATCTGTTTTCATATATCCATCTTTGTACATTACTTCCCAAATATAATGCTCGTCCATGATAGCCCGACAAAATCCGGTCATGTCCACCAAGACCTCTCCACGTCATAGAAAAATCAAAGTTTTTATATCTGGCATTGAAATTTGCACCAAAGGAAAATCGCGGAAATGTACTGCCCAAAACCTCTCTATCGAACTCTGGATCAACTACTCCATCGGGAACTCCATCCGGACCACTTATATCCCGGAAACGATATTCTCCCGGCGTGGCATTATAAGGTTGGTCCGGATAATTATTAATATCAGCCTGATCTATAAAGAGTCCATCAACTCTATAGCCATAGATTGCCTGCAAAGGTTGACCAATAAACAAGCCTGCACCAATATCTTGTTCAACATTTGCAATTTCCAAAACTTTATTATTAACGACAGAGAAATTTACTCCTATATTATACGAAAAGTCATTGATATAATTCAAATGTCGTAAATTAAAGTCCCAACCTTTATTATTTACAATTCCAGCATTTGTTTCAGCGGAAGGTAATCCAAGAATATAAGAAGATGTAACATTATATAAAATTCCCGTTGTCTTTTTTGTGAAATATTCTGCTTCCAACTGAATTTTACTCTCAAACAAATCAACATCTACTCCAATATTGGAAACTCTTGTTGTTTCCCATGTTATTTCTTTATTGGCTACAACGGTTGCAGCAGCTCCAGGGTAAATTGTAGGAGAAACCCCAAAAGGATACTTAAAACCTAATCCGAAAGTCTGTTGATAAGGATAAGTACCAACTTGCTGATTTCCCAGTTCTCCAATAGATCCACGAAGTTTTAAAAATTTAATCCATGTTAATCCATCGTTATTTTGAAAAAAGTTTTCTCTGGATATTATCCAACCAGCGGATGCAGAAGGGAAAACACCATACCTGTTTTCTTTTGGAAATCGTGAAGATCCATCATACCGAATGTTGCCTTCAAATAAATATTTTTCAGCAATTTGGTAATTTATCCTACCAAACAATGATTGCAAAGCCCATTCGCTGGATGAGCCATTACTTCTCATGCCTGCTGTACCACCAGCATTTATTTCATGCAATGTATTACTTGGAAATCTTTCACGATACCCTTGCATAAATTGATATTTGTAATCTTCTAAAGAATAGCCTCCTAATAAATTTAATTTGTGTATTCCAAAAGTCAAGTCATAATTTAAATATCCTTGCAAGGTTAATAATGAATTATTCGAATCGGTAATTGTAAGTTTTTGTGGACCTGAAGTGAAGAATGGATCTACAATTAATTCTGATTCAAATAACCTGTTTTCGGAAGTATTATACCTGTAACCAAATACACCATTGAACGTTAATGATTTTAGCAACTTGTATTCTAATCCAAAATTTGTTGTTAAATGATTACCTCTCAACCTTAAAAATGATTCACTATCCATCCATCCAGCAGTTGTAAAACCTGCAAGATTCCCATAAGAACCATCAGATTTAATTGCAGGAATTATATTGGGAATTTTAATTCCGTATGTAATTATCTCATTCAAATTATTTTGTCCATCACCACCAGGAGAAGCTGGTTCATTCCTTGTGTCTTTTTCACCTGAGATATTTGCTGTGAAATTTAATTTTTCACTCAGGCGACTATTTAAATTTAATCGAAAATTATACCTGTCATAATTCGTTTTTTCGACTAATCCATCCTGGTAGAGGTATCCAAAAGAAAATCTGTATTGATGCTCTGATGTTCCACCAATCATACTTATGTTATGATTTGTTTGAAAGCCACTTCCACTACTCAATAGGTCTAAATAGTGATTTGAGTTTCCAAAGTCAGGATCTTCACCTGACTTATATTTCTGTATAGCCTCTTGACTATGTGGTGGCGTTCTTCCGTCATTTAGTGCTGCTTCATTTTCAAATTCTGCATATTGCCATGAAGGAACTATATCCACCAAGTTTGAAGCTTTTTGAAAACCAACATTACTATCAAAATTAATTTCAAATCGCCCGGCTTGCCCCTTCTTTGTTTCAACTAAAATAACTCCGTTTGCTGCTCTGGCACCATAAATTGCTGCTGAAGCAGCATCTTTAAGTACTGAAATGCTTTCAATATCAGTTGGATTAACATCATCAATACTTCCTTCCAGTCCATCAATTATTACCAACGGAGAATTCCCTGCAGAACTGAAAGTGCCTAACCCTCGAATCCTTATACTTGTGGCATCTCTCCCCGGCTGACCACTTCCCTGTTGAATGGAAACACCTCCTACCAAACCAGCTAACAATTGAGATGTCTGAGTAACATTTCTTCTTTCGAGAACTTCACTTCTGACACTAGAAACAGAACCAGTGAGATTAGTTTTTATTTGTTTTCCAAAACCCACTGCCACAACCTCTTCCAATCCAATCGTTTCTTCTTCCATTACCACTGTAAATGTAGTCCTTCCATCAATCAGGATTTCCTGGGTTTTCATCCCAACAAATGATAACTGTAAGGTCTCAGCACCATCGGGAATAGCCAAAGCGAAAGTCCCATCAGTATTGGTTACAGTTCCTGTGGTAGTTCCTTTAAGAACAATTGTAACACCCGGAAGTGGCAGGCCACGCTGGTCAGTTACTACACCGGTAACGGTACGTTGCTGCTGGACCGACTGGCTGGGCAGATTCAGTTTTGCTGTTTTGTGAATTACAATCTGCCGGTCATACACATCCCAACCAACATTCTGGCCTTTGAATCCGGCATCGAGAACCTGCTGAATGGTTGCATTCTCCAGTTCCACGTCCACCTTTTTCTTCAGGTCCAGGTCTTCGTTTTTGTAGAGGAACACAAACTCGCTGTTGTCTTCCACATACTTCATTAGTTCAGTTACGGTCCCGTTTTTTAGTTTAATGTTCATACGGGTGTTTTGCGAATAGCTGCTGGCGCTCGCCGTAAGGAGGAAGCCAACCATTAGAAACAATGTGATACGCATAATTCGCCCCCATTTTTTTGTGGTTTCCCTGTCGGGGAAACCGGTTAAACAAATAATTTTCATAATTTTGTAACGTTTAGAATGAATACTAATATTATTTGGTATTTATGTAGTTGAACCCGGCGGGTGTGCCACCACCTTCCGGGTTTTTAATTTATTATCTTATAACAAAATATCTTTCATTTATTTCAATAATTTGCAAGCCTGTTAAACGTTCCAGGTACTGGAAAACTTCGCTGCGTTCCTGTGCTACATCCAGTTTCCCTGAAACCTGGATACCGCCCTTAAACGGGTCGTCGAACTGGAACTGAATGTTGTAAAACCGTTCCAGTTTTTTGGTAATGCGGTTAAAGTCGGTGTTGCTGAAGTGAAACAATCCCCGGGTCCACAGGGTATATTCTGCTACATCCACAAATTGTGTGCGTGTTTCCTTAGTTTTTAAGTTGAAGTAAGCCAGTTCACCCGGTTTCAGTTGAACACCTTTTTCCCGCCTGCCGGCGGAGGTACTTTTTATTTCCACGCTGCCTTCAGCCAGCACAGTCAGCACGGCAAAATCTTCCGGGTAGGCGGTTACATTAAACTGGGTGCCCAGCACTTCCAGCAGCACATCGGCAGTTTTAACCACAAAGGGTTGCTTTTTATTTTCCTGCACATCGAAAAACGCTTCACCCGAAAGGAACACTTCGCGGGTTTTGTCCACAAACCGGGAGGGATAGATTAAACGGCTTCCGGCATTGAGCCATACCCTGGTGCCGTCGGCCATTGTAATATCGGTACGGCTGCCGTAGGGAATAACCACCGTGTTCATGTAAGGAGCGGCATTTTCGTCATCGCCCTTTATGGACTGTTCCCTGTTAATCAGGATTTGTCCGTCGGGCGAATACTCCAGTTGCGATTCGCCCTGGTTTAAAACAATCTGTTCGCGGTCGCCGAGAATTAGCAGGGGCTCCTGTACCTGGGCAGGCAGCGTCGCATTTTCAATTACAATTTGCGGCTGCTGCCTGCTTTCCATGTACAGGTAAACTAAACTACCACCTATGAATAAAAAGATAAATGAAATGGCGGCATAACGCATGGCACTTCGGATAAACCGGGTACGGCTTCGTTTGCGGTCGGTTCGTTCCAACATGCGCACAATACGTTTGGCCAGCGCTCTTTTCTCTGAATCTGTCAGTTTCTTTTCCTCGTATTTGAGGTGTATTTCAATCTGTGTTTTTAATTCGATGATTTTTTCTGCGTGTTCGGTATTGTTCTCCAGGTAATGATTCCAGTAAGCATTAATCTCCGGAGACGGGTGAAATATCCATTTGAAAAACAGTGGGTTTTCAATTATACGGTCGTAAATGTTCATTCGGTTTAATTCAATTTAATTTTATTGATAATTCCGGTATCTGCACATAAGAGGAAGGAGGGATGGAAAAGGGGACAAAAGAACTATATGTTGTAGAACATGTTTTTGGAATTAGTAGTGGGTATTAAGTACAAAGTATTGAGATGGGGAAAAGTATAAAGTAGTTAGATGATAAGCGAATTTTAAAATATTAAATCGAATAGCACATTGTTAAAATCAAAGGGAGAATTTTTTTAACTGATGTAAAATATTTTGAAACCGATTTAAAGCATGACTATTTATTTCCCCTCTTTTTTGTCAAGCACCAAAGGTATTCCAATGGAAGAGGGGAAAGACAGCTTTAGCTGGCAGGGGTGGTTGTTAATGAATATTCTAAATCCCCCTTCTATGTTGTGATCCAAATTTTTCTTGAAGTTTTTTTCTCATAATCAAACATTTAATAAAAACTGTCAATTACCTTCGGGTAATACTGAGCC
>JAWLCW010000046.1:0-22041 GCA_041686935.1 Mariniphaga sp. | reverse complement strand
GTTCCCCGGTGTTTTGGGAACAGCCATTACAAAATTCAAAAAGCTGGAAATCTCACGCACTGGCCTGTCCGAAAAAGAAGCAAAAGAACTGGGAGTTGAATATGAGGCCAAAACAATTACATCAGTTTCCCCGGCGGGGTACTATCCCGGTTCAGAAAAAATCCATGTAAAACTTGTGGTAAACAAACAAACCCAACGAATTTTGGGCGGACAAATTATTGGATTTTAAGGAGCAGCCAAGCGTATCGACACCATTGCGACAGCAATTACTGCAGGGTTTACCGCGCAACAATTGGTTGACCTTGATTTAGCTTACGCCCCGCCATTCTCAGGTGTTTGGGACCCGGTACAAATTGCCGCAAGAAAATTTGTTTAACTAATTTGAAAACTGCAAAAATTTAAGTTTTAGCTGCCGGTGATGAGAAAAGGGATGCCATCCTACTGCCCTTTGCCCTCTGCCCTATGCTCTCAGCACTTTGCTCTCAGCACCATGCTCTTTGCCCTCTCCCCTCTCCAAAAATGTGTGAATGTTGTAACTTTTTTTAAAGTTATGTAACACTATCCGGGTTACAGGTGCTTAATTTAGTTCTTTCAATCAATATGAAGATTAAGCAATGAGAACACCAAAACATATTGGTATAATACCCGACGGAAACAGGAGATGGGCTGAAGAAAAAAAAATGACTAAAGAAAAGGGGTATGAGAACGGGTTGGATCCTGGATTAATACTTTTTAGATTGTGCAAAGAGGTTGGAATTAAAGAAATAACTTATTACGGATTTACCACTGATAAATTTATTTATTCAGATTTCTATGTGCTGGATGATTATTGGCCCGATTTTAATCCGGAACATTTTTACAACGCATTAAAGTGGTACAACGAACAGGACGTTACACTGGGAGGATGACAAGAATTAAAATAAATAACCATGGAAAAGAAAAATATCATAAAAGACAAAAAGGTTGAAAATCAGGTGCCTGATAAAAAACTTCCGACAGAAACTAAAATTGTAACTGACGGAAAAAACTCAGACAAGTCTGAGGCTATAGAACAAAGGGAGAAGGATTTGAATTCAAAGATTCTGAAAATTACCATGTGGATTATGGATTATTATCCGGAGTTATCTCAATACCTGGAAGAAATGCCGGTGACTGTTCCAACAGAAAACGATCCGGAAATATCAATTAATCATTTAACATCTTACTACGAATCACTGATTTCGCTCCTTCAAAAATACAAAGTGGATCATTCAAAAATCGTAGAATAATTTTACTTATTCGGTTGAAATAATTGAATTAGGCACATAAGCCATAAATTGTGAATTGTGAAAAAATCTGATTAACAATGGGTTGCAACCCCTTGTTCGTTTCTGATATAAAAGAACCCATTCTAAATTCAATAAACTACATTTCGAATAATATATATCATCTTAAATGTATGACACTTACAAGCATTGCTAAAATGGCCTGATTCAATGAAATAATTCTTTTTTCTATTTTGTAACACTCGTTTTCATTCCTGTCAAAAGGGACTTGACAACGTAATTAAACAGAAATTTTTCCGGGTCTCTTTCGTATTCAATAATTCCCAGCCTCACTCCGTCATCCGGCATCGGGTTCGATTCTATTACAATTATATTGGCAATAAAAGATTTTACCTCTTCTATAATCGCGTCGGTTTCGCCGGTTTGTTTATCTATAATAGCAAAATCCAATCCCTGGTAAAGCAGTTTCAAATTACCGGTTGCTTTTGTATTGTTTGCCGACATGTTAAAATCCATAGCATTTATCTTTCCCGACATGACAGAAATGAAAGCATTTTTCTCCAAAATAGGATTCAGGGCCGATGCCTCCATTTCCGAAAGCGAGCCATTTACTGTAAAGGTGTTCTGGTTGTCAAAAAGCCTGGCTTTTAATAAAATGTCAACTTCACCTTTGCCCATCAGCAAAGCATTCGCGTGCCATTCCAGATAAGCCTTTTCCGTTTTGTAAATGGTGTTGTTGGTAATTTTGTAAATCGTTGCATCAATTTCGTTAAAACTGACACTTCCTTTTTCGATGGCCTTTTCAGCATGTTCTGAATAAACAACATTTCCGCTTAAAATACTGATTGAATCAATGTTCAAAGTACCGGGGTAATTATAAATTAGATCCTGAAACGTGGGTTTTTCCACATGCCGGAATTCTTTACGTTTATCGCGAAAAACATTCAGCTCCACTTCCCCGATTTCGATAAATGAACTGGTCAGATTTCCGGATTTAACGAAGTCTGCGGCAGAAAAATCATGAAAGAATATCTGGCTGAACGTGCCTTCAATACGATCCGTTTCATACTGGTGCCGGGCAGCAAATTCATATTCGGAATAATTGGGCTGAATCGCAAAATTGCTAACTGTCAGTGTATTTGAAGCTGCAGAATTGTTTATTCCAACGGCTGAAAACGTGTACAGGCTGTCGGCTGTAACGGTTTTGAATTCCAACGCATCAAAATCGAACTGACCAAAAATACCGGGCGATAAGGTGTCCTTTTTCTCAACCTGGATATCATAAACTTTTAAAACGCCATCTTTCAGGGAATAAGTTTGTGCCGTTGATTTGTCTTTTAAATCAACAACCAGCTTATCAAAAAACAGGTTTTTTATTCTGATATTTAATGGTGAAACGGACGCCGGCCCGGTATTCTCCGGAAAATCAACCGCTCCAATAATACGACTGTTAAAAATATCAACTTCCCTGATGTCAATGTCATTCTTGAATGCAGCTTTCCGGAGATGAATTCCTTTGAATTTTACCGATTCAATTTCTCCAATTAACCCGGATTTTCCTTCAATTTCCGTTTTCGAAAGCACGGTAATGTTTCTAAATTCAATACCTGAACGAAGGATTGAAATATCAACCTTTTCTATTTCCAATTGATAATCACCTGATTTTTTGTTTACCGAAGCCTGAATTTTTTGCCCTACCCAGGGTTCAACAACAACATTTGTTAAAAGCCATACCAGCAGCACAAAAGCCGTAATTCTCAAAATAATCCTCAAAAATATTTTCTTAGTCATCTCGCTTCAAAGTTGGCACAATTTATTATTCAGAATGTTACATAATTCTATAATAAATTTACAACATTCTCACAATGTCCACGGTTCTCTGCTCTCAGCTCTTTGCCAAAAAGATAGCATCCCCTTCGTTCCAAAAACCTGCAAAAATTTAGGTTTTACTGATTATTACGGAAGATACAGAAACTCCATAATTAGTTAATAAGGTTACGGTTTAGTGGAGTTTCCGCTGGTTACTAAGTTTGGTAAAAGAAATAAGGTTATAGCGCGAAGAAAATTATTATTCTTTATGAAAATTTGGGATTTTAAAAACCTTATTTTCAATTCGTAACCTTAGTAGCATTGCAGACCCCGGAATGACCCGGACCTTATTGCCTTATTGTTTGTCTGATTTACCTGCCGATGATGAAAAAGGGATGCGATCCTCTGTTCCTTGCCCTCTCCAAAATGTGTGAATGTTGTAACTCTTTTATAAATTTATGTAATACAAACCATTTCATATTTACCCAACTTGGCGCCCAAATGAATCATGAAAAAAAATGAAGGTTCCTGTTGGAAAAATTTTTAAGATCCTAAAAAAGGCGCTGAAAGGATGGTGGGCAAAAGACCCGTTTCGGGAAAGTGCAATAATTGCCTATTATGCAATTTTTGCATTGCCCGGATTGCTGGTAGTCATTTTAACAACCGCCGGTTATTTTTTTGAAAACGATGCGGTAAACAATCTTATATCAGCCCAGTTCACATCCACAATGGGCGCCGATACAGCCCTGCAGGTTCAGAATATAATTGTTCAGGCAAGCACAGCGAAAAACTCCCTTTTGGCAACAATAATCGGAGTTGTTGTAATGCTTGTAGGCGCTACAGGCGTTTTTGCACAGTTTCAGAAATCATTAAATATCATATGGGAGGTTAAAGTTGATGAATCGAAAAACGGTATTTTGAGTTTTTTCAGGATTCGTTTATTCTCATTCGGTCTAATCGTTACCATTGCGTTTTTGCTCATGGTTTCGCTTATAGTTTCTGCATTGCTTTCGGCCTTTGGCAATTGGTTATCGGGTCATTTTTCCGAAACATTTTTTGTTACGCTGCAAGCAGTCAATTTCGTTTTATCTTTTATAATTCTTACCGTTTTGTTTGCATTGATGTTCAAATTTCTGCCCGATGCAAAAATAAAATGGAAACATGTGTGGATTGGTTCAATATTTACCGCTTTTCTGTTTGGTATTGGCAAATTTGGACTGGGTTTGTATTTCGGGAAATTAAACCCCGAAATCGGATATGGTGCAGCAGGTTCTATTATTCTAATCATGCTGTGGGTTTCCTATTCTTCCATGATTGTTTTCTTTGGCGCTGAATTTACCCGTGCTTATGCCGATTTTATTTCGGGAAGAGTGGCGCCAACTGAAATTGCGAAATCAGATAAGCAGGTTAAACCCAATTAATCTGGATCAACATGAAAAAAATTTAAAAACAAAAAGTTAAATGAAACTGTCATTTCAGAAATTGTTTTACGTGATTGTCACAATATTTGCGCTGTTTGCAATAATGGTTTTGGCTAAACCAATTCTCATTCCGCTAAGTGTTGCTTTACTTATTTCGTTTATACTTTTACCATTGGCAAAAAAGTTTGAGACATGGAATATTAGCAAAATATTGGCTGCCTTTCTTTCCATTTTCTCTGTAATTCTATTAATTGCAGGAGTCCTTTACTTTTTTTCAACTCAGCTAATTAACATGTCGAAAGAATTCCGTGATTTTAAGGATGAAATCATTAGTGTTTTTGCAGATGTTACCGTTTTTATCAATAACAATGTGAGTTTTGTTGAAAACCTTGAAAGGGATGAACTATTAAACCGGATGAAAGAATGGGCAAGTAGTTCAACCGGATTTTTAATACAAAAAACCGTTAGCAATACCGCAACATTTTTTGCCGGATTGATGGCAACAATTGTTTTTATTTTCCTGTTCCTCATTTACAGAGATGGCCTGACGCATGCATTTCTGGCTTTTTCACCTAAAGATAAAAGAAACAGGGTTTTCAAAATGTTTAAATCGGTGCAGCAGGTTGGACAAAAATACCTGTTTGGCATGTTGCTTCTTACCATTATTATTGGATTAGCCAACAGTATTGGATTACTGATAATTGGCATCGACAATCCCTTCCTTTTCGGATTTTTAGGCGCTGTCCTGGCCATCATTCCATATATCGGTGCTGTAATGGGAGCTTTAATTCCGGCTATTTACGCTTTGGTATCTTACGATTCTATCTGGATGCCGGTAGCAGTGGCCATTTTATTTTATGCTGTACAATTGGTTACCGATAATTTTCTGTCTCCAAAAATCGTGGGGGGCAGTTTAAAACTTAATGCATTAACAGTCATTCTTAGTTTGTTTATCGGTGCGTCTGTATGGGGAATTGCCGGCATGATTCTTTTTTTGCCGTTAGCCGCCATGTTAAGGGTGGTTTGCGAAGAATTTGATGAACTTAAACCCGTTGCACTAATTATTGGTGAGCACAATAAAAAGGAAAACGATGGCAATGGACCAATTTCAGTTTGGTGGAAAAAAATAAAAAGTCTGTTTTCGAAATAATCCCTCTCCCGTAAATGTGTGAATGATGTAAACCTTCGTGAAAGTTGTGTAAGACTAATCATGTAATTATCCTCAGCTTTATACTTTCAATATAAACAATTAAAAAGAAAATTATTATGGCAGAAATTAAGATTGAACAGAAAAAACAGAATTGGCCGTGGATGATTGTAGGCCTTGTTATTGCTGCAATACTTGTTTATTTTATCGTATTTCGTGATAAAAGTAACAGCATCCCGATAGAAGAAGTAAACGAAACAAGCTTTGTTTCACAGGTGAGCGAATCCGGCCTTTTGGGCGTAAAAGAAAACAACAGCACCGTAGCTGCTTTTGTAAGTTTTGTGAAAAACGATACCGCCCGCATGAGTCTGGATCATGCTTACACAAATGAAGCGCTATTAAAATTAACGGCTGCAACAAATGCCATGGCCGGTGAAATTGGTTATAATGTTCAGGCAGATTTGGATAAGGTAAAAGAATCAGCTAATCTGATTGACAATGAACCTTTTGAAACCTCACATGCCAAAAACATTAGAAATGCGACTGACAGATCGACCACGGCATTACAAAATATGCAACTGGCTAAATATCCTGAGTTAACCGCGGAAGTGGATGATTTGAAAAGTGCATCAGCATCAATTAATCCGGAGGTACTTACACTTGAACAGAAAGATGCAGTGAAGAATTTCTTTGCTAAAGCTTCTGACTTACTTGAAAAAATGAATTAATAAATTTTAAAAAATTAGAAAATGACAGATACAAATAAAAATCTTTTTAACCTCGATGAATTATCAGGGTATAAAGTGGCTGAAAATTACAACGATGTCAGGGGCTGGAATGTGAAAGATGCAAACAACCGTACCGTTGGGAAAGTGGATCATTTGCTGGTAAATAAACTGGCTGAACGCGTAGTTTACCTTGATGTTGAAGTTGATTCAACATTGATTGAGGAAGGGCACAACACGTATCAAGCCTCTGTAAGCGAAGGTGTTCATGCGTTTTTAAACAAGGATGGAGAAAATCACCTGATTATTCCCATTGGAATGGCAAATTTCGACGAGGAAAACAAACTGGTGAATACCAAACAGATTGACAGATCAACTTTTGCAAAGGTCAAACGGTTTAAAAAAGGTGATGTTATTGATTTTGGTTATGAATTAGATGCAGTGCGCCATTACAAAGGAAATAACACAATTCACAGTTCGAATACTGTTGATGGATTTTATGAACGCGAAGAGTTCAACAATTCATTTCACAAGAGAGATTTGGAATAAAATACAATGGAAAACCTTACAAAAAAATTAATTCAAGAGCTCCTGGCAGTAAGTCAGGGGCCTTGTTTTTCCCTTTACATGCCTACGGACAGAACCCATCCTGAAAACCTTCAGAATCCAATACGGTTTAAAAACCTTATCAGGCAAATGGAAGAATCGCTGATGCAAAAATATTCTGCCAGTGAGGCACAAGAATTTCTGGAGCCTATCGAAGCACTTGTTAACGACAATGATATCTGGAATTACACAAAAGATGGACTGGCTGTTTTTAGTGCAAAAGGAATTTTTAAAGTTGTAGGACTACATAAGTCGGTTGAAGAACTGGCCATGGTGGCCGACAGTTTCCACACCAAACCGCTCCGGCAATATTTGCAGTCGCTCGACCAGTTCCATTTATTGGGTTTAACCCTTCACGATATAAAGCTTTTTGAGGGCAACCGTCACTCACTTACTGAGGTTGAACTCACTGGCGACACTCCAAAAACCATAAAAGAAGCGCTGGGTGATGAATTGACCGATAAACATTCAACAACAGCATCTTATGGCGGCGTAGGAGGAGAAAGTACAAGCATGCATCATGGACATGGTGGCTATAAGGAAGAATCCGAAAAAGATGCTGAACGGTTTTTTCGTGTGGTTGCGAATGCGATATATGAACACTATTCGAAGCCTACAGGCTGGCCGCTTATTCTGGCTGCCCTGCCCGAACACCACAACCTTTTTCAGAAGGTAAGCAAAAATCCCCTTCTGCTCTCCAAAGGTATTGCCATAAATCCTTCATCAGTATCACCGGATCAACTGGCAAAAATGGCATGGGAAATAATGGAACCGGAATATAACCTGAAACTTGACAGCCTGGCTGAACGGTTTGAGCAGGCACGTGCAAATGGCAAAGGCAGCGACGATTACAAGGAAGTAGCCGTAGCCGCAGTTGAGGGACGCGTTGATACGCTTCTTATTGAAGCCGACCGGATTATTGCTGCCAGGGTAACAAATCTGGTGACGGGAAATACACAGAAAAAAGACATGAAAAATCCGAGAGTAGATGATCTGCTGGACGATATGGGGGAATTGGTAATAAAAATGGGCGGACAGGTGATGGTGCTTCCAACCGAAAAGATGCCATCCGATAAAGGGCTCGCTGCAATATTCAGGTATTAATTAAATGAAAGGAAATGACAACAAAAGTTGAAGTAATCAATACAGGTGCCACCAGGGCAGAGTATATTGAAGTTGAACCTCATGTGAAACTTCATATTTCAGATGGCGGCGAAGGCAGGCCAATTGTGCTGATACACGGCTGGCCATTGAGCGACGAAATGTTTGAATACCAGTACCACGAATTGATAAAGAATAAATTCCGCGTAATTGGTATTACACTAAGAGGTTTTGGAAAATCGGATAAACCTTACGGACAGCACAACTATGATGTACACGCATTGGACATTAAACGGGTTTTGGATATTCTGGAAATAAACGATGCCGTGTTGGTTGGCTTTTCAATGGGCGGGGCAATTGCTGTTCGTTATGTTTCGGTATATAACGGAGCCCATGTTTCAAAATTGGTGCTGGCTGGTGCAGCAGTTCCCCTTTGGACAAAACGCAAAGATTTTCCTTACAATCTTACCCAAAAGGCTGCTGACGACCTGATCAAATTAAACAATACCGACAGACCAAAACTTCTATCCAATTTCGCCAAAATATTCTCTGCAACCCAAACTTCTTTAAATAAAGGAATCGGCAGTTGGTTGAATGGAATTGGATTAAGTGCATCTTCTTACGCTACAGCACAGTGTTTAGTCGCCCTGCGCGATACCGATTTGCGAGAAGATATGAAGAAAATAAAAATGCCAACATTGATTTTACATGGTAAAAAAGACAAAATATGTTCATTTGACCTTGCCTTACAAATGAATGCCGGAATTGAAAACTCCCAACTGATTCCTTTTGAAAAATCCGGCCACAGCCTGTTTCTGGAAGAGACACAAAAGTTCAATAAAAAACTGATAAAATTTGCAGAAAAATCATAAAACATGAAATCAAAAATTAACATTATCTATTTGTTGATGGCATTATCCATTGTTGTTTTTACCGGATGTAAAGACGGGGAAGACGGGCTTGATGGCCTTGATGCCACTGTTTTCTATTCGGAATGGATGACCCCATCGGAATGGTTGGGTACATCGGGCGATTGGTATTTCGGTGTTGTGGCTCCCGATTTAACGGCTGATATTGTTGAGCGTGGAGTAATTCTGGCCTATGCTTCGCTTGAAGGCGATGTTTACGAAGCAGCAGTGAGACCTTTACCGGCTTTTGCTGTGGGTGCAAACTGGGATTTCCTGATTCCGGATTATGAAATGATCGAGTTTACTACGGATATGACGACACAACCGTTTACTACCGGCAATCACTTTCGGTTCATTGCAATTCCCGGAAACACCGAAACATTAAAATCGGCATCATTTGAAAATATCAGTGAAAAAGAGTTAAGAAGTATGTCGTACAAAGACGTTTGCAAATTATTTAACATTTCTGAATAAGTTCAAAAATGTGGGAATTATGTAAATATTTTTCATAATTGTGTAACTATATCCTATGTAATACGAAATAATTTTATCGGTCAGTAAAAAGATATTGAGTTAATGAAAAATACGGAAGAGAAACCCTTCGGCCATGAACTACACAAGTCGCCAACCGGAATTCAGGGGTTCGATGAAATAACCGATGGCGGATTACCTGCCGGCAGGCCAACGCTCGTTTGTGGTGGCGCAGGTTGTGGAAAAACGCTGTTCGGAATGGAGTTTATTGTGCGTGGTGCAACACAGTTTAACGAACCCGGCGTGTTTATGTCGTTCGAAGAAACAAATGAAGAATTAATACAAAATGTTTCTTCACTTGGTTTCGATTTGGACGACCTGGTTAAAAACAAAAAAATTGTGCTTGAACACGTCCACATCGAACGCAGTGAGATAGCAGAAACCGGGGAATACGATTTGGAAGCATTATTCATTCGTCTTGGTTATGCCATTGATTCCATTGGAGCAAAACGCGTTGTTTTGGACACCATTGAATCCTTGTTTGCAGGGTTACCCAACCAACTGATTCTGCGCGCCGAACTGCGGCGTTTGTTTCGTTGGCTGAAAGAAAAAAAGGTTACAGCAATTATAACCGGCGAACGCGGTAACGAAACCCTAACACGCCAGGGTTTGGAAGAATATGTTTCAGATTGTGTTATTATGCTCGATCACCGGGTTACTAAACAGAACTCCACCCGCCGGTTACGGATTGTTAAGTATCGTGGTTCGATTCACGGAACCAATGAATATCCGTTTCTGATAAACGAAGATGGTTTTTCGATATTACCGGTAACTTCCCTGGGATTAAACCACACGGTTACAAATAAAAGAATCTCCAGTGGTATAGCTGCACTCGACATAATGCTCGAAGGAAAAGGGTATTTCAGGGGAAGCACCGTACTCATTTCGGGAACTGCCGGAATGGGAAAAACAAGTATTGCGGCACACTTTGCCGATGCAGCATGTAAACGTGGCGAACGGGTTCTTTATTTCTGTTTCGAAGAATCTCCAAACCAGCTTATTCGGAATATGCTTTCTATTGGAATCGATTTTGAACCCTGGGTGCAGAAAGGTCTTTTAAAATTTCAGGCAACCCGGCCTACATTTTATGGTTTGGAAATGCACCTGGTTGCAACGCACAAGGCGGTTAATGATTTTAAACCTGAAGTTGTAATTTTCGATCCGATAAATACTTTTTTGATTGACGATAAAGAGTTCGAAGTAAAAACAATGCTTATGCGTATTGTCGATTTTCTGAAGTTGAATCAAATAACGGCCTTATTTACCAGCTTAACAACCAGCGGAACTACTTTGGAGCATGCTGATACAAACATTTCATCGCTTATTGATACCTGGCTGCTGCTTCGTGATATAGAATTAAACGGCGAACGAAACAGGGGAATGTATGTCCTTAAATCAAGAGGTATGGCCAATTCAAACCAAATTCGGGAATTCATTTTAACCAACCACGGCGTAGAGTTGCGTAAGGTTTATATAGGTTCAGGTGGTGTTTTAACCGGCTCGGCCCGTATTGCACAGGAAACGCTGGAAAATGCCGAAGTGCTGACACGAAAGAATGATATTGAACGGAAAAAACGTGAAATAGAACGAAAACGAAAAACACTGGAAGCAAAGATTATTTCTTTATATGCCGATTTTGAATCGGAAGAATCGGAAGCCTTGAAAATGATAGAAACAGAGCAGGAAATAATTAAAAGCCTTGAACTGGATAAAGTAAAAATGGCAGAAAGCCGAAACGCTGAAATTAAAACCGAACAACAATACAACAAAAGAAACTATAAAAAAACTATACTATGATGCCAGATAAAGAAAACCCGGATATAAAAATTAAGGAGAAAAAACCACGTAAATCAACTAAAGATATGTGGATACTTCGGTTATATGTAGCCGGGCAAACACCAAAAGCCATAACTGCATTTACCAATTTGAAAAAAATTTGTGAAGAACAACTGGACGGAAAATACTCCATTGAAGTGATCGATTTGTTGGAAAATCCACAATTGGCCAACGAGTACCAAATTGTTGCCCTGCCAACATTAATCAGGAAATTACCGGTACCTGTTCGCAAGATAATCGGTGATCTCTCAGATACAGAGCGCGTTTTAATTGGCCTGGATTTATTGGAAGCGAACTGAAGGATAAACAATATTCGTAAGATATTATTATGAACGAGAAAAAAGCAAAAGTAAAAAGTGCCACAGATGAATTTAATCTTACCACCGCTGATAAGAATCCGGATAAATATATCTTGCGTTTATATATCACCGGTACCACAAGCCGATCGGTGCTGGCCATCTCAAACCTTAAAAAAATCTGTGAAGAGTATCTTGAAGGACAATATGAACTGGAAGTGATTGACTTATATCAAAATCCACTGGCAGCAAAAGAGGAACAGATAATTGCAGCCCCAACACTGATTAAAAAATTGCCGCTTCCTTTCAGGCGCATCATTGGCGATATGTCAAACGAAGAGAAAGTGCTTATAGGTTTAGACCTAAAAAAATTAGCAAAAACGTAATGTTTTTAACGAATTAAAACATTCGATTTATGACAAATACAGCAACATCCAAAACAAAAGAGCAGCTAATAGCTGACAATGCAGAATTGCATTCACGCCTGTTGGAAGCAAAAGAAATGCTTTCAGCCATACGAAGCGGAGAAGTAGATGCAATTGTAATTTCGGGTGACAAAGGTGAACAGGTTTACTCGCTTTCTTCGGCTGAAACACCCTACCGTACTTTTGTTGAAGAAATGCACGGAGGGGCAGTTACATTGAATAAAGAAGGTCTGATTTTGTATTGCAATAACCGGTTTGCTGAACTCGTAAAACAACCGGTTAACCATGTGATTGGTTCATATTTTAAAGATTATATCGTTCCCATTGACAAATTAAACCTGGAAAACCTGCTGGAAAAACTGACTTCCCGCAAAAACAAAGCGCTGATAATATCCTTAACCAACTCAACCTGGCTAAAACTGTCTGTTCGGTTATTGCCTGCTTACCTGCACGGCGATAATTATATCATATTAGCCACCGATATAACAGCACTGAAACAAAAAGAAATTGAACTTCTTGAATTACACCGACAATTAAAAGAACAACTGGTTCAGCTACAGGATTTGCGTTTCGACGTAATTAATGCAAAAATTGAAACCGATGTTGTAAATAAAAAATTAGGGAAAACCATTGAAAAACTGGTTAAAGAAAACAGCAAACTTAAGTTGGATAAGGAAGAATTGAAGCTTAAGTTAAAGCAAAAGAAAGTATCAGCAAGAAGGAATAAGTAACTTTTGACGGTTTGTTTTGTAAGATCCCCATCCGAACGATATTTGCCGGCAAAATCACTTTTACTTTTTAAAGGCAAAAATCAGGAGCCTTTTAAAATTAACCACTACTGTGCGGTAAAATTAACTATTAATGGCTAAAGCCCATGTTTGTCAGGGGTTTTATTGCCCTGGGCTTAAGCCGGGGGTTAAATCTTTAGCGTCAAAAACCGACTTTAGCCATTAACACATAACAGGGTATTTTTGTGAATTTTTACCTCCCCACCCATCCGCCACAAAAAAATGTTTTATAGCACAATGTGGTTTTTTTTTGATTTATTTTTTTGTAATGTTCTGATATTCATATTAAATTGCCTACGCTTTTAAACATATTTACAAACCATTAACATTTTAAAAACTCCAAATTATGGACAACAAAATTAATTTTTCAATTCCTGACGAGGTTATTACAGAAGTAACCCAAAAGTTAAATGAAGTAGCCGCAGCGCTGCAACCTTATTTAATTGCACTCACTCCCGAGGAAAGAAGGACTATCCCAAAAATGAGCGACAAAACAGTCCCGTTTGTTGAAAAAACCCTCGAGTATTGCCAAACTGCACCCCAGTTTGCACCACCGTACATGGACCGCGAAGGCCTGGCCGGCGATATGAAAGTTACAGAACAGCTTACTCCGCTTTTGCGTACCATAAAAGCATTAGATGACGGCCTCGACGATACGGTTATGGAAGCCGGTGGAGAAAGTTATGTAAATGCGCTGAGTTATTACAACTCGGTAAAACAAGCCACCAAAATGAATGTGCCGGGGGCCAAATCAATTTACGACGACCTGAAAAAACGTTTTGAAAAAACAAAATCAGGCAACGGGGATTCAAAACCTACCGCCGATTAAAAACAGAAAACAGTGGCGCCACACCAGGCGCCTCTTTTTTTTGCACTTTTGCCCACCCCTAAAATCTCCCATGGGGTACTTCCGAAGTGGGGAGGGGTACTTCCGAAGTGGGGGGGCGTACCTCAAAGGCTCAATGTTGAGGCTCTGAGAATATAATTTGAGGTATGTCTTACCCTGAAATAGCTTGACGCTAAAAACGTCAGGAAAAATGAAAAAAGGAAAAGAAACCATGTTAACCGATAACATGGATGGGTTTCAGGAGAAAAAAATTAATTACAATGATTACGAAGTAAGTTTTCGTCGCTGGTTAGTAAGTGAAATTGATAGCGAAAGAATAAGCATGCAAGAGGCGCGAGATCGTTTTTCTCTTCCCAAATGGGATTATAAGATGCTGATCCGCCGTTGGCAAGATCGTTATTCCGATGCAATCCACTTATCTTTGCGTGCTATGAGTGCAAAAGAAAGAACAGACATCAAAGCGTTGGAGAAACGCATCAGGGAGCTTGAAAAGCAGTTGGAACGGGCACAGATGAAAAACGTGGCACTGGACACAATGATTGACATTGCCGAAAACGACTACAAACTTGAAATCAGAAAAAAGTCTGGACCCAAACAGTAGATGCACTGGCGCGCATGTATCCTTTGGTTTCCAAGACGGTACTATGCGAGCTGTTTGGGTTTACCCGCCAGGCCTGGTATGACAATAAGAAACGTCAGTCCGGGCACCAGATGGAGGAAGTTTTCATATTAAAACAGGTAAAAGAATTGCGCAAGGAGCACAAGCGGATGGGAGCCGAAAAGCTCCACCTACTGCTGGGGCCGGCACTACAGCAACATAATATTAAATATGGAAGAGACAAATTTTATATTCTGCTGCGGGAGCATGGCCTGCTGGTTAGGCGGCGAAAGCGCGGCCCTAAAACAACCAACTCAAACCATCTTTTTCGCAAGTATCCTAACCTGATCCGGGACATTGAATTTTTAAACCCGGGGCGGTTATGGGTCAGTGATATTACCTATATCCGCACGGAAAAAGGTTTTGTTTATCTCTCGCTTGTTACCGACGCTTATTCGAAGAAAATTGTTGGCTGGTGCCTCTGGCCCGACCTCACCAGCGAAGGGGCTTTAAACGCGTTAAAAATGGCCGTTTCAGGAGAAGGGGTGAAGCAGAACCTTATCCATCATTCCGACCGCGGCATCCAGTATTGCTGCACCGACTATGTGAATTACCTGAAAGGTTCAAATATCAATATTTCGATGACCGAAAACGGCGACCCATATGAAAATGCGATAGCCGAGCGGGTCAACGGTATTTTAAAAGACGAATACGAATTAAACAAAACCTTTCCGGATTATCATGCTGCCCTGGAAGCGGCAAAGGTTGCGGTTTACAAATACAACAACAAACGTCCGCACCGCAGCATTGATTTTATGTTCCCTGTAGATGCGCACAGGGAATCCGGGCCACTGAAAAAGCACTGGAAAAAGCGGGAATTTGATACGACGACAAAACCAGCAGCAACGAATAACCCTGTAACGAAAACAAGAGATAAAATATGAAGCTGCACGAAGTAACAGGAAAAAGAATTTTAGCTGTCCCTTTAGTCAGGGCTAAAATAGAAAGGTGTAAACATTTACAGGAATTAAATAATGCAGGAAAGAAATTACAGGAATAAAAAATTAAATAGTTTTGCAAAACAGTAAATGCAAAATAAACATTTACACATATCAGAAATAGAAGTTAAATCTGTCAAGCTATTGTAGGAAAGGACAGTAAATAGGTTCAACCTCCGACCTCAGAGGGTCAAACGTGAGTCTCCGAGGCTCAAACGCGAGGCTCCGGGGCTCAAACTCCGGCCTCAGAGGGTCAATTTTGAGGTAAAAAGGCTGAACGTTGAGGCCCGGAAGGTATAATTTGATGCTAAAAGGCTCAACGCTGAGGTTCAGAGGAGTCAAATTGGTTTTTTTAGAATTTTGAGAAGCCAAATAACAGTACACTTGTTCTTTCCGGCTCTTCCCGACTCAAGATAATTATCGGGACATCGTTTCGCTGTCAAACACATTTTTTATCCAGAGGCATAACCCAGACGGTAATAATTTGGTAAATTGTGAAATTTTTAAACAAGTTATGATTTCAAAGGAAAAAGCATACCTGGAAATCCAGGAATTAGTCAATCGTTTCGACGAGCAAATTGAATCTTATAAACAAGCTGATTATAACGAAACTCTTACAAGAAGGGATTTTATTGACCCTTTTTTTAAAGCGTTGGGTTGGGATGTCGATAATTCGCAGGGATATGCAGAAGCTTACCGGGAAGTCATTCACGAAGACAAAGTAAAAGTTGGGAAAGCCACTAAAGCACCTGACTATTCATTCCGGTTACCGGGTGGAAAAAGGTTGTTTTTTGTTGAGGCAAAAAAACCAAACACCGACATCAAAAACAATATCTCGGTTGCCTATCAAATCAGACGTTACGGATGGAGTGCCAAATTGCCGGTGAGTATAATTACCGACTTCGAGGAATTTGCGGTTTACGACTGTACCAAAAAACCAAAACCAACCGATAAATCAGGAATTGCAAGAATTAAGTACATCAAATACACCGAATTCCTGAAAGAGTTTGATTATTTGTGGGACACTTTTTCCAAAGAGCGTGTTTTAAAAGGCAGTTTCGACCGGTACATAAAAAGTGACACTGTAAAAAAAGGAACAGCAACGGTTGACAAAGATTTTCTTGCATCGCTTGACAATTGGCGAACTTACCTTGCCACTTCAATCAGCCTGAGAAATAAAGAACTCGACGAAGATGAAATAAACTATGCAGTTCAGTTAACGATTGACCGGCTCATATTTCTGAGAATTGCCGAAGACCGTGGGGTTGAACAGTACGGACAGCTTAAAAACTCGGTAGGTCAAAAAGGCGATGCGTATCAAAACCTGTTTTTAAATTTCAGGAAAGCGGATGAAAAATACAATTCGGGGCTGTTCGATTTTAGAAAAGATTTGATTTCGGAAACCCTGAAAATTGACAATAAAGTAATTAAAACCATTGTCAATGAAATGTATTACCCTGAAAGCCCTTATGAATTTTCGGTTATTTCGGTTGAAATACTTGGGAGTGCTTACGAACAATTTCTTGGAAAAGTAATTCGTATTACCCCTGCCCACCAGGCAAAAATTGAGGAAAAACCGGAAGTGCGAAAAGCGGGTGGAGTTTATTACACGCCACAATATGTGGTTGATTACATTGTAAAAAACACGGTTGGAAAACTGATTGACGGAAAAACGCCCAAACAAATTGAAAAAATCAAAATTTGTGATCCGGCCTGTGGCAGCGGTAGTTTTTTAATCGGCGCTTACCAGTATTTGCTCGACCATTACAAAAATTACTATTATTCGTTTTTTGAGAAATATTCGAAGGATGCGGCAAATAATAAACTTATTGAATTTGAACGAAAAAAGGCAATCCGCGAACGCAATAAATTGCCGTTGACCCCCGACGGAGAACTGGATTCACATCTAAGGAAAGAAATTTTACTGAACCACATTTTTGGCGTAGATATCGATACCAATGCCGTTGAGGTAACCAAGCTTAGTTTGCTTTTAAAATGTATGGAAGGCATTACTGTTGCCTCCATACAAAAACTCGATTTTAAGGAACGGGTGCTGCCAACCCTGGAAAACAACATAAAGAGCGGAAACAGTTTGGTGGATATCGATTTTTATAACGGTGAACTGGATTTATTGGAAAAAAAGGTAAAACCATTCAACTGGCAAAAGGCATTTCCTGAAGTTTTTAAGATTCAAAAAACAACTGAAAACCCGGATTTCAGAATTCAGTTCCAAAAAGTAAAAAATCTTCAAGATGATACAGATAAATTACTAAAAAAATATAAGCTGGATGAGCCTGAGGGGAAATATAAAATTAATGGTGGATTTGATGTTGTAATTGGCAATCCACCTTACGGAGCTTCTTTGACTAAAGATGTCGATATTTATTTCAGAAAAAAATATCAGGTTGCTAACTACCAATTGGATACTTACAATTTATTCTTTGAACAAGGGAAAAAATTGCTGAATTCGGGAGGATATTTAGGTTTCATAATTCCTTCAGCATGGGTAGCTTCGAAATATGACAATAAACTAAGACGATATCTAATTGAAGAAACAAACATTGAGAACTTTGTTGTCGCACCAAAACATACGTTTAAAGATGCAAATGTCGAGACTTGTATTTTAATTGTTTCCAACGAAAAACCATCGCCTAGTTTTATTGTTAAACGCTGGGACATGGAAGATAAAAGAGTTTATTTCGTAAACACGGATGAAATTAAGTTCGATAACAATTATATTTTCCCGGTTTATTCCGATAATATAACCAATCAACTTATTCAGAAATTAAGAAATCAAAAATTTATTTTAAATGATTTTGGAGATGTTGTTTGGGGAGTAAAAATATATGAAAATGGAAAGGGCAAACCACCCCAAAAACCAAACGAATCAAAATTAAAAACATTCCATTCTGATAAAAAAATTAAAGATTCTCATCGACCCTTAATAGGTGGAGGTGAAATTAAAAGATATAAGTTAGATTGGAAGGGAGGTTTTGTTGATTATGGCGAATGGCTTGCAGCACCGAGACAGCCGCATTGGTTTGATGGTGAACGAATTCTTGTCAGGGAAGTTACAGCAAAAGGTGTTATTCAGGCAACCTATGTGGATGGCGATTATGTTTTTTCAAACTCAGTAGATGGAATTAAAATTAAATCGGACGGGGTATCAATTAAATATATACTTGGATTAATCAATTCCCGTTTAATTTCATTTTTTCATTTAAATACATCTGCAAATGCATTTAAAGGAACCTTTCCAAAAGTTTTGCTACATGATTTGCGAAATCTGCCGTTGCCAAATGCGGAAGCGGAAATTCAAATGAAGATTGAAGGTTTGGTAAACTCGTTATTACAGCTAAATACCGAAAAGTTGAATGCCAGACTTCCATCCAAAATTCAAAATATTAATTCTAAAATTGACTATTGTGAAAACAAAATCAATCAATTGGTTTACCAACTCTATGAATTAACAGAGGAGGAGATAAAAATTGTGGAAGAATCGAAATGATGGTCCCAAACTCACCGTCTCTTCGCTTTCAGGCATTCTGATAATTGTCGGGAGCAAAACGCACAAAACCAGGGAAAAAACCAAAAAATAATTGTCGCCCTCACCGAAACCGACCGGATAATGAAGGAAATTGATAAAGTAGATATTATCTGAGTGCAACCCTCCGCACCCATCCAATTCCCAATTGTTTCTGCCCCGCCAAATGTGGGAATGATGTAATTTTTTCAAAAAGTTATGTAACACTTCAAAAACCAGGTTTCCTAACTTTACAGGTATAAAATTTAAAAAAATGAATAAAGGAACAGTAAAGTTTTACAATGAAGACAAAGGATTTGGATTCATTAAAGACGCAAATTCATCGAAAGAGTATTATGTCCATTCAACAGGTGTTAAAGAAAACATCGAAGAGAATGATGAAGTAACTTTTGATTTGGAAGAAGGGAAAAAAGGATTAAATGCAGTAAATGTTAAACTGGCTTAGTTTTAACTACTGCAACAGTTTATAAATTTATCCCGCTTTTGGCGGGATTTTTTTTATACCAATTCAGGTGTAAATTTTACCGGCAAAAAATGTGGTATAATGCCGATAGATATTTGACAGTCAATAAAGAACGCAGTGAATTTATTGAGTAAATTCAAATACAAATCGGTATTATACCAGTTTCAAATCCGACCTGTGAAATTCTTCGTAGGCCTGCAACACGGTTAAGTGGGAAATTAAATAAGCCAGCGAACTTTCGGCGCCCTGGTTGCGGTTTACACCGTAACTCTCAAACCCGTCGCAACACCCTTTGGTTTCAAAATCGTACAAACTCATGCGCAAATCGTTTTCACCCAAAAACCACAAAAATGAAGTGTATAATTTATTCAGGTACTCTTTGTCGTTTGTTAAGTGAAATGCCTGGTGGTACATTAAAACCATGGCCATGGCATCGATGGGCTGCTGGGCAAAAACGGAACGTTCGCCTTCTTTTTTATACCATTTTTCATTGCCAATTACCGACAAATAATTATCCTTTAAGGTATGCTCTGTCAGAAATTTCATGGAATCGAGAGCTGTTTGTGTAATTTTTTCATCGTTTAATATTTCGGCTGAATGTAACAACGCCAAAGGCAGAATTCCATTGTCGTAAGCCAGCAACGATTCAAACCAGTTCCAGCCGGCAGACTGATTTTCATTGTAATGTTTCATTAAACCATTCGCGAGGTTTCTTAATCTTTCCGTCATGGAATCGTCCGAAGGATTGCTTTTCAGATAATAACTGATTCCAATCATGGTATTGGCAATTCCCCTGATGGACGTTAGCTTTTCGAAATTAGGCGCTGCGTTGAAAAATATCAATCTGCCCGTTTGATAATAAGCATCATTTGGTGCGTTGCCCAGCAAATAGCCCAGAGCCCAGATTGTCCGTCCAAAGGAATCTTCAGAACCTTTTTCGTCCAGAAAATTCCTACTGAAACTCAGGAAATTCCTGAAAGACCCGTCCGGATTTTGCATGTAATGAATGTAGCTCAGATAAATGGGTGACAGTCCAAGCGCCCGTTTGTCTTTCATTTGCCGGTATGCCATAAGCACCATCAGCAAAGCCCGTGCATTATCATCGAGACAATATCCTTCTTTTAAGTTCGGAATACCGAATTTGGCGTGCTGGATAATGCCGGTATCGTCGGTTAACCGGTTGATGTGTGTAAGTGAAAAAGGGGGGAGGATGAGCAAATCGAGCGCCGATTCTATTTTATCAACTTCCAAATGCTCCTCCTCAAGTATTTTTTCGGAAAGCGCCAGGTATCTCTCTCCGGTTTTGGGCCAGGTAATTTTTTTGCCATATTCACCTGCTTTGTTTTGTAGTTTCTTTAGTTTCTCCGGTTTATCGAAGAGTTGAATTAATGTTTTTGCCAATTCATTCGAATCATTAAAAGGAAATAACCGACCTCTTTCATCCGCCAGCAATTCTACTGCATGCCAGTAAGGCGTTGAAAGCACAGCAGCCCCCACTCCAACCGCGTATGAAAGTGTTCCGCTTGTAATCTGGGCCTCGTTTAAATACGGGGTGATGTAAATATCGCAGGCATATAAATATTTGAACAAACTCTGTTCGTCAATAAATTCATTCAGAAACAGAACATGATTTTCAAGATGAAGGTTTTTCACCAATCGCAAAAGGGAAATCCGGTATTCTTCCCCGGAGTGCCGCAACACATTCGGGTGGGTTTTTCCCAAAACAATATAAATGAGTTCGGGGTATTTTTTAACCACTTCAGGCAATGCTTTTATCACTGTTTCAATGCCCTTGCTTCGCCCTATAAAACCGAAAGTAAGCAGTACTTTCTTGTTTTTAAGTTTAAACTCTTTTTTTGATTTTTCGGGATTAAAATGAATATCCGGGACACCGTGTTCAATTAATGCAATTTTTTCTTTGGGAACATCATAAATGGTAGTTAAAAACTCAATGGCTTTATTGCTCATCACCACAACTTTATGTGCCATTTTGCAAATTTCCTTCAAAATTGCCTTTTCGTTATACGAAGGCGCTTTCAGAATGGTATGCAAGGTTACCACCAGCGGAATGTTAAGCCGGTGCAACAACGGAAGAATATAAACTCCGCTCTGTCCGCCAAAAATGCCAAATTCATGCTCGAGAATACAAACGTCAGCGCCACTTAAATTTATATATTTTACCGCCTTCAAATAATCTTCCTGGTAATCCTGCCTGATTGTTGCTTTAACTTCATCAGGGTATTTATATTCAAGTTCATTGTCATTTAAGGCAACCACAAAACCCTCATTCACTTCATTCTGGTTTACGTTCCCATCCAGCATCGATTTAAACAGGTTGTTTGTAAATGTACCAATGCCGCATTCGCGGGGCGGGTAAGTTGCAATATAAGCTATTTTCATATTTTTGCTGTATTCTTTATTTCTTTCAAATTTTTAAATACAATTCATGAGTTCCCGTTCAAAATATACCAGTTCTTTTCGGGCAGGATCTTCCTGAATTTTACAATAATATATGCGATCGATATAACGCCGGATTACCAGTTTTTGCGTTGGATTTACCAAAGCACAAACAACTGTACCTTCTTTAAATTTGTTTTTCATATTTTGCCCATTCATTTTTGCAAAATAGTACCGCTTTCATTCTTTCCATCACGTTTTGCAGCTTTTGCGGCTCTTTTCTCTTTCAGACTTTTTGCAGGCTCCTTTTTGTGGTTTTTGCCTTCTTTTCCTTCA
>JAWLCW010000045.1:0-23406 GCA_041686935.1 Mariniphaga sp. | reverse complement strand
AGGGGTATTGTTCAATACCTTAATAAAAAGAATGGTAAACAATGACGCAATACGTATGGACAGTACAAAACAAAGGGATACTTAAGCGCCTATACCTAATGAATTATTAATAAAAACAATTCGTATGAAAATTTTTGTTGTGTGTTTAATAATTGCTTTTTTATCTGGCTTTTTTACAGTTAATCAGGCGCAAACACAGTCACGTCATAATGGGAAGGAGCTTCTGTTAATTGAAGTAAAAAAAATCTGGGACAAAGCTCCGCACAACGCTTTTACCGACCTTATCCGCTTTCAGGATAAATGGTTTTGTGTGTTTCGGGAAGGAACCGAACATGTTTCACCAGATGGTGCCTTGCGTGTGATTGCTTCAACTGATGGAGGAAATTGGGAATCAGCAGCCCTTATTTCAGCTTCTGACATGGACTTGCGTGACGCAAAAATTACTGTAACTCCTGAAAACAGGCTGATGCTCACCGGAGCAGGAGCATTGCACGACAAGTCTGTACACACACATCAATCGCTGGCCTGGTTTTCTGATGACGGATTCAACTGGAGTGAGAGTTTCCCGATTGGTGACCCGGATTTTTGGCTCTGGCGAACTACCTGGCATAAAAATAAGGCTTACAGCATGGGTTATGGATGCAACAATAAGCGTTTACTCAGACTTTATTCCAGCACTGATGGGGAAAATTTTACAACGCTGGTGGAAGACCTGGGCATTACCGATTATCCAAACGAAACTTCGATAGTATTTAACGGCGACACAGCCTTTTGTTTGTTACGGCGTGACGGTGAACGCAAAACCGGTTTGATTGGAACGGCCCTCCCGCCTTATGAGAAATGGGAGTGGAAAGAGTTGGAAACACGCATTGGAGGCCCCCACATGATTCAGCTTCCCGATGGCCGTTTCATTTCTGCTGTCAGGTTATATAAAACCGAAAACTGGCACCCGGCAAGAACCTCAATTTGCTGGATTGATGTAAAAAATGGGAAAATTACAGAAGCACTAACCCTCCCTTCGGGAGGCGATACCAGCTATCCGGGGATGGTATGGTTTAATGAAATCCTGTGGGTAAGTTACTATTCCACCCATGAAGAAAAAACGGCAGTTTATCTGGCAAAAATAAAAATTCAAAAATGCCGATAACCGGCAATTCTTCTTATCTGCAAATAGGTAAAATCCTTATTGCTTATGTCGCTATAAATTTGTAGTTTGCACCCGGAATTAATGTTCCGAAAACATGAAAAACCGGAAGATACACTTAGTTGTTTTAGCCCTTATTTTTCCTGCTTTCTTTTTAAAAAGCTTCGGACAGGTTGAACCTGTTCTTACGCAGTATATGTTTAACATGCAGCCAGTTAATCCGGCTTATGCAGGCATGTGGGAAAAAATTGGTTTTTCAACACTGGTTAGAAAGCAGTGGGCAGGAATAAACCGTTCGCCGCTCACTCAGGTTTTTTCATTTTACACTCCCACAAAAAACGAAAGGGTTGGTTTGGGATTAAATGTTACCAATGACCACTACGGATTGGAAAATAAACTGGGTGTTTTTGGCGATTATGCCTATGAAATTCCCCTCACCACCCGTCGTCGTCTTCGTCTTGGGTTAAAATACGGTTTTATAAACTACAAAAATCCGCTTACCCAATACCAGCTATACCCTGACGGACAGTACGACGAAGCATTTGCAGAGGATGTGGACCTGAAGTTCCTTCCCAATTTTGGAGTTGGCGCTTTTCTTTACGATGAAAATTATTATGTGGGTTTATCCATTCCCAAAATGTTGAAAAACGGATATACGGCCAACATCAACAATTACAACATTGAGGCACAAATTCAAACCGTTTACCTGATGGCAGGTTACGTGTTCAGGTTTATTCAATACAACTATCTTATATTCAAACCAACCGTAATGCTGACATACAACCGTGGGTTAGCCTTGCAGCATGATATTGGAGTCAATTTTATGATTCGTGAAAAGTTATGGCTTGGGTTGATGTCCCGTTCCGGAAATGCCGTAAGTTTTGTTTCGAACTGGATATTGGACAACAACCTGCGATTGGGTTTTGCCATGGATCTTACATACAATGAAATTTTTCCATATCAATATGGTACTTACGAGGTTACACTCGGTTTTAGCATGGATTTTTTTGGAAGAAGCTACATACGTGAAAAGTATTTTTAATCCCAAATACCTGTCTTTCACTGCATTTGACATTCGCACATCTGAACATTTTGAAGGTTTTGAATATTTCACTTATTTTCGGACTTCAAAAATTTTTCAGTGTTATGAAAATTGTAGTACTTGACGGATACACGCTTAATCCCGGAGATTTAAGCTGGGATGGCATAAAGAATTTTGGCGATTGCACCATTTACGACCGGACTCCGCCGGAAAAAACAGTAGAACGAGCAAAAGATGCCGAAGCTGTTTTTACCAACAAAGTAGTTTTTAACCGGGAAGTCATCAGTCAGCTTCCCAAACTTAAATACATAGGGGTTTTGGCTACGGGCTACAATGTGGTGGATTTGGAAGTTGCGCGTGAGGCAGGCATCGTAGTTACCAACATTCCTGCATACAGCACTGCGTCGGTGGCGCAAATGGTTTTTTCGCACATCCTTCATATCGTTCAGAATGTATCGAAACATGCTGATTCGGTAAAAAAGGGAGACTGGGCAAACAGCGTCGATTTCAGCTACCACCTTACACCGCAAGCCGAATTGGCCGGTAAAACTCTTGGGATTATTGGCTTCGGACAGATTGGCCAGGCAGTGGCCAAAATCGGCCTGGCTTTTGGCATGAACATTCTTTTTTCAAACCGCAGTAAAAAAGAAGCAACCCCCAATGCCCGGCAGGTGGATTTGGATACACTGCTTTCTGAGAGCGATTTTATAAGCATAAATTGTCCGCTTACTCCTGAAAACGAAAAATTTATAAACAAGTCAGCCATCGAAAAAATGAAAACTTCGGCCATCCTGATAAATACAGGCCGGGGACTGCTGATAAACGAAAAAGATTTGGCAGATGCGTTGAACAGCGGCAAAATTGCCGGTGCAGGTCTTGATGTTTTATCCACCGAACCGCCTGATTCGGGCAATCCATTGCTTTCGGCCAAAAATTGTTACATTACACCGCATATTGCATGGGCAACTACAGAAGCCCGGGAAAGGCTGATGGAAATTGCCACCGCCAATCTGAAGGCATATCTGGAAGGAAATCCCCAAAATAAAGTAAATTAAAAGCAGTTATAAAAAGTTTTTTTATTAAACTGATTTTTTCTTGTTTTTGTTGAAACAAAGGGACTTGCCATACGTTTTATATGTGATTATAAAATTATGGTTTTCAAAATAATACATGTTATTTTGCTGGCTTCGGTGAGATACTTTTATACGCTGCCTTACGCTCTGCTTATCGGTCTGGAGTTTAAGCAGGCCATAATTGCAGTTCTTGCCGGTGGCATGGGTGGATTTTTGTTTTTTTATTACCTGAGTAAATATGTAATACATGCTTTTAATTTTGTTTGGCCATACATTTGTAACCTGGTGCCTCAATATATAAAACGCCGTTATCATAAAATTTACAAACACAGCAAAACAGATAAAAAAATAAAAATATTCACCCGCAAAAACCGTTTTCTGGTGCGGTTCAGAAATACATACGGTTTTTGGGGAATTATTATTACTACACCCCTGCTTTTGTCCATTCCATTGGGTGCATTTCTTGCCGGAAAATATTACCGGCATCGCCGACATCTGGTACTTTATATGATGTGCTCAATTTTAGGCTGGGGTGCCGTTTTTTCTGGAATTATCCATTTGTTTCCCAATGTATTTTTTGATTAACCGGCAATTCTGATTGTCAGCCAGCAATAATTTATCAGCCTCCGAAATGTTCAGTGTGCCAATTTCTTCCCAATCCGTCCAGCTATATGTAATATGTTCAGTCAGTTTTAACGTCCCGTTACGAATAATACAAATAAACGGAATCAGTTCAATTTGCTTAAAACCGTAATCGAAAACGCAGGGAACCAGTTTCTCTGCAATTTCTACCCGAAGTTCAAGTTCTTCCTCTATTTCACGCAGGATACATTGCTCTTCCGATTCGCCGGGTTGTAATTTTCCGCCCGGAAATTCCCACTGAAACGGATGGTGCGGATGAGCGCCTCTTTGAGTTAACAAAATCCGGCCATCCTGAACAATCAATGCGCATGTAACTTTTATCATCTTTCAAAAATAATTAATCCGAACCTGATATCTTTGCAAAAAACGTTTCAATGACGATAGAAGAACTGACAGAATTAATCGTTTCATGGGAAAACCTTCCGCTGCTTATAAAGGAAATTGAAAATGACCCTGAAGAATTAAACCTACTAATGGATTTTGCTTTCCGGAGCAAACATCCCAAAAGCTGGCGTGCCGCCTGGCTGGCCGATAAAATTCATGAAAGATATCCTGAGTTGATTGCACCATTTACCGAACAAATGATTATTCGGTTGAAAACAGAAACCGACGACGGTAAAAAACGCCATTTTCTGAAATTAATCAGCCTGAATGAAATCCCGAAAAGACATTATACATTCTTGGTAAATTACTGCCTGGGAATTTTCACATCAGCCCGGGAAGCGGTTTCTGTAAGAGTTCATGCCATGCAGGTTTTGTATAATATTTCGGAAAATGAGCCGGATTTTAAACCCGAACTTTTATCGATTATCGAACATGAAATCGACCTGCATCCTACACCGGGAATAATTTCGAGAGGGAAAAAGCTGGCGAAAAAGCTCTTTTTGCAAACAAAAGAAATCCGGTAAAATCATTTACATTCAATATAGAAAGTCGATTATTATTTTGATCCTTGTATCATCGACGTATTTCATCGGAAAGCTGCTGAATCAGTTGCTGCAAGCGGTTGTCAATTTCACGGTTAAGTTCCTGCAAGTTGTAACGCCGGGTGAGTACCATCAGGTTTTGCAGGTGTCCCATTTCCCGCTCCTGCTCTTCCTCAACTGCCCGGGCAAAATATTCAGGTAATGTCAAATAATAATTCAGCAAGGCAAAACTGTTTTCGGCCATAACACGCACTTTTTCAGCGCCTTTATCAGTTGCTCCTGCCCTAAAATACTGTTCGGTTGCCGGGAACGAATCATAACTTAACGGAATTTTATCGTCCGGGAAAAGTTCGAACATTTTGTCAACCACTTCTTCGGCTTTTTCAGTTTGACCTTCATTTACCAATGCTTCGGCCAGCCGCGCAAACATGTACCGTGCCTGAATGATGCGGATGGCTTTTTTGTTGTAATCATCGAGATAAACATCCGGGTGGTTTACATTTCCCCATACGAATTTGTTCATTACATTATCGTAAAGAATGCCTGTATTTATATGTCCGACGTTCATTTCACGGAGTTCGGTTTTCACCGGCACAAACCGGTATGCCAGCCCTTCAAACTGCAGCCAGTCTTTGAAAAAAATGTTGCTGGTGTAAATCAGGCTGTGGTCAATATAAACGGGGCGCTCCCAGTTATTGGCAGCAATAATGTTCAAAACTGCCCACTCGCTTTTGGTAATGTAGCTTTTATTTATGCTGAATCTCACCGTATCCTCAATTAGGCCGGCATTATCCGGCTGAACGGTTCCGGTTTCCAAAACTTTTTGTTTGTCAACCGGCAGGTAAAAACTTGTTGAAGGCAGGTAATCGAGTTTCTGCCCACTCACCATTTCCACTTTACTTCGTTCGTCATCGTTTCCCATAAAAGCCATGGCATCGCGTAAATCAACCGCTCCGTCAATGCGGTCGAGAACCAAAACTGCATCCCTGCGTCCCATGAAATATTGTTCTTCCTGAAACGAAAACGGCATGGGTGGCGCTTCATAGGTGGCCATGCGGTGCTGGGTGATGTACCAATCCATACCCAGGTAACTGATATTAATCACTTTCACATCAGTCCTGATTCCTTCCACTTCCTGAGCATACCATAACGGGAACGTGTCATTGTCGCCATAAGTAAACAAAATGGCATTGGGTGCACACGATTCCAGATAGTTTATGGCATAATCGCGGGTCATGTAACGATTGGAACGATTATGATCGTCCCAATTCTGTGTGGCCAGTATACCCGGGACCAACAAAAGGGAAACCAGGATAACCAAAACAGCGCCTGTGGTTCCTTTTAAGATTTTTCTAACCACTGAAAAGATTGCCGGCACTGCAAGACCAATCCAGATAGCAAATGCAAAGAACGATCCCACATAGGCATAGTCGCGCTCGCGAGGTTGGGCAGGAGTTTGGTTCAGGTACACAATAATGGCAATTCCGGTTAAAATAAAAAGCGTCATCACCACGGCAAAACCTTCTTTACCTTTATGTCCTTGTTTGTATTGGAAAAACAATCCAATTAACCCAAACAGCAGCGGTAAAAAATAATATGTATTCCTGGATGGATCGTTCCTCATAAACTCCGGCATATTTTCACGCGACCCAACCCGGGTTTCATCCAGAAAGTCAAACCCGCTTATCCAGTTGCCATTCAAAAAACTTCCGTGCCCCGGAACATCGTTTTGCCTGCCGGCAAAATTCCACATAAAATACCTGAAATACATGTGTCCCAACTGGTAGGTAAAGAAAAACCTGAGGTTTTCCGTAAAATTCGGTTTCGTAAGGGTTGTTGTTTCCCCGTCTTCCTGTACACGAACCGGCCGGCCTTTTATTCTGCCCCAGAATTTATATGCCTCTACATGACGGGGATCGCTGCTGTACATTCGTGGAAATATGGTTTCCATTTTGCTGTCGTAAACCGTTTTTGATGCAGAAATCCCGGTAACCTCATACCTGCCGTTTACCTGGTTGTAATATTTCTTTTCCCCGGCATTGGCCACAGGAGGAGCATTATAATAGGGCCCGTAAAGCAATGGTCTGTCGCCGTATTGTTCGCGGTTCAGGTAGCTGCGCAGGGCAAAGGCATTGTCGGGGTGGTTTTGGTTCATAGGCGGATTAGCAGCTGCGCGAATGAGTATCAATGCAAATGTTGAATAGCCGGTTAATATAACTACTGTGGCTGTAACAACTGTGTTCCATATCACCAGTTTTCTTTTACGGGTGTAACGTATGGCCCAGACCAAAAATGACACAAGAAGAATTAAAAAAGCAAGCATCCCGGTATTAAAAGGCAATCCGAGTGTGTTCACAAAAAACAGGTCGAACAAAAAAGCAGCTTTGGGAATGTCGGGAATTAGTACATACTGAATTCCTGCAAGTATTAAAATTGAAATAAAAAAAGCCGCGATGACACCTTTCCAGGAGAACTCAAACTTTTTGAAATAATACACCAAACCGATTGCCGGAATGGCCAGCAGGTTCAGTAAATGCACACCAACCGACAGGCCCACCAGGTAGGCAATAAGAATCAGCCAGCGGTTGGCATACTTTTGTCCGGCTTCGTTTTCCCATTTCAGGATGGCCCAAAAAACGGCCGCTGTAAAAAAGGACGACAAGGCATATACTTCGCCTTCCACTGCCGAAAACCAGAACGAATCGGTAAAGGTAAATGCCAGAGAACCAACCAGTCCGCTTCCCCAAACAGTTATCTGTTCAGCTTTTGAGAGCTTTTCCGGGAAAAGTTTTTGTGCCAAATGTACAATACTCCAGTAGAGCAGCATAATAGTTCCTGCACTGGCTAATGCCGACAGCAGATTTATCATATAGGCCACTTTTGAAACATCGGGCGCAAACAAACTGAAAAACCGGCCAAGGATAATGTGAAAAGGTGCTCCGGGCGGATGACCAACTTCCAGTTTGTATGCGCTGATAATAAACTCGCTGCAATCCCACCAACTGGCTGTTGGTTCAAGGGTTAGTATGTAAGTAACGGAAGCAATCAGAAAAACTGCCCACCCCAATATGTTGTTGATTGTTTTAAACCGGTACATTGGCCTTTTTTATGAATCAGGGCAAAGATAGGTTTTTAAGGGGATTCGTTGCAACAGACAAATCCCTTTCAATAATTTTCTGTTAAAAGCCATCTCACGAATAAACAACCTCAACCATCTGATGCCCCTTGATTTCGGGCAAAGTAAAACCAATTCCGTTTCCCGTTTGTTTGAAAGAAATATTCCTCCCCTGCGGAACTGTTGAAACTTTGCGAACCTTTTGCGAAATATTCAGTAAAGTTTTCAGGTTAAAAACCGGAACCACATCTTCCACCACATCGAAGGAACTTCCCCTGCGTTCAGGCACATAGTAAAGTAAATGAACCACATACCTTTTTTTATCTGGTTGAATATTTACGGCAGCCACTAATGCGCTGGGTGTATTTTCCATTTTTAGTACCGGATTTGGAAGAAGACTCTCAACTGCATTCAAAAAGATTTTTTTACACCATAATGGAGCTGAGCTGGCATATTGTGTAAAAATCGGATGCATAAAATAAATCACATTCTCATGCTGTGTAACCGCCGGATAACCCTTTTTACCCTCAGACGGGGTGTGCCGGTGTGAGCTGAAATGTTCCCACGTGCGGTTAAAATAAGGTACGTTAGCATCTATCAACGATTCTGCTCCATCGGGCTCTACTTCCATCCCTTTCATATACATTACCAGTTCGGTCTCCGGAAGTCCTTTGCCTATTCCATCGCCTGTTACAGCCAGAAAATCAGGACTAAACGGAGCATCTCCCTTAAGCTTAACACCAAACCGGGAAGATGCGAACTTATCTCCTTCAGGCGAAAGCCCCGACTTGTATGAAGCTATTAATTTACCCCCCTTATCAAGGAATGATTCCAGTTTCGCCCTCAAAGTTTCATTTACCGGAATGGTATCAGGCATTATCAGAAGTTTATAATCTGAAAAATCTGCCTGGCTGTCAATTACATCAAACTGATGCTGACCTTCCTGAAGCATCCGTACAACACCCATCATTTGCTGGGGAACCCGGGTATAATCCGGTGAATCCGGATTAAGAAATTCCTCTGCACTAAATACGGCAATATCGGTTACCGCTTTGGCATTATCGCACCAGGCTTCCTTCTCAGCTACCTCTTTGAACACGCTTCCGATAAGATCATAAGTAGCACTGTCGGGCTTGCCACGCGGATGGAGCTGGTCGCCAACCGAGCATTTGGCATTCAGGGCCAGCATACTGAAACATTCGAATTCAAGTGCAGCTTTGTTTTTCAGCGAATGAAAATCGCCCCAGGAAGTATGAAATTTGCCCGTCATTCCCAAAACATCCGGCCCCAGGGTTCTGGCATAACGGCTGGTAAGCGGAAAATGCAAATAGCCCCAGCCACCTGATGGCAACGATTCAAGCTCCAGATGAGAATAGGAATGAATGCTTTTCCGGATGTCGGGCCCAATATGGCCGCCATTGTAAAAAATGGTGCAATCCTTATCGTGTTTTCTAATAAGTGCAGTCAAATCTGACTTAAATTCGGTAATCACCTCTTCGTAAAATTTTCTCCTTACGGAAATATCACCGGCATCCAGACCTTTTTCCCTCATCGCGTTTAGGCTCACCTGGTTGGCATTCGGGAAAGCACCGACTATATCGAGAAATAGCCCGTCAACCGGAACTTTTTCAAACAGTTCCGAAAGGTACTTTTTCAAAAAATCGCGATATGGAGTTAATACACACAGCCTGCGGTAAAATCCCGGTTGAAAGGTTGTATTTCCAAACGGTTTTCCATCTGCATCGAGCATGAGCCATTCGGGATGTTCTCTGGCAGTGAATTCGTCCCACTGAACGGTAACATAAATGGGAACCCGGATATTTTGTTTGTGGCAGGCTTCGATTTGTTCTTTCAGGAGATGCGGCCGTTTTGTCAGCGGATGTACCCTCTCCGGGAACAAATCTGTTTCATGGTAAATATATCCGTGATGGCATCGTCCGAAACAGGTTACTGAATTTACATGCGCCTTTTTTAAGATTGAAGCAAATTTTTCCGGGTCAAATTCAATTCCGATTTCGGGAATTTGTCCGCTGGTATGAAAATCGAGGTGAACCTGGCGGTACCTGAGCGGAAGACTTTGGTCCAAAGGCCCTTCGGCTGGAGGACCGTTTAAAGGATTTACAATTTCATTGTTTTCAGCATTGACCGGGAAAGCGAACCCTCCGGGCACAAGTCCTAAAGCGCTGGTTGTAAGAAGGCTTTTTTGAAGAAATGAACGGCGTTTCATTGGTTGAATTTTAGATTTTACGTACGACTTCACATTTTCATAACAATAATAGCAAAAATCTGAAAAACAAGGAACAAATGGGTGTTTGTAATTTCTTAATTATTAAATCAGTACTAAAAACTGAATCTGTATTTTTGAAAAAATCCTTCAAAAAGAGCTGAAAAGAAAAAAATTTATACTTTTGCACCGTCTTTAACGAAAAGGCATAAAAAGTTTGACCCGTGGTGTAACTGGCAACACGTCTGATTTTGGTTCAGAAGAGTCCAGGTTCGAGCCCTGGCGGGTCAACATAACAAAAAGGAGTGCAAACATAATTGCACTCCTTTTTTTGATTTTTTCTGTTTTTTCAGAATTTTCCCAGCTTAAAAGTCAGTCCGAAATTCCAGCCCTGCAACACATCCGGGGTTTTTCCGGTAAGTTCAACATTTGAAGTGAACCGGTAGCTAAGTGTAGCCGCCAAACGGAAAAAGGAGGCTACATTGAACTCCAGATCAACAGCCGGTTCCAACACAAAAAAGAAATCATTCTCCGGAATTTCAATATCGAACGGGTCTTCCCAGGTTCCGGGGCCGATATTTCTTACCAACCCAACTCCACCCATTCCCAACAAAACCGGAAAAGAAACATGCACCGGTTTGAATGCACCCACAATGGGTTCAATAAAAATTCCGCCATAACCGCCTGCCAGCGAATACCAGGCCTGGCTGCCGACCGGCAGGTTGTAGCCGTCGAGGTTGTTGAAAAAACCGTAACCTGCCAGCCCAAGAGCTGTTGAATGGTTAAAAATCAATCCGGCACGGCCACCAATTAGCAGGGCGTCTTTGGCTTCCATTTGGGAATAGCCAATAGCGGCGGCGCCGTAAAATCCCAACCCTTTTTGTCCGGAGAGTGTCCGGATTTCATGGTTTTTCTCATCATTCAGAGCAAATGCTAAAACAAATGCAAAGGTGAGTAAAAGAAACATTGTCATAGTCTTCATGGCAAAAAATTTAAAGTTATTGAACCAGGATTTTTTCTGTTTGAACCGCATTCTGGTATTTTGTGGCTATGATATAAATTCCGGGTTTATCCGGAACTGTTAATTCGTTTAATCTGTTTGAACCAGCATTTTCTAAAAGTTTTCTTCCTGCTAAATCATAAATCGAAATTTCTGCTGAAACAACTGATTCGGGTAATTGAACTGTTAATTTTCCGCCGACTTTTACCGGATTAGGGAAAACCTGGATCTGAGAAGAATTATGCACAGGAGGTTTTACGCTCGTCACCAAACTTTTGTCGGTGGTATAAATTCGCTCATCGAAGTACTGAATCATGAATATCCGGCCCGAACTTTTTTCAACAAACTGCTGCGAATAGCGCCATCCGTCTTCCGAAAACCCAAGACCATAATCTATCCTGTTCCAAAAATTCCCACCGGTTTCTGAAAAGTACGTTGCACCTGCATTTGCCATTTGAGTAAAAGAACTGTACCAGTCGCCTTTTTGCGAAAAGTGGATGTTATTCAGCGGTCTGTCCGTCCACCACAAAGTTGATTGATTTACATGCAATACCCGCCACGAATTGTCTGTTTTTATATCATCAATACTTATGCACAGGTTAAGATGGACTAAAAAATTGGGAGCAACACCGTAAAAACTGAGATAAAGACTGTCGTTAGGCGATACTGAAAGGCCAGTGGGTTGTGTGATTTTTACGGGTGCTGAAAACGATTCCATTTTTATAGAAATCTTTTCCCAAAACAGTCCGTAAGTTTCAGAAATAAACAAGCCTCCTTTGCCTGTTGAATTTTTGTCTGAAATCGTCAGATAAAGTCTGCCGTTTTTGTCGGCGGCAATATGTTCGCATCCCCTTAAACTTCCTAATCCATTATTTCGGTCTTCCCAGGTTTTCCCGCCGTCTTCCGAACAAAAAACCCCGTCACCTTCATCTTCAACTCCGGTAATGGCAAACAAAATTTCGTATTTGCTTTCGATTATTTGTTTCACCGGATAAACCGAATTTATTGCAACAGAATCCCAGGTAATCCCTGAGTTTTCCGAAAAATAGATTTTCCCGGTTCCGCCGGCAAAAACAGTTCCGGACGATGAAGCAAAAACGGTATGTACCGACGATGCTGAAAGAATTTGTTCAAAATGTTTTCCTTCGTCGGTGCTTTTTAAAACTCCGGTGGTGGTGCTCACATACAGTACAGAATCATCAACCAGTATGATTCCGGTTTTCGGGCCACCCCAAAATTCGTTGGTGAGGAGCCAAAACTGCTGCGAAATGGCTAGTAAAGGCCACAGAAACAACATGTTGAGGATTATAATTTTTAAATTTTTCATGCTAATTCAGTTAAAAAATTTATAAATCTGAAGGGAAATCTGAAATCAATTTTAATTGTGATTTTGGAAAAGACGCAAAAACCTGAAAAACATTACTCCAGGTATTTTTGGGTTATCCATGCTTCTGCCTGGGAAATGGTTTCGCAAAGAATTGTTGGAATCTTACTGCTATTCCTGCTCTTCAATTCGAGCGAAGAAAGTTTGGAAAACAAATCGGGCGAAATGATGCTGATGTTGTAACGCATTCCAAATTCGTAGTTGAGTGGGAAGAAGTAGTTGCTAATCCAGTCAACCAGCCCGGCCCAGGCACCTTCAATTTCTTTGGTGTCGTGCACATGAAACCGGCATTTGGTTCGCAACCCTTCCCTTTTTTGCCACTCAAACATACGCATTGATGCTGTTTTTACCTCTTCTTCAGAGCACGGTCCCATCCACTTCATCAGCAGATAATTTTTTTGCGGCTCGTAGCTCAGTTTGGCATACACATCGCCTTTGCTGTTTTTTATGAGATCTACAACAATCATTTGCGAAACTTAAAATCTGATTCAATTTACATTATTCTTCACGACTTCAGGCAGAAAAAATTCAATATTATGCAACGGCGCCAGTTCAAAAACCTTCGATAAATCGATTTTGGAAATGTCGGGCACCTGTGTCAAATCGGGCCGGTCTTTGTCGTTTCTGATAGGCGTACCAATGGCCCGGAAATAATCGAGCAAATCGCCCGGTTTCAGCAATACCACCATTTTCCCAGGTGTTCCACCCACATTTTTAAAGGTGTGAATGGCATTCGACGGCACGTGCACCACACTTCCCGGCAGTGCCTGAAACGGATTTTCCATGTCGTTCAGAATAAATTCAAACTTTCCCTCAAGCACATAAAAAATTTCCTCGTCAGGATGGCGATGTGGCGGCGGTCCCCCCAGCGGCGGAACATTTTCTTCAAAAACAGCATAGCCGTTTTCCTTTTTGGTGTTACTTACCAACACTTTAATTACATCGGTTAAAACCAGTAATTCTTCGTTTCTGTTTTTCGTTTTCATGTTACATTGTTTTAAAATTACAATGCAAAGTAAGTGCGCAAAAATCCAAATGCACTTGATCCAAATCAAGAAAAGGATGTTTTTGTCTGAAAATAAGTTGCGCCGAAGGGAAAAAAATTACAAAAGAAATTTTGCGCGGTACCGGCTGAGTGTTTCAGGCGTAATGCCAAGGTAGCTGGCCACATAGCGAAGCGGAATGCGTTTGAAAATTTTGGGATGTTCTTCCAGCAGGTTTTTAAACCGTGTTTCGGGTGTGTCTTTGAGCAGCGATGCTTCCCGTTTTTCTGCCCTGATGAGCTGTTCCTGCAAAATAATGTTGGCCAGCGTTTTTAATGAGGGAAACTTTTGAGTGAGGGCCATCACATCGGTATATTCAAAAAGCAGCAATTCACATTTTTCTATGGCAGCAATATTTACAATGGAAGGTGTTTGGGTTAAAAAGCTGGCCACCGAACCCACCAGAGAGTTTTCGAAAAAGAAATCGTTGCAAACCTCTTTGTCGGGTGTTTCATAAAACAACCGCATGCTTCCGCGCTCAATAAAACCAATGGTTTTGCACACTTCATTTTCCTTCAGAAAAAACTGATTTTTCTCCAGAAATAGAACCTGCATTACATTTTCAATGGCGTTCATTTCTTCATTGGAAGTATGAAAAACCCGCTGAATATTAAACAATACCTGTTTCATGAGATTCTAATAAACAGCAGGTTGGGGGAATTGTTGCGGTTATTTACCACTTTTTTACAAAGAAAAGGTTGCCTCGGGAAAAGACAACCTGGGAACAATTTCAAAAAAGGGATAAGAGGAAATTTGAGAACAAAAGAATGAGCCGGCATTTTTCTGAACAGCTAAAAAAAAGAACTCTTATTAAGGAAAAATGCGACTGTTTCTTCTTTCAATGCAAAAAAAGGCCCTTTATATTTCATTACGTTTAATGCTTCATTAAAAATTGATTAAAATCCGTTGAATGAAAAAAGTTACCCCATAAACATCTAAAAAAAAAATCGTATCTTGGAACACATGAACACGCTGCCTCAAATTTTTAACGATTTACTGGAGCTGTTTTATCCACAACTTTGCATCACATGCGGAGAAAGGCTCATTTCGCAGGAACAATACCTGTGTATGAAGTGCTGGGTTGATTTACCGGTGAGCCGGTTCGAAAACGATGAAAAAAACAAGGTGGCGCAACTTTTTTGGGGAAGAGTAAAGTTGGAAAATGCCACTTCATGGTTTAATTACCGCAAGGGCAGCCGTTACCAGAAGCTTATCCATTTTATAAAATATAAAGGACTTAATGAATTGGGACTTGAAGCAGGTATAAAGTTCGGCAATGTTTTGGTTGAATCTGAGAAGTTTAAACAGATTGATTTGATTGTTCCTGTTCCGCTGCATCCGAAAAAACACAAAAAAAGAGGTTTCAACCAAAGCGAATGGATAGCCCGCGGTATTTCGGAAGTACTGAAGAAACCCATGCTGGAAAAAAATTTATACCGAAAAATTTTCACTTCAACCCAAACCCGTAAAAACCGGTTTGAACGATGGCAAAATGTGGAAGGTATTTTTGGTGTTAATAATCCGGAAGAATTTGAAAACCGGCACGTCCTGCTTATTGACGATGTGGTAACCACTGGTTCTACCCTGGAAGCCTGTGCCTGCGAGCTGTTAAAAATTCCGCAAACAAAAGTGAGCATTGCCACCCTCGCTTTTGCCGATTTTTAAAATTATTCAACCTCTTCCCTCTATCTTTGTTCATTGTTTAGATTGAACAAAAAACAGACATGAAATTTCAAATCAGCAAATATACACCCGGGGAAAGGCCTGAAGTTGCCTTGCCAACACATGAGATTTACCGGATTTTGGGAGATGAGGGCATTCGGAAACTGGTAAAAGACCATTATGATTTACTGGTCAATAGCGAAATAAAAAACTTATTTCCGCAGGATGCCGCCGGACTGGAACGGGCTGTAAAAAATTCGTCGGATTTTTTTATCCAGATTTGCGGCGGCCCCATGTATTTTAACAAAAACCGTGGCCGCCCCATGATGTACAAACGGCATTTGCCGCATAAAATCACTCCCGACGCCCGCGAAGTGTGGCTCGACTGTTACCGGCAAGCCATTCAAAAACAGAATCTATCCGATGAATTTGCCCTTTCGTTTTGGGAATATCTTGATACTTTTTCGAAATGGATGGTGAATTCCTGACCTGATTTCAATATCTCAATTTTCAGGTTGTTCTCCGAAAAACCCTGCCCACAGTGTTCAATACCACAAAATGGGGCAATATAGAACCCAGGTAGTAATACATTTTAGTAACTAAGCCTGGCACAATAAACTTTTTCCCTGCCAGCATATTATCCATGGCAATTTTTGCAACCTCTTCCGGTTTTAATGTCGAGATTCGTGCAATAAATGATGATTTTCGTATAGTTTCCACGGCTCTTTCAGAGCTTACCCCGCTTGGATGAATGGATATTGCGCGGACATTGGTCCCCTTTAACTCTGAATTTATGGCTTGTGTAAAAAACAGCAGGTAGGTTTTTGTGGCAGCATATACACACTTGTTGGGCAACGGTGTTAATGCAGCAAAACTACTGATGTTAAGAATATATGCTTTCTCCAATTTTTTCATTTCCGGAAGAAATAAAAAAGTAAGTAAAGTTGAAGCTCTGATATTCAGCAGAATCATTTTATCGATTAAATCAACGGACAGATTCTCGAACTTCCCGTTAAAACCAACACCCGCGTTATTTGCAAGAATATTCACCACGATATTATTTTGTACAGCAAAACGGTGAACTTCGGCCGGGGCTTGTTCGCGGGTCAAATCGACAGAAAGAGTATGGATGTGAACCGGATATTTTTCTCTCAATTCACCTGCAATTGCTTCAAGTCCCGAATCGGGTAACGAAACCAAAAAAAGATTCATACCTCTTTTGGCACATTCAATTGCAATTTGTTTACCAATTCCGGCACTTGCACCGGTTATTAAAGTATGATATTTAGCTGATAGTTTTTCCATTGATTTTTTTGTTTGAGATTAACCATAAAATTGTCTTTTCAATACCTTCTGGTAAAGGAGTAACCGAATAACCAAGTTCCCCGATTGCTTTTTGGCTCGAAACCGGCCGGTTTTGATTATACCTTTTTACCCAGGGTGGTGTTATCAGCGGTGGTTTCCCGAAATTTTCGGCACAAAACAGCTCAAATGCGGCAAAGGCTAACATCATGGAGTCAGGTAAATGAAAAAGTTTATGTTTTTTACCTCCCACCTCACCAATCGTTTCAAAGAATTTATTGTATGAAATGTTCGTTCCCCCCAGAATATACCTTTCGCCAGGAATACCCCTTTCGAAGGCAAGAATATGTCCGTTAACGACATCATCTATAAAAACATAATTGCCAACCTGCTTTCCATCGCCGGGAATAATCCGCCAGGTTCCTTTCATATAATTTTTAATTAATATGGAAACTGAATTGCTTTTATTCAGAAGTCCCGGTCCAAACACCCTGGTGGGATTCACAATTACCGTATCAACTCCTTTGGTACAGTAATCCATGCAAATTTGTTCAGCTTCCCTCTTGGTTTGCTCATATTCGGTAAAATAAGTGTCGGGCAGAGGTGAAATTTCATCAATAAGTCCGCCCTGCTCCGAAGGTGGAAGCGTAGCGGCCGATGAAGTAAATACAACCTTTTTAACACGGTGTTTCACCGCAGCATCCAGTATGTTTTTTGTGCCTTCCACATTTGTACGGTAGGGAATGGTTTTATCTTTTGACCAAATACCCGCAAAACCGGCTAAATGAAAAACAGTTTCACAGTTTTTTGTGGCTGAATCAACAGCAGCCTGGTTTGTAATGTCTCCGAGAAAAACAGTTACTTTTTCCCGGATATCAGCCGTCAATTTATTTTCTGACCGAACCAAAACATGAACCTGCATCTTGCGGTTAAGTAATTCCTGAACCAATCTGTTCCCAATAAAACCGGTTGCCCCGGTAACCAAACACCTCATAATTTTTCAGATTTAACCGGAACAGATTTTAAAAATCCAATGTCCGGATTCAATTTTATAGAAAAATAATCGGAAAATCCACTCAGGGCTATATGCATAAACAGAGGGATTAAAACAGTTCCTCTGGTTAATGTGAGGTAACAGGCTAACCCTCCAAAAAACAAAGCACCAATGGCCTGATCTTTCCCATTTACCATGTGAATTGCCGAATAAATGGTAACATTAACAGCAACAGCCGGCCAGAAGCCAAAACTTTCGTAACATTCAAACAACAAAATTCCCCTGAAAAGAAATTCATAGGCAAGTAAATAAAAACACCAGCCCAGAATATTATAAGCAAAAAGACTATTATTCCACTTGTCAGCTTTTATTTGCAGTGTATTTTTGCAGGGATTTTTTTTATGCACCATAAAAAGAAGAAATGCGATAATAAATGTCAGACCAATAATTATAAAGAGATTGTTGTAAAAATGAGTTATTGTGAATCCAAATTTTCCAAACGAACCCTTTAGCAGTGAAACGTACAGAAAAGCCGGGATAACCCCAAGAAAAACAAATCCAGCCAGTTTTCTGAAAAAGAACAACCGCAACTCCCGGTAAATTCCAGTTGAATTTTTATAAACTGCATTTCCAGGAGCTGAAGAATGTGCAATGTAATAATATAAATAAAAAAACACCAGTGTTCCTAAAATAACAAGGGAGGTTTTTAATTCATGTAATTCAAAATAGTAGTGCATATAAAATCACAAAAAATCAGAAATTTTTAAGCCGTTGGAATTCAGTTCCTGTAATTTTTATAAAATGAACTCAGCGCCCCAAATTATAATAGGCCGCCAGTGAAATCACATTATTAAACTGGTTATTCAGCCAGTAGTAGTTGGTGGCATCTTCTCCGGGCTGACCGCGTATGGGAAGCACCGAAAGGGCAAACCGCAAATCGAGCTTTACCTGGTCGAGCATGTCGAATTGAAACCCGATAAAAGGTTGCAAATCCAGATTATTGAAAGCATTCTGGTCTTCAACAGGGAACTCTCCGTATTCATCAAATTCCATAGCATGAATGAGATAACCTGCCGACACACCGGCCACAACCGCCCCCCGGTCATTGGTTCGAAAACCAACAAACAACGGAACGTCAACGTAACCCAGGCGCATAATGTATTTTTGCGGATTAGGATCATTTTGCTTAATTCTTTTACGGGAACCTTTTTGCGAATATTTGATTTCCATTCCCGCAAAAACAGCCGGTACCACATCAGTTTGCACAAAAAACCCTGCTAAAACTCCCGGTTTATGGTAGCCTTTAAAATAGTCACCTTCTACCTGTGTGGCATTAAACCCGGCAATTAGCCCACCTTCGAAACGCTGCGCAACAGACAACTGTGCCAGAAGCAGCATCAAAACCGGAATAAATATTTTCTTTCCCATATTATCTCAATTTTTGAAGTTTCGGTTTTAAAATTTCCACACCCTTTCCTGCTTTTTCCTGAATGTATTCCACATCGCTGATAAAAACCTCAGGTTTATGCGGATCGATCACAAAAACCGGAGTTTCCGGCCTGATATAATGAACAAGACCGGCAGCCGGGTAAACCACCAGCGATGTACCCACAACTACAAAAATATCAGCTTTTTGAACTATCTCCGCCGCTTTTTCAATTTCGGTAACCATTTCACCAAACCAGACAATATGCGGCCGCAACTGACTTCCTTTTTCGCAGGTGTCGCCCATTTTCAGTTCCCAGTATTTTAATGTATAAACCAGACTGGGATCAACTGTACTGCGGGCTTTTCGCAGTTCGCCGTGCAGATGCAAAACTTTCGTGCTTCCGGCCTGCTCGTGCAAGTCGTCAACATTTTGGGTGATTACCTCCACATCGAACCATTTTTCCAGTTCGGCAATTCCAAAGTGTCCGGGGTTAGGTTTGGTTTCCCAAAGCTGTTTACGGCGCTCGTTATAAAAACGAAGCACCAGTTCCGGGTTTTTTTGCCATGCCTCCGGGCTGGCCACTTCGGTAACATCGTATTGTTCCCAAAGTCCGCCCATATCGCGGAAAGTTTTCAGCCCGCTCTCCTGACTGATTCCGGCGCCAGAAAGTATCACCAGCTTTTTCTTCATCGTCAAAAAGTTTCAGGCTTAAAGATAGGGGAAATATGATAAAAATTTCAAACCGGAAAAAAATCCAATATTTTCTTCTTTTCCAAACTATTGGGGATTAAGTTTATTTAGATAAATTTGTAAAAAATAAAAATGCCAGATAAAAATGATTCGAACAATAATTAAAGCAAAGAAAAATTACCTCACTATTCGGTTGCCCAATGAATATGTTGGGAAACAACTGGAAGTGATTGCTTTTATGCTGGAAGAAGAAGAAAACAAATTAGGAATAAAAAATGTCTCCTTTGATGCTGTAAGTTTGGACACTCGTGGTTTTAAGTTTAACCGGGACGAGGCAAATGAGCGATAAAGTATTTTTCGATACCAATATTCTCGTTTATTCCTATTCGTTTACGGAATTGGACAAACAAAAAATTGCCCGTAAAATCATTAAAGAAGCAAACTCATATATAAGCACACAGGTGCTTAAGGAACTTGTAAATACGCTTACAAAAAAATTTGGAAAGACATGGCAAGAAGCGAAGGAAGCTGTGAATGAATCAAGTGAGAACAACTTTGTTTTTTCCAATAATACCAATACTGTAATTGATGCCTGCTTGATTGCAGAATAATATCATTATTCATTTTATGATTCACTTATTATTTCAGCAGCTTTATCTTCTGGTTGCAAAATACTCTTCAGCGAAGATTTGCAACACAGTCAATTAATTGAAGGCAAACTGAAAATTGTTAATCCATTTCTTTAGTTCGTAACTGGATTTTTGTACGGTATTCTCTTCACAAAATCCCTACATTTGTAGCCATGATAGATCATTCCACCATACAACGGATTCTGGATGCGGCGGACATTACCGAAGTGGTTTCTGAGTTTGTAACTTTGCGCAGGCGCGGGGTTAACATGCTGGGGTTGTGTCCTTTTCATAACGAAAAAACACCCTCTTTTACCGTTTCGCCGGCCAAAGGCATTTTTAAATGTTTTGGCTGCGGAAAAGGTGGCAACTCCGTGAATTTCATTATGGAACATGAGAGCCTGAGCTACCCGGAAGCGCTGAAATGGCTGGCCCGGAAGTACAATATTGATGTGGTGGAAGAGGAGGAAACCGAAGAGCAGAAACAACTGAAAGACGAACGCGAAAGCCTGATGATTGTGTCGGCATTTGCACAAAAATTTTTTACCCGAAACCTGTGGGAAGAAAACGAAGGCCGCACCATTGGCCTGAGCTATTTCCGTGAACGGAGCTTTCGCAACGACATCCTGAAAAAATTTGAAGTTGGTTACTCGCCCGATGGCAAAGCTCCGTTTACGGAAGCCGCCCAAAAACAGGGCTACAAAATGGAATTTCTCGAAAAAACCGGGCTTTCCATAAAACGCGACGACTGGGTGCGCGACCGTTTTGCAGGGCGTGTGATGTTTCCCATCCACAACCTGGCCGGCCGTGTGATTGCCTTTGGCGGCCGCATTTTGAAAGATGATCCCAAAGCAGCCAAGTACCTCAACTCGCCCGAGTCGGAAATTTACCATAAAAGCAAAGTGCTTTACGGAATTTTTCAGGGCAAGCGCGAAATAGCCCGCGCCGAAAAGTGCTACCTTGTTGAAGGTTACACCGATGTACTTTCCATGCACCAGGCCGGTATAGAAAACGTGGTGGCATCGTCGGGTACGGCGCTTACTGTTGAACAAATAAGGCTGATTAAGCGGTTTACACCCAACATCACTATCATTTACGACGGCGATGCGGCAGGCATAAAAGCTTCGCTGCGCGGTATCGACCTGGTGCTGGAAGAAGGTATGAATGTAAAAGTGCTGCTTCTGCCCGATGGCGAAGACCCCGATTCGTTTGCAAAGAAAAAAGGGGCCAGCGGTTTCCGGGAATTTATAGATGAAAACGAAACTGATTTTATTCAGTTTAAAACCCGGTTGCTGCTTAAAGATGCCGAAAAAGACCCGGTGGCAAAAGCCCGGTTGATTTCAGAAGTTATCCGTTCGGTTGCCGTAATTCCCGACACCATCACCCGTTCGGTTTACATAAAAGAATGCAGTAAATTACTGGATGTGAACGAAGAAATTCTATATACAGAAGTCAGGAAACAAAAGTACAAACAAAATGATGAGTACCGGAAAAAGGAAATGCGCGGACAACGGGAACCTGCATTCGCACCTCCGGCAAGTTCGCCTCAAACTGTACCCCCGGAAATCAAACCTTCAGAGTTGGTAATTGAAGAACTGGAAATTCTGCGCTTTCTTTTAAAACACTGCAACACGGTTATTTTTGAAGAAGAAGGGGAAAATCCAAACGAAATAATCGAAGTAAAAGTGAGCGAATACATGATAGATGAGTTGGAAAACGACGATTTGGTGCCAGAAAATCCACTGTTCCAAAAAATCTTTTACGAGGTCAAAGATAACCTGGGCAACGGGCAGTTCGATCCCTGGAAACACTTTATTTACCATCCGGATGGTGAAGTGAGCCGGCTGGCCACCGACCTGCTTTCCGAAAAATTCATTGAAAGCAAACGCTGGACAAAGGCCGGGGCTTTTACTGAAAAAGAGGAAGAAATACTGGATTTCCTTGTGCCTCGTATTATTTATGAATATAAACTGAGACGAATTAAACTGATGATGGCCGAAATTGAGTTAGCCATTGGCAGTGCTTCCAAAGAAAACGACTTCGACCGCATAATTGAAGAACAGTCAAAATACATGAACCTGAAACGGGTAGAGAAATTTTTGTCGGAAAAGCTCGGCAGCCGGGCTATAAACTAATTGGAATGAGGACTTTAATTATTGAAAACAAAACTGAAATCGGGGAAATTATAAAATCGTGCAAAACGTGTTACGTTGGCATGTCAGTTAACGATGAGCCTTACGTTTTGCCCATGAATTTTGCGCTGGACGGTGATGTGGTGATCCTTCACTCCGACCAAAGCGGCCGCATGTGGGAAACGCTGCAAAAAAACCCGAAAGTTTGCATTAACTGGACGTTGGGCGAAGAACTGGCATGGCAGGATGTACGCGTAGGTTGCAGTTACCGCGTAAAATCGAAATCGGCCCTGGTGGAAGGAACGGTTGAATTTGTAAACGATTACGATGAAAAGGAACGCTGCCTGCATTTGTTAATGGCTCAATACAGCGATAGGGAATTCAAATTCAACGCACCGGCCGTAAAAAATGTAGGAATAATGAAGGTTCGAATCGAAAAAATTTCGGCGAAGGAGTTTGGGGCAAAAGCAATAACTCCCTTGTAAAAAAGAACCTATTTTTACTTTTGCATTCGAATTCTGTGTAACTCTTCAACATCAAGTTTATCCTTGGGGCGGTCAGAGGTAATTTTACTTTTAATCAGGTCGTCAAAACTTAAAACATGATATTTCATACCTTCCCTTTCTACCAGTTCGCTGTCAGCAAGAGCTTCATTAAAAGTTTTCCCCGGATTAAATCGCGTTATCAGCTCCAATTCAAAAACAGGGCTAATCTTTATTGATATATTTTGTTCCCCCGTATAAACCGAAATTGGCAAATCACTGATGTTGTAACCTAAATCCTGTAATGTTTTCAGCAGGTTTTGCATATTTTCCGGCGTAGAATTTACCCAAAAATCAATATCGGCTGAATGATTATCAAAACTAATGATAATTTTTCTTATCACAAGTAAAAGATTATCCAAAGTGACTTACTCAACACAATTGATTATTAATACATTGCAGTGTTTACTTTTTAGAACAACTTTGGATAATC
>JAWLCW010000044.1:0-26209 GCA_041686935.1 Mariniphaga sp. | reverse complement strand
AACTTTAACAGTGTTTTCATAATCGTTGATTTTTAAATTAAACAATGCGGATTTTAAAGATTTAATCCACATTCAATTTCGGGAGAAAAAAAAGGCAGTGCATAGCAACTATGTTGCTGAAAGCTTCAATTATGTTGTAATTGTTGCAATTATGTTGTTTGGGTTTAAATAAATGGATGTGTAAACTTTATTTTGCTTTTTGGTTGTGGTATGGAGTTAGCCCGATATCGTCGATAACTTTCAAAAAACGGGGATCATCGCGTAGAATATCAAAATCAGGATTGGTAGCAATAAGATTAAAATAATGATAGGGAATTCTTTTTTCTTGCATAGTTTTTTCAAGCCAATAAACAGCTTCTTCTTTATTTCCCAGCATGACATTCCACCAGGCAATAAAAAACGGATGCCCGTTTAATCCTTCCACTTTAATGGGATTATTTTTATTCGTTTCAATCATCCAATTAAATAATCCTTCAATTCCCTCTTTTTCATATGCTTGTTGAATAGCCTTAGTATGTACATCGGATTTAGAATAGTTTTTGGCAATAGTTTGCAATTGCTGTTTCATTTTTTCTCCATCACCTAATTTGGAATAATTTAGCACAAACAACCAATGATTGCTGCTAAAATTTGGATTATGGTCGTATGCAACCGTACAAGCTTCCAATGCTTCTTTATATTTTTCTTCAAAATAATAAATCCACGAATTTAAATTCTGAACTACCCAAAAATAGGGTTCCAGCCTTAACGCATGGTTAACCTGTTCACGGGCTTCATCAATTGGGCCGGTAATCATCAAAAACTGGGCGTACGCCTGACGCGAGTATCCAAAATTAGGATTTAAACGAATGGAAGTTTGTAACTCATTACCTCCCTCCTCAAATTGCCTTTGTGCCCAAATCAGAAAAACACCCAAAACAGAATGAGCCTCGGCACATTCAGGGTCAAGTTCCAATGCTTTTAAACTGTACTCTCGCCCTTTTAAAAATCCTTCGTTGGAACCCAAAAATCCCCAGGCCGAGAGTTTAAGCCAGGCACTAGCCAAACCAGCATAAGCTTCTGCAAAGTTTTCATCTTCGGCAATTGCCTTTTCGTAATACTGAATACAATTCATTGCCCCTTCCTTATTAAAATCGGAACGTTGCGGACTATTTGCTTTATGAATGAGAAATCGGGCGCGCAAATAATAATCGTATGCTTTATGGTTTTGAGTTGGTATTTTTTCAATTTGCTTTACTTCATTTTCTGAAAATACGGCGTTTAGTTCCGATGCCACTTGCAGGGCAATTTCATCCTGAACGTTAAAAACGTCATTCATTTTTCGATCGAAATTATTGGACCACAAATGCTTATCATTCGTTGCGTCAATCAACTGAACACTAATCCGCGACATATCGCCAACCTTTCGCACGCTCCCTTCCAAAACATAATTCACCTGCATTTGTCGCGCAATTTCCTTAATGCCCGGTGTATTTTCGGCAAACTGCTCTGCCGAAGTCCGGGAAACAACCCGCAGCGATGTTATCCAATACAAGTTATTAAGAATATCTTCGGTTATCCCCTCGGCAAAATATTGGTTATTTGGATCATTGCTTAAATTTTTAAACGGAAGTACAATTATGGACAATTCTTTATCAGGATGAATATAACGCTCCAATGCATTATCATCATCAACAAACAGAAAATAGAGAAGCATGGTAATACCAATTATGGCGAAAACTGCGACAGTAGTCTGCACTATTTTTTTTCTTGCTATTTTTTTATTGATTTTAGCCAAAGCTGTCAAATCCAAATCTTCCGGCCCTGAAATACTTCCCTTATCCGTTTCATTTTCTGAAAGTTCATCTGTATAAAAATGCTTTTTCAATTCTCCGGGAGGATACCCAAAATAATCGTGAAAGCTTTTTATAAAATACGATGGACTTCCAAAACCCACCTTAAAGGCTATTTCAGAACCTGTGAGATTTCCTTCTTCCAAAAGTTCCTTTGCTTTTTCCAGCCTTACTTCCCGGATAAACTTGCTGACCGACTTATTGGAAATGGTTTTTAACCTGCGGTGAATATGCGAACGGCTCATCTTCATTTCGCGGGACAGTTCCGGAACTCCGAATTGTTCGTTTTGCAGGTTAGCTTCCACAATTTTTGTAGCTCGTTTTACAAACTCATGTTCCGATGTGGAATTTCCGCTCATTCAGTCTGATTTATAACAATCTTGTTAACTGATTTAATGATTAAAAGTTACGGAATTTTTGTTTGAAATGACAATTTTTCAAATTTTATAAAACATGAGGTGAAAAGTTACTTTTTTCTGGCTTTTCCCGGTGTAAATCCATAATACACGTGAAAACATTTATTGAAATAAGTAGCGCTGTGAAATCCGCACATGGAGGCAATTTTTTTAATTGTAAATTTCCTGTTTTGAAGTAACTGCCGGGCTTTTACCAGCCTTTTTTGACTAATGAAACGGCTTGCAGAACAATTGAAAGCCTGCTTCACTTTCCGGTGAAGCGTGGAGCGGCTCATCTCCATTTCGCGGGCCAGTGCAGAAACGCCAAAATGGTGGTCAGCAAGCCGGGCTTTTGCAATGGTGTTGAGCCGCTCAGTGAATTCTTTTCCAGATAAAGGTGCGCCAGTCATTTTAAATAATCATGATGGTTTTAGGTGGCAGTCAATCCTTCATGCTCCACTTAAAATGGCAGCAATCATGTCCCTGCATCAGGGTTTTGTTTCTGTCGAGCTGAAGTTTTGGGTTAAATGATTTTGTGATTCCGTAATCGCCGTAACAAATTCCCGCATATCCGATATCGGCCGCATTGGCTTCCCTGAATGTTTTGGCCCAAAGGCATTCCGTGTATTTTATTTCAAACAGGTTTTCATCTTGTCTTACAACCTGAAAAGTGAGTCGGTCTTTCATGTTTTCACTTGCTGTTATTATCTTTTTAGCAAAGGTCTTTAATGTGTTCATTGAATAGTCTTTATTTACATCAATTTCTATTTCGTAAATTTTATCTGTTGATTTTTTGAGCATTTCAATAAAACGATCCTGTCCGATCTGATCCTTTAGATTTTTCATGGCAGGAATGTACCATTGATTATAGGCAAAGTTGTACACTTCCTGCAACGACATTCCGGAATCGGCCAGGAATTTATGTTCTTCATTTCCGTTTACTAAATTTTTTTTGTTGTTCCCATAAACTTTTATTGCGGTAAGACAACAGATTGCGCAGGAAGAAAATGCTTTTTTCAGGAAATCCCTTCTTCCTGTTTGAACGTTTTTGATTTTTGTTTTCATGATTAATTGTTTTTTGACAGGTTAATTCATTTTTTCTTCAGTTTTAAACAATCCCTGGTCCACATCTTTAATAAATTGAATCAGGCCGCTGAAATAACGGTTCTTTTGGTCCATACATCGAAATCTCCCGATGGAGTTGAAATTGTAACCATTTTAATTCCTCCCCAGTTAATGTCATCTCTGCCCGTGTTGTCAAAATACTGACTTAGGGTTATTTCGTCACCACTTGTAAAATGTGATTTTTTTTCCTTTGAACATCCCATAAATACAATTGAAATAACCAGGCTTAAAAAAAGTGTTCTTTTCATTTTTGAAAATTTTAATGTTCATTCCCAATTTATTTCAGTTAAAATTTACTATCAGGTCTGGTAAATGGTTCATTTAAGAATTTATTTACTGTCTTATTAAACAAGTCTGATTGTCTGGCAGGGGCAAAATGTGTTCCGCCCGGAATTATCCATAATTGAGCATTGGGAATATTTTGATACATTAATACTGTATGCTCATCTCTTACTAAATCCTTATCACCGGCCACCACCAAAACAGGTGATTGAATCTTTTTTAATTCCTTCAACTCAATATTAGGTTGTTTGTCCATCATATTCATTAGTTGATAGATAGTGTGCCAATCACTTGATGTATCACGGGCATTTATCATTTTGTTTGCTTCCAATTTTGTATTTACTATCCAGTTTTTTGTCCAGGGAAGCAGCGCTGTGGTATCTGGCCATAAATTTGCGGCCATGGCAACGATTTTATCCACGTGATTAGGATAATTTATACCCATTAATAAACCAATAATTCCTCCGTCACTCCATCCAATAATATGGCACGAATCTAATTTAAGGCTCTCCATCAGCGCTATTAAATCAGCAGTTATCAAATCGTAAGTCAGCGAATCAGTATTCATTTCAGATTTCCCTCTGCCCCTGCAATCCGGTACAATCACGTAGTATTGTTTAGAGAAATAGCTTATCTGATGGCTCATTTTATTAATGTCACCCAGGTTTCCATGTATTAACATTAATGGTTTACCACTTCCATAAGTTTCATAATATAATCTTGTTCCATTAACCACGATATATTTTCCAGCCTCAGGATTATCTCCATATGGGATATCAAAAGCACTTTTGGATGGATGTTGTGCATATATATTTAATGATAACAGGATTGTTAATCCTAAAATTAAAGAGCATAATGCTTTTAGATACATGTTTACTACTTTACTGCTGAAAGGAATACAAATGTTCCGAAGTACGTATGTACAGGTTATTTTCTACGATTGCAGGTGTAGCCAGAATTTTACCCTCGAGTTTGGTTTCTGAAATAACCAAAGGTTTTTTCGATGCTTCGATTACTTTTATAATCCCATTATAAGATGCCAAATAAATTTTGCCATTTGCCATAACAGGCGAAGCAATGCATGCACCCGGGGCTCCCAGTTTTTCCTGAAAATGCACCTTGCCTGTTTTAGCATCCAAGCAGGTTACCCAACCTCCGTCTTTAACCATGTAAATGCAATCGCCGCAAGCCAACGGGCTGGGGACTTCCGGAATCTTTTCCAGTTGCATCCACAATATATCATCGAATGTCAATTCACCTTTTAAACCTGCAGGTACAGCTAAAAGGCCAAAATCCTGCACAACATTACTCCAGAATTCGTGGGTATTGGTCCATTCAATATTATTTACAAAGCCGTTTTTATCTTTATCCATACCCTTAAAAAGTCTTCTGGCTGCATACTGGGTGTTTTCGATATCAGTTATATCTGGCCGGGTATAAATCATCATGTCTTCGGGTATTTCATTTAACTCAATCAGGCTATCGCCGTTTTGGTCAAAATCTTTTAAAACACTTTCAAAATTACCATAGCTGAAATATTTACCTCTTCTTTCCTTTTCAGACATTTCCATCCATGCACTGATATAAATTACATCATTATAAATTATGGGTGTCCCTATTCCATTTGTCATTAATTGAAACCACCAGACAGGGGAGCCATCTGCAAGTGAATAGGAAGCAACACCTCCGCACCGGTGTAAAATCACCTGATTCTGAAACCTGACCGGTGTGCTGTACCCCGGAAATTCATAATTGACAAAAGGTGTGTTTTCCTGTATTAATGATTTCCAGATAACGTTTCCTGTGTGTTTGTCGAGAGCCAGCAAACTGCGCTGTTCTTTGTTTCCATAATCAAGTTTAACGATTACCTTATCGTCCATTATCACAGGAGAACCCGGGCTGCCGTACAAAACCTTGTCGGGAACCGGTATCGGATAATTCCATTTGACCTGACCATCATGGCTGAAACAACGAAGTCCGGAGGATGCAAAATACACATAAATTCCATCGGCATCGGCAGCTATTGTTGCCTGTGCCGGATTACTTATGGCATGGGGCTTTTCAAATTCCTCCGGAGTAATGGAATCGCGCCAGAGAATTTCCCCGTTTGTTCTGTTTAAACAGATGGTTTGCAGCATGTTTTTATCTTCTGCAAATCCCGTCAAATAAAGTTTGTTTTCCCAAACAACAGGGGAAGAGCTGCCCACAGGCAAGTCGATTTTCCATAACAGGTTCTTGTTTTCACCAAATTCAACCGGAGGATTTGCAGTTTCACCGGCAATACCTGAACCGTTATTTCCGCGAAACTGTGACCAGGACATCGCATCCGTTGAGGATTGCGCAAGTAGATTGGTTGAAGAAATGAATAAACCTGACAATAGCATTAATGAAAAAATAAGTGATTTCATCTCTTTTTAGTTTTTTGAATGTTGAATATTTACTCTTGCTCCTTACGTAGCATCAAATCAATCTCCTTCATTTGTTCTTTGGTTAACGGCCCAAATTTCATAGCGCCAGCATTTTCTTCCACCTGTTTAACGGTTTTAAATCCGGGAATTGGAATGGTATTTTCGCTCCTTGCCCAAAGCCAGGCCAGTGCCCCTTGTGCCATGGTGCGACCGTTACTTTTGAGTATTTCCCTTATTGCATCAAGCTGTTCAAGTAACTTTTTTACGGGTTTGCTTTCCGCGAAAAATATATGGTATTCATCGGGTATGTGATGCAGTATAGATCTGACGTCATCATCCGGCAATTTGCTTTCTTCGGTGTATTTGCCGGTTAGCAGACCCATGGCCAAAGGTCCGCGGTTAATGCTTGCCAGGTTTTTTTCTTCACACAACCGAAGAATTTCTTTATTCCCCACAAACAAATTGAATATCTGCTGAATTGCAGCGCAGTTTTTTCCTTCGGCAAAAAAGGCTGCCCGTTCAAAATCATCGGTACTCCATCCGTAACTTCTTATTTTTCCCGCTGTCACCAAATCTTCCAGAGCATCGCGGGTTTGCTGTGCTTTGTCCAGCGGATATTCACCCAAATGTAACTGGTACAAATCAATGTAATCGGTTTGAAGCCGTGAAAGACTGTCTTCAACGGCTTTGCGGATGTATTCAGGCGAACCATCACCCTCCATACTGAGAATTTCCCGGCTTCCGGGTTCGAACGTAAATCCAAACTTGGTGGCAATAACCACTTTGTCGCGTTTGCCTTTTATGGCCTTACCAACCAGTTTTTCAGAATGACCGGTTCCATACATATCTGCCGTGTCGATAAAATTAACACCCATTTCTATTCCCCGTTGCAGCGCTTTTAACGATTCATTGTCGTCAACAGTGCTCCAGCCAAGTGGCATTCCCTGCATAAAAATGTTACCACCAATTGCCCAGCATCCCAGGCCCATTGGGCTGACTTCAATACCTGATTTTCCTAATTTTCTTTTTTTCATGATTACTGATTTTTTAAAGTTTTATAATTGATTTTTACCACATATTCCAGGCAGTGATTAATTCGCAAATTTGAACCTGGTTGTTTTTATCAATGTATTTTTCAGAGAACCTGCCGTCAGTCATCACATCTTCGTTCATAAATGCAGCAACAAGTTTGGCTACAAAAACTGTGTGGTCGCCAGTTGTAAACTGATCGATTACTTTACATTCGATATTCATAAAACACTCTTCAATCATTGGAGCTTTTATCTTGTTTGATTGCATTGGTGTTAAACCGGAATCGGCAAATTTGTCCACTTCATTGCTGTGTGTGGTTCCGACCTTAAGTATGGCTTCTGTAAGTTCCGGTGTTGGGATGTTTAACCCAAATTCTTTGGTTTCGTTAATCAGCGCGTGGCAGGCACGGTAAGAATCTTCGCCTTTTTCCCCATTTCCTATTGATGCCGTTATTAAAAGCGGTTCATGAGAGGTAGGTGTCACCCAGCAAGCTGTAATTATTCCATTGATGGATTTTTCGGAGTTGCAGCAGGTTAGCATTACTACCTGCCCGTTGCTTAATAACCAGGATAGTTTCATTACATCCGGTCCGGTTAAATCAAATTCTGTTTTTTTCATCTCATTGTATTTATAATTTATAAAGGTATTTATCTCATTCTATCATTTATTTTATTGGTATTCGATAGAATTCGCAAGCTCATTTCGATGGAATTCGCCAATACAATGATTCCCTTGAGTGTGAAATATTATTATGGCTCGTTTCATGATTTTTGATTTTTACAGTTTTTATTAAGTCAAGTTACGCCAATTCAAAATACAATACATAGCACGTATGTTGCAAAAAGTTTAAATTATGTTGCAAATGCTTGCACTTATGTTGCAGGAGGGGTTTTTTTGGGTTTTTCGGGGTGAAATTGCTTTATCGGAGGCTAATCGTTGTATGGCATATTTCATTTTTTTTTCAAATAGGCTCTCCAGACATTTAGAAGATATGCAACCTTATTGGATTCATCTCTTTGGAAGCTGATCGCCATTGGATATCTGATATGAGGACTTGAATACCTGTAATTCATATTTCCAATTTATTCTAATTCAATATCACCTGTGCTATTAAAGTTGATGTATAATTTTTCATTTTTTTCTGATATGAAAATAGAACTGAATTGATTTTTTCTGATTGCAGGAAGGTAATATTCACCGGTTATTTCCTTCCATTCTTCTTTGTTTGCTTTAAAATCATTGGATGAAGGATTTTTTTGCTCAAGTACGACTTCAAATATTTTAATAAAAGAGTCATACAGTCCCTGCCAGGCAAGATTACTATGTATTATCAGTGAAAACCTGGCTTCCGGAGCATAAATAAAATAAGTCAAATGATTACCTCCTCCGGCAGATACCACGAAACGATGTTTCCCGTAGTTAAACATCCATATTCCGTAACCATATGCATTGTTTGGCCAGTTTGCCTGAACGATATGTGATGATCCGGAAGCCATAAAATCCTTTGAATATGGCTGGCAGATTTGTTCTATTATGGTGGGATCAAATACTTGCACACCCTCTAACATTCCATCATTCATCAGGCACAATGCCAGCCGTTCCAAATCCTGAATATTGCTAAACAAACCACCAGCGGCTTGTAAAAGAGGTACTTCAAAATGGTTTATTTTAGGTGTAAGTTTTCCATCGAGCCATATATGACCTGCTGAAAATGATTTACTCGCAACCTCAAACAAATCAAAACTTGTGTTTTTAAGTTTCAAAGGCTTTATTACCGCTCTGTTAACAGCTTCCGGATAGGTCATTCCGGAAAGTTGCTCAATGGCAAGATCGAGCAGGGCATAACCCATATTGGAATAAGAAAAAACTTTGCCTGGTTCAATAAACAATATTGAATCACCAATATTTTTGAAGAATTCATAGATGTCTGTTCTATCAGACTCATTTGTATATTCAATCAGTCCTCCCTTGTGTGTTAACAATTGGTGAAACGTAACAGATGATAAAACAGGAGATAAATCCTTTATAACACTTCCAATCGGTTCATGCACTCCAATATTTCTGTCTTTTAGTTCTTTAAGGATTGTCAATGCAGTAAAAGTCTTTGAAACCGACGCAATCTGAAATATTGTTGAATCAGTCATTGCAATTTTTGTCTGTGAATTAGCCAGACCAAAGCTTTTTTCATAGACAACCTGATTATCATTTATAATGGCTAATGCAACCCCCGGTATTCCCGCAACTTTCATTTCTTCTGTGATTGCCTTTTCAATAGCAGTAATTTGCGTTTGAGTCAAAGTTTGAGCATTCAATACATTGAAATCAATGTAGATTAAAATGATGAAGATTGCAATTGATAAGGTTTTCATAACTTGATTAGTTGTTTTATTTAAATTGAAACTACATTTTTTAAATTTTTGGTTTATAATAAATACAATATATAAAAACTGATTCTGGTATCCACGAATTTTCAAGTAAATCTGTTATTGGTTTTGCAGCTAAAATTTCTTCAAAAGACTTACCTTCAGATTTTAGATTAAGTACTCGTTTAGCAGCAGTTGAAATCAACTCCTTATAAGTAATTAATTCCTTTTTGTCAGAAATATTGCCATGACCTGGAATAACAATTGTTTTTTCATCACAAGTCTCTATTACATGTTCAAGCACTTTAATATAAGTTTCAATGTCTGTAACAGGAGGAAATGCCCCAGTCAGGAATAAATCTCCCATGTGAATTACATTTGATTCTGTAAAAAATACTATCGCATCACCATCAGAATGTCCACCAGGAAAATGGATAAACTTAATTACTTCATTATTAAAATAAATTTCAATTGAATCATTAAAACAAATTTCTGGTAGAAACTCCTTTGGAAATGGAGGTATAACAGGAAAGCTAGCTTCCGGAATTTCAGGCGCCTTCCATTCCTGCATCATACCTTCCCGTGTTTTTACTGATGAAATAATAATTGCTCCACCTTTAGCAAATACATTGTTACCTTGAACATGGTCAAAATGTGAATGGGTATTCAAAATATATTTTATTGGTTTTTTAAATCCTGCTCTGATTAAAGAATCTGACTTTGTTGCTCTATTTGTAATACCTGTATCAATAATAAGCAATCCATCTTCACCACTATAGATTGTTAAATTGGCATTCCCCGATTTATGAATATAAATTCCATCTTTTACTTTTGAAGCAACTGGTGGTTTAATTTCACTATTCTGAGCATAAATAAATTCTGGTAAACTAAAAGAAAGAATTAATGTAAAATACAGAATGTAAATTATTACTGCTTCTTTTGATTTTTTCATGATTTCTGATTTTAAGATTCAATGCCGTTTAGTTAACGCTGTCAAGTCTATAGACGTTGACAGGTTATGCACCGCAGACTTGTCAGCGTGCGAAGCTCCTGACAACGTCAAACAAATTTGAAATACAATATTTACTAAACTAAACGACATAGTTTTAAGATTTATAATTGATTTTTTACCACATACAAACCGAACTGGTTGACGGTTGCAAATTTGCTTCCTTCGTTCATTATTGTTATTTTTCAGTTTCAGGAAGGAAAATGAATCACTTGTATATTTCTAATTCCACAATACCCGATGCAGCTTCCATGTTTTACCGGATTGTTTTTTTAAAATATTTAATGATTTGCCATTAATTGCAGAAGTTTCAGAAGATCCCGCCTGTTTTGCTGTAAGCGAGTATTTTACAATCACATAAGCAATATTACTGCACCCATTCACTTCCAATATTTCATGTGTAAAAGATGAAACCGATTCAATGGATTCCAAAGCTGATTGAATAGCTTTTCTCCCTTTTATGGGCTCACCACCGGGAGGAAACCGGATTGCATCTTCGGTGTAAAGTTGGGCATCGGCAACCCAATCGCCTGCAAGGGCATTCTTTTCATGCGCTTTTAATAATGCACGGATATCTGCAATATCCATTTCAGATAATCCATTTGACTGAAACGCCGTTGCGTTATAATTATCCAAGTCGGATACTTCGGAAACTGTAAAACTATCTTGTGCTGCAACAGAAGCAACAAATAGAAAGAGAATTGGAATTAGGAATAATTTTTTCATGATTTTTGGATTTTTTGTTAATAACTAATGTGAGGTGCTGGGGTATTTTAGGTTTCAAGAGTGAACCGCTCAATACAATAGCTGTCACCTTTCATCATATTTTTTGGATTTGAATACTTAATATTTGGATTGAAAGCTTTTGCTGCAGCATGTGCACCTGAGCATTCTATAGCTAGTCCAATATTCGCAGCATTCATTGCACACAGTAACTTTGCGGGAAGGCATTGAGTATATTTTAATTCAAGGACTTTATCAGATTGTTCAGTAACCTCATATGTAAATACTGTATTATAAGGTACTGTTGCAAGTATATCTTTAAGAAAACCCGCAAAAACATTTAAGTCCTTTACTTTCATATCTTTCGTCATGTCCCCAACCATCGCGGCAAGGTTCTCAGTTGAAGTCTTTGTGATCATATCGATGAATTTTTCGCTTCCAATTTCTTTTTCGAGCGTTTGCATCAGCGGAATAAATATACCATAGAAGAAATTATAGGTTTCTTCGGTTGACATTCCAAGGATTTCTGGCGGTGTGTAAGGAGATTCAGAGGCTGCGGCTCTTTTGCATCCAAAGCAAAGTAATGCTGCAAAGGGGACAACTTTTGTAAGAAAATCTCTTCGATTTTCAGATACCTCTTGATTTTCCTTTTGACTTCGATTTTCGTGTTTTTTCATAGCATACCTCCTTAATTTTTGATTTTTAAAATTTTCATCTATTCAAGTTACGCCAAATAGAAATGCAAAGCATAGCACGTATGTTGCAAAAAGTTTAAACTATGTTGCAAATGCTTGCACTTATGTTGCAGGAGCGGGTTTTTTTGAGTTTTTGGAGTGAAAAAGTTGGATTTGTTGAAGCGTATTTGCCAAAGAGAATTGGTTTTTATTCGACCCTGTTCAGGGTCGCAAGTTTTTAGAAAATGTTCCCGCTATAAACATTTGACTCCGGCTGGAGTCTCACACTTTATTCAATTTTACCCATGTTCTCCATATATTTTTCAGTTATGGCGCAAAGTAAAAAAGAAGAAAAACAGCCAATAATATTTTGACTTCACAATTCAAAATGTTTACAAGTTTGTTAACTTTGCGGAATGACACGAGAAATAAAATTTTATAAAAACTATTTTATTGACTTTTATATTTCGCTTGACTCGTCAGTCCAGGAAAAAATAGAATATGTGTTTAAAGTGATAAAAACTGTGGATTTAATTCCTCAGAAATTTTTGAAACATATTGAAAGTACGGATGGACTTTATGAAATAAGAATAAAAGTTGGCTCGGACATTTATCGGGTGTTTTGCTGATTTGACTCTGGTCGCATTGTTGTAAAAAAGAAGACAGAAAATGAAAACAATAAAAGATGCAACAAATTTTGATGAACTGTTGGATATCAAATACGGAAAACCGGGAACAGAAAAACGTGATGAATTTGAAATGAAAGCAAAGGCTTTTATTGTTGGAGAAATGATAAAAGAAGAAAGGAAAAAGGCTCATCTCACACAAGAGGACCTTGCTAAAAAAACAGGGACTAAAAAAAGTTATATTTCCCGACTTGAGAATGGGAAAATTGATATTCAGGTTTCAACATTATTTAAAATATTTGAGGAAGGATTAGGAAAAAAATTAGGACTAACAATAAACTAAATTAGGTCATTAATAATTTTGTAATTAATTTTTACAAAAGAATCAAAAACCAATCCCTTATTGGCTTGAATTACGATGCCAATTTTCTTTGAAGGAATGATTGTTATGAGGTTCGATGTTCCGGAAGACAAACCGCCCATTTGAATAATTTTAAGTCCTTTATAATCACTTATAAACCATCCTGTTCCTATTGTCATAAAATTGGCTTCCGGATTGAAATACTCCTTAAACAAGTCCATAGTTATATTTTGAGGCTTTTGCATATCGGCAAGTGTAAAACTTGAAATTATGGAATGATTTTCAAATGTACCGTTATTTAGTTGGAGTTTAATCCATTTTGCCAGGTCAACAACATTTGAATAAACGCCTTCTGCCGGGCTGTATATGCTATAATCTCTCCATTGTGTAGGTACTAAATTCCCATCTTTAACAAAATGAGGTGTGGAAAAATTATTAAACGATAAAGCAGTAGGAATGTCAGTAAATGTTTCGCTCATTTTTAAGGGTGAAAATATTCTTTCTTTCATCATATTTTCCCAGCTTTCCCCTGATATGATTTCAACAATAAGTCCAGCCAATGTGTAATTCAAATTATAGGAAGTCTGACTTAAACGAAAAGAGTTTGATATTTTTAAATTTTTAATTTGAGGGACAAGTTCCATGCGGGTGGAGCCACTTAATTTGTCTCCATCCAACAATCCGCTTCGCCAAGTCAAAAGATCCTGAATAGTCAGTTTTTGAGTCACAAAGTCTTTCTTTGTTTCAAAATCCGGAATATATTTTACTACAGGGTCTGTCCATTTAATTTTTCCCTGATCGACTAACATTCCCAGGAGTAAAGCAGTAAATGATTTTGTTAGTGAAACAGCCTCGAATAAAGTGTGTTCATCAATAGGATCTGATCCACCCGTTTTTTTTATTCCAAAGCCCTTTGCATAAATAACTGAATCGTGAGATACAACGGCAATGGAAAGACCGGGAATATTATTTTTTTTAATGACTGCATCAATAAAATCATCGAGATTAGTGCCCGAAAGATTTTGAGAGTGAACGAATAAACTACTCAATATGAAAACAAAAATTGCTGTAATGGTAAATGCTTTCATTTTATTTTGATTTTAATTAGTCTTTTTACTTTAATCAAGGTTATGTGAATTTTTGTTTTCATTTGTTTTGGTTTTAGTTGCAATTTTATAGTAGTCCTGTAGAAAATTTGTCCCAAAGATATTTATCAAATCATAGTAGGCTACTTTATGTAAAAACAAGATTGAGAGTTAGTTATTAAAAGCATAAAGAGCATTTTCTGTTCGTACCAGTATTAAATTACTTAATGCTACCGGGGATGCAGCTACTCTTTCCCTCAAATCACTTTTAGAAACAATATTCAGTTTATCGCCAGGTTTCACAACTGTTACCTTGCCATTATAGGCAACTAAATAAATATAACCATTAGCGTAAAGAGGAGAAGCGATATATGGACCTGGAGCATTTATACGCTCCCTGAAAACAAGATCACCTGTATTGGTCTTATAACATGATAAAGTTCCTCCATCCATTATCATATAAACCCTGTCGCCAATAACTAACGGGGAAGGAACTTCAGATACAAATTCATTTTGTTTCCAAATTAAGGAAGGTTTATTTGCTCCATTAATGTAATTTAGATTTACCGCAATTGTCCCATGTTCAAATTTAAGATTAGATAGGAATTCTTTTAATTTTCCCCATTCTTCTAATCCGAGTGCATTATCTTTTGACGTATCAAACATGGGTGCAATATCTTTTATCGGACAAAGTACATCGATGCCTAATGGAAGATTTAATTCCGGCCGCCTCCAAAAGGCCCATTCTGAGGGTATTTCTGAGATGTTTACTACTTTGTCTAAATTGTTATCGTGTTGACGAATCATAATTTCAAACTCAGGAATTTCATCAAATAATTTTGATTCTCCCCGTGTAAAGAATCCATTTAAATACAGTGTATCATCCACGATAACAGGAGTGCTAACTCCCATAGATACTATTTCAAAAGTCCAGGAGGGACTTCCATCTTTAAGAAAGATTGAATTTAATCCAAAAGATCTGTGAATAATTATTTGGTCGCGCCAAATAATCGGAGTAGCATGGCTGACAAAGTAGTCTTTTTGCACAACTGGAGTAATATCCAGAAAAGTTTCCCAGGCAGTTTTGCCATTGATTTTATTAATTGCAAGTACGCTGGGTTTTACCATATTGACCCGATTTATAATCAGGAGACTATCATAGATTATTGGAGAACCGCATGTGCCATTCTGTGCGTTAAGGATAGGTAATCTGGTTTCCCACAAAAGGTTACCTGAAAAATCGTAGCAGAGTGCTCCATATGATCCGAAATAAACATATACAGATGAACCATCAGTAACAGGAGTAGTAGAGGCGGGGCTTCCGACTGAATGGACTTGCTCAAGGGAATCAGGAATGACAGAGTTTTTCCAAATTACAGAACCCTTTGCAAAATCAACGCAATAAGTAATTAAAGTCTTCTTTTCTTTATCATAACCGGTAATGAAAATCAAGTTTTTATAAACACAAGGAGAAGATACTCCTGATGCCAGTGAGGTCTTCCAGAATAGGTTTTTATCAGGATTTAACTCAAGCGGAGGAATTGCATTCTCTGGAGCGATTCCCAAACTATTTGGCCCACGAAAATTTGGCCAGTTATTCTCCTGTTCCGAAGTGCAACCAACAATAATAAGAAAAGCAAAAGCAAATGATAAAACAAAATTACACTTTTTCATCGTAGTAGTTTTTAAGATTTAAAATCAAGAGAAAGAAAATATATTTTAATCTTTAATTTAAAATTCCATAACGATATTCCCATTTATTGATAGAGTTCCCACTCTTCGGCAATTTTCCCGTCAACCAATCTAAATAAGTATTACAGGCATTCATATCACTTCCATTTTCCTTGTAAAAACTCATTAAATACCTTCAATGTAATATCAGACCAAATTGACTTGCCTCCTGCAATACCAACAGGGGAATGTCCACTATTAGGTACTATCCATAAGAATGAATTCGGAATTGCCTTATAAGAAATAACGGGTATATCAACCGGGAAAAAACCGTCGCGGTCACCGTGGATGATCAGTGTTTGGCATTTTATGGTTGAAAGATACGGAGGTGTAAAATTCATATCATCATAAGTATCTGCCATGTTACTGAACTGAGTTAATAATCTTCTGACCTGTTCTTCACCTCCCGGATGGTGTGATTCCCATAAAGTTTTTAAACCATCACCACTAGTTTCGTATGATGTATTCTTTTGTATTGATCTACATTCTTCAGGGAAGTAAGATGCGGAACCCACCAGAATCATTGCCGTTATTCGGGAACTATCCATCGTGGCCATATGTGTTAGGGTCATTGCACCGGAGCTGTGTCCAATTGCTTTGATACGATCGATATTTAATTTATTCAATAGTCCAAAAATATCTTTGGCAACCAATTCGTGTGTATATATATTTGACGGATTGGTTGACCTGCCATGCCCCCGCAAATCAGGTACAATAATTTGATAATTTTTGGAAAGTTTTTCAATCCAAGGTTCCCAGATTTGATGGCTTAACGTAAAACCATGAAGCAAAAGGAGTGGCTCTCCGCTGCCATAAGTCTCATAATAGATTTTTACACCATTGGTTTCAGCAAATTGGCCGTTTTGGGCAAAAGCGCCTTTACAACAGAATAGGGAGCAAATGACTAATGAAAAGAATAAATGTTTCATATTGATTCTAATTATTGTGATAAGCATTCCACTCAAATTGCCAGGTACCTGTTTCGGAACGTTTTAATATGCACATTCCCTTTCCGGTCTGGGTAATTGTATCTCCACCTGAAAGAGGAGTCATTTGTTGTTTGAAAGTATAACTTGCAGCTACCCGGTCTCCAACAATTTTTATATCAATAAACTTGAAATCTTCTTGGAAGTCATACGTTTTATATAGATCTGTGACAAGTGATCTTATCCAATCTTTACCATATAGGATTGGCTCATCTGGAGAGATGGTGATTAAGTCGGTTGCATAATATTGAAGGATTCCTGCAATGTCTTTTGTGTCGATTGCAGTTCGATGATTAGATTCAAATGCACGCAGTTCAGTCTCAACAACTTTTAAGTCGAGATTAGTCTTAGGTTCAGGTCCAGAGCAACTGTAAAAACACAATAGATGGACAAATGCTGAAATAATTGAAATAGTTTTCATAGTAACTGTCTAGTGTTTTTCGATAACATTAAATCCTTCCTTTAGGGTCTCAATAGCATAGACACTTTTACCTCCTGCGATAAACAGAGTCCGATAAAAATTACCTGTCCCAAAGCACAAATTTGTAGCTTGTGGTACTTTTATCTCAAACACTTTTTTTCCATCAGGAGAAAAGATGCCAACCCTGTCACCGAGAGCAATATATAAATTGCCTTCCTTATCGATTGTCATTCCGTCCGGGCAAATATCTGCACCAAAGTCAATCAACTTACTTTTCAATTGCAAACTACCATCAGGTAGTAAATTATATGCGAATACTGAACCCGATCCAGTTGGCCGGACGCCCTTATAATCATTTGGCAGGAATGAAGTATTGCCATTTCCCGGGAAATTGCAGTTTGCTACATATACCGTTTTTTGATCGGGTGAAACTATTATTCCATTTGGTTGGTCAACATTTGAAGCCAACAGATGGACAGAATTGTCTTTATCAATTCGGTAAACACCCTTGACAGGTTGGTCAATTGATTCATATCCAAAATAGCGTGGATCGGTAAAAAATATTCTCCCTTGCTGATCAATGGCAAGATCATTAGGAGAATTAAACGGTCTCCCATTGTACAATGCCGCGAGGATTATACTTTTACCCGTCTTCATGTCTGTCTTTGTAACTTTTCTTCCGCCAAAGTCAGCACCTTCACAAGCAATCAGATCACCATTGGAATCAAACATGAGTCCGTTTGACATTCCACTGGGGGATCGATAGACTTTCGCTTCATTGCTTTGAGGATTAAAAGCCCAGATGATTCCAGCTTTCTTTCCAGGGAAGGGAGTAAAAGCTATATCAGAAAAAAATAAAATTCCATCTCCTGACATTGTTGGCCCTTCTAAAAACGTCTCACCACCGGAAAACACTTCAGTCAGTTTTGAATCCGGATGAATAAATTTTGACTCAGAAGAAGAGTTCTGAGCGAAACCTATCGTTTGCAGGAATAATAATAAAATGAGAAGCATCGGCCTGTTAGTTAATTCCCAATGAAGTTCATCGAGTATCTCAGGGTGTCTTTCATTCCATTTACCATCCCAATATTTTCGCACAATTGATTTATTCTGTTCCTCAAGTGAGTTTTTCATGATTGTAAGTTTTACAAAATCTTCTACTTCAATTGCAGGCCAAGCTGTGTCATTAGTCCTAATTCATCTTCAACAGCCCAGAAATTTGTCACCTGATCATTAGCAAACTGAAATATTTGAATACCCTTGTAACTAAACCTTTTACCGGTAGGATTCATTTCCATAAATGGATTTAAAAATGTACCTGAATAAGAAATCCTGAAAACAACCTTATCATCTGCGGCAATTATATCCTCAAATTCATGTTTGTAATCCGGGAATGATGCATAAAACATTTTTATTACTGGTTCCATTTCGCTGAAAGTAACAGGCTCACCAGACTCATAATAGATTTTTATATCGGGAGCTAATAATAGTCTAAGAGAATCAAGTTGTACATCATCAAGGTATTTGTAGAATTTTTTAGCCAGCTCAATGTTTTTGGCTTCTTTTGTTTTCATTTTTTTAATTTTTTAAGATTAATAACTTCATTCAAGTTACGCCAAATAAAAATGCAAAGCATAGCACGTATGTTGCAAAATGTTTAAACTATGTTGCAAATGCTTGCACTTATGTTGCATGAGGGGTTTTTTTGTGTTTTTCGGGGTGAAATTGCCTGGTATATTGAGGAGTTTTTGCTAAAGGTGAAATCAGGTTCTGCGAGAATGATTATCAGGTTTTTTTCAAATTATTCGACCCTGGTCAGGGTCGCAGGTTTAAGGAAAATGTTCCCGCTATAAACATTTGACTCGGGCTGGAGTCACACAAAAAAGAAAACGGCTAAATGTTGTGTAGTTTGTTAAATTGACGCTTCCAAGTCTGCTGACGCGTTGCATAGACCTGGATTTCTGTTTCAAAATGTTGGACAAAAAGGAAGTTTATTTTTCCTTAACTGATCTATGATTTGTATCCAGTCAATTTTTTAAGATTTTGTCTCTGTATATTTTTAATTTATGTATTTATACATCCGTTCAACAGGAAACGGTTTCCCATGCCCCGGGTAAATCATTTTTGCCCCCTGGTCGATAACCAATTTCCAGCTTCTTTTGATTTGTTCAATATCTTCTGCATAAATCGGTAATCCTGGTCCCGGAGTAAACAAGCGGATATTGTGTGCCAGGCAACCGGCAAAAAGATCTCCGTTTTCCATTAGTACTGAAACATGTCCTGCCGTATGTCCGGGTGTATAAATGATTTTCCCGTCAATTCCGAAATCGTTTAACGGGTAATCAAAATCGTTCAGAATAATATCGGCTTTTTGAGGAGGTATTGGGATTTTACTCAGCATTGGTACAAAAATAGCACGCGAAATTTTTCCCCAGGTATTAACTCCGGGAGGAAAATTAAATCGCCTCTCTTCAAGGGTTGCCCTGTCTTTTTCGTGGACAGCAATTTTAGCACCGGTTATTTCCCTGATTGCATTTGCCGACCCTGAATGATCGAAATCGGTATGGGTCAATACAACCAACTTAATTTCGTTTGGATTGATGGAATATTGAATCAGATACTTTTTAAATTTTCCAATGGCTTTTGCAGGCCCGCTATCAACCATGATGGTTCCTTCACCTTTAATAATGTAGCAAGTATTGATTCCGAATTTAAGTGAGAAAATTTTTGGTTTCATAATAAACATTTATTTGCCTTTGTAAACCAACATGAGTAAAATCAGCGTAACCAACACTTCTATAATTTCCGGCGAAAAAAATCAATCGTTCGCTGAAAAGAATCAATATCATATTCTTTGGAATAATTGGGTAGCCAGGGGCCATTGAATCCATGACCCGCGCCGGGGTAGATTTTCATTTCCACCTCTCCGCCCTGTGCAATCACGGCATCCCGAAGGGCATAGGCCGCTAAAACCGATATGGCCTGATCTTCCTCACCATGCAAAATGAGCAAAGGCGGAAAATTCCGGACCTGGGATTCCATTTCCTCCTTGTCTGAACTTCCGCACCCAAAAAAATTCACCACTGCTTTCACTTCGGGAATAGAGGCAGCAACGGAAACCGATAAAATTGCGCCGAGTGAATATCCCAGAAAACCGACTGATCCATTTACTGAGGTAGAATCTTCCAATAAAAAATTAACCGCACTTCGAACCGCAACCTGCCATCTGTGCCAGACTGCCAAATCCCCGGTTTCCAGGGAGTCGGCTTGTTTATATGCAGAATAGTCCAACGCAAGTGCGACGAATCCCGAATCGGCAAGATCCTTTGCAATTTTTGAATATATCGGGCGCCAGCCCTGGGCTCCATACAGGACAATCACGGCCGGGTGACTTCCCGGGTTGGATGGTTTTTCAATAACTCCATGTATTTCCGGGAAAAGGCGAGGTTTTGAGAGTAAGCGGGATTCCTGACTGATTCCAGATGTTGTGACCAGAAGAAACAACCAGATGGTGAGCACTGAACATTTTAGTTTCATTTCATTTTTATGGTTTTATTTGACTTTATTCATTACCGAATCCAGAAACGCCAATCCAATCGGATATCTGCTGTCCCTGTCGTAGTGGCCACCGGGATAGGATTGAAATTGATGGGGCAATCCTATTTTGTTCAGCGAATCGGCAAAACTGGTATTAAATGGATAGGCCATTGTTTCATCCCAGGTTCCGCAATCGAAATAAATGGCTAAATCGTCTTTTTTTGAAATTTTTTTGGCAAGAAAAGAGCAGTCGTTTAACAGCCAGCGATTCCAGATTGAATCGATAAAATTGCCATTGCCGTCAAATGGAAAATCCACGAAATAAGGTGGATTTTTAAGATTTGGCGAAAATGCAGCAGCCATGGTAAATACACCCAGTGACATCGGGCCGGCTTTTGGATTATATGAAGAAACCTGGGCGCCGCCATTTTCTGATAAAATTCCGGGAATATAAAGTGAATGTGAATTCATATTCAGTCTACCGGAATGGGATACTGCTCCGCAATATTTATCAGGGTGTTTTAGTGCCGTTCGCATCGCGTCAATGCCACCTGCAGAATACCCCATAATAGCTCTTTTATTTCTTGAGTCAATGGTACGAAAAGCGGAATCGATATATTCCACCAAATCATTTACAAGATAATCCTCAAAATTTCCATTTAACGCAGAGTTGGCAAAATAACTTGTTGTCCACTTAGGGCAACTTCCATCGGGCTTTACAATGATAACAGGAGATATTGTTTTGTTACCTGTCAGTTTTTTTGAAATAGTTAGTAAATTTCCTTCACTGAAACTGTTTTGTCTGGCTCCATGCAGGAAGTAAATTACCGGATATCTTACCGATTCATTTTCATTATAGTCTTCCGGCAAAAACACCTCAACTTTCCGGTCCTTTTTTAACGATCTACTGTAAAACGTAAGGCTTTTAACATTTTCCTGGGCCGAACAAAGTAAAGTGCTAACCGATAAAAAAATCGGTAATAAAATTTTGATTGAGGATTTCAGAAAAGTTTGAACTGTTTTCATTTGCGTTAATTTTAATGGCATTTAAAGTGGTTTTTGGGTAAAGTTTGCAGGAATCTGGTGGAACAAGATTCCTGCAAACTTTTGATAACTGGTTGATTTATTTTTATTTTCTGCTTTTACAGCAAATTATCAGGTCAGTAAACAATATCACCATAAATGTGGATAGTAAAAAATTGGTAGTCAGTCGAAAAAACTCCTGACCACTCACCACTTCCTGTGGCATCTGCAAACCGGCCCGTTCCGCCAGTAATTTGATATGTCCCTGTGTTATCTTCCAAATTCCAGGTCCAGGTCATATCCAGTGTGGAACCATCGGAAGCATGAATTTTTTCAATCCCCACGCCAGTTGAAAAATCAAAAAAGGAATCTGTAGTAATAAATCCCATATGTGTGGCTTTGCCTATTCCAATCCCGGGAAGTTGGCTGTTATAAACAACAGTACTTTTAAATGGCCGGGGATGATTTTTCTTAACTACATTCGAATTCTCAGCGATTGCTGATTCATTTCCAGGAAGATCTGCCATTGCATCGGTTGCAAAAACTGCAAAAAATAGCACAATTAAACAAATAAATAATTTTTTCATGTCTTTTTAGTTTTAAATTTAACTATTAATATTTGTTCATTGATTGGTTATTTGCCGCTACCCACATTGGAAATCATCCCAACACCGGAATCAACTATAAACCGGGTAGTAGGATTTTCAGGGTCAGGATGTCCCATCAAGTTAAAATATCCGCTGGCATTTACAAACCGTCCTGTTCCCCCATCAAAACAGGCAGTTCCACTAACAGTTTGATTCATCATATCAACCGTTGTAACGATAGACCAATGAAGTAAGTCCCCGTTTGCAGCACACCAGTCACCTTCCTGTGTCCACAAAAGAATCCATGGCATTTCAGGATCTGGCACTTCTACATTTACAGTGCTCCAAATACTTTTGTCAGCTTGCAATTTTCCCAAATGGGTCATATTTCCACCACATATTCCCTGTGAAGGAAAATCATTAATAAAATCGGTTACAACAACATAAGCATCAATGGCTTTAATGGGAACCTCTTTAACTACAGCCTTCTTTAATGCCGCATTGTCTGCTGAATCAGCAGGGAACTCATCCTTTTCACACCCGGTGAAAAAAAGTGCAAATGCACAAACGATTAAAAAAAATGTTTTGATTTTCATAACATACCTCCTTTTATTATGATTTTTAAAAAATTAATATTAAATCTATGACAAAACTTAAAGCAATACATAGCACTTATTTGCCAAATTCTTTAAATCTTGTCCCAAAAGGTTATACTTATGTGCCAGGAGTGTATTAAAAGCGCATGAAGTATTTTTTGAGGTATGCAGATGAATCTCAAATTTCCCCTTTTTGCCTTAGTAAGGTCGCAACCCGTTGATGTTCTTTTTGATATTTGTCTGTTAATTCCCTTTGCAGTTTTATGAATTCCGGGTCGTGGCGAATATTGTCAAGTGCGGTGTGATTTTCCAGACTCACAATTACCCAGCGGGGTATTTTTTGTTTATTTGTAACCTCCTTCAGGTAGTTCAGGGCTTTTTCTTTTTCGTCGAGTGCAGCATATATCATGGCCAATTCCAGATGTGAATAGTATAACGAAGCATCACGATGACCTGTGCTTATTTCGTTGTTCAGGTTTGTTATGGCTTCCTGAAAATATTGATTTGCCAGTGTTGGTTGTCCGTTCCTGAGGTAAACAAATGCTGTTAACGATTTAAAATAGTTTTCAGGAAAATTCAGCCAGTTTTGTTTGTTAATTTCGTTAAGCGTTTCAAGTGCAGATTCAAATTCCCTGAGCAATAAGTAGCTAAAGGTTTTATTGCACATCAAATACATGTGGTTTGCATTGGGGTTAACTTCCATGCCTTCGTTGGCGTACGCTATACAAGACTCAAAATTTCCGCTGTATATATTCCCAAGGCACATAAAATGGTAAAAATTTGCCGAATCAAGATTTGTATTCAGGCACTCCAGCAGATACTTTTCTGCCACGTCTGGAAAACCTGCATAAAAAAGAACTAAACAGAGGTGGTTGTACATCCATGGAGCGATTATTTCTTCTTCAGGCTTCAGTTCAACATATTTATAAAAAGCCTGAATGGCCTCATAATAATCTTCAAAATCAGAATATGTGGAAAACATACCCATATAATTTCCTGGTGTATTAACCGTACCATATTTCAAACCTTCTTCAAACAACTTTCTTGATTCTTCAATTTTACCCTGGCGTCTCATATAGGTGCTTTTTAAAGATAATGCCTGACGGTATTCTCCCCCTTTTATCCGGTTATTGTCTAAGGAAATGGCCTTTTCTGCCATAACCAGTCCTGAATCGAGATAATCTTTTCTTTGTGATGTATCAAACTCCGTGTTTTTATTGATGTAAATCTGACCAAGCATCAAATAAGCTTCAATAAACCCGGAATCAAGCTGGATTGCTTTTTCAAAATTCATTTTGGCCTTCAGGGTTTCTTCTGTTGCTTGTTGTCTAAGGCTGAAATAACCTTTTTGACCTGATAAATCCAGATGTTTTAGCCCCTGAAGGTATGCATTCAGAGCTGCAGGATTATCTGTAAGCCGCACTTTCAGTTTTTCCTTTTCGTGTGGTAAAAGCTGGGTTTTTGTTTTTTCAATAATGTCAAATACGATAAGATTTTGTAAATCCAGAAAATTTTCCTCTTTCAGGTTTGCAGAGTAAGGCTCCCGAAGAAGATAATTGTCATTTTCTGCATCGGCAAGGTTTATCTGGAACTGCAGGTTATCCCCGTATTGCCAGCCACTGGTTTCAATCACATAATCCACTTTCATTTCCTTTGCAATTTCTTTCAGTGGTTTGGTTGTTTCCCGGTACTGTTCCACCGAAGTTTTGGGACGGATAACCAGATTTTCAATCTCCATCAAATGATTTAATAAAGCTTCTGATAATCCGCCTGCCAACATCTTCATGGAATCGGAACCTTGAAATTTTAAGGGCAGAATGGCAATGGTATTTGTACTGTCTTTATTGCCGGAATGATCAGAACCAAAATACTCCGATTCTGAAAGGATAAAAAGAATCAGTCCGAAGATGATTACACTTGACGCCGGAATCAGCCACTTTTTCCATTTACTGGTTTTTTGCAGGTTGCCGGTTTCGTCAGGAAGCTCAGTTTCATTTCGGTTGCATGCTTTCCCGGGAGAATAACCGTAATAATTGTGAAAGCACTTTGAAAAGTACGGCACACTGTGAAATCCGCATTCGTAAGCTGTTTCGGAAACAGTTAACGATGTTTCCCTTAATATTTCCAATGCCTTTTTCAGACGCACCTGGCAAATAAGCTGATTGGCAGGCATTTTGGCTGCTTTGGTAATTCTCCGGTGAAAACCCGACCGGCTCATGCCCATTTCACGGATTAGTTCTTTCACCCCAAACTGCTCGTTGTGTAGGTTGGCATTTATAATTTCCGTAACCTTTTTCAGGAATTGCTGTTCCGATGTGGAATTTTCGCTCATTCAGTCTGATTTATAACAATCTTGTTAACTGATTTAATGATTAAAAGTTACCGAATTTTTGTTTGAAATGACAATTTATATATCATTTCCAATTGTGTTGGATATTTATTACCGTCTGTTTCCTTCCCGTCCGGCAGGCGAGTAGCTGACACATTATATAAGTTGTTGTTGGACATGGCCACTTTTTGGTTTGTATCAGCTAAATGTCTAACTCAATAATTTCAAATTGATCTGGTGGAAATTTACACAGGAAAAACAAAACCCCCTCCGTTCAGACAGAAATTTATTTTCAATAAAAACAGAGGGGGAGAAAAACTGCGCCATTGCTTTTGAACCAGTGGATTAAATCAGAAGTTGAAAAAGTTCCGTGGCATCAGTTTTTTAAATTATTTTTTGCCTTTTACCAGCGTGATAGTTCCTGTTCGGTGATGATGTGAATCAGAATCTTCACTGCTGTTGTAATCGTCCGTTGCGCCACTTCCGGTAGCTCCTTCAAAACGTCCGGTGCCTCCCAATATAACAAAAAGATCCTGCCATTAAGAAACAACATCTTCAGGAAGTTCGGGTAGCCGGCCTGCTTTAAGAAGTTCGGGTAGCCGGCCTGCTTTAACATGACCTTCGCATAAAACTTACAGAATATCTCCGTTTGCAGCAACCATTTCAGATACAGTTGGGCCATATTAACCTCCAGGTCTGCAGGCGCAGAAATCAAAGTGTCCGGTAAATTTCCTCAAATGTGTGCCTGTTCCCTATTCAATCTCGGGAAAAAAGGAGGCAGTTTATAGCAAATCTGTTGCAAAAACTTTCAATTTTTTGCAAATCCTTTCAGTTATGTTGCCGGGAGTTGTAAAAAGGGTAACCCTGTTCAATTTATATGCAGTAAAAAACCCCTCCATCCAAATCAAACCTTAAAACCGGTGCAACCAGAGAATGGAGGGGAAAAACCTTTATCACTCACCGAAACCTGTGGATTAAATCAGATAAGAGTTCCGGGTTCCGGAAGAACGTTTTTTAGGTTATTATTTTTTCCTTTTTTTAACCTATAGTCGTTTTTTTGCTTTATAAGTAATAGTTACGTGTC
>JAWLCW010000043.1:0-26797 GCA_041686935.1 Mariniphaga sp. | reverse complement strand
GAAACAGTATTTTATCGATGCGACATTTTACGTTACTAAAAACAGCGCCCACGAAAAGGCGCAAAAAATTGCTGGAAATTACAATCATTGCCTGATTGATGAAAAAAGGCTGCAAGATTTAATCGAAACTTTTTCCCGGAAGGTTGATGCAATTAACAAGGCAAACAAGCGCTGTAAAGACATTAAACTGGAACACCGGAAATTCGAACTCGCGGGGCACGAATCGCAGCTTATTGCTATTGAAGGAAATTTTTCATTGGCCATTACACTGGTGAAAAGGTTTGAGCTATCGAAAGCTTCCGGCCAGGACCCGATTTACGATTTGATGGGTGACATGAAAGCCCACTGAAATGAACCATCTCCATCAGCAATATAAGCGGGAAACCGGGAACTCAGTAACTGAAACTGAATTTGGTGTGGTACGCCGCCGGGGAATTTATGTGCTGGACCCGCAGAAAGTGGACGATGAATTTGTTTTCCAATGCCTGGGAAACTCATTCTATGTAACCATTCCCGACCTCGCTTATATCCGCTGGCTGGAGGAAAAAATTGAAGAGCTGCAAAAACCAACCAAAAAAGTGTAACGCTGTAACCTTATGGCATATATTGACCAAAAAGACATTCTCGACGCCACCAACGGTGGTTTGGATATTATTTTCAGGTGTTATCCCCAGGCGCGTGATGCGCAAAGCAAAGCCGACAAACGGTTTAAAATACGGCAGGATGAACGCACACCATCGGCCAGTTTGAAACAACTGCAGGATGGTGTGTGGGTGATAACCGACTTTGGTGGCGACCAGGTTTCCCGGAACGGCATTCAGGTGTATATGCACGAAGAAAACCTCTCGTTCCGCGAAGCGCTGGTGCAGCTGGCCAGTATTTATGGTGTAGGCGGCATTAAAGCTGAAATCAATAAACCGGAGTTTGAAAAAAGGCCGGCCACTTCAGAGGAAAAGGAGAAGGATTACTTTTTCGATGTAAAAGAAGAAATTACGGATAGTGATTTGGCAGTACTGGGGCCAAAGGTAACGCGCGAAGTGTGCCAGAAATACAACTGTTACAGCCTGAACAGCTTCACTTACATTAAAAACCGGGAGGCGCTTATTACCCGGGCCACTGAGAACTACCACATTTTCCTGTTTGACCACGGCGATTTTAAAAAGCTTTATCAGCCGCTTAATCCGGAAAAGCAATACCGGTTCCGGTACATTGGCCAAAAGGAGAAAGATTACGTGAACGGCCTGGCGCAATTGCAAAAAGCGTATGAAGATTACGTGAACCAGCAGTTGAAGCAAATGACTGATGAAGATGACGGCGAATTGAAAAAGCTGGATGAAGCGATTATTTGCAGCGGTGAACGCGATGCGCTGAACGTAGCCGGGTATGGCTACTATCCCATTTGGTTTAATTCTGAAACGGCCGATTTAACCGAAAAAAACTACAAGGCCATTACCCGGTGTGTTGAAACGTTGTACAATCTTCCGGATATTGATGATACCGGAATCCGGTCGGCCATAAAACTGGGAATGAAATACCTGGACATCCACCACATTATGCTGCCCGATTCGCTGAAAAACTTTAAGGACCCGCGGGGAAAAAGCCGGAAAGATTTTTTGGATTATATCGAGATTTATCCCAAAGCCTGGGACTTTAAAAAACTGATTAACGTGGCCAAACCCATGCGGTTCTGGGTTGTGAACGTTACAAAAAACGGTTTTAAATACGGACTGAGCTCGGCCAATACCCGGTTCTTTTTGCAAAACAATGGTTTTTACCAGCTCGAGAACAAAAATGCCAAAACCGGCCAGATGTTTGTCCACATCAACGGGCACATTGTGCGCGAAGTGCAGCCGAAAGATATTAAAGGTTACCTGATTGACTTTTGCGAAAAACAATACCTGAACAACGAAGTGCTGGAACTGGTGCTGAACACCAACAGACTTTCGGAAGCCACTCTAACCGGGTTAAAACAGATTGATTGATTTTACCGACTTTGGGTCGGATGCGCAGTTTTTGTTCTTCCGGAACAAGGTGTGGAAGATTACAAAGGATGGCGTTTATGAAAGCAAACCGGGCGAAGTGGAGCGTTACATGTGGGATGAAGAGGTGATTCCGCACAATGTGAAAAAACTGCCCGGCTTTTTCAAAATTACTTCGCTTCCAGAAGAGAATTTCGATATTGAAATAAAAAGCCACGATTCCAAATTTTTCAATTTCCTGATTAATGCCTCGCGGATTCACTGGCGGAAGGAACTGGAGAAGGAACTGGACGAACTTCCGGAAAAAGAGGCCGGTGAATACCGGAATAAATATCGGTTTGCCATTGACGGACCGAAGCTTACCGAAGAAGAAATCATGGAACAGAAGCTCCACCTGGTAAATAAAATCTTCTCCATCGGCTACCTGCTGCACCGGCACAAAACCCAGTCGAGAGCCTGGGCGGTGTTTGCCATGGACAATATTCTGGGTGAAGAAGGGGAAAGCAATGGCCGGAGCGGAAAAAGCTTTTGCTATAAATCGCTGCGGCACTTTATGAAGTCGGTTACCCTGAGCGGAAGGAACCCGAAGATGACCGACAATCCTCACCTGTACGACCGGGTGACGGAACATACCGATTACATTTTGGTGGACGATGCCGACATTTATCTGAACTATAAATTTTTCTTTGACAGCATTACCGGTGAACTGATTGTGAATCCGAAAAACAACCAGAGCTATGAGATTCCATTTGAAAAAAGCCCGAAATACTGCTTTACCTCAAACCATGCCCTCCGGAACCTGGATACCAGTTTAAGCGCCCGGATTCTTTACACGGTATTTTCGGACTACTACCACGAGCGGACCGAAAACAACGACTACCGCGAAACCCGGAAAATACGGGATGATTTTGGCAAAGACCTGTTTGGTGACGAATACAGCGAAGAAGAGTGGAATGCCGACTTTAATTTCTTTGCCCAGTGCCTGCGGTTTTACCTCAGTGTCCCCGCACCCCTGAGGGTGAACCCACCCATGGGAAATGTAACTTTGCGTAACCTGCTGGCCGAAATGGGCCAGGCATTTAAAGACTGGGCCGATGCCTACTTTGACCAGGAAGGCGGCAAAACCGACGAACTGTTGTCCAAAGAAGATGCCCTGAAAGATTTTATCGAGAAAACAAATACCAAAGGCTGGACCACCAACAAATTTACCAAAGCGCTGAAAGCGTTCTGCCGGTTCTACGGCTACAAGTACAACCCGAAAACCTTCCAGAACAGCCAGGGGCGCATTAGCAAGAAGGTGGACGGAACCACGAAAGATATGATTTACATCCAGACCAAACTGGAGATTAACCCGGAGGAACTGCACGACGGGAATACAGAAGGAGATACAGATATGCCATTTTGAGGACACAGAGTTTGAAACTCCGAATTAAAACTTAACAAAATGAACTCCACGACATTGGAATACAGGCAAAAGGTTTGGCGGTTCCTCGAGAAAACGAAGCCAGGCGAACGCTACTCGGTGGCCAAACTGGCCAAACCCGAAAACCGTGAAGCTTTTATGGCAGCCATAAAAGAGTACATGGCCAGTCTGCCTTACAATGGGTGGATTTCTTTTAATTCGGATTTTACGAAGTTTTACAGAACGGAGGCGGTGCCGATGGAGGAGCTAAGGAGGAAAATGCGTTAACGGCTGAGGCTAAAAGCTGGCGGGCATTTCGGAGCACGTCACTGTCAACTTGCGATGAAGTTTATTAGATGCTCTGCCCTTCAAATTAGCACTTTCCGCCCGCTTGATTTTAGCCTTTTACCGCCTGGTGTTCTGTCTTCCTGTCTTGTAAACCATTGTCATTATTCAGTTTCCGTGTCATTGTCATTTTACTTTCTTGTCTGTCTCTGAAGGCTCGTGTGTCTGCGTTTTTTATTTTTTAAGTGTCGGCAATTTTTCTAAAACAATTTTTCTCGGTGCGTTGGCTTTGCAAGCTCTTTGTTCACAGATAATTTAATGTTAAAGGTGTTAACGAATTCCGCTTAGCTCATTTGACAAAGCTTTCGTTGAAGCAGTTGCTAGTAAGGTTTTAAAATGTGTTTGCAAATGTGCTGGCTACATGGAATAGTCTTTTTTATATGACTTAAATCCATTTGTTAATTTTCAGGGAATTTTCAGGTGTAAAAATCTTCATTACCCAGATAAATAACGAGTGAAGTGGTTGTCATTGAAAAGGAACTCATCGCAAATAAAGTATTGCTACCCGAAATTGCAAACAAAACAAATAACAGCAAAAGGAAATTTTTTAATAGCAGTTTATCTCCAACCTCCCCCTAAAGCTTTATAAATATTGACGGTGGTAATTCTTTTGCGTTTCTGTAGTTCTATTAATTCCAATTTTGCATCTAAGGAATTTTGTTGAGCCAACAAAACCTCAAAATAGTCTGCCTTTGCATGTTTGTAAAGTTCGGTGGAGGTTTCGACCGATTTTTCAGATAGGTTGCTTTGTTGCTCTTTCAATGAATAAGATGCATGCAAACTTTGTATATTGGAAAGTTCATTGGCCACCTCGACATACGCGTTTAAGATGGTTTCATGATAGTTGTAAATTGCTGATAGTTGATTGGCTTTTGCTGTGCTGAATTGAGCTTTCAAAGCATTTCTGTTGATGACAGGGGCAATCAATCCTCCTAATGCGGTGTAGCCAATGGAAGCAGGTGCAATGAATAAAAATTCGGGATTGAATGCCTGAAATCCAAGTGTTGATACAATGTTTATATTCGGGAAAAAAGATGCTTTGGCAGTTTTTACATCAAACCGGCTTGCCTGAACCTGATGTTCGGCCTCCCTAATGTCGGGGCGATTTAATAGGAGCTGCGAAGGAATTCCGGATTTAATTTCTTGTGGCAGTTCCTGAAATAAATTTTCTTTTTCTCTTTCGATGGGTTGCGGAAACCGACCCAACAAAAAGTTGATTCTGTTTTCAGCCTCGGAAATTTGCTGGATTATCTCTATCTCCAATGCCAATGTGTTGAGCAATTCTATTTGAAACTGCTGCACTGCCAACTCATTTGCACGCCCGACCTCTTTGTGCATTTTTATTACGGCCAATGCTTCTTCCTGCTTTTTGATGGTATGCCTGATGATTTCCAGTTCATTGTCCAATGCTATTAAATCGTAATAGGAGATGGCGACATCAGCAACAAGATTTGATAATACAAGATTTTTTCCATCAATACTAGCCAGGAAATTTGAAACAGCCGATTTGCGCTGGTTTCGCAGTTTACCCCAAACGTCGAGTTCCCACACCGATGTTAATCCCAGATAATAGTTCTGAATTGGGTTAGGCAATGTTATTCCTTCAAATTCAGTTGTTGAATTCCCGGCAAACTCTTCTGTATATTTGGCATACTTGTTTGTTCCCGAGAATATATTACCGTCCACTTTTGGAAAGATTTCACCTTTTGAAAACCTTGCACCAGAGCGGGCAATTTCAATACGTTGCAATGCTACCTGTAAATCAAAATTGTTTACAACTGCTGCATCAATCAAATGCAATAAATGGGTATCGTCGAAATATTGCCGCCAATTGATATCAGCAATATTTATGGTATCGTCTGCTTCGTAATAGGCTTGGGGAATTTCAATATCAGCGACTGCAATATCAATAGTTTTACAACTGCTCAATGCTAGTGAAATTCCTAATATGATGTATGTTAAATGCTTCATTTCCCTAATATTATAATGTTTCTGTGAAAGGTCCCTGAATTTTTCTTCTTAGCTTTCGGAAATATTTTTTCCTCATTCTATCGCTGAAAGAACCGAACACTATATATAACCCGGGAACAAGTATTACACCAACGGCTGTGCCTATTATCATTCCTCCCACGGCGGCAGTACCAATAGTTCGTGAACCCATCGCTCCGGCACCTGTTGCAAAAACCAGCGGCAGCAGACCGATAGCTGTCGAAAGTGCTGTCATCAGAATTGGTCGCAGGCGTAATTTGGCACCTTCGATGGCAGCATCAATTACCGTTTTACCTTCGCTGTGTTTTTGTGAGGAATATTCAACAATAAGAATAGCAGTTTTACCTAAAAGGCCGATTAGCATAATAGCGGCAATTTGTGCATAAATATTATTTTCCAGACCAAGTATGTATAGCATGAAAAGAGCACCAAATATTCCGGCTGGCAAGGAAAGTATTACCGGTAAAGGCAAAAGGAAACTTTCATACTGGCCTGCAAGCACCAGGTAAATAAACAACAAGCTGATAAGAAAGATGTAGAACCCTTCGTTTCCGGCAGCTTCTTCATCGTATGAAATCCCCGACCAGGCAATGTCATAACCACTGGGCAACTTTTCCCTTGCTGTTTCTTTTATGGCCCTTATTGCTTCGCCGCTACTATAACCCGGAGCTTCTTCGCCGTTTAACTCGGCAGAGTTGAACATATTGTAACGGGTAATCTGGTCAACTCCATAGGTTTTTTCAAGGGTAATAAATGCCGAGAAAGGCACCATTTCATCTCTGTCATTTTTAACTGTAAATTTCAGAATATCTTCGGGATTGGCCCTGTATTCGGGCAATGCCTGTACCATAACTTTGTATGTTCTGCCGAATTTAACAAAGTTAGAGGCATATTCACTTCCTACAAGAGCCGAAAGCGCACTCATGGCATTATTTACTGTAACGCCTTTCTGAGCGGCCATATCATAATCAATATTAATGGTATATTGTGGGAAACTTGCATCAAAAATGGTGAAACAAGTTGCAATTTCGGGCCTGCTTAGTAAATCCTCAATAAATTGCCGGGTAACCACTTCCATGGCTTTAAGATCGTCGTTTCCGGTTTTGTCGAGCAATTTTAATTCAAACCCGCTTGCATTACCATAGCCGGGAACAGCAGGCGGGGGAAACAATTCAATTTGCGCATCTCTGATGAACTCAATTTTCTCCTGCAATGTCTCCATCACGTCGTTAACAGAAACATTGCGTTCGTGCCATGCTCTCAAATTAACCAGAACGGTCCCGTAAGTTGCCCCTGTTCCGTCGGAAAGAATATTGGTTCCGGCAAGCGTTGAAACACTTTCAACTCCTTCAATCTTTCGGGCTTCTTCGCCAATAGCGTTTACTACCTCTTTTGTTCTTTCCAAGGTAGCTCCGGGAGGTGTTGTTGCACTTACATAAAACATTCCCTGGTCTTCGTTGGGAATGAAGCCTGTTCTTAAAATTTTCCCAAAAACTCCTGATGCAACAAGAAATACTATCAGTATTGCCCAGGTAATTACCCTCCGGTCAATTATTCTGGTTAGTAAATTTCCATATTCATTTTCTCTTTTTTCATACCAATTGTTAAACCATGAGAACATGCGTGAGAACCGTGATTTCTTTTGTTTGAAAGCAGGTTTCATGTACAAGGCGCACAATGCCGGAGTGAGGGTAAGCGCTACTAAGCCTGATAAAACAATGGCAATAGCGATTGTTACAGAGAATTGCCTGAAAAATATTCCGGTGGGGCCACCCATAAATGCCACAGGAATAAACACTGCCGACATAACAAGCGTACTTGCAATGATTGCGCCCCTAACCTCGTGCATAGCTTGTTCGGTAGCCCTTTTCGCACTTATTCCGGATTTTTCCAATTTTGAATGAACGGCTTCGATTACCACAATTGCATTATCAACCACTATTCCTATTACGATTACCAATGCGAAAAGGGTAATGAGGTTTAATGAAAAACCAAAAAACTGCATAAAGAAAAATGTGCCAATAACAGAAACCGGAACGGACAGAGCAGTAATAAAAGTAGCCCGCCAATTTTGAAGAAATATAAACACCACAAGAATAACCAGCAATAAAGCTTGTATAAAAGTTGAAATTACTTCCTTAATGGAGGCCTCCATAAACCTTGAAATATCGTAGCTTACTTCGTAATCCATTCCTTCCAGAAACATGGTCTCTTTCAATTCGTCCAGGCGTTTTTTAACATTGTCAATTACTTCTTTGGCATTTGAACCGGGCAATTGTTTCAGAACAATAGATGCACTAGGCATGCCGTTAAATTTGGCTTCAACATCAAAGTATTCGGTTCCAAACTCTACTACGGCAACATCTTTTATCCGTAAGATTCTTCCATCCTCAGTAGATTTGAGCGGAATATTCTCATATTGCTCAATTGATGTAAATCTACCCTGATAGCGTAAAACATATTGCAACGAAGAATTGATTGTTCTATCGGAATTCTCACCTATTTTACCCGGAGAAGCTTCTAAATTCTGTTCTTCCAATGCATTGATAACGTCGTCGGTAGAAATATGATAGGTCAGCATTTTATCAGGCATAAGCCAGATTCGCATGGCGTATTCCTTCGCACCCAGAATATTTGAATAGCCAACCCCATTGATACGCTTAAGCTCAGGAAGAATATTGAGGTCGGCAAAATTGTGTATAAACTTTTCGGTCATTTCGGGGTCATCGCTGTAAATGTTCAGGTACATCAAAATAGCGTTTTCTTCTTTGCCAATAAGAACACCGCGCTCAATTACCTCCGGAGGCAGTTGCCCCATCACATCAGTAATTCGGTTCTGCACATTCACTGCGGCAACATTGATGTCGGTACCCGTTTCAAATAATACCTGCACTACGCCTACACCATCATTTCCGACATCGCTGCTCATGTATTTCATGCCGGGTACGCCGTTTATTGCACGTTCGAGAGGCTCTATTGCTGCTTTGGTAACCGTCTCTGCATTGGCTCCCTGGTATTCCACTTCAACATTGACCTCAGGCGGGGCAACAGACGGGAACAGAGTCATGGGCAAACGAAACAAGGATAAAATTCCGAGAAAGACGATAATAAGGGATATGACTATGGCAAGGATGGGGCGGTTTATAATATTCGACTTCATAATACTTACAAATTATTCATTTAAAAACTGATTAAAAGAAACCGCATCCGGAGATATTTTATCACCTTCCTTAACCAATTGCACACCTTCGTATATTATTCTATCCTGTTGAGAAAGACCCTGCCCAACAATAAGAATTTGTGGCAAACGTACCTGGGGTACAATTTTTCTTACTTGTACTATACTGTCGTCATCAACTACATACACACACATGTATTCCTGTCGGTCGAATGTTGATTTTTGAGGAATAAGCAGGGCCTCTTTAAGAAATGTTTTAAGTTGTATTTTTCCTGATGATCCGTGTTTAAGTATGCGCTCAGGATTGGGGAACCTGGCCCTAAAGGCAATTGTTCCTGTGTTTATATTGAACTCGCTTTCGGTGGTTTCAATAATTCCGGTTTGATTGAAGACCGTACCATTTGCCAAAACCAATGCAACCTCTATTGATTCACCTTCTCTGACCGATAGTGCATAATCGAGATAATCTCTTTCCGATACATTAAAATAGGCAAACATCTCATTATTGTTAGAGATTGTTGTGAGTAAAGTGCCTTCTTCGACCAAACTTCCCGTTTTATTGGGGATGCGGTTAATAATGCCATCAAAAGGCGCTATCACTTGTGCATAAGAAAGATTAAGTCTGGCCAGGGATTCATCAGATTTTGCTTCTTCCCATTTGGCCTTCAGCATTTCCATTCTGGCCAATGTTAAATCATATTCCGATTCGGAAATAAAATCTTTTTCAAGCAATTTCCTGGCTCCTTCCAATTCAATTTCGGTTGCCCTTAGTTCGGCAAAAGCACTTTTTGTTGCAGCTTCTGCTCTCAATACATCTTGTTGAAACTGCTTATTGCTGATGGTAAAGAGTATTTGCCCTTTTCTAACGGTTTGGCCTTCGTCCACATTTACACCATCAATAAAACCGTTTACCCTGGCGCGGATTTCCACGTTCTGAACAGCATTTATCCCGGCAACATACTCGTTGATATAAACCGTATCTATTACATGTGGGTTTATTACCTTGAATTTTACAGGAGCATTGTTTTCATCGCTTTTTCCCGAAGTACATGATGCAAATGAAAACACAGCTAAAACACTAATAGCCAATATTGTATTCTTCATTATTTATACGCCTTTTAATCAGGGCGCAAAATTGAAGATAACAACCTTAAAATAACCTTAAAGCGGATAAAATTTAGCTTAAAGGGAAATTAAGCTCAAAGACATTGAGATTTTCAGAAGGGTTTGAATAGGTGATGGTTGCCGAATTAAGTTCAACAATCTTTTTCGTTAAAACCAAACCAAGACCAAAACCGGTTTTACCCTGACTGTTCTTTCCCCTGAAAAAGTGATTGAACAGGAAATTTTCTTCTTCTGAAGTAATAGGATTGCCGGTATTGATAATTTGGATTTTTAAACCGCTGCCGTCAGAGCAATCAATTTTAATTTCTGCTTTAGAATTATTGCTGTATAAGATACAATTGGTTAGTAAATTCTGAATGGCTTGCCTGATAAGAATTGGATTGAGATTGATAATAATCCGTTTTTCATTAATCTCATCCGGAACATAATTCACTTCAAAATGAAAATCAGGATATATGGCATTAAGTTCTTCAATAACATCAAAAAACAGTTCATCAATTCGTAAAGCTTGCTTTTTAGTTTGCTGCCCCGATTCAATTTTTGAAATTTCGAGTAACACATTGATAATACTTCCCAATGATTTTGCTTTGATAATCTGGTTTTCTATTTCAGGCTTAACATCCTCAATTCTTGAAAAATACTTTATCCTTTCAAGTTCCGATACCAATACCGAAATAGGTGTTTTTAATTGGTGGGAAATATGGTGAATCGTATGTTTTTGAAATACAAAGGCTTCATTTGTCCTTCTAAGCAATTCGTTAAATCGTTGTGTTAATTGCTTCAATTCATAAGAAGATGTTTCTATTTCCAGTTCATCCACTTTTTCCTTGCTGAGGTCATAATTATTCAGATTTTCAGCAAGCGCAGTAATAGGTCTTGAAATTTTGTTGGAAAGAAACCGGGAAATAAAAATAACCACTATGGTAATAAACAGAAATATCCCGATAAGTGCATTTCTCAAAAAATACATTTTGGTATATCCAAAGGCATCATAAGCCTTGCTGATGGCATAAAAACTATTTTTATTGTGTTCGTGATAAATTCCAACAATGTCGTACTTGTTTTCTTTCGTTTCAATCCATCTTTTTGATGGCGATAATTCATTCAATATCGTTTCATAATCAGGGATGGGTAAATCATCAATGCTGGAAAAAATCATATCCTTTTTGGTATCAAATATTAACAGTTTTTCATCATAAAAATCGTGTATGGTGAGTTCATCCATAATATAGGCAAGATTCTCGCTCATTTCTTCGTATTCGGCCAAAAACTTAATCGTATATTTAATTTTTTCATACTGCTGCTGTTGAAATTCTTCTTCCCTATATTCAGAAAATAAAATATAAATAATGGTTAATGAAACTGCCGTCAGGGAAATAACGGTGGTTGAAAAATAAACAAGAATTTTATTTCTTATTTTCATCTGTATTTCATTTTATATCAAGGTAATATCCGTAACCCACTTTGGTTTTTATAGTGTTCTTATCAAATGGTTTATCTAACTTGTTTCTTAAAAAATTCACATAAACTTCTATAGTGTTGGTATTGGCATCAAATGAACTTCCCCAGATTTCTTTTATCAATTCAGCTTTTGAAACAATTTCGCCTTTTCTTTCCATCAGACTGCGTATGATTTGGTACTCCCTTGGGGTCAAACTGATTTCTTTTTCTTGTCTGAACACTTTTTTCTGGGCATCATTCAGTGTAATATCGTATGCAATCAGAATTGTACTTTCTATAGATGTTGAATTACTCTGTTTATGTCGTTTGATGAGCGAATTAACCCGTAAAATGAGTTCACGCAAATAAAACGGCTTAGTCAAGTAATCGTCTGCACCGCAATCAAAACCCTTAACTTTATCTTCTAACTCACCAAATGCCGTTAGCATAATTACTGGAGTAGAAGTATTGTATAGTCTGAAATCTTTACACAGGTCAAAGCCATTTTTTCCCGGAAGGTTGATGTCCATTACTATACAGTCGAAATTATTTTTTTTCAACATTCTGTCAGCCAACGATCCATCATAAACACATTCGGTATTATAACTTTCAGCTGTCAGTGCCTCGCTTATATTTTTACTTAAAGTTGGATCGTCTTCAATTATTAAAACATTCATAATGCAAAACTACTGATTATATGGATATTTATTCATTGTGTGGTGGCGAAAAATGGCTCTTATGATTTTGCCGAAGGGTTGACTTTGAGTGTCTGAGCAAAAACAAATGTGCCATTGGGGGCGGCGATTGTTTTAAAAAATGTGCGGTGGGCAAAAAATAAAAAACATCGGGTCGGCTTGAGTGTCGGCTCTTTTGTCTTGTCAATATTTCGTTTTTCTGTCCTTTCACAATGGTTTACTTTTTAATTTTTCTATGTCGTTGTCTGTCTCTTACACTTGGCGGACCGGGTAGCTTACGCCCCCTAAGAACTATACGTGCGACTTTCACCGCATACAGTTCAGGCACTTTAAAGGCTGTCCCGGCGAAGGGCAACCCGGCTGTTATTACTATCTTTATTTGAGATAAATGTAGTAATTTGTTTACATTCTTTTGCTAAATCTTCTCTCCTTCTGGTTCTTTGAAAAAAATAATTGTCATATTCTGCAAGAAAAGGGTTGGCCCTGGCTTTCACTTTCACATGATACTGGATAGGAACATACGCGATGCGGTACAAACGATTATGTTCGATACCTTTAGGTGTAGTTCTCTGGTCGGTAAAATGGTTGTTATGAAAATACCGATGGTATATCCACCAACGGTTTTTGTTCCCGTGTTGGTATTTAGCCCATCGTTTGAGCTGCCAGTAAATGAACGTTCCCAACTTTGCAAATGTGCGTTTTGAGCAAATGCCTTTGTGGTAGTTCGACCAGCCCCTGATGACCGGGTTCAAAATACGGATTAAGGCATGAGCCGGTATGCCACGGTTTTCTCTGAACAGTTTCCTGAGCTTGTCTTTGAACGATTGAATGGTTTCTTTTGATGGATGTATTAGCAGCTTGCCCTTATATTTTCGGACATTCTGGGACAGGAAGTTGAAACCGTCGTTGATGTGTGTGATTTTGGACTTTTCCGGCGAGAGTTCCAACCCCCGCTCTGCCAAAAACGCCTTTACCAAAGGAATAATTTCGTTGGTAATGGTTTGTTTATCGATGGCAGTGATTACAAAATCGTCGGCATAACGAATGAAGTTTACTTTCTGTCGTTTCCACCGGGGAAACTTTTTCATGATTATCGCTTCCAGTCCGTCCAGAACCATGTTCATGATTACAGGCGATATGGTACCGCCCTGTGGCGTTCCTTTTTTTGTTGGGAACAGACGTTTTTGTTCGATGTACCCCGACTTCAACCATTTTTTGAGGATGGTTTTGTTAATTGGTATATTTTTCAATATCCAATCGTGCCGGATGTTATCGAAACACCCTTTGATATCAGCTTCAAATATCCATCTGGCCGACATATCCCGACAGAGCGAAAGAAAGCATTGCTCAATGGCATCATTGCACGACCTTCGCGGCCTGAACCCGTATGAGTTGGGGTCGGCTGTAGTTTCTGCCATTGGTTCAAGCGCTATTTTGTAGAGCGTTTGCATCGCCCTGTCGTGCATCACGGGAATACTCAGCGGGCGTTTCTTTCCATTCTTCTTCGGGATATAAATCCTGCGTAACGGTTTTGTCTGATATCCCCTGTTTTTGAGATTTAAAGCTGCTTTCAGTTTATCCTTCGGATGGCTCCAAACGATGTTGTCTACTCCCGGGGTGTTTCCCCCTTTGTTGGTTGTGACCCTGAAAACAGCCAGTAATTTAGCGTAGAATGATTTTGTAAGAAGATGTATCAGGGCTTTTGCTTTTCCCCAATGTTCTTCTTTTGCAGCCTTGGCAATGCGGCGTTGCAGCCTGTTCACCTTCACAATTACCTTCGACCAGAGAATGGTTTGCCAGTAATCGCCGGGGAGTGGGAGTGCACACGATAAATTTACATTCTCGTTCATTTGCTTTCTTCCATTAGCAGGTTCTGTAATACTTTTTGCCCTATAGCACCAGATGGAGGTTGGCAGGTTTTCACCTGTGGTAATGTTGCCTGCGGCTCAACCACTATCCATCGCATTACACGATGGCTTTTGCTTTATCCATCCTCTCTGTCCGACGTTTCCCGATGCCTTGCGGTTACGGTTTATCCGCCAACTAGCGGAAAGAGCGCCGGGCTTCCACGTTCCGTATTCATAACAATAGTGTGAGTTTAGGCTCATCCTGTCTGCCGACTGAGCTACGTCCCTGTAAGCACTGCGTTAAACATGCTTAACCTGTCAGTCCACCATTTTGGCACAGAGCGTATCAATCTCTTTTTCGCTCCTGACCTATCACGGCAGTTACTGAATGTTCAAATCTTTTAGCCATGCCCACTCATCCAAGCCCTAATTTGGCGTTGAGACTCCAAAGACCCGATTCCTCATGGTTTCCGGCCCCGTTTTGGCTACACGAGCCTACGTTTGGTACTGTTTCCCGGAGGCTTCATCCGATAATGGCTGCACCATACATCCGATGCTCCGGTAGGATACTGCTGAAGGAACAGCAGGTTTTATCAGGCTGTATAACAGCCAGTAAAACAATTACATAATACGACTTCGTGTCGCAATAACGTTGAGGAACCCGTTAAGTTGGGTTATTTCTCTAATATATGTATATTCTTGTCTTCAAACATCTAAAATTAAAAGTTTTTTGACACATAATAAAGTTGTGTCATCCATCCCGCCGGTAGGCGGTAAAAAACCGTCCGCCAGCTGGTGGTCACATTATTTTCTTACCCTTCCTGGTATTTCCCGGGGAAGGTTTTTTTTCGGCTTTTTCTATTTCTCCTGATAGCCAAACTGTCCAAACCCGAAAATCGCAAAGCTTTTGTGCATATTCCGGCCCAAAGTTTACACCCCATTCCGGATGAAAGTTGACAGGTAGTTTTCGATGGTTTCCCGGTCATATTTTTTTTGTAAAAAAAAGATATGGCAAATAAAACAATTGGAGCAATTATGATTAGGGAAATCATTCGATTAAAAAGTGAAAAATTTTCAAACTCGCGGCTTGCAAAAGCACTAAACCTTTCGCGGCCAACGGTTATCAAATATGTAAAACAAATCGAAGGCAGCGGGTTCAATCTTGAAGAACTGGTATCGTTGAGCGATGCAGAACTCCACGAGCTGTTTGAAGCCGGGGCCGCGCCGCAGCGGTTCGACAGAAACATAATATTTATAGAGTTAACAGAATTTTTTCCTTATGTGGAAAAAGAGTTGAAAAAGCCAGGTGTAACCCGCCAGCTGTTATGGGAAGAATATAAACGCAAACATCCCGACGGGGTGATGTACACCCAGTTTTGTTACCATTTCCAAAAGTGGCGCAAACAAAACGATGCTTACATGCACATGGAGCATAAAGCGGGCGACAAACTATTTGTGGATTACGCCGGCAAGAAACTAAGTTTTATTGACCGCGTAACTGGCGAAATAAAAGAAACAGAAGTTTTTATAGCCACCCTTGGAGCAAGCCAGTTCACCTATGTTGAAGCAACTCTGAGCCAGACAATACCAGACTTTTTGCACAGCCTGCAAAACAGTTTCCGCTATTTTGGCGGGGCAACCGAAGCTGTGGTCCCCGACAATTTAAAATCGGCCGTTACAAAAAGTAACAGGTACGAACCGTGGATAAACGAACGTTTGGCTGATTTTGCTTCCCATTACAACACCACCATTTTCCCGGCAAGGTCACGCAAACCAAAAGACAAGGCATTGGTTGAAGGCGCCGTTAGAATTGTTTATCACCGTATTTATGCCGCCATCAGGAATAAAGAGCTTTATTCGCTTGAAGATATAAATGCTGCCATCAGCGAAGAACTGGAAAGATACAACAACCTGCGTTTTCAGGGCAGAGATTACAGCCGCAGGGATTTGTACAATGAAACCGAAAAAAAAGTATTAAGGCCACTTCCTGCCACAGGTTATGAGCTAAAGGAATATAAAATGGCTACGGTACAAAAAAACTCCCATGTGCTGTTAAGCAAAGACAAACATTATTACAGCGTGCCTTATTCCTACATCGGCAAAAAAGTTAAACTCATTTACACGCAACGTGTCGTTGAAGTTTACTACAACCACAAACGCATTGCTTTGCACCGGCGGGATTATTCTTCGCACAGATACACAACAGTAAAAACCCATCTTCCTTCCAGTCACCGGTTTGTTTCGGAATGGAGCCCTGAAAAGTTTACCCGGTGGGCTGCCACAATCGGGAAATCGACCGAAGAATACATAAAACAGGTGCTGGAAACCAAACAATACCCTGAGCAGGGGTACAAATCATGCCTTGGCATCCTTGGCTTTGCCAAACGCGTGGGACAGCAGAGGCTTGAAAATGCCTGTGAAAGGGCATTGCATTACCAGGTTTACAGCTACCACACTATCAGGGACATTCTGGAAAAAGGGCTCGACAAGCTGGCTCCCGAAAACAGTAAAGAATTAAAACTTCCTTTTCATGAAAATATAAGAGGAGATTACCAATAACAAAAACGATTTGATTATGAACACGAATGCAACAATTGAAAAAATGCAGCAGATGCGCCTGCATGGCCTGAAAAAGGCTTACGAAGCATCCTTTGAAACAGGTCAAAACAACTCGTTGACCAATGATGAGTTTTTAGCCTGGCTTATTGAAGCCGAATGGGACGAACGTATCGGCCGTAAAACAGAGAGACTGGTGAATACAGCCCGGTTCCGCTACCAGGCATCGGTCGAGGAAATCAGTTTTGCCCCTGAAAGGGAGCTGGACAGGAACCTTTTTACCCGTCTGGCCGATTGCTCTTTCATTGACCGGGGCGAAAACATTATTATTACCGGAAGCACCGGTGCAGGTAAAAGTTTTCTTGCAACTGCCTTGGGATACCAGGCCTGTCTGAAAGGATACAAAACCCTGTATTTTAACCTGGGGCGCCTTTTTGATAAGCTAACCATGGCCAAAGCAGGCGGAACCTACATGAAAGAACTGGGCCGGATTGAAAAACAAAATCTGCTCATACTGGATGATTTTGGCCTGCAGGTTATCGACAATGAAAAACAACTCATGCTGCTTGATATTATTGAAGACAGGCACGGGAAAAAGTCAACAATAATAACTTCGCAAATACCTGTAAAAGTGTGGCACGAACTGCTTGAGGAAAAAACAATTGCCGATGCTTTTTTAGACCGGGTAACCCACTCGGCACACCGGTTTGAATTAAAAGGAGAATCGATGCGGAAAAAAATGAGAAAACAATAAATTTTTTTTGACTATTTTTAACCACGAAATCATCGAAAAAATGAAACTGTCAACTTTCACCGGAATTTGCAGCTTTTGTGGCAGCCATAAAAGAGTACATGACCAGCCTGCTTTACAATGGGTGGATTTCCTTTAATTCGGATTTTACGAAATTTTACCGCACGGAGGCGGTGCCGATGGAGCAATTATGGAGAGCTGAGCGCTAACTTACAGCTGACATGTTCCGTATAGTTTGAGAAGCAAAATGATTCTCATTGTGAAGGAAGCCGGTATGGAATATGGCCAGCCAGTTCTAAATATTTGTTTAACAATTTCATCCTTTAAAATTATTATTTTCTTTATCTTGGATAAGCCTTGTTACAATGGGCTGATATTATAATTAATCATTCTGTTTTCCACAATATTGCAGCCTTTTTCATTTATTTTCCAATTACCAAAGCTCTGTTGCTACTCCATTTTCAATTCTGTTCTCCATAATTTTTGTTAATTCAGGGAAGAAGTTCAGTTTGGTTAGTTTTTCCACTTCATTAACACTGGTAAGAAACTTTACATCAATTTTTTGTTTTTGTTCTAAATCTTGTGGAAAAATAAAAGCCAAATATTCAGCATTTCCCGGAGAGTCATAGGGGTATTGATTGGGACGGGCTAATATGCAATAAAAAGACTCGGGTATAGCCACTTTAACTCCGTTTTTCCTTGTTAAATACTCCGGGGTTTCTTTAAAAACAGGTCCAATAATTACCCAGACATGATATTTTTTTGTCTTACCTTCAGTTGCATTTGGATATTTATTCAATATCCCATCTTCCAGTTTTTGCCATACTCCCCGATTTAAGCCTGCTTTTTGCGGACTAATATTACTCATGAGGAAGGTTTCCATTTGGGATAATTTTGCATACTGCCTATTGATTGGAGCATTTGGTGCAAGATGGCCTAAATCAAACCCACCGCCAAAAGTTTCTGTACCTATCCTGTTTTTTTCATCCAAACGAGTGTCATCAACAAAAAAGGGGAACCGTTCATAGTCAACTTCCTTTTTGGACCTTGATACCTGGTATGCTGCCCAACGCGGCTGATTGTATTTTGTTGAAAATCCAACGCTGTAACCATGATTTATAAGTATTGTCAATGTATCATCTAAATTCTGGTTTTTAGGAACTCCGTGAATAGAGAACAGAGGTAACAGGTGCTCAAATGCTACAGAATTATTGTGAATAACTGAACAATCAATTTGACTATCTTGCCCGTAGCATATAACACTTGACAAGAAAAAAACAAGGAGGAATACTTTTTTCCTACAGATTGTTTTAAAATCTTTAAATGAGGTCATGGCATCAGATTTATGTTGTTTTATGTTATTATAGAATGCGAAAAATTTGCTTCAGACAATCATTAACTTAAAGAAACCGAATTTAAGCTAAAATTCTTGATTGACAATCGTCTCCCTTTTTCCTTTCATTTTCCAATACCCATTTTCCCTAAGCAAAGGCACTTTATCACCAAAACGCAAAAGAGTTAAAAAAAAGTTTAACCGTATTCAAACCAGAAAACCGTAAAGTTTTTATGGCAGCCATTATAGAGTATATGGCCTGACTGCCTAAAATTGGTTGGATTTCTTTTTATTCGGATTTTACAAAGATTTACTGCAGACAAGAAGCAGTGTCGGTGGAGGAGTTGCGGAGAGCGGAACGCTAAGGATTTACGGTATGAAACGTTGGGGAGAGCTGGCCAGGTTTGTATTTACAATACTGCTTATGCGAGGCAAGGTGCTGAATGCCCCACCCTCAATGTTTTATACCGATTCTTGTGTGTATGTGCCTTTTTTAGATTTCTTTTTAATCTCAAGTTTTCTCTTGGCAATAAATTCACTAAGTTCTTTCTCCTACTTGTCAGTCAGGGGTTTACTTTGTATTACAAAATCTACTTCTTCTGGTTCTCTTATAAATCTCATATTGTTTTGGTTAAAAATATTTATCTGCTATTCTTTTAGCTCCAATCGTTGCTTTATCTTACTTCTGCCATTTTTTTCTTTGTATTCATCAGACTTGCATTTCTAAAATGTCTGTTTACCTCATTTTTTAACCTATATGGACGATTAAATGCTTCCTGTGAAACTTTAAAAAAATCAGACAATTTTCTAATCGTGTCTTTGGACAGGCCTTTGTGGTAATTTAAAATTTTAGAGATAGTCCCCTTTGATAAATCAAGAACATCAACTAAATCCTTAGCCTTCAAATTCTGCTCATTCATTAATGCTTTAAGTAATTCAATGGGGTCAGAATCGTTAAATGTATTATGCTCGTCATCCCATTTCTCAATCAAAAGGGTAAGCAGGTCTGCCTCGTCCTGATTCTTATCCTGTGATATCAAATCTTCTAAAATATCGCAATACGTATCATATTGCTCTTGACTTTTTATTATTTTGAATTTTAACGTTTCCATTTCAATCTTGTTTTTAGTTTCAATTAATACATACTTATTTCATATTGATTACCCGCCTTGCAAAGTTTTGTATACTCTGCATGAGTACCTATCCACTTAATAAATAAATGGACTCTCGCATTCCCAAAGGAATATTTGCATATCAACCTGTAATTGTTACCTCCAATATTAAATACTACCCTGTCCGAACCCCTTCCTGTTATATCCGCACTATTGAAAGTTGCAACTATATCATTGAGTTCTTTCCAGTCAACTCGTTTTATAATTGACAATCAAATTTCAAAAGATGCCCTGCTTCTGGCATTTTTAAGGACATAATCCTCAATCGATTGTTTTTTAATCAAATGTACTTTCATATACTTAATCGCAAATATACAAAAAAGTTTCACTAAAGGAAACTATATTCGATTCTATCGTTTAGCGATGTGGAACTGAAAATAGTTTCACGCTTCAGGGCTGCCGTTACCAAATGGTATGATGACCCGTGGATGACAGAATTGGAAATCAGAATTTTTCTGATGAATGAGTACCAAATAGGCGAAACGCAGGCGTACCGCGATATTCCCAAAATTAAGTACCTGTTTGGCAATGTGAATTTCACTTCCAAAGAGTTTTACCGTATGCGGGCCAACAAACTTATTGAGAAGGCACGCCGGGAAATTGATGATGCGGAGAGTAACCTGGAGGTGAACAAATTGTGTTTCACGGGTTGGAATTCCGGCATTATCGGCCCTGATGTTTCCTGTGTGTTTCCATGAATACATTTTATATGTTTCAGGCATGTTTAATTTTCTGCTAAACCTTACAAACCTGTCGCTAAGGTTGTTAATGCTTACGCAATCCGTACCTGGTTCACCTTTTTTCCCTATAACATAGAAATGACGTGGATATGTATGTAGTTTATATTTTTCACGCATTAATTGCAGAAATTGTCTGGGAATATTCACCCAGCGGCCATCTGTTTTAGCATTTTCAAAACGAACGTTAATCATACCGCGGCCAAAATCTATGTCTGAAATCCGAAGCAATCGTATTTCTTTGCGCGGCCTTAAAAAGCAATAATATTCAAAACAAATTGCCAACCAGAGCTGCGGATCTTGTTCTTGTATTGCTTTTTTGAAAATGGGAATATCATCATCATGAATGGGGTCAGCAGATGAATCGTTTATGCGTTTTGTTTCGGGTAATTCAATACAAGGATTTGGAAATTGGATACTTTCTTTTCAGAAGTATTTGAATACAGCACTTAATAAATACCATATGTTTAAGAAGAAAAGCTGGAAGAGCGGGATTTTCAGGAAGTAATACCATGAGAGAACCAACGAAGGCTTTACAAAAAGATATCACATATAAAAACACAAAAAGTCCCTCACCAACTGATGAGGGACTTTTTGATAGTGGGGAGAGGAGGATTCGATACACCTCCTGTAACCGTTGATATTATTGGGCTTTCAAGTTGGCAATTCTGTCAACAATTGTCAATATGGTAAATAACTTGTCAATTTTTAACTATTCATTTTTTTTCAAGGAGAGAAAAATATTGCTCATTCACTCTTTGAAGGTGTTGCTTATCATGTTTTAATTCTGCGATAGTTTTTTCCAGTTCCTCTATCTTTTCTTTCATTGCATTTATCTCATCAATGTTTGGTGTATACATTTTTTTTTCGCCAAACATTAGCCAGTGGATGTTTAACCGCGGAAACTTTTCCCTTAATATTCTTAATTGTCCAAGGGTTAAATTTGATTTCTCCGTTAAAATTCTACTAATGTTCTGGCGTGTTACACCAAACAAATCAGCCATATCTTTATTCGAAATATTTTCTGCTTCCATAAACATTGATAGTCTGGCAGATACAGCAGTGTCAGGATTATTTATTTCACTATTTGAAATATTTTCTTTCATTTTTGAAATATTTAATTTACTTTTGGTTCACAAATACGGTACGAATGTAATACAAAACTGGGTACAAAAAAAAAATTTATGGAAAAAAATAAATCTTTGAAATCATTTATTAACGAATTAAAGAATAATCCCTATGTTCCATCGAAATGGGTAAAATTAGTTGCTGAACGTACGGGCAAAAGTCCGCATACCATAAAAAAGTATGCAGCAGCTGAAAGAAATATTCCACAAGGGCAAATTCTTGTCATATCTGAATTAAAAAAAATTATCAAAGAAAATCGCAAACAGATAGAGGAACTCACCGAAAGCATTACCGAAAGTTACTATTGAAGTACAACCATGTATACCAAGCATGTCCCCGGCAGAGGCCGGGGACTATTTAATTAGTTCTTTCAAATATTGTAATAATAATATAACAACTGGGATATAAAACTTTGGTTTTTGGTTTTTTTAGGTTTAGGTTCGTTAATCCCCATCACACAATTCCCTCGTTGTTTCCACAATTCCACTAAAAAAGCCGGTTGTAAAACCGCAAGCCGCAACGTGAGAAATTTCGTCGGGTAAAGTTGGGATAAACAACATTAATTCAGGACTTCACCTCCACAGTGAGGTTTTGCCTGCGAAGTAACCCAGCCCGTTAAACTGAATAAGAAAATCAAATAATCAAGGGCGGTCCGGAACAATCCGGATCGTTTTTATATGAAAAATCAAATATTTAAAACCGGCCGGGGCACCCTTTGCCGCGGGAAAGGGGCATTAGATGTGAAAATTCTGAGAATCCATATTGTACCATCACCCTGCCCTGCCCCGGCCAAAATTATTGAATATGAAAGAATTTATAAATCATATAAATGAAAAGAAAACAATTCAATTAAAAAGAATTGAGGAGTGTCAGGTTCAAATCAGAAAGCTGAACACCATTATTGAGGCTTTCCAGGATTACTGCCCGCACAAAAACTCTGACGGATCGGATGCCATGAATTTTCGTGGGCACGACAGCCATAAACATTATTACCGGTGTGACATCTGTGGATTTGAAGTGGAGGAATAACAATGATTAAATTATCCTGTCCCGAAGAAGGCCGGAAGCGCTTCGGGCCTTTGCAAAATCAGCGCCAACTGATAGCTATCAACCTTTAAATAATTCCTCATGGAACCGAAAATAAAAAACCATGTTAAAGAACGACCATTTCATGGTCATTATACTTCCCCACGAAAAGATAGATACCCGAAAAATGAAATGATTGCCATTGCCTGGGGATACCTGATTGTAATTGTTCTTGGTGGCCTCTGCATTATAGGTTTATGGCAGGTATTATCCTGGATTTTTAAATTCTAAAATCAATAATAATGAAACAATATTTTATCGACGCGACATTTTACGTCACCAAAAACAGCACCCACGAACAGGCACAAAAAATTGCTATGAATTACAATCATTGCCTGATTGACGAAAAAAGGCTGGTAGATTTAATTGAATCTTTTTCCCGGAAGGCTGATGCAATTAACAAGGCAAACAAGCGCTGTAAAGACATTAAACTGGAATACCGGAAATTCGAACTTCCGGGGCACGAATCGCAGCTTATTACTATTGAAGGAAATTTTTCATTGAGCATAACACCGGTGGAACGGTTTGAACTATCAAAACCCTCAGGAAGAGACCCGATTTACGATTTAATGGGTGACATGAAAGCCCACTGAAATGAACCATCTCCACCAGCAATATAAGCGGGAAACCGGGAACTCAGTAATGGAAACTGAATTTGGTGTGGTACGCCGCCGGGGAATTTATGTGTTGAATCCGCAGGAAGTGGATGATGAATTTGTTTTCCAATGCCTTGGGAACTCCTTTTATGTAATCATTCCCGACCTCGCATATATCAACTGGCTGGAGGAAAAAATTGATGAGCTGCAAAAACCAACCAAAAAAGTGTAACGCTGTAACCTTATGGCATATATTGACCAAAAAGACATTCTTGACGCCGCCAACGGTGGTTTGGATATTATTTTCAGGTGTTATCCCCAGGCGCGGGACGCGCAAAGCAAAGCCGACAAACGGTTTAAAATACGGCAGGATGAACGCACACCATCGGCCAGTTTGAAACAATTGCAGGATGGTGTGTGGGTGATAACCGACTTTGGTGGCGACCAGGTTTCCCGGAACGGCATTCAGGTGTATATGCACGAAGAAAACCTCTCGTTCCGCGAAGCGCTGGTGCAGCTGGCCAGTATTTATGGTGTAGGCGGCATTAAAGCTGAAATCAATAAACCGGAGTTTGAAAAAAGGCCGGCCACTTCAGAGGAAAAGGAGAAGGATTACTTTTTCGATGTAAAAGAAGAAATTACGGATAGTGATTTGGCAGTACTGGGGCCAAAGGTAACGCGCGAAGTGTGCCAGAAATACAACTGTTACAGCCTGAACAGCTTCACTTACATTAAAAACCGGGAGGCGCTTATTACCCGGGCCACTGAGAACTACCACATTTTCCTGTTTGACCACGGCGATTTTAAAAAGCTTTATCAGCCGCTTAATCCGGAAAAGCAATACCGGTTCCGGTACATTGGCCAAAAGGAGAAAGATTACGTGAACGGCCTGGCGCAATTGCAAAAAGCGTATGAAGATTACGTGAACCAGCAGTTGAAGCAAATGACTGATGAAGATGACGGCGAATTGAAAAAGCTGGATGAAGCAATAATTTGCAGCGGCGAACGCGATGCGCTGAACGTGGCCGGGTATGGCTACTATCCCATTTGGTTTAATTCCGAAACGGCCGATTTAACTGAAAAAAACTACAAGGCCGTTACCCGGTGCGTGGAAACGCTGTACAATCTTCCGGATATTGACGATACCGGAATCCGGTCGGCCATAAAACTGGGAATGAAATACCTGGACATTCACCACATTATGCTGCCCGATTCGCTGAAAAACTTTAAGGACCCGCGGGGAAAAAGCCGGAAAGATTTTTTGGATTATATCGAGATTTATCCCAAAGCCTGGGACTTTAAAAAACTGATTAACGTGGCCAAACCCATGCGGTTCTGGGTTGTGAACGTTACAAAAAACGGTTTTAAATACGGACTGAGCTCGGCCAATACCCGGTTCTTTTTGCAAAACAATGGTTTTTACCAGCTCGAGAACAAAAATGCCAAAACCGGCCAGATGTTTGTCCACATCAACGGGCACATTGTGCGCGAAGTGCAGCCGAAAGATATTAAAGGTTACCTGATTGACTTTTGCGAAAAGCAATACCTGAACAACGAAGTGCTGGAACTGGTGCTGAATACCAACCGGCTTTCAGAAGCCACCTTAACCGGGTTGAAACAGATTGAGATTGATTTTACTGACTTTGGGTCGGATACGCAGTTTTTGTTCTTCCGGAATAAGGTGTGGAAGATTACAAAGGATGGCGTTTATGAAAGTAAACCGGGTGAAGTGGAACGTTACATGTGGGATGAAGAGGTGATTCAGCACAACGTGAAAAAACTGCCCGGCTTTTTTAAAATTACTTCGCTTCCGGAAGAAAATTTCGATATTGAAATAAAAAGCCACGATTCCAAATTTTTCAACTTCCTGATAAATGCCTCGCGGATCCACTGGCGGAAGGAACTGGAGAAGGAGCTGGATGAACTTCCGGAAAAGGTTGCCGGTGAATACCGGAAAAAATACCGGTTTGCCATTGACGGACCGAAGCTTACGGAAGAAGAAATTATAGAACAGAAGCTCCACCTGGTAAATAAAATCTTCTCCATCGGGTATCTGCTGCACCGGCACAAAACCCAGTCGAGAGCCTGGGCGGTGTTTGCCATGGATAATATTCTGGGAGAAGAAGGGGAAAGCAACGGGCGGAGCGGAAAAAGCTTTTGCTATAAATCGCTGCGGCATTTTATGAAGTCGGTTACTCTGAGCGGAAGGAACCCGAAGATGACCGACAATCCTCACCTGTACGACCGGGTGACGGAACATACCGATTACATTTTGGTGGACGATGCCGACATTTATCTGAACTATAAATTTTTCTTTGACAGCATTACCGGTGAACTGATTGTGAATCCGAAAAACAACCAGAGCTATGAGATTCCATTTGAAAAAAGCCCGAAATACTGCTTTACATCCAACCATGCCCTCCGGAACCTGGATACCAGTTTAAGCGCCCGGATTCTATATACGGTTTTTTCGGACTATTACCACGAACGGACCGAAAACAATGAATACCGCGAAACCCGGAAAATACGGGATGATTTTGGGAAGGACCTGTTTGGCGACGAATATACCGAAGAGGAATGGAATGCCGACTTCAATTTTTTCGCCCAGTGCCTGCGGTTTTACCTGAGCGTCCCCGCACCCCTGAGGGTGAACCCACCCATGGGAAATGTAACTTTGCGTAACCTGCTGGCCGAAATGGGCCAGGCGTTTAAAGACTGGGCCGATGCTTACTTTGACCAGGAGGGCGGCAAAACCGACGAACTGTTATCGAAAGAAGATGCCCTGAAGGATTTTATCGAGAAAACCAATACCAAAGGCTGGACCACCAACAAGTTTACCAAAGCGCTGAAAGCGTTCTGCCGGTTTTATGGCTACAAGTACAACCCGAAAACGTTCCAGAACAGCCAGGGGCGCATTAGCAAGAAGGTGGACGGAACCACGAAAGATATGATTTACATCCAGACCAAACTGGAGATTAACCCGGAGGAACTGCACGACGGGAATACAGAAGGAGATACAGATATGCCATTTTGAGGACACAGAGTTTGAAACTCCGAATTAAAACTTAACAAAATGAACTCCACGACATTGGAATACAGGCAAAAGGTTTGGCGGTTCCTCGAGAAAACGAAGCCAGGCGAACGCTACTCGGTGGCCAAACTGGCCAAACCCGAAAACCGTGAAGCTTTTATGGCAGCCATAAAAGAGTACATGGCTAGTCTGCCTTACAATGGGTGGATTTCCTTTAATTCGGATTTTACGAAGTTTTACCGGACGGAGGCGGTGCCGATGGAGGACCTGAGGAGGAAAATGCGTTAACGGCTGGTACATGTTGCGGAGCGGATTTTCAGGGTAGAGCGGTTTGTTACCTCCCCGCTCCCCCACAGACCCGTACGAGCGGATTTCCCGCATACGGTTCCTCCAAAATTGGTTTCGCT
>JAWLCW010000042.1:0-27342 GCA_041686935.1 Mariniphaga sp. | reverse complement strand
TCTTGAATTTAAGGTTCGAATTTTTTCAGTTCGACCCCTCACCATTTGGCCATCCGGATCCCAACTTTCATCCGGAATAAAAATACCTGTTGACAACTCTATTCTGCTGCCTTCCATCGTGCATCTGGCATAGACTGGACATTTCCCGTCTTTCCTTCTTTTTGAGCTTTTCAAATGTAAATTTACAGTAATTCTCATGGTAAACCTGATTAAAGTTAAAAACAGGTCTCACTTTAGTTTACAAAACTACCGTTTTTGGGGTCCATTTACAACACCAAATGAGACCAAAACAATTCAATTTAAATGATGAATACCAGAGAGTTACAAGGTTTACCGAGACCACCTTTTGACTAAAAAACCAATAGGTCTCGATTTAGTCCCTTTTTATATGCTTTTTTATGGTGTGTTTTGATTTTAGTCAAAATAAAAAAGCACTCAAAATCAGCGTTTTAAGTGCTTTTGCTTTTCTTTGTTTTCCTGAAAAGTGACTCAGCTGGGGCTCGAACCCAGGACCCCATCCTTAAAAGGGATGTGCTCTACCTGCTGAGCTACTGAGTCATCCTTTTGTCTCCTTTGTTTCTCAAAGGCGGGTGCAAAAGTAATACTTATTTTTTTTCAGGCAAACCCAGTAGGGTTTTTTTCCGAAAAAATTCATTTCTTAAATTTAAAATCATAAAACAAATGTAACCAGTAATTTTGCAATCGAAAAATTACCACAAATTATAGCCTATTCAACTGTTTTGTCGAAAGGAATTCCTAATTTTTCGTATAAATTTCTTCGTCCGGCTTTATCTTTTTCAAGAACTTCATGTGCAAACTCTGCAACTTGTCTTGCTACTTTTCGGGGTACAACAATAACACCATCACCATCGGCCACAACCACATCGCCGGGGCAAACCAAAACACCGCCAATATCTACCGGACGGTTCACCGATTCCAACTCGTTGCGGCCGGGACGAATTCCGCGGCCTTTTTTCCGCAAATACAAAGGTACTTTTTGCAAAGCAATTTCATCTGTATCGCGTGAGCTGGCATCGGTAACCACTCCTACTGCACCAAGAGAAACCCAGTATAAAATATTATTGGAACCAATGGAGCCGATATCACGGTCTTCCACATCATCGAGTACAACCACTGAACCTGGCTGAATTACCTGTGCAAAAGCCTCGTTGGAATATGTGCTATAAAAATGCCCTTCCCAGGCAGCAAAATCTTCTCCCGGCTCGGGCCGGTCAGGTCGCTGTGTGGGCACATACCTTGCCGTTACAGCAATGCCACGGATGATATGTGACATATCTTCCGTATCTACCCAGTGTGGATGAATTTCATGACTTACCAAACCTGTATTGGGAAGTCCAACCATATCCATTCCATCGGAGACATCGGCAACCCGAAGTCCTTCGTACAATATCAACAACTCAGCATTTTCTTCGGCTGAGTAAGTTTGAGTTTCAATAAGATTAACCCCTTTGGCCAGTTCTTCGGGGGTTTGGCCTTCTGCTATTAAGCTTGCTGAAAACAAAACAACTGAAATAAAAATTAAATAAGATTTCATAATAAATGGTTTAAGTTATTGAATATGGTATTGATGAATGGTGAAGATTTATTTTTATATCACCATCCTTATTTACAAAATAGCCAAACGTGTATTCTACTTTCACTTCGTTTCCTTCGTTGTCAGTAAAAAAATAATTCCCCATTGCCACAGCATGACTTTTTATGATAACAATTCCGGCATTTTCAAATTTTATCTTCACCCAATATCTTAGCGCGAATCCTTGGTCTTCGGGATGATCAGGGTTTCCTGAAACAAAATAAGACAAAGCCTTTTCAAAGGTATCACGAAATTGTTCAATAGAAGCCAGTGTGGGCTTAAATAAAACTATCCCCTCTTTATAGCCATAATGTTTATGGATAAAATCCGTTGCAAGTGCTTTATAATCTTCATTTTTTCTACGTGCCTGACCAATAGCCAATATACCGTCTGCCCAGGATTTTTGAATAGACCTAATTTTCTTTTTTGTCAGTGCTTTTTTCTTAATCATCGAAAAATTTTTTGCCCTAATTTAAAAAATCTTTCTTTAAGCGAATGCCAAAATCAATTCATTGTGCGTTATTTTCAGGGTTATAAAATCCACAGTGATCATTTCCAAACAAAACTTTTCATTACTCGTCACATTCAAAACACTGATTATCAATTCAAACAAGGTCATTGTTAAATTAAATGCAGGTTAAGGCAAGTTTTCCAAGCTATTCAAACAAACGAATATTTAAAGGAATTACTTTTGCGAAATTTTAAGCACTTACAAAGTGAATTCAATATTTAAGCCCAAATTTTTCAGTGTTTTAAAAGAAGGTTACACGAGAAAGCGTTTTACAGATGATTTAATGGCAGGAATCGTAGTGGGAATTATCGCGCTTCCACTTGCGATAGCCTTTGCTGTGGCATCGGGAGTTTCGCCTGAAAAAGGGTTAATTACTGCCGTAATAGCGGGATTTATCATCTCACTGCTTGGAGGAAGCCGCGTACAAATTGGCGGTCCAACCGGTGCATTTATCGTTATTATTTATAGTATCCTGGCACAATACGGGTTAAATGGCTTGCTTATTTCAACCATTTTGGCAGGTGTGTTCCTGGTAATATTTGGGCTTTTAAAACTTGGGGCACTTCTGAAATATTTTCCGCATCCTTTAATTGTTGGTTTTACAAGTGGAATTGCTCTCGTCATTTTTTCCACTCAAATAAGAGATGCCCTTGGTTTGGAAATCCAAAATATTCCGGGAGGATTTGCAGCAAAATGGATAACTTATTTCAATCAATTGGATACTCTAAATTTTTTTGCTGCAGGAATTACCCTGATTACTATTTTTCTGGTGGTGTTCTCAAAAAAATTTGTAAAAAAAATTCCCGGTTCACTAATCGCAATAGTAATAGGAACCATAGCTGTTCAGGTTTTTAATCTCCCGGTTCTTACAATTGAAACATTTTTCGGAGAAATTCCCAGTACAATTCAGCTCAACCGGATACATATTAACTGGAACGAACTTGGTTTGTATGTTCAACCTGCACTTACCATTGCCTTGCTCGGTGGAATTGAATCGCTGCTTTCGGCAGTTGTTGCAGACGGCATGATTGGCGGCCGCCACCGGTCGAATACCGAACTGATAGCCCAGGGAATTGCCAACATCATCACTCCGTTCTTTGGCGGTATTCCTGCCACAGGAGCCATTGCCCGAACCGCAACCAATGTTAAAACCGGGGGCAGAACTCCGGTTGCCGGTATGGTACATGCTGTAACCTTATTATTTATTATGCTGTTTTTTGGCCGGTGGGTAAAACTGATTCCCATGGCAAGTCTGGCCGGAATCCTGATTGTTGTGGCATACAACATGAGCGAATGGCGATCCTTTCGTTCCATTTTGAAAGGTTCTTTCTTTGACATCATCGTTTTGTTATCTACCTTCTTTTTAACCGTTTTGGTTGACTTAACCATTGCCATTGAAGTTGGTGTAGTACTTTCTGCCCTGCTGTTTATGAAAAGAATGGCCGACATGGGCAAATCCATTCCGGTTGTTGTTGATACTGATGTTATAGAAGATTATTCAGAACTACCCAGGGACATCGGAATATACGAAATAAGCGGGCCACTGTTTTTTGCTTCGGCCAAACAATATTGTGAGGTGCTGAAATCAACCGGGCTAAAAAGTAAAATCATTATTATTCGTATGAGACATGTTCCTTTTGTGGATTCCACCGGACTGACAAATTTAAAAGAGGCTTTGAAAATATTAACAAAATCTGACATCAGGGTTATTCTTTCAGGTGTAAACGAAAATGTGGCTGCCGATCTAAAAAGTTTTAGCATTTTTAAACTGATTGGTGAAGATTCTGTTTTTCCTTCCTTTGAAAATGCTTTGGAATATGCAAAAATGAAACTTGATAAAAAATGAATTGTATCTCAGTTTAATTGACTTTTCATAAACTGTTTCACCTGATCAACTGTCATTTTTTTACCTATAATTTTTTTGTTTTCGTCCAGCAAATACAAGCCGGGGGTTTTGCGGCCATCGTACAAAATTTTAAATCGCGAAACATGATGTTCGTCCCAAACATTTATCCAGTTGAAAAGTTGGTGTTTCTCCAGAAATTCTCTCCATTCCTCTTTATTGTCCATGGAATAAATGGCAAAAACTTCCAGTCCCTTATCTTTAAAGGGCTGATAAACATCCGTATACAATTCAGGCACGAAAACGCCGCAATGAGAGCAGTTTGGTTCATAAAATACAACCAGGGTATATTTTGCAGGAATCTGGTGCAGGTTGTAAAATTCCCCGTCGAAGCCCTCCAGGGTGAGATCACGGGCGGTTTTACCGATAAGATTGTTTTCTGCAAACAAAACATTTTCACGAATTTTTTCCAGCGATTCTTCCGTCGCCCAGAATGCCTCTCCCGACAGGTAATATTTTCGCGCAATGTCAACAAAAAGAGCATCCATTCCCATAATGTTGCTGTTTATGCTGCTGTTCAGAAAATACGAAGTGACAAACTGGAAAATTCGTTTATGAGGTTTTACTTCTTCGATAAAATTGATAACCGGAATTTTTACTGAGTCGTAGTTTTGGTAAAGCACCTTGGTAAACCAGGTTTCCAGTTTTTGTTTGAAGAAAGGCGTGTAGAGGAACCGTTCGTCGGTATAGTCGAAATTATCCCAAAAGTGTTTCTGCTGATGGTAAAAACGGGTAATAAGCAAAAGTGAATCGTTTTGTTGAATTTCTTCCGGCAACGCTGCAATATCCAATGGAGGGACATAATTTGCCCTGACAAATTTAGCAAGAAAAGAACCCGGCAATTCCCCTGTCAGTTTTTCCCAATAACGGTGAAGTTGGGAAGTTAAACCAGATAATTCATTTTGCAGATTTTGCCTTTCCTGATCCGCGGCAGTTTCAATCTGTTTTCTGATATCAGTATTTCTTAGCTGAAGATTTTTAAGAAATCTGGTGTATTCCACAAAAGCCTCCGATTCTTCTGCCTCTGATATTTCAATTGATTCAGAATGGAACGAATTGTTCTTCAACATGAACTGTTGATCTTCACCAAGTAAAAAGTCGAAGTGGTTTTTTTCATCCAGGTAAATTTTATACAAACCCTGCGGCAAAAGCGAATCAGCTAAAAATATACCTTTGCCGTGGTTATCAAGCAGAACCGTATCTTTCACGTAAATATTTCCCAGGTAATGATTGGCGAGGGTAACCTCCTTTCCGGCAGCAGTTTTCAGTTCAACTTCCAACCGAAACCCTTGCCCAAAAACAAACAATGGAAAAAACAATGCCAAAAAAAACCATTTTTTCATTTACCTAATCAATCATATATTCTTTATAATATCTGGTCAAAAATAAAGTTTAATCTTTAAAATGCGATTGAAATAATAACTTTCGGATTGTTTATGTAATTTCAACCGCTTTCAAAAGAATAAAAATGCTTTCTGTAAACATTCCGGTTTATAACGTAGAAGTGAACGATTTGGTCTGGCAAATAAAAAATCAGGCCGATTCGCTTGAAATGGATTACGAAATTCGTGTTTACGATGATTGTTCCGACGAACCATTCAAACAAAAAAACAGCAGCTTGAATAGCATTCCGAACGTTATTTATCTGGAACTTAAAAGGAATCTGGGGCGGGCAGCCATCCGCAACAAAATGGGGATAGATTCAAAAAAAGCTTTCCTGCTTTTTATCGATGCCGATTCAAAACTGATTTCTGAAGATTATCTGAAAAAATACATTGAACATGCTAAACCCGGGACAGTTCTTTGCGGGGGAACAAGTTATTCAAAAGAAAAACCGATTGATGCAAAACTGTTGCGCTGGGTTTACGGACATCAGCGGGAAGCCATTTCAGCAGATAAACGCAACAGCCAAAAAGGATTTATTATCACATCAAATAATTTTCTGATTGACAGGGAACTGTTTAGAAAAACTCACTTTCGCGAAAACCTGGGCCCTTACGGGCACGAAGATTCGCTGCTTGGGTTCGATCTTTTTAGCGCCGGAATAACCCCGCATCACATCAACAATCCGGTGGAACATACCGGTTTGGAAGATTCCGAAACATTTCTTAAAAAAACAAGAGAAGCGCTGAAAAACCTTCTGTTCATTTCAGAAAAGATAGTCAGCAATTCGCCTGAATTCAGTCAAAAAATGCGATTCCTGAAAAAATACCGCCAGGTCACCAAAATCTTTCCTCCGGTTTTGTTACGCTGGTTTTTCAGACTTTTCCGGAAAACACTGGAGAAAAATCTGTGCGGGAACAATCCGCGATTGCTTTGGTTTGACGTTTATAAGCTGGGGTATTTTGCAAAATTGAAAAGAAAAAAGCCCCTACGACATTAAATCATAAAGGCTTTTTCCATTGTATTGCTGTTTTCCTTAAATCAATCCAGCTTAATTTGTCCGTAACGGCTTCTTAGATAAACGGTTCCGCCGGAGCCGGCACCTACTTTCCCTTTCACACGGCGCGACTGGTTTTCACTCATCCGGTCACCCGAAAACCGGCTGTCGGGATACGAAATTCCACAATAGTCGCAACTGGCATCCAGCGAATAATCGGCATTCCCCAGTCCAATTGAAATTTGCCCGTAGCTGTTGGTAATGGTAACGGATTCAAAACCATTGTCCACCTTTCCAACTTTTATTCCACCGTAACCGGCATCCACTTTCAAACTTTTTGAAAGTTCATTTACCCTGATTTGGGTGTATTTGGTGTCTGCAGTTACCGATTCCACTTCGCCAAAATTAAAGGTGTCGTACCTTGATTCAGCCACAATTGAACCGGCCTTGTCCAGGCTGATAACTGCATATCTTGAATTCAGATTCAAGTCTTTCAACCGGCCGAATGTAATGTTTGAATACTGTATGGTCACCGTCATATCGTTGGCAGTTTCCACATCGGCCTTGCCATACGCCAGACTCAGAGTAACTGAACCATCGGAAGGTGTATTGAGCTCATTGGCAGAGAAGTTGCCGTATTGAATATCGAACTTTCCGTTGGCATTCAGTACATTCACAAAGGTATTTCCATACTTGTTGGTTATGTTGAGGTTTTTATCCGGCGGAATGTTCACCTCGTAATCAATGCTGAAACGCTGACGACTTTTAAAGTTGCGACTGATATTCGTTTCAGCGAAAACAGTGCTTCCGGTTTTACTGAAACTTACATTGATCTGGTCGAGCAGTTCTTCGGCACGTCGCTCATTCGACGCTTCCACGGTTACTAATACATCAATAGTTACATTGTTTCCGCCCTTGTTGGTTACTTTCACTTCGCCAAACCTGTTGTTTATATCAAGTGTTTGCACACTGGCAACAGGCCACGATTCGTGATATTTTTTTGTTTTTTCCTGGCCAAAAGCCTGCAATCCGGCAGTGGCGGCCAACAAAAAAATAAAACCTGCAATAAAATTAAATTTCCGTTTCATGACTTGTATTGGTTTTTTGTTTTACTTCTTCTAATTTTTCAATAATCATATGTATTATACTAAGCTTAGTCTGGTAATATTCGAGCATGGCGTTAATTACCCTTTCGTCGTTGGGGCTTGTTGCCAAATCGCTCTGCAGTTTTTCAAAAATCTGTTCAAATTCGCTCAACTCGGCATCCATCATTTGCTGTTCTTCTTCTGAAATCAGTCCTTCCGACATCAATCTTTCCCATTCGTTCAGTCCTACGTTTATAGCGTTGGTGTAATAGAACTCCACTTCTTCGTATTCGGGAGAAACCGATGCCAGTGTCATTTGATTCCCGGGTTCATTTATTTGTGTATTATTATCAGTTGAAAACCAGATGATGGCCTGATTTACAATCAGAAAAGCAAACACGGCAGCGGCGGCTGCTTTCCAGATAAAGTTCAGTGAAATCACTTTTTTCCTTTTCCGGAAATCTTCCAGCCGCGATTCAAACCGCTCGAAATGCCCGGCAGGAGGCTCATTATCGCTTAATCCTTCCAGGTTTTTCGCAATCAGTTCTTCTATGTAATCTTTTTCTTTCATTGTTTTCATTTTCAGTTGTATGAAAAAATTTCCTTTCCTTTTAACAGTTCCCGCAATTTGCTTTTGGCCCTCGAAAACTGGGTACGCGATGCCGAGTTGCTGATTCCAAGAATCTGGCTTATCTCGTCGTGGTCGTACCCTTCGATGAGGTAAAGGCTTAAAACTGTCCGGTAACCGTAGGGCAAACTCTGAATGGCTTTTTTAATGCGTTCCAAGTCCACTTCGCCAATTTCCTCGTTTTGGTCGGGCAGCTTCAGGGTGCGTTCGCTTACCTCTTCAAACTGCACTTTCTTCTTTTTCAGATGGTCCAAAGAACGGTTTATTACAATTTTCTTTAACCAAGCGCCGAAACTCACTTCACCTTTGTAGGTGTTTATTTTGCGGAAAGCTTTTAAAAAGGCTTCCTGCATGATGTCTTCGGCTTCCGCTTCATCGTTTACAATCCTCAAACTCACATTGTACATGGGCTTGTAGTACAATTTGTACAACTGAAACTGTGCTTTCTGGTTCCCTTCCATGCACAAGTCGATGAGTTCCTGATGAATATTTTTATACTGTGTTTCCAATTTGTTTCAGTTCTGGTTCAATGACGACAGGAAATTTCGAATGTTGCACCGGAACAAATTATTTTTTGTTTTCGAGCAACTTATTGCAAAAAGAGTGGAGCAAATGAATATCGCCTTCATTCAGAAAGCTGACACGTTCCAGAATTCTCGGGAAAATGGCAGAGTGCTCTTTAAAGCCGGTTTCGAGAAGAATGGCATGAACTTTTTCAAGCAGTGCACGAAGACTTTCTTCATTTTTTAAGGGCAGTTCAGTATTGTTGACGGAGGAAATTTTTGATAACTCCCAGGCATATAGCATCACCGCCTGTGAAAGGTTCAGCGAAGGGAAGGTTGTTTTCATGGGGACGGTGGTTACCAGGTCGCACAATTTCAGTTCATCATTTCGTAACCCCGATTCCTCCCGGCCAAAAACCACAGCCACATTTTGAACAGTTTTCCCTTTCGAAATTAAAAGTTCCGGAAGGTTGGGGAGTGGGAAATAATCGTATTTAACACTGCGCATTTTTGCAGAAGTTCCAATTACAAAATCGAATTCCTTAAGGGCTTCGCTCAGGGAAGAAAAAACAACTGCGTTTTCGAGAATATCGTAGGAACCATGCGCCAGCCAGCGCGCGGGACCGCTCAGGTAATCGCAGGGATTAACCAACACAAGTTGGCTAAATCCCATGGTTTTTATGGCACGGGCAGCAGCGCCCACATTTTCGGGAACGGCAGGTTCAACCAAAATAAATGAAATATTCATTTTCAAATTCAGAAAACCATCACAGGGAATTGTAATACTTAACCAGTTCTTTTAAAGATTCCGGATTATTCGTTCTCACCCTGTTTTTTTTGATAAATTCTGCTATTTCTTTTTTATGATCCGGGAAAGCTCCTTCCAAATCCCGGTTTTTGGCAATGGGAACTGCCGGCTCCAATCCAACCCTTATATAAAACTCATCTGGTCTTTTTACAAATTTGGCAGGCTGTGCATCTTGGTATGCCGCGGGTTGTTTGGCATCTTCAAAAACAATACGCGACCGCTGATACAACGTTGCATTGCCTTTTTCCAGCACATTAAAAAAGCCCCGTCTCATTCTTTTAACGACCAAATATGGAATGTATTCCAGATTAAATTCTCCAAATACCACTTTTTCTATCACTTCCGGGGCGGCTAATGCCATCACTTGTCCATCGTCGGCCCGAAATTCAATTTCATCGTTATAAATATTGTATCGCAAAGGCACTCCGGCATACTGGGTTTTGGATTTGGTAAATACTGACCCTTCGATAAACTCATCATTCAGATAGGGAGAACCCATTATATTTTCCTCAGAAAGGGTTCTTCTGAACTCTCCCTGCTCCGTTTTATTGAAGTTAATTAAATCAATTACCCGCTTTATTTCATACATCGACTGGAAAGTGTTTTGAGCGGATGTATTTGATATACCAAACAGGGAGGCAAACAGGATAAACAATAACCGTTTCATTTTTTGCAGTTTTAATGTGAGGTTAAAATTGCAAAAAAATTATTAATTTTTATCACACCAGCCCCGAGAATCCCATAAACGCCATAGCCAGAATACCTGCTGAGATAAGAGCAATAGGTGTTCCTTTTAATCCTTTGGGCACATCCTGAAGATCGAGGTGCTCGCGGATTCCGGCAAAAAGCAGCAACGCCAGACCGAATCCAATGGCATGAGATACAGCAAATATTACTCCTTCCACCAGGTTAAATTCTTTTTGAATGGTAAGAATTGCAACCCCCAGAATGGCGCAGTTGGTTGTAATAAGCGGAAGAAAAATTCCCAAAGCCTGGTAAAGGGCCGGACTCACTTTTTTCAGAATGATCTCTACGAGCTGAACCAGCGAGGCGATTACAAGAATAAAAGCAATGGTTTGCAGGTAAGCCAGACCAAAAGCATCAAGGATATATGTTTGTATAAGATATGTAACAATGGTTGCCAGTACCATAACAAAAGCCACGGCGCCTGTCATGCCAATAGCCGTGGAAATCCTTTTGGAAACACCCAGAAACGGGCATATTCCCAAAAACTGCATTAAAACAATGTTGTTTACAAGTATTGCTCCGATAACAATTACAATGTAGTTCATATTCAGTCCTCCTAATCTTTTTTAATGCGGTTAATAATGGCAATAAGGTACCCCAGCACAATGAATGCGCCCGGTGCAAGCACAAACAGTAACGTGACGTAATTTTCAGAATAAATGGTAATATCAAACAATTTTCCGCTGCCAAGCAGTTCCCTGATTCCACCCAGCAAAACCAGAGCAAAGGTAAATCCCAGGCCAATTCCAAGACCGTCAACTGCAGCAGTTACCAGGTTGTTTTTAGAAGCAAATGCTTCTGCTCGTCCCAAAACAATGCAGTTTACCACAATCAGTGGAATAAACAGTCCGAGGCTTTTATAGAGTGCTGGCATATAAGCCTGCATCACCAACTGAACCACCGTAACAAACGACGCAATGATTACGATAAAACTCGGAATGCGCACCTTGTCGGGAATCTGGCTTTTTATCAGTGAAACCACAATATTTGACATCAGCAACACAAATGTGGTTGCCAGCCCCATTCCCAAACCATTTATTGCCGAGGAAGTAACCCCCAGCGTGGGGCACATTCCCAACAGCAACACAAATACCGGGTTCTCTTTTATAAATCCTTTCGAAAAATTTTTCCACTGATTCATAAGGTTGTCTTTTTAGTCTCCAATTGCTGATTCTGATTCGTATTGTAATAAGCTTCAAAAGCTCTGTTCAGTGCATCAAGAAAAGCACGCGAAGTAATGGTTGATGCCGTAATGGCATCTATTTCGCCGCCATCTTTCGTAACTTCTAATTTATGTAACCGCGGATTTTTACCAATCACGTTCTGGTTCGGTTTTTCCGAATCGCTGAACCAAACACCCATTTTGGAACCGAGTCCGGGTGTTTCAGCATGTTCCAGCACTTCGTAACCAAACAGGTTTCCTTCAGAATCAATTCCGGCCATTACCGAAATAAAACCACTGAAACCTTTGTTGGTAAAGGTTTTTACTGCAACTCCCACGAGCTCTCCTCCGCTATATGCCGGAAAAAACTCTAAACTGTCGCCTGCTGCCGATGCAACTTTAAACGATTCGCCCAGTTCTTCAAACACAGGCAAAACTTTTTCAATGGCCTCACTTTGAGCCTTCAATTTCGCCAATTCTATGGCATCTTTGGTTAAATCGTGCACAAAGCCCAGTGCTGCCGCCGCAATAAAGGTAACAGCAAAAAGCGTTACCACCATATTTATAAATGTTGATTCGCGTTTTGCCATATTACTGTCCTCCAAATCGTTTTGGTTTCACATAGGTATTAATCAGGGGCGTGAAAGCATTCATAATCAAAATTGCAAATGAAATGCCTTCCGGATAAGCTCCAAACAAGCGGATACTAATCGTTATTACACCTATTCCAACCCCGTAAATAATCTGGCCTTTGGGAGTCATTGGCGACGAAACCATATCCGTTGCCATATATATGGCGCCCAGCATTAAACCTCCGGTTAAAACATGATAAACAGGGTTGATGTAATTTTGCGGATCGACCATCCAGAATGCTGCGGCGATTGCAGCCACCGAAACAATTACCGAAACAGGAATATGCCAGGTAATTACCTTTTTGAATAACATATACAAACCGCCTAAAACTAATAATAATGCTGAAATTTCTCCCAGCGATCCGCCAATATTACCCAGCAACATGTCAGTAGTAGCCGGCAATTGTTCTGAAATTTGTGCAACCGGAGTTCCGTTTGTAAGCCCTTCTTTAATGATACCGAGAGGAGTTGCCGAAGTCAGCCCATCCACTTCTGCCTGTTTATTCACTGGCCAGGCAGTCATTTGCACCGGAAACGAAATCAGCAAAAATACCCTGCCCACCAGCGCCGGATTAAAAATATTATGGCCAAGACCTCCAAATGAAAGTTTTCCAATGCCGATAGCAGCCAAAGCTCCAATTACAATAATCCACCAGGGAAGGTTTGCGGGCACGTTAAAGGCCAGTAAAATACCTGTAACCAGAGCTGAACCATCGGTAACCGAAGGGGTAATCTTCATCAGGTACTTTTGTATAAGATATTCGAATGCTAGACAGGCGGCAACAGCAATCAGGGTTACCCGGAGTGCATCCAGACCAAACACAAAAACCGACCATAAAAGTGCCGGAATCATTGCGTAAACTACACGATACATGATTTTCCGGGTAGAATCGTCGGAATGAACGTGCGGAGATGGTGAAACCGTAAATAAATTAGTCATTATCTGGTTTTAGTTTATTTTTTTCGTGAACGTATTATTTGACCTACTTTTCCTTTACCGAACCGGATATAGTCGAGCAACGGCCTGTTCGACGGGCAGGTGTAACTGCACGATCCACATTCGATGCAATCCATAATTTTTTCGTCCTCAGCCCTGTCAAAAATCTGTTTTTCCGAAAGGGTCATTAAAAGATAAGGCTCAAGTCCCATCGGACAGACTGAAACACAACGGGAGCAACGGATGCAGGCAATATACTTTTCTCGCTTCGATTCTTCTTTTTTCATCAGAAGAATACCTGAAGTACCTTTGGTTACCGGCACGTCGAGTGAAGATATGGCACGCCCCATCATAGGCCCGCCACTTATTATTTTACCGGTTTCTTCTGAAAGTCCGCCGGCCGCTTCAACCAATACTGAAGTAGGAGTTCCTACACGTACCAAAAAGTTGGAAGGATTTGCAATTGTTTTGCCGGTAATGGTTACCACGCGTTCAAAAAGCGGTTTGTTTTTCTGAATAGCTTCATAAACGGCAAAAGCTGATCCCACATTGCTCACCACAGCTCCAACTGCAATGGGCAACCCACCCGAAGGAACTTCCCTGCCGGTAACTGCCTTTATCAGTTGTTTTTCACCCCCCTGCGGATATTTTACCTTCAGGGCCATAACGCTGATTCCCTCGTATCCTTTTGATTTTTCAGTAAGCAACTGAATGGCATCGGGTTTGTTGTTTTCGATGCCGATTACGGCCTTTTCAACGCCAAGTGCTTTCATCAGAAGCTGGGTTCCAACCATAATTTCATCTGTTTTTTCCAGCATCAGCCGGTGGTCAGATGTTAAATAAGGTTCACATTCCACCCCGTTAATCAGAAGTACATCGGCCTTCATTCCTTTTGGCGGAACCAGCTTCACATGGGTGGGAAAAGTTGCTCCACCCAGCCCCACAATTCCTGCTTCCTGAATTTTTTTTACAATTTCAGCTCCGTCGAGGTCAAAATCTTTTTTTAATTCCGGAGAACGGTCAATTCCTTCCAGCCATTCGTCACCTTCCACATCAATAAAAATTCCCTGTTTCGGATAACCTGAACTGTCGGCCTGAAAATCGACTTTTTTCACTTTTCCGGAAACCGAGGAGTGAATATTGGTGGAAACAAAACTGCTGCTTTTGGCAATTACCTGGCCCACTTTCACCTGGTCGCCCCGTTGAACAACTGGTGTGGCGGGCGCACCAATGTGCTGAGCCACGGGAATAAAAACCGAAGTTGGAACGGGCAACGCTTCTATAGGTTTGCCTGCTGATAATTTATTTTCGGGCGGATGTACCCCACCCTTCCTGAACGTTTTTAACATTCTGTTTTATTTTGCAGTACTACACTCTTCTTTTTCTTCCAGTTTTATTTTCCGGGGAGGAAAATTTTCTTCGATAATGGCATTTGTGGGGCAAACCGGAGCGCATTTCCGGCACAATTTACATTTATCTGAATCAATAAACGCCAGGTTGTTTTCAATGGTAATGGCATCGAATTTACACTCTTTTTCACATTTACTGCAACCAATGCAGGCAACAGCACATGCTTTTCTGGCAACTCCTCCTTTATCCTGGTTCCGGCAGGCAACAACTACTTTCCTGTCTTTTGGAAATCTTTTTCGTAATTCGATGAGGTCTTTCGGGCAAGCTTCCACACAAGCACCGCAAGCGACGCATTTGTCGTCGATGATTTTGGGAACGCCCAGGTCGGCACGTAGTTCTATGGCATCGAATTCACAAGCATCGTAGCAATCGCCATACCCCAGGCAGCCCCATTGACAGTCGGTTTCTCCACTATAAACCGATGCTGCAATGGCACAGGTGGTTGCACCATCGTAAATGTTGGTTTTTGGCCGGTGGTCACACGTTCCGTTGCACCGGATAAATGCAACCCTTGCATCTTTTTTAACTGCTTCAAGCCCCAGAATATCTGCTACTTTATCCATGGTAACCTGTCCGCCAACCGGACAATTCAGGTCATTCAGATCACTGGCCTTTACACAGGCTTCAGCAAAAGCGCGACATCCGGCAAATCCGCATCCTCCACAATTTGCCGCAGGCAAATTCTCTTCCACCTCATCGATACGTGGGTCTTCATAAACCTTAAATTTCTGAGCTACAAAATAAAGAATTACCGCTGCCGAAGTCCCAATAACACTAAGTGTTGCGATTGTATATACAATTGTGATACTCATATTAACCGATTTCTTCCAGTTCGAATTTGAAAACTTTTTTTAAATAATGACGAAAAAAATATAATGTTATATAATATGGTATTAGTATTACAAGGGCAGCCATACCGGCCAAAACCTCATTGCCAGATGTGGTAAAAAGGAGAATTAAAGTAAATAGTACCAGCACAAAAGGAAGCAGGTATCCGTAAAACAGCGCTTTGAAACCAGCCGATTCCTGAAAAAGCAGAGTAACCTCCTGACCTGGAAAATGATGTGATTCATTATACGGAATCTCTATTTCCTTTTCCTGAAAATCGGCAACTGTGCAGGCCCCCTTTGCATGACAGGTGGAACAAGCTGACTGATTGACGATTGTTACAGTAACCGAGTCTTTTTCAACCTTTTTTACAAATGCCTTATGTCGGATAATTGCTTTCGTAATATTCAATTTTGCTATATAGAGATTGCAAATTTATACATTAATTTAAATTCAGACATGCCAAAAATCAGTTTTGTTTGCAACTTTATACGATAAAACCGCAATTTAGAGAAATTCTAATTTATTCATATTTTTCGGATTCCAAATAAATCAAAACTTTTCAGCATAGTCTGAAAAAATCGGACAAAAGGATTGTTCCGGCTAATTTAAAAGCAAAACTAAATGAAAAGGAATATTTAATCCAATCATTTACAATATTTTATTTTTGGATTGTGTCTAAAGTGTCCGAAAAATTTGCAAATGACAATCAATACACTTACATTTGAAGCATAGAATACGAGTTCATTGAAAAGAAAAAGATACTATCCGCATCGATTCAACAGTTGGTAAACTCAACAGAACTTATTAAACCGAGTTAGCTCAACGGTTGCAAAAACAGGCCTTGTAGTCCCGAGTTCTCGGGATGAGTCGAAAGACCAGTGGACGTTTAAACAACCGGGCGCTCAAATCCTGTTAATCAGGGGTTTTACGCAAACGGAATTGGTGCGGATTTTTTTTATTCTTTGATGAACCTTTTAACTGCCATAAAAAGTAACAGCAACGTTGCCATAAACATGGAAACCCGGGCAATATAATCACCGTGTTTTACGTAAAAAGTTATTTTATTATTTAAATTCAAAGTGCCTTCAATGGCAGCTTCTTCCCACCAGGCAGTCGGTTGTGAAATATCTCCCCTCTGATTTATAAAGCATGAAATTCCGGTGTTGGCCGAACGTGCCACGCTCCGACGGGTTTCGATGGCACGCAGCCGCGAAAATGAAAGATGCTGTTTGTAGCCAGGCGTATTCCGCCACCAGCCATCATTGGTTATAACCACAATCAAACCTGCACCTTTCTTCACAAAACGGGAAAGATATTCGCCAAATACCGATTCATAACAAATTACCGGCGCTACTTCAATGCCATTTTTAAGAACAAAATTCGAAGGTTCTTCCTGCCGGCCCAGGCTTCCGGTGGTGCCACCCAAATCAAAAACCAAATCATTCAGGAATCCCAGGTATTTCCTGAAGGGCATTTTTTCCACACCGCTAACCAGAATAGATTTGTGATAGACCTGTCCTGCCCCGTTTCTGTCAATAAAAACAGCTGAGTTGAAAACATCGTAGTACATATCATTTGAAACCCGCGAAGTGGGGGAAGCACTTTCTGAATCCTGGTAAATTTTAATAGTTGATGCGCCAAAAATTACTTCAGCCTTTGGGTGATTCCACATCCAGTCGGTGAGTTGCCTGAACTGAAAGTTGGATTCCAGCCGGTCAACATTCCAGTCGGGATAACGTTCGAAAACAGTTTCAGGCCCAATAACCAAATCAGTATAAGAACTTATTTTTGAATCGGCAAGTTGAACGAACTTTTTCAGCTTTTTATTTTCGGCATGAATATCGTATTCTTCGTTGTATGGATCGACATTCGGCTGCACAACCACAATATTTATCGGTTTTTCTTTTTCAGAATAGGAATAATAAATCGCAAAAGACCAAACCAGAGGAACAATCAAAATTAAAAGAAAGAACGATCCCAAATAAAAAATTTTCTTTCGGGGGACCTGCCTTATAACATTGACGTAAATACAGAACAGCATAAAATTTAGTGCCAGCACCCAAAAAGTACCACCCAATGTACCTGTGTATTCGTACCACTGAATCATTCTCACATTATTGGCGAATCCGTTGCCCAGGTTCAGCCAGGGCCATTCAATATCCCAATGGAAATGAAAATATTCGAACGTAATCCAAAATGCCGCCAGGGCAAAATAACCCAGGCCCGATTTAAAACGCCGTCGGGCGGTGTGTCCCAGCCACCAAACCAGCGACATTAAAAACGAGTTGGCAAAAATTGCCACCATAGCTCCAACAAATGTGGCATAAGCAATCCACCAGGTTGTAATTCCGTTCCAAACAAGAAAAGTCAGAAATGTGTATCCCCAAAACGATACACCCCTGAATTCTTTTTGGTTTTCAACAAAAAAATTTTCGAGTAAAAGCAACGGAAAGAAAGCAATAAAAAGCATCCATCCGGGAAAACCAAGCCATGCCAGGCTAAGCAAAATGCCCGAAGAAATGGACAGTAAAAAACGAAATTTTCGTGACATGCTAAAGAATATTTTGAGCAAAAACTTTTTCTTTCGTTTTGCGGACGCGTTCAAAAACAAAATCAATCTGACCTACCATCAATCCACCCCACCATGCCTGATTTACAATAACTGGCTGGCCATTTTTATTTTTTAAAGATAGCGGTTCTTCCAAAAACGAATGTGTGTGCCCGCCAATTATCAAATCGGTAAATGAAGTTTCACCGGCAAGAACGGTATCACTCACCTTTTCCCGATAGCGCAGGCCCAAATGGGAAAGGCAAACTACCAAATCGCATTTTTTGTCATTTTTCAGGAAGGATTCCATTTCACGGGCAACTTTTACCGGATCGTTGTAAACTGTTTTTCCGAAATGCGACTGGCTGACAAGGCCTTGCAATTCAACACCCAAACCGTAAACGCCAATTTTAATTCCTGATTTGCGGAATATTTTCCACCGCGGGAATTTTCCGGCAAGAATGGTGTCTGAAAAATCGTAATTGGAATTGATTAAAGGAAATTTTGCTTCGGGCAATGCATCATGCAATCCCTGCAATCCATTGTCAAATTCATGGTTACCCACTGTACTGGCATCATACCCGGCTTCGCTCATAAGCTTCAACATTAGTTCTCCGCCAAAATAGTTAAAGTAAGGTGTTCCCTGGAACATATCTCCCGCATCGAACAACAATGTATTCGGATTTCTTTCCCTGATGTTTTTCGTCAAACCTGAAATCCGCGCCAGTCCGCCTTTACCTGCATATCTCGGATTGGTTCCTTCAAACGGTTCAATATGGGTATGCAAATCATTGGTATGCAAAATGGTAATCATCAAAAAATCATCGGCAGCAAACAAATCATACGGCCATGTTCCCAGAGTTAATCCGGCAGTCCCCGCGCCTATTTGCTTTAAAAAATATCTTCTATTCATAACTGATTCTCCCGTCAGGTTTTACCTTAATTATTTCTCCTGATTCTTGCATTTTTTCGAGGTGAGAAATAATAGCATCGCGTATCTTTATTTCACCCGAAACAAATTCAAGGTTTTGGGTTAAAACTTCTCTGTCGTCGCCTCCTGCCGCAACATAATCGTTGGTAACCATCCAGTAAAACGAGTCAGGAATTAGTGGTTTTTCTCCAACCATTACATTTTTTGCCTTGTTATCAGAGATTATAAAATGAATTCCCCCTAAACTGTCGCCGCCACCCCGTGCAATTCCATTTAAAAAATTCTGAACCTGAGTTCCGGAAAGCTTTAAAAAAACCATTTCATTTTCAAAAGGCATAAGTTCGAAAATTTTCCCCACTGTAATTTCACCTTTTGGAAGGAAAGTACGTATTCCGCCGTAGTTGAAATAAGAAATATCTGGTTTGAAATTTTTTCCCATTCTGGTAAGTTCATTTTCTCCCTCCGCTAAAAGTAAATCGGCCAAAAAATTGGTCAGATTACTTTCCGGCCTGTCTTTTACCATCTCTTCTGCGGAAACAGAAATAACCCGTAACATGTCTTGCTCGAGAATAATTTTATAGGGGAAATAGGCCATAACAAGCTGACTGTCAACAGGTATAAAAGAATCTGAAACGATTAGGTTCCGGTTTTCAACAGAACTTTGAATATAATGGGTTTTGCAACTCCAAAACAGAAAAAACCAAGTTATCAACAATGTATAGCTGAAAGATCGTCGCATTTTGGTAAGTTATAATTAAAAGTAACTGTTATTTTAGCCTCAAGTTTATAATTTATTCATGTAAACAGAAAAAAAAAAAACATGTTTGGGCCAAAACTACATATAAAAAAATATACCGGAATTTTTTTAACAATTTTTTTGGCGGGAGTTTTTTGGTCGTTATCATTAGATGCACAAAACACTGAAGTGACCGCAGAAAAAGGGGAAGGAATTTATCGTCTGCTCACCCGCAACGGTTTTCCGGTTTCTCAATATTTGGAAGCTTTTATTGAACTGAACAAAAACAGACTGGGCCCGAACAATTCGCTATATGCAGGAAGAAAATACAGGCTTCCTGAAAAATCGAACAATGCACCGGTCAAAACTTCGGGAAAAATCCAGCGGCATGAAATTTTTGGCCAAAAATATGCGGACGTTGAAATCATTGACGATCAGTTAAAAGGGGCTGTTTATCATCTGATTTCCGGTCACGGAGGCCCTGACCCTGGTGCTGTTGGCAGGTATGGTGAATGGCAGTTATGTGAAGATGAATATGCATACGATGTCACTCTCAGGCTCGCCAGAAATCTGATACAACATGGAGCAATCGTTTACATGATTATAAGGGATCCGAACGATGGGATACGTGACGACAGCTACCTGAAACCAGACAAAGATGAAGTATGTTATCCAAACTTGCCAATCCCGCTAAATCAAACACGCAGACTAAAACAACGCACCGATGCGGTTAACAGCCTTTATCAGAAACATAGAGGAAGTTTTCAGCGAATGATAGCCATTCATGTCGATTCACGCAGCCATGGTGAAAACATTGATGTCTTTTTTTATCACGACAAACGTAGTAATTCAGGCAAAAAAGCCGCCAATATTCTGAAAAATACGTTTCAGCGCAAATACGATCAGCATCAGCCCGGCAGAGGGTACAAAGGAACGGTTTCAGATCGGAATCTGTATGTAGTAAGAAACACATTTCCGGTAGCTATCTATATTGAACTGGGTAATATCAATCACCGGCGCGACCAGCAGCGGTTTATTATACCCAGCAACCGTCAGGCACTTGCCAACTGGCTTTATGAAGGACTGCTTGAGGATTATAAAACGAATAAATAACCAAAAAAATAATACCAAACTTAAAGTCCGAAATCACTTTTGGAATACCTAATTTTTTTCGATTATTATATCAAAAAAATTTGTAAAGTTTAATATTAGTTTTACATTTGTAATGCAATACGTCCTGTATTGCTTGTGTGTTTGGGGGTTAACATTAATAAAGGGCGGCTGTTGAGCTGCCCTTTTCTCTTTGGTAATTATGAATCAAAAACCTTATTTCTGTCAATTTCCATTTTTCAGTAAATTGTTGCTAATCGCCCGTAATGTTTTAACTTTTTGCGATTCAGGCACCAACACAGAAATATTATACCGGCTACCACCATACGAAATCATCCGGATAGGTATGTCGTCGAGCGCATTGAACACTTTCGAAGCAAATCCGCGTTCTTCACCTATAATATCTCCCACAATACAAATGATGGTCATGTTGCGGTCAACTTCAACCGTCCCGTATTTGTCCAATTCACCTAAAATTTTCTTCAGGTTTTCAGTATTGTCGATGGTAAGAGAAACCGCAACCTCAGAGGTTGAAATCATATCGATTGGGGTTTTGAACTCTTCAAATATTTTGAATACATTTTTAAGAAATCCATAAGCCATTAACATCCTGTCGGAACGAATTTTAATAGCGGTAATTCCGTCTTTTGCTGCCACGGCTTTTATGCCGGCACCCGACGATTCAGAAGTAATCAGTGTTCCGCCGTCGCTGGGATTCATTGTATTTTTTAAACGAACCGGAATATTCTGAACCCGCGCTGGAAAAACGGTTTGCGGGTGCAAAATTTTCGCTCCGAAATAGGCCAGCTCAGCCGCCTCATTAAACGAAAGTTGTTCAATTTTTTGGGTATTCTCTACATAACGTGGATCGTTGTTGTGGAATCCGTCGATATCGGTCCAAATCTGAATCTCTTCAGCATCAATTGCTGCACCAACCAGCGACGCAGTATAATCGCTTCCTCCACGCTGCAGATTGTCGATTTCACCAGCAGCATTTCGGCAAATATATCCCTGAGTAATATAATATGTTGCATGGCCTACTTCAGCAAGAATCTGTTCAGCATGTTTACGAATATATTGTGAATCGGCCATTTTATCTTCATCAATTCGCATAAAATCGAGTGCCGGCAACAATTTGGCATCGTACCCCTCTTCAGTCATTAAAAGGGTAAAAAGCTGGGTGGAAATTAACTCCCCCTGAGCCAGGATAGTATTTTCACCTACCTGTGTAAATTTTCCTGATGTAAACGATTTGATGGAGTTAAAAGATGACTTAACAATCTTCTGACCTTTCTTTTTATTCTCCTCCTGTTTAAAAAGACTTTTTACAACTTCTTTATATCCTGTTTCAAGCTTGTTGATAAGCATTCCGGCAGTCTCCCGGTTTTTCTTTTTTAAAAAATTAGAAATTTCAACAAGGGAATTTGTGGTTCCCGACATCGCAGAAAGCACCACAATTTTTTGCTCTCCGTCAGCAATAATTTTTAATACGGCCCTCATATTCTCAGGCGAACCAACTGATGTTCCGCCAAATTTTAAAACTTTCATGTTTAAACTGCTTTTTATCTGTTACTTCGGTTGCAAAGATGTATAATTTTTTTCAAAAAACTTTTCGAGAAAAAATTCAACCAGATCTTTTCCTGATGAATCAATTATACCAATTTCCGGGGCATAAACAATCGCTTCGAGCCCTGTCTCTTCGGCTTTTTCTTTTATAGCTTTTGCATGCAACGGATGGTGGTTCAGTTCGTCTTCATTGGTTGGAATTCCGTTTTTGTGTTTGTTGAAAACGAATATGGGCGGATCGTTTTTATCCATTTTACTAAGGAAATCCAATTCATGGCGTATTTCATACTGTTCAAACAAATCCACTCCATTCGAATTTTTAATTCCGAATGCTGTGGCAATGGCCAATAATTGTTCGGGCGTATCAGACATGGGAACACCGATGATTTTCTCCCATTGAAATATGTCGTATGTAGATTGCGTTGCAAATGCTCCGGCACAGGTTAAACGGGTTGATTCCCGGAGAACCGGATCCTCATTTTGCAAATCGGCCATATCGTCAGAAAAAGCCAGCCAAAGCGCTGTTCCGGCTCCTGCAGAACCTCCCGAGCAGGCAATCCGGGTTTTATCAATATTGTATTTATTGGCGTTGTGCCGAATGTATTGCAAACATCTTTTCGAATCATTGAAACAGGCCGTTATTCCGTAGGGAGCCTCTGTCATAAACCGGTAATTAATGGTCGCTACCGAAATGCCGGAATCCAGGAAACGCACCAAATCTTCCGATTCAAAATATTTTGATTTGTCGCCGCCAATAAATCCGCCTCCGTGAATGTAAATCACTAGTGGTGTGGGAGTTTCCGACTTTGTCATCCAAATATCAAACGTATTGCGTGGATGGGCGCCATATTTTTCGTTTTCAAAAGTTGCCCGTTCTCCCCTGATGTTTACCGGTTCCTTTATTACAGCCAATTCAGCTCTGTTTCCCAAAATGTAACTTTTTCATTATACATTAATGGCGTCGGTTCATTACAAACGCCATTCATTTTCACTCAATATTCTTTCCTGATATTCAATTCAGAAACGAAAATTCGGGCAAAAGTAGGATTTAATAAAAAGAGACAAAAATTTTTAATGAAAAATTTCAAAACGACCCAAAAATGGTGTGCTTTTCTGAATTGAAGTAAATGGTGGAATAAATATTGAATCCTTCTTTGTTTGTGGTGAGCTTTCGTTCAATGTAAAGCACCGGCTGACCTTTTTTTAACTGAAGCAGCTTTTTTATTTGTTCATCAGGAATAATGGCTTTTAACCGCTGTTCTCCTCCCAAAATACTTACCTGATAATGCTTGCGCAAGACCTCAAATAATGATTTATTTTCAAACGAACGGCTCGTAAACCGTGGCAAATTAATGTTTGGCAGATGATTGACGTCGTAAAAAACCGGTTTGTTATCCACATAACGCAGCCGCTCCATGTAAATACAACCCGATTCCTTTTCAAGCTCCGAAAGCTCAAAAGCAAACGTTTCAGGCCAATTCCTGATTTCCGGTTTTTGCAAAATATCAGTTTTCAGGTAACGGACACCAATGGCGGAAGCCGTGCCTGCAATGGACAAAATACCAATGTTCTGCGGCGGTTTCCGCACAATGCTGCCTTTTCCCTGTTTTTTTAGAATCAGTCCGTCTTTCACCAAAGTATCCAGTGCATGGCGTACGGTCGGACGGGTCATTCCATGCACCGTACACAACTCATTTTCCGAGGGCAGCAGGCTCCCCTCTTCATAAACTCCCGTAAGAATATGCTTTCGAAGCAGCTCGTATAATTTCCGGTATTGCGGCACTTGATTTTCCATGCCCCAAAGTTAAAAATATTTTAAATACAGAAAACAACTTGTATATACAAGTTATTCTTTTTATTTTTACACCGTCAAAGGACATAGGCTTATTAAATGCCCATAATTTGATGAAAATAACAAATACTGAAGTTGAAAATTTGTAATTACAAGTCAAACAAAATACTTAAAAAGAAAAAATGGCAATACCTGTAATGATGCCCCGCCAGGGCCAGTCTGTTGAATCCTGTATCATGGGACAATGGTACAAGTCGGTGGGCGACGAAGTAAAAGAGGGCGACCTGCTCTTCTCTTACGAAACCGACAAGGCTTCGTTTGAAGAAGAAGCCAAAGCCGACGGTATTCTGCTGGCAATATTTTCCGATGAAGGAGATGAGGTACCGGTGCTGACCAACGTTGCTGTAATTGGAAACGAGGGCGAACCTGTGGATGAATTTGCTCCCGCCAGTGAAAAAACTCTTTCCTCAGAAAAAGAACCGGAACCGGAAGAAAAAGCAGAAGAATCGCCAAAAGTGATTGAGTTCGATGTGGAAGAAAACGAAGCCGGAAAAAGAATCCGCATTTCGCCGCTGGCCAAAAACATGGCCAAAAAAATGGGAGTGAATGTTCAGTCGGTGAAAGGAACTGGCCCACGTGGCAGAATCATTGCCCGCGATGTGGAAGAAGCGGCAAAAGTGGTTCAAAAGCCGGCTGAAAAACCGGAACCGGCTGAAAAACCTGACCCAGTGCAAAAAGCGCAGGTGCTGCAAACCGGAGCTGATTTCGAAATAAAATCCATTCCAAACATCCGTAAGCTGATTGCCACAGCTATGCACCAGTCGTTGCAAAACTCGGCACAGCTCACGCACCACCTCAGCGCCGATGCCCGACAACTGCTGAAACTGCGCAAAAAATACAAGGCCGAATATTCAGAAGGAAAAATTCAGCAAAATGTAACCATCAACGATTTGGTTTGCTTTGCCGTCATCCGGGCGCTGGAAAAATTCCCGCAGGTAAACACTCACTACCTGGGCGATAAAATGAAGTGGTTCAAAAAAGTGCATCTGGGACTGGCCGTGGATACCGAACGGGGACTCATGGTGCCGGCGCTGCAAAATGCCGATGATCTTTCTGTCACCGGACTTTCATTCCAACTGCAACAATTAGCCACACAGGCCCGCAGCGGAAATGTAAATCCCGATTTACTGAGTCCTGAAGCTGCTTCTTTCACCGTTTCCAACCTCGGCAATTACGGCGTGGAAATGTTTACGCCGGTTATCAACCTGCCGCAAACAGCTATTTTGGGCGTTTGTACAATTATTCCGCGGCCGAAGGAAATCGAAGAAGGCGTTTACGGTTTTGTGCCCATGATTGGACTGTCACTCACCTACAACCACCAGGCCCTCGACGGCGGCGAAGCAACGCGGTTTCTGGCAGAGGTGAAAGACCAGGTGGAGAGTCTGTCAGTTTAAAGTTTAAGGTTGAAAGTTGAAAGTTCTCCCGAAGGGAAGCCTTCAGCAAAAATTGAAAGTTTAAAAATTAAAATTATGGCAACAATTAACAGATTTGAAGATATTATTGCCTGGCAAAGGGCAAGGGTACTATGTAAAATCATTCATGGTTTTACATTGAAAGAACCATTTTTTAAGGACTTTAAACTGGTTAGTCAGATAAAGGGGTCTTCAGGATCGGCGATGGACAATATTGCCGAAGGTTTTGAGAGAGGTGGAAATAAAGAATTTATCCAGTTTTTGTTCATATCGAAAGGCTCTGCAGGAGAGACCCGTTCTCAACTATACCGTGCTCTGGATAATGGATACATTACTAATGAAGAATTCAAAACAGCTTACCAATTGGCAGAAGAAGTTGGCAAATTGGATAGCGGTCTTATAAATCATTTAAATTCAAGTGACATTAAAGGAACAAAGTACAAATAATTGAAAATGAGATATTTATGTAAAACAACTTAAAACTTTACATTTTAAACTTTAAACTCAAAGAGATGCCAAAAGTACAATTCATAAATCCCGACGAAGTAAGGAAACCCAGACAACTGGAATTTAAACCGATTCCAATCAATCAGTACAACAAAACGATTGAAGAAGAAAAAGAAAATTTCTCCAAAGAAGATTTTCTGCGCATTTTTAATGACATGGTGGTCATTCGCGAGTTCGAAACCATGCTGAACCTCATCAAAACCCGCGGTGAATACAACGGAATTCCGTATAATCATCCCGGCCCGGCCCACCTTTCCATCGGACAGGAAGCTGCAGCGGTTGGCATGGCTTACAATCTGGATGTGGAAGATTTTATCTTTGGTTCGCACCGCAGTCACGGCGAAATTCTGGCCAAAGGTTTGTCGGCCATCGCCAAACTCGATGATGAAACGCTTGAAAACATCATGGAAAAACATTTCGACGGAGTTACACTGGCACCCGTAAAAGCCGGCCACACCGGAACCACCAAAGAACTGGCGGTAAAATTCCTGTTGTACGGAACGCTTGCCGAGATTTTTGCCCGCGAAACCGGTTTTAACAAAGGTTTAGGCGGCTCGATGCACGCTTTTTTCACCCCGTTTGGAGTTTATCCGAACAATGCCATTGTGGGTGGCTCCGGTGATATTTCGGTTGGCGCTGCGTTGTACAAAAAAGTGAACCGCAAAAAAGGAATTGTTGTGGCCAACATCGGTGATGCTTCCATGGCCTGCGGTCCCGTTTGGGAAGGATTGACATTTGCCACCATGGATCAGTTTACCGAATTGTGGGAAGGCGATATGAAAGGCGGACTGCCGCTTATCATTAATATTATGAACAACCAGTATGGTATGGGCGGCCAAACCTGCGGAGAAACTATGGGGTATGAAGTGGCGGCCCGCATTGGCGCCGGGCTGAACAAAGACCAGATGCACGCCGAACGGGTGGATGGCTACAATCCGCTGGCGGTTATTGACGCCTACCGCCGCAAAATGAAAATCCTGAAAGAAAAACGCGGGCCGGTGCTGCTCGATGTGCTGACTTACAGATACAGCGGCCACTCCCCTTCCGATGCTTCATCGTACCGCTCGAAAGAGGAAGTGGAAGCATGGGAAAGCCAGGATTCGATTGTCTGGTTTGGTAACGAACTTGTGGAAGCCGGTATTGCAACCAAAGAAGAACTGGAAAAGATTAAAACCGAAACCGAAAATATTGTCACCTCCACATTGAAGCTGGCCACAGACGATGAAGTTTCGCCCCACATGGATATGAAAAAATACCCGAACCTGATTGGTGAAATGATGTTCAGCGACCAAAGCGTGGATAAAATGGAAGACCGCGAACCGGAAGTAAATCACCCGATGGAAGAAAACCCGCGGGTAAAACAATTGGCAACCAAAGAACGATTTATGTTCGACGAAAACGGCAAACCGTATTCAAAAATAAAAACTTATGCTTTGCGCGACGGAATTTTTGAAGCCATCATCGACCGGTTTTACAAAGACCCGACCCTGATTGCCTACGGCGAAGAAAACCGCGACTGGGGCGGCGCATTTGCCGTTTACCGCGGACT
>JAWLCW010000041.1:0-28084 GCA_041686935.1 Mariniphaga sp. | reverse complement strand
TTCGGTATACACTGCATGGGGCTAGCTTAAATTTAGCTATTTTTTCTCCCGTTATTCTTTTTGGGGCAATATTTTTCAATACTGAGGGACTTATTACCTCCTACTCAATAATCCTGAAAGGATTAAACAACAATAGCCGTAAATGAAATTTACGGTTGTGCAGGCACCTTCCATATCAACCCTGAAAGGGTTGAACTTAAAACAAATATTTCTCGTCAAACTCAATCCCATGTTCATTTAACAATTCAATAAATTCGTCTTTAAATGTTTTTATATGATGATGTTCCCTTTGATTTTTTATGTAATTGATTAACATGTCTTTCTGTTTTATGTGATAGGTGAAAGCTCCATACCCTTCCTGCCATGAAATAAAATTCGGAAATAGTTTTTCCTCTTTAATCCACGCGGAAGAAGAAACTTTGATGTCTTTTACTAATGATGAAACGGCCACAGTTGGATGGATATGAGTAAGGATATGTAAATGATTCTCCGGACCATTTATCTGAAACAGTTTACATTTTTTATTTTTCAGAATACCCCAAATGTAACGGTAGAGTTTTTCGGCATTATCCGGTTTGATTGTTTTTTCGGCGTTTTTTGTTGAAAAAACAATCTGATACAAAATTTGAGTAAAAGTTGCCATATTACTTAAATTATTGAACCCTTACAGGGTTCCGGTTTACTGTTGCTATGTTATCCGTAGGTTGCACCTACGGCTATTATTGTGGAACCCTTCGGGTTCTGGTCTGCCGGTACTGCTTTATCCGCTGACTGCACCGTTCCCATTACAATTGAACTCCTTACAGGGTTCTGTTCCAATATAATTCTATTTCAGTAAAGATATTCAAATTCATTTATATTGTCAGATTCATTTGATTTCAAAAATTAAACTCCTGTTCTCTTCTGCTCAATAATCCTGAAAGGATTGAACAACAATAGCCGTAAATGAAATTTACGGTTAAGCAGGCACCTTCCATATCAACCCTTCCAGGGTTGAACTTAAAACAAATATTTCTCGTCAAACTCAATCCCATGTTCATTTATATTTCTAAAAATTATCTCTCCTTTGAAAAGAACTTCAAACTTACAAATCCCAACAGGAAAATAACCGTTGTTCCAAAAACAATGGTGAGGTTGCTGTGGAACGGACTGCGGAATGCCAGCAGGTTTTCGCTGGTGAAATAAAGCGGGCTGAGGCTCATCCATACAATAACCAGTGCACCGGCAATTACGCCAATAACGGCATCGATACGGCGCGTTTTGCGCGAAAGAAATGCCAGCAGGAACAATCCCAGCATTCCACCGCTGAAAATGGAAGCCAGCGACCACCAGGCATCCAGCACGCTTTCCACGCCCACCAGGGTTAAGGCAATGAGCACACCCAAAAAGCCAATAACCATTGACGACAGGTACAAAACGGTCATCGACTGCCGTTCGCTTGCGTTTCTGTTAATGTAGCGCTGGTAATAATCGGTTAAAATGATGGTAGCTGTACTGTTCAGACTGGTTGATACGGTACTCATCCCGGCGGCAAAAATGGCGGCTATCAGCAGGCCTGTAATACCGGTGGGGAGGCCGTTCACAATAAAATGCGGAAACACCTTGTCGCCATTACCCGGCTGATGCAATTCTGCGGGTAACAACTCCGGCTGTGCAGTGTAATACGAATAAAGCGCAGTTCCGATGTAAAAGAATATTACTGAAACCGGCACGTAAAGCAACGCACCAAACATTGCCGACCCCTTGGCTTTTTTGTCGGTGCTGGTGGCCATGTAGCGCTGCACAAAATTCTGGTCGATGCCGTAGTTTTGCAAATTGATGAACAACCCGTATATGAGTACCACCCAAAAGGTGGATTCGGAAAGGCTGGCGCCGAAACTTCCGAGGCTGAATTTGTCGTTTGCAGAGGCAATTTCATAAACCTGTTTCGGACCTTCGGGCATGGAAAAGGTTAAAACCAGCGCTGAAACAATGGCGCCCAAAATCAACACAATTCCCTGAATGGCATCGGTCCACACCACCGCCCGGATTCCGCCCAGCATGGAATACAAGGTAACGGCAACACCAGTTACAATGATGATGGTGCGAATATTAAAACCGAACAGAGCGTTAATGGGCAGCGCCAGCAAAAGCAAAATGGCGCCGGTTCTCATAAGTTGCGTGAGCAGGTAGCACGCCGAAGCGTAAACACGGGCCCAGACTCCAAACCGGGTTTCCAGATAATTATAAGCCGAAATGCTTCCGATTCCGCGGTAGAGCGGCACAAAAAACTTCACGGCCAGAATGGCTGCCACCGGAATCGAAAAACTGAAAACCAGCGCATTCCAGTTGGTGGAAAAGGCATTTCCGGGAAGGGCCAGAAAACTGATACTGCTTACAAACGTGGCAAAAATGGACATGCCCACCACCCAGGCCGGCAGGTTACCTCCGCCAGATGTAAACTGCCCCGATGTTTTGTTTTTGAAAAAAAAACTCGCTCCAAAAAGAACATTCCCGAAAGTTATCAGGAGAAAAACAACAAGGTCTAACGTTGGTAGCTGCATATCAATACTTTAACGGATTCAGGTAAACGCTGCTTTACCTATCATTTCTTTAATTTCCTCCACATAATTTTCAATGATGTTCCGGTCGGCATAGCTGAACTGCCGCAACGGATGTGCCACATAATCGCTGCAGATTTCCAGTGCGGCAAGTGCACATTTGGTGCCCACCGTGTAACGCGAGGTAAAAGTACCAACATTATAAATGGTATTGTAAATTTTCAGAACAATCCGGCGCAAAAATTCAATTTTGGCATAGTCTTTTTCAACGGCAGCCTGGTAATAATCTACAAATAAACGGGGAAACATATTGGCGCCGCCTGCAATGGCACCATGCCCGCCCTGCAAAATCGTTTCGGGAATAAAAATTTCAGTTCCCGTAATTACCGAAAAATCGGGTGAGTTTCTGAATGCGTCTATCAGCGACAAAAGATACTGCATATCGCCCGAACTGTCTTTAACTCCAAGTGCACCAAGCTCTTTGGCGTGTTCCACCGTTTTCACCGACATGTGTAACTTTGTATGGGAAGGCATGTTGTACAGCAAAAATGGTAACGGCAAACGCGGCACCAAATCATCGAGGTAATCCCGCATTTCAACCTGGGAAATGGGGACATAATAGGGCGGTGCAATTACAACCATGTCTGCGCCGGCATCCTGGCACAGATGAGCCATTTCCACGGAACCATCAAACGAAGTATCCGTTATTCCAACCATCACCGGCACTTTTTTACCAATGAGCGAACAAGCCAGCCTCACAAATTTTTCACGCAATTTATACCTCAAACTGGTGGCTTCTCCGGTGGTTCCCAGTAAAAAAATACTGTGCACCCCGCCCTCAAGAATATGACTGATTAAATTTTCAATTCCCTGTTCATCCAGCTCATTATCATTTAAAAGCGGAGTAACTACAGGTGGTATTATTCCGCGTAAAGGAAGTTCCATCATCGTTTTATAATTGAAAGTTTTTATCTTTTTTAATCCTTATTTTCCCTGTTTACAAAAGAAAAGCAAACCGGCACAAAATGCTTGTTGAAATTTGTTTTTTTTACATTGAATTTTGACCAATAATCGAAAAATATCTTTTATATTTACGCTTTACGGTTAAAATTGAACAATATGAGATTTGTTTACGAAAAAATTGATGTTTCGCACAAACATTCATTCATTACGCGCCGGTATAAAATGGATCCCGACTCCGATAAAATCCACTCGCACAAGAACTTCGAGCTGAATTACATTTCATCCGGATCGGGAAGAAGGATTGTGGGGAATCACATTTCGAGCTACACCAAAGGCGACCTGGTTTTACTCGGACCAAACATTTCCCATTGCTGGGAGGTACTGGAGCCCGGCAGCGATGGCCATGGCGAATGTGTGGTCACCCATTTTTATGAGAATATCATCAGTTCCAATTTTTTCAATATTCCCGAACTGAACGAGGTGGTTAACCTGCTGAAAGAGGCCGGAAGCGCCATTTTGTTTAAAGGCCCCAAAACCAAAAAAGTAGCCGAATCGCTCAAAAAAATGGTGCACATGGAGGGACTTGAACGGTACATCGAGTTGCTGAAAGTATTTAGCCTGTTGCTGCAAATCGAAGACCGCGAATACCTGGCGCTGCCGTCGTCGATGCCCAACACCTACAATAAAGACCGCGAGCAGATTGACAAAATTTATGAATATGTTTTTCAGAACGTGCAAAACGGCATTAACCTGAACGACGCCGCCAAACTGGTTTACATGGAGCCCAGCTCTTTTTGCCGCTACTTTAAAAAGAAAACCAACCAAACCTTTATGGATTATGTGAAAAGTGTGCGCATTGGCATTGCCGCCCGGCTTCTGGCCGAAACCGACAAACAGATTACCCAGATTTGTTATGAATGTGGCTATAACAACCTGGCCAATTTCAACCACTATTTTAAAGTGGTGATGAAAAAAACGCCCTCGGAGTACCGCAAGGCGTTTCAGCAATGAACAGTTTGAATAGCCTGTCCAACTTATTTTCTTTGAAAAAAAACTCCGTTAAAAAAAATACACCACAATAAATGTGTAAATTTTTTGCTATTTTTGTGTATTCAATAACAATGCAATGTATAAAAGAACAAATATTGAAATAGATTTGGATTTAGTAAGAGAAGTTATGGAAAAATACCAGTTTAAGTCGATGAAAGATGCCATCAATTTCTCGCTCGAAAATACGGTCGAATCGATAAAACGGGCCAGACTTCTTCAGATGAAAGGAAAAGTTACCTGGGAGGGCAACCTTGATGAAATGCGAAATTCATGAAAAATGGCTTGCTTTTCGACACGAGCATTTGGATTGATTTCTTCTCAGGAACCGATACCGCGGAGGTAACATTGCTAACCTTTTATTTAAAAGAAGATTTACCTGTTTTCACCTGTCCTGTGATTATTCAGGAAGTACTGCAAGGGATCAGGGATGATAAATCATTTGAAGAAGTAAAAGACTCCTTTCTTGCATTGCCGGTTTTAACAGAAAATCCTGTGGATGCTGCCATTGGCGCCGCACAAATTTACCGCCACCTGCGAAAAAAAGGGAATACAATCCGCAAATCAAACGAATGTTTAATTGCTTATTATGCTTTTAAAAATTCAAAAAAGGTTATTCATAAAGACCGTGATTTCGACTTAATTTTTAAAAATTTAAAGTCACTGGAATTTTAAAAATGATGACAGTCAAACTTTTAAGGTTTCAGAAACCTTAAAGGTTTAAACAAACTCCATTTATTTAATCCCAAACGGTTGTGTTCCCATAATAACTTCTCCGGGCCCAAATATTTCGGCGCGAACGTATTTTTCAACTTCCGGATTTTCTTTGAGCGAAAGTTGTGTTCCGCGAGAAACCACTTCCCCACCCGAAATCCAGCGGATGGAATCGTGGCCGGTTACATTCACTTCAATCAGGCCTTTGCGGCTATTTACCTTTATTTCATGAATTTCGGGCAGAACAGCGGCATTATGACCCGATGGCGAATACACATAATAACTGCGGCCTTCCAACATTCCTTTTCGCACCCATGTTTCGTTGAGTTCGGGCAGGAGTAAAACGTTCCAGTTGCGCCCCAGCGTGCTGCTGTGGTGCATGTCGTCGTTGGAATAGGCCCACACCGGGCGGCCGGGCATCAGTCGTGAAAGTACGGCATCGTAAGTTTCCCGGTCGGTTGGATAGCGGTCGCCCTGGTTGTAAATTTCCATACCAATGAGCTGTTCGAACCGCTGATAAAAATCCACATACCAGTCGGTGCTGTATTTCTCCGGATCGCGACTGGTGTATCGGCCAGGGTGATAAAACATATTCAACCCGTTTTTGGCAGCTACCGCTATCAACGATTCTTCCTCGGTTTCTGTGCCATTGTGGTCGTTAAAAAAACTGCCGGTGTGGTGGTGCCGCGAAAGCTCGTTGGCCTGAATAGCCAGCATTCCCAGTTGCTGCGGGTCGCGGTTTTCATAAACCAAATCCTGCACCTCGAGTTGCCCGCCTTCAAGTCGCTGATGCGAACCATTACTTGCCTCCATTTCAGCAAAAAAAGTCCACGGAAAAGTTACTTCGTTGTGGTCGGTAATGGCCAGGATACTATATCCCAGCGCATGGTATTTGTCCACCACATTTTGCGGATTCATGCGTCCGTCGCTGCGGGTGGTGTGCGTGTGAAAATTGGCTTTGTAGCGCTGGTGGTTCGCCCAGTCCACCTCGGCATACGGGTTCTGAATGTCCCATTTGGGCTGGCAGCCAAAAATTCCGGCAACCAGTAACGCAAATACAATTACCGGCAAAGTGCAGAAAGGCTTTTGTTTTTTCAATAAAGATTTAATATCCATTGTTTTCCTGAATTTAAAATAATAGTTAATATTCAATATTTCAATACAATAACAAATAAAGTAAAAATTAATACAACTCCGGTCTGGCCGGACCATCAAACGGAGCTGCGCCCAATTGTTTAAGCGATTCTTTTCTAACCTGAATCAAATCCGGGTCATCGGTTTCCGGAGCTTCGATAAAACCATGGTACCTTCCCTTCCAGTAATCACGCAAAAAGCCGGTTGGCTCAGTTATTCGCTGGCTGTTCCTTCCGCCATCCATATCGATGGCACTTCGACTGCTGCGCTTTACGGGCATTTCACGCGGAGAAATCCGTTTTTTGCCACCCTCGTACGATTTGTAGCCCGGCTCCAAAAACAAGTCATCGCGGTGCGAATTCCTGTAACTGTGTTCGGTGCAATCGAGCACCCATTCGCGTAAATGTTTCACCATCTTATCCTCTTCAAAGTCGTTTCCGGTAATGGCGCCATATACATAATTTATCCAGGGAACTTGTTCCATCCGTTTTATTTCCCAGGTGCGTTCGAGGCTGCGGAGGTAAACCGAACGGAGCGACGGGTCTTTCACATACCTCAGCAACGTATAGTAACTGAACAGTGCCAGATTATCGTCCCAGGTGGTAACGTTGGAAGGTGGGAAAGTATTCTTTTGACGAATGGTATTTGTATGGTAATCCCAGTCAAGAAGTTGCTGATTGCCTTCCATAAATTTTTTATCGCCGGTAAGGGCATACGCGGTTTCCATAAATGTGAGGGCCTGCATCCCGTTTAATCCCCGGTCGGCATAGCCATAAGGTCTGAGCAGGTATTCGGGATTCCAGCGGCCCCAGCGGGTGGTTTCTCCATCGTAATCCTTCAGCACCCAGCCGCAATCGATAATATAACCGGCTACCCTTTTCAGCAAATCCCTGGCTTCTTCCTTTTCTTTCCCCTCAGCCACCAAATCGTGAAAAATGGAAACGCCATAAAACATGGCAATCACCTCATCGCTGGATGTATCGCCTTTCCAGTACCATTTTCCGTCGGGCGTGGGATACCATTTGGCAGGCAAACCGCCCGAACCGCCTGTGCTTTTATCGTCTTTATCTTGAGGCGACCAGATGGCCCGTGCAATAAACCCATCGATGGGTGTAATTTTTTCGAGCCACAACATGGCTTTAAAAGACTCCACAGCTTCTACCCTTGCTTTTTCATCGCCGGTAACGGCATATTTAAACGACATCGCTGCCAGATAGGGTGCAGTCCGGCCACCGTCGTTATCGCTGATTTCGCGAATCCATTCCCCGTCTTTTAATCCCAGTGCATGAACAAAACCAAGCCGTTTATGCCCCCATTCTTCCATGTGCCGTTCATAATATTCCGCTTTCTTTTGTAAGGTATAGGGTACGTATTCAATAATTCCCAATCCGCCATCGGTGGCAATGTAAACCGTTTTGTCGTCCACGGCAATGTCGTTCACCTTGTTGTGTGGCAACCAGAGGTCTGCGCCAAAGTATTGCCAATCATCATCAACCAGGCGCACTGCCCCGCGTTCGGCACCAATCCAGATGTCCTGCTCAAAACCATGTTCCAGACAGGTTGTATTTTCCACGGGCAATCCATTGTTTCCTTTCATTTCGTATAATGAAGCACCACGCAGAATGCCCAGACCGCGGTCGGTTGCAACAAACAGCCGGCTTCCCAAATTTATCATGTCGCGGGTGTTTGGTGAAGGAAGTGTTCCCCAATCGATAAAATCGCGATTCACCACCAGTCCGTCGAACAAAATCAGTTCGCCCGGACGAAGGATGCACAATGTGCCGCTGTATGAGGTAATTCGGTCGATGGGACCGATTTCTACAGGGCGCTCGTGCAACTGGGTGCCGTCTTCCATTACCATGGTTAAATTGCTGGTGTGGTAACCGTTTCCGGGTTTCAGACTGATGAACCCGTTTCCTTCCAAACGATAGATTTCATCCCGCGTTGCAGCATGAACAGTTCCGTTGTGCATGCAGAGGTCCACAAATTTTCTGTTGTCAGCTTTTTGCCACCGTGTTCCGTCAAAGGAAAAAAGCCCATCGGAAGTAATTGCCCAAAGGGTTGAGCCCACGGTTTTTAACCTTTCAGTTTGGGCAGGTGCACCATTTGATTTTTTGAATTCACCATTTTCCAGCACAAAAATTTCATGCTCCATTAACCCATACAACCGGCCATTCAGCACAGCCGCAGAAACAATGGCCGATGAAGTCGGAATTTTTCGCGATACCTCCTGAAGGTAAACCTCATCTTTCTGCGGTTTCCACAACTGGTTTTCAACCTGGAAAAAATCCTGCGCAAAACCGGTTACAGGCAGCAGAAAAATCATCAAAAACAATTTCATAAAAACGCCTGATATTTTACTTGTTTCATTCATTTTAACCTCTTATTTTACAATTTCAAATTCATCAATCACTTCTCCGTCAAAGTTCACCGACCGGTAAAAAAGCTGATTTCCGTCGATGCGAATGTGCTGGTACAGCCAGCAATTCTGTTCTCTTACAGCGGCATAAGGTTCATCGGAAATTTCCTCGTTGCGGCCTGGAATTCCCAGCGAAATAATGTAAGTGGTTCCGTTGTTGTACGAATCCACCACCTGGTCGGCTTTCATGGGTTTGGAACGCATGTAGTAATGAAAATGGCCGCTGAAAACCATATCCACATGGTACTTGTCGAACACCGGAATCCATTCCTCCTGGATGTTCAAATAAGGTTCTTTCCAATTGTAAGGCGGGAAGTGGAGAACGGAAATTTTCCATGTGGCCGTGGTATTGGCCAGTTGTTCTTCTATCCAGCGGGTTTGTTGTTTGACCGGCGAAGTGGCATCGAGCATCAGAAACAAGGTATTTTTGTAAGTGAACGAATAGGTTTGCTCCTTTGGCACACCGTCGGGACCATTGGTTGGGTAGCTGAACATATCGCGGTACATTTTGGCGCCCAGCCCCAGCCGGTTATCGTGATTTCCCGGCACATTCATGAGCGGTTTTTTGCAAATCACCTCTTTGGAGTATTCAAAAAGCTCGTCCCACTGGTCGCGGTAAAGACCGTCGCCCACCAAATCGCCGGCAATGGTATAAAAAGCCACTTCGGGATGGGCAGCTTCGGCTTTTTGGTGCAACTCACCGAATTCCGGTTTGTGGTGCACATCGCCAAACCAGATAAACGACCAGGGTTCATCACCTTCAGATGCAGTGGAAAAGGTGCAGGCTTTGGCCCAGTCGGTTTCCGGGGAAATCAGGTATTCATATCTGGTTCCCGGTTTCAAATCCCTTATTTTTGCTGTGAACCGGTGAATAAACCGATCGTTCATCAGTTCACGGTCTTCCATCACATATTTTTCTGCCACAGATGTTTGCACTTCGTTACTTCCCGAAACGCGGTATTTCACTTCTCCGGTTTCGACTGTGGTATTGGTTCGCCACTGAATATCCATACCGGTTGACGGGTCGGCACTCCAGGTCAGCAAAATCTGGTCGGGTTCAGTTGATGACGGGAATTGGGTTTTACGAAAAGCGCCAATCAGGTGCGACTCTTTCCCCCGGCCACGAATGGTAGTCAGCAGTTTTTGTCCTTTCAATTCTTCTGGAACGTCCTGCAGAACAAGTTCGGTCCAGTCGCGGTATGTGAAAGCTCCGTCGTCCAGAACGCCTACATACTGATTTTCAGGAATAAAATTAGACAGTTGAAGATTTTTGGTTTCTTTTTGCGGCGCCACGGAAACAAAGTAGTGATAGCCAAAATTTTCAAACCCGTTTATTCCCAGCTCAACCGTTCCCCTGCCAAACTCCTTTTGCCACACTTCGTAAGTGTGATAGTCATTTCGCATTTCCAAACCGGTTTTCACGAAACCACTGGATTCGAGCCAGAATGGCATTATCTTCTGACTTTTACTTCGCATAAGTGAAACCACCACCGGTACATTTACATCGAAAACCCAGTGCCGGGTGGAAAGCACTTTCAGGTCTTCTTCACTGAACAGCGACATGGCTTTTTGCTGGTCGATAGCTTCCAGTTCTTCCTCACTCATTGTTTCATATAGCCGGGTGATGACTTCATCCATCACCTGTTCAACTGATTTTACTGAAGGTGCCTGGTTTTGTGAACAACTAACCAGCGCCAGCGCAAATGCACTTACAAAAACAATTCTAAAAAATCTGATACTCAATTTATTCATTTCTGAATGATTTTCAATTAAAAGAGAGAAGCGCACCGATTGTTTTGGCAACCGAATGCGCTTTTCAAGGTCAACGAACTAAACTTAACTTAAACAATCTATGGAGTTTTTCATTTTTTCATTAATCTATTCAATCACTTCCAGATAGCGTCCCAGCCAGTAGGGCAACAACCAGATGTCTCCGGCACTATACTCCGAACGTCCGTCATTGCCCCCATCAAGACCGAAAAGATTCGCATTGTGTCGTCTGATCTGAAGTTCATCGGGTGGCAATACTTCTTCAATGGTTTGTCTGCGGAAATTTTCAGGGATGGGTTGAATATCCTTCCGGTGGCTGTTTTTCACGGTCCATGTAATAAGATCCAGTGGATATTCCTGCAAATACCAGATTGCTTCTTCCAGATCGAAATCATGGCTCACCATGCCTGTAAACAGGTTCCACAAGCCGTCTTTTTCGGGGCGTTCGTGCTCCCAGTGGTCGATAATGCTTTCGCGGAACATGGCTTTCAGGGTGTCGTTAAACGCATAGCGATAAAGTCCCCAGTAGCCGAGAAAATACATCTCATCGTCGGAATGGTTCCACGATTCGGATAACATGGCAGCCCAATCGTCAGCTCCTTCCGGCGCTTTGCCAATTTCTTCCATGGGGCGCATCAGGTTTTCGAGGTAACCGTAATCGTGCATCAGTTCGAAAGCTTTTTCCTTATAAATATCCTTTTTTGTAAAATGAAAGGCAGTTTGCAGCATGGCCACAATATTTGAACTGTTTAGTTTTCGGTCCCCTATCGAGGTGGGAAATCCGTTTACATAATCTGGATGCCATTTCCCCCAAAGAGTTGGTTTCCCATCGTAATCAATAAGATAAAAATCGTTGTCCACAATGTGCTGCATGAGTTCATCGAGCAGTTTGACCGCCTTATTCCGGACAGGTTCCACATCAATCAGCTCGGCAATGGCGCCAAACACAAACACATGGCCAATGGCTTCGTCGCTGCTGGTGGTGGCTTTCCAGTCCCACTCGGGGTCGGAAGAGTGTTGCCACCGGTCGGGGTCGGCCAGAATGTCGATGTAGCCGCTGCGCTCATACGAACGCGACGGGAATCCCGGAACCGGATTAATAGTGAAAAGCCGTTCCATGGCATCCAGCGATTCGATAGTGTTTTGCAGCGCTTCCTCCGATTGGGTTACTGCATACCTGAAAACCTGGCTCCCCAGGTACATGGATGTCCAGAGACCATCGTTATCGGAATCGGCCAGATAGCCGGTGGACAAATCTCCTTTTGTCATTCCGCTCAGCGTGGCATTAAACCCGTTGCGGATATGGCGAAGGCGCACCTGTTTTTCGAAGTATTTTGCCTTTTCAGCCAAAGTAATTTCTTTGAAAAAAATTTGTCCCAGGCCTTTGTCGGTCAAAACCAAAACTGAATTATCCGGTCCTTCAGTAATGTCAATCACGCGGTTTCCGGGCAGCCAGCGCTCACCATAATAATAGTTGAATTTACCGTCGCTGCGTTGCATAAAAGCACCTTCGGGCGAACCGAACCATACATTGCCATTTACCTCTTTTACCACAGTAATTTCAGGCACAGGGAGTTTCGATTTCAATTCACCCATTTGCTTTTGGGATAGATTATTGATTTCAATGTATCCGCCGGGTGTTCCTATAACGGTTTTTGTGCCAAAGCCAACTACATCGAATGAGGTAAACCCATTGCCTTCAATAAAAGTTTTCAGCTCTTTGCTTTCCGCAGAAAATGTAAAAAGCGTTTTGGAAGTTAAAATCCAGTATTTTCCGGTTGCCGGAGAAAATTTCAGTTCCATAACCTGTTCAGGAGTCCTTCCTTTCCAGAGTTCCTGCGAATTTTTTAAAAGTTTCAGGTTTCTGCCATCGGCCAGGAGGAAGGTAAAATCCTCTCCGGCTGCAAACAACTGTGCTTTTGGCATCTGGTGTTTGGAAAACAGTTCTCCTGCCCAGGCATTGCTCAGCACAGCTTCATCGTCGAGGTAAATCAGTTGCTGCCGGTACGCTGCCAAACCGGTAATATTCTTGTCGTTTAACGGCCGGTGTGTGCCATCCTTTTCCAATGTTCCGGGATAAAGAAATGCACCTGCATGAGGATGCAACAGTCCGTTTGAAGCCAAAACCTGAATTTTTCCATTCCGGTCGGCAGCCACTTTTTTAAGGGTTATACCCGGCTGACTGAAATAATATTTAACGCTGTAATCCTGCAGGAAAGGCGCATCAATATGAACCGACCTCCCTTTTGGGGTAGCGGTTCCGGGTAACGTTCCTGCCAGAAAAATTGAGCAAACAAACAAAGCGATTAAAGACTTTTTATTCATGGTTAATTTTTATTGAGTTTTTTAATTTCCTGAAATCCTGAAAATCCGGTGACCGGTCCAGGTTTGTTGAAACATATCTGTTGTACGCACCGTTACCAAATGGGTTCCGGGTTGCAGTTTTTCCGGAAGTTTTCCCAGCCACATATGGGTTGAAATGCTGGGATAATCCATTTTAAAACCGAAAACATATTCGAGGGTCTGACCGTCGATTTCCCTGTCCAGAACCGGACTGAGCCGGTGCATGCGCAAACATTCCGGGTCGATGGCTGCCACCTGCTGCATGGGAATCCATTCATCGTTCTTCCCGACGCGCATTTCCACTTTGGAACGGCTGGAACCGGCAAAAATATTCACCAGTACATTTGCAGTGTCCAGTTCATTTTGTGACATTTCATCGGGCAGGTAAATGTTCATCTGGTAATCTGCCGGACGGCGTGCAGCTTTAAACTGAATGCTGTATTCATTTCCATCAAAAGAAACAATAGAATAACCGTTGGGCACCCCGTCATTCATGGTGGCGTGCGGAATACCCGTTTCATCGTGCAGCCCGCACCACCAGCTTCCGCAAACCGTGGCGTTGATTAAATGATGGTGCGCATCCGGACCTTTCCATCCCATTTCCTCATCCACAAACACATGGATTTGCTCGTGCACATGGCCTGAGATGGAAAAAGTGTGTTTCCTATTCCGGAGAATTTCATACAACCTGTCTCGCGTATCGATTCGCCCCAGTGGAATATGCATCATAAGCACCACCAGCTTTTCTTCGGGCACAAACGAAAGGTAATTCTCAATAAACGAAAGCTGTTCGTCTGAAAGATGGGCGTGATATTTCCCTTTTTTATCAAAAAAAACATTGTTTAAACCGATGAAGGCAACCTGTCCGTATTCAAAGGCATAGGTGGACGGGCCGAAAAACCGGCGAAAGGTTTTGTCTTTGTTTTCGTTGTGTTTTTCGTCGCGGTCGTGGTCGTGGTTTCCAAAAATGTTGTACCACGGAATACCAATGTGCCCGATTCCCTGACTCACTTCGGCAAACAGGCTGGGGTCGTCGGCCACGATATCGCCCAGCGAAACGCCAAAGGCAGCATCGGTTTCCATACATTCCTCCACAACATCGTGCATAATAAAATTGACTTCACGTAAACCTCGCGCCTGTGTATCTCCAAAAAACAGCACTGAAAATTTATCGTTTTCGTCACCCGGATAAAGCGAAAAATGAATCTCCTCAGAGGATTTACCCTTCTCCAACAAATAATAATGTTGCGGAATATTGTCCTGGTTCAAAGGAACATCATAACCGGCTGGTTTTATAACAAAAACAGAATTCATATTCTCGGCAGGCAGTTCCCATTTTCCGGAAGCATCGGTTTGCACCACTGTTTTTCCGTTGGAAACGCAAACGCCGGCAATTCCGGGCTCACCTGGATCAAGAATTCCGTTATGGTTGATGTCGGAAAATACTATGCCCTGTATTTCTGTATTGTTTGCTGCAAGCAATACAATTGGAAATGAGTAAAATATCAGGAGCAGGTATTTCATGTTTTTCATTATCAGTTTCCATTTGAAAAAGGAGGACACGGATAAACCATGTCCTCCTTATAATCAATATATAACTATCAAAAAAATCAATCTACCAGGGTTTTCCTGTGCCCTGCAAAATCCATGGTCTTGAGTAAACGCTGTTTTTTCCAATACTTCCGGAATATTGAGTAATTTCAAGCCTTTCAATGGCCGCAGTTACATTGGCAGTATTGTTATTCAGTTCATCCCCTCCGTAGCCAAACCTTAATGCAGGCACCGGTGCTCTGGCCTCGTCAGTTGCCAATGTGAGTACCGGATAACCGGTGCGTTTGTAATCGTTCCATGCTTCAGTGGCATTACAAAAACTGGCTACCCACTTTTGAGTTAAAACCTGTTCTGCAGTTCCGTCAAAAGCCACATTTGCATAAAAAGCATCAAACTGATCGGCAACACCCCAGGTTTGCAGTGAATTTTGAATTCCTGCCCGGTAATGCGATTCGGCATCACCCACATTCCATCCTTTCAACGCCATTTCGGCAAGCGTAAAATGCATTTCGGCAGCAGAAACCAGCCTGGCCTGCAACATATCTCCCGCCCTTGGTCTTCCATCCATAAACATTCTGTTTAGCATGGAAACATGATGATTAAACCTCCCCTGTGCACCATTTGGACATCCATTGTAATTATAAATTGCAGCGGCAGACAGGCCCGGGGGGATTCCTACATATTCATCATCTTTGTAGTTGACATCATTTGGATTGTACAAGCGGGTAAATATATTGCTTTTATCCTGATAATCAATCCAATCGGGATAAATATCACTTTCAACTCCGTCCACCAGCATTTTGTCGGAGGCACCGGAAATATTGTTATCAGGAACCCATCTTACAGACACCGGAGCAAACCAGACACCTCTACGCGGATCATTGGTTTCGTTCAACTGATCAATGATCGTTTCACAAGCCAGATTCCGGGTTGAACTGGTTTCGTCGGTATAAATCAAAGGCCACTGATCACTTGGTCCGCCGGTGTAATCCATGGTAGCATCGTCAGCAGCCGATGTAATAAATTTTCCACTTGCAACAATGGCTTCAACTCCTGCTTTTGATTCTCCGCTTTTTTCAGAAATTCTGACATAATACCGGATTAACAACGAGTTTGCAAATTTTTCCCATTTTGCTATATCACCCCTAAAATACAAATCGGAGTTAGCGCTCATACCTATACTATTTCCATTCGCAAAAATTGCTGCTGCTTCCTTAAGATCTGCAATAACACCTTTATAGATATCTTCCTGCGAATCGTAGGAGGGATACATGTTCTCCATTTCTCCCGTATAGGCTTTAAGCGATTTACTGTATGGCGCATCGCCCCAGTAGTCGGCGATTTGCCCGAATAAAAATGCCCGCATTGTTAATCCGATACCCTGGTGGAAGGGAAAACCCTGCTCACTGGCATTATTAATTAACAATTCATTGGTTCTGAGAATATTATAGTAACCGGTCCAGTTTTCTGCATCCCAATCAAAGGAATTGGTTCCACCGCTCCAACCAGTACGTTGAATAAACTGCATGGCGCCTGCCATATTTTCGAGACCAAGAGATAAATAACTTGTTGCAGCCGGTCCGAGCACGGAGGGCAATAAAAGATTCACATTCCCATCTTCTGCATCAATTGCGTTGGGATTTCTGTTAAGTTCTGTCAAATCTTCACAGGATGACATTATACCGAATGCCAAAACTGTAAGTAATATATTTCTTAAAAATTTCATTTTATTCATTTTTAATTTTATTTGAATTAACCTTACTACTAAAAACTAAAGTTCAGTTTTACACCTGCCGTTGCACTCCAGGGCATTACATTTTGTCTTTCATAACCTTGTTTAAACTGGCTTGAAGTGTTCCCCTGGTTTCCTGAGTTTGCCTGGAAAGCCCTTTCAGGATCAATACCGATTTTTGCAGCAGTATAAAGCATCAGGTTACTCGTATAAACAGAAACTGAAGCATTTTTAATTCCTCTCATGTCGGGTAACGCATAAGAAACTGTAAGGTCGCGCAGTTTAATAAATGAAGCATCAAAAATAATCTGTTTATTAAACCTCCATGCATAAGATGAAGTTAAGTTTCTTACAACGGTTTCGGGACCTCCAAGATGTTCAACATAAACATCGTCACTATAATCGTCAGGCGTATTTTGTCCGGCAACCTGAACAACTCCCGGCACAAATGAACCGTCATAATATCCGTCGGGTGTCTGCACTCCACCAGTTTCCTGGGTATAACCACCAACTCTGGGGAAGTTTCCATTTTGTGGAATAATATACTTCTCAGGATCTGATTTCAACAAAGCAATCAATTCAGCTTCGGAGTAAAATCCACCAGGTATAAGCAAATCAAGCTGTCTTTGCGATTTCCAGTCAGATTCGCCATAACGGTACGTAAACGATACGAAGTCACCTCCCTGCCTCCAGTCGATACTGGCGCTGATTGACCATCTTTTATATCTCAGTGAAGTTTGCATGCCTAACAGGAAATCGGGGTTGAAATTACCGATTTTTTCCCAGTCTTGCTGTTGACGAAGATCAATCCAGCTACCGTTTTGTATTATTGGCCACCTGTAATAAGGTGAATTCGGGTCCTTTACCTGCGCATATCCATACCCATACAAATCGCCAATCCGGTCGCCTACAAAAGAAAATGCACCGCCGTTATCATCCCACAGTGTAATAAAATCCAAATCATCAGTAAGTTCTTCTACTGTGGTATGGTTTTGTGATAAATTAAAATCGATATCCCACCTCAGGCCGGAAGGGCGGTTAACCGGTGTTCCTCCAATAGTCATCTCCCAGCCTTTGCTTCTAATCAGACCGGCGTTAATTAGTTTTCTGCTGTATCCGGATGAAAGAGGTAATGGAACTGAAAAAATCTGATTCACATTATCTTCGGTGTAATAGGTTGCACTCAATCTTAACCTGTTATTATACATGTTGAAGTCAATGCCACCTTCGATCGAAGTAGCTTCTTCCGGTTTTAAATCCGGATTCAGCAACACGCCGGATACTGATTCTGTAATGAGCGAATTCCAGGTTCCGGTATTCAATGAAGGATAAAGCCGGTAAGGATCAGTATCATTACCCACTTTTGCCCATCCCCCGCGTAACTTTAGCAAGCTAACTGCCTCAGGCAAATTAAAGGTATTGTCTGCCAGCCAGCTAACGGACGCAGATGGATAAAAATAAGACCGGTTTGCTTCAGGAAGCGTACTCGACCAGTCATTCCTTCCGGTTACATCCAGGTAGAGCTGGTTTTTAAACCCAATGGAAGCCAACGCGTAAGCACTGTAAATTGCCTTTACATACTGACTGCTGCCAACCGAAATGTTTGTAAGCGGAATATTGTTAACGGTATAAATTCCCGGAATAACAAGACCGTTGTTCCTGTCGCCTCCGGATCCGACAAACGAATCAGCACCATTTCTTTTCATGATGTTCCCACCGGCTGAAATACTGAAATCCCAGTTGTCAACTGCTTTTTTCCAGGTTGCCAGCGCATCGGTATTGTATTCCTGGAACAGAATATTTTGTAACGAGTAGTTACCTCTTGCCATTCGGTAAGCACTGAACGGAATTTTGGTTTCCCGATTTTCGTTGTATCTGTCAAGCGAATAACGTGCAGTAACCGATAAATCACTGGTTAACTCATAAGTCAGTGCCAGATTTCCGTACACCCGGTCTCTTGAAAACCCGTTTTTCATTGCATGAGCTATAAAATAGGGGTTATCGTAATCAGGCAAAGCCCTTTGCTGAATTCCCTCCTGCCCAGGCATCCAGTAATCCTTCATACGTTCAACCGGAATATGAGGAACAGTGTAAATTGCTTCAAGCGGGTTATTCCTTCGGTCACCGGTACTCGGTATGTCATTGGAATACGTATTGGCATAGGTAACATTGGATGAGAACATCAGATTTTCCAAAAGCTGATAATTAATATTTGTTTTCAGACTGTGGTTAAACCTGTCGTGTCCCGGAATCATACCACTCATAGACATATTATTATAGGATATCCTGAAATTTCCCTTATCATTACCGCCAGACAGTGCGATATTGTTGTTGGTTGTGATACCGGTGTTTAAAAATTCCTTCATGTTATTAGGATAGGATTTCAATTCGGCAGGCTCATCCAGTCCCCATTGCTGTGCAATTATTCCTGCATCCAATTGCGGTCCTCCCCAATATGCTGAAGTCTCACTCAGCAAATGGTTTCGGGTTCCGTTTGCATACTTGTAATGAAAATCCAGAAGTCGTGTAGCAGTCTCAAAAACCGTATTTGAGCTTACTGTTACACCAAGAGCTCTGGCATCCTTGCCCGATTTTGTGGTGATTAAAATTACCCCGTTTCCTGCTCTGGTTCCATAAAGTGCTGCTGCACTCGGACCTTTTAATACTGTAATATCAGCAATGTCATCTGCATTAAGGTCAGATATTGCATTCCCATAGTCAATTTGGTTATCAGAACCCATCATGCTCACATTATTCAACCTGTTGGAAACAGGAACGCCATCAATAACAAACAAAGGCTGGTTATCGGTTGTAAGCGAATTGGCCCCGCGAATTACAACACTTACCGTTGAACCCGCAATACCGGTTTGATTTACAACCATCCCCGGCACTTTTCCTGAAAGTGAATTCAGGACGTTGTCCTGTGCAACCCGCTGAAGTTCTTCTCCCCGAACCTCACCAACCGAGTAGCCCAGCGACTTCTTTTCGCGTGAAATACCCAAGGCGGTTACAACAACTTCTTCCATTCCAATGGAAGTAGGACTCATGGTTACGTCGATGACCGACCTGCCGCCCACATTTATTTCCTGGGTTTCCATCCCAACGAATGAAAAAACCAGTACAGACTGATTATCAGTGACATTCATAGAATACCGTCCGTTAAAATCCGTAACAGTTCCCTGTGAAGTCCCCTTAACCTGAATAGATACACCGGGCAATAATTCACCCGTATTGTCTCTTATCGTTCCGCTTACCTGCACCTGTGCAAATGAGTGAACAGAAAAAAGAACAAGCATTCCCAATAAAAATGTTTTCAAAACTCGACTTTCCATAGATTAGATATTAATTTAACAATTTAAACTTTCAATTTTTGATCTCAATTACAAATATCTAAATTGCTAAATCGTTAAACCAACAAAATTTTATTCATTTTGCATAGAATTTTAACTCTTCATTTTAATTATATGATTACCATTATTATAATAATGTTAATATCCTATTAAATAAGAGTTAAAATTTAATCAATTTGGGTCAAAATTGATGAGATGAAGCAGTGTATAAAAATGAGAATGAATATTCCCGAATTTCTTTTACAAAAGATGTTATTCTATTCTTTATATACCAGTACATAACCAAATTGGAGAATTTTTAGTATAAATAACAAATGTTCACTAAAGTAATTATCTAAATTCATACAAAAAGCTCCGTTTAACAGAATTAATCCCCCGATTCAATAAAATTAACCCGATTAAACAAACATTTAAAAAACCGGCAACCCAGATTGTCAAATTTGGTTATTAGAATCAATTTACTGTTTCAATTTTCGTATGTTTACATTTCAAAATTAAAAATTTGACGATGCAAATACTCAAAAATCTTTATCAAACCGGAGGTGACTTAAACGGTATTACATTTGATTTGCAGGGAGCCTTATGGAACGACGGCAATTCGTATATCCTGAAAACGGAAGAAGGCTTAATCATGTTTGATTGCGGCTGTGGCGATACCCTGGAGCAGATTTTCACCAATATGAAATACTGGAATTTGAATCCGGATGATATCAACTATTGTTTGCTTACCCACCCGCACCTCGACCATGCCGGAGGTGCCCATCTGTTGAAAAAAAGAGGAGTTAAAATTATTGCAGTTAAAGAAACGGCAGACGCTGTTGGCGCCGGTGATGAGCGTTGTGCAGGGTATCTGTACCATAAAAAGTTTCAGCCGGTAGAAGTGGACCAGATTGTTTCCCATGGCGAAACTTTAAACCTTCCCGGCAAAATAATAGAAGTGGGTCACTACCCCGGACATTCCATGGGTTGCACGGCCTATTCATTTTCCCACGAAAATAAAAATATCGTGGTAAGCGGCGACATCATTGGCACGTTGCTGGCCGGCGATTTTGGCTGGGACGGCTCTTTCGATTTCGACAAAAAAATCTACACTGAATCGTTGCGCCGGTTTGCCCAACTCGATCCGGATATGATGCTGCCGGGCCACGGATTAATCTATTTTCACAAACCGCAATGGCGGGTGGAAGAAGCGCTGAACAGTGCGCTCATCCAGTGGAGATAAACTTTTCAACTCAACCAGATATAGAGGAAAATAGTTATAACCGAAAGAATCCCCAAATGCAGTCGCCAGTCGGTAATGCCGGAAAACTGTGCCACCTTCCCCGAAAAATTGAGTGTTGTTTTTTTCAGTTTCTCCGGAGCAGTTTTTTCGGTGAATGCCGAAACGAGGAATAAAATTCCGGTAATCAGAATTTCGGCCCACAATCCGCGAAAACCAAAATTGAGCGTGTATTTGTAATGCAGAAACGGAAACACTGTTTTTCCGGTTTCTGGTCCAAGAAACTGGTCAATCACAAAAATAGTGGCTAATATGACTCCCGCAATCACCGAAACAGTGGCACCTTTCAGCGTCACTTTTTTGCTTACAATTCCGAAGAAAATAGCCGGAAATACAGGAATGACCAGGTATGCCGAAATGGTTTGCAGGTACTTGTAAAGTCCTTCTTCATTTTTATATACAAGGTATGCTGCGCCGATACCAAAAAGAACCACAATGAATATCACAATTCGTCCAATCAGCACCTGCCTCTTTTCAGAAGTTTTGGGCCGGAATTCCACCACAAAATCGCGTACCACCAGCGTGGAAACTGAATTCAGTACGGCAATTAGCGAAGTAATCAACGCCGCAACCAGTGAAGCCAGCACCAACCCACGCACTCCGGACGGCAGCAACTGGTTCAGCAACACAATAAAAGTTTGCTGCGATTCATCTCCATCCAGTCCGGGGAAAAGTGCATAAGCAATTACACCCGGCAGGGCAAAAATGAACACCGGAAACAGTTTCAGGAAAACGGCAAACATGGCGCCCCACCGGGCCTGTTTCAGGTTGGGCGCCGCCAAAACCCGCTGTACGTTCACCTGGTCGATTCCCCAGTAAAAAATGCCGGCATAAAAAGCTGTGGCGATGATTCCCCAAAACGGATAAACCGGGTCTTCCACCGGTTTGGCAATGGTCATGGCTTCAGGAACTTTTTCCATCAGACCGCTCCAGCCGCCAACCTTATCAAGACCAATAATCAGCATAATGGTACAGCCCGCAAACATTATCACGGTTTGAATGGTGTCTGTGTAAGCCACCGCCGTAAATCCGCCGACAATGGTAAAAACAGCCACAATCATTCCGGTATAAAAAACAGTGGTCATTACGCTCCAACCCAGCAAACTGTTCATTACCAGCGCACCGGCAAACAGTGTAAATGCCAGTTTGGTCATGATGCTAATTACCAGCATCAATCCTGAAAAAAACAGGCGGGCGTTGCGGTTATACCTGATTTCCAGAAATTCAGGAATCGTATAAATTTTATTCTTGATGTAGTAGGGAAACAAAATGGCGCAGGCAAACCCCAGTGTTATGGCAGTAGTCAACTCCACCGAACCTGCCGATAAGCCGTACCGGTAAGAATCGCCCGAAAGTCCCACCAGATGTTCGGCGCCAATGTTTGTGGCGAACAGGGAAGCACCAATTACGGGCCATTTTATTTTTCTTCCGCCGAGGAAAAAGTTGGAACTGTTTTTTCCGGCGCTTCTTAGGTAAGCCATGTACAACCCCACCGCCAGGCTGCCGAGCAGCACAACAAGTCCGATTGACCAGTCCAGTAAGCTTAGTGATATGCGCATAGATTTTGATTTAGGTTATTTTTTTAGTTTTTCCATCCGCTGAATGCTCTGAATCATCGCCCTGACGGTGTGGTAATTGATTTTCCAGGAATGGCCCATGTGCGTCCAGATGGGATCGCCGCGTCGGGTGAGCAGCGGGTACCATTCGCCAACACCTTTGTTGATTACCTTATCGAATACAAACCGGTGGACGTTTTTGTATGCTTCCCAGTACTTTTCATCGCCCAGTAAAATGACCGCATCGAGCAAACCGATTAACTCCTCGGCCTGCTGCCAGAACTCTTTTTCGCGGTCGTAAACACCGCCCGAGTGCGGCCCTTCAACGAACACACCACCAAATTCATAATCAATTCCGTTGTCGATGGTATGGTCGTAAATGGTCCGAAACAAATCCGAAAAGTTTCCGGGGTCGTTTTTCAGAATTTCCAGCGCGTGGTTCAGCAGCCAGGCAAACTCGGCGTTGTGGCCGTAGCAGGTGTTGTCGGTGGCATTTCCTTTTTGCCCTTCTTCCGAAAAACGGTCCCAGCCCCAGATGATGTCAAACTTGATTTGCGGTGCAACCGACCAGTCTTTATAAAACTGCGGAATGCCGGTTTTGTATTGGGGATGAATAATGCGATTCAGCAGCAGGTCAATCACCTCCAGCAGTTTACGTCGATGTACATCTTTTCCTGTACATTCAAAAAGTGTGGTAAATGCTTCCATCAGGTGCATGTGCACATCCAGAGTTTTACGGTCGCCGCCCTGACTGCCCGGTCCGCAAAGTGTCCAGTCGCGAAAAAACATTTCCCAGTACCCGCCATACATGGAATCGACACAATATTTCTGAAGCAGGTCGAAAACCTTTTTCGCGTATTCAATGCCACGTTTGTCGCCGGTGGCCAGTGTGTATTCACTCAGCGAATAAATGGCAAAACTGTGTCCGTAAATTATTTTTTGGTCGATTTTCACATTTCCTTTCCGGTCGAGCATCCAGTAAAATCCGCCGTGTTCGTTGTCCCACATTTTTTCGAGGAGAAAATCCACGCCATGCCGGGCCATTTCGGCCAGTTTCCCGTTTCCGTAACCGGCCCGGTGAGCAGATGAAAGCGTGTAAAGACAGCGGGTTTGTGCAATCAGCGACTTTTCGTCTTCGCCGGAATCGTTCCCTTTTTCGTCGAAATGGGTGAGGTATCCGCCATTTTTTTCGTCAATCATCCGCGAAGTCCAGAATGGCAGGAGTTCGTTCACCAAATGATTTTCAGCTTCCTGTTTAAGTTGAATGAGTTCTTGTTTATCCATCGGTTTTATTTGTTTTAAGTTTAAAAATCATCGTTATCCTGAAAATAAAAAGGTTAATGGGCTAATGAGCCTCTTCGCGATATGGTTTCTATTGCCCCCGGCTTAAGCCGGGGGTTTAAAAAAAGAAAAACTGGCTTTAGCCGTTAATGGTAAATAATTCATTTTCAATGAAATATTAAAATTGATTCTCATTTCATTTTGACAAATCGCGGTAAACCAAATCTTTGGCTTCAATCTTCATTCCCGGGTTGTGGCCCTGAATGGCGAAATGCCCCGATTTGTACTCATCGTCCTCATAAGTCATAACAAGCTTGTTATTCACCCAAAACTGAATTTTGTTTCCCACCGCTTTAATCCGGTAAGTAAACCATTCTCCGTCTTTGGTAAGGAGTTTTGTGGCTTCGCCGGTCGGTTTTCCCGGTTTCCACAACCAGCCGGTGTGGGCATCCTGGTTATGGCAAATCTGGGCTTCATAACCGCGCGGAAATCCATCAGGGTTATCAGTCGGCGGAACAGCCCTGAAATAAAAACCGCTGTTTGTTTTCTCACCAGAAATTCGGAACATGCCTTTAAATTCAAAATCGGTGGCAGTTGCATCCGTGTAAATGTGTCCCATTCCATCTTCACCAATCAAAATACCATCCTGAACCTCCCATTTTGCATTTCCCCGTGCAAACCAGCCGGTCAGGTCCTTTCCGTTAAAAAGTGAAATCCATTTTGATTTGGCCTGAGCCGGGTTTACATTTCCCATCAGGAATCCAATTAACAGCAGCAAAATTATTCGTTTCATATCTTCCGGTTTTAAAGTTGAAAATCGTTAAAATCATTCGTTTCGTAAATTTATTCGTTTGAATTCAATTTCTGATACAGTGCCAGCAAAAAATCGCGGTTATCGGCTGTGAGGTAATGCATTTCGCCACCCATGCGATGAAAGGTTTTGCAGTAGCGCAGGTAATAGGCCGGATTATCCATGGGAGGTTCGCCGTTTTTGTCCCAGTCCCAGTCCGATTCGGCCAAATCCACCACCAAAATGTAATGATTGTCGATGTGGTCGCCGCGCTGAATTTCCATGTTTTGCGCCATGGAAAGTGACTTTTCAAAAATCATTGGCGACATTACCGCCGAACCCACCGACATGTACACACCGTTTTCAAGGTTGCTAACACTATTGGCATAACAAAGAAAATCGTTTTCTGCCGTGCGACCAACAGATGCCCCGTGGTTCATAGGATGCGTGTAAATGATATCGTGCCCGAACATAGGGTGGCCGGTAAACGGCACTTTTTGCGCATAAGCATTTCCCTGCACCGAATAGTTTTTAAACGGATGAGGAATTTTCATAAAACCGGCATGCAGGTTGAAATGATTGATTACTCCAGCCAAATCGATAGTAGCGGCAGCTTTCCCGGGTTCTGTTTCCATGTTGTTTCGGGCAAAGTCGTATAAAAATGAAGTTTCAGGAATGTCCAGCCCTTCACGGTGCACCATTTTGCCTACCGATTCGCCATAGCCCAAACCTTCGTAAGCACCCACCACCAGCGCCAGATTAATGTAAAAATCGGTATCGTCCCAGATGCCAAACTGCCCGAGTTTGACGTTTTCACGGACATCTTCGCTCGATTTTCCCTGAAAGGCAAATTCCCAGTCGTGGATAATTCCGGCGCCGTTGGTGGCCAGGTGGGTCACCCAGCATTCTTTTATCAGCGCGATGAGCGTGGGTCCCATGCCGTTTTTTATGGTGTGCGCACCAAAAGCCAGCATCACCGAACGGTTCAGTTCACGAGCTTTTTTGATGCGGGCAACGGTTCTGTCGATAAGTTGCATTCCCGCATCCGTTAAATCCCGTGGCTTCTGGTTTATCGGAATATGGTCGCGTTCAATGTAAACTTTGTTTTTGCGGTCGGCCAGCCGCTTAATGTCCAGTTTGTTTCGGTCGAATTTTTGGTAAGGCATTTTTTTTAATAATTAGTATTGAGTACTGAGTATTAAGTATTGAGAACTATTCAATTACATTCAGCACGTGGAGTAGCTTTGGCAGCTGCGAAAAATCAGGAACGATGACATCTGCCCCCGCTTTGATGAGCCGCGAACGTTTGCTTTCGTTCAGGCTGTGGCGTTTCACCTCGTTGCTGGCAATGCCGATGGTTGCCCCGCCGCGTTTGCGGGTTTCGCGAATTTCCACCGGACCATCGCCAAAAGCTACCAGCTGGCCGGTTTTTGCATCACCAATGTCATTTAAAATCCGGTCAAGCACAATCTTTTTGGCTTCTTTGGTTACATCGCCCACAGCGCCGTAAATACCACCTTCAAACAGATGGTCGTAACCCAGAATGCGGGCTTCGTTTTTTACATCCTCCTCATCGGTACCACTGGCCAGGTAAAGTGTAACGCCGGCTTTGTGCAGCTTTTCCAACAACGAAACCGCATTTTTCAGGGTAAAATCTTCCACCGCCAGTTCGCCCCGCAGCAGTTTCACTTCACGTTCTTTTACCATGGCCAGCAATTCCTTGTTGTAAATTTCCTTGTAGCCAAATTCATCCAGAATCCGGTCCTCGGGCACCAGGCCAAATTCCTTCACCAGCTCCACCAGTCCTTTCATTTGCACCAGGGTTTGAATGCCTGTGGTTTTATCCACAAAATCGATAACCCGGGTGTGTACTTTGTGGTACAGCGCTTCATCGGCATCCTGAAAATGTTCGCCCAGAATGGCTTTCATCATCATGGGAACCATAATCTGCTCCCAACCTTCGCGCAGGGTGGAAATGGTGCCGTCGTGGTCGAAAATGGCATGGCTGATTTGCAGCTTTTGCGGCCACTCGTTGATAATTTCAATTTCGGAATCATTCCAGAAACGGGCATGACGAATGTCTTCGGCCAACTCCGGGCTGTACACAAAATCAGGGTCTGAACCCATTTGCAGGATTTCTTTGGGAGAAGCCGTGCCGGTTTGAAACAGTTTTTGTACTGTGACTCCGGCAACGTATGAACCGATTTCAGCGGCAGTCTGCATGTTGTAACCGGCAGCCAGAGTTGCTGCTGCACCTGCCAGGTAGCTGTCTCCTGCGCCTACCGGGTCCACCTTCGAGATAATCATCAGTCCGTAAATATCGGTTACACCGGTTTCGTCAACAATTACCGACCCCCGCTCACCACGGGTGATAAACACCGGTTTTCCAAATTTTTTATATAACCGGTCAGCCGAATCCTTCACTTCGGAATAGAGAACCACATCATCTGAATCTTTTTTCAACCCGATTAAATTTGCTGCCTCGCGGTCGTTCATTTTCCGGAAAGCGCCTTCGTAAACTTCGCTGTAGTTGCGGCTGTCGGCAATAAATATTTTATCCGGAAACTGCTGAATCACCTGCACCAGTTGTTTTCGGAAATAGGGGGTGTGAATACCTGACAACACCTGCTGGTTGATAATCACCACATCAACCTGTGGAATTTCATTTTCCAGCAACCTGATGAGCCGGTCGGCGGTGGCATTTGACAATTCGTTGAAGTTGCCGAAATCGATGCGGTTTTGCTCCACATCGGCAATGTAGGGTTTTGTATAAACGTGTGTTGACCAGTTTCCTTCCTGGATAATCAGGTTTTGCGGATTGATGCCGTTTCCCTGCATCACCTTCACCATTTCGGTACCGAACGGGTCGGGGCCAATCACGCCAAACGCACGAACATCTTTCACGCCCATGGCCGTGAGGTTGTTGGTCACATTTCCTGCGCCGCCCAGTGAATAGCGCTGCTGTTTCACCGGCCGGGTGAGCTGCCCGGTTTCGATGGAGATTTCGCTTTTCGATTCATCGATGAACCAGTAGGCATCGAGACAGAAATCGCCCACCACCGCAATCTTTACCGATTGGATGTCGCTGATGATTTTTTGCAGAAGTTCTTTTTTCATGGTTATATTATTTTAACATTTTTCAGAATTAACGCTGACAAGTCCGGCAGATGTCGTCGGGTTAAATACATCAACCAAAAATTTCTTTTTCAACTATCATACAAAGCGCATGATAAATGGGTAAATGCAACTCCTGAACGTAGGCTGTTCTTGTTTCAGGCACGTTTATGAGTACATCGCAAAATTCTTTCATTTTGCCGCCGGTTTCGCCGGTCATTCCAATGGTTTTCAATCCTTTTGCCTTTGCAACCATCAGCGCATCCAACACATTTCGGGCATTTCCCGAAGTACTTAAAACCAGCAACACATCGCCGGAATTTCCGTAACCTGCCACCTGCTGTGCAAAAATGAATTCACCGCCCAAATCGTTGGAAATGGCTGTGATTAACGAAGTATGCTCCGATAGCGAGATGGCCGGCAATCCCTGCTGGAGTGTTTCGGCCAGCAGATTACCCCTCTCCCCAAACTGTATTTTCAGTTTTTGCTGAATTTCAGGTT
>JAWLCW010000040.1:0-35043 GCA_041686935.1 Mariniphaga sp. | reverse complement strand
TGATTATGCAAAGTGGTAATGTAAAGAAAGATATGGAATCGATTGATTTTCAAACATATTTTTGGTGCCGCTTTGCATAACGATATACTCCGCATAAAACATGGTTTCTATCTGCCATCGGTTCCTATAAACAGTCATAGTCTTGGGATCGTAGCTATATGTCGCTATGATAACGAACTCCAGCAGACCTTCCTTGTTGACAGTTTTTACTCCCGACAGGTAAACCAATTGGGTACCAACCCTGATAATTTTTCGGCAATGGTACGCAGTATAAAGAGGAAGGGCATTGAAAAGCCAGAAAGCTTTCTTTTCGCCTTTTCCGGGTACAAATATCCGCATGTTGCCTTTGATGCGAAAGTTGAAATGTATTTTTAGCGCAACCAGGCTGCCTATCCAACTATCGCCTATGAACTCTCTGTCGGCAAGAATGCTTTCGATACTCCCAGCCCCGAAGAGGCTGATGTACCGCTTAACAAGCGCCTCTCGCTCTTGCTGGTTGGAATTTCCCCGCTTAGGCAGCATCATCCACATCAGTGGAATGGCGACTCCATAGTAGCAGACGCAGATAGCAAGAATATTGATGTCAGTCTTCCCAAACTTCCAGTTGGTCCGGTCAAGACTGAGCCGGTAAGGAGGCTGCGAGGGTAAAAGTGAAAAGAGAATTCTGGCAACAATATCTCCATCTAAATTGAAACCGGAGAAGAACCGCTGTATCCTCCTGAGGCTGGAGTCAGGGGTTGCTTCACCGCCAAACCCTTGTGCCAGCCTTTGGAAATTAACGGTCTGAATACTGCAAATAGCCCGGATGAAAGAAACGAGGAATCTAACGCGGGCAAGGTTCCACTGTGTTTTCTCTTGGAAAATACACGTCAACTGGTTAATTTTGTTTTGTTCCTTGGTATTCATAGGTAAAAAATCATTTTGGTTAAAAGATTATAACCTCTTGAATATCAAGGAATTATCCAAATGTTTTAACGATATGTTATCAACAAATGACATGTAAGTTATTAACAATCAATGTATTACAAAATTTTTGTCATGTACAAAGCGGAAACACTTAAAAAGCAATTACAATGAAAACAGCAGCATACTGGATTGACAAACTGGAACTGGAAAAACACCCGGAAGGTGGATGGTACCACGAAATTTATTTGTCGGACGATATTGTGCCGCAAACGGGTCTTCCTTCCAGCTTTCGCGGCGAACGAAGTTTTGCCACGTCCATTTACTTTTTGCTGGAAGGCACTGATTTTTCAGCTTTCCACCGGATAAAGTCCGACGAAATCTGGCACTACTACACAGGTACTTCAGCCATAGAAATTCTTTCGCTGGAAAAAGGCAAGTTGAAAAAATACCTGGTTGGCAACGACCCGGAGCGCGGGGAAACCTTTCAGGTTATTGTTCCGAAAAATACCTGGTTTGCCGCGCGATTAGCCAATACAGAAGGTTTTGCGCTGGCCGGCTGCACGGTTTCTCCCGGCTTTCATTTCGAGGATTTTGAATTGGCCGATGGCCGATTGCTGAAGGAATACCCGGATTTGAGGGATGAAATTGTGCACTTGGTGAGGTAATTGTATAATTCATTTTGATTGATTAATTTTGTTGTCGAAATAGGTAACAAATTATGCCGACAATTAAAATTATAGATTCAGTAAAAATCGACATATATTCGAGAGAACATCCACCTCCTCATTTTCATGCTATTTATGCTGAATTTGAGGAGTTAATTGAAATTGAATCATTAAAAACTTATGTCGGTAAAATCCCAGTTGTTCAAAGAAAAAAGGTGACGGATTGGGCAAAGGGAAACAAAAAATATTTATTAGGAGTATTTAAACAATTAAATCCGCGATTATGAGACAGAATCTAAAAATCCCCAGAATTATTAAAATAGAGAAAATTGATGGATTTGTGATTCAATGCATGTTCAATAACGGAGAGAGCAGGTTACTGAATTTTGAAAAGATATTCAATTTTTGGAATGTTTCATCGGAAGATATTGAATATAAATTGCTTGATTTAAAGGAATTTAAGAAGGTTAAATTGAGAAATTTTACATTATCATGGCCGAACATAAAAATTGAAATACAAAATGAAAAGAATCAGATTGAGAAACATCCTTATGAAATTGGACCGGATGTTTTATTTCAATTAAGTGAGCCTATGAAATCCGGCGAAACCAGGTTGGGGAATATGATAAAATCGGCAAGATTAAAAGCTGGTTTAACTCAGGAACAACTTGCCATGAGGAGTGGAACAACCCGATTTTATATATCACGAATAGAGAACAATAAAACGGATGTAGAAATGTCAACTTTCCGAAAAATAATTGAGGCCGGATTAGGTAAACAATTAAAACTGATAATTGAGTAAGCAATGTTTGACTTTGGCACGGAATGGGCCGAAGGCATCCCTGACAGGACAAATCCGCGCCAGTAAACGAAATTTAAAGATTTTTATGAATAAGCAACTTTTGATAGCTGTATTTCTTTTCTTAATCATCAAATCCAGCGCCCAGCTTGTTGAAGTACAAGCCAACTACAATGGAGTGGGCGATGTGGATTTTGCGGCATACAACAACACTCCGGCGCCATTATTTCTGAATGTGGATTTTGCTGATTTGGAAAACACCACGTTTAATGAACCACTACCATTTATAAAATTGCTGGAACCGGGATTTAACACGCTTTTTACCCTGCAACGCTATCCCGATGCCGATGTGCCGCGTTTTAATTACCAGTTAAAAACGTTTAAATCTGATCCGATGGCGCTGGCCGACCTCGATTTTCCCTACCTGATTCCGTTCAGCCCGGGAAAAGAAGTTTCGGTCTTCGATGTAAAAAACCTGTCCGGATTCTGGGGAACAAGTTTGCCCGATTCGTGGAATGCCACCGGATTTCAGGCGACTCCGGGAGAACCGGTATTTGCCAGCCGAACCGGCATCATTGTGGAAATTGTTGGAGCACAACGCACCGGCGAACCTCAAACCTGGTACCATACGTGGAATAATTCAATCACAGTTTTGCAGCCCGACGGCACCCTGATTTGCTATCGCAATGTTGTGGACAATACTAAAAAGATGAAGGTAAACGAGAAAATTTTTGCCGGACAGCAACTGGGTGTTGTGCCGTCCGGAAGCACCGAAGTCATCCTGTTAATTTTTCAGCACAGCCTCAACTCTACTGATTTACGTTTTATTATTCCCCAATTTGTTACCGGTGAAAACGAAACCGGCATCCTGCTCTCATCTCAGAAATATAACGTTGTTCAACCCATTGAAATCAGAGGGTTGGAAATGAGCAACCGGGAAAAACGAAGAAATCTGAAATAATTAATTTTACCAGACTTCTTCCCCGTAACTCCACCCGTTGCGTACCGGTTCTTTAATGTAGCGTTCCATGCCTTCGTGGTTGGTAACCCGCATATTTTTGGCATCGTATTCAATGCGTGTGTTAAAACGTTGAGCCAGCACACCAATGAGTGACATTTCGGTAAGTTCGGTAGCATAATCGAAATTGGAGCCCGGTAAGGGGCCATTTCCTTTTACGGCATCCAGAAATTCCTGCTGTGGACCGCCTTCTACACGCGGAATGGTTGCCTCGGGCATTTCGTTGGCCACCCAGCTTTCCCATTCATCTTTCGACATCATCAGTTGCGCATTGTTGGGCCTTCCGCCGGTAATAATGTTTTGTTTTTCGCCAACCATAATCATTCCCGAACCGGGCAGTTCGTCCATTTTCCACTCCGGGCGGTTTTCGGGTTTCAGGCCGCCTTCATACCATTTTAATGTTACCGGAGGGCGGTTTCCCCTGGCAGGAAATTCAAACTGAATGATGGACTGGTCGGGAAGAAAACCTTCGGGTGCACCCGAGCTGAAGAGCGTTTCGGTAGCAACAGGCGTTCCCAGTTCCAGTGACCAGAACGGGGCATCCAGTGTGTGACAGGCCCAGTCGCCCAGTTCGGCATTGCCGAAATCGTAAAAACCGCGCCACGATTTGGGGTGATACACATGATTGTAAGGACGTTCTGCAGCCGGTCCCAGCCACAAATCCCAGTCGAACCCGGCAGGTATTGGTTCTTCTGCCGGTGGAAACTGTGCCGGCTTGGTGAAATATTTATCTTCGCCAAAATCGGGGCCATCAAACCAGGCAATTACTTCTTTTACATCGCCTATAATTCCGGCGTCCACCCACTCTTTTACACGACGGATACCGTCGGTTGCATGGCCCTGATTGCCCATTTGGGTGATGACGTTGTAGTGGTGCGCTGCTTTTTTTAGGGTGCGCAATTGCCACACATTGTGCGCCAGTGGTTTTTCCACATAAACGTGTTTGCCCAGTTGCATGGCCGCCATGGTGGCTGCAAAATGGGTGTGGTCGGGTGTGGAAATCAGCACTGCATCAATTTCGTTGGCCATTTCGTCGAACATTTTCCGGAAGTCCTTAAATCGCCGGGCATTGGGGAAAGTATTGAATCCTTCCGCAGCGCGGTTTTCGTCCACGTCGCACAAAGCCACAATGTTTTCTTCGGGACAAGAATTCCAGTTGGCTTTGCCGCGACCGCCAACGCCAATAACGGCAATATTCAGCTTTTTAGATGGAGAACAACTAATGAGATTCGGGATAAAAGCCGTTCCGGCAGTTACAGCAGAAGCCGTTTTCAAAAAGTTTCTTCTTGAAATAAAATTCATGATAGAAATTTAAATTGGTTTAAGTAAAACACAAAAATAGAATCATAATCAGATTTTTAGCCTAAAATCCGGTTAATTTTGTTTTTTTCCATGCTGAAATACCTTTATAAGCGTTTCCATTGCGGTCGAAAAGGCTGCGGCCTAAAAATGGTATTCCTGAACCGGGAATATCCAGCCCGTCGGGTTTCCAGTAATAAACCGAGGTTACCTTCGGGTACTTTTCGAGACGTTCTGCCAACTCTGCCAGAAAATCGTGCTGCCCCTGTTCTGATGGCGGATAGGGTTGGACATCATAAACGTGTTCACCTGGCTCGGGATACCAGCCGTTGGCATAATACGCTGTTTCCACCATAGATATTTCCTGTTCGTATTTATTTGAAAGGAACTCCAGGTTTTTCTCCAAATCCTCGAAAGTGCCGTGCCACCAGGGATAGTAACTCAACCCGATAACATCGAATTCCACTCCGCGTTGCAGAATATTGCTGTAAAAATTGTCCGATTCTACCAAATCACCACCTGTGGCTGCGTGAATCATAAGCGGAATTTCAGTACCTCCTTCCACGTCCTTCACGCCGCGAATTCCGGCTTTAAGCAAGGCAGAAAGTTCGTCCCAGCGGGCGTTTCCGTTGTCCCACAGTCTGCCCTGCGGCCAAATCATTCCATTGTTTATTTCGTTGCCAATCTGCACCATTTCCGGAAAAACACCGGCTGACTTCATGGACTGCATCACGTTTTTGGTATATTGGTAAAGGCTGTCGGTAAGTGTTTCAAAGTTAAGGTTTTCCCAGGCTTTGGGCACAAACTGTTTCCCGGGGTCGGCCCAGGTGTCGGAATAATGAAAATTCAGAAAAATTTTAAATCCGAACTGTTTTGCTTTTTGCGCCAGGGCAATGGTATAGTCCAAATCGTTGCACACTGGTCCTTCCAGGTTGGGCGTGTGAAAAATACGCAGCCGGCACCAGGTGTAACCGTTTTCTCTGAAAATCTCAAATCCCTCTTTTACTTCTCCGTTTACTTTGTACTGGCCTCCCAAATCTTCCAGTTTTTTCATGATGGAAAAATCGCCGCCATAAACGAGGTTGCTTTTCTCCGGAAATTCATTAACAGGCTCCTGTGCTTTGTTGCACGAAACAAAACTTAACAATGCGGCGATGGTCAGAAAAAACAGTCTCATGGTATTCCCCTTTAAATGGGGAAAGATAGCGATTTTTCTAAAAATGTTGCGTTAAAGCCGACCTCCACCAACTGAAGTGTTTTGATTCCAGCTCTTCTACTGTCGGAAACCGGTAGAACAGGTAATTTTTCTTTTCGCCGATAAAAAAGCCATTTTTGATGGTACGGTACGAAATATCGTCGCGCATAAACCGGAGTACGGTTTTGGTTAGTTTTCCCTTTGTTTCATGCAGCTTGAGCAAACATTCGCGCAAATGGTCGGGATTGGGATACGGCAAATTGCTCAACGGAGCGTTTGGGTCAATAGCCAGTTCATTCAGCAGCAGTTCGGCAAAAAAGACTTTTGGTGTGGAAACCGGTTTTTTGGGATCGGTTAAAAAACGGATAAACTCGTAGGGCAGCAATTTGCTGGCTACGCGGGTGGTAATTGGATTAAACTGCTGGTAGAGATGAACTTCATCCGATTCAATTTCCTCGAATTTCGATGACTCCAGGCTCAGCACCTTACCGTCGTCGGTAACCAGGTACAGTTTTTTAAGCGCGGCCAGCGGGGTTTGTTCCAGCACCCGGTAAATGCCGAAAAACACCGAACGTTTGGGCTCGCCATCCGGGTAACGAACCAGTTTTTTGTCGATGTAATCGACAGGAATTTCCTTCATTTTTTTTGGGTCGAGCTCAAAAAAGATGTTCTGACTGCGCAACCGTTTTTTTGTGCCAACCGACAGATAATGGCCGAATTCTTCGGGTGCCAGGTGTGATGCAATAAACGACTCGGGGGTGATGACCAGGTAATAATATTTTTCCATGGCTGCAAGTTTTTAGGTTTTCCTATTAAAGGTAAAGAAAAAATGTGGGGAAGTCAATGATTGAGTGCAGTAAAATTGCTTGCGCATTTTACCACGATTTTTTGCCATTTCCGTTGGTACATATTTGTCACATTGTAATTCGTGCGGTTCAATCAGTACCTATGCGGAATAATCCTTTTCCGAAAACTGTAGTTACCAATATATGTTATTATTAGGTGTCAATAAAAACAAAGAGCAATGGAAAAAATGAAAGCAGTTGTTTACGATAAAAAAAGCTCTCCGGAAAAACTGGTGTATGGCGATGTGGACAAACCTGTGCCAACCGAAAACGAAATTCTTGTAAAAATACACGCCGTTTCATTGAATGCAGCCGATTACCGGTCGATGCAACTGAGGATGATTCCCCGCAGAAAGATATTTGGAGCCGACATTGCCGGAACGGTTGAATCAACTGGAGAAAATGTTTTCAACTTTAAGCCGGGCGATGAGGTTTTTGGAAGTCTTATCAATTACGGATTTGGAGGCCTTGCCAAATATGTTGCTGTTCCTGAGCATGCCATCATTAAAAAGCCGCAGGAAATTTCTTATGCAGAAGCTTCTGCCCTGCCGGTTGCCGGGATTACAGCACTTCAGGCTTTACGCGATAAAGGGAACATTCGTAAAGGAGATAAAGTCCTTATTGTTGGCAGTGCGGGGGGCGTGGGTACATTTGCCGTTCAACTGGCCAAATATTTTGGTGCGGAAGTTACCGGTATGTGCAGTACAAAAAATGTGGAACAAACATACAAACTCGGCGCCGATGAGGTTTTGGATTACACCAATGAAACTTTTTCCGGTAAAAGCAAACGGTATAATATCATACTTGGCGTTAACGGAAATTACTCGTTACTGGCTTACCGTAAAGCATTAACTGCCGGTGGAATTTATATTATGGTTGGCGGTTCGTATTTACAGCTTTTTAAATCGCTTGTGTTTGGCTGGCTTTTTTCTTTTGGCAGCAAAAAAATGAAACACTTAATGGCCAAAGAATTGAATTCAGACCTTGAAGTTCTTGCAGAACTTGCAGCAACCCGCAAAATCAGGCCGGTAATTGAAAAACAATACCCGCTTGAAAAAGCTGCCGAAGCGATGAATTACCTGAAACAGGGACATGCATCTGGGAAGGTGGTGATAGAGGTTATATGATGTCCGGCAGCAAAAACATTCCGCAAAATAATAATTGCGTAATAAACCAAAGTTTTTTAGCTTTAAATATTTATCCATTTGAATTGTTTTGACGGCAGGTTTATTCTTCACGAATTTCCCGGCAATCCTCAAAAAACGGAGAAAGGGTTTGGTTTTTTTATGGGAAATTTATGGGTTTGAATGCAGGCCAGGGCAAAAATAACCTGCAGTTTTTCAAAAAAAATGGAACTGGTAAAAACCTGGTGTGCTGATATAAGTTGAACAAAACTATAAAAGGTAGATTTGAATGAAAATTGAAACCATAAAAACGGACAAAGGACAAATTGAGTATTCGCTGGTTGGAGAAGGTAAACCCGTGTTGTTTTTGCATGGCGGCCATTCAAATTGCTGCGAAACACTTTTTCACAAAGGCTTCGACAAATCCAGGTATCAACTCGTTACCCCTTCGCGACCGGGATATGGAAACACTCCCCTAAACGATAATGGTACACCGGCAAAAAGTGCTGAATTAATAATGGCATTGTTGAACGAACTGAAAATTGACAAAGTGGTACTCTATGCCATATCTGCCAGCGGTTTAACCGCCATAGAACTTGCAGCGAAGTTTCCCGGAAGAGTGGAAAAACTTATTCTGGCCTCAGCAGTAACAAAAAAATGGCTGGATAAAAATGGGAAGGTATATAAGACTGCCAAAAGATTATTTAATCCCAAAACGGAAAAAATGGTATGGGGAATGATAAGGCTTTTTTCAGGCATGTTTCCAAAATTGATTGCCAACAGTTTTTACCCCCAGTTTTCAGCCAAAAAATTCCGCCGATTGGAAAAGTGTGATATAAATGAGTTGTTAACGACCTTCAAAAGCTACAGTTCGAAAACCGGTTTTATGAGTGATATTGACCATGATATTGAAAACAAACGCATTTCGGAAATCCAATGTCCGACTTTGATAATCCACAGCAAAAATGATAACAGTGTTTCATTTGAACACGCCGAACATGCAAAAAGAAATATAAACCATTCAAAACTTTTAAGCCTTGATAATGAATGGGGGCATTTGTTTTGGATTGGAAAAGATTCAGATGAGCCCATACGTGAAGCGATTGAATTTATTGAACAGTAGAACGCTGGCTGGCAATAATTAATAAGTGCAACAACCGGTTTGTTACGAAGTAAAACCTTCAACGTAACGGGATGGTTCCTCCAATGTTTATTTGGGCCCGATAGCCAACACATTCCACTAAAAAACCAATTGCGTTTTTAACCAAAGTTAGTTAGCTTTAAACCCTGAATTTTAAACCGTAAGCCATTGAACAACGCACCCGGCATAGCATCTCAACTGAAATTTTTCACCACCCACGAAAAACCGGCAGGGGAGTTTGTGTTTTTTTTCGGGGAAATTTTCAAATATAAATACTACCTTAACCTGAATTTATCCTGTAACTGGTTGTGTGGTGGATTTGGAAAAGTGGGACAGATAAATAAGTTGCCAGCAAGCAAATAAAAAGTCAGACACATGGAAAAACCACAAATAGCCTTTGTCATAATGCAGATTGGAAATGCAAATCTTGATAATATTTATAAAGACATTTTTGTTCCTGCAATAAAATCTGCAAACCTTGAGCCTAAAAGAATAGACCTGGATAATACAGGAAGTTTGTTGAAAAAGGAAATAACAGAATACATTGAAAATGCAGAGATTATTGTGGCTGACTTGACTAATGAACGACCTAATTGCTATTTGGAGGTAGGATATGCTATGGGACTTGATAAGTATAAAAATCTGATTTTTACAGTCAGAGAAGACCATTATCATGACAGTCCAAACTACAAAAAAGGTGGGCCAAAAATTCATTTTGATGTTACAGGTTATGATATTTTATTTTGGGATAAATCAAACTTGAAAGAATTTAAAGAAAAACTTACTGATAAAATTAGTAGAAGATTGTCGATTATAAGTCCTTTAACTGAAAGAGTTGAGAAACCGATTTGGGATGAAAAGTGGTTAGAAGAACAACGCAGTTATGTAATTGAGAAATTAGAATCACGGGGAATTAAAAGGAAAATGGAGATTCTCATTTCCCCATTTGTCCAAAGTTTGAATATTCCACAAAATATTTTATTAGATAATGCTGATTACTCGCAAATACATACATTTGGATGGCCGATAGGTATAGTATTTAAAAACATACCTCAACTAAAACCTAAACCGAAAACAGATGGAATAATTTCAGAGATTGTTGAGAGCCCTGTAAGTCAATCATATGATTATAATTATTTTAAAAAGAATGGACAGATTTTTATTACTAAGACTTTATTTGAGGAGACCAATTTTCAAGATTCAATTATCCCTGAAGTCAGGATAAAAAGAACCACAGAATTATTACTATTTATTTCACGCTTTTATACTAAATGTAACCTGCCATTAAATGAGAAAATTAAAATTAGAATTAAATATTCTGGTCTTAAAGGTAATAGGATAAATTTTGCTACCAGAGGAATATCAAGAATACAAAGAATTGCAAATGAGGATGAAAGTTCTATTGAAATTACAACTTCAATTGCAGACATTGAAAAGAGACTGCCTGAACTTGTAAAAGATTTAGTAATGAATATTTTTGTTTTATTCGATTATTATGAACCTGAATTTGAATACTTGAAATCAATAGTTAACGAATTTGTAATAGAAACAAAAAATGCTAGGCGCTAATAAATAGACTCTGAGCGGTCTGCAAGACCCAGCGATGAGTCTATGTTGAACTACAGCCCGGATTATTTTGCAGGATTTTTTTCTATTATAGAAATTTTGACGTAATAAGTTTCAAACACAGTACACAAAATTGAATTAAGTAATTGAATGATTTAAATTTATTGGAAGAATTGAAAGGAATGTATTTAATTGGAGCTATCCCGAAGGGATTTTGTTCAAAAAATCGTAAATTACATAACGGTGTTCGTGCGGTGTCGTTCGGTGGATTTTCGCAGCATTGTTCCGTCCTATCGGACAAGAACGAGCTCCGGAATCCGCTCCGCAACATTTACCAGCCGTTAACACCAATAAAAGAAACTGATTTACGGTTAAATATTTGACTTATGAATAATACAAAACCAAAATTTGAAGATCTTCAGTGCCGCATTAGAGAATTGGAATTTGAATTAAAAGAAAGAAATGGTAAAAGATTCAAGTTTCTTGCCGATAATTCCATTGATTGTTTATGGCAGTTGGATACACGGTTGAAGTTTCTTTATTTAAGCCCGTCATTGTACGAAATAGCTGGGTTCAAGCCTGAAGAATGGATAGGCACGTACTTATGGACACATTTTAAAAGAAGAGAATTTATTAAAGTTGGACGCCTTGCCATAAAAATGCTCAGGCAATATAAAACATTCGGTTATGTAACTTTTACAACAAAAATGCTGAATAAAAAAAACGAAGAATTTCCTGTGGAGATAATATCAAAGCCAATGGTTGATGAGGATGGAAAATTAATAGGTCTGCAAGGTTCAACAAGGGAAATATCTGAAAGAGTAGAATACCAGAAGAAACTTGAAAAGTTAAACGAAGATCTCATACAAAAAAACCAGGAACTAAATAAAAAACTTAACGAAATAAGTGAAATAAACTCACAACTAATTATTGCAAAAAATAAGGCGTTGGAAAGTGAAAGGTTACAATCGGCTTTTTTAGCTAACATGAGCCATGAGATAAGAATTCCAATGAATGGTATTATTGGATTCATAGACCTGCTTAAAGAACCCAATCTTACGGCAGATAAACGGAATAAGTATCATTCTATCGTAAAAAAGAGTTCAGAACGATTACTTGCAACAATAAACGATATTATTGATATTTCGAGAATTCAAGCAGGCATTATTAATGTGAATATAAAGCCTGTGAAGCCAGATTCATTGCTGGATAATGTTTTTGAATTCTTTTTACCAGAAGCGACTGAAAAAAATCTTTCACTTAAATTGGAAAAAAAGGCAGAATTCTCCCCTAAACCTTTTTATTCTGATGAACATTTAATTCATTCCATATTGAACAATCTCATTAAAAATGCAATCAAATTTACACCTCATGGCGAAATAAAGATTAAATATCAATATAAGGAAAATCAACTTTCTTTTGAGGTTACTGATACAGGCATAGGCATTCCTCCTGAAAGAATTGATGCAATATTCAACAGGTTTGAAAAAGCAGACATTGAAGACACCAATGTATTTGAAGGTTCAGGGCTTGGTTTGGCAATTACTAAATCTTACGTTGAATTGTTAAATGGTGAAATCAGAGTTCACTCAAATGAAGGTTCTGGAACTTCTTTTATGGTGAGTTTGCCAAACCTTTTTTATCTTAATGAAGGGAATATATCAAAACATCCATAGAAGGATAAGCATTTGAAATTAAATAAAAAACCAGTAATCTTAATTACAGAAGACGATGAAACTTCTTTTGAATATCTTGATACTAACCTGCTGGCACGGTTTTGCAATCCGTGCCAAAAAAGAAATGTATATTTGTAACTATGCAAGAGCATCAAAACATAGAATGGAAAGAAAGCTGGCGCGATGAATACCTGAAATGGATTTGCGGTTTCGCAAATGCACAAGGTGGAAAAATATACATAGGTAAAAATAATAAGGGTGAAGTTGTTGGTATTGACAATGCAAAAAAACTCCTTGAAGATATTCCAAATAAAGTGCGGGATATTCTTGGTATTTTGGTAGATGTTAATTTGCAAGAAACAGAGAAAGGAGTATTTCTTGAAATCATTGTTGAACCGCAACCCTTTCCGGTTGACTACAAAGGACAATATCATTACAGAAGCGGAAGTACCAAACAAGAGCTAAAAGGTGCTGCGTTAGACAAATTCATGCTTGAAAAGAAAGGCAAAAAATGGGATGGCGTTCCGGTTCCAAATGTTTCTGTTGACGATTTAAAGAACACGGTTTGCCAAAGCCTGAATTTGAGAATAGCGGAAAAGATTTTTGGGTGATTTTTAGAAAAGATATTTATAATGAAATTTCTTTAAAGAAACTTGGCATAAATGAGCGTCAAATTAAGGCAGTGTTATATGCAAAAGAAAACAACAGAATATCAAATAAAGAGTACCAAAGTATCAACAATGTATCCAAAAGGACAGCGACCAATGATTTAACCGAATTAGTAGATAAATTTAAAATTCTTGATAAGATTGGAACTTCTGGTGCAGGAATATATTATAAATTAATGGGGCAATAATGGGGCAACAGAATGTGCCTGTTGAAACTTAATAAAAAGACTATCAGAAACTTGACGAAAACAAAATGGGTAATAATGGGGCAGTAAGACTTATTTGCTATCCCCGCTGGCGCGTCCTGATAATCCCGATAGTTATCGGGATCGGGAGCAATCCGTGCCAACTTTTAACCGGATTTACGGAAATTGAATAAAATAAAACATAAAATAATGAAAATCAGATTTTTTTTACTGGCCCTGCTTGTTGCAGGAATGTGCTTTCAGAGCATCGGGCAGCCTGCCAAACAGTTGGTGCAGGTAATTGTTGCGCCCGACCGGGCCGACTGGACGTACGACAAAGGCGACCGCGCCGAATTTCAGATTACCGTGTTGCAAAACAACGTGCCGCTCGAAGGCATCGAAGTGAATTACCGCATCAATCCAGAAAAAATGGAAGATTGGGAAGAGGGAACGGTCACGTTGAAAAAAGGGGTGGCTTCAGTAAAAGCCAACCGGTTCAGGGATGCCGGATTTTTGCGGTGTCATGCCTCGGTGGAGGTGGACGGCAAAACGTATTCGTCGTATGCCACAGCAGGGTTTTCGCCTAACGAAATTGAACCCACCACCACATTGCCGCCCGATTTTGAGCTGTTCTGGAAAGAGGCCAAAGCCGAACTGGCCAAAGTACCAATAAAACCGGTACTAACTCTGATGCCCGAACGCTGCACTGACAAGGTCGATGTGTATCACGTGGGCATCGACAACATCAAAGGGAAAATTTACGGCATTTTGTGCAAGCCCAAAGCCGAAGGAAAATACCCGGCTATTTTGCACGTTCCTGGCGCAGGCACCCGTCCGTACTACGGCGATGTGGGAAATGCAGAAAAGGGAATCATTACCTTCCAGATTGGAATTCACGGCATTCCGGTAAACCTTGACCAGGGAGTTTACGATGATTTACGATTTGGTGCGCTTGATGGATATTGGCGTTCTAACCTCGATGACAAAGATAATTATTACTTCAAACGCGTTTACCTGGGCTGTGTGCGGGCTGTGGATTTTATCGAAGGGCTTGATTGTTTCAATGGCGAAGACATTGCCGTTACAGGAGGCAGTCAGGGCGGGGCGCTTTCCATCATCACTGCCGGACTGGACGATCGTATTGATTATCTGGCGGCGTTTTACCCGGCACTGTCAGACCTTACCGGGTACCTGCATGGCAGGGCTGGCGGCTGGCCGCACATGTTCCGCGACGGGTTCACCAACAAACCTGAAAAGGTGGAAACCTCGAAATATTACGATGTGGTGAATTTTGCCCGTTTCGTAAAAGTGCCGGGCTGGTATAGCTGGGGTTACAACGATAATGTGTGCCCGCCCACCTCGATGCATGCGGCTTACAATGTCATCAATGCACCTAAAGAATTGCATGTATTTCAGGAAACCCAGCACTGGACATTCCCCGAGCAGCGGGAACAAAAAGACAACTGGCTGGTAGAGAAATTGCTAAAGTAATGTGAATCGCATCTGATTTTATTTTATGCGACATGAATGAATTGATTCCAATGAGTGTAATAAAATTAACGGCTAAAGCCTTTTTCCTTTTCCTGAATTTTTACCCCCGGCTTAAGCCGGGGGCAAAACACCCATTAATGCTATTGGCTTTAGCCATTAATATAAGTTTTGCCAAACTCTGTTAAATAAGAAAAAAGCCAATGAAACAAATCGCTATACCACTACTGTTTATTTTGCTGTTTTCATGGAACCTGAATGGCCAGGTGACTATGCAAAAAGAGGAGGGAGGACTGCTTTTTCTCGAAAACGGGAAGAAAGTGCTTTTTTACCAGATTGAGCCGAAAAGTTACGAAGGCAAATACGAACGCTGCAACTACATTCATCCGCTATGGAACGTTGACGGCGCTGTTCTGACCGAAGATTTTCCCATCGACCACCTGCACCACCGCGGTATTTTCTGGGCGTGGCATCAGGTGTGGATCGACGGCAAACGGATTGGCGATCCCTGGGAAATCAAAGATTTCGACCAGAAAGTAGCCGATATTGAATTTTGGGCACAGAAAAACGGCTCGGCATTGCTGAAAACAAAAGTGAACTGGCTGTCTGACCAGTGGAAAAAGAATGGGAAAAAAGTGCCGTATATGGAGGAAAACGCCACCATCACCATTCATCCCAAAACCAAAAACTACCGCCGCATCGATTTTGAAATCAGTCTGCTGGCGCTGGAAAAAGGCCTTTTTGTTGGCGGCTCGGAAGACGAAAAAGGATACAGTGGTTTTTCGGTGCGTATGGTTCTGCCTGGCGATGTGGTGTTTACGGGTCCCGAAGGAAAAGTGCAACCTGAAAATACGGCGGTACATTCACCCGGTTACATTAATATTTCCGGGAGCATTGGAAAGGATGGAAAAAATGCTGGCATCGTGATTGTTGACAATCCGTCCAATCCGGGGTACCCGCAACCCTGGATTCTGCGGGCGAAAAACAGCATGCAAAACGCCGCTTTCCCAGGAAACGGAACTGTGCCGGTATTAACTTCGGTTCCGCTGGTTTTGAAATATTCCCTGCTGGTCTATTCCGGAAAAATGAACGACCGGAAAATCAGGCAGGCAATGGATAAATAGGATTCAAAACATTGCCGCTGGATTTATTCAAAGGTTTCAGAAAAGATTTTTTACCTCCAAGGCACGAAGACACAAAGTTTTCACTATAGCAGGATGCTGTAAATAAATACTTTGTGATTTCTTCGAGTCTTGGTGCCTTAGTGGCAGAATTGTATTCTTAATGTGTCGGTGGAAGCGCTTGTTTCCCGGTTCCCCATTTTTTGTTGGGTTCGGGGCCCATTTCAAATTCAAGGATGCCGCCGTTTACAATTTCTTCGTGTGCAATCCACGTCCGGTTAAAGGGCTGGCCGTTCAGACTGGCTTTCTGAATGTAAACGTTTTCAGAAGCATTGTTTCGTGCAATGACTGTAAAGGTTTTATTTTTTTCCGTTTGCAGTGTCAGTTTTTCAAATAGCGGACTGCCAATCATATATACCGGGTTTCCGGGCGTAACCGGATAAATGCCCATGGCACTGAGCACGTACCACGATGAAAGCGATCCCATATCCTCGTTTCCGCAAAGCCCGCCAGGTCCCGTGCGGTACAACTGATCCAGAACCTGTCTGGCGCGGAACTGGGTTTTCCAGGGCTGACCGGCGTAATTGTACAGGTAGGCTACATGATGTGACGGTTGGTTTCCATGCACATATTGCCCGATGGTGCCCACCACACCTACGTATTTGGGTGGTGAAATCAGCGGACTCATTTCAAAAAAGGTATCCAGTTTATCGGTGAAATTTTTAGTGCCTCCGAATAAATCGATTAAACCCGGCACATCGTGCTGCACCGACCACACATATTGCCAGGCGTTGGATTCGGTGTAATGGCGGTTGGGGCGCCGGCCCACCAGCAACGGGTCGAAATATTTGTAATACGAATGGTCTCCATAATTTATAATCTCCTGTTCCCGGTCATTCAGTGCTTCCAGCCACGAGCCGTCGGCCATGCGTGGTCGCATAAAGGTAGTTTCCCTGTCCCATAAATTTTTATAAAATTCCGATCTGTTCATGAGCAGTTTGTAATCCGATTCTTTCCCCAGCGCTTTGGCCATTTGGGCAATGCACCAGTCGTCGTAAGCAAATTCCATGGTTTTGGGAACCGATTCGGTTACCCGGTCAGCCGGGATGTAACCCAGTTCATTGGTGTATTTCAATCCCGAACGCGCAGCATCAACAGAAACCGGCGGTTTTGGAAACTCCAGCGCCTTGGTGCGCATGGCGTTGTAGATAAAGTCCACATCGTAGTCGCGGAAACCTTTCCTGTAGGCATCCACCACCACCGGGACCAAATGATCGCCCACCATACCTTCGCCAAAAACATTCTGAAAATGCTGCCCCGGCAACCAGCCATACTGTTTGGTTTTGGCCACAATGGATTTGATGAAGTCGTTTACATGCTCGGGCGCAATAAGCGTTAACAATGGATGTTGCGAGCGGTAGGTGTCCCAGCACGAAAAAGAGCCGTAAAAGTTGTAGTCTTTGGCCACATGGATTTGCCCATCGGCGCCAAAATAGTTGCCGTCCACATCCTGCGAAATGTACTGCGCCAGCAACGAGCGATAAACGGCAGTGTAAAAAATTTCTTTTTGTGCGTCGGTGGCGCCTTCAATCTGAATGCGCGCCAACTCCGTTTCCCAGGTTTTGCGGGCATCGCTTTTCACGCGTTCAAAATCCCAGTGGGGGAGTTCGGCTTCCATGTTTTTCCGTGCGCCTTCAATACTGGTATATGAAATGGCTACTTTCACCAAAACCTGCTCATTTTCAGAAGTATTGTAGGTTACAAATGCTCCGATATTTTTACCGGCTTCTGCATTTTTATAGGCAAAAACCGCTGCTCCCGATTCAGGCGTGGCATATTCAGCATCGAAAGTTCCATAGTATAAAAAAGGTTTGCTGAATTCTGCCACAAAGTAAATTTTGCCCGGGCCATCCACTTTTTCGCCTTCCATACGCCGATCGTTGATAATCCGGATTTCAGCCCAATCGTTTTCATCTTTTCGTCCGATTTGATGACCCAAATCCACAATGATTTTTGAATTATCTGCATCGGGGAAAGTATAACGATGAAAAGCCACCCGTGGAGTTGTGGTCAGTTCTGCTTCAATGCCGTAGTCTTCCAGAAAAACAGAATAATATCCCGGAGAAGCCGATTCGCGCGAATGGCTGAAACGCGAACGGTATCCGGCGTCAGGATTTTCATCGGTGCCCGGAACAACCTGCAGTTTGTTGCCTGTAACCGGCATCAGCAGAATGTCGCCGCCGTCAACCATGCCCACACCGCTCCAGTGCGTATGACTGAAACCCATGATGGAACTGGCCTGCCAGATGTATCCGGCGCAGTGTGTCCAGCCTTCGGTGCCGGTATCCGGGCTCACATGCACCATGGCATAAGGCAGGGAGGCCCCCGGAAAGGTATGCCCGAAAAAATCGGTGCCAAGGAACGGATTCACATAATCCACAGGGGTTTTGGTCTGCGCCGCAGAAAAAGTGACTGCCAGCATCATTATCAGCACGGAGAATAATTTTTGATGTTTCATCGCATTCTCGATTATCAGATTTGGATTTTAAGAATATTAACCTCAAAGATAAAAACAGAACTTAAAAAACAAACGAAAGGTCAATATTCCATTTGCATTGAATAAAAAATCAGAAGTTTATTTGTGGGTGAACCTCTTTTTTTGTTCATGATAAATAAGTTTAACAATGAATTTTATCGGATTTTCAACTTCAAATCAGTTGTAAAATTTTTATTATGAGCAGAAACTATACAAAATTCATTTTCATTTTACTTCCTGCCATTGCCATGATGTTGGGCTGGGGACTGCGCGGGCACATTGGCGGCGGGCCGTTTGGCGCCATGATTCCCGGCGCCATGGTGGCACTGAGCATTTGTTTGCTGTTGAAACTTCCCGCTTCGGTAACTTCCATGGTGGTTGTTTTTGGGGTATTTGGAGTTGGCCTGGGGGGTGAAATGACATACGGACAAACGCTGGGATTTTTGCGAAATCCGGAAACCGTTTGGTGGGGAACTGCCGGAACAACGCTTAAAGGGGCTGTTTGGGGATTGCTGGGCGGTACAGTTTTTTCACTGGGATTTATTTACCACCGGTTTCCCAAAAAAGTTATAATCAACGGATTGTTGTTAATACTGGCCGGTTTTTTTCTCGGGTTTAAGCTGGTGAACGAACCCATGCTGCTCTATTTTTCCGACCCGGCAAAACCGCGTCCCGAATCGTGGGCGGCGCTTTTGTTTGGCGCTGTTATTCTGCTTGGTTTTTTACGGTTTAAAATCGATTTGTCTGATTTTAAGCTGGTACTTCGGTTTGCCCTTTACGGCCTGGTTGGCGGCGGACTTGGATTTGGTCTTGGTGGTTTCTGGATGGTTTTGGGAAGCCACCTGCCGGATGTTCTTTTCAGAAACTGGTGGAAAGCCATGGAATTTACATTCGGATTTCTGCTGGGCGGTGCGCTGGGACTGGCAGCCTGGAAAAGCAAATTCGCAATTAAGAATTATTTTCAAAAGGAAAACCTGGCGGAAGAAACTGATATACCTTTGGTAAAAGAATTCGGAATTTTACTGACTGTTGCTGTATTTACTCACTGGTTGTGGCCTAACTTACTGGAATCTTTTGTTTATGCAGGAAGTGTGAATGATGGTTTTGGGCTTTCTATGATACGGGGCATTGCCCGGGTTCTGGTGAATTATGCCTTTTACGGATTTATTCTTGTACTGGTCATCATGCGTTTTCCCAAAATGGCCTGGCAAATTGGAATTACACTCACGTTTTGCCACGCTGCCATCGATTTGGTACGCGACTTTTATCCGGATTTGAATCCCTGGGCGCCCTTCACCATGCATTTTTTATGGGTGTTTATAATGACCGCTGTGGTTGGATCGCTAACAGTCTATTTCAGCCGGCACGAAAACAGCGAAGTGAACTTGTTTTTGCTGCTCATTTGGTCGTGTATTGTTGTTTCCTTGCTCAGACTTGTATTTCTTTCCGGAAGTTTATCGGTTAGTGGAATGAGTTTTTGCCGGATTGTGTGCCACCGTTTTTTTGTAGATATTTTCTTTATTCTTTCTGCAGTTGCAGTTACATGGATAATTCTGAAAATGAAAAAGAATCAGACGGTACTTTTATAGCTGAATCAAAAAAAATCAATTGAATTTTATAAAGTTAAATAATTGTATTTTAGTGGTTCTGGTGGTTTTGTTTTCGTGTGCCGAAAAGAAAAGCTCACCGGACTATACCCGGTATGTTGACCCGTTTATCGGTACCGGCGGTCACGGCCACACATTCCCCGGAGCAACTCTTCCATTTGGGATGGTTCAGATTAGCCCCGATACCCGCTGGGAAAACTGGGACGGCTCATCCGGCTATCATTATTCCGATAACACCATTATGGGGTTTAGTCAGACCCATTTGAGCGGTACCGGCGCACCCGAATACTGCGATGTGCTTTTTATGCCCACGGTGGGCGAGGTACAAATTATTCCGGGGGAAGAAGAGGATTCCTCAACAGGTTTCCGCTCAAAATTCAGTCACGATAACGAATCGGCTTCACCTGGCTACTATTCGGTTTTGCTCGACGATTACAACGTTAAAGCCGAATTAACGGCCACCCGGCGTTCCGGTTTTCACCGCTACACCTTTCCGGCAGCGGAGCAGGCAAACATCATTATCGACATCAAAAACCGTGACCATGTGCTGGAGTCGAATCTTGAGTTTATTGGCGACAATGCGGTTCAGGGGCTTCGCAGGTCGCGGCGCTGGGCGACCGACCAGTACGTTTATTTTTATGCTGAATTTTCCAAACCGTTCAGCAAATATGGCATTGCCGTAGATGAGGTTCTGGCTAAGGGTATGCAAAAAGCTGAAGGAACCAACATCAGGGCCTATGTTCAGTTTCAAACCGAAGAGGGAGAAGCCATTCAGGTGAAAGTGGGCATTTCGGCAGTGGACGTGGAAGGTGCCCGGAAAAATCTGGAAACCGAAAACCGGGGGTGGGATTTCGACCAAGTGGTTTTGGATGCCAAAGAAGAATGGAACACCTTTCTTTCGAAAATTGAAGTAAAAGGTGGCACCGAAAAACAGCGTCCGATTTTTTACACCGGACTGTACCATGCAGCCATTGCACCCAATGTATTTATGGATGTTGACGGAAGGTTTCGCGGAGTGGACCACCAGGTGCATCAGGCAAACGGATTTATCAACTACACCGTTTTCTCCCTGTGGGATACTTTTCGTGCCCTTAAACCGCTGTTCACCATTATTGAACCGGAGCGTTATGCCGATTTTATCCGCACCTTTCTGGAGATGTACCGCATTGGTGGAAAATTGCCCCAATGGGAACTGGCCGGAAATTATACCGGGGTGATGATTGGCTACCACACCCATTCGGTTATTCTCGACGGGTATGCCAAAGGCATTCGCGGATTCGACAAAAAGCTGGCGCTGGAAGCCATGAAGGAAAGGATGGACAGGCTTCACTATTTTAACAATATTGGTTTTATACCTGCAGACAAGGAAAGCGGTTCGGTGTCGAAAACACTGGAGTACGCCTACAATAACTGGAGTGTAGCACAAATGGCCCGGCTGCTCGGCGAAGAACAGGATTTCAGGGATTACATTTACAGGGCGCAGTTTTATAAAAACCTGTTCGATTCAGCGTCCGGTTTTATGCACCCCAAAAACCTCGACGGTTCATGGGTTTCGCCGTTCGACCCGGCTGCTGGAAGTGAGCATTTTGTGGAAGGGAATGCATATCAGTACAGCCTGTTTGCACCGCACGATTTAAACGGTCTGATTGAATTGATTGGCGGGGACGAAAAGTTTATCGCCTGGATGGACACTCTATTTGTGAAAACATCGAAATATGACGATTCGGTGATTGATGCGACCGGGCTCATCGGGCAATATGCGCACGGCAACGAGCCCAGCCACCACATGGCTTACCTGTATAACTATGCCGGCGAACCATGGAAAACCCAGCAGATGGTGAGGCGAATTCTGGATACAATGTACGACGACCAGCCCGATGGGTTAAGCGGAAATGAAGATTGCGGCCAGATGTCGGCCTGGTATATTTTAAGCGCCATGGGTTTTTATCCCGTTTGCCCGGGAACGCCTCATTATGCTATTGGAACCCCGCTTTTTGAAGAGGTGATTGTTCATCTTCAAAACGGAAAGAAATTTACAGTTCGTGCCAACAACCTTTCCGACAAGAACCTTTACATTCAGTCGGCTACAATCAACGGGAAACCGCTGTTAAATTCGTGGTTCACCCATGACGATATTCTTGCAGGTTCGGAACTGGTTTTTGAAATGGGGCCGGAGCCAAATAAAAACTGGGGTTCTGCCGAAGAATTTCGTCCTTCATCCGAAAAGTATGAACCCGCCACTAAAATGCCTTATGCAATTACCAGCGATGAATATTTTCTTTCGGCAGGTAAGGTTGAACTGACCTGTGACGACCCGCAGGCAAAAATTTATTACACCACCGATGGAACCAGACCAACTGAAAATGCTACACTTTACACAGAACCCATCTTATTAACTGAAACCACCGAGGTAAAATTTGCTGCATTTAGTCCGGGGAGTTTGCCCGGTGCACCAGTTTCGGTTCACCTGAAAAAACTGGAGTTTGAAGAATTTACCAACTACGAGGGAACCGGCCGGTTTTTGCCGGGGCTGAAATACAATTATTACCATGCCCACGTGATAGAAGAACACGATTTGGACCACCTGGAGCCGGTTGATTCGGGCATTTTACCCCATTTTACCATCGATAGGCGCCAAAGGGAAGATTATTTCGGCTACATTTATTCCGGGTATCTGCACATTCCGCGCGATGGCATTTATACCTTTTCAATAAAAGTGAACGATAAGTGTACCTTTTACATCGACGACAAGGAATTTTTACGAAGCGGTTACCGCACCGTTGCGCTGCGAAAAGGATTGTACAGGGTGAAACAGAAATATTTTCAACTCGGAGCCAACAAGTTTAATATTGTAAGCTGGAGAGGTCCGGGAATGAAGGAACAGGAAATTCCGGCAGAGGTGCTGTTTCACCAGGCAGAATAAATGAGGAAAATTAAAAAATGCAAAAAAAGGATAAAATGAATTACAGAAAGTTATTGTTTACAGCTTTGGTGATGGTTTTTGGGGTCGGTTTGCTGATGGCGCAGGTCAATGCACCATCGCTTTATCCCGACCGCGTAGTGTTAAATCTTACCGAAAATCCTGCCACTTCGGTGGCCGTAACCTGGCGAACCGATGTTTCGGTTTCCGAAGGTTTTTGCGAGTTGCAGCCGGCTGCTGAAGGGCCTGTGAAAAAGGAGGATTCAAAAACTTTCAAAGCCAAAACTAGCACCATAAAATACGAATACCGCGACGAACCTGTGATTGAAGCCAATCAGCATTCATTTGTATTTACAGATTTGATTCCGGGCAAAAAGTACATTTACCGGGTTGGCGCCGGCGATTACTGGAGCGAATGGTTTGAATACAAGGCTCCGTCAGCCGGCGATAAATTCTCGTTCATTTACCTGGGCGACCCGCAAAACGATTTAAAATCGCAGTGGTCGCGGGTAATTCGGGCAGCATACAGTCATGAGCCCGATTGCGGATTTATGCTTTACTGCGGCGATTTAATCAACCGCGCAGGCCGCGATGTGGAATGGCACGAGTGGTTTCATGCCGGCTCATTCATTTATGGGATGGTTCCGCAGGTAATGACTCCCGGCAACCACGATTACGACGGCCTGATGCTCGACCCGCACTGGAATGCGCAATTTACGCATCCGGCAAACGGTCCCAAAGGACTGGAAGGAACTTGTTTTGTTATCGATTATAAAAACCTCAGGCTCATCTCCATCGATTCGGCAGCAGATTCGGAACTGAGAAATGAGGACGGGTTTAAACTGGAAGCTCAAAAAGTGTGGCTCGATTCGGTGTTGCAGGCCAACACCAAAGAGTGGGTGATTGTTACCACGCATTTGCCATTCTATTCGCCAAAAGAAAACCGCGACAACAAACATTTGCGTGAAAATTTTCAACCCATTCTGGAAAAATTCAAGGTGGATTTGGTGCTTTCGGGGCACGACCATTCCTACGGAAGGGGAAGGCACACCGACAATCCGGAGAACGGCCATGAGGTGATGTATGTGGTTTCGGTGAGCGGTCCCAAAATGTATGAAGCCGGCGACAAAGACTGGATGGAACATTCCGGTGCTTTCAAACAGTTGTACCAGGTGATTTCCATTGACGGAAACGAACTGAATTACGAGTCGTTTACTGCCGACGGCGAATTGTTCGACTGGTTCAGCCTGAAAAAGAAAAAGAACGGAAAAACCAAATTCACCGGAAGATTACCAATGTAGTTTCAATTGCTTACAATTTTTTAAATCAACAGAACCATGAATAAATCGCAACTGATTGGAATTTTGATTGTGGGCATGTCGCTGGGAACGGCATGGGCCGTGCGCGGACAGTTTGGCCACGAGCAGGGTGCTGCATGGGCCGGCGCCATTGGCGTACTGGCGCTGGTACTGGTGTCGAAACGAGCTGACTGGTACCGGAAAATGCTGCCCATCGTTTTTGTGGCTGCCATTGGCTGGGGAGTTACCGGGATGATTAGTTACGGCCGCGTTGTAGGTTACGGCAGGGCTGACAATTTTCCCAATGCTTTTTACGGGCTGCTCATGCTGTTTGTAATTGGTGGTTTGTTTGGTTTGCTTGGAGGCGGACTAACCGGACTTTGCCTCGAATCATCGGAAAAGAAAAAAGTGAAATGGGCCCGGCTGATGGCCGAAATGGTTGCCGGAAGCTTGATTTTCTATGGATTGCTTGTGAATCAACTGGGCGTTTTGATGACGCCCCCGCGTTCCGAAGCATGGGCGCTTTGCCTGGGTGGCGGACTGGCAATGTTGTGGTACATGGCCCGGAATAATTTTAGTTCATCATTGCGGGTGGCACTTTTTACCACACTGGGCGCCGGTTTCGGTTTCGCATTCGGAAACTTTTTGCAAACTGTGGGAACAGTGTTGCAAATCAATTTCAACATGTGGAATGTAATGGAATACAGCATTGGATTTTTCGGCGGAACATCGATGGCTTATACCATATTTACCTCGAAATGGCCCGAAACGGAAAAAAGTCCCAAAAGCTGGGAAAACCAGGTAGCCTTTTTGTTTCTGGTGGCGTTAATCCCGCTCATCATTTTCCGGGAATCTGTTCAGTTTTCCGAACTGGTGAAGCGAATGGCAAATCTTCCGAATACCGAACAGGTGGCCAACCTCACAGCCTGGGTTGGGGCTTTGGTTTTATCGGCCGGAATTCTAATCGCCTGGTTCTTCCGGAAAAATCTGGTTGCAGACAATGGAAACACAGCCCGAAGATACTTCTTTGCCGCATATTTTGGTGTTTACATCGTTTTAAGTTACCTGGTAACCGGAGCTTTGGCCGGCAGTTTTCATCTGAATCATCATCTGTATGTGGTGAATTTTATTGTCATTTTTATTTTGATGAATAGGGTTGAACTTCCAATAGTGGGAATAAACATCCGAAAAATGAATTACGGAAAATACCGTTTGTTGTTATTCATTATCCTGGTAATTATTGCTTTGCTGGCGCTTGTTTCCATTTCCATTCACGATGGAATAAGCGGCGCCCACAACAGGTTTGAATTGTAATTTTTAATTTTAGGTTGAAAATGCGTGTGCAGGATTTTAGCAGAATATTGTCATTTTTGGGAGCAACTGCATTGTGCATTTCCTGTATTTCACAAAAAAATGAATTTGTAATGGTTATGCATGAAACTCAGGTCTCTTTTTCTGAAAAAAACCACGCACTGGATAACAACGACAATTTTTCTCCCGACGACCGGTATTTGTGTTACGACACTAGGGGAACGATTTACAACGAGAATCTGGCAAACTGCAAGTCCATTGAAAAAATAGAAATTGCCACCGGTAGGGAAACAATTCTTTGGGAGCCGGAATCGGTTACGGGCGAAGAAGCTGCACCCGGTGTGGCTGCGGTTTCCTGGCATCCAACTGAAAACAAGGTGATTTTTATTCATGGCCCGCTGCTGGAAGAAGTGAAGGAGCGAGGCTATTACGGAATCAGAAACCGGACGGGTGTGGAAGTGAGTGCCGATGGAAAAGGTACCGTAACAAAGGTGGATTGCCGCGATGTTTCCGCGGAACGTCCGACTTTGCCAGGTGCACATCGGGGAGGAACCCATCGGCATGAATATGCACGAAACGGAAAACGAATAGGTCTCACCTACGATGATTTTCTGTTGCCGCAATACGACCGAACCATCGGTTTCATGGAGCCCGGCGAATCGGCTCCGGAGGGATACACCCATTATTTTGCTGTTTTGCTGAAACCGGCAGAAACCGGAAAATCGAAACCGGGCGAAATAGAAAAAGCGTATGGCGATTCATGGGTTGACCATGCAGGAACCATGCGGGCATTTATCGGGAAAGTGAGTGCGAAAAACGGCGTTGATTACGACACAGCGTTGTTTGTTGCCGATGTGCCCGAGAACGTAAATATCACAACTGCCGGTTCCGGAGATAAAACTCATTATCCAACACCTCCTGAAGGGGTAAAAATACGAAGGTTAACACATAATTTAACCGTTCACGGAATTGTGAGAGGGTCTCACGACGGGCGTAAAATTGCTTTTCTGGCAGAAGATGAAAATAAGTTCAAACAGGTTTTTGTTATTGATTCCAAAGCTGATGTACTTTTACCCACTGCTGAAAATCAGCCTAAACAGGTGAGTCACCTGACTTCTGATGCCTCTTTTATCCGCTGGCATCCATCGGGAAACTGGATTTTTGCCGTGGTAAATGGAAATATTGCAGCCCTTTATTTGGGTGATGACGAACATCTTGGAAAAACCGTTTGGCTTACCAACAACAAAAAAGACCGCACTGAGTTGGTGGTTTCAAATAACGGAAAACTGCTGGCTTACAACATGATGGTGCCTGATGAAACCGGAAGCCGGTTATACAAACAGATTTTTATTCTTGAACCTGAATGGGAACGGCTTCATTCGGTTTTGAAATGAATGGTGAAAAATAAATCGTATTGAGAATTAAATAAAAACAGCAATGACAACACAAAAAGTACAGTTCAGTAAGTTATTTCCGGTCCTCCTTTCCTTTGTGGTAATGGGATTTGTGGATATTATCGGTGTGGCAACCGGTTACATCAAACAGGATTTTGAGCTCACCAATTTTGCCGCCCAGTTTCTTCCAATGATGGTTTTACTCTGGTTTTTTGTGCTGTCGGTTCCCGCAGGAGTCATTCAGGATAAAGTGGGAAAGCGGAATATGTTGAATGCCGGAATGATAATCCAGGCCATTGGTTTGGGACTGCCGTTTTTGCATTATTCTTTTGGAATGATGTTCGCTTCGTTTCTGATGCTGGGTATTGGCAATACTTTCATTCAGGTTTCCACCAATCCGTTGTTGCAGGATGTTTCTCCGTCGGATAAATTGCCTAGTTTTTTGAGTACCGGCCAGTTTATCAAAGCCATGATTTCCTTTGCCGGTCCCTTGTTTGCCACTTTTCTGGCCATTCGTTTTGGAGACTGGAAACTTGTATTTGCCGTTTACGGAATTACTTCTGTGCTGGCGGCCATCTGGCTGGCTTTAACACCCATTGCAGAATCGAAACCTGAACGAAAACCGGCTACTTTCAGTTCGTGTTTCGGATTGTTGAAAAATCGTTTTGTGCTGATTATGGCACTCTCCATTTTTATGATTGTGGGGGCTGAAGTGGCCATCAATACCAACATTGCCAATATTCTCATGGAAAAGTTCGGACTGACGCTTGAAAAAGCAGCCATTGGAATCAGTGTGTTTTTTGCCGGTGAAACGGTCGCCCGGCTGGGAGGGGCAATCCTGTTGAACTGGATTAAACCACGTCCTTTCCTTTTGCTTACAGCACTGGTTGCATTGGCCGGAGTTGGGGGAGTGTTGCTCTCGCCGGTTTATTTTGTTGCCCTGGTTTTTATTTTTATTACCGGCCTGGGGGCCGGCAATATGTTCCCGGTTATTTTCTCCCTTTCGCTGGAAAAAATGCCCGACCGGGCCAATGAAATTTCCGGTTTGCTGATAATGGCCATTTCCGGCGGGGCAGTCATTCCTCCTGTAGTCGGACTGGTAAGTACCGTGGTTTCACCCTTTGCCAGCATGTTTGTCATTGGCTTCTGCATGTTGTATGTGCTTTGGGTTTCGTTTTATGTGAAGAAACATTAATTCACTTTACTCTATCAAATTGTAATACCTTGCCATATAATAGGGTAGCAGATAGAAAGTGCCTTCCTGTTCGGCGTTCATACCGCCTACCTCCCTGAAATGCAGGGCAAACCCATCGCGGTCCTGCCGTACATGACCACGTTCATCAATGGGCAGGGCATAGCCATCTTTCCGCCAGCCCATGGTTGGTTTCTGTCCGGGAGTGGGGTCAAATTCCACATCCAGGCGGTGGGTGTTGTCCATTTCGTAACCGATTAAATCCAGTGGCATCCGTTCCAGCATCTCTTTAATGTGGCTGCCAAGGTCAGGAAACTCAGCCAGTTCGGCAACAACTTTGTTGGTAAATCCACCGGCTTCAGGAAAAACATCACCTTTATTGAAATACCCTTCGGAAGCCAGTTGTGCAAAACGTCCGGCCATAGCAGCATATAAAGCATCCCAAAATGCATTTTTCTGTTTGCTGATGTGCAGCCATGAATTTTCAAGCGACATGCGGTACATGATTAAAAGTTCGGGGTCGGTTTCGTAATTCATCAGGCCCAGCATGCTCATCAGGCAAAGGTTGTTGTCCCACGGTACCACATTATCGGGCGGAAAAAACTCTTTACCGTGCATGGCGTTAATGTGATACTGCTGTTCGTCTCGGAGCATTTTGGCCACTTCATCGTATTTGGGGTCACCGGTAACGTGTTTGGCCACGTTTAAAAATGAAAGCATCATCAGTGAGTTTAGTCCGCGCTGGTCCCAGCCCCAAACCGAGTTAAAAAATTCCGGCGAAAAATTTCCCCAGCGGGTGGATTTCCCGTCGTGGTCGCGTAAATAAAACCCATTGCGGATGAGGTGGTCGGTAATGTCGGCAACCACTTCACGCACCGGAGCTTTTTCCTCTTCGGTTTCGGCCACAAAATCGTAATAAATCCCATAAAAGAAATAGTGTCCGGCAAGTTCGTCGGAGCTGGTATCGCATTTCCAGAGGTATTTTCCGTCTTTGCTTTTTACGAAACGAGGTGTAATATCTTTCCAGAACGGGTCGTTTTGCTGAGCCCTCAGGTTCATCTGATAAGTGTAATCCGGGTCGGCCAGTGGTTCAGGCCAGTCGTGGGGCACAATCACCCGTGCCGGGAATCCCGGTTCATGGGTAATGTTCACCAGCCATTTGCAGGCTTCGAAACTTCTTTTTGCCAGTTCTTTTGCTTCTTTTTCGCCGGTTATGGCATAGCGGTAGGCTTGTCCCGCGCCATACATGGAGGTGTATTTTCCGTCGTTGTCCGATATGCCGTGTTTGAACGAAGCTGTGTCGTATGGAATTTCCAGTTCGTTTGGAGCGATGAATCCCATTCTTTGATGACGGTTTTCGGTTTGCCAGGTGAAGTAATCCGCTTTTTGGTCGAATGTCATAGTCCGGGAGATGATTTGCCCAACGCCTTTGTTGGTGGCAATCCAGGCTGTTCCGTCATCCTGCACAGCAATTCCGTTTACATAATCGTCGGGCAGCCAGCGCAAACTGAACCGGTAATAAAATTTCCCGTTTTCGAACCGGATAGCCCCTTTTTCGGTGCCAAACCAAACAATGCCATCAGGTCCGGCGGCGGTTCCGGTAAACCGGTTGTAGGGTAGTCCTTCGTCGCCGGCATAAAGTTTCCATTCGTTGTTTTGATAGCAACCCACACCCTGCTCTGCACCAAACCACAACCGCCCCTTTGTGTCAACCAACAGGGCACTTACATTCAAAGGCGCCCAGCGGTATTTTTCATCGCGGGGCAAAACCATTTCCCAGTTATTTTTACCGGCACCTGACCAGTATAAACCGTTTTCTGTTCCGGCCACATCTTTCCCGTTGATTGTTGCCGATGAAAGCAATTTCCCGGCATTTTGGGGCAGACCGGTAAAACTTTTCACTTTTTCCGGATTGCTTTTCCGGGTAGATTTCCAGGTTTTACCATCCCATTTGTATGCTGAATCTTCTGTGATGGCAACCGGCATATCATTTTCGAGTACAATGGATTTTACTTTTTCATCGGTAAATCCTGTTCGTTGGATATGCCGAACAGCCACATCCTGCTTTATTGTTTGTTTTTCAATGGGTTGAGCCCATAATGCAAAAGGAATTAACATTCCAATGAATACCAATGCTTTCATATTCTGTCTGTTTTAATTTGTAAATTCAAGTTTCGAGGGAGGTGCGGAAGAGGGGTCTGCTCCCCATTTTTTATTAGGTTTGGGACCCATTTCCAGTTCGATGGCAGCGCCGTTCATCAAATCTTCATGAGTAAACCAGGTGCGGTTCAGTGGTTCACCATTCAGCCGGGCCGACTGGATGTACTTGTTTACTTCGGAGCAGTTTTTGGCTTTTAAGGTGAACACATTCCCGTTTTCGAGATTGATTTTTACTTCTTCAAACAACGGACTGCCCAGCGTATAAACTGGTATTCCGGGAGTTACGGGATAAAATCCCATGGCAGAAAATACCACAAAGGCAGTCATCGCCCCGCCGTCTTCATCGCCGGGAATGCCGAAAATGTTGTCTTTGAACCACACGTCCAGCAAAAACCGGATGCGTTTCTGCGTTTTCCAGGGTTCGCCTGCAAAATTGTACAGATAAGGAATGTGAAAACTGGGCTCGTTGCCCATGGAATATTGTCCCACCAAGCCTGTTGCATCCGGGAACATATTCCAGAACCTGTATTTTGGCCGCCCGAGACTTTCCCTGAAAAGCTGGTCGAGGGTTTGGGTAAATTCTTCGCGACCGCCCATCAGGTCAATCAAACCATGAATATCGTGCTGCACATTCCACTGGTAGGTGTAGCCGTTATTTTCATCGTAATAATCGCGTCCGCCCGGTCCGCCGTCAAATTTCGGGTCAATGTCAATCCATTTTCCTTCGGCATCTTTGGGCATCATCAGTTTGGTTTCGGCCTGGTACAAATTCCGGTAATTGGCAGCTTCCCTGTTAAAATAAAGGTAGTCATTTTCGTGCCCCAGTTCTTTGGCCATTTGACCCAGCGCCCAGTCGTCGTAACTGTGGGCCAGCGTAACTGCCACGCTCTGTCGTTTTTCAAAATCGTGCACTTCAGGTACCGTTTCCGGCTCGCCGGGTTTCAGTGCCGGGTAAAAACCGTGTTCACGATAAAATTCATCGAGTACGGTTTTCGGGCCGTTTCGCCAGGGAAGCATGGTAGCATCTGTGGCATTCTTTTTCATGCCTTCGTAAGCCTTTTCCACATCGAAATCGCGGATGTTTTTTCGCCATGCATCCAGAAATACAATGGTGGAGTGAAATCCGTGCATGGCCGGGTTGTCTTTAAAAAGCAGCGGAAACTGAGGCATCCAGCCACTTTGTTCATACATTTTTACGTAGGAGTCGAGCATATCAGCCTGTTTTTTTGTGTCGATAATCATCCGCAGCGGGTGATGGGTGAGGTATGAGTCCCAAACCCAGTCGTCCACGTAAAAATCGCGGTCCGATTCATGCACTTTGTGGTCGTAAGCGCTGTAATACCGGCCTTCTTCGCTGATGTTAATCATCCTTTCATAGGTGCGGTACAGCGATGTGTAAAAGGTGCGTTTTTGTGCGTCCGTTCCGCCTTTTACCTCGATGCGGCCAAGCGCTTCCTCCCAGATATTCTTTGCCTGGTTTTTCATTTCGTCAAAATCCCATTCCGGAATTTCATTTTCCAGGTTGCGTTTTGCCTGTTCCAAATCAATAAAAGAAATACCGTATTTAAACTCAACCGGACCTGTACTGGTAAAATCAGCCCACAATGTTGGTTTCTGGCTGTTTTCTTCCAAACTGAAATGAGCATTCTGATTGAACTCGCCGTAAACAAAGGCTTTCATTCCCTCAAACTCTTCTATTCCTGTAAGGATGTTTCCGGAAACAATGTTCCACGTTCCTTCATGAACGAGGTTAAATTTCAGTTTTTGATTTTTTTCTTCAGGAAAGGTGAATGTAAAAAAGCCGGTTTTGTTTCCGGGAACAAATTCGGCGGTAATGTCTTCGTCAATAAGGTAGGTAGAGTAGTAATGGGGTTTTGTTACTTCCAAATCATGGTCGTAGGTTTGACGGTTTTTCCAGTCTCCGGCGTTTGGATTTCCGGTACCGGGAAGCACACCAAACAGCGGTGGCTGCCGGTGCGACGAAATAGTCAGCGGGAAAAAATCAATCTGGTCGTCGAGATAATCAACTCTCACGGGATGCATCCGAATCATCTGATTGGGCAACTGAGCTGTTGGACGGGTGGGTTGCAGCAAATGCCCAACATTCCCGATGGTTGGGTCCACATAATCCACAAGCGAAACAGGTTTTTCATCGGAATGACAACCAGCCAAAAGAATGGTCAAAAGGATAAAGATGCGGAATGAATTGGTTCTCATGATTTTATTTATTTGAAATCTGTTTTCCCAGTCTGACGGTAAAAATAGTTTAATTGTTTTGGAATTATTTTTGGAATTTTATCCGGTATCTCTGAATTATTACCCTTTTGAAAAACACCTTAATTTGTTTTTGAGTGGAATACAGGCGAAAATCAAAATTGTATCAAAATCAGTTAACATCTTTGTAGATTGGTTGATGAGAAGATTGTTTCTTTGATAGAATTTTGATTTATTCAAAAGCTTAAACATGAATTGCATGTAAAAACGGTTAATATTTTTGTTTGAAATAAATGTCAAATTATAAATAAATTAGCAGCAGGATTTTGAAAATTGCAGGAGATGAAAAAGACCTCGTTAAATGACATAGCAATGCGGCTGGGTGTTTCGAAAACGCTGGTTTCGCTTGTTTTGAACGGGAAGGGCAGGGAACACCGTATTAGCGAAGAGGTGTGCAAAAAAGTGCTTGCTTTGGCCAAAGAGCTGAATTACCAGCCCAATCAGATAGCCAAAGGGCTGCGTACGGGCAAAACAAACACCATCGGACTGATTATCGCCGACATTGCCAACCCGTTTTTTGGCAAACTGGGCCGCGAAATTGAAAAAGAAGCTTCAAAACATGGCTACCGGGTGATGTTTTGCAGCTCCGACGAAAATGCAGAGAATTTCAGGTTGCAACTGGAAATGCTTCAGCAGGGACAGGTGGACGGTCTGATAATTTCACCTCCGGCCGGAAGCGAGCAGCAGGTTAAAATGCTTGACAGAAGCAAAATTCCCTATGTGCTCATCGACCGTTATTTTCCTGAAATTGATTCCAATGCCATCGTAATAGATAATTTCCAGGCAGCTTACGATGCCACCAAACATCTGATTGAACAGGGTTACCAGAATATTGCATGTATAACGGTAAACAATACACTCAATAATATGCGTCAGCGCCTGGAGGGTTACAAAAAGGCGTTGCAGGATGCACAACAGAATCCGGTTGAACATCTTATAAAAATTATGCCCTTTTCACACGAAAAAGACGACTTTGCGACAGCTATAAAACAGCTGACAATTTCCGGAGAAATGAAAGCGGATGCCATTTTTTTTACTACAAGTAAAGTGGGCATAATGGGTATGGAAAGCATTCATTCACTGGGTTTAAACATACCGGATGACGTGGCTGTGGTAAGTTTCGACGACCCCGATGCCTACCGCATCAGTAATCCGCCGGTTACAGCAGTTGCCCAGCCGTTAAAAGAAATCGGAAGCCAGTCGGTAAAGGTTTTAATGGAATGGATGAACGGCAAAGGAAAGAAAAAGAAACCAGAAAGAATTGTACTCGAGGCGGGATTAAAAATAAGAAAGTCGAGTGTTCGCCTATTTTTTTCATAATTAGCTAAAACGATTTAACAGAAAAGAAGAATTGAAAAATGTACGACAGCGAAAAAGAATATTACCTGGGAATTGACATTGGCGGCACCAAATGCGCAGTGGTGGTGGGCGACAACAAATTCACCATTCACCGGAAGATTCAGTTTGAAACGCGCACCATTGAACGGGGTTATGCTGAAATTTTAAATGAATTTTTTACGCATATCGAAAATATTTTTAAAGATTTTCCACGGGAAAACATGAAACGAATTGGAATCAGTTGCGGCGGTCCGCTCGATTCGCGGAAAGGCATCATTTATTCACCGCCCAATTTGCCCGGATGGGATAATGTTCCAATCGTAAAACTTTTCTGGGAAAAATATGGGGTGCCGGCAGCCATTCAGAACGATGCCAATGCCTGTGCGTTAGCCGAATGGCTTATGGGCGCAGGAAAAGGAACCCGCAACATGGTTTTTCTCACGTTTGGCACCGGTATGGGAGCAGGACTGATTCTGAACGGCCAACTGTACGCCGGAACCAACGACTTGGGCGGCGAAGTAGGGCACATCCGGCTGGCAAATGATGGTCCGGTTGGATTTGGAAAAGCAGGGTCATTTGAAGGTTTTTGCAGCGGTGGCGGAATTGCCCAACTGGCTGAAAAAGTGGTTTCCGAAAAACTGAAAAACGGCGAAACCGTGGCTTTTTGTCCTGAACTAAAAGATGCTGAAAAAATTACCGCCAGAGATGTGGCGCTGGCTGCCCGTGATGGCGACCCGACAGCTGCTGAAATCATACGCATTTCCGGCGAATACCTGGGGCGCGGTTTGGCTATTTTAATTGATGTGCTGAATCCTGAATGTATCGTTATCGGGAGCATTTATGCACGAAACGAAAAATTCTTTAGACCGCACATTGACTGGATTTTAAAAGAAGAAGCCATCCCTTCCGCTCTGGAAGTTTGCCGGATAAAACCAGCCGAACTGGGTGAATCCATTGGTGATTACGCTGCTTTGTGCGTGGCACTTTATGAAGGTGAATTTTAATATCGGAATATGGAAGATATACTGAATCAGTTGGTCAATCGACACGAAAAACTCGTGCACCTGAAAGAATCCATCAGGAAAGCTGCGGAGTTATTGATTGAAACTTACCAAATTGGCGGTAAGGTTTTGGTCTGCGGTAATGGCGGCAGCAGTGCCGATGCGGGCCATATTGTGGGTGAATTGATGAAAAGTTTTGAAGCGAAACGATCGCTGGAACCTGAAATTCAGCAAAAACTGAAAATACAGTTTGGGGAGAGGGGTAATCTGCTGGCCGAAACACTCCAGCAGGGATTGCCGGCCATCTCGCTATCGG
>JAWLCW010000039.1:0-37698 GCA_041686935.1 Mariniphaga sp. | reverse complement strand
AAAGATGTAATATTGTCATGTACTCTGTTCTTTGAACCACTTACTGCAAGGGGGGTCAATATCACCGAAACAGGGGGTCAGCATCATCGAAATATCCAGACAAAGAACCTTCGGCAAAAATTTACCTTTATGGTTCACGTTCACATGGTACATCAAAAGAGTATTCCGATTGGGATTTGCTGATTCTGCTCAACAAAGACAGCAATACAACAGAAACCGAAAAGGAAATTACTTATCCTCTTTATGACCTTGAATTTGATACCGGAGAGGTAATCAGCCCGATGGTTTACAGCGAAAAAGAATGGAACTCAAAATATAAAGTAACACCTTTCTATCAGAATGTAATGAAGGAGGGCAGGCTGTTATGAAAATTTATACTTAACTATTCTTCTGCCCCCGGATTCTCCTCAATCATTTTCAGCGCTTCTTCCACAAAAATATCACCGGTAAATTCGCCGAGGGAAGTGCGGCTGATGTAGTTATACCGTTCGAAACTGTTAAAATCTTCCTTTACCAAAATGTACCCAAAGGCGTCGTTGGTGAGGCCGAACAGAAAAGGCTGGTCGGTTTTCATGTTTCGTTTCAGGTAAAAACCGATGTTGGGCAGCGCTTCGCCGGGAATGGTGAGCACCTGTGCCTGGCCAATATTCAGTAAGTTGAGCCGGGTGGAAATGGTGCTGAAATCGCTGTTCTGATTGACGGAATTTAAAACCGGTGAGTGCTGAAATACCCATTGCATTTCTTCCGATTCGATGGGGAACTCCAATGTTTTTGAGGCACAGAACAGATTCGGGTTTTGCTGTAGCGGGGCCGGTTCAATAATGCGCAAAGCCTCGTCGGCCATCAGGTGACCAATGCGGATGCACTCGTTCCAGTCATTGGCTTCCTGTCCGTTTTCGCGGCGGTTGTCGGCGGTTACCATTCCGCCCTGTGCGCTGTTCATAAACAGAGCGATGCCGCCTGCTTTTGCTTCAATCCGCTCATACAGCGGCCCGCACAAATCGGGACTGATGAGTTTGCGTTTGGTGCCCAGAATTTCGGGATGGGTGGCATAGTTGACCAGAGTGGCAATCATTTTCCCTTTGTTTTCACCGGAAGTGGCAATAGCTTGTATCACACCACAGCGCGGGTCATACAATTGTGGGGCGTAGTAATTGTAGGCGATTTTTCCTTTGACCTCGCCTACCGCGGTTTTCAGTGCTGCCGGTTCCAGGTTGGCAACGGCTTCATTCACAGCATCGGCAATTTGAGAAACGCACCAGTCGAGGTATTCCAAATCAGCGCCGGTATTTCCATTTTCATCGGGAAAAGCATACGCATCGGGGGCGCTATGGGTGTGGGTTACGCCAATCAGAATGTTTTCGGGCGGAATGCCTTTTATCAGTTCCCGCGAGCGGTCGCCCAAAACCGCCGGCCAGCCCAGGTTGTCGATGCCCACAATGGCCATCCGCGTTTCTCCTTTTTCAAGCACCAACGCCCGCACGAACAGGTCGCCCTGTATTCCCACCGACATTTCGGGGGCTCCCATGCCACCGGAAATGGGTAGCAGTTTTTCGGGTGTGATTATCCGCAACGCCGCACCGGCTTTAAAAGTCTGGGCATTTAACTTCGGAATCAAAATTAAAAATAAGAACAGGATGGAAATGAATATTTTTTTCATAACAGTTAAATTTTCATCAGTAAATATAAATCGGATTGGTATAAAGCCAGGGAACCAGTTTATTACTCAGTTGAATATGGACTTCAATGCGGTATGCGCCTTTTTCAAGCGGTTTGTTCCAGGCATATTCATAACTTTCTTCCAGCGAAATATCCACTGGATTTCCATTTCGGATTAACCTGAACTGACCGGGCAACGGTGAAACAGCATGCAGCGAAACAGCCTGGTTTATCTGCACCGAATCGCCCAAAATTCCGCTTTTCTCATTCCGGGAATTGTTAGACCAGAACATAAATCCCCTGGCATCGCCGAGGCTTTTGAACGCAGTGTACAAATGTCCTTTCTTAATGTGTTCTGCAAGGGAATTCACAGATAATGTATCGGCCAGCACGTAGTTTGTAATGTAGTTGAAACCCTCGTTGTAGGTGTCAATCATTAGCTTAAAAACCCAGCCGTTTTCATCGGGCTCATTGAAAAGCCAACGGTTCCAAAAGTTTACACTTACCGTATCGAACGGTTTGGCATTGGGCCCAATCCATTGAATGCGGCCATCATCCAGTTGCCTGGCCCGTATGTTTTGGTTTTCGTGGGTATCGGCTGCTGAAAAACCAAAAATCTTCCGGTGGGTGTTCAGCGAATCCCAGAGTGCCAGGATTTCCGTCTGTTCATCAAACATTTGGCGCAAAGCCCAGTGGCGGTATTTATTTCCGTTCACCAGGAAATTGGCTATGTGTGGCAGCAGTTTTTCATCTTTGGTATCGGTATGAAAATTATAGATTTCCATGCCCTGGTAATATGGATTTCCCCAGTTGTGCGGTTCTTCGGTGTGCACATAAACGAGCAGGCCTCCGGCATCAACCACCTGTTTTGCCAGCGTATCTTTGTCCGTTTTCCAATCGATAACTGCTGAATCGAGTGGCCAAACGCCAAATTTTTGTTTTTCACTTCCCGGTTCAATGAGAACGCCATCGTAATACCCCTGGTACCCACGGGGGAAGGTATCCAGGCTGTGGCGCGGGTGATCGGTCAGGAAAATAAAATCGATGCCGTTGTTTTTTGCAGCCGGAACGAGGTCGTGGAGCGTTCCCTCACTGTCGTGCGACCAAAAACTATGCGCATGAATGATGCCCCGATAGGTTTGAAGTTCGGTTTTGCCGGGCGGTTCCTGCCAAAGTTTGTTCAGCTCGGCAACCGCTTTATCCAGTGTTGGATAGGTGACCAGGTTGCGCCATATTCCGGGAATAAAGTACACAACAAACAGGATTGCCAGTGCTGTCAGCAAAAGCCAGGCAATGTATTTTAAACCTTTCAGAACCAATCGAAATATCATTCTTCAGAATTTAGTTTGTCGTAACAATTTCTGTAAGCTGCCGGATTAAATCCATGGTGTAGTCTCCCATGTACGGACCGAACCAACCCATGGTTTTGGATTCGTATTTATCGAGGTAAAAATACCTGCCGGGAATAATGTAACCCAGGTATGCGCCATTGAAACTGGTTACATTGGAATGAAAACCTTTAGCTGTCAGTGCATTTTTCAGCTGAACTGCATATTCGCCGCTGAAATCGGCCGGTGTGGTAATCCACACCATATTGCCGATTCTGAATGCCTGCAACCAGGCGCCATAGGTGTAAGGCATTAGTTTTTTACTCATAAATTCAGAAAGGTTGCGGTTTGTTGTGAGCCTGATTTGGAATTTCGGCAGGGGAATTTCCAGCGAAACCTGCGAAAAAACAACCTGCTCTTCCGGGTTTATTTTTCTCAGATGATTCATCAGGCTGTCGGCCAGGGCTTCGCCCAAAAATTTTGCTTTTTCAAAATCTTCCCCTTTGGTCACCGGACTCTGACTTCCCATGGAACCGGCAAAAAACAGGGCATAATCTGCTGTGGTATTTTCCATTTTCCGTTCCCAGAAACCCGGGTAATCGGCGCTTATTTCCATGTTTTTGTCGCCCAGCGTGGTTGAATGTGCTGAGAAGGAACCGATTACCGCTTTTTTATACCCGGGTTGTTCGATAAAAATGAAACTGAAGTCGTCGTTTTTAGTTCCCAGTTCGCCAACCAGGCGGTTGCGGGTGTATTGAGCTGCATTGAAATTTCCGGAGGCAACCCGTGCCGGTTTTAAATCTTTTTCAGCAGCGATTACAGCTTCGGCTGTTTTGATGGCTAACCATTCCGTGAGATTCGGGTTTCCTTCTCCTGCAAATTGTCTGGCAACAAAACCGCTTCCCCAGGCTCCCAGACTTGAATGTGTATGCGTTGCAGAGAAAAACAACTGGTTACGTCCGATTCCATTTTCCGAAAGAATTTTCAAAACAGAATTGACCATGTTGGGCGGAATGATGAGCAAATCGGCACTCACCAGGAAAATTAATTCCTCTCCCACCTTCATAGCTGCCACTTTAACAAAAATACTGTCGTGAACACCGGTGGCAGGATTTCCTTTCCGTCCTCCGTAACCGGCAAGCGGTATTTCCGGAAATTTCCCTTCCCGGAAATTTTCTTCTGGCTGATTGAGCAAAGGAGTGATACTTATTTTTGAAAAACCGGCACGCAGTTTTTCATTTACCGACCTGCTCTGATTTTTCAGGCTGTCAATCCTCAGGAGGCTCTTTCCAAAATAATTACTTTCAAAATAAGGGGTGTGGTTCACTGGTGTAGTGAAAAGAAAAAGCAGGATGACTAAAATGAAGATAATCGTTCCTAAAATGATCCCGAACCGTTTCATTTGGCTTTTTTAATTAAAAATGAAGCAGGCTAATTGTACTTTTGCCTGCTTCAGTTTTACTGTACCGAATTGATTAATAAGGTTTGCCGGTTCCCTGCAGCACCCATATTTTCGACCAGGCGCTGTTGTTGCTCACATCGCTGCCCTTAAATGGGGTGGGTTCCAGGCGCTGAATGGCAGCTTCGGCATTTACCGGGTTCTTGGCAATTTCATTGTCGTAGTGGTAATAAAACCGCAGCGGAAGTGCGTCTCTTTTTACGGCTTCTCCGGGTTCTAAATTGGGAAAGCCGGTTCTGCGCCAGTCGAACCATGCTTCGGCTGCCGCCGTCCAACTGGCAATCCATTTCTGGCGGATAATGCTTTCAAGTCCTGAATAGGGGGCGCCTCCGATATAACTCTGAAATGCTCCGCCAACTCCCCAGGCATTAAATGATTGCTGAATTCCTGCTGCATAATGGCTTTCGGGTGTTCCCGGCGCCCATCCGTAGAGAGCTGCTTCGGCAAGGATTAAGTGAACCTCGGCTGCCGACATTAGTCGCATTTGCAGTAAGTTGTGACTATTTGTTTTGTAGATGTCACTCAGGTGGGAAACGTGCGGATTGTAAACTCCCTGATCCATGTTTGGATTCAGGTTGTAAAGTTGCGCTGAAAACGAAGCCGGAGGAAGACCTACATATTCCTGATCGAAATTTAATTTTACATTGAAAACCTCCTCAAATTCGTCCACAATATTCTGCGAAACTTCGCGCCTGCCATCCACAATACGGTCGATGTCTTCGCCACTGACCAGCACCAGTGGAATCTCAATTTTGTTGGCCCATACGCCCAGCCTCGGGTCGTTTAGTTCCTGAAGTGCTTCAACCAGGGTTGAACCTAATTTCAGTCTCATGTAATTCCCGCTGGGATCAGGATTAAAGGCCATGGTGGTTGGCCATGAATCAGCAGGAGAATTCCCGATATAACCAATATTGGCATCTTCCGAGGCAAGTGTGATTAACGGATATTTTCCCGGGTCGGATGCAATTTTCCGGATTCCCTGTTCGGCAACAGCCGGTTCTTTTACTGAAAGGCGCATGTAATACCTTAATGCCAGCGAGTTGGCAAATTTACGCCAGTTGGTTACATCGCCACTGTATAAAATATCCTGAACCGGGTGGATGTTTTCGTATTCATTCCTGCCTTTGGAAAGAAGGGTGTTAGCCGTTTCCAAATCTTCCAGAATTCCCATGTAAATGTCTTTTTGCGGGTCGAATACCGGTTTGAAAAATTCCGCTCCCTGCTCTGCTTTCAGTGCATCGGTGTATGGTGCATCTCCCCACAGGTCAGTGATTAGCCCAAAAGTATAAGCTTTCATAATTAAAGCAACACCCTGGTGAAACTCATAATTTTCCTCTACAGCTTTTTTGTAGAATTCATCGTTGTTTCTTAAAATTCCGTAGTACCCTGCCCAGCTTTGACTCAGGTTGTCCCAGTCGTAACTGTTGTGTCCTCCCGACCAGCCATCTTTCTGTGTATGTTGCATCACTCCGGCAACATCACCAAAACCAAGACCTACAACCGTTTGCCCTAAATTCGACAAAATGGTTGGCATCAGCAGGTTCAGGTCGGCAATTTCCGGATCCACTCCATTCGGATTAATGTTCAATTCATCAAGGTCTTTACATGAATTAACGAGGGTAAAAACCATTGTTAATATGATGATAAAGCTATTTTTTATTTTAAACATGATTTTCAATTTTTAGGTGATTAAAAAGTAAAACCCAACTTAAAACCAATGGGAACAACCCAGGGGTCTGCATTATAATTCTCAACACCCTGCAGGAATCTTCCGCTGCCTTCCGCCTGATAGGCTCTTTCCGGATCAATTCTCAGGCTGGAATCTTTTGTCCACAGCATAATGTTCCTGCTGTAAATTGAAAAGTTTACATCCTCCAATCCCATTTTACGGGAAATTCTGTTTGGTAGCCTGTATCCTAAAGAAACCTCTCTGAGTTTGACGTAATCGGCATCGAACATACTGGCTTCTCCTATATCCCACGGATAACTCAGTACATAGGGAATGAATGTTGTTCCTTCGCCACCCAGGTTTTCTTTATCGAGGATGAAGTTGCCGTTTTCGTCGTGGTAACCCAATACACCGGGTGCGAATGTTCCGTCATACACAGTAACTCCGCTCAGGCTTTCGGGGAAACCACCGTATTCCGGAGTTGGCCCACCCACCGGTCGCAGCCTATCGCTCAGCAGCATTTCCTCCTTGTTGGCTAAAACCCAGTCACGCAGCGCCTGGCTGGGGCCTCCGCCAAGATCTCCGGGGTGAACCAATTCGTCGAGCCAGGTTTGGGACTGCAGCGATTCTGACAGATAGCGGTAGGTTTGCGATACATACTGACCGCCATTGCGCCAGTCGAACGTCATATTCAGTGTGAAATTTTTGAAGGAAAGTGACGACTGCAAACCCATAATGAAATCAGGATTATAGTTGCCAACCAGCGAATAGTCTTCTTCTCCTTCCCACTCAACTTCCTGTCCGGTACTTAGAATAGGAAAGCCGAAGTATTCAGAGTTTTTGTCGGTAACCCTTTTCACTTTTCTTGAATACAGGTTTCCTACGCGACCATCCTGACCCAGCGCGTCGTTTTTCACATAACCGACGTTTTTCACACGTGCCTGGTTCCAGAACTCAATAAATTCAACTTCATCAACGAGTTCAAGAATCCAGGTATCGCTTTGGGTGAAATTCAGGTTGAGATCCCAGTTCCAGTTGGCAGTTTTTATAGGAGTAGCACCCAGCAGAAATTCCCAGCCTTTGCTTTGCAACAATCCGGCATTAATTTGAACCCCGGTAAAACCTGTTGAGACAGCCAGCGGAACGCCCAAAATCTGGTTGCGGTTGTCGGTAACATAATAAGTTCCGTCAAACCGGAGCCTGTTTGAAAATAATCTGATATCGGCGCCTATTTCAAACGATGTTGCTTCTTCCGGTAAAAGGTTTGGGCTGAGCAATCCGCTTTGTTTTCCCAGCCGGATTGCATCGCCCCACTGTCCGGCATCCTGATAGGTTGCAAATAACCGGTAGGGAGAAGTGTCGTTGCCAACCTTTGCCCAGCCACTTCTTATCTTCACCATTTCAACATTATTTCCCATGTTGAAAAATTCATTTAACATGATGCTAAGAGATGCCGATGGATAAAAATAGGAGCGGTTTTCAGGAGGTAAGGTACTTGACCAGTCATTTCTTGCAGTGAGGTCGAGATAAATTCTGTCTCTCCAGCCAAGATTAGCCAAAGCATATACGCTGTTAATACCTTTCTGGCTTCTGAAATTACTGTAATCCAATGCTCCTGAACTGATATTTTGAATGGTAAAAACATTCGGAACAATAATTCCGGAACCCGCTTTGGAAGAATTGCTTAAACTGGATCCTTTTGAATAGAGAACATTTCCGCCTACAGATGCGGAAAGTGAAAATTCCTGCCAGTTGTCGGTATAGGTGGCCAGTGCATCCATGTTGCGTTCCAGCCCGTTGCTGGTAACTATACCATAGGCTCCGTTATTTGGCTCCCTTGAGTAACCGGGTGCAATTTTGGTTTCGCGTACCTCGTCGGTTTTGTTTAATGTAAACCGGCCCATTACATTAAATTTGGGTGAAACTTCCCAGTTGGCAACGATATTTCCATATACACGATAACGGTTAAAACTGTTGTTCACATCGTAGGCCAGATAATAAGGGTTTTCGTGGTTTCCCGAAACACGTTTAATATTATTCCCCGAACCGTAATCTTTCAAAAGATTGATATCTATATTGGTGGGATGGTTATACGCCCATTGCATCGGGTTGGTACCGCGGTTCGAAGCAGGCCTGTTGTCGGCAAAGGTGTTTGAAAAGTTGAGGTCGGTACTAATCGACAAGTTGTCACGTACTTTTGAGGTGGCAGCCAGGGTAAGGCTGTTTCTTTGCAGGTCTGAATTTGGAACCAGGCCGTTATGGGTCATGCTGGTTAGTCCAAGTCTGTAATTCATGGCAGGAGTACTGCCCATTATGGAGGCGCCGTTGGTAGTTGTAAATCCAAAATCATTCACAAAGTTTTTGATGTTGTTTGGATATGACCTCACTTCAATTGGGACAGGCACACCGTTTGCGTCGAGCGGAGAATGCCACTGAACTGCCCAGTAACCCTGGTCGTTTTCAGGACCGGCTCCGGCTCCGTCTCCCGCGCTGATGTTAGGCAAAATTCCCCTGCCAACATTTTCGGGCCTGAATGAGAAAAACCCTGTTGAAAACTGGTTCTGAACATTCAGATAGCGGGCCGGAATATCAAAAACCGTATTGGATGATACAGTAACTTTCATTCCATCAACCCTGGTTGCCTTTTTTGTTGTAATGAGCACCACCCCGTTTCCGGCCCTTGTGCCATAAAGTGCGGCAGCACTGGGTCCTTTCAAAATGGAAACACTTTCAATGCTTTCCGGGTCGAGGTCGGCAATGGCATTCCCGTAGTCAACCCGGTTATCCCTGCCAAAACCGCCAACATTGTTCACGGTGTTCGACATTGGAACCCCGTCAACCACAAAAAGCGGCTGGTTATCCGTACTCATGGAAGTAGCTCCCCTGATAACCATACTTACCGTTGATCCGGTTCCCCCTGTGGAATTGATGGTAACACCCGAAACTTTACCTGCCATGGAGTTCAGAACATTTTCCTGAACAACCCTTGAAAGTTCTTCACCGGATACCCTGCCAACAGAAAATCCCAGTGATTTTTCTTCGCGCCGGATACCCAAAGCAGTAACGATTACTTCTTCGAGCGCTTCAATACTTTCTTCCATTACCACATCAACCACATTGCGGCCCTGAACCGGAATTGCCTGCGTTCTGAAACCTATAAATGAAAAAACCAAAGTGGCATCAGCCGGGGCATTTATAAAATATTTGCCTTCTGAATTGGTTACTGTACCAATTGCGGTACCCTGAATAATAATGCTTAGCCCGGGAAGAACTGTTCCGTCAACTGCTGAAGTAACTGTTCCGGAAACCTGGATCATTTTCTGATCAGCAAAAGGTGAACCGGAAGCAGGAAACGCCTGTATGGCAGATTTTGGGAAAATTAAAATTCCTGCTAAAATCAGTAAGGTAAGCAGATACCTTCCGTAATTATTTATCGTGTCTATTAATTTCATATTGCTAATTCAATTAGGTTAATTAACTGCTTCAAAACTTAGAATGAGTGCATGTGTATTTAATGGTGCATGGTCTGGCGATGCTGCCATAAACATGGTCAACTGCATCCGGGTATCGGTTACCCGGTTTACAATTACTTTTCTTTGAAAATCCCTGAACCCGACAAATTCAGTTCCGGAAAAATTGAGCGTACTTACATCATTATAAGTAATGGCACCACCTGCTCCGTAAACAGACGGAACTGTAAAATTTTCCTTCTCCGTAAAGGTAAAAGTGGCACTGGTTGCAGGTGTGTACCTTGCGATGCACAAACCATATGCTGAACCGTTTGCATTGATAACATCCGCACCACCGTTAAGTGCGAGCTGATAAACTATTCCGCCAAATACGCCGCCGTCAGCTTTCACATCGATCCGGTAGCTTCCATCGTGATAAAATGTATATTCATCATCATAAATGGCGCCCATGCCAAATTGCGTACTAAAAATACCCGTTGGTAGCGGCCTGGGTGTGCCTGAAACGGTCGTAAATCCGGCATTCGCATTTGCTAAATAATCGCCTCCGGTACCGTGATCGGGAGATAATTTCCAGGTTTTACCGTTGTAACCATCTGCCGTATGATTTCCGGTGAGTAAAGCATAAGGTGTAAGTTCGATGGCCAGGTTCACTTCTTTTGTTGTGGTATTGCCGGCATTGTCTTTGGCTGTTAAACTGGCAACATAATAACCTCCCACATCATAAACATGTACAGGGTTTTGTTCGGTACTTGTTTTCCCATCGCCAAAATCCCATTCCCAGCTAACAGCGCTGTGGGTAAGAGCGGTAAATGCTACTTGTTTCCCAACAACGCTGTGAAATATTTCGGCTGACAGCGGAAACGTCGGGCGGGTTTCATCTTCTTTGCACGATGGCAGCAAAACAACCATGGTGCAGGAAAAGACTAAGATTAAATAAAGCAGTTTTCGTTTCATAGTTTTTAATTATTTGGTTATCATACTTGTTCTATACAATTTACGGATATTTTATCAGAAAAAAGCAAATAAACTTCATGTTTATGAATAGGTTTTACTTACTGAAATTTTAAAGTATTTCGTCAGAATCTGCCACAAACATGCGGGTACTTACTGAATAAACTTCACCGTTCGGATCGGGGTAATGCAAATCGATATAAAATGCCCGAAATCCTGAATCAGGATAATTCACGCTAACAGAGATTTGATTGTCTTTTTCAGTTTCAATCACCTTGCTAATAAATTCATTATCCCTGAAATCGCGGTCTTCCGAATCGCAGGTCCATAAAAGAACTCCCTTCAGTTGATCTTTTGATACATCAATTTTCACAACGATTTCCTGTCTGTTTTCCTCGAAACTCCATGAGCATTTGGGGTATTCCTTTTTCCGGAGCGTTTTGGCAAAAAATGAGCTCAACGCCTGAATGGCCTGCTTTTTATCTCCCAGACCATGCCCGGCATTAGGAACATAATGCAGGTAATTTTCGCCCGGAATTTCATATATATAATGTTTAATGGCATCCACCGGCCAGTATTCATCGTTGGTTCCATTGAAAATGAATTTAGGCATGGTGAGTTTATCACGATAGGAAAACGGATCGATCATAGCGGTGAGTTCCTGCCCGTCGGGTGTGTTCACATCCTGCGCAATACCCAGTTCCACATAATCCTGAATCTGAATACTGTAGCCACCCCAGGCTTCCACATGGTAGCTGATGCTTTTGGGCATATTCAGCATGTCAATAACCATGGGAGCAATGGCCTCTACACGTGGATCGCTTGCTCCGGTGAGCCAGGTGGTCCATCCGCGTTTGGATGCGCCGGAAACCAGGAACCGGTTGATTTTGTGGTTCAGTGTTTCCTGTGAAAATGCCTGCACAGCATCCATGGCACGAATGGCACTTTTCACCATGGGAAAAAGCAACGGCCAGGTAAAGTCCCTGTCATTCCGGTAGTTGTGGAATGTTAATGAAATAATTTCATCTTCTGTGAGATCACCAAACAAAGGTTGGTTTGGAACCTGAAAAACCACGGCCACCAGTGCTTTGTTCTTTTGGGCAATTAAATGCATCATTTGAATATTTCCATCGTCCGGTTTTTTCCAATTAGGTATTTCATCCTTGTTGCTTCCTCCGGTAATAAACAACAACGCTCCGTCATACTTAACCTCTTCCGGAACAATAATGGCAACCTGATGACGCCAGGTGTATTCCCGCCATTTCTGGGATGTAACCAGCAGGTTGTAGAGCATTGCTCCGTTCAGTTCCTGCTTGTCGTTTAATTCCCAGGCAAAAGAGTTGTCGTTATTGGTCAGGTAAGCCTCCAGAGCCGTTTCGGGTGTGACCTCTTTTTGTGTTTTGCAAGAGAATATCAGGAAAAAAAGAAGCAACCCAAACAGTGGAAATTTTAAAGTTTTGTTCATGGTATTTCGATTTAAAGATAAGTTTTCTGATTCAGAGAATTAAATCGAGACATTTGAGCCAGAATGCATTGTAATGTTCCCAGTAAACAATGTTGCAGCCCCAGTGCGGAGCGGGGTCGCTCATGTAGGCCAGTACTTTTCCTTTTTCAATTTCGCCGTATACCAGCAGCGGGTCGCCGGTCTCCTTTATACGCAGAATGGTATCGAAACCTTTGCGTTCTTTGGTTTGGTTGTAGCCCAAAATCGGAGGCATTTCGTTTAATTTAACTTCTCCAAAAAAGTTTTGCCATTTGGGATCGGCCACCGGAAAAAATCCTTCGGTGCTTTCCACCAGGTCATCACCTTCGAGGCACTGAACCGGGATTATTTCTTTCAGTTTGGTCCGGCCCCAGCCGCCTTTGCCAATTTCTCCCGAATAAGAAAGCCAGCCGCCCATAAATAGCACACTTTTACCGCTTTTTACCCAGTCGTTGGTCAGGCGGCAACGGTCGGGCATGGTCAAAATGCCTTTCCCCATTTTTTCGCGGTCGAAAAAGTTGGGCGCCAACTGGAAGTTTTTTGCTTCGATATCGCTGAAAACCACTACATCATATTCTTCCAGAATTTTTTCGTATTCGCCGGGGCCCATTTTGTAAAAATCCCATGCGGGCACCGATTTTACATAGTGTTCGTTCGACGACTGAAAAGCATTCATCAGCCATTCGCCGTAGTTGAAAATGTCAATTCCCTTGTATTCGTAATTAAAGGGTGATTCAGCAAATATGGGCCCCATTAGAACAGCCCAGTCGCCAACATAATAGATTTTTGCCATAACTACCAGTTTTATTGTTTTATTAGAAAAAGTCTTTTACAGACAACTATCAAAAGTAACCAGAAACCCAGAAGATTTCTTGTTGAAAATTGGATATTTTTTATGAAATATTAACCCGATTAGAGGAATTTGGTTTTTTAATTATCTGTTTGTGGTTAAAAAGTGACAATATTTAAAATGCTAATTTCCGGCATGTCTTCCAAATCCTGCATGGCATTTATTAAACCGGCCTTTTCGTATTTGGGTAAATCGTTGGGGGTTAAGGGGCAAACGGATATTTTCTTTTCGTGGATAAGCCTTGCACGCTGTGTGCCGGGCAACAAAGGTGTATCGGGTGTCCACCATTTCCGGCCATCGAAAAAAACCACGTTGGCAATAAAACTGTCGGTAATGAATCCGTTTTTTACGATAAGAATGTCGTCGCAATTTCCGCGTTGTTCAAAAAGCGAATTTAATCTTTCGCGGTTTGTGAATTTAAACCGGTAATCCATTTCATTGTCTTCAATCAGTTTCAAACTTTTTACATTCCGGTACGGATGTGGAAGAAATTCAATTTTTTCAATTTTTTCACCATAAATTACCCGGCAGCGAAACAAACCTGTCCGGCATTCTTCAGGAATTTTTATCGACTTTTCGAGACTGATTTCATCTTTTAGACGAAACAAAACTCTTCTTGTCAGGTTGAAACGCGACTGGTGGTAACGGAGATTATGGAGTTCGCCTTCTTTGCATTTTATGGTTTCAACCAACGGGGACATATACTTTTTTTAGCATTTCTTCGTATTCTGATACTGCCTCGCTCATAAACGTAATACCTCCTCCGCTTTTGTAAATCAGTTTTCCCTTTTGGTTTTCGATGAAACGGATAAGCACACAACTGTCCAGGTTTTTGCCGTCGAAAACACCAAAAACTCCGGTGTAATAACCCCGATCGTAATTTTCAGCTGCGCGAATAATTTCCACGGTTTTCTTTTTGGGCGCTCCTGAAATGGATCCTGCTGGCAGCATGGAGAACAAAATGTCGCCAATTTTTGATGCGTAGTTTTCAGGTAAATCACCGGTGATTTTGGAACTCACCTGCCACAGATCCTTGTTGTTTGTGTGAATGCGTTCCAGGTACCTGAAATTTTCAACCTTTACGTTTTCGGCCACCAGACTCAGGTCGTTGCGAATTAAATCCACAATGGTGTTGTGCTCGGCGAGCTCTTTCGAATCGGAAAGTATCAGCTCTTCAGCGTTTTCCGCTTCGGCGCCGATTGTGCCTTTCATTGGATAAGAACTGATTTGGCCGTTTTTGATTTTCACAAAAGGTTCTGGCGAAAAACACACAAACTTGTTCAGAAGTAAAATTTTGTATGGTGCTTCACTAATCTGAAATATTTCTTCCAGCGAAAGGTTGGTTTCCACCCGGGTGGGCTGCGTGAAATTCAGCAAATAGGTATCGCCGCTGTGAATATGTTTCTGCACCAAATCGAAGCCCTTTTTGTATTCTGAAAAGGCGACCGGAAAGGTATTCCAATATTTTATTTCGGGTTTTTTTCCTGAATTTGGAACGGAGCTTTTTGCGGCCGTTTGCCATTGCAGTTTTTTCGGAGAAGTTCCGGCAGAAAAAATCAGCGGATTTTTCATCAGGAAATCCATTAGAAAAATAAAGGGCTCACCCCGGCTTCCAAGGCGGTTCATTTTCAACTGTATTTTTTCCGCTTTATTCATACATGCCGGGCAAAATTAGAAAAAATGAATAAGTTATATTTTCCTGTTCAGGAACTTCAAAAACCAATCACGAAAGCTCGCAGTAAAAAAAGGAGGCTAAATGCCTGAAATTTCAAGTACAACGATTTCAGATCTGCTGTTGGTTCGTATGGGCGGCCCCCACGTTCCATAACCGGAAGAAACATAAAAGTGGGTGTCTTTTATTTTACCGTGTCCATTGCTAATTTCGAACATAGCTCCGGTAATATAGTTGAAAGGCCACATTTGTCCGTTGTGTGTGTGTCCCGAAACCTGCAAGTCCACATTGTGTTCAGCCACATCAGCCAGGTTGTATGGCTGATGATCGAGTAAAAATACCGGATTTTCAGATTCCACGCCTTCAAGTAATTTTCTCAATGTTTTTCGCGATTTTCCAAACATTCTTTCAGAAGTGATGTCTTCGCGGCCAACAATGGCTATTCCACTGGGTAGTATTGCTACACTGTCGCGCAATACGGTGATATTGTGATTTTCCAGGTACTCCTGGGCTGCGGTTGCATTGCCGTAAAATTCGTGATTTCCCAATACGGCAAAAACACCCTGTTTGGCACGGAGGTTTTTCAGCAAATCTCCCATATTATTTTGTATTACTGGACCAAGATCTTCATCGAAAACATCGCCGGCAAGCAACACCAAATCAGCATTTTCATTGTTTACGAGTTGAACCATCCTGTCAAGCTTTCCGTTGGAAATCATCATTCCCAGATGAATGTCGGAAACCAGCACAACCTTTTGTTTTCTATCAGGAACTGTTTTGTTTATTTGAATGGAAACCCTTTTTACTGTCGGAATACGGGCACCTAAATAGCCGCCAATCAGAATAATTGCCGAAAGTGAATAAACAATCACTATTACAATTCTTCCTTTTTCGCTGTTCCAGTTAAATCTGAAAAATTCTGTAAGGTTAAAAAGACTGTTGATTCCCCGTAGAATATCGGCCAGTAAAAAGAGCAATGTGAGATAAACCATGGCTCCAAGCCACCACGAACCAATTTTTACAAAGGGTTCGGCAAGCGACATAACGCCGGCGCGTTCCGTGAAACGTCCGATAACATAAGCAAAGGCCAGTAACCAGAACAGAATCGTTAATATCCACCAGATTCCGTTTCCTGATGGAAACAGGGTTCGTGTACGCGAAAAAATATACAGGTTAACAAGCAGGTTAACCAAAAAAACAACAACAAAGAATATCATATATGTTTTACCTTTCATTATCGATTTGTTAAACATTTAAACCAAAAATTACAACAAAGGTTTAATCTGTTTTAAACGTAATCAAAATTTGAAAAATCAAGTTTTATTGAAATCGTTAATTTTTTTTCTTCTCAGATGAAATTTTTAAAAATTTAAGGGCATTTTTGTGAGGAATTTCAAATAAATCACTCAAAAAAATAAGATTTATGCCAAAAAGGGAAGATCTCAACAAAATCCTCATCATCGGTTCCGGTCCTATTATTATAGGGCAAGCCTGCGAATTTGACTATTCCGGAACACAAGCCTGTAAAGCGCTTCGTTCGCTGGGTTATCAGATTATTCTGGTTAATTCCAATCCTGCAACCATTATGACCGACCCGGAAATGGCGGATCACACTTATATTGAGCCGTTAAATGAGTACGCACTTACCGAAATCATTAAAAAGGAAAAGCCCGATGCTTTGCTTCCCAATCTCGGCGGACAAACGGCACTGAACCTGTCGTTACAACTGGCAAAAAAAGGAATTCTGGACCAGTATAATGTGGAGGTAATTGGTGTTAACCTGGAGGCCATTGAAAAGGGAGAAGACCGTACTGAGTTTAAAAAATCTATGGCCCGCCTGGGTATTGAAATGCCGCGAAGTACTGCGGTCACCTCTGTGGATGCTGCTGAAAAAATTGCGGAAGAACTGGGTTATCCTGTTGTTATTCGCCCTGCCTACACCATGGGAGGCACAGGCGGCGGGTTGGTTTACAATGTGGAAGAATTGCGTACCATAGCGGCAAGAGGGATTGCAGCCAGTATGGTTGGCCAGATTCTGGTTGAAGAATCGGTTTTGGGTTGGGAAGAGCTGGAACTGGAAGTGGTTCGCGATGCCAAAAACCAGATGATTACCGTTTGTTTTATTGAAAACGTGGATGCCATTGGTGTACACACCGGCGATTCGTTTTGTACCGCGCCAATGCTGACCATTTCTCAGGAACTGCAAAAAAGATTGCAGAACTACGCTTACCGCATTGTGGAAGATATCGGAGTAATTGGCGGTACCAATGTGCAATTTGCCCACGATCCCAAAACCGGACGGGTGGTGGTGATTGAAATCAATCCGCGAACCTCCCGTTCGTCAGCGCTGGCCTCCAAAGCAACCGGTTTTCCGATTGCACTCATTTCGGCATTGCTGGCTGGCGGCCTAACCCTCGATGAAATCCCATACTGGCGTGAAGGGACCCTTGAAAAATACACGCCCTGGGGAGATTATGTTGTGGTTAAATTCGCCAAATGGGCGTTTGAAAAATTCGACGGATTAAAAGATAAACTTGGTACCCAAATGCAGGCTGTTGGCGAGGTGATGAGCATCGGGAAAAATTACAAGGAAGCTTTTCAAAAGGCCATTCGTTCCCTGGAAACAGGCCGTTACGGTTTGGGGTTTGCCAAAGATTTCAATAAAAAGTCGCTAGAAGAACTGATGCTGTTGCTGAAAGAGCCTTCCAGCGAACGGCAATACATTATGTATGAAGCGTTACGCAAGGGCGCCACTGTGGAACAACTGCACGATAAAACCTTTATAAAGGCCTGGTTTATTGAGCAGATGAAAGAACTGGTGGAGCTTGAAGAAAAAATCTTGTTTTTTAAAGGGAAAAAATTGCCTGATGAACTGTTTATTCAGGCGAAAAAAGATGGGTTTGCCGACAAATACCTTTCCAAATTGCTGGATATTCCTGAAAAAAAGATACGTGACCGGCGTATTTCGCTGGGAATGGAAGAGGCATGGGAGCCTGTTCCCGTTAGCGGCGCCGATGCTGCCTACTATTTTTCAACCTACAATGCTCCCGATAAAGTAAAAACAGACAGCAAGAAAAAAATTATGGTTTTGGGAGGTGGTCCAAACCGCATCGGACAGGGAATTGAGTTTGATTATTGCTGCGTGCATGCTGCGTTTGCCATTCGTGATGCCGGCCTCGAGTCGATTATGGTGAACTGCAACCCCGAAACCGTTTCCACCGATTACGATACATCGCACAAACTCTATTTTGAACCGCTTACGGTGGAAGATGTGCTGAGTATTTACAACAAAGAAAAACCCGACGGAGTTATAGTGCAGTTTGGCGGGCAAACACCGCTGAATATTGCCGATGAGTTGGAAGCCAATGGGGTAAAAATTATTGGCACCAGCCCTGAAACCATTGACCTGGCTGAAGACCGCGACCGTTTTCGGAAAATAATGGAGAAACTGAATATTCCCCAGCCTGCATCGGGAATGGCAAGTAACCTGGAGGAAGCATTGGAAATTGCCAAACAAATTGGTTATCCGCTGATGGTTCGGCCATCGTATGTTTTGGGCGGAAGGGGAATGAAAATCGTACTCGATGAAGAGATGCTCCGGCAATATGTAACTGCTGCAGTTGATGTTACTCCCGATCGTCCGCTGCTTATTGATATGTTCCTGGAAGATGCCATTGAAGCTGAGGCCGATGCCATTGCCGACGGACAGGATGCATTTGTACCGGCTGTGATGCAGCACATTGAATATGCAGGCATTCACTCCGGTGATTCGGCCTGTGTTATTCCGCCGGTAATTATTAATGACGAACTGATAAAAACCATTGAGGATTACACCCGCCGCATTGCCATCGAGATGAAAGTGGTTGGTCTGATGAACATTCAGTATGCCATTTACAAAGATGTGGTGTATATTTTAGAAGCCAACCCTCGGGCATCGCGTACAGTGCCGCTCGTTTCAAAAATCTGCAATATTCCCATGGCAAAAATTGCCACTGAAATAATGCTGGGAAAAAAACTTTCCGACTTCAACCTTAGAAAGAAAACCATCAACCATTTTGGGGTAAAAGAGGCGGTCTTTCCTTTTAACATGTTCCCAGACGTTGACCCGGTTTTGGGACCCGAAATGCGCTCAACCGGAGAAGTCCTTGGAATGGCCGATTCTTTCGGACTGGCATTTTTTAAATCGCAGGAAGCCACAAAAACACCGTTGCCAACCCAAGGAACGGTTTTAATTACCATTGGCGACCGCGACAAGGATAAAATAGTACAAACAGCCCGGAATTTCCGCGAAATGGGATTCGATATAATGGCAACCGGAGGTACCAAAACGTTTCTGAAAGAAAATGGAATTGAAGCGCGGTTCATCAATAAAATTTATGAAAAGCGGCCAAATATTGTAGATGCGCTGGTTAACGGAGAAATTGATTTGGTGGTGAATACTCCGGCCGGAAAGCTTAGTGAATACGACGATTCGTACATTCGTAAAACAGCAATAAAATGCAACGTGCCGTACATTACAACCACGGCTGCCGCTTTTGCTGCAACACAGGGAATTAAGGAAAGACTCAATGGTGCGTATATAGTAAAATCACTACAGGAATATCACCGTGAAATCAGATAGTTTCTGATTTTTTGATTTTATCCTTTTCTGGTTTAAATAAATTTCCGATTTTGCGCACCATTTTGATTTTTAACAAAAAAGAACTGAAAAAAACAGGTTTATGGCAAAGCAAAATGACGCACAGCAAACCGGCAATCTGCCCGAAAGCAAGGGGATTTTAAAGTGGATCGAACTGCTTGGAAATAAGTTACCACATCCGTTTTGGCTGTTTGTCTGGATAATCGGATTTATTATTGTATTAAGTGCGGTAACGGCATTTTTGGGTGTAAGCGCAGTTGATCCGGGAACCGGAGAGGTGGTTAAACCGCAAAATCTGATATCGGGTTGGGGATTGCGCCGGTTTCTGGAAGAGATGGTAACCAATTTTGCCCATTTTGCGCCTTTTGGTTTGGTATTGGTCATGTTAATGGGCGTTTCGATAGCCGAACGAAGCGGATTGCTGACGATAATTTTACGTACCATGGCATTTGCCGTTCCGCGAAAAATTGTTTTGCCAGTAATATTTATCATCGGCGCCTGTGGAAATATTGGTTCCGATGCCGGTGTTGTAATTGTCCCGCCCATTGCGGCGCTCATTTTTGCACAGATGGGATTGCACCCCATTGCCGGTCTTATTGCGGGGTACGCCGGTGCAACTGCCGGTTTTACAGCTAACTTTTTTATTGCCGGAACCGATGTCCTTTTGGCGGGAATTAGCACCGAAGTGGTTCAGCAAATTGATCCCTCCATTGAAGTGAGTGCCACAGCCAACTGGTATTTTATGATTGTTTCTACTTTTTTACTTGGTATTGGAGGAGCTTTTGTTGCCTCCCGGTTTACCATTCCGCGAACCCGTGGTTTTGCTATTGGCGACGGTTCAATAGAATCATACGACGAGGCGCCAAAGCTCACGACAAATGAAAAAAAAGCCTTGCGGTATGCCGGCCTGGCATTGCTGATTTATACAGCCATTTTAATTGTGCTCCTGGTCCCGGCGAACGCCCCTTTACGCAATCAGGAAACCGGAGGTATAGTTCCCTCTCCGTTTTTGCGTGGACTGGTACCCATTTTATTTTTCTTTTTTGCCATTCCCGGATATGTGTATGGAAAAATTACCGGCAGCATTAAAAAACCCGACGATTTACTCCAGTTTATGGAACAGGGAATGAAAGACCTTTCAGGTTACATTGTTCTCATGCTTGTTGTAGCACAGTTTATCAACCTGTTTAGCTGGAGCAGGCTTGATACCATTCTGGCAATAAACGGAGCTGAGTTTCTTCAGTCAACCGGTTTAACCGGCCCGCTTATGTTTACCATGTATATGACTTTAGTCGCGTTCCTAAATATTTTTATTGGCAGCGGTTCGGCTAAGTGGGCCATTTTTGCGCCCATTTTTATACCCATGCTGGCACAGTTGGGATACAGCGCCGCGTTTATTCAACTCATGTACAGGGTTGGCGATTCCATTACCAATGCAATAAGTCCGTTATATGTTTATTTTCCGTTGCTCATTGGCTGGGTCAGAAAATACGATAAAAATGTTGGAATCGGCACAATTCTGTCGCTGCTTGTTCCTTATGCCGTTGTTCTTTTTGTAATGTGGGTTGTATTGTTGTTTATATGGTTCTGGCTCGATTTACCCATCGGTGTAGGCGAAGGAATTTTTAATTGAATATTTCGCAGTGCCGAAGTAGTTCTCCAGGAACAAATTCCAAAGGGTTTGGATAAATCCACTTCTGGTCTGGTGGAAAGTGTTCTGTCTGAATAATTAAAGTCCACAAATTGTTCTTCGTCAATCCAGGCTTCAATTTTATCTTCTGAAACTTTCAGGTGAATTTTGTACCAGGTGTCGTGTTCAAACTTTTTCAGGGTGCGGGTTTCATTATCCGATGCGTCGTTCCCGTCAATACTGCTCAGTCCAACCACCGGGCCTCCCCAACCGCCAACAACAAACGAACAAAACGAGTCGCCCACCGGAAAAGTCATTCCACAGAAAAAATCATTGCCTGTTACTTTTTTTGCTTCCAGTTGAATTTCGTAATTCATTTTGGGGAAATCGCCCTGCCAGGTAACACCCGTGCATCCGTCGCCCATTCCCAGAACAATATTTCCCTCTGATACCTGCACGGGACCTTGTGGGCCAAACTGCGTTATCTCCCACCCTTCGAGGGTTTCTCCGTCGAAAAGAGAAATCCAGCCTGGTAAAATTTTTTGTGTCTGCTTCAATTGATTTTCCTGTTTTTTTGGTGCATTTCCGCATCCTGCTAAACCCAATACAATTGTTACAACTATTGAAACGAAAATTTGTCTTATCATTTTATTTTAAACTTTTGCTTTTTTTACAACAGGCAAGTTAAAAGTTCTTTTCAATATTAACAATGAATTATGTTTTTTTGATCCGTATTTTCATTTTAACTTTATACCATGAATGAATACTTGAACAGGCAACTGGACCAAATCAGCAAACTCATTTCAGGATTGAAAGGTACGCAGGTTGATTTGGAGAAACTCACCGAACTCGACCGGTCGCTTGAGATGCTGAGTCACAAAATTAAAACGGCCCGGCTTGAAGAGTTGACTGATTTGGTTGACTCAACTGCGCATGGATTAAAGCAGGATGCGGTATTTTATTATAACCGGCAATTTCAGGTCGTCCGGTTTGTGGGTTCATTTGAAAATATTTTCAGTTCAAGGAAAAATGAAATTTTACCCGAAGTAAATGCTTTTTTTACTCCTGCAAATTTTGAGGAGTTCAAAAACAGAACGGAAATTTTACTGGAAACAGGCGAACCACAATCTTTTCATTCAGAAATTGTTTCGCAAAACGGACTCATGCTTCCTGTTCATTTTTTACTTGAAAAAATTACTTTTGGAAATGGAAAAGAATCCGTTTCGGCGGGAATGGTCTTTTCCAGACAATCTCCTTCTGATCTGGAAGATTACCGGGAAATTTTGATTGAAAATCTTCCCGGAATGGATGTTTATCTGTTTGATATAAAATTCAGGCATGTGCTTGCCGGAGGGCGCGAAAAAGAGCGGCTTGGACTAACAAATGCAGATTTTACCGGGAGAACCCTTTTTGAAGTGTTCGATGAGAAAACCCAGAAAAGACTCTTCCCTTTTTACCGGAATGCACTCGACGGGAAAATTTCGGAAGGAGAAGTACGCATAAAAAACAGGATTTATTTTATCAGTGCCACGCCTGTTCAGGGAATTGAAGGAGATGTTGTGGGCGGCGCACTCATTTCTCTGGATGTAACCAAAGAAAAGGAAATTGAAAAGAAACTGATTAAAGCCAAACGCCAGGCCGAAGAGGCAGACAAAGCCAAATCCGTTTTTTTGGCCAGCATGAGCCACGAAATTCGCACTCCGCTAAATGCCATAATCGGATTTACCGGATTACTCAACAAAACAGACCTGTCGCCCAAACAAAAAAAATTCAGTCTTCTGATACGCCAGTCCTCAGAGCACCTGCTTTCGGTGGTAAACGAGATTTTATTTGTTTTTAAACTTGGAATGGGCAGGGTTTACATTGAAAAAGTACCTTTTAATGCGCATGAATTGGTTCGGAATGTTTATGATTCTTTACTTTTTCGGGCAAATGAAAGCAATCTTGAATTTGAGTACAACATTAACCGCAACGTGCCTGAAGTTTTGCTTGGCGATCCTTTCCGCATGAAACAGATTTTAATAAACCTCGCCGGAAATGCAATAAAATTTACTGACACGGGAAAGGTTTCAATTCAGGTTTTTCCTGAAAAAGATACCCGAAAAATGATTTATATCCGGTTTGAAGTGGAGGACACGGGAATTGGTATTCCAAAGGAAGATTTAAATTCTGTTTTCGATGAGTTTGCCCAATCGCAGATGGGTAACGAAAAAAAACGCAAGGGAGCCGGCCTGGGTTTGACCATTGTAAAAAAACTGGTGGATTTACTGAACGGCAGGTTGCATGTGGAAAGTACGCCGGGTGTGGGTTCAAAATTTACAGTTGTAATTCCTTTTGAAAAAACGGATATTGAAGTTGCCACTCAATCCGAAAAAGACTATGGAGTTAATTTTGACTTGCTGGAAGGAAAACGCATTTTATTTGCCGACGATGATGAACACAATATTCTGCTGGGGGAATCGATTTTAAAAGACTGGAACGTAACATTTGAACTGGCTTATGATGGTACAGAAGCACTGGAAATTCTTAAAACGGAATCTTTTGATATTGTTTTGCTCGATATACACATGCCGGGTCTTTCAGGAGTTGAGGTTCTGAAAAAAGTAAAAGAGGATGAAGATAATCCCAACCATCAAACAAAAATGCTGGCTGTAACGGCAAATATCCTCGAAAATGACATTCAAAAGTATATGGAAAGCGGATTTGACGGATATATTCTAAAGCCGTTCAGGGAGGAGGAACTGTATAATAAAATTTGTAACCTGCTCAATCTGGAACATCCGGCTTCTGACAAAATCATTATTTCAGGTGGAAAATCAGAAATACCGGGTTTTTCAGGTGTTTTTGATACTTCGCTTTTAATGAAATCGGCAAACGGAGATTTCTCCTTTTTTAATCAAATGATTGACACTTTTATTGCCGGCGCAAAAGATACATCTGAGAGTTTTCGTAAAGGTGTTCAGGCCAAATCCTGGAAAGAGATTGGCAAAAAAGCACACAAAGCTCTTCCTTCATTTCGGTATTTCGGATTGGTTCAGTTGGCAAACAACCTGGTAAAACTCGAGGAGCTTACCCTTCACAGCAAACAGGGGGAACCGTTGGAAGAACTGGCCCTTTCCACAGCAGAGGAAATAGACAAGGTGATTCAATTAGCCGAAAATGTCAAAATTCCCGACAGTGGCGGTTAAAACTCCAAAGATTTAGTTAGTTTTGTTTAAACAGCATCAAACAATGGCAGGAATTCTTATAATCGACGACGATATATTTATTTGTAAAGCTATTCAGAAACAGCTATCCAATAAAGGATTTCAGGCTGAAGTGGCTTATACCGGCAAGGCGGGAATAAAGCTGCTCAAAGAAAAATCGTTCGATTTGGTTTTGTGTGATTTTCGCCTCCCCGACTTAGATGGAATGGTCATTCTTCGCGAGGCAAAAAAGATGAATTTACATACCCCGGTTGTAATCATCACCGCTTATGCCGATGTTCGAATGGCCGTTAAACTTATGAGACAAGGGGCTTACGATTATATGACTAAACCTTTGCAGCATGAGGAAATTGTGAGTCTTGCACGAAAGCTTACCGGAAGCAGTAAGAAAAATCAGGTTGCCGCGTTTTCCGAAGAATTTTTAATGGGCGAAAGCCCGGCATTCAGCCAGGCCGTAAAATTTGCTGCCAAAGTAGCTCCAACAACAATGTCGGTATTAATTGAAGGAGAAACCGGCACGGGGAAAGAATATGTAGCCCGGTTTATTCATCAAAACAGCAGCAGGCGGGATAAACCCTTTGTGGCGGTTGATTGTGGCGCCATTCCCAAAGAACTGGCCGGAAGTGAACTTTTTGGCCATATAAAAGGATCGTTCACAGGTGCTCTCGAAAACAAAACCGGGGTTTTTCAGCAGGCCAGCGGAGGAACACTTTTCCTCGACGAAATAGGCAACCTGAGTTATGGCGTGCAGGTTCAGCTTTTACGTGCCCTGCAGGAGAAAACAGTTACCCGCATTGGCGAAAATAAACCGGTAAAAGTGGATGTGCGGGTAATAACAGCTACCAATGAAAATTTAAGTGACCAGGTTGAAAAAAGTCATTTCAGGGAAGATTTGCTGCATCGGATTAACGAATTTAAAATTGTTTTGCCGCCCTTAAGAAAGCGTTCGGAAGACATTTTGTTTTTTGCCGGTCATTTCAGGGAGGAGGCCAACAAAGAACTTGGAACCAATGTTTCATTTTTTTCAGATGAAGTGAATGAAATTTTTTTACGGTACGAATGGCCGGGAAACATCAGAGAATTAAAAAATGTGATAAGGCGGGCCGTTTTGCTCTCGCCGGGCGAAGTGCTGACTCCGCAAACCCTTCCTGAAGAAATTTCACAATACCGGTCAAACCATGATTTTGGCAGTCATTCGGTAAACATGGAGGATAAATTTCAGACCCTTAAAAATGCAGCTTCCGGAGCCGAGAAGGAACTGATAATAAAAGCTATAGAAGACGCCGGGTACAATAAATCGAAAGCCGCACGAAATCTGAAGATTGACCGAAAAACCCTGTACAATAAAATCAGGCAGTATGGTATCGACATTTAACCAACTGCCCGGAAAGCTTAAATTCCCATACTCCGCATTTTGGAATAAAAATTGACTTTTTAGTTGTAAATGTTGTTGTGATGAAACATAAAAGGAAAAAAGTGCTGTGTATCGATTCCGACCCCTCTTTTCTTAACCATCAGCAAAAAGAATTAAGCCACAAAAAAATTGAACACTGTTTTTTTGGTTTCAATGATTTTTGGGATGCTTTGCATTTTGTTGAAAAACAGGTTATTGAACAAAACGAAAGGCTGCACTACATTTTGCTCGACGAAAACCTGATGGGCAGACAACTGCTTTCATCGCTCGAAAAAATTTCGAGTTTGAAAAATTACATGAAAAAGCCTGAAGTAATTGTATGTACCAGCGAAAACAACAACGAGTTGCGCAACCAGGTTATGCAGTTTCCGGTTGTCAGTACCTTTTTGGTGAAACCCATTCCACACAATTACATCGAATTTTTAATTACAGGTCAATCGGTTTAAAATGCAGTCCAATTAGTGTAGAAAACCGTTTACCCAGGTTCCACACTTTGTAGAAATATTTCCTCATAATTTTTTGGAGTTTTGTTAAATAGATGAATGTATCTTTCTGGTTTCCAGACTAATTCTAATTTGTTTTATGGAAATAATGAAGATGGAACACTTTTTTCTGTTAAAAAATCTGAAATAATAAATTATTTATTAACATTTTAAAATTAGAATACCATGAACAAAGGAACAAGAAATGCATTGCTGGGATTTGTTGCAGGAGCTGCAGCCGGAGCATTGGCCGGATTATTACTCGCACCCGATAAAGGTTCGAAAACACGGAAAGAAATCTCTAAAAAAGTGAAAGATGTTTCAAAGGACATCACTGAAACACTGAGCGAAAAAGTAGATCACCTGAAAGACCAGGTTAATGAAGTAGTTCAGGAAATGCGCGGTAAAGCCAAAGAAGCAGAGGCTAAAGTAAAGGAAAAAGTTAAAGAAAAAACTTCAGCAGAAAAAGCTTAGTCCATAAATAAGCGCTAAATCCTATTCAATTAATCTTAAGTTTTCAGGCAATGAGCAAAGATTTAACAAAAAATCTGGGCGAACTAAATGGTTCGGTAAAAAGTTATGTACAGACAAAAATCGATTTGGTTAAAATTACTTTTTTGGAAAAAACCACCCGGTTTACGTCATACTTTTTCAGTTTCCTGGTTGTACTGATGTTTTTAATGCTGATTATTGGCTTTGCCGCCACAGCATTTGCCGTTTGGTACGGCCAAACGTACAACAACTATGTTGAAGGATTGCTCATTGCAGGTGGCGCCCTCATCCTGATGGCGTTCGTTTTTATCCTCATCAGAAAACAGATTGTTACCAACTCGGTACTCAAAAACTTTTCAGAAATATTGTTTGAAGAAGATGAAGAAAAACAAAGTTAGAATGAAGGCAGTAAAAAATATGCGTGAGCTACAACTTTTAAAACAAAAGCTGGAATACCAGGAAAGGTTGTACGAAAAGGAAATAACAGGCTCCACAGCGGATATTGTTGATAACCTGATCGATAAACTGCGCGATTTGGCGTTCCAGTTTGGGTCGCACCTGGTACTCCGGCTTATTCACTCACGCCGCAAAAAATCCTCCTGATTGGAGAAGAATATTAAAATGGATTGAAATACTTTGTCATGAAAACAAATTTGTTACTACTCGATTCCTATAAAAATATCGAGGATCTTATTGCATTTGCCTTTTCGTTTAGTAACCAGACTAATCGGCATTTGAAAATTGTGTATGTGTTTGATTTTGACTGGATGCGTCAAACTTTTTTGGTGGGAAGCGCGGGTCCGGTTGACCCCGCTCTGGTGGCCGTTGAAAAGAATGCAAAAAAAGAATTTGATGTGGCAGATGCAAAAATCAGAGATGTGGCAGCCGGTTATTTGAAAAAGCATACCGTTAAAATACCTTTTGAAATTTATATTACAGAACAAAACCGGATAGATGTGGTACAGGATGAACTTGAAAGCTCCACTGATTTAATTCTGCTAATAAGCAACCATCAAAGTTATTCTGAAGCCTCGGGCGGACTTGTGGGATACCCAAACCTCATTGAACATGTTACCTGCCCCGTATTTGTTATACCTGAAAAAACGCGTCATGCTGTAATGAAAAAAATTGTTTATGCTTCCGATTTCCATCATGATGATATCGGAGCAATTAAACATGTTCTCAGTTTAATTGGGAAAACAGACGATACTGAAATTACTATATTACATAACGAAAAAGACTTTACATTTGATGACAGTCTGAAATGGGCTGGTTTTAAAACATTGGTTCAGGAAGAAACAGGCGCTGAAAATCTTGCATTTAGCTTAAAAACACAAAAAGATATTGTTAATGCTGTCCAGGATTTTGATGAAGAAAATAATCCTGATTTGCTTGTAATTTTAAAAGAAAAAAGAGGATTCTTTGAGGAGATGTTTACCTCCAGTGATACAAGAAGCGTACTGACTCACTTTGATAAGCCTGTTTTGGTTTATCACGAAAATTGAATCCAAAAATTCCCGGAAACATTACCGGTCTTCCAAAAATGAAGTGAAGACTGGTTTTTTGTTTGAAAATTTCCCTTTGCAGCTAAAAACATTTTGCCAATGAAAAAACAATTAATACATTTGCACGCACAAAAAATAAACGTTCTTGAAAATAAGGTGAGCTGAGTGAGTGGCTGATCCGCCAACCGGTGGATTCTAAACTGCCGTACGTTCTTAATAAAAATATTAAAGGTGAGGTGGGTGAGTGGCTGAAACCAGCAGTTTGCTAAACTGCCGTACGGGTAACCGTACCGGGGGTTCGAATCCCCCTCTCACCGCTTTTAAGACATCGGGGTATAGCGCAGTCCGGTTAGCGCACCTGCTTTGGGAGCAGGGGGTCGTAGGTTCGAATCCTACTACCCCGACTTTTAAAAGGATTAAATTGTTGTTTTACAGTTTAATCCTTTTTTTTTCTCATTTTGGGCTGTTTTTATCGTGAAATTATCTTCAAAAAAAGTAATTGCCAATTCTCAGAAAAATACAAGTCCTGCTTATTTCGCTGCATTTCTGTATGTATCAAGCAAAGTAGCCAACTTTTCGTTTACATTGTTTTCCATCATTCCGCCATGGTAACAAATAATTTTCAGCGGATTGAGGTTTTTTATTTTTTCCACCGATTTCAGAGCCTGCTTCAAATCCAGTGTAAAAGCAGGATTGGCGATGTTGAACTCTCCGTTTTCGATGACCAGTGCATCGCCGGCTACTACCGTTTTTTCTTTGGGAAAATACAAGGAGATGTGCCCTTTGGTATGCCCCGGTGTGTGAACCGCAATCAGCTCTTCTTCAAAAATGGCATTATCGCTAAGCACCTCATCCACAGCAAAACGCTGCACTTTTTTCAGTTTTTCAATAAAATTCAACGCCCAGTCCATATACTCATCAAGAATGGTTTTTAACGACGTCTCCGCCTGAACCAGCCGTTCTGATTTGATTTTCCCGGAAACGGAATCTTTCTCATGTTCCCCGCAAATGACTTTTAAATTTTTGTTTTTCTTTTTTAAAAAATTCAGCCCACCCAGATGGTCGTGGTCATCGTGTGTAATAATCACCCCGGTCAAATCTTCGGGTTCAATGCCCAACGCTTTCAGTTCATGTTCCAGCTCTTCCGAGGTTTCTTCATAGCCGCAGTCAATAAGGTAATTTCTCCAGGCGTCTTGAAGAAGTACAGGAAAAAGTACAATGTGCTCCCCTTCTATCGCTTTTTCAATTTCTAATATTTCAACTTTCATTTTTTTCCAATAAGTTGCAAAAGGTGTTATTCTTTGTTTTCTAACTGATTCCACCTCTCTTTTATGTTTTTCTCTCCCCGAAAATACTCCACTTGTGCATCTTTGTCAAAAATTTCAAACGACGGTGCCAGCAATATTTTGTTCGAATCCGGATATTCAGCAATATCGTAGCCCAAATAAGTCCTTATGTCGAGGTAAATACACGGCTCACTGGTGTGATTGTAAAGCTGATGTGCCCCGGTTTCACCTTTCTCGAAAAACAGCAAATCTCCGCTGTTTACAACCTCCAGCCCGTTGGGAGTTCTCAGCGTGGCAGAGCCGGAAACAATCAAAAACAGTTCCTCCGCGTAGCGGTGAAAATGGTAAGGGGTGGAAAACTGGCCGGGATTTAACTTCCTGAAATCAAAATTCAGGTTTTCCGGCTTAATTCCTTTTTGTACTCTTGAAACATCTGTGTAAATTCTGTAACTGTCAATTTTGTTCGGACTTTCCTGGAAGTCCCGTTGTTCTGATTTTAAAATGGTTGCCATAATTAACTGTTTTAGTTTTTCAAATCTTTCGAGGTAGCCAGGGCAATTACCCTGCCCCGGTTACCTACCGCATTATAAAAATGATATACCACTCCGTTCCATTTGATTACCCATGGTTTGTGGGCATACGTTTTATCATACTCCTCCGATGGGGCTACCAAATCCTCTCCATCCCAATCGGTCCAGTGGATTAAATCATACGAGCATGCAAAACGTTCAAATGCGCCGGGTTTCCAGAATGCACCAAAATAAAACATCACGTAAATGTCACCAATCTGTGCTATCTGTGCATCGCCGCAAATGCCACTGTATTTTGTGATCACCGGATTTTCGCCAAAACGTTTCCAGATTTTCATATCATTGGACACCGCCATGCCGATACTTTCGTAACTGGCCGTGTCTCCTTTGGCATTGTAATACATCACGAAAGGATGCCCGGTGTGCAACTTTTTATCGCGAATAACCAGGCTTTTGTAAATGGTTTTGTTCTCAAACCAGCGGGCATCTTCATCTTCGGGCGACAAGACAGGTTCAGCGGCTGTATCCCATTCATGAACCTCAGTCAAAACAGAAGAACTGGCCACACCGGTTTTTAAAACGCCGGCTTCGTATCCCGTGGAGTTTCCGCCCAGGTAAGTCATCCGGTATTTACCGCTGTACTTCTCCACAGCATAATCCCCGCCCCATTCGGTGTTTACCAGCGAAACGTAGCCTGCCTTCTGGTTGGCATCCCAGGTGTTTTCGGTAAACGACAACAGTTTTCCCTTCGATTCCCAGTTGAGCAGATCTTCGCTCGACGCCAGCCAGGTTTCGTATCCCTGCCCGTCAAAAACGATGTAGGTCATGTACCAAACATTCTTTTCCCTGAAAATGGTTGGTGAATCAATCATTTTTGTGGTATCGGGATGCTGAAATACAATGCCGTATTTAAAAGGCGTTTTAATTTCCTGGTAAATTTTTTCCATGGTTTCCAGGGGAACTTCCTTGTTTGAGGTTTTTTCGCTTTTAAATCCTGATAATAAAATGATAATCCCCAATATGACCCCTGTCCCTGCAAATTTGATTTTCATTTCAAATGAATTTTTGTCATTTTGCTGAGTTGTTTTTAACCGTTGCGTGTGTAAGACTTAGGGCATTTCAGAGCTGCGAACTTGCCCACCAAGACTAAACTTGCTAAGAACCTAAAACTGCGGGAACCACTGTCCGCCCTATGTTTTACACCCATTGCTGTGCATTGTTTGTATTTTTAATCTTCTTCAAAAAAGTCGTTGTCCAGTTCTTTGACCTCATAAACGGTTTTCACTTGTACTCCAACATTATATTGTAGCATCAGATCAACCAGTTTTGCTCCGTCAATGAGTATTATAGAATGATGTGCCTCCCGTGCTTTTTTTATTGCTGAATCGTCAAAAGTTGAAGTTGTAATGAATACACCTTTACTCGTATCACCACTCATTGCTCCGATGAAGTTTCTTATGTCCTTTTCTCGGACTTTGTTTTCATTATATCTTTTGGCTTGAGTGTATATTTTTTCTAATCCTAACTTGTCTTCATTGATGATCCCATCAACTCCACCGTCACCCGACTTTGAGGTTTCGATAAAATCTCCATAACCCATTCTTTTCAATAGAATTAGAATTACTTTTTCAAAATAGTACGGGTCAATTTCTTTGAGCTTTTCAAGAAGGTTGGTCTTTACTTCTGTTTCGATAGAGGAGAATCCTGAATCAATAAGGTCTTGTGGTGAAGCATTTTCTACATTGACAGAATCAAGATCTATTTCATTTTCTTTTTCGCTTTTGACGGATTCCCTATGCCTTATGTAATCTTCATCATTTTGAAGATCTTGTAGTGGTAAATTTCCTGTTGCTAATCTTTTTTTCCCTTTTTCAGTGATTTGAACCATTCCGCGTTTGGGGTAGGTCACAAATTTTGCCATTTTCAGATAGGACTTTCCCCATAGAATTCTGTCGAGTAAAACATTAGCTCCTGAACTGGTTTTCTGATTTAGCAATTCCTGAGGAAAATCAGAGTAGTAAGCATCACGTACCCTTGATGCTAATTCACGACTTTTTAAAGATTCAACAGAATTTAGAATCTCTAATATTGGAATGAAGGTTTCATGATATTTTGGTAGTTCCATTTTTCTCTTTTCAAATTATACACTATGTTGTATGTCTTCCAAAATTATACAATATTTTTTCTGGCTGGAAATATAGTCATCCTTTCTTATTTTATAAAACACTCTACATTTCCCGGAATGTTGCAAATGGAAGTGAAAAAGGGAAGGCAAACGTGGTGGTTTTTTTGGTCCGGAATTCAACATGGCTTTTTGGTTTTTATGCGATGTTAAAAACTATTATGGGAGCTAAAATAGAAATTGCCGCCGGAAAAAACAAGCAGGGATTTCTTTTTTGTTCAAATTGCGGTTTTGGGTGATGTGGTTTCTTTGTCCAGTGTGATATTCAAAAGGGAACCGTTCTTTTTCGGAGAGAACGGTTCCTTCTAAACACTATTTTACCTCAATGGCATAAAACTTTGCAGTCTGACTTCCTGTATTAACAGCCATGTGTGTTTCGGCATCGCCCCAAAAAACAGTACCTGCTTTTAAATCAATCTCCTGCGATTTACCATCTTCTGTTGTCAGTTTAACCGAAGCATCAGTAACCGCAATCACAAGTCTCGGTTTGTGCGTGTGTTTTCCTTCACCACAAGCATCCCCGCCCGGAGAACTGACAAACTCGGTAACTTTAACTTTGTCATTTTCAAGAATGACTTTAACTGCTTCCTTTTCAGAATCTTTGTCGTGCCCGTAACCCAATAAAGCACAACCGGCAATAAAAAATAAAACCATCAACTTTTTCATAATCTGAATTTTAAATGAATAACAAATGCTATCAATTCAAAATTACAGAGAACTGTACCATCCCGTTTTTCTTAAAAGTTCAATTTTTTTACTTTTTGGTTGGGATATGTTTTACCGGAAAATTGAAGGAGTTGGTTATAAAAGATACAATTCAAAAAACGCCTCCATTTTCTTCTGCGAAAAATCATTCACCCGTTTGGCGATGTCCATGGCGTGGGGCCACAGCGGCACACGGTAATATTCGCACGGAACCCCCAGAGCATCCAGCCGGGACTTCAACGAGTCGGACTGGCTAACGGGAACCAGCGTATCCGATGTTCCGTGCAAAATAAGGGTTGGCGGGCAGGAACTGCTTAGGTAACTGACCGGCGATGCTTCACGGTACAATTCCGGTTTTTCGTCATAAGAATGGCCTAAAAATGCGTTGATCAGCCGCTGATTCCGGGCGTAATCGGTGGTCAAATCCACCGGACCGTAAATATCTACCACCACTTTTATCCGGTGTGCATTGTTATTCTGAGAAGCCCGGTTTTCCCAGCCGTAACCTGCCAGCATGGCCAGGTGCGCTCCGGCAGAGCCACCAATCAGCGCGATGCGGTCGGGGTCGTAACCATAGTTTTCGCCGTTTTGGAACAGCCAATCCACGGCATCGGTCACATCTTCCACCGCAGCAGGATAAATACTGTCGCGCAGCAACCGGTACGAAACCGTAGCCGTCATATACCCTTTTTCGGCAAAACTGGTGAGGTAAACCAGGTAGTCGGAACGTTTGCCGCTTTTCCAGCTTCCTCCGTGAATAAACAGCAGCAGCGGAAGTGACCCGTCAACATTTTTGGGCCGGTAAAAATCCATTTGGAGCGATTTCCCGTTTACATTTTTGTATTCCACGTCTTTAATCTCCTCGACAGATTCCGGGATTTCCGGTTCCAAATCGGCCAGTTTTTCCAATCCAATGCCGGCAGCGAGATAGGCCAACGATTCAAAATGGTAACCCACCGGAGGTTTTTCGGGAAAAAATAACCCAAGGGTCTGCGGAGTGAGCATCAGCAGGCAAAAAAGCAGAAAAATCAGCAACAAACCTTTCAGAATGCGTTTGCAAATTTTTGGTTTCATACGTTTTATTTTTTACCGCAAAGACGCAGGGACGCAAAGGAGATTGTTTGATATTGTTCGATATTGTTCGAACTTTCGAACCCCCGAATCTTCAAACCCTCGAACCCTCAATTTCTCTCCGAAGCCGCGAAAGCTATGCCTTAGGCAGATTCCAACGAACAAACCTCCTTGTTGTCAAAGTTCTTTGTTTTGTTACATCTGTCTTATTCTTAGTATCCGATTTTTCCAAAAAAAACTGTTTTCTACATCCCTCCTGTACTGTTTCAACTGAAAATTGTAACTTTTCCAAACTTCCTGATTTTACATTACTTATTGGATGTTCCTCATTTCCAAATCAAGAAAATAAAAAATAAGGAATCAAAAACCAAATTCCGTCTTCGGTCTTCCTACTTCCAGCTTCCTACTCCCCCATCTCCTCCAGCATTTCCAGCAAATTCCGGTGCAAAACCGGTGCAGTTTCAGGTCCCAGGGAATTTACTTCGCCATAAGGTGCTTTCTCCCTGCCATAGGTGAACGGTGCTTTCGTGTCCCACTGGCTTTTGGGAATAATGTAGCCAATTTCGTCGTTGGCCAGTCCGATAACAAATTTGTATTTGCCCGGCATCATTTCCCGCACCGGCGGAACTTCCTGCGGTTCAATTCCAAAATCGTTTCCCTCGGGCGCTTCCACCCCGCCGTTAATGATTTCAGGATAGATTTCGCCCGGAACAGTCACAAACGAAACCGGCCCGAATTTAAACACCGCCAGTTCAGTGCGCATTTTCATCCAGCCAGCTGTGCCACGGTCAATTACTCCAAGGGCAGTGCCCAGCTTAAACAGGGTATTTTTAATGGGCAATTTCAGGGTGCGCACCACCAGCGAAATCCCTGCGGTTTCAATCACCTCCGACGGATTTTGCATGGCATCCAGCGCCAGTAGCGCCAGTTGGTTCCCCTGTGCTGCCGTTTTTTCATAAGTGGGCTCAAACAACTCTTCTCCTGTAAACGGATGAATGATTGGGTGGCTCGGATGGGTGGTCATCAGGCCGCCAACTGCGCCGTTCAGATAAACGGCGGTGCCGCCAATGCCGGGTTTCACAAGGCTGTCGCCGTTAAAAACCCCCTTCTCCACGCCTTCCCTGAAAAAATGTGGGAAATCGGACGAAACGAGCAAATTTCCGCTCCACAGGGTTTCGGGGTGATTACCCCAGGCCAGCAGGCTTCCGAGCGTGGTTCCGTGCTCTTTATCAATGACTTTGATAAACCGCAATCCTAAGTCGAAAACTTCGGGCATCCGGGTATCTTTAACCTGAGGAACGGCCCCGGTTAAATCCTGCGAAATTTCCAGCCGTGCCGGCCTTAGGTTTTTCACTGCCGCTTCCACCGACTTCGCAGTTTGCTCCTTCACAAACTGCATGTACCTTTTGTCCACCCCGCTTTTCAGCGGATGTTTTCCCCAGAGGCCCATCAAATCGGGCCCTTCGTGGGTATGTGTTGAGGCAATTATCGTGTAGGTCAGGCCCAACTCTTGGGGCAGCATTTTTCGCACGTCCACCACATCGTCGTGCATAAATCCAATTACGTCGAGAATAACAATGGCCAGCCGGGTTTTTCCGTCGTCGATGACCATGGTGCGCGCCCAGGTGTCGTCATGCACACCGTTGGCCGGTTTGTTGTTGCTGAAACCGGCAATCCACACTTTATCGAACTTCCCGTTGTCGTTGCCGTCAATAAAATAATCTCCGTCTTTCGGATTGTACTTGCCGTCGCCGTTTTTATCCACCCAACGGTCGGGAACCTCGGGCGTGATGGCTACAGCAGCAAATCCGGCTTTTAGTTCCGAAGGGTTATCATTTACTATTTTCAAATCGACTCCGTATCCCGGATGCCGGTCTTTCATGTTGGAGTAACTCCAGACTGAAAAGCCGACAAGAATCAGCAGCAGGAGGATTCCGAATATTTTGACAATTTTTTTCATACAAACAAATAATTCCGGTTAAAACCTGTATTAACGGCTAAAGCCTGTTTTCCTTTTGCACTTCCTGCAATCACCGGGCTGAAGCCGCGGTGTAAAATATCAATATTCTAAATGCCAATCAAACTTCACCTTTTTTACACCGGTGCTCATAGCTGTTACTACTTATCAAATTCTTACTTACGTTCAAACCGTTCCATCACTTCGCGCCAGGTGGTAAGGATGATGTCGTTTTCCTCAAAGAACCGAATCATTTCCGGGTCGGCAAACATATCAGCTTCCCACGCCCGTTGTTGCCACGAGCCGGTAATGGTCTTCATATTTTCCGTTTCAAACGAGGGATGAAAAATGATTTCCGTCAAACCCGGGTCAAGCGCATTTACCAGTTTGTAGAAATTATTTTTTACTTCTTCATACGTATCTCCTTTGGGCACGCTGCCAAAGTTATCGAGGTGGGGCAGGTTGTAATCGCCCAGCATTCCAATCACTTCCTCGTTCACCGGGTAACCTTCGGCACTGTAAAATGCAGCCACCTTTGGATTGGACAGGTCGATGGCATTGGCCGGGATTTTATATTCTTCGGCCACTTTTAAAAATACTTTCAAAAATTCAGGCGAACCATATAAAGTTCCCATGTGAGTATCAATATGCGTAGGTTTCAATCCCAGCGCCAGCATTTTATCGATTTGCGCCCTGATTTCCATTTCTACCTCTTCGGGTGAGGCATTCATCACCACCTCCCTTACACTGCGCCACATTTTTCCATCGGGGTCAATGAGCCCCGGAACTTTTTCAGCATCGGTAAGCGGCGGCCAGCGCCAGGTTTTCCATTCGCTGGTGAGGGTCAGATGCACGCCGATATCGGCCTTTAGAGCATTTTTCGCCCATTCCACAAACGGCACCGCATATTCGCAGGGCATCATCACTGCCCCTGAAAGGATGTAATCGTTTTCGATGTAAAATTTACCGGCATCGTTGGCTTCCTTGCACATCCCCAGGTCGTCCATGTGAAGGAGAAGCACCTTTTTCCCCTTCGGAAATCCCAGTTTTTCAGCATTGGTTTGGCCCTGGCTAAGTTCTTTCACCCATTCCGGCATAAAAGATACGTGCTTAATGGATTTCCCTTCGGAAGTATGATGCGAGTATGTAACATGAACCCTGCCGTCGCTGGCTTGAATGGCCGTTGGATAGGAAAAGCTGCCTTTCCCTTTGGGTTCATATTCCAGATAACGTTTCCATTTCCAGGAAGTGCCTTCGTCATCGGAAAGCGATACCGCCAGCCGGTGCCGGCCGTTTTCCAAATCATTGTTCACCATCAGCCAGTGGCCGCCGGTGAGTGCAATGGCTTCCACGCTGGCGCCCGGGTTGGGAATATCTGTTTTTTGGGAAACACTCCATGTGTAACCGTTGTCGGTTGAACTACTGAAAACCACCCGTTTGGGTGCATCGCCGTTATCGCGCATGTATGCCACCACGGTTCCGTCTTTTTTCTGCAACAGGGCAGGTTGAATATTTCCGCGGCCCACGATGGGCAGGCTGGGTTTCCATGTATCGCCATTATCGTCGGATATGGCCACCAGCGAAACGTTGTAGCCGTCGGAATAAAGCGGCATCAACATCCGGCCATTCTGCAACGTCAGCGGCTGAATGCGGCCCATCCAGCCCACTTCGCGTTTTACCGGGTCTTTGGCGGCTTCCACAATCATCCGTTCGTATTGCGGGGCATATTCGGCCCAGGCCAGACCGGGCGGGTCCATTTCCCTGAACCCTTTTTCCAATGCTTCGGCAAACTCTTCACCGGGTTTCAGCAGAATCACATCCTGCCAGTCCCATTTGGGCGGACCGTCATTCAAGTAGTCGGCTGAAATACGCGTTTTCAGCATCGAAGCCTCCCATCGGTTGGCAATTACCACAATCCATGTGAGATGCAGGCGGTTTTTGGCATCCAGGAAAAGAACTGGATTACAGTCGGGATTTTCAGGCGTATCGGCCATCACAAACGGTTTACTCCACTGGTTTTGCCCCTTTTTCAAACGGGCGCCCATCACCGCCACATCG
>JAWLCW010000038.1:0-38806 GCA_041686935.1 Mariniphaga sp. | reverse complement strand
TGCCACGAACGGTTTTACGAATTGTGGGCGCCATCATGGCATGGAAAAGCCATGCAACCGGTACATGCCGGTTTTGTTAAAGAATACCAATTACCGGAAAGCGGACCCATGAAAATTGAAGGCAGGTTCTACGAAATTGTTTACGAAGATTCATCAATGGTGATGCTGGAAAAGGATGGAGATAACCTTTTAAAAAAATACCCGTTGCAGTGGTCACTCGGAGGGCGAAATGTTTTTACCTTCCTTGTTCCCTTTGAAAAAGGCAAGCTGCAAACCAGTCCGCTGGCTTACGACATGAACCGCCAAACCTGGTTCAACTATCCCGAGTCGGCAGTGCGGCATTTTGGCGATGCCGGTGCAGAAGACGAAGCGCTGCCCTGGCGCGATCGGATGTATGCCTTTAATACCGCATGTTACAATTGCCACGTCAGCCAGGTGTCGTCCAATTACGATTTGGAAACCGATACGTACCACACCACATGGAAAGAGGCCGGCATCAATTGCGAAACGTGTCACGGGCCGAGTGCAGAGCATGTACGGGTGTGTCTGGAAGCAGAGAAAAAAGGCGAAGTGCCTGAAGATTTAAAAATCATTATTACCAGCACCTTCACGCCAGAGGAACACAACTCGTCGTGCGCGGTGTGTCATGCCAAAGGCAGCGCGATTACAAAAAATTATGTACCACCGGAACCGTATTTCGACCATTTCACTTTAGCCACGCTCGAAGACCCTGATTTTTATCCCGATGGCCGCGATTTGGGTGAAAATTACACCATGACCGGCTGGAAAATGAATCCGTGCATTCAGAAAAGCGACATGCATTGCGTAACCTGCCACACTTCCAGTGGAAGAAACCGGTTTGCAGACAATCCCAACCAGGCATGTCTTTCCTGTCATCAGGATAAACAAGATGGCGGACTGATTGCGCACACCATGCATCAACCCGATAGTCCCGGCTCAACCTGCGTCAACTGCCACGCACCCAGCCGCGAATTTGTGGGACATTTTATCCGCAGCGATCATTCCTTCCGGCCTCCCATGCCCGAGGCGACGATAAAATTTGGTTCGCCCAACGCCTGCAACCAGTGCCACGACGATAAAACTCCGCAGTGGGCCAACGAAATTGTGAAAGCACGAGCGAACGGCGATTATCAGGAAGAGACACTTTACTGGGCACAACTCATTAAAGAGGCTAGAGAAGAAAACTGGAGCCGCCTCGATGAGATGCTGGAAACAATTCAAAATAACAAATACAACGAAGTGGTGGTCACCTCATTCATTCGTTTACTTGCCAACTGCCCGGCTGATAAAAAGTGGGAAACCCTGCTGGAAGCAGCAAAAAACAATCCCTCGCCTTTGGCCCGCGCAGCAGCAGCCACTTCACTGAATGGTAATCTGTCTGACCAAACAAAAAGTGCACTTATAACCGCAGCTGCGGATGAAATCCGGCTGGTACGGGTTTCGGCTGCCGCATCCCTGGCTGGTTTTGGAGAAGACCGGTTTTCAGCTGCAGAAAAACAAGTAGTTTCCAATGCTACCGACGAATACATAAATTCGATGGTGGCCCGCCCCGACGACTGGAGTTCGCACTACAACCTTGGCATTTATCACCAGAATCAGGGCAACGCCAACGACGCGCTAAATGCCTACGAAACGGCTGCCCGGTTGTACCCGGAATCGCTGATGCCGTTTATCAACAGCAGCGTACTTTATTCCTATATCGGCAATCAGGCCAAAGCCGAAGAAAACCTGAAAAAAGCACTGGAAATCGACCCTGATAATGAGGCAGCCAGCTTAAACCTCGGGCTTTTGCTGGCAGAACAGGGGAAATTACAGGAGGCTGAAAAAGCGTTACTTACTGCACTCAGTGCCAACCCAGAACAAGCTGTTGCAGCCTATAATCTGAGCGTTATTGTTTCGCAACGCAGTATGGATGAAGCCGTAAAATATGCTGAAATTGCTGCCGAAGCCCGTCCCGAAGACCCCAAATACGCTTACACATTGGCGTATTATCAAGTGCAAAACAACCAAAATGAACAGGCGGAAAAAACACTGAAAAAACTGATTGCAGAACATCCACTCTATCTGAACGCCGTTAGTTTTTTGGCTGACATTTATATGCGGGATGGCAGAACCAATGAAGTTCAAACACTTTACGAACAAACCTTAATAACAGAAGGGATTTCGGCGCAGGACAGAACTGCCATTCAACAGGCGCTGAATGCGATAAAAAGCCAAAACTAACCAGATTCATTTAAACATTTGGGCAATAAACCTGTTTACTTCAAAAAACTGAAAAAAATGTTAATGGTAATATCACCGGCCAAGTCGCTGGATTTTAAAACAAAACCAACCACACAGGAATATACCATTCCTGAATTTTTGGACGAATCGGAAAAACTGGTTGCCAAACTTCGGAAAATGAGTGCCAAAAAGCTGTCGAATTTGATGAATGTTTCAGCCGATTTGGGAAACCTTAACTTTGAACGCTTCCAAACCTGGCATCTTCCGTTCACACCCGGAAATGCCAAACAGGCTGTACTGGCTTTCAACGGCGACGTTTACACCGGGTTGGACGCTCCTACCCTTTCCGAAGAAAAACTGAAACTGGCTCAACAAAAACTTCGGATATTATCCGGTTTATACGGTGTGTTGAAACCGCTCGACCTGATGCAGCCCTACCGTTTGGAAATGGGAACGAAGTTTGGCGTGGGCCGGGCCAAAAATTTGTACGGTTTCTGGGGCGACAAAATCACAAAAACGATTCAGGAGGCCATCGGGGAATCGGGAAGCAAAATTCTGGTCAACCTGGCGTCCAATGAATATTACAAAAGCATCGATGCCAAAATGCTCGATGCCGAAATTGTAACACCCGCTTTCAAAGACATGAAAAACGGGGAGTACAAAATTATTTCGTTTTTTGCAAAAAAAGCCCGCGGACTGATGAGCCGGTTCATTTTGGAAAACGACATCGATAATGCAGACGACTTGCAGGCCTTCGATTACGAAGGGTACCATTTCAACCCGCGGTTATACAAACCGGGAAATCCTGTTTTTACGAGAGGTTAGTATCAGAAAAAAAATTCAAAACCAAACTGCAGAATACAATAATGATTTTGTATTTTTTGAGTAATTAAACGATTATGAGAACGATTCAATTAAAAATACCAGATAGTGTCGATTTGAAAGATTACGATTTTTCAATGATAATTGCTGCAAAACTATACGAGGATGCTAAACTTTCATCAGGACAGGCTGCGCAGATTGTTGGGCTGTCAAAACGAGCATTCATTGAAATGCTGGGGAAATATGGTGTATCGATATTTAGCACTTCCATTTCTGATTTACAATCCGATATAGCAAATGCCTAAGGTTGTAGTTTCCGATACGAGCACCTTAATACTTTTTCATAAGATTAATGAGTTTAATCTGTTACAAAAAGTTTATGGAGAGTTGATTACTACACCAGAGATTGCAGAAGAATTTGGAGAAAAGTTAACTGATTGGATTAAGATTCAATCAGTTTCGGAAAAAAATATCAGTATTTTTTAGAGACACAAGTTGATTGTGGAGAAGCAAGTGCAAGTGCATTAGCTACGGAGTGCGATAATATATTGTTATTACTCGACGACTTAAAAGCCCGAAAATTAGCAATTCTTTTAAATTTTAAAATTACCGGAGCACTTGGAATTATTCACAAAGCAAAGCAAATGTCGATTATTGATAAAGTTAAACCTTTAATTAACAAATTATTATTGACAGATTTTCGAATAGCTGAAAATATTATTGAAGAAATTTTAAAACTGAATAACGAATAAATTACCAGACACCTGCATATAACCTATCTTCAGGAATTGACCTATTGTTAATCCTTTATTCAACAAAACGTGGCCAGATCCCGGGTAGTTATCAGAGCGTACTAACCAAAATTAACTATTAATCCACCAGCAACTTATCCGCCATAGCATCGGCCAGTTTCAGCAACTGTTCCTTGTTGTCTTTTTTCAGAGCACCAAGTTCTTCCACCGGATCGTAAACGAGTTCCCATTTGATTCTTTCGGCAAACAGTTTCAGGTTTTTCACGCCGCCACCGTTCCACGAGTAGTTGCCAAAAATTCCGAGGTAGTGGTCTTTGGGCGCCATGTGTTCGATGGTGGAAAGCAAAATTTCTACATTGGGAAAAAGCGAATTGTTGTAGGCCGGACTTCCCACAATAAATCCTTTGTACTTGAATATGTCGTTAATGATATAAGATGCATGTGTTTTGGATGCATCGTAAACCCGGATGTTTTTAATTCCGCGCTCTGCCAGCCGGCGGGCAATCACTTCGGCCATTTTTTGGGTGTGGCCATACATCGAACCGTAAACGATTACCACACCTTTGTCCAAATCATACGAACTCCATTTGTTGTAACGGGTAAGCACCCAGTCGAGGTTACTGCGCCAGATTGGTCCGTGAGTGGCGGCAATCATTTTAATATCGAGCGGCGCCAGTTTTTTAATAGCCCGCTGGGTGTGCGGACAATATTTTCCCACAATGTTGGTGAAGTAACGCATCACTTCCACTTCGTAAAAATCGAGGTTAATTTCGTCGTCGAAAATACCGCCGTCAAGTGTGCCGTAGCTACCAAATGCATCGCCCGAGAAAAGAATTTTGTTGGTTTCTTCGTAAGTCACCATGGTTTCGGGCCAGTGTACCATTGGAATCGTCTGAAACTGCAGCCGGTGTTTTCCAAGTTCTAAAACCGAACTGTCGTGCACCAGATGAACATTTTCAGGCTCCATGTAAAAACTCTCCACAAAAGCAAAGGTTTTTTTATTCCCCACCAGTGTAATTTCCGGGTATTTCTGAACAATGGCCTTCAACGCTCCCGAGTGGTCGGGTTCCATGTGGTTAATCACCAGGTAATCTATTTGGCGGTCGCCAATCAGTTCTTCTATACTCTCGAGGTATTCGTCGATAAACGAGCGTTCTACAGTATCAATCAGGGCAATTTTCTCATCAACAATTAGGTACGAATTGTATGAAATCCCGTGCGGAATAGGCCAGATGTTTTCAAATAAATGGGTGCGCCTGTCGTTGTGTCCCAAAAAATAAATGTCTTCTGAAAGATTTACATATTGCATGGTTCTTCACTTTTAAAATCTGATGGCGAATTTAATGATTTTGCAGGGTTTGTCGGGGCAAAAATACGGCTGAAAACGCCATCCATCAAAAATGTTTTATCTTTGATAATATTTTCGCTGTACAAAATGACAAAAAAAGATTTCATATTATCCGCAGTTAAAAAAAGAATTAGGAAATTGGATCCTAATGCGAAGATCATCTTATTTGGCTCCAGGGCAAGAAATGATGCCAAAAAAGACTCTGACTGGGATTTTTTAATTCTTACAGAAGCGACTCCTGACAGAGTTTTCAGGAACAAAATTTATGATGAACTTTTCGAACTGGAACTTGAAACTGATGAAGTTTTAACCGGTATTATTCAAAATCTTGATAGCTGGAATGAATATTCCAATACTCCGATTTATCAAAATATACTCCAGGATGGTGTTGAAGTTGAATCATTAATTCATAATGCCCAATGACCATTGACAAAAGAAGCAGACTCATGTTGTTCCCCCGGGTGGGAAAATTTATCATTGTATTTTTTGCCATCGCATTTATTATTGCCGGATTGCGCGGATACCAACTTTATATGTACGTTTTCAATGAAAATGTAAAAACCGAAAAAGCGTTTATTATTCCCGAAAACGCCACGTTTAACCAGGTGCTCGACACATTGCAAACGAACGATATTCTACTCAACTACAAGGCATTCCGATGGGTATCGAAAAAGAAAAGCTACCCTGATCTGATAAAACCCGGTCGATACCTTTTTAAAAAGGGGATGAACACCAACCAGATTGTAACCAAGTTGCGTGCCGGCGAACAGGAGCCGCTGGATGTTACTTTCAACAACGCACGTTTCAAGGAAGATCTGGCCGGAAAAGTAAGTCGCTACATTCAGGCAGATTCGCTTTCCATCCTACAACTTTTCGACGATAAAAAAAAAATCGAAGAATTCGGGTTTACTCCTGAAACCTTCAGGGCGATGTTCATTCCCAACACCTACGAATTTTACTGGACTACCTCGGCCGACGAGTTTGCAGCACGCATGAAGCGGGAGTACGACCGATTCTGGAACGAAACCCGCCGGCAAAAAGCCGAAGCTATCGGGCTGACACCTGTTGAAGCAACTACTCTCGCCTCCATTGTTCAGGAAGAAACCGTTAAGCCGGATGAATTGAAACGTGTGGCTGGTTTATACATCAACCGTTTAAAACGAGGAATGCTACTTCAGGCCGACCCCACAGTGAAATTTGCCGTTGGCGATTTTTCATTACGCCGTGTTCTGAATGTGCACCTTGAAATTGATTCGCCATACAATACATACCGAAATGCCGGATTGCCGCCCGGCCCCATCAACTTCCCCGAAGTATCGGCTATCGAAGCCGTGCTGGATTACGAAGAGCATAATTTTCTGTATATGGTTGCCCGCGAAGATTTTTCGGGGTACCACAATTTTTCCCGAACACTGGCCGAACATAACCGGCATGCTGCAAGGTACCGGGCTGCGCTGAATGAACGGAAAATCTGGAAATAGTCAAACACAATTTACCTCACGCTCAAGTGCAATACCAAATTGGTTAATTACTGAATTCATAATCTTTTCTGAGAAATCATAAATCTCTTTACCGGTGGCATTTCCGTAATTCACAAGCACGAGCGCCTGTTTTTCATGAACACCAACCTGCCCTTCGCGCCTACCCTTCCACCCTGATTTTTCAATGAGCCAACCAGCAGCCAGTTTTATCTCATTTGCGTCAAGCGGATAAAACGGCACATCAGGAAACTGCTCCCTGATTTTTTCAGCAACTTCAATTTTTACCGCAGGATTTTTAAAAAAACTTCCGGCATTACCCAATTCATTTATATCGGGTAATTTAGAGGAACGAATATCAATTACTACTTTGCGAATATTTTGAAGATTAACTTCGCCCAGCTCCTTTACTTTTTCCTCAACCTGACCGTATTTCAAATGAAACTCCGGAAATTTTTCCAGTCGGAAAACCACGGAGGTGATGATAAACCGGTTTTTCAGTTCCCGTTTGAACAAGCTGTCGCGATAGCCAAACTCACAGGCACCGGCCGGAAAATCCATAAAAGTTTTCTGCTGCAGGTCAAATCCTTTAACCAACTCTATCACATTTTCAGCCTCCTGACCATAAGCCCCGATATTTTGAACAGGCGCCGCACCCACCGACCCCGGAATAAGCGAGAGATTTTCCAATCCCCCAACCCCGAAATCCACACAATATTTTACAAAATCATCCCATACTTCTCCCGCGCCAACTTCAAACCAAACGTTTTGCCGATCCTCTTTCACTATTAAGATTCCCGGAATATTTGGATGAAGTACCAACCCTTCAAAATCTTTTCGGAAAAGTACGTTGCTTCCCCCTCCAAGAATAAATAACGGCAGGTTTTTCCAGCTTTCGTTCGACTGAACAAATGTTTCCAAATCTTCCGGTTCGGTGAATTCAAAAAAATATCGGGCGCTGGCCTCTACACCAAATGTATTGTGCAGTTTTAAAGCATAGTTTTCAGAAAAACGGATCATTCAATAATTTTTCGGCAAAGATAGGGGAATAAGTTTACATGTTTAAAACTTATCTTTGCCGCGCATGAATGAATTTAATGTAATAGTTGTTGGCGCCGGCGCAGCGGGATTGATGGCGGCAGGACGCGCTGCCGAACAGGGAGCCAGGGTTCTTATTCTGGAAAAAATGCGTTCCGAAGGGCGGAAACTTCTGATTACCGGAAAAGGCCGCTGCAACATTACCAACGACGCATCTCCCGCTGAATTTATCAAACATGTGTTCGCGGATGGACGGTTTCTGCGCAATGCCTTTTCGCAGTTTTATTCCAAAGACATTATTAATCTGCTGCAAAAATACGGAGTTGAAGCCACCCTCGAGCGTGGTGGGCGGTATTTCCCGGTTAGCAACAAATCGCTGGATGTTTTGCGCGCTTTGCTGAAATGGGTAAATGAACTGAACGTTGAAATCCGTTGCGGTCAGCGGGTTGAAAAGCTGCTGACCGAAAACGGTGAGGTGAAGGGTGTCCAGTCAAACAATGTCGTCTTTGCTGCTCCAAAAGTCATTCTGGCAACTGGCGGAAAATCGTATCCTGCAACAGGCTCCACCGGCGACGGTTACGATCTGGCAAAAAGCGTCGGGCACACAGTTGAAAAACCAATCCCTGCACTTGTGCCTCTTGAAACAAAAGGAAACCTGGCACAAAAACTACAGGGATTAAATCTGAAAAATGTAAAATCCGTGGTCTGGGTAAATGGCAAAAAAGAGGGTGAAGCTTTCGGGGAAATGCTGTTCACACACTTTGGTTTGTCGGGCCCCATCATTCTCACACTGAGCAGGATTGCAGTGGCTGCTTTGCAAAATAAGAACAAAGTTGAAATTACGGTCGATTTAAAACCGGCGCTCGATGAGCAGAAACTGGACAACCGGCTGCTCCGCGATTTGAATGAACACGGGAAAAAACAGCTTGCAAATATTTTTCGCAACTGGCTTCCTGCCTCCATGATTCCGGTTTTTATTGAAGAACTGAAACTGGACCCCGAAAAGGAGTGCCACCAGGTTTCGTCGAAAGAACGGAAGCAAGTCAGACACATGATGAAAAACCTCAGGTTTGAAGTGTTGAATCACCGAACATTCAAAGAAGCAATAATCACTGCGGGCGGAATTCCTACCAAGGAAATTGTGCCCAAAACCATGGAATCGCGATTGGTGAAAGGCCTTTATTTTGCCGGTGAAATCATTGACCTTGATGCAGAAACCGGTGGTTACAATTTACAAATTGCCTGGTCAACCGGTTGGCTGGCGGGAAATTCAAGTGCAAAAACAGACAAGTAGTAACTGCTTCATTCCTGTTATTAACAAGAAGGACAATGATTGTTTCATCAGACATTCAACTGGTTTTCAGCTTCGGCAGCCACCCTGACTCCTGTTGTTCCTCCACGTTTCAATTCCACATCCACCGGTTCATTTGTTTTCCACGAACCATTGCTGAAATCCGGCACTTCAATGGAATTGGAACGATTGGCCACCGACCATTCACTCAACGGCGCGATCACGCTCCATAAGGCAGCATCGTAAACATCCTGATCCAGAGGAATTCCATTACGCAGACAGTCGATGAGGCGCCAGTCCATCATAAAATCCATGCCTCCGTGGCCGCCAATTTGTTTGGCCATATCGCCTACCAGTTTCACAATTTCTGGAGTGTATTGTTCTTCAATTACTTTCATCTCATCGGCATCAAACCAGCTATGCCCTGTGGCTATTTTACCCGGCAAAGGCCATTTTCTGGCAATTCCCTTTGTTCCACTAACAAGGTGGATGCGTGAATAAGGTCGCGGGCTTGTAACATCGTGCTGAATCATAATCGTTTTGCCTTTATTGGTTCGGATAAGGGTTGTATTCATATTCCCCCTGTAGCTATTTGTAGCAAACGATTCATAAAAACCATCCTCAGCAGCCAGTTCAGCCGCCATTTTTCCCATCTGGAAATCGTTGGTTGACATGGAAGTCAGGAAATCCATCTTGTCGCCCCGGTTTACATCCAGAACCTGGCAAACCGGTCCCAAACCGTGGGTTGGATAAAGGCTTCCGTTACGCTGCTGATTTTCCCGCAATCGCCACATATCGGCATAAGAATCTTTCCCGAAGTTATTTTGCAGTAGGTCATGAATATAAGCGCCTTCGGTGTGTACAATTTCGCCAAAAAATCCCTGGCGGGCCATGTTGAGAGTAAGTAATTCAAAAAAGTCGTAGCAGCAGTTTTCCAGCATCATGCAATGCTTTTTGGTGCGTTCCGATGTTTCCACCAATTGCCAGGCTTCCTCAACGGTTACCGCGGCTGGCACTTCAACAGCAGCGTGTTTACCTTTTTCCATTGCATAAACACACATTGGGGTGTGTAAATCCCATGGAGTGCAGATATAGACCAAATCAACATCCGGGCTTTCACACAATTCTTTCCATGCATTTTCGCTATCGCTATATTCTTTGGCTTTTGGTAAGCCGCGATTCTCCAATATTCGCTGGGCACGTTCCACTCCGGCCGGGTTTTTGTCGCACAGCGCTGTGATTTCCACTCCTTCAATATTCGACATCCTTGAAACTGCACCGGGCCCCCGGTTTCCAAGCCCAATAAAACCAATACGAACGGTTTCGAGTTTAGGCGCCGCATAACCACACATATTAAACTGTTGCGAATGAGATTTTTCAACGGCTTCTTTTATTGCGGCCAGTGCCGATTCTTCGCTACCAGAACCTTGTTTGCCGCATGAGGCTAAACCTCCTGAAAGAACACCGGCGCTGGCTGCCCCGGCAATCTGAAAAAACTTTCTTCTGTTCGTTTTCATCTCAATATGATTTTTAGTTTTGAATTTATTTTAAAAGTTTTTTGAAAGTACTCAAAAAGTTTAAAAATAGGAATTAAAACATTATCTCCCATTTTTTTTCTTAAAATTTCATCCTTAGTCTTACTTTTTCATATCTTAGTTCACTTAAAAACATTGAACTGTTTTAAAGACATATTGCGTAAATCCAATAATTTAATTTTATACTAAACTGAATAAAAATGAAAAAACTTTGGTCTGTTCTCCTTTGTTTCTTTGCACTTTCTGGAATTATTGCCCAGGATGAAGTAGTTAAAACCGGCTGGAATTTTGGAGCGCTTCCAACGATTACTTTCGACACCGATTTGGGGTTTCAATATGGTGCGCTGGTAAATTTATACCAATATGGCGACGGGAGCCGCTATCCAAATTATGATCATTCGTTGTATTTTGAAGTTTCAAGATTTACCAAAGGAAGCGGAATTAACAGGTTTTATTACGATTCTGACCAGCTTATAAAAGGACTGCAAACATCTTTTGATATTAGTTACCTTTCGGATCAGGCCTACGATTTTTACGGCTTCAACGGCTTTGATGCGGTGGTTAATCCGGATTGGATTGATGATTCGCAACCAGATGATATTTATAAAACCCGGATGTTTTACAAATACGACCGGAAAATGTTTCGGTTTAAGGTGGATTTACAGGGAAAATTCTCGGGGGAAAAGCTAAAATGGGCTGCTGGCGTTAACCTGCTGAATTTTAATATTGGTTCGGTTGATTTGGAAAAACTGAATAAAGGAAAAGAAGGTGACGACCTTTTACCAGAAATAGATGGACTTTACGAAAAATATCAAACCTGGGGAATTATTTCACCAGAAGAAGCCGACGGTGGTTTTGTGCCCGAACTAAAAGCCGGTTTGGTTTACGACACACGCGACAACCGTCCCAATCCGATGAAGGGGATTTGGACCGAAGCCGTTTTAATGGGAGCTCCTGGATTTTTGGGCGCCGAAAGCAATTTTGCCAAACTGAGTCTAACACACCGCCAGTATTTCACACTCATTCCCAATGATTTATCGCTGGCCTACAGGCTTGCCTATCAAACTACTATTGCAGGTCATGCACCGTTTTATTATCAAACTCAGGTAATTGTTTCTGAACTTAAAGGCGCAGCTTCGGAAGGTTTGGGAGGCGCCAAATCGCTACGCGGCATCCGCCGGAACCGCATTGTTGGCGATGGATTTTTCTACGGCAATGTGGAAGCCCGCTGGAAATTTGCCCGGTTCCAGTTTATAAACAACAACTTCTACCTGGGACTGAACGGGTTTATGGATTTCGGACAGGTGACCAAAAAAATTGAGTTCAGCAGCCACAACGGGTTTGTACCACAGCCGGATAATTATTTTGACAAAGGAGCTGAAAAAATGCACTTTTCTTATGGTACAGGGTTGCGCATTGTGATGAACCAGAATTTTATAATAGCCGTGGATTATGGCATGGCTGCCGACGAACGTGACGGCGATTCAGGTTTATATATTGGCCTGAATTATTTATTCTAATTTTTTACCCGTTTAAACCGAAACAGTTTCGGCAACCAGTCTAAAAGTGGATTTTTTTCCCAGCTACGGAAATCTTATTTAATTCTTCTGAAAATCGTTTTATCTTCCGGATTTCGTCTGCAATCCCATATCATAATAATGAGAATAAATTCTTCAAAAATTTCATAAATGATTTGGTAATTGTCGGTTATCAAAACCCTAACCGTTTCGAAATCTGTTTGTATTCCCAGCAAAGGATTTTTCGACAATAATTTTATTCGTTTTTGAAAATGCGTATAAAGTTTTCTGCTGTAAACCGAAGAACCATTTCGTTTATTATAGAACGCAAGAATATCAATTAAATCTTCACTGGCCTCAAGTGACCACTCTATTTTGTAGCGAACCATTCCTGAACCTGGTTATGGATTTTTTCGTTTGATATGGTTTCACCCTTTTTTAATTGCTTTCTGGCCAAACGAATTCGCTCTTTTTCAATATCATTCAATTTATATTTCTCAGATGCAACTTTTGACTCCAAAAGTTTTTTCAGGTCTTGCAAAAAATATTTATCCTCTATGTGGGTCAATTGTTCTATAATAATGTGCTTCAATTCTGCTGTTCCCATATTTTCAAAAAAATTACTCTCAAAAATACATTTTTTGATAGTGAATTCCAATTAAATCAATCAGGCAATCTGTTGCAGTCAATATTTTTCAGTTTTTTACCCGCTTAAACCGGAACATTTTCAGCAGCCAGTTTGGTAACGGGTGGTGTCCCCGTTTCCTGAAATCCACAAACCAGCCAAATTTTTTCAGGATAGGAATTTTATGGGTTTCCACAAACTCGATAAGCGTACCCTCCGGCGCCTGTATGTAAGCAAAACTTCCGGCGGCCTCTCCCATATCAAAAGTTTCCAGATTGCGGGCACTGTCAACAGTAAATGGGAAACCCATTTTTTTCACCTTTTCACGCAACTGATTCATACCGTTAATATCAAAACAAAGGTGAATAAAACCCGGGTCTCCCCAAATCCGGTCTTTATAAATATCACGACCTTCCCGGTCAGCAGATTGAACCAATTCGATATATGAAGAACCGAAAAACGGACTGAATGCGCCGCTTTTTACCTCGGAATGTTTAAGTAAAACTCTTCTGAATTTTCCATTTCCGCCCGGAATACCTGAGAAATCCGGGAATACACCGGTTGTATCGTAAACAACCTCATCATACTGAAGTATATCGCGATAAACTTTCAGACTTTCTTCCAGATTTTTTACGCCTATAACAACACCCAACACCCCTCCTGTAAGGGATTTTTCACGTCTGAAAACTTCTTTTTCGTCTTTTATTTCCCAATAATTTCCAAAATGATCTTTCAGAAAAAAATGTTCATTTCCGGTCGGCCCTTTTTCAATCTGGCCCAAAATCTCCAATCCTGCGGCCTGAAATTTATGAAAAGCTTCCTGAACATTATCGGTTTTTATTTTTCCGATATTAATTCCAAAATCGCCTAATTGAATTTCAAATTCAGGAAATTCCGGTTTTTTCCCGGTGTGCTGCCATATTTCAAAACCGCCTCCCCCTCTCATATTGAGGGCCAGCACAGCATGTCTTGGTCGTGGTTTGCCACCGGTGTGTGGCAACATGAGTTCGGCTACAGCCTCATCTTCAAACATGCGAATATCCATCGCAAAATGTTCGCGGTACCATTTCCAGGCTTCCTGAAGATTTTCAACCCCGACTCCCAACTGCTGTATTCCGTTAATTTTTACTGCCATACTTTTTTCACTTTTTACAGTGGTTTTACTCTTGATGCCATGTAATAATACAAAAATGGAAAAAACCGGCGGATAAAAACCATTATCAGATCAAATCCACCAACAAGTATTTCTTTTTGTTCTTTTTTTAGTTTTTTACATATTCTTTTTGCAGTCCACTCAGCGCTTTTTCCTTTGTCTTGCCCTTCATCCATTTTTCCGTGCGATTCTCCTGTTCTGTTTAGCGCATTTACTGAAATATTTGTTTTTATGCGGCCTGGAATAATAACCGACACACGTATGTTATTCTGCACATTTTCGGCCCGCAGGCTTTCGAAAAAACCATGAAGTGCATGTTTTGATGCCGAATAGGCCGAACGGTAAGGAAATCCGAATTTTCCTACAATGCTTGAAGTTACGACAATTTGGCCTCCCCCATTTTCAATCATCCACGGCAGCATGGCTTTGGTAAGCGCTACCGTTCCGAAAAAATTCACTTCAAAAATTTTCCGGTCAACCTCAAGAGGGGTTTCACTTACAAATGAACGTTGACTTATTCCTCCAAAATGATATAACCCGTCAATTCTTATTTTTTCAGCAAGAATTTTCTGCGCTGCTGACAGAATGGATTTTTCAACACTTAAATCAAAAGGAACTATCTTAACCGTGCTGCCATTCATTTCACATTCTGCGGCTACCTCTCTCAGCAATTTTTCGTTTCTACCCGATAGTATCAGATAGGTTTTTTGCTTCGAAATTTCAAGCGCCACAGACTTACCGATACCGGAGGAAGCACCTGTAATCCAGAAATTTTTTCCTTTAAATACCATTCGAAATTGAATTTGAAGCCAACGAAGATAACAGAATAAGGAATTATTCGTCCTCTTTACGATTAAAAATTGACTTCATTTTTCCGAGCAAATCATCCATATTATTAAACTCCTCAGTAAAAGTAAACCCAACACCCTGTGTATAGGGTGCGGTTTCGTATATCAGATTATTGTTTGAGCGGTTGTATGCTTTAAACCGGATTTTTCCGCTGGGAATGAGTTTCACATTTACATCGAAATCGCCTACAATCTGACTGTTGTTTCCGGAGTTCGGATTATTGTTGTTTCCGACATTCCCGTTTAATGTAACGCGGTCGTTGAACATTTGGGTGCTGAGTGCAAGCTCAATTTCGTCGTTGGTAATCTGGTTCCCGGGCCGGTAATTCAACCCGATATCTACATTATTGCTGATTTGCGAAAGCCAGTTACTTAACTGGTTCGAGAAAAGTTCACTTGCAGTTGTACCTATCAGGTTTGGATTTTGAGCCTCGTAAGTACCTCGCAGATATTCCGGAGTATAAAATTTTCCCAATACCACCAGTGAAAGAATTTGTTTGTTCATTTCTTCCGGCGTATTGAAATATTGTTTCACTTCTTCCACCAGGCGATCCTCAACTGTTGGAAATTCAATGGCAAAATCGATATTTGGATTAGACAATTCTTCCGTAAGAATAATTTTGCATTCCACCGGAATACGCTGACTTTGGTAAATATTGGAGTAAGTATCCACCAACAAATCGTATAAAGATGCTTTTAACTTGTAAACCGCATTTAAATTGATGATGGCATTATAGGGATCGCCCGACCAGGTTATTGTTCCGCCCTGTTCTATGGTAAATCGTTTGTTAATTACATTTTGCAGGGTAAAAAGATAATCACCACGCTCAACGGTATAATTTCCTGAAAGGGTGATGTCACCATCGTTGTTCATACCAAACCGCAAAAGCCCTTCGCCCTGTGCCCGAATAATATCTCCGATTTGGGAATTGTAAATGAGCTGAGCCCGTGCCTCCGGTGTTGCCCTTATAGTGAGATCGAGACTGAAATCTCCGTCGTCACGTCGCGGAAATAAAAACTGCTGTCTTACAGTGTCTTCAGTTGAAATAAACTGAATAAAGTCGTAACGTTCCAGTTCGCTTTCGTCTTCAAGCGAAATATTTACATTAGTACCTGAAAGTGTGGTACCCGAACCGGTTAGGTTGACCCGCCGGCCCCTGCCCGTAATATTCAGTCTGCCATTGGTAACAACCTGCCCGTAAAATTGCGGATTGTTTCGTGTTGTTGTATTCATGGCTATCAGGCGAGGCGAATATACCGAAAGGTCGTACTGCATATCCTGAAAATTGCTGTGAACAATGGTTCCCCCAAATGTCCCCCGGTTCCCCGATAAATCATTGATGGCAATCCGGTCGAATAATATGGTATCAGCTTTAAAATAAACAGAATCGGTAAAATTATAACTCACCTGTGTATAATCAATTGTAAGGCCGGCATTTAATGCATGTACGCTGCCGGTAAGTAAAACATTGTCGGGGGTTCCGTGAATTTTTAGTTTCCCTGATCCGTTTCCATGAAAGTTTGAAAAATTATTTCTGATAACAGTTTCGAGAATTACCAGCGAAAGGTGATCAAAATCGGCAAAATACAAAAGCTCGCGGTTTTCAGGATTATAATAGCCGCTTGCAAAAAGATTCTGCCGTTGGTTGGAAACAATTTTCATTTCCGACATCACTACCTGATCTTCATGATCCCACCGATTAAAAAGCGAAATATCCCCAATGCTCTGATCCCTGAAATTGAACTGGTCTATTTTTAAATCAGAAAAAAGCATTCGATGGTTGTAAAAGTCTCTGAGTTGCGCCGAACCGTTCAGGGTTCCTTTTAATGGCAATTCTTTTTCAAGGTAAGCGCCAAGATTGTCCAGGGAAATATTATCAAACAAAACCATCATCAGGCTTGAATCATTATTTGCAATCAGGCCATCCAAAATAATTTGCTGATTTCTGTTCTGAATTTTCAAATTGTTAATTTTCACCGCCGAACTGTCTATGCTTGCGGTAAAAGTATTTATTTGCCAAAGTGAATCGGCCACAAAAATTTGTGATGGAAAACCTTCAATGTCGATATGTGAATAAGGCGAACCCCTGGTTGGGCTGAATACTGATTTTGTGGAGATTTTTCCGCTGTATTTTCCCTTGCCTTCTTCGCCCCATACAATATGGTTTAAAATGGTATTATCGGCTATTTCTGAATCAATGGTCAGGTTATCCAGTTTCATCCCGTTTTTCAGGAGAACTTCGCCAAATCTGAACCGCGAAATAAACACTTCATCCCGTGGATTATTGCCAATAAAAATATTCCGGATTAATACATTTTCAGAACGAATTCCAGGCATACTTCCCTTCAGTTCAAAAATCGAATTTTCAGAGTCCATCTGGCCGTAAAGAAGAAACGGAGTTTCTATTTTTATTCCAGGGGTAAAAACAGTAGTTACTTCATCCAGGTTTTTCACGTCAATCTGGTATCCGAATTTGTTTGCTTTTCCCTGTCCTGACGGGTCAAAACCAACTGCCGGAAGATACCGGTACATACTTTTTTCAAAAGCATCCTGTAAATTGCGGGCATAAAAACTTCCGTTAATTTCCAGGTCTAAAATATGGGATGAGAAGGTCAGATAATTGTTCAAACCGCTTGAAATGGATCTTAATGCCATTCCGCCAAGATCAATTTCGCCGTTCCGGTTTTTGTAATACCCGTTTTCCACATCAATTGATCCGGTAAGATTATCGAGCCGGTTTCCTGTAAAATTGGCATTCATTAAAAAAGCCAGTTCAGCTTTTGGAAACCTGTCACTCAGATTCAGATTACCGAGCATGGCTTTTTGTATATCGAGCCGAAAATCAAACACCGGCATTTCAGGATTCAGATTTACCTTTCCCAAAAAGTCGAATTGCAGGTTGGAATCGTTCATAACAACCAGTCCGTCGAACATTTTATTTTCCAGAATGCCATCGAGGCGAATATTTTCATACGAATAATCATTTATCTCCACCTTAGAAATACCACCCTCAAATTTTCCGGATACGGATTGATTTACTATTTCATAAATTCCATCCACACTTCCGCTAAATGAAAGGTTTCCTATATGTTCATTTTTAATTAGTTCGCCCAGTTTAAAATCCTGTGTCGCCACTTTCCCCCGGTAAGTTACCCTTCTCCTCTCATCGGGCACCACTGAAAGGTCGGTGGATATTCTGCCCATTTTGCTTGTTAAAGTCCCGTAGGCTACAAAATCGGTTAAAAATCCGGTAAAATTTCCCCGGTAGGTGACCAGTCCGGCATTATATAGCTCCTGCGGAAAATTCAAAAACTTCACCCGTCCGTTTCCCGGAAGTTTAATACGGCTTATTTCATTGAAGGTGGTTCGGGCCTGCTTAAGGTCTAAAAAAAGGTACATGGTTTGGGTACTGGTGATATCGTTGGCATAAAAATCCATCAGCGCATAAGTGTTTTTTCCGGTTGCCAGTTCCACATTTCTGCCACGCAAATTATTAACCGTTCCGCTTATCTGCCCCGATATATCAACAATCTGGTCCATTCCCCGAAGCGAAGGAACCAGCAGCGCCACATCGTAAAAACTGATTTGGGAATGTGAAAACTCAAAATCGAACCGGATGGCTTCCAAAAAACTTTCTGTTGAATCGGGCAATTCAACAAACAAATTGCTTTGGGTAACGGAAGACAAAGCTGTTTCAACATTCAAATTCTCCAACCTGATTCTGTTACCTGAAAAATTTAATACTGAGTTGAATTGATTGATTTCAAATTCCTTCCCATCATTTAGAGTTAAACGGTCAATTTCCATATAGGCTGAATCATTTTGAAAGAAAAAACCGGATACTGTAAATTCAAAATCCTTAATGTTCAAAATTTTGGGTTCGTGACGGTGAAAATCCCGAAAAGTGATTTTCGCATTGGAAAAATCAAAGGAGCTGCAACTAAATGCCCACTCACCCGGTTTTCTTTCTTTCTTTTCATCCCGGCTTAAAGAATCGAGTATAAAGCTGAAATTGAACCGGCTGAGTGAATCTCTACTGGTGTGGAAGGTGGTTCCTGACAACTCCATCTGACCAATTGCGACTTTTTGTTTCCTGAATTTTAAAGAATCGATTTTTGCTGAAACCGATTGTACAAACAAAAGCGTATCGGCACTTTGGTCCTCCACCAGCACATCTTTTAATACAACTCTGCGGAAAAAGGCAACATCAACTTTTCCGATGGAAATGTTGGCGCCAATTTTTTCTGAAAGCTGATCGGCAAGACGCTGGGTCAGATAAGTCTGAACCTTGCTGTTTTGCAGCGCCCAATATGCTCCCCCTAACATTCCGAGTACGAACGCCAAAACAATTAGTGTTATTTTCCAGCCTTTTTTGATAATTTTGCCTTTTTTAAAATTTGACACGAACATAACCTTTTCCCGGAACAAAATCAGGTTGAAAACAGTTGATTTATTAACCGGTAGCGTTTAATAATTTTCACAAAAAGTTCCGGTTTCAGGTTTTTGTACTATTTAACGGAGAAAATGATTAACGAGCATATAAAAAACAAAAAAAATGCCAGCATTACCATTCTGGGCATTGAATCCTCCTGCGACGATACTTCGGCTGCCGTAATTCGCGACGGTGTCATTCTATCGAACGTAGTGGCCGGGCAAAAAGTACACGAAGAATATGGCGGTGTGGTGCCCGAGCTTGCTTCGCGGGCACACCAGCAAAACATTATTCCGGTGGTTGACCGGGCTATTGTCCGTGCCGGAATTTCCAAAAGCGAAATATCTGCTGTTGCATTTACCCGTGGCCCGGGATTGCTGGGCTCGCTGTTGGTGGGAACTTCCTTTGCCAAAGGTTTTTCCCTGGCGGCAGGTATTCCGCTCATCGAGGTGAACCATTTGCAGGGGCATGTGCTGGCGCTGTTCATTAAAGAAAAAGAAGGCGAATACAATCCGCCAAAGTTTCCGTTTTTGTGCCTGCTGGTTTCGGGAGGAAATTCGCAGATTATTCTGGTTAGGGATTATCTCGACATGGAAGTGATTGGCCAAACCATTGACGATGCCGCTGGTGAAGCATTCGACAAATGCGCCAAAGTAATGGGACTTCCCTACCCCGGCGGCCCGCATGTTGACCGTCTGGCACAGCAAGGCAACCCAAACCGGTTTATTTTTTCAAAACCACGTATTCCCGGACTCAATTACAGCTTCAGCGGACTGAAAACCAGCTTTCTTTACTTTTTACGCGACAATTTAAAGGAAAACGAAAATTTTGCAGAAGAAAACCTAAACGACTTGTGTGCATCGCTGCAGCAAACCATTATCGACATTCTTCTGAATAAACTGAAAAAAGCCGCCAAAGAAACCGGGATTAAGGAAATTACGGTTGCCGGAGGAGTTTCGGCAAACTCCGGGCTGCGGAATGCACTGATGGAAAACGCAAAAAAATACCACTGGAATTTAATTATTCCCAAATTTGAATACACCATGGACAACGCCGCCATGATTGCCATAACCGGTTATTACAAATACCTGAACAGTGAATTTGCAGGACAGGATGTGGTACCTTTTGCGCGGACACAACTCTGAGTTCAGAGTTCCCAGTTCAAAGTTTAAAGTTCAAAGTTCAAAGTTGTGCAATTTCAGAAAAAATTGGTTCACGGAAGGCTGGTTAAACGGTACAAGCGATTTTTAGCCGATGTAAAATTAGACGGCGGAGAAGTAATTACGGCACATTGCACCAACTCGGGTTCCATGAAAAGCTGTCTGGAAAATGGCGCCGAGGTTTATCTTTCACCCGTAAACGACCCGAAACGCAAAACCCGGTTCACCTGGGAAATGATAAAAATTAACGAAGACTGGGTGGGAATCAACACCGGAAATCCTAACAAACTGGCGTTTGAAGCCATTTCGAAAAGCGAAATCCCAGGATTGAATAATTACTGTTCAGTAAAGCGCGAAGTTAAATTTGGCGACTCCCGCTTTGATGTATTCGCAGAAAATGAAAGCGAAAAATGTTTTGTGGAGGTAAAAAACGTTACACTCAAAGACGGAAAGTATGCCCTTTTCCCCGATGCTGTAACCACACGCGGCCAAAAACACCTGAAAACCTTAACTGAGGTAAAAAAACAGGGAATGCGGGCTGTGATGCTCTATATCGTGCAGCGCATGGATGTGGAAATTTTTGCACCCGCCAAAGATATTGATCCTGGTTATGCAAAAGCATTGAAGGAAGCCGTTTCTGAAGGTGTTGAAGTGATTGTCATGCAGGCAAAAGTGGAACCGGATGGCATAAAACTGGTTAAAGTCTTACCGGCAATTATTTAAAACGTACCTGATTTATTTTCTGGAATCTATGGTTCCGTAATATAAAATGGATTGTCGGTGTAAACTGGCTACTGTTAAAACAGATGTACCCGATTCTGCAACATAAAAAGTATATTTTAAATGATCTGAACCATTTTTAACATTCACTTTTACCTGATAACCTTTTCTTTTTTCTTTAAACTCATATTCTTCAATTTTTTGCTCAAAATCAAACCCGGAGCCAGGTTTACCCGGATTAAGACTATATGATCTTCCCAAAAACGGAAGATATGAAATCATTGTGCTGTCAATGAGCTGAACATCAAAGTCATAATTTAATCTAATCACTTCTTCTCCCCGAGGAAACATATCGGTTGCGTTAAAAACAAAAGTTCTTTTTTGCAGCATCGATTCCAAAATTTGTTTCTTATCGCTACTCTCCCGATTTTCAGACTTATTCTGATTTTTACCTGCACTGCTTTGTATCCATACGAATGAAAACAATAATATCAACAGACCGGAACAGAAAGATATTTTATTCATGGTTAATGAATTTTGTAATTATTGTAATAAACTTCAGGTAAATCTATTCTATATTTTTAAGTATAGCAACATTGAAATTGGTTATTTTTTTCTAAAAATGAAGAATTTTCAAGTGTCCTTCGAACAGACTTCCAAAGTATCGTATTTTCTTATAATTTTAAAACTCTTAATCCATATAAAAATCAAACTATGATCAAAAAAATTTCCATAAAAATGTTTGTTCTTCTGGTTGGTTTTGCATTTCAGGTTGAAACAGTTTACTCCGCTGATTTTTATTTAGCTATAACAGGAAACGACGCCAATCCCGGAACGCGCGAAAAACCGTTTGCAACCATCGATCGGGCCAAACAGGCAGCGGAAATCCATTTTAACCAAAATCCAAATGAAGATTGCACCATTTGGCTGGATGGAGGCAAATACAACATTTCAAAGCCAGTAGTTTTTGGTGCTGAAGTTTTTAAAAACCAGGCAGGACACCTCATTTTTAAGGCGATGCCCGGGGAAAATCCAATCATTTCGGGCGGTATCGAAATTACAAAATGGCAAAAAGCATCTGGCGGATTATGGAAAGCAAATTGGCCAAAAGCTTATAAAAATGAAAAACCTCCGCGCGAACTGTTTGTGAAAAACCGGCGGGCCATCCGTGCACGATTTCCCAACGAAGGCTACCTGCGTGTGGGCAAAGTCGGCGACGACCGCCGTACACACTTCTTTTTCGAACCGGGCGATTTTCCTGTTCCCGCAAATGAAAAAACCGTTGAACTGGTGTTGCTGCACGACTGGTCTATTTCCCGCATTCCGGTGAAAGAAATCAATCGCGGGGAAAACAAACTCACGGCTGTGGATTCCATCGGCGCAAAAAGTCCGGAGTTTTTCAACCTTGACCACTGGGAATCCAATCCGCGTTATTACCTGGAAAATGCCATGGAATTTCTGGATGACGATTATGAATGGTTTTATCATTCTGAAGAAAAAAACTTTTACCTGAAACTTCCTGATAACAAAAATCCGAATGAAATGGAAATTAAGATTCCGGTTTCCGAAGGATTGGTTCTTTTGCAGGGAACAGAAAACAAACCACTGAAAAACATTCATTTTGAAGGCATAACATTCAAACATTCAGCCTGGCAAATTCCGGAAGCAGGGTATTGCGGTGTGCAAGCCTGCCATTTCGATCCGCGGCCCGAAACCGAAGGCTGGGCAGTTGTTCCGGCGGCAATAAGAGGAGAATGGGTGCAAAACTGTTTCTTTTCCAATTGCAGGTTCGAAAATTTGGGAGGTTCCGGAATTTGGTTGGGCACCGGAAGCACGAACTGTACCATTTCAAACTCGGATTTCAGTGATATTTCCGGAAACGGAATTATGATTGGCGAAGGACAGGACCGCGAAGTAAACGGTGAAAAATGGTGGGAATCGGCGCCGGAACAGGTGGCGCTGGGAAATACCATTGAAAATTGCACGGTAACAGATTGCGGCAAACAATTTTACGGCGCGGTGGGCATTTGGTGCGGATTAACAGCCGAAACCACCATCCGCAACAACACCATTTTCAACCTGCCCTACACCGGCATTTCCATTGGTTGGATGTGGAGCCAGGTACCCACGCCCTGCCGCGAAAACAGCATTATCGGAAACCACATTCATCACATCATGCAAACACTGAGCGATGGCGGTGGTATTTACATGCTCGGTTTGCAACCAGGCAGCCAAATCCTGGAAAACCGCATTCACGATGTGAACCTGAACGTGGGCCGCGCCGAAAGCAACGGCATGTTTCTGGACGAAGGAACAACCGATGTGATTGTGGCCAACAACCTCATTTACAACATTGCCAAATCGCCGCTGCGGTTTCACCGGGCAACAACAAACCTGGTTATAAATAACTTCCTTTTTTGTGGTGAAAATATTCCGCCAATCCGTTACAACACAACCAAAGAGGAAGACATTCAGAAAGTGGACAACCTTACCTTTTATAGAAACGATACCGAATATGAAATGCAATTGAAGAAAGCTATTGCAGATTGGGAAGCCAGTAAATAAACACCATCTCTTTCGAAACTTTTTGCACAGGATATTGTTTCTTTTGTATAACAAAAAAACGAAAGAAATGAACAAATTAATTTTAATTTTCAGCATGATAATTTTAACGGGAATTGTTTCGGCACAAAAATCATTTCACGATTTTACCGTGGAAGACATCGAAGGCAACACATTTGAACTCTCCAGTCTGAAAGGGAAAAAAGTTCTGGTAGTAAACACCGCTTCAAAGTGTGGTTTAACATCACAATATGAGCAGTTGCAGAAAGTTTATGAAACCTACGGCGGCGACGATTTTGTCATCATCGGATTTCCGGCAAACAATTTTTTGAAACAGGAACCCGGCACAAATGAGGAAATCGCAACATTCTGCCAGAAAAATTACGGCGTAACTTTTCCCATGATGTCGAAAATTTCGGTAAAAGGAAAAGACATGCACCCGCTATACAAATGGCTGACTTCCAAAACGGAAAACGGAGTGATGGATTCGGAAGTTGGCTGGAATTTTCAGAAATACCTGATTGATGAAAACGGAAAGCTGGTTGACATGGTGGAGCCCAAAGTAAAACCTGACGATGAGAAAATTTTAAGCTGGGTTAAAAATTAATATCCGGTTGATTTTGTTTTTACGTAAAGGATTTTTATTTTTGACGTAAAACAAAAGCAGATGGAAACAAAACTTACGCTTCATTTTGACAAAGACGTGATTGAGGGCGCCAAGACATTTGCTGCTGAAAACAACATCAGTCTGTCGAGACTCACAGAATTTCTTTACCGGCAGATTACCTCGGGCAATTACAAAACACTTGATGATTTTCCGGTGGCAGATTGGGTAAACCGCGTGGCAGAAGGCGAAGCAGTGTATAAAAAACGCACCCGCAAAAGTACTAAAGAAGAATTTTTCAATAAGCAATAATGAAGGTTTTTATTGATGCCAATGTCATTATTGCAGTGCTGAACAAGGAATACCCGCTTTTCATTTGGGCATCGCGTGTGTTGAGTTTGCAGGGTAAAAACAATATCAGGCTCTTTATTTCGCCATTATGCCTTGCCATTGCCTTTTATTTTTCCGGCAAAAAAAGCGGTGAAAAAATGGCTAAAAAGAAAATTGAATTGCTTTGCCGGAATATTCATATCACCCGTATTGACGAAAAAACGACAAACCAGGCCATTGCAAATCCACAAGTGCATGATTTTGAAGACGGACTGGAATACTACTCTGCTGTTCAGGAAAACTGTAATTTTATTGTTTCCGAAAATCCTGAAGATTTCTATTTCAGTGAGATTGATGTTTTAAGCTGTGAAGAATTTTTAAAAAGATTGAATCATGTCAAATAATTCAGAAAATATAAAATTAAACGAAGCCATAAAAAACCGCTGGAGTCCGCGGAAGTTTAAAGATAAACCTGTTCCCGGCGAGATGCTTGATTTGCTTTTTGAAGCTGCACGTTGGACGCCGTCATCACGAAACGAGCAACCCTGGCAATATTTCTACGCCAAAAAGCAGGACGAAAGTGCTTTCAACCTTTTGTTCGACTGCCTCACCGACGGAAATAAAAAGTGGGCGCAAAGTGCCCAGTTATTGATGATTTCGGTAATGAAAAAAAACTTTGATTATAAAAACCTGCCCAACGGAAAAGCATTGCATGATGTGGGCGCCGCAAATATTTCCATTTCCATTCAGGCGGCGGAAATGGGTTTGCAGGCACACCAGATGGGCGGATTCGAAAAGGAAAAAGCCTCAGAACTTTTACAGCTCGACGGAGAGAATTTTGAACCTGTTACCATGATTGCCGTTGGTTTTCCTGCTGATGAAAAAACACATTCGGAAGAAGACAAAACCCGATTGGAACAACACAATACAAGAAAAGAACAAAAGAAATTTGTTTTCAGGTTACCTTAATGCATATACAATTTTTCAGGTTTGATAAATCTGCAATAAATTACCATTCTTAATTTTTACACAGGTGAATTTTTGTTATTTTCACCATCAAACTAAAATTCAACGAAAATGAAAGAAAAAAGTATTGAATTATTAAACGCAGCAGTTGCCGATGAACTTTTGGCAGTTCACCAGTATATGTATTTCCATTTTCACTGCGATGACCAGGGTTATGATTTGCTGGCCAACCTGTTCAAACGTACAGCCATTGAAGAGATGATTCATGTGGAAAAACTGGCCGATCGGATCCTTTTCCTGAAAGGTGATGTAAATATGAAAGTTGGCGGAGAAGTAAAACAGGTGCAGGATGTGAGAGAGATGCTGGAAATGGCAGCACAGATGGAAGAATCGAGCGCCAACGATTATAACAAGTGGGCGAACGAATGTTCCCAGAATGCAGATTCGGTTTCAAAAAAACTGTTTGAGGCACTGGTTGAAGACGAAGAAAGACATTTTAACCAGTTTGATGACGAAATGGAAAACCTCAAAAAATTTGGAGACAATTATCTGGCGCTCCAGTCAATTGAACGCAGCAAACAAATTGGCGGTGGTGGCGAATAGAGTTTTATTCTGAACAGGCAAAAATTCGAAACAATACCTTAAAATAGGGCTGTCTCATAAAGTTGAGGTGGCCCCTTTTTTAAAATAAAGGCGGCCCGTTGCCGAACCGCCTTTAGAAGTAAATAACGTTACGAATTTTCTGATGAACCGCTTATTATGCCAGGTCGTACCGATCGAGGTTCATCACCTTATTCCAGGCTGCCACAAAGTCATGCACAAATTTCTCCTGTCCGTCGGCTGAGCCGTAAACTTCGGCCAGGGCGCGCAATTCGGAGTTGGAACCGAACAAAAGGTCAACGCGGGTGCCGGTCCATTTCGGATCGCCGGTTTTCCGGTCATGTCCTTCATACAGTTCATTCTCTTCCGAAACGGCTTTCCAGACGGTACGCATATCCAGCAGGTTCACAAAGAAGTCGTTGGTGAGCGTTTCCGGTTTGTCTGTAAACGCGCCGTGTTGTGAGCCGTCGTAGTTGGTGTTTAGCACGCGCAACCCGCCAACCAGCACAGTCATTTCCGGCGGGGTGAGTGTGAGCAGTTGGGCGCGGTCAACCAGCATTTCCTCGGCAGTGGCCATGTATTTTGTCTTCATATAATTGCGGAACCCGTCAACACGCGGTTCCAGCGGTTCAAATGCTTCCACATCAGTTTGTTCCTGCGAAGCATCGGCGCGGCCTGGTGTAAAAGGCACCGAAACATCAAATCCGGCTTCTTTGGCTGCTTTTTCAACCGCAACACAACCACCCAGCACAATCAGGTCGGCCAGCGAAACCTTTTTTTCACCGCCGGCATTGTTAAACTCTTTCTGAATGCCTTCCAACGTATCAAGCACTTTAGCCAGTTGCCGGGGATTGTTCACTTCCCAGTCCTTTTGCGGAGCCAGGCGAACACGGGCGCAGTTTGCACCACCGCGCTTGTCGGAGTCGCGGTACGTGGATGCCGATGCCCAGGCTGCCGATACCAGTTCAGAAACAGAAAGTCCTGAATCCAGTATTTTGCCTTTCAGGCCGGTCACATCGTTGTCGTCAACCAGTTGGTGTGTAACTTCCGGAATGGGGTCTTGCCAAAGCAAATCTTCAGCAGGAACTTCCGGCCCGAGGTAGCGTGATTTTGGTCCCATATCACGGTGGGTTAATTTGAACCACGCACGGGCAAACGCATCAGCAAACTCATCGGGATTTTCGTAAAACCGCCGTGCAATTTTTTCGTAATTGGGATCGAACCTTAACGACAGGTCGGTGGTGAGCATAAACGGCTGGTTCCGTTTTCCGGGAATGTGTGCATCGGGTACGCTGTTAGCGCCTGCCTGTCCACGAGGTTTCCACTGGTGAGCGCCTGCCGGACTTTTGGTCAGTTCCCATTCGTAATCGAACAGGTTCTCGAGAAAATTATTGCTCCATGCTGTCGGAGTTTTTGTCCATGTTCCCTCAAGGCCACTGGTGATGGTGTGTTCAGCATTTCCCTTACCTAATTTGTTTTTCCATCCCAGACCCATTTCTTCCATCGGAGCTGCTTCCGGTTCCGGGCCTAAGTTGTCAGCAGGTCCTGCACCATGCACTTTTCCAAAGGTATGTCCGCCGGCAATAAGCGCTACGGTTTCTTCATCATTCATGGCCATACGGGCAAAGGTTTCACGGATATCATGAGCGGCGGCAACAGGATCGGGATTTCCGTCAGGTCCTTCAGGATTAACATAAATTAACCCCATTTGCACAGCGGCAAGCGGATTCTCCAGCTCACGTGAATGTATATCTCCGTCTGCATCATCGTCGGATACAACTACTCCACTTTCTTTATGTACACCTTCGGATCCATGAGCATAGCGGATATCGCCTCCCAGCCACTCGGTTTCAGCCCCCCAGTAAACATCTTCTTCCGGCTCCCATATATCTTCGCGTCCGCCGGCAAAACCGAAAGTTTTAAACCCCATGGATTCCAGCGCAACGTTTCCGGCAAGAATCATCAAATCGGCCCACGAAAGTTTTTTGCCATATTTTTGTTTGATGGGCCAGAGTAAACGGCGGGCTTTGTCGAGGCTCACGTTATCGGGCCAACTGTTCAGCGGTGCAAATCGCTGGTTTCCGGTGCCACCGCCACCACGGCCGTCGCCTATACGGTAAGTTCCGGCACTGTGCCAGGCCATGCGGATAAACAGCGGACCATAATGTCCCCAGTCTGCCGGCCACCAGTCCTGAGAATCGGTCATCAAATCGGTGAGGTCTTTTTTCACTGCAGCCAAATCAAGGCTTTTAAATGCTTCAGCATAATTGAAATCTCCTCCCATCGGATTCGATTTTGAAGAATGCTGGCGCAGAATATTCAGATTTAACTTGTTTGGCCACCAGTCGCGGTTTCGTGTTCCGCCTCCGGCAACGGGTTTTGCTCCATGTCCCGTGACAGGGCATTTGCTTTCATCGTTTGCGTTGTAAGCTTGGTTGTGCGGATCTTTGTTTTCCATTCTTTTTTGATTTTTAAATTATTTGAAATGATAAAGTAGCGACAATACATATTAATAAAAATTATTAGGCTATAAGCTAAACTTATGCTTTTATATTGCTTGCGGTTCAATTCCTGTTAATCATGATTTAGTTCATTTACAGAATTTACAAAACAAACAGATGTTTCATTGGACTAAAAGTTTATTTAGCCATAAAACAAGTTAGAGGTTGTATTGTTTGTTTGAATTTCCATTTCCAATTAATTAAAGCAAGAACGATTGATTTTTTCTAAAAATAATAAAATTCTTCTCATCATCAGCAAAAATAAATCTCAAAATAGGATTTGATGACCAACAACTTCACGTATTATTTGTTGGAAACAAAAAATACCATTATGAAATACCGAATTGAAAAAGACAACATGGGCGAGGTAAAAGTCCCTTCTGATAAAATCTGGGGTGCACAAACCGAACGTTCACGTAATAATTTTAAAATTGGTACGGAAGCCTCTATGCCCAAAGAAATTATAACCGGTTTTGCCATCCTGAAAAAAGCTGCGGCATTTGCCAACTGCGAACTGGGCGTTTTGCCGGAAGAAAAAAGGGATTTGATTGCACAGGTATGCGACGAAATTCTGGAAGGAAAGCTTGACGACCAGTTTCCGCTGGTGATTTGGCAAACGGGCTCGGGTACACAAAGCAACATGAATGTGAACGAAGTGATTGCCAACCGTGCGCAGGTGCTTGCCGGGAAAACCCTGGGCGAGGGCGAAAAAATCCTTCAACCCAACGACGATGTGAACAAGTCGCAGTCGTCCAACGACACGTTTCCAACAGCCATGCACATAGCCGCCTCCAAAACCTTAGTGGAAAAAACCATTCCGGGCATTGAAAAACTGCGCGATACGTTGCAGCAGAAATCTGAAGCGTTTTACAACGTCGTAAAAATTGGCCGCACACACCTGATGGATGCCACTCCCCTTACCCTTGGCCAGGAATTTTCAGGATATGTATCCCAACTTAACCACGGGTTAAAAGCGCTGAAAAATACGCTGGAACATCTTTCGGAACTGGCTTTGGGCGGCACTGCCGTGGGAACAGGACTAAACGCACCGGAAGGTTACGATGTGCTGGCGGCTAAAAAAATCGCTGAATTTACCGGGCTTCCATTTATTACCGCACCTAATAAATTTGAGGCGCTGGCTGCGCATGATGCGCTTGTGGAATCGCATGGCGCATTAAAACAACTGGCTGTTTCGCTCAATAAAATAGCCAACGACATCCGGCTGCTGGCTTCTGGTCCCCGATCGGGTATCGGAGAACTGATTCTGCCAGCCAACGAACCCGGTTCTTCCATTATGCCGGGAAAGGTAAATCCTACCCAAAGCGAAGCCCTAACCATGGTTTGTGCGCAGGTGATGGGAAACGATGTGGCAATTTCGGTGGGCGGAATGCAGGGGCATTTCGAGTTGAATGTGTTTAAACCCTTGATGGCTGCTAATTTTCTGCAAAGTGCCCAACTGCTGGGCGATGCCTGCGTTTCGTTTAACGACAACTGCGTCGTGGGCATCGAACCCAATTACCCGGTGATTAAGAAATTAGTGAATAATTCACTGATGCTGGTTACGGCGCTGAACACCAAAATTGGCTATTACAAAGCGGCAGAAATTGCCCAGGCTGCCCATAAAAACGGCACCACCCTGAAAGAGGAAGCCGTTGGGCTGGGTTATGTTACACCGGAACAATACGAAGAATGGGTGAAACCGGAAAAAATGACAGGAAACATCTGAAAAGATAAGCTAAACAGCCAAATACCAATTCAGGCAATAAATGCTAATTTTGACATTTTCTGAGATGTTAAAAACAAACGTTTTATGAACTGGACAAAAAAGCAAATTTCCATTTTGGGCATTGTTGCCATCACCTCGTTTATGGGAACCTTTTTAATATCATCGGTGAACATAGCCCTGCCGGCTATCGAAAAAAGTTTCGGGCTCAATGCAATAGAACTGAGTTGGGTGATTACCTCCTTTTTACTGGCAACCGCCATGTTTTTACTGCCAGTGGGCCGTTGGGGCGACTTAACGGGAATACGGTGTATATTTAAAACCGGTATTACCATTTTTACCATTTCATCCATTGTTTGCGGATTTGCACCTTCCGGTTTCTGGCTCATCCTTTTCCGGTTCATTCAGGGCATTGGTGCGGCATTTTCCAGTACAACCGGACCAGCCATTCTGGTTTCGGCTTTTTTACCACAATTCCGGGGCAGGGTGCTGGGCATGTCGGTTTCGGCAGTTTACCTTGGTCTGGCATTTGGACCATTTGCCGGGGGTTTTTTAACCCAGTATCTGGGCTGGCGTTCCATCTTTTTTGTTTCTTCGGCGTTGGGAATTCTCACCATAATTATTGCATTCCTGTTTTTGGGAAAAGACAGCCGCGATAACATTTCGTCGAAAAAACCGAACCTGAAAGGAACTCTGTTTTATATTTCAGGCCTGGTGACCCTGGTGTACGGCTCTTCACGCATTCCGGCAATTTCAGGCTGGCTGCTGATGGGCGGCGGTTCTCTGGCACTGGTTCTTTTCTGGTGGATTGAAAGTAAGTCCACAATGCCAGTGCTCGAAACCAGGCTGTTTACCCGCAACCGTTTGTTTGCTTTTTCCAATCTGGCTGCCCTTATTAATTACAGTGCAACATTTGCCATCGTGTTTTTGATGAGTTTGTATTTGCAGAAAGTTCAGGGTTTATCGCCCCGGAATGCCGGTATCATTCTGGTTGCCCAACCGGCTATGATGGCTGTTTTTTCACCTGTTGCAGGCCGGCTATCCGACCGCATTCAACCTCGTTACCTGGCCACCCTGGGAATGTCCATGTGCACACTTGGACTGGCAGCTTTTGCTTTTCTCTCAGGAACCACCCCCGTTTGGCTGATTGTGGTTTTGCTCTTTTGGGTTGGCCTGGGATTCGCCTTTTTCTCCTCGCCCAATATGAATACCATTATGAGTTCCGTAGAAAAAAACCAGCTCGGTCTTGCATCCGGTTCGGCAGCAACCATGCGCGTGGTGGGACAAATTGTTAGTATGACCATTGCTACCCTTTTCTTTGCCGGAATAATGGGAAACCAAGCAATTGAATCGGTACCCAACAGCTTGTTTTTGAAAGCGATGAAATGGGGATTTATTACTTTTTCGCTTATAAGTGTGGCAGGCATTTATTTTTCCTATTCGCGCGGGCAAATTAACCGCGAAAACCATTCGCAACAAAACTTACACTAACCTGAAAAACCACCATTGTCTTCGATCTGCCCCCTACCGGGTGACTCTGCCACCACCGCCAGGGAAATAGCAGACCTCCTGACCACAGCCAAAGGTAACAAAGCCAAACACAACTATTAATTATCAACAGGTTAACCTTAATGTTATCAATTTCCGGAATTCTTTTTTTTGGCGTAGTTAAACCATTTTAATCACTACGTTTGCACACTTTTTCATAAGAAGGAAAAGTAAAAAACAGTTTATATCAATTTATTCGAATGATTACAGTTGCAAATTTAAAAATACAGTTTGGGAAAAGAGTACTTTTTCAGGATGTGAACCTGAAATTTACGGCAGGAAACTGCTACGGTATTATCGGCGCAAACGGGGCAGGAAAATCAACTTTTTTAAAAGCCATTTCAGGAGAAATCGACTCCACATCAGGCCAAATCGCATTGGGCCCTGGCGAGCGGCTTTCAGTACTGAGCCAGGACCATTTTGCCTTTGATGAAGATTCGGTTATTCATGCGGTTTTGAAAGGCCATTCGCAACTTTGGGAAATAATGCAGGAAAAAGAAGCTTTGTATTCCAAACCCGATTTTTCGGATGAAGATGGAATGAAAGCTGCCGACCTCGAACAAATATTTGGAGAAATGGATGGCTGGAATGCCGAAAGCGATGCTGCTATTTTATTAAGCAACCTGGGAATAAGCGAGGAATTTCATCACACGCTGATGAGAGATATGAGCGGGAAACAAAAGGTGCGGATTTTACTGGCCCAGGCGCTTTTTGGAAAACCGGACAATCTGCTGCTCGATGAACCCACAAACGATCTCGACCTGGAAACTGTTTCGTGGCTGGAGAATTACCTTTCGGAGTATGAAAATACAGTGCTGGTTGTTTCGCACGACCGTCACTTTCTGGATGCCATCAGCACGCACACTGTAGATATCGATTACGGAAAAATAAAATTATTTGCCGGAAATTACAGTTTCTGGTACCAGAGCAGTCAGCTGGCGCTGCGGCAACAAAAGGCACAGAACAAAAAAGCGGAAGAGAAAAAGGCGGAACTGCAGGAATTCATTTCCCGGTTTAGTGCAAACGTAAAAAAATCGAAGCAGGCCACCAGCCGTAAAAAAATGATTGAAAAGCTTAACATTGAAGACATTGAGCCATCAACGCGAAAATACCCCGGCATTATTTTTACTCCGGAACGTGAAGCGGGCGATAAAATTCTCGATGTTCACGGATTGAGCGCCAGCATGGATGGTACCGTACTTTTTAAAGATGTTGAATTTGTTGCAAACAAAGGCAATAAAATCATTTTTCTGTCGAAAGATCCGCGGGCAATGACGGCATTTTTCGAAATCATCAACGGAAAAAAACAAGCGGATTCGGGTACATTTCAATGGGGGCAAACCATTACATCAGCCTATTTACCTTTGGATAATGCTGATTTTTTCCGAAGCGAACTGAGCCTTTTCGACTGGTTTTGCCAGTTTACAACCGACACCACTGATTTTTACATTATGAGCTACCTGGGAAAAATGTTATTTGCCCGCGAGGAGGTGCATAAAAAAGTGGAAGTATTGTCTGGCGGTGAAAAAATGCGCTGCATGATTTCAAAAATGATGTTGCTGAATCCAAATGTTTTAATCCTCGACACGCCAACCAATCACCTCGATTTGGAATCGATACAGGCGTTTAACAACAACCTGGTAAAATACCCGGGAAACGTTTTTATGTCTTCGCACGACCACGAATTTATACAATCTACCTGCAACCGCATCATCGAACTCACTCCCAACGGCATCATCGACAAACTGATGGATTATGATGATTATGTTTCGGATGACAGAATTAAGGAACTGAGAGAGAAAATGTACCGGTAAAACAGTTCTTTATTTTTATGGTTTGAATAACAATAGGAATTGAATACTTTTTATTTTCTTCTTCAAGTCTGCAATTATTTGTTTTATTTTCTATTACAAAGAAAAACATCTGCCAACCGCCAGACAGACCCACACCAGCATGACGGTTACCAGCAGATTACATTTTGTATTGGAAAAGTAATAATTTTCGAGTTTACTTTAAAATAACTATAATAATTTTCGACTACAGGTGAAAATTATTATTTTTGTGCAATGATTCAAAGAACAATTGAAGAAAATATTATAGAAAGGATTGTTGACAAAAAATCCATAATCCTTCTTGGTTCAAGGCAATGTGGCAAAACTACTTTGTTAAAAAGCATTTCTGAAAAATTAACAAAACCGTATATCTGGTTTAACGGAGATAATCCGGGTGACGCAAGGTTGATTGAGAACAGTACGTTGGAAAGGCTTAAAAGTATTATTGGAAAGAACGAAGTAATTGTGATTGATGAAGCTCAGGATATACCAAATATTGGAAAGACAATCAAACTCATTGTTGATTATATCGAAGGCGTTTGTCCGATAATTTCCGGCTCTTCATCCTTTGAACTTTCAAGTGAACTAAATGAACCACTTACTGGAAGAAAGTATGAATTTAACCTGTTTCCGTTGTCTTTTAAGGAGATGGTAAATTATAATGATCTTCGGACTGAACTGCAACAAGTTGAACAGCGGCTAATTTATGGCAGCTATCCGGAAGTTTTAACAAATCCCGGCAGGGAAAATGAGTTGCTAAATTTGTTGGCTTCCAGTTATTTGTACAAAGATATTTTTAAATTTGGCAATATTCGAAAACCTACTGAATTGGAAAAGATTGTTCAATTGCTTGCCTGGCAAATTGGCAATGAGGTCAATATTTCAGAAGTGGCTAAATCGGCTGGCACAACATCAGAAACAGTAGAACGATATATTGATATTCTTGAAAAAGCTTATATTGTTTTCAGGCTTCCTTCTTTTGCCCGAAATGTCAGAAATGAAATTAAAAAGAATAAAAAAATATACTTTTACGACAATGGCATCCGGAATGCCGTAATTGGCAATTTCAGTTTTACAAGCAACAGGAACGACGTGGGAGCATTATGGGAAAACTACCTGGTTTCTGAACGAAGAAAATCGAATTCTTACCATGGTTTTTATGGCTCTTCCTATTTCTGGAGAACCCAGCAACAGCAGGAAATAGACTATATTGAAGAAATTGATGGTAAAATCTCCGCTTTTGAATTCAAGTGGAATCCAAATAAAAAATCAGGATTTCCGGTAACATTTACAAAAACCTACCATCCACATAAAACAGAAGTCATTCACAGAGAAAATTACGAATCTTTTTTATTATGATAATCTAAAGAATAGAAGAAAAGAATTTATCTTTCAACTCCATCAGGCGAGTAAGCGTGAACCAAAGGCCAGGCGCCGGGATTTTATCCGCGCTGAAACATGTCGGTTTCAAAAAATTACCGGCTGATTTATTATGAAGTAAAAAACCATGTTTGGTTTCATTTCAAACCACGCGTGGTTCGACCCAAAACCTAACGTGATTTCGATCAAAACCACGTGTGATCCCAACCAAAACCACATGTGGTTTTTACCGGAAGCATGCGTGGTTTGAAAAAGAGACTTTTGTTTGCGATTTTTAAACTACCGCAAAATCAGCCCCCGGAAATTCTTCGAACCGGAGGGGATTGGAAGAATGAATAAGTTTAAATAAGAGCTTGAAATGATTAAGTTGCACAAAATGAAACGAAAACCATTCGGAACAAAACCTTCACCCACCTGAAAGCACTGGTGGTCGGAGCCGGCCAAATGTTATACAGAAATCCGAATTTACCAGACAATATATTAGCTATTTTGTAATATTTTGATTAATTTTGGTCAATATTTTATCTGTAATTATGTACTCATTGGAACCAACTCCATACGAAGTGGGACTGAAGATGGCCCAAAGGCACCGTACCAAACGTAAAAAGATGAAAATTTCACAGAAAGAAATGGCAGAACGTTCCGGTGTATCACTCGGAAGTTTGAAAAGGTTTGAGCGCAGCGGCAAGATTTCACTGGAATCCTTTCTTAAGCTAATGCACCTTTTGGGACGGCTAAATGATTTTGACCATGTCTTAAAAGAAAACGAAAACACTGATGATATCGAAAAACTATTTACCAATAAGTAATCCTCAATGATTGGAACAGAAAAAATAAAAGTATCGTTATCAATTGAAGGACAAAACTTTGATGTTGGGGAGTTAGTACTCTCAACCCGAAAAATTTATTTTAAATACAACCCCGGATTTTTAGACAAAGGGCTTAAAATATCCCCCATAAGGTTACCATACACAAATAATATTGTCAGTGCTGAATATGAACCATTTGAAGGTTTGTTTGGCGTATTTAACGACTCCCTTCCCGATGGCTGGGGAAGACTGCTTTTAGACCGGACATTAACCTCAAAAGGGATAAATGTTGCAGATATAACCCCACTTGACAGGCTTGCTTATGTCGGTTCCGGGGGGATGGGGGCACTGGTTTACAAACCGGAAATTGAGTCTGGCAAAATCGATCTGTCCGGGCCGGAATTGGATACCATTGCCTTGGAAATAAACCAGGTGCTCGAAGGAACAAGCCCTGAGATTATAGAAAAACTATTTATTATCGGGGGTTCTTCCGGTGGGGCAAGGCCAAAGATTTTTGTTGGATACAACAGTCAAACCGGTAAACTGATACACGGGGTTGGCAGCATTCCTGATGGTTATGCACATTGGATAATAAAATTCCCTTCATCATCAGACAACAGGGAAATTGCCAACATCGAATTTGCATATCATAAAATGGCTTTGCTGGCAGGCATTGAGATGAGCGAATGCAAATTATTTGAAGGGAAATCGGGCCGGGTATATTTTGGTACAAAACGATTTGACCGTTTGGGTAATAACCGCCTGCACATGCACACTGCTTCCGGGATTATGCACGATAATTTCAGGATGAGCGCTATGGATTACGGCCATTTAATGGATTGTGCATTCCGGCTGGAAAAACATGTACATGCGTATGAAAAAATTTTAAGGCTTGCAGCATTTAATGTTTATGCCCATAACCGGGACGACCACAGCAAAAATTTTTCATTCCTGATGAATGCAAAAGGAGAATGGCGGTTTGCACCGGCCTACGATCTTACCTTTTCCTATTCCGGTTATGGGTTTCACAGTACCATGGTGGCCGGAGAAAGTAAAAATCCAGGCAGAAAAGAACTCATGAAACTTGCGACCCTTTTTGGAATAAAAAATGCAAAAACAATTATAGAACAGGTACAGGAGGTCATAAGCAACTGGGACGAAATGGCCAAAGAATCAGGTGTTTCAAAAGAGAACAGGCAATCGATAAAAAAAATACTGGATAAACTAAGAGACTGAAAAGCATTTTTTCACCCTTCAAATTTCACACAATCACCGGAAATCAGCTTCTCCCTGTTTACAAACCAGGCAGGAAGGCCGGGCGCCTGCACCGGTTTCCCGTTTTGTTCGCTTTCGGCAATTTTAAAGTTCAGGTTAAGCAGTTGCTCCAGTAAATCGCCTTTTTCATCAAATCCGTATGCTTTTGAAACCGCCCGGTCAAGGGCATCCTGCAGATCGCGGACCGGGTTTTTGCCGGGTTTTTCCAGCAAACGGTATAGGTCGCGCAAACTCATTTTATGTTCCTTCATAATCCGGTTCCGCTCATCGCGCAGTGCCTTTGCTGCTTTTGCTACTTCCTCCACCTCATTTACTGACGGACTTTGCGGCCACGGGAAGGTGTCCCAAACGCTATCGGTAGTATAACGCCAATCCCCTTTTAGGGTAGAACATTTTTCCTTAAACCATTCCCAGTGATATTTTGAATTGATTATACCAAAACTGTATTCGTCATCAAAAGCAAATACTATAAGGGCTGCGTTAGGATTGATATCTTTCGAGATGAATTTAAAAATTGGACGTTTTGTAACCTGAGCACATACAATATATCTTTTCAAGTTTAAAATCTCAGTAAGCATATCCTCTCTCCTCCTCCACATTTTCCACCAAATTTTGAGTTGTGCTTCCCTGCCATTGGGTTTTGTAATTCCGAATTTTTCATCTTCTGCCTTTTTTTGAATTTCCGGCAACACATGCTGTTCAAGCTTTTGAAAAAGCAACATGTATTGTGAAGCTTCAATCAGATTTTGGTTTGTAAAATCAATAACAAACCTTTTGGGTTGAGATTTAAGGTTTGAAATCATTTCGTCGCCAATAAGGAAGGGTTTCAAAACTTCGGTATATTCCGGGTGTTTTTCCAGCAAAACTTTCGCTTCGCTTTTAGGTACCAAAAATCCTTTATGCCCGTGTGTTTGACCCTGGAAAACTCTTTTTGGCGAACGGTTGCATTTCAGTTTTTTGGCTCCCGAAACATCGGATTTTAAACTGAGGCTGCTGTTAATGGACAGAATTTCTTTTCGCTGCAGCCTGTTACCTGAATCCAGGTAAAAAAGCTGTTTCGGAAGGTTGTATTCGCCTTTTGTCCAGCTTACAATGGAAACAAACACGGCTGCATCGCCGCTCCAGTCCTGCGAAGAGACTGCATTTACAATGGTTCCGTTATTTTTTACAATGTAGTCGAGGCTGCCTTCGCGGCTGTAATTCTGACGTATGGTGTTGGTGCCAACCAGCCCGGCAAAACTGCCCGGTTTAAGGTGCTGGTGTGCTTTATAAAACCAGTAAACGCAAAAATCGGCACGACCTGGAATTTCGGGGTATGCGGCTCTAAGCCGATTCAGGTATTCCATGCCAAACTCTTTTTGCATTTTGTTTTTGCTCTGGTAGGGCGGATTGCCGATTATGGCATCGACCTCGGGCCACTGCCGGGGATTGTTGTTTTCGTCCAAAAGGGCATCAACGCAAATAATGTTATTGTCCAGGTTATCAAGCGGCAGCGGACTGAATTTATTGTCGTGGTCTTCTTTCTTTTCAAGCCAGGTTAATTCTTTGGCTATCATCAGTGTAACTTTTGCCAGTTCCACCGCCAGGGGTTTAATCCCGAAAAATTCACCGCATAGTTGTATAATCGGGTGTAAAGTGTTATATTTGAATTAGTTATAACAAAAAACAACACTTTTACAACACCCGATTATGAGCCATAAAGATACAGCATT
>JAWLCW010000037.1:0-41000 GCA_041686935.1 Mariniphaga sp. | reverse complement strand
CATTTCAACCACAGAAGAAATTCCCTGTAACGAAAAATCCACTTTTCCTTCTTCGAGCACCACTTCCACATAATTTTCTTCCGGGTAGGCGTTCAGGTTAAATTTGGTACCCAGAACTTTCACTTTTGAATTCCCGGCTGTAACTTCAAAAGGATTAGAGGCATCTTGTGCCACATCAAACCAGGCTTCACCCCGGATGGCTACCTGCCTGTTGTTGCTGAAAGGGAGTTGATACTCCAGTGAAGAACCACTATTGAGCCATCCCCTGGTTCCATCAGGAAGGTCAAAGCTGATTCTCGATCCCAAAGGAGCGTGAATAGAAGAAGTGATCGGTTTTTCAACCACATATACTTTTTCCACCGCGGGTTCTGCAGTAAACCATAAAACTCCAGCAATCAGCAGGGGAACCAGCAAAATGGCTGCAACCACCGAATACCACCGGTAAATCTTCCGGGTAATCGATTGTTTTTCCCAGTTTTCAATAAAATGCATTCTGTGGTGGATGCGGTCGAGTAGGTAGGATAAATTTTGGTTTTCACCTTCATTGTTTTCGAGGTACTTCTCCCACTCATCCTTTATATAATACTTCAATTCGTTGCTGTCCTCTTTTTCAGCAAAAAGAGAACAAACATAACGTGATTCTTCTTCATTGGAAAGCCCTTTGCTGAACCGGACAATTTTATCTATATCGTTTTGTTGAATCATTTATTCTGTTTTATAAAAATCCTCTTGTATTTCAAAGAGGATTTTTTTCTAACTAAACTAAACCAAGAAAATAATTTTCTATTCTTTTCTGTAAAGTAATATCCATGAAGTAATAAAATCTCACGATAAAAAACGATGTTTTTTCCTAACGATAATTTAACCTATTGCAAATCAGTAAATCTAAGCATGAAAATTTACTAAGAAAAAAACTAATGAATTTAAAAGAAAGCAAATTGGAATTGCTGAAGATACCATGGAAAAACGCTTTGCTGTGGAAAAAACTTTTGCTCTGTTTGGATCAAAATAATTGAATCACTTTGGCTAATGAAGAAAAACAGTCAAAAAAAGCGAAAGGGCCAGGTTACTCATGGAAATATGTTTTCGTAAAAATTTTAGGGCTGCCGATATGTGGTTGTCAACAGTACCGGGGGCGAGATGCATTTCTTCAGCAATTTCACGAGTGCTTTTTCCTTCTTTCCGGCTTTTTTCAAATATTATTTTTTGCTTCGGCGGCAATTTCTCAACCAATTTTTGAATCTGCTCCAAAGTAGAATGATAATCTATTTCTTCCTCCGTATCCACAGAGATGTTGCTGGCTAAACCAATTTCTTCACTCAGTTTTACCTGGTTTTGTTTCTTTCTGAAAAATTTACAAATGTTGTGGTAAGAAATCGTAAAGAGGTAGGATTTTAATGAAGAATCTTTTTTAAGCGTTTTTCTGTTTTCCCATATTTTCAGAAAAACATCCTGCACAAGCCCCTCGGTTTCTTCCTTAGATTTTAAGTATTTCATGGCAAATCCGAACAACCGGCTGCTGTACTTTTCAAAAACCGCATCGAAAGCTTCGAGATCTCCTTTCCTAAGCTTTTCAACCAGTTCTTCGTCCGAAATATTTTTGTTTAAGCCCATTTCAGGTTTAATTTGAAAACGAATATAGATAAAAGGAACCAATAACACAATTTTATGGGATAAATCTCTTTTCGGAATGATTCAATGAGATGAGCTTGATTATGTTTGGTAAAAAAATGTAAATTTTCTTTCTATGGTTTTTGGTTTGTATAGAATAAATCAGTACACAAAATAACTAAGGGTCTGTGTAATTTTTCGCATATTAAATTAAATCCTTTTTATTTAGCAATTTTTCTACAGTTTAACTGTGTTGCTTTTCCGAATGCTTTTTTAAAGTAACAAAAATAAGCTGGGTTAATACACTTTTCTATGCATATCTGCATTGTAAGCTATTTCCCTCTTCACTGTATTTCTGATTCTTTCGCATGGCGCGAAGTTAAGTATCAGCGGAACATCTAACAAGACGGGGTTGGTAGAAGGGATACACTAGGTGGAGGGCAAAGAGCTTTTAGGAAACTTCCCGAATTATTAAAACGTAGAGTGTTTTACAAAGATGAATATGAAAATTACAGAATAATTTTTGAAAATGATGCCAAAAAACTAGGCTGTGAGATTAAAGACATGGACATTAATGACGATCACATAGACTATGATATGACTAAATGGTAGTAGTGAAAAACCGCTTTAGCAATTGTTATTTCACAATTTACTTTTCCTATTTAAAGTGGCACTTAGAACTATTCCAAGATTATTGCTTCTTATTTTTTCTTCATCATCACCACCCTTTTGATTAAGCACGTTTGTGTAATGATAATATATAGCAAGTCCTAATCCAAACTTTGGTAAAACCCACCATTCTTTGCCTGCCTTTGCCTGAAAGCTAAAACCTCTGTCAGTGTAACTGTCTTCATTATTTTTCTCATCAGTTAACGAAAACCCCCCAAACCCAACAGACGATGAAAATAGGAAGTTTTCAGGTGTGTAGTATGTTATTCCACCACCAATCATTAGTTCACCAAAATCTATCTTATCTGCTTTTGTCCCGTTTTGTCCAGTATTTTCATCGTAAATTCTAGGTTCATATACACCATGACCCAGCAAAGTGACATGTATGATAAGATTCTCCTTCAAAGTTCCTCCAATCTTGAAATCATTTCCAACCCCAGGCCCTTTAAATGTTGTAGAACCAAATTTGTCCGTCATCTTAACATTGGTCAGGTTAATTCCTGGGGCATAAGACAAATAGAAACCTCTGTGCCTTCTGCCCTTATTATCTCTGGTTGGATGAGAAACTTGCGCATATATTTGTATTACCGAAAACATTATAATACAGAAAAGTATTATTTTCTTTATGCAGGTTGTATTCATAGACAGTTGTTTGTGTTAATACTTTTTAACCAGAATGTATATTTGTTTATCTGAAACTTAATTTTTACAATCATTTTTCATTAAGAAGTTTTACATACTTCAACAAAATTTCTTCCGATTCCTTTTCTGTTTCGTTTCTGAATTGAAATGATAAATCCTTATTACCAGAAAGCAGGTTTTCCAGGGATTCTGGGGTCACGGTAAAAATCTCATTCGTATTTTTATCAATGACATATAAAAACCGAAGCATAGCCAGTTTTGCACCTGCAATTGCCCCTCCAATAGCTCCAAAATAATAACCCATTTGCATCTGGGCCTTTTGCTCATCTGATTGCTGGGAAAGTCCAGCTCTAATAACCAGGTAATCACCATCACTTAATACACGGGAATACCATGGCTGGACTTTATACTGGAAACAATTCAGATATAATGTATCACCATCAGAGTAAGCCCACATATCCTTTTTCAGTACGCTTTTCTTAACAGACTTGTCTTTTGACTCAATTTTATAGTCATTGCCACCAACCATTTTAATATCACCTGCCGTCCTCTTTATAACTTCCAGGTCATATTGTTCTGACGGCGTTTTACTTACTATCTCATCGAAACTCATGTAGGCACCTTTTGGATATTTTTGTGGTTGGGCAAAAGTGAAAGAAAATGTTACAGCTAAGAAAATGATAATCAGTATTACTTTGTTCATATTTATAACGTTTAATTGGTTAATCTGGCTTTAACGTAACTTAATTATTAATCACTTGTATTGCCTCTCTAATTCTACTGAGGTCAAATAATTCGTTACCACAATCAACTTTTTCCACTGGAAATCCCTCAATAAATTCATTAAAATCGGGACAATTGCGAAAAATATTAAACTCCTTCTTTTCAAAATCCCAAACAACACCAGTCCCGAAATCAGTCGTTTCAGGAAATGAGCTATTGACTATTTCCCCTAATGCACTTCCTGCAATACCTCCTACACCACCTGCAACTCCGCTGCTTAATCCAGTCTGCCAATGGTTTATTAGTCCAGCTTCAGCATAAAGATATCTACTACCCGAAATTGTAACCAGTACAAATGAATTCATCGAAGAAGCGGGAGATAAGGATTTGTCATCCTTGTTTTTGTTTTTCAAAATGGCCCAGTTGCTGAAGTATAAATCACCATTATGTGAAACAGCAAAAACCTTCTTTATTTTTTTACTGCTTGTCTTGTCTAAAAAGAAACACCTTCGTATTACTGAATCTGAATAATTGACCAGTTCAATCTTTTTTACGGTTAGTTCCCGAACTTCAGACGGAATTTTATTTATAAAATCATCTTTTGTTTTATACAGTCCGTCTGGATATCGAAATTTATCCGAATCCTGAGCATTTATAACCGTAAATCCTATAAATAGAATCAATATTGGAAGGTACATTTTAGGTAAAATCATTCTAGTTTTTTGGTGTGTAATATTAACAATTATACTGTTTCATTATTCTTGGAATCGAAGATTTTAGTTGATTAAAGTGAATGATTTTCCATTAAAAATTTTGTAGGCTTACCACAATCAATTAGCTGAAGGGAATCACATGCTTCATCCATACCCATTTCACAGGCTTCCTGAAGGTATTCGCAGGCCTTTTTATAATTTCCAAGTCGGTTCTTGGTTAGCCCCCAGAAAAAGAGAGCATCATCTTGTCTGAAGTTCTTGTCAACTGCCATTTGAAGAAGGTTATCTGCATCCTGGTAATTTCCCATGATATACATCGCCTTACCAAGTGCATAATAACCACGGCCAATCTGCGGTGACAATTCAATTGACCTACTAAAATCATCAATGGCAAGATTCTTTTTGCGAATTTTAAGGTAAATTAGTCCTCTGCTGAAATATGCATCGGTATCTTTGTCGTTATATTTAATTATCGTAGAGAAATCTTCAATTGAAGCATCAAAAAGACCAATTTCGGAATAAAGAAACGCCCTATTCATTAATGCATACTTATGGTCAGGCTGAATTTCAATTGCTTTGTCCAGGTCTTCAAAAGCACTGTTGTATTCATCTATTTTTTGTTTTGCCTGCGCCCTTTCCAGCAATATATCGGGATTTAATGAATCAATTGTGAGTGCTTTATCCAAATCTTCAATAGCTTCACCATATCTTTCCAGCGTAATTTTAGATTGTGCCCTATCCCAGTAATACTCAGCTTTATCTGGTTCAACTTCAATGGCTTTAGTGTAATCTTTTATTGCTTCAATATCATTGCCCATCATCATTTTTGCAAAACCTTTGTAGTAATGCGCAGCACCTACGGTTGGGTCTTTTTTTATAGCAAGGTTATAATCCTTCGAAGTCCCATAAATTCGATTTTGAAATACCTCTTCCCACAATACACCGAACATGATTGCTGTCAATCTCAAGTCCTTTGTTAAACTCAACAATAGCTGCCTTGAAATCATTACTGGCATTCTTAAAATCACCTCTCTTAAAATAAATATCAGCCCTGTTGATACAACTAATAAGAAATAAACCACAAAGTAGGCAAAGTAAGTATTTCATGTCAATTCGGTTAACGATTGTTCAAAAGTTTTAGCCCATTTTCAATAACAATTTTTGTCCAATTGATTCATCATAGTCTGGCATTGGAACTAGTATTAGGAAAACCAAATTAACCAATAATATTTCTAATTTCCAGAAGTTTTTGTGAAACAATATTCGTTCATGGAACTTGGTCCACTAATATTTGCAAAACTCAATCGTTTCACTTTAAAATTTATCTTTTGCTTGGCATTTGAAATGCCACAAAGTAAAAATTTTGCCAAATCAAGTCACCAAATGCTTCAACTCATGCAACTGACTGTTCACCTGTCCGGAAAAATATTCTTTAATCCATAAATGGCTCTCACCACCACCCCAGTCTGAGGTTGAAATCCCAACTGCATATTGGCCGTCCCGAACATGCACAACAAACCATTTGTATTTCGGAAGAAACGAAGTGATTGCGCGTTCAATGGTATTCAACAAGGTTTTCTGCTTGTCCTTTCGGTTTTGAACCCTGTTGTTAAAATTCCTGGCAAGATTCACGGCTCGCATGTCTTTGTTGTAATCTGTAATGCTGTGATAAACCTTCGTCTCCACTTTCGGAACCTCTCTTTTTTCCGGGATCTTCGCATTCTGAACCCGCAAATACCTTGATACCAGAATTTGTAAAACTTCGTCTGCGGTCAGTTTCTCAGACTTTTTCAATACTGCTTTATTTTTCTTCTTACCCATTTCTTCTGATTTTTACGATTATACTTAACACACTTAAAAACAAATTAATAAAAACTATCAACCCGGTAACGGCTGCGCTGATTTTTTTGATTAAAATGGAAGGAGAGAGGGCGATTGCAACTTGGATTTTCGGCTCATAATGCAATCGAATTGAAGAAAACTCCTCCACTTACTTTAGCTTCATTTTCCCATATATATCGACTTTTAACTTTTCACATAAAAAAAGGGGGAACATTTCCGTTCAAAAAATCCATACCAATTTTTTGAAAAACCTAAAAAATTTGAAAAAAATTAAATGAAATGTCATGAAATCTCATCCAATAGCACAATAGATTAAAAGAAATCAATTGCAAATTAAAAAAGTTATTATGAAATTAATGCATCACATAATTATTTGGGTTCCCTTTATCTTATTTACAATTAATTTAGAGGTAAAATCTCAAGATAAAAGTTCATTTGGTGTTGGATATACATACATGAGTGAAGTTACCAAAGGTGGATTTTACATCAATCTTTTATCGACCTTTGAGAACAAATGGGGATATGTATCAAACCTCGACTTCTTTACGGTTGAGGACATCTCTGTAACTTTTGCTGATGCAAATGTTTCGTATAATATAACCGGATTAAGTGAATTTCAGATTTTACCTTATGCAGGAATTGCAATTGGTACTATTGGAGATGGTGAATACGATGAAAATGAACTGGATATTGACGCGCTAAGATTTGGGTTAAGTTATGGAATTGCCGGGGTTTATTATCTTAATAAAATTTCGCTTTCGTGTAATTACGGATTTAATTCAACAATAAACTATGGCCTCTTAAGATTTTCAATTGGTTTTGTCTTTTAACTTTACGATCATTTAATTTTATTATTTGAATTTTAAAATTATTTTTATGGTACTAAATTTGACTATCAATAGAATGAAAAAATCCAACCTTCATTTATTTCTGATTTCAATTATCACACTTCTATTTATTTGTTCAAATTCTTATTCTCAGACATTTGAAGAATTTAAAAAACAAGAACAACTAAAATTTCAAGCATATACTCAACAGCAGCAAAAAGAAATAAATCAATTAAAAATTGAGTTTGCCGAGTATATTCAAAAAAGAGATAAAGAATGGATTGAATATTTGCAAAAGGAGTGGAAAAATTTTTCTGTTTATAAAGGTGATAGAGTTCCGGCTAATCCCAAACCTGTAATCGTTCCTGAATATTCACCCATAGAAGATAAGCCAGAGCCTGTAACTCCTCCCAGGATTATGCCGGAAGAAACCCCCGATTTAATATTACCATTGCCTGTTCCTAAAATTGTAAAGCCCAATCGAAAACCTATAGAGGAGAAAGAAAAATCAGTTTCCCAAAAAATCAAATTCTATAGCAATGAACTTGATATAGAATATGACCCGTTTATTTCTGATTTTCATCTAACTCACATAACCAATACATCAATTTCAAAGTTTTGGCAGGAAATGAGCAAAGTAAATTATTCATTAACTATAGAACGACTCCTGCAGGCGAAAACCAAATTCAATTTGAACGATTACGGATATTATAAACTGGTTAGTGAATTTGCTAAAAAAGTTTATACTACAGATAATAATACAGAACGTCTTCTTACCTGGTTTCTATTAGTAAGATCTGGGCTGGGGGCGCGCGCTGCGATGCATGAAAGAAAGGTATTGTTGTTACTGCCAATCAAGCAGCATGTTTATGAGAACAGATATCTAAAAATAGACGGTAAAAAATATTACATCTTCCCAGAGTCAAAAGTTAGTTCCATTTATACTTACGAGAAGGACTACCAGGAATCTGATAATTTGCTTGATTACAGCATTTCTAAATCGATAAACCTATCAGACAATGAAACTGAAAAGCAACTTACTTTTAGTTTTAAAAACGAAACTCACAGCCTGACAGTTAAATACAATCCGGATATTGTTGATTTCCTTACCGAATATCCCAAAATGGAATTGGACGTTTACCTTAATGCTGCAACTTCAGTCCAGGTAAAGGAATCAATAGCATTAGCGTTAAAGCCACTTATTGACAACTTGAATGAAGTTGAAGCAACAAACCTGATACTTCGATTTGTCCAATTGGCATTTGATTATAAAACGGACCCGGAACAATTTGGTTATGAAAAGTACTTTTTTGTCGAGGAAACTTTATTTTATCCTTTTTCCGATTGCGAAGACAGGTCAATACTTTTTTCATATTTGGTGCGGGAGTTAATCGGATTAAAGGTGGTTGCTCTTGAATATCCAGGACATGTTTCTACTGCAGTTTGTTTTGCTTCTCCACCAGATGGAAATTATTTGATATATAAAAATGAAAAATATGTTGTTGCTGATCCTACTTATGTATATGCCCCTGTAGGAATTGCAATGAATAAATACAAAGAACTCTCACCTAAAATTCATGCAGTAAAGAATGATAAAGCAAATAAAATAACCGAAGACATAGGATGGGATTTTGCTGAAAAAAATGGATTGCATAAAGGCACTAATTCAGGAAATAGTAAAATCCTGGCAGATGGAAGTGTTTTGCTAACAGGCTATTATAAAGGTACTGTAAACTGGGGTACTAGTCTGCTAAAATCTTCTAATGACAAGCTCAATTGCATGGTGGCCAAAATCAATTCAGGAAAAATTCCTGTTTGGGCCCGAAATATTGATGCAACCGGGAATGTAGTTGGGTTGTGTATTGAAGAAACACTAAATGATAATATTGTGGTTGCCGGTGTCTATTCAGGAACATTGAATATTGATAACAAACAGATTTCTGCTACTGAAGGAAAGGCTGATTTATTTATGGCCAGCTTTACAAAAGAAGGGAACTTTCGTTGGATCAATCATGCAAGGCTGGATACACTACCGCAGATTTCAAGTATATCATTTTCTACTGTTTTTAATGATTCAGGCAAATGCGAAGAAACAAGTTATGTCAATTATTTAGATGATGATTTAAGAAAAGGACTTATTATTACAGCTGAAGGCAAAATAATTTACAGTGGACAAATAAATGAATTACTGGCATTGACAGGAGTTAATGAAACCAAAGAATTTGCTTCTTATTCATCTTTTGCTGAAATATCCAATATATTACAATCAGAAATTGATAAATTAATAAATCAAAATATTGATTCATCAATTGCAGGCTTATTAGCCGCCATTCATTTAGTCAAAAATTTAGGATATAACCTATCAGGCAAGCAAATACAGCAGTTGTTTGACAAATCAAATCCTGAGTTTAAGAATACATATTCCAATGTTTATGAAACAATTGGGAAGATTAATTCCATAGAGAATAATAGTGGAATTATAAAATTAAAAGTTAACAACGGCAGAAACCTAAAGTTGGGCAAAATTAAAATTTCAGATGAAAGTACTTTGTCCGTTGCAGAATTACCGGATGGTAATGTAAAATTGGAAATTCTATCTGGAATCCAGGTAGGAAAGATGGTGGTGTGGTACGACTTAAATTACATTAAAACAAATGCTTCAGAGGGTGATCTTTTATTTGATTATGATACCGACCACGCACAGGCTTGGGTCAACATTAAGAATGATTTACTTTACTAAACTTTGGATAAAATAAGCAATTAAAAAGTTTTAAATAAAAAAAAACGAAAAAAATAAAATGTCACATTTTAATGAGTATTTGTACTAAATATTATAATCAAAAAAAATCATTAATTATGAAAAAGCTTAATTTAAATTTTACAGCATTATTTATGGCAGCAATAGTATTGGCTGCAATGGTTTCTTCGTGTGGATCTTCTAAAAAATTGGCACAAATGCCTGAAGATGAAGTTTTAGTAAATGTATATTGCAGTGGTCCGGAATATCAGACCAATGCTGAAGCTTTTAGGTATTCAGCTATTGGTGAAAGCATGAACCAGATGACTGCCAAAAATAAGGCAATGAGTGAAGCTAGAGCCGGATTAGCCCAAGCGATAAATACAATTGTTAAAGGAGTTACCGATAACTATGTGAAGTCAGGTAACTATAACAACCAGGAAGAACTGATGCAAAAATATGAAGGTTTAACACGTGAAGTTGTTAATCAGTCATTATCGGGAACTAAAGTGATTTGTGAAGAAATGACTAAAACACGTTCAGGAAATTACAAATCATACTTGTGTCTTGAATTAGGTGGTGATGATGTACTTAGCTCTATTCAAAACAGAGTTAATAATGAAGAGATGCTGAAAATAGACTACAACTACGAAAAATTTAAAAAGATTTACGAGGAAGAGATGAAAAAGTTTGAGCAGTAAATATTACAGAATGTTTGTGTTCACTGATAAGATAAATAACTATTTTATGGAAAGAAGGAAGTTTAGTCCTTCTTTCCTGTTTGTTATTTCTTGTCTGTTTATGATCCAGACGGCTTTTGGACAGTCAGAATTATACAAAATGATCGATAGTTTGCCTGTGCCTGAAACCCAAAATTATGAAAAATATACTTTAGTAACATCAGTCTTTCCATGCGACATTAACGAATACCTTTCTCATTCTTTTATAGGTATTTCAGATCCGGGTCTGGATTCAACCGTTGCTTATGAACAGGCTTACTTAAGGGCGTTGCAGATGTATGCATTACACCAAGGAATTGAAGCAAAAGGAATGAGTGATTATTTTAAAAATGAAAAAGGGGCTACTTATACCTCCAAGTACCAGGAAATGTATCGATTGCAATCGAATTGCAAGATCAATGAAACAGCAATACAAGTTGTAAATAAGTACGAACTAAATAGTGGCGAAGTGATTCTTTTTCTTGTTGTGGATTCAAAAAAAAGTCATGATTCAGAAGAATTAGAAATTGATTTAGAAATTAACATATTTAATCATGAGATAGAGGAATTTGGAAGCCCCAAAAGTGAAGGGATAATAGAAATTCGTTCCTCGTTAAAGCAGGTTGGAATTGAAAAAAATGCAAGCGAGCATTTTAAAATCATCCACTTTGGGAAAAATGGTATTCATGCAAACTCGTTTTTTAGTGGTGGTTCAATTGATAGTGAGAACCTTAAGTTTTTTTACAATAAGGAAGATGGCTGCAAATTCGATAGCATTCCAGATAACTTTGGAACGGTAACTTATGAAGGGCTTTGGCCTGCTATCATTCAAAATATGTTTAGCCAACTCACACCTTACCTAAATGAATATATTAAGAATGTAAAAAGTGTTGGAGATAGATATAATAATGAATTAATGAAATTGGATAGAGGAAGTGGCTGGATTAATTTTTGCCTCAAAATAAAGAAATTATATCAGAAGAATAATTTCTTAAAAATAGAGATATACGAGCCACAAAAAAATTAAATTTTTAATTAATGGCAGCAATAATAATATCTAATTATACGAGGAGTTGGCACAAAGGATTCTTTGGATATATTATTAACCTTAAATGGGTTTTTCTAATCATTATATTTTTTTTATGTCAAGCTGGCGTGCGAATAAAGGTTCATGAAAAGTTAATGACTAATTCTGGTCATACTGATATGATAAAATCTGTTTGTTTTACTCCTTCTGGGAATTATATTCTTTCCGGTTCTAATGATAATACTATGAAGCTATGGGATGTAAATACTGGAAAATTAATTCGAGATTTTATTGGCCATACTGCCTCAATAAATTCTGTGTCTGTTAGTTCTAATGGATTATATGTAATATCCAGTTCTAGCGATAATACAATTAAAATTTGGAATATATTAAATGGACAGCAAATAAATGAATTAACTGGACACAAAGCAAGTATAAATTCAATTTGTTATAGTCCGGACGGTAAAAATATTCTATCAGGCTCAAGTGATAAATCAATTAAACTTTGGAATGCTGAATCAGGAAAAGTGATAAAAACATTTTATGGCCATTCAGGTGGAATAAAATCAGTTTGTTTCAGCCATAATGGAGAATATATTTTGTCCAGTTCTAGTGATAAAACTGTTAAACTTTGGGATGTATCATCAGGCGATGAGATAAAAACATTTAATTTTCAAACTCGTTGGGTGAATGGCGTAACATTTTTAAATAATTCCAAAAAAATAATAGTTAAAATTGATAAATTATTAAAAACTTTTGACATAGAAAGTGGCAAAGAAATTAATTCTTTTGAAGGACATTCAGGTAGAATATTTGCAATGAGATTAAGTTCTAATTCAATGTATGCTTTGACAGGTTCGTATGACAAAACCATAAAACTTTGGGATGTGGGATCAGGAAAAGTATTAAAAACCTTCAAAGGTCATAATGGTTCAATTACTGATGTTAGGTTTAGTCCGGATGAAAAATATATCTTATCAGGCTCTACTGATTGTTCAATTAAATTATGGAGTATTGAAAAAGGTAAGGAAATAAAAACATTCGGTAAATATTTTGATAAAATTAGAGCCTTTTTTTTCGACAATAAAAATAAAGCTATATTCTTTAGTAATGGGAATTTGATTAAAAGGCTGGATTTAGGCACAGGGGAAATAAGTCATATCTACAAGGGACATAACACTGAAATAACAACAATATGTTTAAGTGAAGATGGCAAACAACTACTTTCGGGCGCAAGTTATGGGGATATTATACTTTGGGATAAAAATACACAAAAAATAATCAATAAAAAGAATATTGATTATAATAGCATGAAAGAAAGCAATGGAATAAATACACTTTCTATTAATCCAAAAGGAAATTTTACACTTGTTGGTGATACTAGAGTTAAGCCCTTTATGCTTGCAATACCCTCTTTGAATGAAATAAAATCATTTGATAGTCATTCTCATGGTGTAAATGCTGTAACTTTTAATTCCACTGGAAAAATAGCAATAACCTGTTCAAATGATCATTTGATAAAGATATGGGATTCAGAAAACGAAGAATTATTGCACACTCTTAAAGGTCATAATCATATTGTATTAGACGCTGATATAAGTCCTAATGATAAGTTTATTGTATCAGGTTCTTATGATAAAACCATAAAAATATGGGATGTAAATACTGGAAAAGAAATTAAGAATTTGGTTGGACATAAAAGTGCGGTGTCAACTGTTTGTTTTAGTAATGATAATAAATGGATTCTATCTGGTTCAGATGATAATACTCTTAAATTATGGAATATCTCAACAGGTGAAATTATTCAGGAATATATTGGTCATAGTGACCGTATATGTTCAGCTTGCTTTAATATGGATGACAACAAAATTTTTTCAAGTTCTTTTGATGGAACAATGAAAATATGGGATGTAATAACAGGTAAATTAATTTTGACGATATACCCTTTTGGTGATACGGATGATTATGTTATCATAACTCCTGATGGAAGATTCGACGGAACGCCTGAGGGTTTAAAACTTTTACACTATGTAAAAGGTATGGAGATAATTCCCCTGGAGAGTACATTTGAAAAATTTTATACTCCAAATTTATTGGCCAGAGTTATGGCAGGAGAAAAGTTCGAACCCATAAATATTAGTATTAATACATTGAAACTTCCTCCTTTGGTAGAAATAGTTACACCTGAGAATAATCTTGAATCAAGGAGTAAACAAATTCAGGTAAAAGTAAACGTTACAGACCAGGGAGGTGGAATTGATGAAATCAGATTATTTCATAATGGGAAACTTTTTGAAACAACACAAAGAGGTTTTAAAGCAGTTTCAAAAGAAAATATTCAGGAATTTACAATTTCGCTGGTACATGGTATGAATACCATTAAGGCAACTGCTTTTAATAATGAACGAACCGAAGCTATTCCTGATATAATTGAGATAAACTATTCCGGTGAAAAAGCTACAAGTAAATTGCATTTGCTGGCTGTTGGAATTAATAATTATAAAAACCCAAGAAATAAGTTGAATTATGCTACAGCAGATGCCAATTCCTTTAAAGCCATAATGGAAGAAGGCTCAAAAAGTATCTTTGCGAAATACAACTCCACCTTTTTAAAAGATAATGAGGCTACAAAAGCCACAATTATTAATTCCTTTAATAACATTGTGAGGGAAGCAAAGCAAGAGGATGTTTTTGTTTTTTATTATGCCGGGCATGGTGTTATGAGCGAGGAAGAAGAATCGAAGTTTTATGTTGTTCCACATGATGTTATTCAACTTTACGGAGATAATGAAGAGCTGAGGGAACTGGGCATATCTGCTGAGGAATTGCAGGAATTGGCAACAAAAATAAAAGCTCAAAAACAATTATATATCCTGGATGCTTGTCAGTCGGGTGGCATGGTTGATTTATTGGCTTCGCGTGGAGCAGCAGAACAAAAAGCCATTGCCCAGTTGGCAAGAAGCACAGGTACTTATTGGCTGGCTGCCAGCAATACTCAACAATTTGCTACTGAATTTGCAGAGTTGGGACATGGTTTATTTACTTATTCTTTGCTGGAAGGATTGGGAGGAAAAGCTGATAGTGGGGCAATGGATAAAAGAATTACGGTGGAGGAATTGATAAGTTATGTAAAAAATGTATTACCGGAGCTATCGGAAAAATACAAAGGAGAACCTCAATACCCCAATAGCTACCAGTATGGTAATGATTTTCCACTAGTATTGATAAAGCAGTAATAAACAAAAAAAAGACTAGTAATGAGATTAGTTATATCCGTAATATTTGTTTTCACGATTCTCCAGTTATCATCACAAACTCCAATCTGGGTAAATTTTCAGTCACGTAAGTTCAATTATCCCGATTCTGAATATTTAACTGGCTTTTCGTCTGCCAAAATTGAATCGAGAAAGACAATTGTTGACCAAATAAAAGTACTTGAAAACTATGCGCGCAATGAATTAATTGAGAGCATCAATGTAACGGTATCCAGCGAAAATTTTTTAAAAACCCAGGAGGTTCTTCAAACGAAAAGGAGAAATAACAGTTATTATGAAAGTTATTCTTCTAAAACAGTTACTAAGGCAAACACCGATGTTGTTGGGTTGATAATTGAGAACCACAGAGATACAAGAAACCGGGAATTGTATGCATTTGCCTATGTTAGAAAAGATGATTTAATACAATATTATAACTCGTTATTTGACAGCAACAAAGAAAAAGTTTCTGACTTGATATCCGAAGCAAGCAATTATAAAACAAATGGAAGAAACTCGCTGGCATTAAATTGTTACCGCGATTGTTTGCCATTGCTGAGCGAAATGGGAAAAAGCAGTTCGGTGATTGTAGCTTTAACCAAAGACCAGTCGCAATCGGAAATTGTTGAATTATCCTCGCAAGTCAGGAAAGGTCTTGAGGAAGTGAAAAACATCAAAGCATCATCGCTGGGGGATGCAACTGATATTCTGGCAGATGAACTCTACAACAGCATAAAAAACAGAAATATTGCTATTCAGGTTTTCCCATTTACTTACCAGGACAGCCGGCAGGCAGGAGAATTCTCCGGAGTTTTACTATCAGCATTAAAACAAAGCACAGTGCAAAAAGGTTTTTCTGTGGTTACGGATGTCAGTAAATATAATAGCCAGAGTTCAGCGGCTGTATTAACCGGTAATTACTGGGAAGAAAATAATCAGGTAAGATTAATTGGTACCATTACAAATAATGAAGGAAGAGTGCTGGCTAGTGCAGAGTCTGTTTTATCAAAAGACTGGCTGAACAACAATAATATTAGCTGGCTGCCCGAGAAATTTAAGGAGGCCGGGGAACGTTTAAAATTATTTGCTAAAGATGAAATAATTGGAGGGGGGCTGAACCTGGAGTTGTGGACAAACAAAGGCGATGAAAATTTATTATACCGTGAAGGTGATACGCTGAAACTTTTTGTGCGCGCCAACCAGGAATGCTATCTTCGGTTTGTCTATTACCTTGCTGATGGTTCAAAAGTACTTCTAATGGACGATTATTATATTGGCTCCAATCTGGTGAATAAAGTAATTCAGTTACCGGAGATTTTTACCTGTACGTCTCCTTTTGGGAATGAGCTCCTGGTATTAAACGGCCAAACAGAAGAATTTCCACCATTAAACATTCGGGAACAATACGGATACAAATTTATTTTAGACGATACTGAAACAGTTGTTGCCAGAACCCGTGGTTTTAAACCCTTAAATAATCAGATGTTGAATGGGGAAAAAAAGTTGGTGATAAATACCATAAAATAATCAGTTTTCCAAGAATAAGTGCTTTTAAAAGCATTTGCCCTATAAAGTCATAAAATGCCTTAATACCAGAAAAAGTCTTAACTGTCATATTTTAATCTTTTATGCAACGGACGCTAAATCCAAACTCCTTATTACCAGCGTATACATTAGAACTATTAAACATATTGCCTTCCAATTTACGATATATAGCATTCCCCTTTTTATAAGAATTAGAATCCTCTGTTGAACTCCACCAACAACCAAATTTTCCCATTCCATGGAAAACTTCATTAAAGCTACGATGTCCACCCGGGAGTCCTGAAAAATTATATAAATCTGTTCCTCCATTCTTTATCCATAGTCCATCTTGATCTTTAGTTGAACCTTTAGATTTTAAGTGTTTACCCAAAATGTTCCAATTACCCCTAACGTCTTTCACATATGGTCCTTGTTCATCATTTACGTATTGTGCAAGTTTCTCCCAGTCTTTATTTGAGGGCAAATGCCATCCATCTGGACAACAAGATAAAGCAGCTGGCCAATTATACAAAACACCATAAGTTTTATAATTTTGTGTTTTTTTTGCTTTAGTAATATTTTCACCTCTATAATTATAAACGTAATAGTACGGTTTAGTACTCGAGCTGGGTCCTGCGCGATTGACATTAGAAAGCCAAGCAAGATTTTCAGCCATCCACCACTGAGAACCAATTTTAACTATTTTATATATATTGCCATCTCTTGAATCCCTAAAAGTAAGGAGTGGATTTATTTTTAGTTTTAATGAAGATACTTCATCGATAGCAATAGATCCTTTGTTTAGTCCCCATTTTGATAGGATAACATCCCAAGCTGATTGTGCAATTTTATTACCATATTCATTTTTCACTATCTGAAAGTATTTTTTCAAGTCAGCGTCTAATTCTTCTTGCCTTTCCTTATACTTCATTAATTTTATTTCGAACAATTCTTTTTCGCGGGCAACTCTTTTTTCCTCAGCTTCTCGCTGTAGCCTATTTAATTCTTTTTGTTGATGTTCTTTTTCTTTAACATATGCTAACATTTTATCTAAATCGCTTTCTCCTTCATTATTACCTGGTCCGGTTTTATTTTTTAATTGAGTAATTTGTCTGTCAATGACATCAATTTCAGTCTGCTTCTCAGTCATTATTGAATCTTCGATGGCTTGTTGTCTTTCCAGTTCAGCTTCTCTAATCTGTAATCCATTTAACTCGCCTTTTTTTGCTGCAAGGATTTCCTCAGCTGTAATTGCAGGAACAAAAGTAAAATCCTGTGTTAACTGCATATAAGTACCGGGTATTTGCCTTCCTTCTGTTTTTTCACTTACCGTATTGGTAATTTTTACAGGCAAGTTACTTACTTCCAATCCCGGTATTTGAATATGTTCTAAAAATGCCGTGGTAAACGGGCTGTTTCGGGTGTTTTCTCCATCATAAGCTACATCACCTGCCCGGGTGGCATACATAACCAGGCTGCCCACTGGAGCATCGATAGCTGCCAGTCCGGGAACTTTTCCCCTTGCAGTTCCTTTTAGTGGATTGTTGCGGCAGGCATCTAAAACAACCATTGAGAACTGTACTTTTGCCTGCTCCATAGCTGTTAATACTTCGGATACATTTACGGCACGATAAGGAACCTGTGATTCGGTAGTTATTTGTTCGGATGGCGAATTGCCAATGGGAATTAAATAGTTTTGCCCATTTACCTGCATACCGTGCCCGGCATAGTAAAACACCGCTGCTTTCGCAGTTCTTAACTTTTCTGCAAATTGGTCTATCGCCATTGCCATTTGTTCTTTATTGGCATCTAAAATAACATCGGTAACAAACCCCATTTCACGAAACACACGCGAAACATCTGTTGCATCATTACCGGGAGTGCTTAATGGTGCATCGGGGTAACTGGCATTCCCAATTACCAATGCAATGTGGTCCTTTTTTTCGAGGCGCTGGGAGATGAAACCTCGCTCCTGGGCACTCAATTGAAATAAGAACAGAATAAAAAAAATTGAAAGGAAGCAACGATGTAATCCCATTTTTTTGCTTTTTCAGTTTGACCAAAATTGTTTGCTTTCAAATATAAAAAAATTTTAAATTTTTTATCCAACCCTGTATGACTAAAAAAGAGTTGACCAATCCGGCCAACTCCTTCTGTCAATAAGTGGGTAAAGGGTTATTCTTTTCTAATATCAACGTAACCTAAATCATCGTCGTAGTCATCCATTTCAACATAGGTAAGTTCCGGATTCGTTCCTTCAATTGTTATTCTGAAACTGGCAAATGTATCTATATCAGATCCCCATTTGCTGTTTAAAATCACATAAAAACTACCATTGTTAAATTTACTTGATGGAACATTAATCCATTCAGTGCTTTGCAAACTGTAAAAATCACCATTGGTTTTAGAGATACCCACTCTTACGTGGTGATCTTCTGCATCGGAAGAACCTTTTCCTTTCACTGCGCTGATTACTCCATTGGTTTTAAATTTCAACCTGGTTTCAGTGTGGTATCCACCACCACCATTAATACTTACAGAATAGGTAACAAAGGTAGTCTGAGGTTCCAAATCCTCAGCAGGTTCATCTTCAATATCAAACAAGGAACAGGATGTTTGAGAAAACAGAGTAAACATGGCTACTACAAGAACAGAAAAAAAAGAGATTTTTGATTTTAAAAGTCGTGTTTTCATCTTATTAAAATTTAAATTATTAAATAGTTTACCCTATAGTTTCTGTACATGAAGTTTTGTGACAATATCTGTAGTATTTTTTGGGATAAATTTTCAATTGAACCCTAAAGTTTTATCAATGAGGGGGTTGAACAATAAGTATGGAATCAAATGAAAGAAATTTAATATCTGATTGGAATAATCTCAGGTTTAATGTTGAAAAATTCGGCAGGTAGAACACCTATATCTGCATTTATAAAAGTGGGATCGCAAACAACGTATTCACTTCCATTGTAACTGTATTTTAGTCCTGCTGACCAATCCGGAATGTTCACTGCCACCGAAACATGATTGGGAAAATTAAGCGCAATACACGATAAATTAGTATAATGAATAATTAACTGCGAAAAAAGAATGGCCCGGTCCTCGCAATCAGAAAATGGATAGAACAAGGTTTCATCGGGAAAGAGAAAGCGTTCTTGTCCGAACTGTAGGATATCATTTTGATATTCGAATGATTGTTGAACGAACAAAAGGAGAACCCTTATTTTGTCCGCAGTATTGAGTCCGTTAAAAAGTGGTTTAAAAATGGCATCAAGTTGCTGTATTGTTTTGTCAGATAAGGGTGTTGAAAAGTAAGTTTCCAAATTGCAAAAAGGATAATCGTTGTAAAAGTCCAGCAACCCTTTATCCAGGCTAATCGAAAATGTATTGTTCTGACAAACCAATTCATTATTAAAAGAAGGGCTGTTTAATTGCGGCAACATTCGGAGATAAAGCGATATTTTACTTTTTCCCTGGTTGGCCCCTTTTCTGTACAATGCCATGCTTTTAATCGTTTCTGCATCAACGACATCCGATAAAAAATAGTAATCAACTCCATCTTGGTCAATACAATACCTGAAAAAAATTTCCCGGTCGAAAGCTGCCAGCAAATAGATGTCGTTGTTATTGAATCCAATTTTTACATCGTAGCCGCAGTTGAGCAAGAGCGCCCATGAAAAAAGCACTTGTTCTTTGGGAATCGTAGTGTAAGTTTCCGCTACGGCACGAACAAATTTTAAATGACCCCAGTCATTCAACCTGTATTCGTTTTTTTTTTGATGGAGCAAATCAATAAAGGTCGTGAAGTCCGGAATTTTCAGAAAAAGTTCGTAGTATTTTCCGATATTCTCCTTTGTAATGGATTCAAAATCGGGCAATTGAAAAGAAGGATGAATTAAATAACTTTCATCGCCATAAAAATTGACCGAACCGGGCGAAAAACTAATTGCATTCAATGATGGAGGGGATTCACCTTTTTCCTTCTTATCAGGGATATTGGTATTTTCTGAGTTTTGTTCGGAGGTAATACTATCCAATCGCCGTTCCAACTTTTTCAGAGCTGGTGAAATACCTTCCGGATGCTGTATTACAGGTTGTTCATCCGGTTTGGGTTTGGGTTTCTTCGTTTTGAAATAAACAGGATATTCCTTCCACTCTTTTTCAAGAAACGCAATAAACAATGAGTCTTCTCTTTTTATGTATTGTTTTTGTCTTAGCAACTCTTGCTCTTTATATTTTTTGAATTCATTTTTATAACGCTGCAGTATGGTATCATGCTGACCGACAACTACTCCAGGAAGAAATATGATAGCGATAAAAATAATATGTAGCTTAAAGTTTTGCATGTACCGTTATTCAATAATGGTAAAACTTTCCTTTTTGTCGGTTTTTTGAATAAACCAAAAATAATTACCAGGAGGCAAAGTATTTTCTTTCAACATGAATTTGTTCTGGTTGGGCAGGATGCTTTCTTTAAACATTAAACTGTCAGTTTTTACATCAAGAATAGTAATCGCTGAACTGTCTTTCAGTTCCGGTGTCCACTCAAATACAATACTTTCAGATCCATTTAACAGGGTGTCATTTGCTGGTTTTAACAGAACAAGTTCCTGCAGTTCGCCTCCCGACGCTTTATTTTCCGGTAAATTTATTTTTGGCTGCAGTGTGTTTTCATCTTCCGCCAGTTTTTCTGTTTGTTCGACTTCGTTGTTCAAAAAAAGAACAATGGAAAGACTGACCACCACGATCACTGAAGCCGCAATAGAAAAATTACGTATCCACAATCTTTTTTTATTTTTCCCTTTTTTGATAGCGCCAATTACCTCCTCTTTGGTAGCCTCATATCGGGCTGCATTTGTCCAAAGTTCATGCAGTTTTGTTCTTTCCCGGCACTTATTTTTTAAATCATCATTAGATTTCAATTCATTTTCAAAACGTTCTTTATCCGATTCCGGCAGAACGCCTTCAATATAATCTTCAATCCAATCTTCATAGTTTGTTTTCATGCTTCTAAATATTCTTGAATTTCTGAATCATTCTTTACAATTTCTTTAAATTTTTTTAAACATCGTTGTAAGAATTGTCCTACACTGGCAGGGTTAATGTTAAGTTTATTTGCCATAGCATCATAACTGCGTAACTTTTTCTTTTCTTCAGGATTTGTTATTTCATCTACATAAAACCTGAGATTAATTAAATCCCTGCATTTTTCATCCAGTTGCTTCATTGCTGAAAGAACTCTCTCGTACAATTCAAACTTTCTGTTTTCTTCATCCGGGATGGAAATTATTCCATCATTCAGGGGATAATCATCCGGATTCTTTCCCAACTTTTTAAGACAGATGTAATAACAAATTCTATTTAAATAGGTCAGAAATGAACTATTCTCCTTAAATTTATTTTCCCGGATATTCATTACTGCCCTGATTAATCCTTCCTGAAAAATATCTTCCGGATCAAGAGCTGGATTTCTGAATTGAATTACCATTTTTTTTATGCTTTCATAATACTCGTTATAAAATTTTGACAAAACGTGGCTGTCATAATTTTTTATTCCAAGCACAATTTTTTTATCCTTTTCACTTAAATGGTACTCTTTTGGTTCGGTTTGTGACAATTGCATAAGGTTTAAATAAAATGAATTACTTTTTTTAAAATCCAATTGAATAATTATTTTTTTGCAATAGCCTTAAAAATAGTAATTAATGGTGATTTACAACACAATTGAATCGTGCATTTGAAAATTTTCATTTTGAATTAAATTCCCTATTTTTACATTATTGATATTTAGCCAGGCTGTTTTATGAAAAAAATCCTTCTGATACTAATCATATCTATCCTGGGTAATACGCTGTTTTCTCAAAACCGTGGATTTACCCCAATAAAACTACCTGGCACATCAAACGAAAACTTATATGAATACAGTTATGCTTTAATCATTGGTGAAAGTAATTATTCCAATGGCTGGCCAAGTCTTAAAGGCGTAAAAACCGATATTAGTGAAATAACACGAATATTAAACATTCACGGGTTTTATGTATCGGTAGAAGAAAACCTGAAAAGTGGCGAACTGGAGCGTGTAGTAAAGAATTTTGTGGCTGAGCATGGCCAGAACCAAAATAGCAGGTTGGTAATTTATTTTGCCGGACATGGGCACACCATAACCAATCCTACCAGCAAAAAAGAAATGGGTTATCTCGTACCGATTGATGCTCCGCATCCTTCAACAGACAAAACCGGATTTCTTAGCAAGGCATTATCGATGGAACGATTTAAAGAATATGCCTACAGTGCCGTTTCGAAACACATGTTATTTTTGTTTGATGCCTGTTTTGCAGGGATTATTTTTAACAGCAGGAGTGATGGCGTACCTCCTGCAATTTCAAATAGTACGTCTTTCCCAGTCAGGCAATTTATTACAAGTGGAAGTGCAGGAGAAACTGTTCCTGATGAAAGTCTTTTTAGAAAACTTGTTGTTCGGGCGCTGGAAACAAACGAGGCAGATGGAGATAAAGATGGATATTTATCTGCTTCCGAGTTGGGGTATTTTCTTCAAAACAAGGTGAGTAATTACAGTAATGGTGCACAAAATCCGAGGTATGGGAAGATAAGAGATGCAGATTTGGATAGGGGGGATTTTGTTTTTGAATTGCCAAAAGAGGGTTTCATTCTTGCAGATAATCCTGACAAAGAGACAAATTTTGCAGGCAACTACGGAACTTTTACAGATGAGCGAGATGGCAGAAAATACAAATGGGCAAGGATTGGGGAGCAAATATGGATGGCTGAGAATTTGGCTTATAATGGTGGTGAGGGAGGCATGATATATGAAAATGACGAAAGTTATGTAACTAAATATGGCAGATTATATAACTGGCAGCAAGCAATAGAAGCTTGTCCTGCGGGATGGCACTTGCCTAAGGATGATGAGTGGGAACAAATGATTAATTATATTGGTGATATGAAGACAGCAGGTAAAATTCTGAAAGCCGAAACAGGATGGAAGTGGCATGGTGCGAACGGAACTAATAAATATGGCTACAATGGATTACCGGGAGGAAACTTTGAAAATGGCAACTATTATTATATTGGAGAAGGTGCATATTGGTGGAGTTTTTCGGAATACAATTCGAATAATGCGTATTTAAGAGACGTAGGAAGTAACAGAGATAATATTCTTAGGTATTATTATTCAAAAAATGCAGGATTAAACGTGAGATGTTTAAAGAACTAGAATTACTATTTTGATTATATTGATGAAGCTAATTGAACGCAAAAATGTAAATAACGGTACTCAGTTTTCAAATTGCTGTTTTTTTTGCATAAGCAAAAAAATTTGTGCAATTGTGCCCATGTTTTTTTTGACATTTATGCTTTTGGGCCAGCAAAGAGGCTTTAAATCGGTAAAAGTACCCGGCACCGGCACCGATGTATTGTATGAACAGAGTTATGCTTTGGTGATTGGGGAGAGTGAATATAATTCAGGATGGAATAAATTAACAGAAGTAAAACAAGATGTTTCGGAGGTAAAAAAAGTTTTAGAGAAACATGATTTCCAGGTTGTTTTAAAGGAAAATATTGTTAGTGATGATTTTGATCAAACCATAAAAAATTTTATCGCTGACTATGGACAAACTCAAAATAGCCGGGTTCTGATATATTATGCGGGTCATGGCCATACCATTTTGAATGCCACGTCAAAAGAACAAATGGGATATTTAGTACCAGTTGATGCACCTCATCCTTTATCAAACCGGACTGATTTTTTAAAAAAAGCGGTATCCATTGAACGATTTGAAGATTATTCAAAAAGGTTCGAGGCTAAACACGTATTATTTGTGTTTGATGCCTGTTTTGCTGGCACTATTTTTTCGAGCCGTTCAGGTGGTGGAACACCTACAATATCCGGATTGACTGCGAAACCGGTAAGGCAATTTATTACCAGTGGCAGTGCTGAGGAAACCGTACCTGCAGAAAGTTATTTTAGAAAAGTATTTGTACAGGCTTTGGAATCTGATGTTGCTGATGCCACTAAAGATGGATTTCTTACTGCCACCGAACTTGCTATTCACCTTCAAAATGAAGTCACAAATTTTGGTGCTGGCACCCAACATCCACAATATGGTAAAATACGTAATCCGAATTTAAATGAAGGAGATTTTGTATTTGAATTGTCCAAAATACCGAATGAGCCTGAGCCTGGTGGTTTTGTGCAGGGGAAGGTAGAAATTGAATATAAATATGGGGATATTTTAATTGACACAGAAATTGGAGGGAAACTATACCTCGATGGAATATATATGGGTGAAATACAAGCGAATACTAAAGAAAACAAATTAGTAAAACAGCTTGTAGGAATACATAAAATTAAAATTGTAGGCGACGAAACTTTTAAAGAAGAAATTGTTGTTTATCCTAATCAAGTTGCTCATTTAGAGGCTAAAAAAACAGATTTCACCATTTCAGGTAATTCAAATCGAAAACATAAAGTCCCAAAAATTTTTGAAGGGAATCCATTTTTTGATATTGCCGATAATTATGATGCTAACGCATTCAGGAAGATTAATATACTTAATCTTCCTGAAACCTATGCGCATCCTCCTAAAGCAATGCCAATTGACAATTATCCAATAAAACATAACAGTAGTTCAGTTGATCAAAATTGGATTGTATATTCTGACAGGAATAATAATATAACATATCTGGAACCCGGGTTAAACAGTTACAAAACTGCTAGTTTTTTGCAAAAATTTTATGTGATTGAAGAAAAGGATGATTATCTTCATATTATTGAGGATATTACAAATCCAATTGATATTAAACTATCTGAAAAAGCAATTGATTATGGGTGGATACATAAAGATAATTTAGTTCTTTATCGCGCGTCTTTGAAAAATATGGAAAATGTTTATTTAAAAGCAATTAGTAAATCATATGAATACAATAAAATAAACATTGCATTCAATCCAAATTTTAGTGATAAAAATCAAATAAATGCTGAACAATTATATTTTATTTATAAAAAGGTAGGTACATCCTTATTGCTGGGTAAATCTTATGAGACTAGAGGTAATATATTTGAAAATTTAATTGGATGGTTTCATGAAGACAATCTGGAAATATGGAGGAATAAATTGGCATTTGAGCCTAATTGGGATGAGCATGCCTATACAGAAAGGAAACAAAAAGGGATTTCAGCAAAAGTGTTTTCAACAATTGGTGATTGTGAAAAATATCTTAACGGGAATTTATCAATTAAAGGTGTATGGGACAAAGATCCAATAAAAAACTTAAATACAACTGCTAATTATATGAGAGATAATGCTTATGCAATGAGATTTCCGTTTACTTCTTTAGTGAATGATAGTATTGCAGAAGTTATGCTAATAAAAAATATCAATTCAAATTTCAGCACCAATAAAGGCTATTTACCATTAAAACAAAGCAGTCTCGAAAATTATTTATTTAAGCCAGTTATTCTTTTAAGTCGTTTGGAACTATATCAATTACAAATGATTTTTGATAAGCTTGGAAATATCATTAATCTACAATCAAATGAAAGAAGAAAACAGTGCAATGATCTTTGGCAGGAAATACTTACAAGTTATGTAGGTGGGAATGACTATTATCATCCTGAACAATTCGCAAATGAAAATTTAGCTGATTTAATTTATGGTGCTGGAATATCAAGTATTGTTCCTTCAATGCTAAGTATTTCTATAAATTGCTTAAATGATCCAGAATGTATTAATGACCGAGATTTTAATATGTATTTAAGCATCCTTAGAAGTAAATCTCATTATATCCAGAGTATATTAAAAAGTGATGATGATCCTCGTAGTTTCCTTTCATCAGGTATAATTTATTATTGGCTAGATTTTGATGTTTTACCCTAATTAGATAAAAAAATCATTGCTGTCCGGTAAAACCGGAATTATCCTTTTTAATCAGATTAATAATTCGGGGACATTATGATCATTCCAGTACAATGGGATAAAGACTTGCTCATCCTGCAATTGATGATTTGTAATAAAAGCTACAAAAATATAGTGCTGTAAAGAAGTAACCTTTTCTAAAGGCTTCTAATTTTTATTCAATATTTATAAATATTAAATTCATTGCTTAAAATATTGGAATAAAAGCAATCCAACCAACAAAAAAATTTTATTTTTAAATCAAATTAACCTGAAATATAATTTCTGATATGCTACGTTTGTCTGTAATTCTGTTTTTTTTAATTGTATCAAATTATCTTTTTGCCCAATCAATGGAAGAGGTCAGGGATTCTGGCAATTATCTATACGGTATTGGAAAATCTGATACGTATGAAAAAGCCGATAAACAAGCTCTTGATGATTTAATAAGTCAGATAAGTGTAACAGTCGAGGGAAACCGGACTTTCCTGCAATCTGAAGAAAATGGGAATTACAAAGAACATTATCAATCAATTATAAAAACCTACTCTACAGGTTCGCTGGCAAACGCGCAACGCCTTGAACAAGAAAGAAGGGGTGTATATACGGTTTTACGATTTATTAAAAAAGAAAATTTAACTGAAATTTTTGAAAGCCGGAAGCATGCAATACTCAATTATGCTCGGGAAGGACTTCGTTCAGAAGAAAAATTGCAAATAGGAGATGCATTGAGAAATTTTTACTGGGCAAATATTTTACTTCGAAGTCACCCGGAATACAATAGTCTCGAATTCAACAATTCACTTTTAAAGGTTTATTTACCAAATAAGCTAAACGAAATTTTTTCGAATATCCAGCTTGAAGTATTGGAAGACCTCTATAAACCGGAAGAGAAATACGCCAAATATACTATTGAATTTAAATACAAAGAGAAGCCCATTCAATCTTTGGATTATACGTATAAATATAAAAATTCCTGGTCGGGAGAAATGCCCGTAAACAATGGGTTGGCATGTATTGAATATTATGGCGATGATGCAAAAAATAATAAGGATATTAGCTTGCGAATTGCATATATGTATAAAGATAAAGCGTTTTTTGACAAAGATGTACAAAGTGTTTTTTCTTCAGATATGGATATACCCTACTTCGGAAACTGCGAAATAAAGGCCGAGTTCTCCAGAATTAGAGACAAAAGGGTAAATCAAAAAGTTAAGCTGGATGCAGTTGAAGAGGTTGCAACTCATTATGAATATCAAATTGATGAATCATTAAAAAAAATATTGCAAAGCATTGAAAATAAGACTTATGATGTCAACTTGAATCTTTTTACAGCTTCAGGATACGATGCTTTTAAAAGATTGATGAAATATGGGAAAGCAGTGCTTTTAAAAGAAAAAAATGATTTAAAAATCGCAAGGGTCAACAATGAATTCCTTGTACGCTCAGTGCCAATGAAATTCAGCTTTTCAGGGAACCGTGATTTTGTGGAAGATGTTGTTTTTGTTTACAACAAAGATGGAAAAATCAGTGATATAAATTTTTCATTGAGTCAGATCGCAATTGATGACATTTTAGAAAAACCGGAAAGATTTGCCACCCGGGAAGAACGATATTTCCTGATTCGTTTTATGGAAACTTACAAAACAGCCTATTGCCTGAAAAACATTGATTACATTGAAAAAATATTTGATGACGATGCCTTGATTATTGTCGGCAAAGTGCTGAACAGAACTCAAGTAAAAGATAAAGCATATGTAAGCACGTTATCAGACAAAGAAGTGGAATACCAGCGATACACGAAGTCGGAATACGTTACACGATTAAAACGGGTATTTAGTAACCAGGAATTTGTAAACGTTCATTTTGAAGACAATAACGTTGAAAAAGCAAATCGCGACATTCCAATTTATGGTATTCAGATAGCCCAGCATTATAAATCTTCTACTTATGCCGATAAAGGATATCTGTTTCTGCTTCTTGATTTACGAGATACATTAAATCCCATAGTGCATGTAAGAACCTGGCAACCACATAAAAATCCTGATGGTTCAATTTACGGCCTGCAGGATTTTCCTTTTCATAAACTCTAACCTTATAAAATGACCAATGATGCTAAAAACCAAAATTAATTATAAAAAAGCCGTCTTAGTTTTCATCCTTACAATGCTCTTCCCTGCAATATATGCACAAAACATTAATCTGCTCAGCTTCGAACATTTAAAGGATGATGTTAGCGCAAGACTGAATCAACAGGTTGATGTAAATGGAAAGAAGTGTGCGGTGGTAATTATTGTTAGCAACATTGAGGATTACGAAGTTGAAGCTAAGCGAGGGATTGAGCACAGTTTCGATAAAACCGGCGAAAAATACATTTGGCTTTCCCCCGATGAGTACGAACTTGTAATACGTAAAAAAGGCTATATGCCTCTTTCCATCAACTTAAAAGACAAACTGCGATCTTTAGAGACTTATAAAATAGTCCTTTCCGACGATTACGGAGTAATTGATATTTCAGCCCCCAATGCCAAAATTTGGATTAACGATAGATTTATGGCGGAGGACAAATATCTTTTTAGAGAAAAAACAGGTGAATATACCATAAAAGCTACCAGAGATAAGTATTATTTGCAAGATGAAAGAGTTTTTCTTCATCCGGGAGATTCTGTGAAACTGCATTTTGATATGAACCCAATAATGGGGAAATTATCTCTCAAAGCAGAATCATATAGATTCAGAGGAGCAAAAGTTTATATAAATGAACAACTAAGTAAATTTGAAACTGATGCTGTGATACCTTTAATAATTGGTGAGCACAATATCAAAGTTGAAAAGGATAATTACCTTCCTTTTTCACAAATTATAAATGTTAAAGAAAATAAAACTTCACAATTATTATATTCATTAACATTAGATCCTCGAATGGAATTAAGTGAAATAAAAAGAAAAAAGTTCTTTTTAAAAACTTTGAAGTTTGCGTCCTACGGGCTATCATTAGGATCTTTAATCTATTACTTTGATTATCTTGACAAAACAGATGATGTTGAATCTTCAGAATATAAGATTACCGAGGCAGTTACAGCTATTGGGTTTTTGGCAGGTATTTTTTCACCTTTATTGTACCAAAATAAAATTGATGAATATAAACAAAGACAAAAAAAATTAGAAGGTCAACTTACTTTTAATATTGCACCAATTAAAGATGGAGCAGGTATTGGTTTAACTTATACTTTTTAAGATTTAAAAATGACGAAAAAGCTTAATTTTATTATTATTATTTTCTTCTTAAGTTTAGTCTCCTATCAAATTCATGCCCAAGAATTAAATTTGCTCTCTTTTAAATATCTTGAGAGAAATTTAAGTGCAAGAATTAATGAACAGGTAGATGTTAACGGGAAGAAATGTGCTGTGGTAATTATTGCCAGTAGTTTCGATGATTATGAGGTGGAAGCAAAAAGAGGAATTGAACACGGCCTTGAGGTAACAGGTGAAAAAATGTTTTGGCTTTCTCCGGATGAATATGAGTTGATAATTCGTAAAAAGGGCTATTTGCCTTTTTCTATCAATTTAAAGGATAAGTTAAAATCACTTGAGACATACAAAATTGTACTTTCTGATGATTATGGAGTTATTGATATTTCAGCACCCAATGCAAAAATTTTTATTGATGACAGGCTGAAAGGTGAAAATCAATTTACATTTAGAGAAAAGACCGGAAAATATTTGGTGAAGACAGCAAGAGAAAAATTTTACAGCCAGGATACATTAGTGTATTTGCATCCGGGAGATGATAAAAAGCTGAATTTTCAATTGCAGCCTATATTGGGGAAACTTTCGATAAATTCTGTTTCAAATGAATTCTTAGGAGCAGATATTTTTATAAACGATAAATTAAGTGAATTTAAAACAGATGCAACGATTCCCTTAATCATTGGGGAACATAATGTTAGAATTGAAAAAGAAAATTACCTTCCATTTACTAAAAATTTAATTATTGAAAAGAATCAAGTTTCAAATATAAATTTACAAATGGAATTGGAGCCCGAAATAAAGAATGCAAATAGAATTATATCTTTACAAAAAAAGAAGAATAATTTTATTGTGAAAAGCATTTTGGCAGGTGGATCTTTTGTTGCAGGAGCTTGGTTGGCGGCAGAAACTGAAGGATCAAATGATGGCTTATTTATTGTTGCAGCAGGTATGTTTTGGGGAGGATTAATTTATGGAATCATATCCACGGGAAAAGCTGTAACATTGAATAGAGAAATAAAACATTTAGAAAATCGTGTTAGTCTGTATCCTACATTTTCTAAAGATGGAGCAGGAATTGGGTTGGCATTAAATTTTTGAATAAAATAGAGGAATATGGTGTTACTAAAAAAAATCTTTGCGGTTTCAATTATTTTTCTTGGGTGCAGTTCTCATCATATTACGCACATTTTTTATAATTCAATTGAAATAGGGTGGTCTTGTTTTTTGAAGCTTTCATAAACGAAGTTTAATCATTGAATCACATCATAATAATCAATTTCCCGTTCAATCATCAAGTTCAATTTTTTATTAATGTAGTGCTTTTCACCTATCCGATTTAATAAACTATCATATCCATATTCAGAAATTTCTTCACTGTTTTTTGGTTTGTGATAAACGACTTTTTTTAATAATTGCCCATCTTGTTCCCCATAAATATTTTCAAAACTATGCAGTAGGTTCATATTTTTATCCGAACAGATTCTTTTTATCAAAAGTGAATTAGCATTATAAAAATATTCCCAAACAAATAACTCACTGGTAAAATATTCGTGTTTAATTTCTCTTATTTTTTCGCCCATTTCACTGTATTCAAATTTCCAGGTAGCATAAGCTTCACCGGAACCAATAAATTCTTTCGTTTCAACCAAGTGCCCATTCCCATTGTATTTATTCTGAATAGTATGACTGATTCTACCTTTCGAATCGGTTTCATGTTCCTCTGCTAATCTATCATCATTATCATACTTATAGTTTATAACGAATTTTATATTTTCACCATGAAAACATTTGTGTGTTTTTAGCAAATGATTCTCGCCGTATTCGTATAAATGCTTTTTTATTTTAATGCCAAATCCATTCGTGGTTGTTTTTTTTCTTAATAATCCGGATTTATATTTATGCGTGATTCTTGAGCCGACCAACCCCTCATTAGAAAGAATTATTTCCTCTTTAATCCTTCCTTTTTTTGTAAAATATTTAATGCTCACCATACTGTCTTGTTCCAATTTTAATTCACTGGTTTGTACTCCCAACATATTGAAAAGCATCATTTTTGAGCCAGAAATTAATTTTAAAGGGGAACGGCCCTTTCTGGTAGAAGTATATTTATAAGTTGATTCTTTAATGCTTTTTATTTTACCTTTTAGCGCTAAATTCTCGCAAGTGAATTTCTCTGTCATAAATGAGTAAATTATAATTCCGGAAAATAATCAGATAATTTTTCTAAATTACAGAAAATTTTGATGAATTAATAATTAACCGGCTTCATAAACCGGTAATTTTAGATTTTAATTATCATGGCAATCTTTTTTTACAGCGTAAATGAGGAATACGGTTGTTTTTCAAACTTTTATAAATCAACTTTTGAATTAGATGGGAAAATCTGGACAACAGTAGAGCACTATTATCAGGCAATGAAATTTGATGGATATCCAGAAGTGCAGGAAGAAATAAGGGTTGTTAATTGGGCAGGAAGAACAAAGAGGCTTGCCAATGGTAAATACCGTGATTTGTGGGAATGGAATAAATGGAAAAGGATTCGTGATAACATAATGTTTAAAGCATTGCTGGCAAAGTATTTCCAAAATTCTGATCTGGCAGAAATGCTCTTAGCTACCGGGAATGAAGAATTAATTGAGCATACAAAAAAAGATAAATATTGGGCCGATGGCGGCGATGGTTCAGGGAAAAATCGTTTGGGCCAACTCCTTATGAATGTTAGGGAAGAATTGAAGGAAAAATATTGTTAGAATTCCAGAGTTTCGAAGTTTATTATTTTTTTTCACTATCATCAGCTTAATATTAATTTGGAAGTTTTAATAAAAAGTCCAAATAATTGTAAAACTTCTATAAGCAGATGGACTTGCAGTCCTTCTTTCTTATTATCATCACGGTGTACATTTGGGACAAAAATACGAATACAGTAGGAAACAGAATGCTGGTGGTGTCAAAACGAAAAACCAGGAACGGGGAAGAAATCAAATACTCCTTCACCAATGCGTCATTGGGGCAGTACACCGAACAGGCCGTTGCCTACATGCAGGCACAGCGGTTCTTTGTAGAGCACAGTTTCAAGGAGCAGAAGCAAATCCTGGGGATGGACCAGTTCCAGACACGCAAATGGCTGCCGTGGCATCACCAAATTGCGCTAAACATGATGGTTGGGTGCTTCATGCTCAAAGAAAAGCTTTTGAACCAAGACGAAATACCCATCCTCTCGGCAAGGGATATAATGGATTTTCTGTTTTTCAAGTTTTACAAAGAATTGACTGAAGACCGCTTGCTTAGGCAACTAAAGGAACGCCACATAAAACGGCAATACGATATAGACCTCTGTTATTCAAAACAATAAATGTGTCAAAGTAGAATTAATCAGGTTAAATATAATAAATTTAAATAACGGATAAATATAAAAGAGTTTAATAAAAAAGAAGGTTTTTAGATATGAAATTGTTAAAAAAAAATCATATTTGTACATGATTTTTGAAATTGCTAAATGTGTTCTGATATTTTTCAGAATCCATCTTAACTATTTTTTGAGAACTGAATTACTTTCTAAAATTAAACATATACTTTGCTTAAACAGTGGAATTAATAAAAAAATCTGAATAATGAAAATACAAATTTTCAAACTATTCAACTATGACAAAATTATTTTGTCAATTTTTATGCTCTTGTTGCACATAGTTATAGCATATTCTCAGCCTGGTTACATCATTTTTGATTGTGACGGAATTAACAATAATTTAATTGCACGAGAAAATCTTGAAAAAACAATGAATAATATCTGTCCTGTGTTTGAAGAAAACATTTCAGGTAAGCATTGGAGATATCGTAAGGTTTATATCACGCTACAAATTGATGATAATCCTAGTAATGATATTGGTATGAGTATGCAAAGTAAATATTCATCAACTAAATTTGTAACAAAAAAGAAAATTCCTTCTGGATTATATAATCTTAGATTAAACGGGACTTTTACTATAATTGAGGAAAGGACTTTTCAACTTAGGACAAATAAAATTCGTACTGGGCAATTCTGTCAATCAGAGATCGATTATTGGTCAAAACTTGTAGATAGTGATGCCGTAATTAAATTAAAGGGGGACTTTACAAAATATCACAATGTTTCTGCTGATTACATGCCAATTGAAATTAAACCGAACGAAGAAATAACTATTAAAGTTTCTTTAGATTCAAGTTTAAACTTATCTTATAAAATTTTTTAAATATGAAAGATAAAAAACTTATTTGGGCATTAATGATTTTTTTAATGAAATCTTTTGTCCCGGTTTATGGGCAAAATCAAAATGAATCTCCAAGTTTAGATGAAACAATGGCTTATTTAGTGGATAAAATAAGCCATAATTGCGATGTATTGTCATACCTGCATGTCTATAAAACGAGTAAGGGTTGGGCGGATATCACTCGTGAATATGTAATTGAAGAAATAAGCTATAATGGTTGTTATCTAATATTTAATTGTTCTAAAAAAAGTAAAATTACAATTCCGGTAAAAGAATTAAATATTGAAAATATTTTTTATCGGACTGGTATTATTATAGTTACATGTGAAAGCAATGATATCGAAATTATTCAGGGAAATGGTGCCTTTAATTACGAAAACTCGATTTATTTAAATTTAACAATCAGTGCCAACAAAGTTGCCGAACCACCTAAAATTATAAAAGCTTTAAAACATGCATGTAAGTTGTGTGGCGGACGGTATGATTTATTTTAAATTTTTCATTTAATCGACCAAATGCCCGGTGTACCATTAAGCCCACCGGTGCCCCTCTCACAAATTCTGCTCAAATAACGGTTAGTTATGTCACCAAATGCTTCAACTCATGCAGCTGACTGTTCACCTGACCTGAATAATATTCCTTAATCCAAAAATGACATTCCCCACTACCCCAATCTGAGGTTGAAATGCCAACTGCATATTGGCCGTCCCGAACCCCCACAACAAACCATTTGTATTTCGGAAGAAACGAAATGATTGCACGTTCAATCTTTTTCAGTAAGGTTTTCTGTTTGTCCTTTCGGTTCTGTACCCTATCGTTAAAATTCCTGGCAAGGTTCACGGCTCGCATGTCTTTGTTATAATCCGTTATGCTATGATAAATCTGAGTCTCTACTTTCGGAACATCTCTCTTTTCCGGAATCTTCGCATGCTGAACCCGTAAATACCGTGATACCAGAATTTGTAAAACTTCGTCTGCGGTCAGTTTCTCAGACTTTTTCAATACTGCTTTATTTTTCTTTTTAGCCATCTCTCCTGATTTTAATGATTATGCTTAAAATACTCATAACCAAATTGATAAAAACTACCAATCCGGTAACGGCTGCACTGATTTTTTTGATTAAAATGGAAGGAGAGAGGGCGATTGCCCCCACTCCAAACATAACCAATAAAACACTCACAGCCTGAAAGTTTTCATATCTGCTACTGCTCATGACAAACTCCTTTTATGTATTCCCACTTGATGTCTGCCAGCAATTCATCCAAAGCGCAAAGAGTCTGAACACCTGCCCTGAGATTTCTTTCCGTTACCCACTTCCCGGCCAAATCCAAACCGAAGTGATCCAGAAATTCGGGACTTTTCGTTTGCATCCAGCTTAGGAAATCTCTTTTGATTAAGGTATCGGTTAAAACCTGGTTCCCGTCTAAACTTTTAAAATTGAATATCCGTGCCATTACCCAAAAACTATTTCATTCATAATTACAAACTGAAACCAGACATCTGCCGTTTCAGCATCCCAAATATCATCCTCGATATTTTTCCAATGCTCCGGCGCTTTTTCTTTCATGGTTTTCTCTCCCCTTTTGATGGATTCCATGCTGAGAGTTCCCAGCTGTTCATCAGGATTTTCATTGTCAAAAACAGGGATTTCTTCACCCTTTTCAATGGCTGTAAAAATCCGAATAACTGTCGGTTCGCTCACTGTCCGATAATCTAAATACATTTGCAGGTCAGGTAATAAATACCAATAGTTACTGCCCCCTTCCAGAGCAGTAACCAACAAATCTTTACGTGTTTTCCGGTTAAGCATTAGCGGCCTCCTTCCTTTTCCACGGGATATTTTTCACCCGCCCACAACTTGGGCATTCCGAATAGAAAATTCCGGTTCCATCGTGCCAGTTTGAAACATGGAAAATGTGCAATTCTTTGCCGCACTCGCACGTAACATCCTTATCCGTTACGTTGGTGTTTTTCGTAAAATTTCGATTGTTCAAATTCATAATTACTTGTTTATTGATTATTGAAAAAAGGGGCAACCGCCCCCCGTGTTAAATTTAAAGACTTCCCTTAGCGAACATTCACCGGATTGGTGTAACGCAAGGTGTTTGTCAGTTCCAAGTACTTCTCCCTGGCTTCGTCAAGCTGTTCATCCTCACCAAGAATATGAACCAAACAATCTTCATCAAACCATGCAGTCCAGACACTTCCTGAGCTTTTCCATGCAGCCCGTTTCCCGGCACTTGATTTACCCCAGCCCGGCTGATATTCCCCACCTTCAATCCATTCACACAACCCATCAATATCCATGTCTTCAACCGGGTAAATTTTGGAAACAAGCCGTATAGCATTAGCTAAGTCTTTGGCTTCAATTTCTTCCCTGTACCATGCTGCCACATACTTGGCAGTTTCGTTTGTGATTGATGCTGTGTTTTGAATAATTTTTTCAACTTTTTCTTTCATAACTAATTGATTTATTGATTATTGAATTACATTATAAAACTAACTTTTTTGTGAAATAAAAACAAACAAAATCATAGAAAATAACAGAAAAAGGCATAAAAAATGTCCAGAAAATTTTAAGGTTTTTCCGGTCTGAGTATCGCTTATTAAAAAGGCAAATCACCTTCCTGTGGTTGGAAATCTGAATTGGCTTCCGGCTGCTGTGCGTATGAATCCATACGGCTTGATCCGGAACTTTCCCCCGGTTTTCCACCAAGCATTTTCAGTGAACTGGCAAATATCTCGGTGATGTACCGTTTTTCGCCCTGCTGGTTTTCATACGACCGGGTACGGATTTTTCCCTCGATGAACAGTTTGTCGCCTTTGCTGACATACTGCTCTACAATTTCAGCCAGCCGGTTCCAGACAACTATGTTGTGCCAATCCGTATGTTCAACCTTTTTCCCTTCTTTGCTTTTGTAGGTTTCATTCGTTGCCAGCGAAAAGGACGCCACCTTTGCCCCGCCGTCCAACTGTTTAAAATCGGGTTCCTGCCCTACGTAACCGATTAGAATAACTTTGTTTACCATTTGCGTTGTTTTTTAGTTGTTTAAAATCCGGACATGTCAATATCCGTTGTTTGTAAAAGTATTTTTCGTACCTGCAATCTCTGTGGCTCTTGCAGCTTAGACAATTTCTCATGAATTAAACTTCTTAGAATGAACTGGATAGTATTATGGTATTGACAGCTTTTGAATAGCACAGGGAAATTGAGTTAAGAAACGTTTATACCCACCTTTGAGCGGATTACAGACTTATTATCCAAAATGAAGTAAGGTTTGTTCTTCATTTTCCTTACCCGGATCGCATTGTCAGATATCCATCTTTTGAAGTTCCCCGGTATTTCTTCCATCTGAGACACGTTCACCCGCTCACCACGTAAACGCTTCACAAAATCGATTTTTCGCATCCGTATGGGTGTGACATTGCAAAAGCATTGCGGGTGCCACCCGGTAAACACAAAACTTTTAGGGTATTCCCCCTGCAATTCATCGCATATATCATAGCGTGGATGCTGCGTTGAAAGGTTCACCCGGTAACCCAGAATAAAATCCTGTTTCTGCCACCTGAGATTGTCTGCCCTTCGGTAGGCCGCATTGATTTCAGTCCGACTCATTCTGTAAGCGTTTTTAAATGAGGAACGATACACACCCGTTCCGGGATTAAGTTTTTTAGCCGCATTGCTCAACCTTAAATCCCCTTTCGGGCCCCTGACTTTCCTGAACAAATCATCCGGGCGGTTCAGGTATTGTTTCACCTGTTCAGCAATGTCAGCGGCACTTTTCCCCTCGGACACGCCGATGAGCAGGTTGGCTTCCAGTTCATCCCGGAACCGGTTGGCTGTTTTCCAAACCCGGTCAGCCAATGTCCGCGAATTCCTTTTCCGAGAAATAAAAGCGTTCATGGCTTCCGTGTTTCTTGCCATCATTGCTTTCTGCCTGGCTTTGAACCCTTCAACACCTGAAAAGTAATAAGTAACATATTCATCGTTCATTTCATTGCCAACTCCCCAGGCGCATTTCATTCCAACGGAAATATTTTCGTACAACTGCGTTTCAAACCATCCCATCAATTCGGTCAGTTCCCTGTTTAATTTGGAGTTGGTTTTAAACTGGAAACTTTCCTGCGTTCGGATAATCGGGACGTTGGCAAACTTATCAGCAAACTGTTTGGATACCCTGATAAAAGCAGACTTCATGGCTATCTCCTGCCTTCTCCGCAATCTCAATACTTTCCTTCGATATTTTTCTTCAACCTGCACTAAATAAAGCTTTCTCCACCAAGTTCCTGTTTTTCTTCTTCCTCAATTCGCTCAATTTCCTTTTCAGCGTTTTCCACCATTGGGTTCAGTTCAACACCCCTTTTCCGGGACATTACTTTTCCGTTGTTGGTAGCCGAAACCAAAGCATCCACAATTTCTTTCGTGTTTTTAGGCATGTATGGTTCCATCTGCGGAACAATAACCATCTGTTTGAACTCACTTTCGAGGCCGTAAAGCATGGCAACAATCCGGCTGATAATATTCAACCGCCTTTGCACCCCGATTCCGAAGATTTCCCACTTTGTTTCGGCTTTCATGTGGGGATCGGAAAAGAGTAATTGCAGCAATGCATTGCTGTTGTGGGTAAATGACTTGATTTTGGAGAATGAAATATTCGGTATCTGCGTTCCGTTGAAAATCAGGTCGTCGTTTATCTCGAATTCCGTTTTCGTCGATTCAGGGCCGGAATCCCATGTCAGGTATTCCACATCACCTTCCCCTTCCACGGTAATGATTTTCCCCTGTTCGCCTTTGTCGGCAAATCCTTTGACTTCTCCCCTGACCTTTACCATCGGAGATCCGAAATAATCATTCGTATCCCCAAAGTTTGAAACAAGTGTTTCCTGGCGTGAACAAGTACTTTGAACGTCATGCCATTCCGGGGCAACCTGATTGTAATAAACAATTGGGATTTTCTTCAACACATTGGCCTTGGGTGTTTTTTCATGCGTCCAGCCATTTTCTTTTTCCACAAGATAATATCTGAGCTCTTTGGTGAACGCATCCATTTTACGGATTTGCTCCCCTTCGTCATTTTCTATTTCATATTCCCGGCAAAAAATTTCCAGTTCCCCAAGTTCGTTGAAGTAAGGCAGTAGTTTGTCCCCATCGGACGGAGAGAAGATTTTCAGTTTCAGTTTATACCGGTCGTCCAGTTCAGTATTTTCATTCTCCGCTACATGCCAGTACTCGGCCACTTCCATTTCGGACAGCATCCGACGGAGTACTTCCCGGTTTTTAAAGTCAAGTTTCGTATCCTTCCAAACCTTTTTCACCCGGTTAAAAAGTTCGCTTTCTTCCTTTCTTTCCCCGAAAAATTCAGGCGTGATTTTGATTTTATTTCCCAGCATTAAACCAATGAGCCTTTCCACAATCAGCTTTTGGTAGGGTATTCCTATCCGGTTGACCGGCTGTGTCGTGGTTTCATATATGGGGCCATTTCGCCCTTCACCCCGGTACTGTTTGATAATCTTGTCCGGTCGTTTGGTTGAATCAAAAACGTCATGCAAATCCACATCAAACTGTGTTTTTGCATCCTGATATTTTACTTTAAAAGGGGGTTTCTTATTCTCGATCAGTTCAATCGCTTCATTTGGATTCTCCTTCAACAAATCCGTTAATTTCATCTTCAAAACTTTTAATGGAACATTCCGGTTAAATCAACTTCTTTGCTTTGCCCGATGCGTGGATAGAAGGTATTGGCCAGTGCATCCGACTTGTCTGGTGACCGTCCAATCCGTTCAATAATATCTTCTTTGGGTTCGATAATGATTTTGCCGTTTGACTGAAACTTGTATTCGATGGAAGTCAGTTCTTCTGTCAGTTCATCGTCCGGGGGAAGACAGGCTTTGGAATCAAAGGCAGGGTTAAGCCAGTCCCTGATGCACCAATACAGATAGGCCCGCATATTCTCGAACTCATACCCTTCGGTGTAATCTTTCAGCCCTTTGGCTCCCTCAGAGAACTTGCAGGAAACAGCCCGTTTCATTCCCTGCTCTTCCAGCCTCGAATACACCCCGGCACCCTCTCCAATGGTGTCAATAACGGCAATACCTTCGCTATCTTCGTTAAGTGTTGCTTTGATTTTTCCGGCAGTTTCCATGTGGCTCGATTTCCCGTAAACTTTAAAAGGAAATACTACCCAGCCTTTGCGTGAGCAAAAGACAGTCATATCCCGTCCCATTCCTGCCACATCAACGCCAAGACGCAACGAATCAGGAATTCTCCAGCCCTGCTCCATCTGTACAAGGTATCTTTCCTGTGCGGCTTCAATCCAGCTAATGGGTATCAACTGTTCATCGGATTCTTTCGGAAACTCTCCGAGTACTTTTACCCGGAACAGGTCACTTGGCCGGTACCACTGACCGTTCCACTGAAAATCAAACTCTGCGGGATTGACCTCACTCTCTGCAATCTTAAACGCCCAGCCGGGTTTTTTGATTTTTTCATCCACCCATTCATAATCCACCTGTCCCGGGATCCGTAACCGTCTAAATTCAGCTTCGGTAATTTCACCTTGGAGCATTTTCCCGTAATTCACCACATTTGGGGCGTTCATACAGTTCAATACAAACTTGTTGTATTGCCCTGATGTTTGACTTTTGTAGGCTTCTCCGACTGTCCGGTTTGGATTGAAGATTAAAACAAGCCGGGAGTTTCCTTGCAAAATCCCTTCAATACTGTCAAAGGTGGTCTGGCTCAATCCTGATGCCTCAGTAATTACCACCATCACGTTTTCAGCATGGATTCCCGACCAGGATTCAATGGCTTCATCATCTGCCTTGAACCCGTGCAAATACCAGTCTTTATACATGGGTTGTTCCCAGCGGATGCCGTCGGACATCAGCCGTCCGAGCATGTAGTCCAGCTTGCCTTTGGAGTAAAACTTTGAAATTTCCGGGATCATAATGTTCCTAATTTGCCTTCCGGTAGGAGCGGTGTTAATCACCTTGACTGACGAGTATTCGGCATATTCACCTGCTTTGTTCCATGCTTCGAGGTACAAAAACAGAATAGAACCCACAGCGCCAACAAAGTCCTTTCCCCGTGCCGTGCCTGATCTTACCGATGTTCTGCGGTTCTGTTGGATGGAATAGAGAATGGCTTCCTGCTCCGGATCAAGCCTGACACGAACCATTTCCCTTGCCGCTTTACAGTAGTCGTTTTTCCATGCAAAGTATTTTTTCCAGAACTTTGGATTCATGTCAATCCTCACTTTCATCTTCGTCAACAAAGTTTAGGAACGGATGCGTTTCAATCTC
>JAWLCW010000036.1:0-41064 GCA_041686935.1 Mariniphaga sp. | reverse complement strand
AAAAGGGAAGTAGTGCAGGTAAAGGGTGGTTGTTGATTGAATCATATTTTAAAAGCGACAAGCTGCTCAATCGGTTTTACCGCGAGCAGCTTTTTTTATTTCTTTTTCGGTATTTTTGTGCAATTATTAAAAATCGGATTATGTCAAAAATTCTTGTTATAGACGACGAAAGAAGCATTCGCAATGCACTGAAAGATATTTTGGAATACGAAAAATACGAAGTGGATTTGGCCGAAGACGGTAAAAAGGGCCTCGAAATGGTGAAACAGACCGAGTACGATATTATTTTATGTGATATTAAAATGCCTGGAATGGATGGCATTGAAGTGCTGGAACAGATGAACACACTGGCACCCGATTCGCCGGTGGTAATGATTTCGGGGCACGGAAATATTGATACGGCGGTGGAATCTATTAAAAAAGGCGCCTACGATTTTATTGAAAAACCACTCGATTTGAACCGGTTGCTGATCACCATCCGCAATGCCATGGACAAATCGACCCTGGTGAACGAAACCAAAATTCTGAAAAAGAAAGTCAGCAAGAAATTTGAAATTATTGGCGAATCGCCGGCAATTAAAAAAGTAACTGAAATGGCCGACCGGGTGGCGCCCACTGATGCACGTGTGCTTATTACCGGCGCCAACGGAACAGGGAAAGAACTTGTTGCCCGTCGTATTCATGACCAAAGCAATCGTTCATCCGGTCCGTTTGTGGAGGTGAATTGCGCCGCAATTCCTTCCGAACTAATTGAAAGCGAGTTGTTTGGTCATGAAAAAGGGTCATTTACCTCGGCAGTTAAACAGCGAAAAGGGAAATTTGAACAGGCAAACGGAGGAACTCTTTTTCTCGACGAAATTGGCGATATGAGTCTTTCTGCCCAGGCCAAAGTATTGCGGGCTCTTCAGGAAAATGTGATTGCAAGAGTGGGTGGCGACAAGCACATTAAAGTGGATGTGCGTGTGGTGGCAGCTACCAATAAAAATATATCGGTTGAGATTGAAAACGGACGGTTTCGCGAAGATTTGTATCACCGTTTAAGTGTTATTCTGATACATGTACCGCCGTTGAACGAGCGCTTGGAAGATATTCCGCTGCTTGCCAGTCATTTTGTTAGCCTGATTTGCAGCGAATACGGAATGCCGGAAAAAAACATTACCGACGATGCCATTGCCGAACTGCAAAAAATAAGCTGGACGGGCAATATCCGTGAATTTAGAAATGTGATTGAGCGTTTGATTATTTTATGCGATAAGCAAATTACAGGTGACGATGTTACAAAATTTGCAGCACCTTTGAAATAGTTTGGACTTATACTATTCCGGCGTTTCCCATTCATCGTTTTCCTTGTCCTGAATGTAGGTTTCGATGTGGCGATCGTATTTTACTTCGTAAATGTCCTTAATTGTTACAATAATTCCTGTTTCCAGTACTCCGCCAAATTTCTCGTTCATGGCCGTTCCAAAGGTTTTCATGCTCGGAGAAAGGTTCATATACGCATTAATGAGAGGGGGAACATTTTCACCGAACTGGCGAACCGACTGCACAAGAATCCGGTAATCCTCCCGGTAATCTTTTCCTGTAAAAATTGCCCTCATTTCATTTTCATCGTAATCGAATTCTACCGGTTTTTTCGGATAAACAAGTTCTTCCCTGTCACGAAAATATTTTTTGAAAAAATATTGAATCAGGTTTCGGGCCTCGTTATGAAAGTGTTGATACATAGTGACTTTGCCGAAGAAAAATTTAATTTCAGAATGATCGACTGTAAGTGCACCCAATCCGTCCCAAAGGTTGTCAAGTGCAAACAAGGCCTTGGCTCCGGCTTTACTCGACTGATATGCAGGTTGCACAAACGAACGTCCAAGCTCGAGGGTGTGTGGCAGAAATTCTTTAATAAATCGTTCTGAAAGATGGAAAAGCCGTGATGTTGCCATTTGAACCTCACCATTTTCATCAAAGGGAGCTTCGGGACACAGGATGTAACGGTATCCGCCTAAAATTTCCCTGGCATCCGGGTCCCAAACGATTAGTTGTTTATATGGATTGTCTGCAATATCATAGTTGTCAATATCGGTTTCTTTACCGGTTCCCCCGCCTGCATCTCTGAAGGTTATTTCACGCAAACGGCCAATCTCATGCATCACAGACGGTGAATCATGATGTGTGAGAATATAAATTTCATTACCACCTTTGTTGGTTTTGCGCAGCAATTTGTCGGGCGTCAGCTCGGCAATAATCTGTTCCTTTGGGAGTGGTGCTACAATTTCTTTCATTTGTCTTTCTTTACAATGAAAACGGTGTGCAAAATTAAAAAAATAGCTGTACAATGATTCTGTACCCTGTTATTAATTTGTTTATTCGACATGAACAGGCAATTCGTAAACTTTTTCTCTTACCCACGTTGCCCATTGCTGGTGGGTTTTCGATTTATCGAAAAATGCCCACGAAACAGGTTCCCCAAAGTAAATGTGGACTTTGGTATTGCGATGCCGCATGGTTTCATCGGGAAGGAAAAACATTTCAAGGTTCCACTTTATCCTCAGAAATTTTCTGATGTTGGCAAGACGGTAAAAACGGTTGGTGTTTCGTCCGCTAACAAATACAGGCACAACGTCTCGTTTATATTGAATAGCTTTTGTAATGAAGTGTTTTTTCCATTCCAAATCCATAATTTTTCCTTTTATTTTTCTGGATGCCAATCCTGAAGGGAAAATGAGAATCTGAACATCGGATCGGTAAGCTTCAGAAAGAATATTTGCAACTTCACGGCTGTGGCCTCCGTGTTTATTTACCGGGATAAACAGCGATTTTAATTGCGGAATATTCATCAAAATATCATTAGACAAAAATCGGGGCTTTCCCAGTTTTTCTTCCACAGTTTTTAGCAGCAACATACCATCAAAACCTCCAAGCGGATGATTACTGGCAAAGATAAATTTGCCTGAATCAGGAACATTTTCCAAACCGTGCAGAAACACCCTGACGTTAAAATCCTCCACAACCTGGTCAATAAAGGCCGTACCTCTAAGATGACCGTTACGCTTCAACAGGTCGTTAACAAAATCAATATGCATAATCCGGTTGAAATACCGGTAAACAAAACCCGGTATCAAACGGGCCAGTCCGGGACTTTTCGATGCAAAAACCTCCCGAATGTTAATGGGCTTAAATTCAGTTGTATTTAATTCTTCCACCTGATTTGTTTTTGCAAATAAATGAAAATCGATTACAAATTTAAAATGAATCAAAATCAATTGTGGCTTTTTACCCTAAAAATTAATTCCACCTTCAAATTCAATGCTGTAAATAATTCTTTTTAACTGTTTTCGTTGTATTTATTGAATTATTAACTGATGTTGAAAAGTAAAAATGTTTAAAATAACTCATTGATAATGAATAATTTATTATTGTTCAGATGGTAGTTATAACCAGTTTTTGAACAAATCATCAACATTTTTTCAACAAAAATTGATAGGTAACGTAGTGGAATAAAGTGGAATAAAGTGGAATATTTTGGAATAAATTTTTACTTTTACCGGTAATAAATAAAGCTTGCAAAACAAAATGACAGAATTCACAGGGACATATAACGCAACCATCGACGACAAAGGGCGAATTGTGCTTCCGTCGGCTTTTAAAAAAGAGATGGGCGATATGGCGCTGGAACCGCTTGTTATTGAGCGGAATCTGTTTAAAGATTGTCTGGATATTTACCCCGAACGTTTTTGGAAAGACCGTGTGGAAGCATTCAAAAGCACACTCGACCCGTTTGACGAAGAAGATGATGCGTTTCTTCAGTTTTTTTACGAAAATTTCATCAAAGTAGGTATGGCTGCCAACGGGCGAATCAATATTCCTGCTGATTACCTTGGCTATGGCAAGCTGAAAAAAAACGCCCGTTTAATCGGAATGGGGCTTTCCATTCGCATTTGGGATGTGGAAGTTTATGAAAGCCAGCGCATGAACAAATCAACATTTGCACAGCGGTTTAAAGAGAAAAGAAAACAAAAAACGTCGGAATAAATGACAAACCCGTATCACATACCGGTAATGCCCGCAGAAAGCATTCAGGGACTGAACCTGTTCCCCGGTGCGCAGGTGGTTGATGCCACTTTTGGCGGAGGCGGTCACTCCCGGCTTATCCTTGGTGAATTGGGGAACGGCAGGCTTTTTGCCTTTGATCAGGATGAAGACGCTGCCGGCAATGTGATACATGATGACCGGCTTTTTTTTATCCGGCATAATTTCAGATACCTCAAAAATTTTCTCTGGTATTACGACATTAATAAAGTAGATGCTGTGTTTGCTGATCTGGGGGTTTCATCGCATGATTTTGATGTGCCTGAGCGTGGATTTTCTTTCAGATACGAAGGAAATCTTGATATGCGAATGAACCGGGAATCAAACCTCAACGCAGCAGAGGTTTTGAAAAATTATACGGAAGATCAACTGGTTTTCATATTTAAAATGTATGGAGAAATTAAAAATGCGCGCCGGCTTGTTTCTGAAATAATTGCCGGTCGAAATGAACAGCCGCTGAATACTATCGGACAACTGAAAGAAATTGCTTTGAAATGTGCCCCGCGTTCCATGGAAAACAAATACCTGGCACAGGTATTTCAAGCCCTCCGCATTGAGGTAAATGATGAAATGGAAGCCCTGAAAGAATTTTTACAGGCTGCACTTGATGTGCTGAAACCCGGAGGAAGATTGGCCGTGATTACCTACCACAGTCTGGAAGATCGTTTATGTAAAAATTTTATGAAAACCGGGAATTTTGAAGGGAAAGTAGAAAAAGATTTTTTTGGGAATATGAAATGCCCGTTTCGGTTGATAAACAGAAAAGTATTGATTCCGCAGCCGGAAGAAACAGAAAATAATGCACGTGCACGCAGCGCCAAACTTCGCATTGCTGAAAAATTGTGATATGACAGAGAATACGAAAAACAGCAAAAGAAAACCGGGAATGAGGTCGTTTTTAGGCGGCACCATCCTAACCGATGAGCGGTTTACCCGGCAGTTGCCTTTTTTAGGCCTGCTTGCTTTTTTTGCATTGGTGCTCATTACAAACCGAAACTGGTCGGAACGAACTATCAGGCAAATTGAGGCTGTGCAAAACAAACTCGATGAACTGCGTTCTGAATCGATTACTCTGTCGGCCCGGCTAATGGATGCCAGCAGGCCGTCGGAGGTTGCAGAAAAGGTGGAACAAGCCGGAATAGGACTGGAAGAACCGGTTCGGCCACCACAAAAAATTGTTGTGAAGAAAAAATAATAACCAATGGAAATCAGAAAATCCATAGTATCGCGAATTGCCATCATCTACTTTTTCCTGCTCGTTTTTGGGCTGGTGGTTATTTTAAAAATGATTTCTGTTCAGCAAATTAAAAATGAGCGTTGGGAACAAATTGCAAAAAATCTGAAAGAAAATACGGTTAAAATTGAACCGAACCGCGGAAACATTTGTGCTGACGATGGAAGTGTACTGGCCACCTCAGTTCCGGGATATTTTGTCCGGATCGATTTGGCCGCTGAAGGTGTTAAGCGGGTTTTCAGCAACGAGAGCGACTCCCTTGCATTTTACCTTTCCGGCTTTTTTAAAGATGCTTCCCGTCAGGAGTACAACCAGAGGTTGAATTCAGCCTATAAAAACGGCAACCGCGGATTTATGCTTACTCCCCGAAAAGTGGATTACCAGGAACTTCAGCAAATAAAAAAATTCCCGATTCTTCGCAGAGGGCGATTTGGCGGTGGAATGATCATCGAACAGGAAAACCAGCGGGTTACACCCCTCGGTTCTCTTGCCCTTCGTACCATTGGCGACCTGAATAAAGGAGCTTATGGCGGTGTGCACGGAAACATTGGCTATACCGGACTGGAAGGGGCTTATGAACAATATTTAAAAGGGAAAGAAGGAATCAGTTACCGGGAGAATCTTTCAGGCAGGTGGGTAACCCGCACCGAAATTGAACCGCAGGACGGAATGGATGTGATAACAACCATCAATGTAAAGCTGCAGGATATTACGGAAAGCGCCTTGCTTCGGAATCTTGAAAAACATTCAGCCGACTGGGGAACCGCCATCCTGATGGAAGTGGAAACCGGTGAAATTAAAGCCATTGCCAATCTGGGAAAAGAAAAAGGGGGTTATAATGAAAATTACAATTATGCGCTGGGAAACCAGGGTTGTTACGAGCCGGGTTCCACGTTTAAACTTATTTCCCTTATGGCTGCCATGGAAGACGGTTTAATTGACACCAGCGACGTGTATGATACCGGCAGCGGAGTTTGGAAATACCGCGACCGCACTATTTACGACAGCGATTACCGTTATGGCGGGCACGGAAAGATGACAGTGAAACAGATTTTTGAAAAATCGTCGAATGTAGGTGTGGCCAAAATAATCACTTCGGCTTATGAAAAGAATCCGAAAAATTTTGTGGATCGTGTTTACGGTTTTGGTTTGAACAAACCTTTGGGGCTCGAAGTAAAAGGTGAAGGAAAACCATTTTTCAAATATCCGGGCGATACCGACTGGTGGGGAACAACCCTGGCCTGGATGTCGTATGGCTACGAATCGAAAATGACTCCGCTGCAGGTGCTTACTTTTTATAATGCCGTTGCCAATAACGGGCGCATGGTAAAACCAAGACTGGTTAATGAGATAAGAGAAAATGGAGTGTTGATCAGGCAATATAAAACGGAAGTAATCAATCCGATGATTGCTACCCGCGAAACCATTGGCAAAGCACAAAAAATGCTTGAAGGGGTTTGTGAATACGGAACGGGTCGATCGCTGCAAAATCCGTGGTTTAAAATAGCAGGAAAAACCGGAACTGCCCAGGTAGCTACCGGACAGGGCGGTTACCAAAAAGGAATGTACCTGGCATCATTTGCCGGATATTTTCCGGCTGATAATCCAAAATATTCGTTAATAGTAACCATCAATAATCCTCGTAGCGGAGCCTTTTATGGTGGTTCGGTTGCCGGACCGGTATTTAAGGAAATTGCAGAGCGGGTGTTTGCTGTGCGCAACCTGTTCGGAGAATCAGGTGAAGAACCTGAAACGCCTGAAATACCTGTTTTGCCTGAAATAAAAAAAGGTCCGTCTGAAAATATACTACGGGTTGCCCATGAACTGAAAATTGAAAATCTGACCGGCGATCCGGCCACAACACTTGCTTCCATCAAAAAAGTGGACAACAAGCTGGTCCTTGATGAAATGGAAATTCCTTCGGGAAAAGTACCCGATGTAAGGGGAATGGGAGCTACCGATGCCATATTTATTCTTGAGAATGCAGGGCTTCGGGTAAAAATTAAAGGAATAGGAAAAGTAAAGGAGCAATCGATACCGCCGGGTTCGGGTTATTCCCGCGGAGCGTATGTTTATTTAACATTAGGCTGAAAATGAAATTAGAGGAACTGTTAAAATATATTACGGATTCTGAACTTCGCGGTGAGCCGGAGCGCGAAATTACATTCATTGAATTTGATTCGCGCAAAGTGAAACCGGGTGCCGTTTTCGTGGCTCAGCGCGGTTTACATGCAGATGGACATCAGTTCATTCCCAAAGCAATTGATAACGGAGCTTCGGTTGTTTTTTGTGAAGAATTTCCTGCTGAACTTCCGGACAATGTAACTTTTGTGAAGGTCCCAGATTCAACCGCAGTTATTGGAGTAATAGCATCATCATTTTATGGATTTCCTTCACGAAAAATGAAGGTAATTGGCATCACAGGTACTAACGGAAAAACCAGCATTGCAACCTTACTTTTCAGGTTATTCAGAAAAATGGGGTACAATACCGGCTTAATTTCCACCATTTCGTACCGGATTAATGAAACGGAAGAAACAGCGTCGCATACCACACCCGATGCTTTGAAAATTCAGCAGTTAATGGCGCAAATGGTTGATGAAGGCTGCGAATATTGTTTTATGGAAGTGAGTTCACATGCCGTTCAGCAAAATCGGATTGCCGGAATTGAATTTGCCGGTGGAGTTTTTACAAACATCACCCACGACCACCTCGATTACCACAAAACATTTGCGGAGTACATAAAAGCCAAACAACGGTTTTTCGATCAATTGCCGGCAACAGCTTTTGTATTAACCAACATCGACGATAAAAACGGGTTGGTTATGGTTCAAAATACCAAAGCCCGGAAAATAACTTATTCAAACAGAGCGATGGCCGATTTCCGGTGTAAAGTGCTTGAAACACACTTTAACGGAATGTTGCTGAACCTCGATGGTAAAGAAGTCTGGACACGATTCGTGGGGAAATTCAATGCGTCAAATCTGCTTGCGGTTTATGCAGTGGCTTTAATCCTTGGTCAGGATTCAGATCCGGTGTTAACGGTCATCAGCAATCTGGAACCGGTAAAAGGAAGATTCGAAACCATTCGCAGTGTGGATGGTAAGCTGGCCATTGTGGATTATGCACACACCCCCGATGCGTTGAAAAATGTACTTGCTGCCATTTCCGGTATCCGCAATGGAAACGAACAGGTAATAACGGTGGTAGGGGCGGGCGGCGACCGCGATAAAACCAAAAGGCCCGAAATGGCGCAGGAAGCCATCATGGGTAGCGATAAAGTAATCCTTACTTCCGATAACCCGCGTACTGAAAACCCGGCTCAAATCATTCGCGATATGGAAACCGGAGTAGAACCAAAGTGGAAAAACAAAGTGGTTTCAATAGAAAACCGTCGTGAAGCAATAAAAACGGCTGTTTTACTTGCACAGCCGGGCGATATTATACTGGTGGCCGGTAAAGGCCATGAGAATTACCAGGAAGTGAATGGTGTTAAACACCATTTTGACGATGTGGAAGAAATAAAAAAGTGTTTTGGCATTGAAGATATTTAATTAGTCCGCTATGATTTATTATTTGTACCAATGGCTTTCAGATTACAATATACCCGGAATCGGGATGTTTCAGTACATCTCTTTCCGGTCTGGCGCAGCAATTATATTGTCTCTTTTTATCACAACCGCTTTTGGTAAAAAAATGATTCGCATTCTCCAGCAAAAGCAAATTGGTGAGGAGGTGCGTGATCTCGGTCTTGAAGGTCAGGTTCAAAAGAAAGGGACTCCGACCATGGGCGGGTTAATTATTCTTTTTGCCATTATTGTTCCCACATTGCTGTTAGCCCGGCTCGATAATATTTACATCCTATTGATGCTTACAACTACTGCTTTTCTTGGACTCATCGGTTTCATCGACGACTATATAAAAGTATTCCTGAAAAATAAAAAAGGCCTTGCCGGGAAATTTAAAATCCTGGGACAGGTTAGTTTGGGCTTATTTGTGGCAGCCACACTTTTTCTGAGCGATGATGTAATGGTTCGGGAACATGTGCAAAGCCCGTCGGGAGCCGATTTGAGAGAAATTGTGGTGGACCCGGAAACCGGGCAGCAAAGGCTTCAGTTTGTAACAGAGGAAGTAAAATCAACCAAAACCACTATTCCTTTTGTAAAGAAAAATGAGTTTGATTATGCCTGGCTTGTTGCCTGGGCAGGCGATGCAGCCTCGTGGCTCAAGTGGGTGGTTTACGCTCTGACTATAATTCTGATTATTACTGCTGTCTCAAACGCAGCCAATCTTACCGACGGGCTCGACGGACTGGCTACCGGAACATCGGCAATCAGCGGAGCCACACTTGGTGTGCTGGCGTATGTGAGCGGTAACATCATTTATGCGGATTACCTCAACATCATGTACATTCCAAACGTGGGCGAACTCACCATTTTTGTGGCTGCATTCATCGGTGCTACAGTGGGATTTCTGTGGTACAATTCCTTCCCGGCACAGGTTTTTATGGGCGATACCGGAAGTCTGGCACTTGGAGGAATTCTGGCCGTTTTTTCAGTAATCATTCGCAAAGAAATTCTAATACCGCTTTTGTGCGGAATATTTCTCATCGAAAACTTGTCGGTGGTGATTCAGGTGGCCTGGTTTAAATACACCAAACGAAAATACGGCGAAGGACGGCGGGTGTTTTTAATGAGCCCCATCCACCATCATTACCAGAAAAAAGGAATTCACGAAGCAAAAATTGTTGCCCGTTTCTGGATTGTGGGAATAATTCTGGCTGTTTTAACAGTAGTAACATTGAAAATAAGATAAATAGTTTAAAAAGAGCAGGTTGAGAAACAAATTGGTCATATTGGGTGCAGGCGAAAGCGGGGTTGGGTCAGCCATCCTGGCGCAAAAGCAGGGGTATGCCGTGTTTGTTTCTGACTTGGGAAAAATTAAGGATAAATACAAAAACAGACTATCAGAAAAGAATATTGATTTTGAAGAAGAAAAACATTCAGAGGAAAAAATTCTGGAGGCGGAAACAGTGGTAAAAAGCCCCGGAATTCCGGATACAGCGCCATTAATTTTAAAATTGAAAGAAAAAGGCATTCCGGTAATTTCTGAAATTGAATTTGCCGGACGGTTTACCAAAGCAAAAACCATTTGTATAACCGGAAGCAACGGTAAAACCACTACTACTCTGTTAACTTACCATATTCTGAAAAATGCCGGGATGAATGCTGGCCTTGCCGGTAATGTGGGAAAAAGTTTCGCATGGCAGGTTGCTGAAGAAAACCATGATGTTTATGTGATTGAGCTGAGCAGCTTCCAGCTCGACGGAATGTACGATTTCAGGGCCGATGTGGCGGTGTTGCTCAACATCACTCCCGACCACCTTGACCGCTATGGCTATAACATGCAGAATTACACCGATTCGAAATTCCGCATTATTCAGAATCAAACAGAAAAGGACTTTTTCGTTTACGGTGCCGACGATGAAGTCATTCAAAACGAATTAGCAAAAAAAGAGATAAAACCTGCCCAAATTCCTTTTACACTGAAGGAACCGGCTAATCCGGGAGCAGGTATTACTGATGAAAAATTGATTATAAATTTTAACCAAAAACAATTCAGCATGTCTATTCTGGATTTATCATTACACGGAAAACACAACACCTACAACTCAATGGCCGCAGGCATTGCAAGCATGGTTTTTCAAATTCGAAACGAACAATTGCGCGAGAGCCTTGCCGGTTTCCAGGGAGTTGAGCATCGGCTGGAACGTTTTCTTAAAGTGCACGGCATCGGGTTTATCAACGACTCGAAAGCCACCAATGTGAATTCCACCTGGTATGCACTGGAAAGCATTCATAAACCCATTGTTTGGATCGCAGGTGGAATCGACAAGGGGAACGATTATTCCATGCTGACTTCTCTTGTAAAAGAAAAAGTGAAAGCAATTGTTTGCCTCGGGAAAGACAACTCAAAACTTCATGCCGCTTTCGAAGGTGTGGTAAAGAATGTAGTTGATGCTTCCAGCATGGAAGAAGCTGTAAAAGCTGCTTATTATCTGGCCCGAAACGGCGACTCAGTATTGCTCTCGCCTGCTTGTGCCAGTTTCGATTTATTCGAAAATTACGAAGATCGTGGAAATCAGTTCAAAGAACAAGTGAGGAATTTGTAAATGAGTTTATTTGAGTTGAAAATATTCAGGGGCGACCGGGTTATCTGGATTGTGTTGCTGTTGCTGTCGCTGCTTTCGTTGCTCATAGTTTACAGCTCTACCGGTGCTTTGGCTTATCGTCAGGCCTCCGGAAATACCATGTATTTTCTGGTTCGGCAAATCTTTTTCCTTGGAGCCGGGTTGGGGTTGATGCTGGTAATGGTCAATTTTCTTTCGGTTAAAATTTATGCGATACTTGCAAATCTGTTAATTTATCTCAGCATTGGGCTGTTGCTGGTTTCAGTGGCTATGCAGTTTGCCGGAATAGCCAGTGGTAGCGGAAGAACGCTCGACATTGGATTTATTTCGTTTCAACCTGCCGAGTTGGCAAAAATTTCACTTATTATGTTTGCTGCCAAGGTTTTGGGGAAAAATCAGAAATCGAGAGACGAACAGAAAAAAGCATTTTACATTATTATTGCACATACCGTTATTGTGTGCGGGTTAATTTTTGTTTCGAACTTTTCAACAGCGGCCCTGCTTTTTGCTACCATTTTAACTATGATGTTTGTGGGCAGGATTCCGTTAAAATATTTGTTTTCGGTTGTGGCAGTGGGTGTCGGGATTGTTGCGGCAACCTATTTTCTGGCCGATCAGTTTCCTTCGGCCCCCACACGTATGCATACCGTAAAAGGTAGAATTGAACGGTTTATTTATGGTGATCCGAATGCAGAAAAAGGAATTACACAGGCCGATTATGCCAAACTGGCCATTTACGAAGGTGGTATTTTTGGCAAAGGCCCGGGGCGTTCGGATGTAAGTAATTACATGGCAGCAGCTTACAACGATTTTATTTTTGCCATAATAGTGGAAGAGTACGGTCTGATTACAGGAATTGCCGTGATGTTTTTATACCTCATCTTCTTTTTCAGGGCAGTTGTTATTGTGCGAAGGGCCACCCGCACATTTCCGGCATTTCTGGTTACCGGGCTCACCATGGTTCTGGTTTTTCAGGCTATGATAAATATAGGTGTTTCAGCCGGTGTTTTGCCGGTTACCGGGCAACCGCTGCCCTGGGTGAGCCTGGGTGGAACATCCCTGCTTTTTACATCGGTAGCTTTTGGATGTGTGTTGAGTGTAAGTTATCAAAATCAGGTGAATCGTGATATTCAGAAACCTCCGGTTCAGGTGGCTTTACCTGACGAGGATTATGAAATGAGCCATGAAAAAAATTAGTTGAATGAATTTGGAAAGGGTAATTATAAGCGGAGGAGGAACAGGCGGGCATATTTTCCCTGCGCTGGCCATTGCAAACGAAATCGGCAAAAGGTTTCCCACGGCCGAAATTTTGTTTGTGGGTGCGCACGGCAGAATGGAAATGGAAAAAGTTCCGGCTGCCGGATACAAAATAATAGGGCTTCCGGTTACCGGATTCCCGCGCAAACCGGGAATTAAAATGCTCACTTTTGTGGTTCGCCTGATGAAAAGCAACAGGCTGGCCAATAAAATAATCAATCAGTTCAAGCCGCAGATTGCTATCGGGGTAGGGGGCTTTGCCAGCGGTCCCCTGCTTCGGGCAGCGGCAAAAAAGGGCATTCCCACCCTTATTCAGGAACAGAACTCCTATGCAGGAATTACAAATAAGTTACTGGGAAAAAAAGCCGGAACTATTTGTGTGGCATATGAAAATATGGAGCGGTATTTTCCGAAAGATAAAATTGTACTTACAGGAAACCCGGTGCGTGAAAATTTATTGATACAGGCTGAAAATAAGAAAGAAGCGAATGAATATTTTGGACTGAAAAACCCGGGGAAAGTGATATTAATAATTGGCGGAAGTCTTGGCGCCCGGTCCATCAACAATGCAGTACTGAAAAATATTTCGCTGATTGCCGGTTCTGATGTTGAGGTTATCTGGCAAACCGGAACTATTTATTACAAAGAAATTCTGAATAAAATGAAAGATGCCACACCTGCAAACCTTCATATTCATGAGTTTCTCTCGCGAATGGATTTGGCTTATGCTGCCGCCGCTGTTATAATTTCAAGGGCAGGGGCCGGCACCATTTCAGAACTTTGCCTGGTGGGGAAACCGGCTATTCTTGTTCCCTCGCCCAATGTAGCTGAAGACCACCAGACCAAAAATGCCAAAGCGCTTGCCGGTAAAGAAGCAGCAATACTGATACCCGACAGTGACATAGATGAAAAACTATTGCCTGAGTCAATCCGGCTGATGAATGATGCTGAAAAATGTAAAAATCTTTCAGAGAATATAAAAATGCTGGCACGGCCAAACGCCACCCGGCATATTGTGGATGAAGCTTTAAAATTACTGAGCAGATGAGCGACCTTCAAAAAATAAAGAATGTCTATTTTCTCGGAATCGGGGGAATTGGGATGAGTGCGCTTGCCCGCTACTTTAAACACTCGGGCAGAAACGTGGCCGGTTATGACCGCACGCCAACCGCCCTGACCGAATCCTTACTGGCCGAGGGAATCGACGTGCATTTCGAAGACGATATCAGGTATATACCTTCAAAATGGAATCCCTCCGAAACCCTGGCCGTTTTTACCCCTGCTTTGCCCGATGATCACAAAGAACTTTCCTGGTTTAAGGAAAAACCAATCTGGTTGATGAAAAGGGCCAAAGTGCTGGGCATGATTTGCAATGAAAAAAATTGTATTGCCGTTTCAGGAACTCACGGAAAAACAACTGTGAGTACCATGGCAGCCACTATTTTGTATAAATCAAAGACCGGATGCGGCGCTTTTCTGGGCGGAATTTCCAAAAATTTTGGAAGCAACCTGTTGCTTCCACCGGAGAATTCACCCTGGATTGTGGCCGAAGCCGATGAATTCGACCGTTCGTTTTTGCACCTGCAGCCCCAACTGGCGCTTGTTACTTCTGTTGATGCCGACCATTTGGATATTTACGGCAATAAGGAAAAAATTGTGGAGTCGTTTGAAAAATTTATTTCCCAGATAAAACCAGATGGAAAACTGGTGATTAAAAAAGGAGTGGAGCTGAATGTTGAAAAAACCAAAGCTGAAATTTACAGCTACTCATTATCGGGCAAAGCTGATTTTCAAACATTAAATTTGCGCCTGAGCAGTGAAGGTGGAAATTATATTTTCGATTTAAAAACCCCGGCTGGAATTATTGCCAATTGCCAGCTTAATTACCCCGGTCTGGTGAATGTGGAAAATGCGGTGGCTGCTTCTGCACTGGCTTTTTTGGCCGGCGCTTCGGCTGATGATATTAAAACCGGACTTGAAGACTACCAGGGTGTTGTTCGTCGGTTCGATATAAGGTTTAAAAGCGAAACACAGATTTTTATCGACGATTACGCCCATCATCCGGCTGAATTGAAAGCCGTGATAACTTCGGTGAAAGCTTTGTATCCTAACCGGAAAGTTACCGGCATTTTTCAGCCGCATCTGTACTCGCGTACTCGCGATTTTGCGGATGATTTTGCCGCAAGCCTCGATTTGCTTGATGAGGCAGTATTGATTCCGTTGTATCCGGCCCGGGAAGAGCCAATAAAAGGAGTTTCTTCGGAATTGATTTTTGAAAAAATGAAAAGTGAGAATAAGTTTCTTGTGGAGAAAAATGAAGTGCCGGAACTGTTGAGAAATCATAAAACTGAGGTGGCAATTACCATGGGAGCAGGCGATATTGATGGAATTGCAGACAAGATTATTGAAGTTTTAAAAACAAAAAGCTGATGTTGCGAAAAATTTTGAGATTGGCAGGTTACCTTTTCCTGATTGCTTTTTTTGCGGTCACACTGGCATTTTCTGCCCGCGAAAGCCGGAATATTTCCTGTCGCAGCATCGAAATAGAATTCAGGGAAGACGAATTGATAAGAACAACCAAAGAAGAGGTTTCCCGTTTGATTCAGGCTGCCGACAACCAGATTATTGGCAAGGAGTTGCGGCAAATAAATGCCGATTTTATTGAAAAAGAGGTGGAGAAACATCAGGCCATATTAAAAGCCGAAGTGTTTAAAGTTGTGGCAAAAGACAGCACTTTGTACAAAGGAATTTTGGGTGTGCGGGTGAAACACCGCGAGCCGGCGGTGCGTGTGATGTCTTCTTCCGGAACTTATTACCTGGACAAAACAGGCGAACAGATTCCTGTTTCAACCAATTACTCTGCCAGGGTACTGGTGGCGACCGGGTATTTTTCCGAAGAATTTGCCAAAGAAAAGCTGTTGCCGTTTGTTCTGTTCCTCGAAGAAAATCCTTTTTGGCATGCCCAGATTGAGCAAATTCATGTTGATCAGAGCGGTGATGTGTTGCTTACTCCGCTTGTTGGTGATCATATCATTGAGCTTGGTTCAATGGATAATTATCAGGAAAAACTGCGGAACATGAAAGCTTTTTACGAGCAGGTTCTGGCCCGGAACAATTGGAATAAATACGAAAAAGTAAGTTTGAAATACAAGAATCAGGTAATTGCAATAAAAAGATAATAACATGGCTTCTAAATCAAATTTTTCAGTGGTGATTGATGTTGGTACATCTAAGCTTGCAGCATTTGCCGGGATAAAAACCGAAGAAGAAAAAATGGAAATCCTGGGTGCAGCCAGAGTGCCGGCAAAAGGGATAAAACGAGGTGTTGTGCTGAATATCGATGAAGCGGCTGATTCGGTTGAGCAGCTTTTGAATGAAATTCAAAAACAGGTTGACGGAAAAATTACAAAGGTTGACATTGCTTATGCCGGTCAGCCCATGAAAATTGCAGAACACAAAGGGTATCGCTATTCATCGGGCGAAGGTCTGGTAACACAAAACGATGTGGATGAACTATACCGCGAAGCCAAAAATTTGCAGGTAGAAAAGGATTTTACAATTCTGCACATTATTCCGCAGGTTTATATTATTGATGATGAGCCTTCCGGTTTGAATCCGGTTGGCGTAACAGGACAAAAAATAGAAGCTGTTTTTAAAATTATTATGGTTCCTGAAATTTACCTTGCCAATTTCAGTCGGGTATTTAAAAAAGTGGGTGTGGAACTGGGTGAAATCACCCTTGCCCCGATTGCTGCTGCCGAAGCTGCCTTAACCGAAGATGAAAAAGAAATGGGTGCCATTTTGCTAGATATTGGCGCAGGAACTTCCAAGTTGGCTGTATATCATGAAGGAATAATGATTCATGCGGCTGTAATTCCTTTTGGCGGAGATGTGGTTACCCGCGATATAAAAGAAGGTTGCTCCATCCTTCCCAAATGGGCAGAACAGTTAAAAGTGCAGTATGGACAGGCATTGGGCGATTTTGCCGACGAACGCAAGGTGGTAACCATCCCTGGGCACAGCGGTTGGGAACCCAAAGAAATTTCGTTTAAAAGTCTGGCATTTATTATTCAGGCGCGCCTGGAAGAAATTATAGACAGCATTTATTACCAGATTGAAAAATCGGGAATTGCCGACCAACTGGGTTCGGGGATTGTAATTTCAGGTGGAACTTCCGGTTTAAACAACCTGGTTTCGCTGGTGAAATTTCGTACGGGAATGGATGCCCGGCTGGCTTACCCGGTTCTCAGACCGGTAAGCAAACTGAAAAATTTCAGTGATACGGGGTTTATAACCTCAATGGGCTTGCTGAAACAGACGCTTGAAAATGCGGATCCTGCTCCTAAAAAGAAGGTAAAAAGGGAGAAGAAGAAAAAAGAAAACCGTTTTTCACCCTGGTTTAAAGGTGTTGTACAGGGTGTACTCGATTATGTTGACGATGACAATGATGTGGCATTCAATTAAAAAATTGACGATATGGCCGAATTAGTAAACTTTCAATTTCCGAAAACTTCATCTTCAATTATAAAGGTAATTGGAGTTGGCGGAGGCGGTTGCAACGCGGTAAATCACATGTATGAAGAAGGGATTGCGGGGGTAGATTTTATCATTTGCAATACCGATTCTCAAGCTTTGGAAAACAGTCCGGTTCCGGTTAAAATCCAGTTGGGGGTTACCCTTACCGAAGGCCGGGGTGCAGGCAATATGCCCCAGATGGGAGAAGAAGCGGCCCGTGAAAACTACGAGGACCTTAAAAACGCATTAAAGGAAAATACCAAAATGCTTTTTATTGCGGCAGGAATGGGTGGCGGAACAGGTACCGGTGCAGCGCCCGTTATTGCCAGCCTCGCCCGCGAACTCGATATTTTAACCATTGCAGTGGTTACCGTTCCTTCACCGGCTGAAGGTAAAAAACGGTTCGGCCAGGCCATGGAAGGTATAAAAAAACTGGGCGAGTATGTGGATAGTATGCTGGTGGTAAGCAACCAGCGTTTGCATAATATTTTTGGCGATTTGCCGGCCCGCCAGGCCTTTAAAATGGCTGACAATATTGTAGCCACAGCCGTGAAGGGAGTTGCCGAGATTATTACACTGCATGGAAATGTAAACATCGATTTTACAGATGTTTATACGGTAATGCACGACAGCAAGGTGTTTATTATGGGTACCGGGCTGGCATCAGGTGAAGGTCGCGCGATGAAAGCTGTAAATGATGCACTGGAATCTCCGCTGCTCGACAGCAACGATATTTTCGGCACTAAAAATATTCTGTTGAATATTATCTCAGGGAAGGATGAAATTACAATTGGAGAGATTGGAGAAATTATTGAAACCTTGCAGGAGAGGGCAGGACAGGAAGCCGATATCATTTGGGGTAACGGTTACGACGAAGCACTGGAAGATAAGGTAAGCGTTACAATTCTGGCCACCGGATTTAAAACCAATCCCAATCAACTTCTTCAACCCAGGGAAGAGCCAAAAAAATATAAACTTGGAGATGTGCAGGAGGTTGACATGACCGATGAACCGGATTCTGATTTAGAAGCTGAAGAGATTGTTTTTGAAACACAATTTGAAGACAATCAAAACAAAAAGACACCAGGATTTGAAAATTCGAAAAAAGAAAAAGAAAGTCGGGAACGGATTTCATTTACACCAAAAAGTAAAGTGAAAAAGAAAAAAGACAGGAAAAAAGAACCCGCGAATCAGGGAAGTATTGATAACTGGTTTTATAAAAATTTTGGATTGGGCAGGTTGTTCGACGATGAGGATCAACCGCTTGAAGGATAATTTGGTTTAACCTGAAAAAGACAACGTAAAAATGGAAAAAATGGCAAATTTTAATATCCCGGAAACAGTAGATTCTGCAATAAAAGTAGTTGGTGTTGGCGGCGGAGGCGGGAACGCTCTGAATCATATGTTTAAGCAGGGAATCCGCGATGTGGATTTCGTGATTTGCAATACCGATGCTCAGGCATTGGAGGCCAGTCCGGTTCCAACAAAGGTTCAGCTTGGATCGGCACTAACAGAAGGACGCGGTGCGGGCAACAGACCCGAAGTGGGCAAACAGGCAGCCCTCGAAAATATAGAGGATGTAAAAAAGGTATTGTCTAAAAATACCAAAATGGTATTTATTACTGCCGGCATGGGCGGTGGTACGGGTACGGGCGGAGCTCCTGTAATTGCCGAAGCTTGCAGTGCCCAGGGATTTCTCACTGTGGGAATTGTTACCATTCCTTTCAGAAACGAAGGCAAACGCAGGATTAAACAGGCAATCGACGGGATTGCCGAACTTGAAGGACACGTGGATGCCCTGTTGGTAATTAACAACGAACGCATTCGTGAAATGTATGGCGACTTTGGAATTTCGGAAGCTTTTTCAAAGGCCGACAATGTGTTGGCTACTGCTGCCAAGGGAATAGCAGAAATTATAACCGTTCCCGGGTATATTAACGTTGACTTTGCCGATGTGGAAACCGTGATGCGAAAAAGCGGTCTGGCTTTGATGGGAACAGGGATTGCCAGTGGTGAAAACAGGGCAACAGTTGCCGTTGAAATGGCGCTCAATTCGCCGTTGCTCAATAGCAGTGATATTCGCGGGGCAAAAAATATTCTGCTCAACATTACCAGCGGCAACAAAGAAGTTACCATGGATGAAGTGGGAAAAATTACCGATTACCTGCAAAACAAAGCCGGTTTTGAGGCTGATTTGATTTGGGGAAACGGGCGGGATGAGAGCCTGGGAGAGGAAATATCGGTTACACTGATAGCAACAGGATTCGGGACAAGTTCGATTGCTGATATTACAGGAGAACGAAAAATGGAAAAAGAAACCCACCGGTTGAATATTGATACGGCAGTTCATGATAAAGCCGAATCAGTTGTTTCAGCATCGAAAAAAGCAACACCGGCAGACCAGAAAACCTTCAGTTTTTCGGGCAACGGGGAAAACAAGGAGGATGACTTGGAGTTTGAAGTGTTGTATCCGAAAACTATTAAAGAACGAAAAAGCGGAGCAGACAACACAAAAATGGATTTTGCCTCTGCAACCGAGGAAGATTTGGATGACATGGAAAATATTCCGGCCTACAAACGCAGGCAACTTCGCATGAACGATCCGAAATACCAGAAAAAATTCTCCAACTATACGGTTACCAGCGAAAACAAACTTACCGATAAAAATTCGTACTTTCACGGGCAGGCAGATTAACAAAAAACAACTGGTTATGTCACTTTTTGAAAAAATAAATGAAGATTTAAAAGCGGCTATGAAAGCCCGCGAAAAAGAGAAACTTGAAGCATTGCGAAACATCAAAAAGGTAATGATTGAAGCCCGGTCAGCCAAAGGCGCCGGGTCGGAACTTACCGATGATGAATCGCTTAAAAATATTGCAAAACTGGCCAAGCAGGGTACTGATTCGGCAGCAATTTATAAGGAGCAGGATCGGCAGGAATTGTATAACCAGGAAATGTTCCAGGTAGCTGTTTATCAAACCTATCTGCCTGAAAAACTTTCAGGAGAAGCTCTTGGGAAGGCGGTAAAAGCCATCATAGAAAAAACCGGGGCTTCATCGATGAAGGATATGGGTAAAGTGATGGGAATGGCATCTAAAGAACTGGCAGGAAAAGCTGAAGGAGCTGATATTGCTGCTAAAGTAAAAGAATTACTGGCTTAATTGAATACCGGATTGCCTGGTGCTGGTTAATCGTCGTCCAAATCATTGCTGTCGTCATCGTCATCGGAAATCTGATCGGCAACGTGGTCTAAATCGGCGTATTTATCTTCGTAGTCCTGTTTTACTTCATCTTTCAGGAATCCGTCATCGTCATAATCGTCGTCCTCATCAACAATCTGGATAGCTTCATTTTCAGTCATACGAAGCATATAATATTTGTCTTCGGTTTCAAAAGGCAGGGCGGTTACTTTTAGTCCGTGCTTGTCAAAAAAATGGATCAGATGATCGGCAAAACCATCAGAATATACCAGCTTAATCTGTTCCTGGAGGTCTTTGTCGAGTTTGTTGTAATCCTTAATAACTTTTGGTTTGTCAGGCGCCATAATTCAAATTTTTTAAACTTCTTGTATTGTATGTAACTTCAAATTTCATGAATACTATTTGTATTTGTTGTTTATTCGGATATTGCTGATTTTGGCAATACCCACAGCAAATAAATAGTATCCTTTTGATATTTCCAACTGTTCAAAGATTTTTTTTTGAATTTTTCCGGCGCTTGATTTTTCCGACAAAACATTCGCGATCGGTACACCAATTGCACTGATATCCTTCTTGTTTACAATGTTTTCCAATTCCTGTTATTCCGCTCACCGATTTAATGGGATGCATGAGGGCAGAATCTGACAGTTTTATTCCACAAATTTCCGGTGGCAATAAAGAGAAAAGTTTGTGTTGTTCGGCTACGCTCCAGGAGCAGTACCCCGGCGAAAACGGATCGGTAATATTCAGACCTTTTGTCGCGGCCTCTTTTAGAATTTTTTCCTGAATTTTTCCGGCGGCCTTGTCAACCGTTACCGAGCCAATAACATCCAGCACATAAGCCATCATCTCATCGCCTTCGGCTGCTTTTTGTTTCGAAAATTCAGAAATTCCGGCGCCTGCTGTACAAACAAAAAGGGCTAATTGGGTGGCCTCCTTCAGCTGGGTTACAACTATTTTCCCCGAATAAAATTTCTGATTTTCAATCTGAATGGTCTCGTTTTGCAAATGAACAGAAATATCATTAAAAATTTGGAAGGCTCCGCTTATCTGACAATGATTGGGAGCCTGTTTCAAAGCCTGTTCAATCAACTCGGGAAAAGGTTCCGGCGATTGCCCCGGTTCAAATCCCATAAATTCTTCAATTTCTGAAAGGGTAATGCTAAGTTCCGAAAAAGAGAAGTTCTCAGTTCTCATTTACAACTCTTTTTAGCAGCTTGAAAAATTACTGTGGCAAAACGAAAAAAGGCTTCTGATTCTTTTATTGTTGGTTTTCCGTGAGGTAAAAGACCAAGTTCGCCTGGGTATCTGGCGTTCAAATAAAGTTGATCAAGCACAATAAGCAAATCTAATTCAGATTCTTCCAAATCATAAATAAATCGTACTTTGGCTATATCAAAAAGTGTTTCAAGGGAATGGGTTTTTTTGAATCCCAGTTCAAATTCTTCTATAACAGCTTTGAGGGATTTTTCTATTGCCTGCTGTGAATGAAAAGCTGAAAGGTGAGAAAGATGCTCCTGATCTTTTATTTCTTTAATCAACAAAAGATCGCTTTCAGCACTAATAAACCAATCCTCAGTTATTTTTTTCATAAAGGATTTTCCCTTTTGTGTAAATATCTCTGGCAAATAAGCTGTCAAATTCAATAAATTTTTGATGCATAGGTTTGGTATGTACTATCAGGTCAACCGAAATTTCTTTTTTTATTTCTGAAATTGTTTTTGAAATACGAAGGTAAATTTTACTCTTTTCAGAAAAAGAAGAAGGAATTGTTTCATCGTCAGTAACCACAAGAATATCTAAATCACTATCTTCTGAGGGTTCTCCATGGGCATAAGATCCGAAAAGAATAATTTTTTCAGGATTGGTTGTTTTAAGTTTTTCAACAATCAGTGGTATGTAATCCTTGCCAGACAATTAATTAAAGTTTTGGACCAAATTTAACGAAATTCTTTATTTTTAAGGCTACTGTTCAATAATTTCAATTTTTTCAATTACGTCTCCGGCACGAATGTCATCTATAACTTCCAGTCCTTCCACTACCTTCCCAAAGCAGGTATGGTGCCCGTCGAGGTGTTTGGTATTTTCGCGGTTGTGGCAGATAAAAAACTGCGAACCTCCGGTGTTTTTTCCGGCGTGCGCCATGGAAAGAACGCCACGATCGTGATACTGGTTGTTGCCACTGGTTTCGCATGGAATGGAATAACCTGGTCCGCCGGCTCCGGTTCCGTCGGGGCAGCCACCCTGGATAACAAAATTTGGTATTACCCGGTGAAAAGTCAGTCCATCGTAAAAACCATCTTTTGCAAGTTTTACGAAGTTCGCCACTGTAACTGGCGCATCGGTATCATAAAAATCAACTTTCATTACTCCTTTTGCGGTATGGATGGTTGCTTTTGTAGTCTGTGTCATGATTTAAAATTTTTTATTCCGGCGCAAAAGTAAAAAAATCCGGCAGATTTTGTTTGTGTATGTTGTGGTGTTTGGCATAGAATCCTAAATTTACACTGTTAAAAAAATTAAAAGCCTCTTTAGCTCAGTTGGTAGAGCAGCTCATTCGTAATGAGCAGGTCGCGGGTTCGAGTCCCGTGAGAGGCTCTTAACCCGAACGGGACGAGAAGTTTATCCCAATGACTTTCGGGAAGTCCCGTGAGAGTCTTTCACGGGATTTGCTTCCGGGGATATTTCGGAGCAACCTGACCCCCTTTTTAACTATTATATACCCAAATGGTTGAACACCTCATAAATAAGAAATGCAGGCCAATATTCAGGCTAATCATTTTGGGTTAAAACACAACGGACAGATAAACCGACAGACTTACCAGAGTAAAACCGGTTTAAATCGGTTTGATAATACAAAAAATGACGTGTAAAAGCAGTTGAATTGTTTTCGGTTGAACTCCACCACTGAGCACGTCCTCCGATGTTAAAACTTCCGGATAACCCCATACCAACCCGTCCTCCTCTGAGCCCGGCAGGTGGGCCTGAAAATCCACTGCTGTTATTGCGTTTTGGTTCATAACCAATATCGCCCGATTCGGTATCTTCATCATTCCAACCCCATGTAGTGGCCATCGATTTTGCAATATCAACACCAGTTCCCAACCAGGCAAAACCATTCTCTGTAAGAAAATCACTTAAAATGGTCCACTCTTCATCTGAGGGAACATGCCAGCCGGCAGGGCATAATTTTCCGGTTTCAACTGCATACCAGTTATACAATGCGCCATACTTTTCACCATAAGTTTCCTTCTTGTTATCGTACCAGCAATAACCGGGCGAAGTCATCCTGTCCCATTCTATGTCATCTGTTTCCAGCGGAATGCCATTTTTATCGTTGTATGTTGTGGTTTTAAGATTCTCAGCCATCCATGTTTGTGTGCCTAATTGAACAACCGGGTAATTATTGTCATCAGGATCTTTACATTCAACAAATTCAAAAAGTACGGTTTTTGTTTTCGGAAGGTACATCCGGTACAGTAATTTTATAATTGCCCGAAGAAGCAGTATATTTTAGCTGATCACCTGTGTTATATTGCATCTTAACCTCAGCTTTGGCACTCTTTAGGTTTGAAGTGAATGAACTGCTATAACTAAAATCGTTTAAGCGAATATTTTCTACACTTGAATTTTCTGCCCAACTAACTATTTTCCCTGTATAGTTGTATGCCTGAGAATGGAATCTGATGAAATAAACCCCTTTCCCTAATCCGGATAAGAAAAATGAATTTATGCCCGTTTCCATTTCTTTCTTCACGCCAAATAATTTTTGTCCTGACAGATCAAACAAATCAATAGACGCTTTACCGGAGACTGGTGTGTAAAAATCAACCCTTCCGTATTCCTGTATCGGATTGGGATAAATACGAAGATTTTTGTCGGGATGATGAAATAGTTCAACATCCACTGTAACATTTTTCTGCAAGTGAAGTACATCTGAACCACCCAAAATGATAAACTTATTCTGAGAAACATTTTCAACCCTTACCGAGTCAATTGAGGAGGAAGCGCCTTTTGCTGAAAAAGTTATCTGATAGTCTTGTCCAAACGAATAGTGCACTGACAAGCAAAGCATTAAAAGGATAGTTATTTTTTTCATTGCCAATCGAATTTACTTTATCAAAGCTAAAGATATTTTTCACAGAAACAATTTGTTAACGTAAAATTTATTACAGAAACCAATTTGAATAATCCGGCGCAAGCTGACCCCTCCGGATTCGGTTATAGAATTGGATGTTTCAGCGTAGAATTGGCCTAACGTTTTCGGGCTTTACGTTCGGGTGGGTTTCGGAGCACAAAGTTTTAAGTTATTACTTAAGTTAATTATAAGCTCAGGTTTTCATGTCAGCCCGCCTGATTCAAACTCTTGTCAGTAAACGTTTTTATGTCTTTTTATCGTCTTCACTGTCGTCAAAATAGTTTGAACTTGTATCTTCTTTAAATCGTATTTTTCGGCTATAATTTGCTCTTGAACTTTTTTCTTTCATAAACATATTTTTTATGTCATCTTCATTTTTAGCAAAAAATAAAGTGTTATTAATTGAAAGTGTAAAAGCTATTTTTTCTACATCGTGGTCTGTTCCAATGTATGTGAATGTCCAGCGGTTCTCCTTTAATTCTTCAACAAGTTTTTTTATGTCGTTACCCGAAAATTCTTTTGAAGCATTTTCTTCTCCATCCGTCAAAATTGTTACAAGAACATTGTAGTCTGTCTGTCCTTGTAATGTTTGTTTAAGTTTATTTATGCCAAAACCCAATGCATCAAACAATGGCGTAGAAGCGTCAGGTTTATAGCTTCTGTCGTCAATTTGTTTTAATTTGCTTGCAGGGTCAATAAAGTGCAGCAATTTTTGTCCTAATCCATTAAAAGATATGAATGAGATAAAGTGTTCCTGCTCTGGGAATTGTTTCTCAATGCCTTGAATTGTCTGCACTAACTCATTAAAACCTTGAATTATAGTTTGCTTAATGGATTCCATTGAACCGCTTTCGTCTAAAATAATTAGGTTATGTACCTGATGTTTTTTGTTCATATTTTTTGTTTTTTAAATTATGTATCAATGTCGTTTAGTACAATAGGCTTTTTTTAAAATTACACAAACCCGAAAGACTGTCCCGATTCCTGACAATCAATTCCTTCAAGTCTGATTCGTATTTGTTCTTTATAATCAGTTGATACAGTAATAGTATCTCCGTTGGAAACCCGTACAACTTTGGCTGAATATGTGTTTAAGAGAAGTAAAAGTATTGTCGCAAGTATGGTTGTGAGTAGTTTCATTCATAAAATTTGTTTAAAAGTAGGAAAAAAGTCAAACAGAATATAGTTTGAAAGAGGGTTTCAGCAATTTAGAAGGATTCCAAATGAACAATGGATTTTGGAAGAACACCCGGATTACTTATTTGGAATAATTAACCAGGCCAATATTGCTGTAGCAGAAGGAGCACCCGAAAGAGTTCCGGAACTTGTTGGTGAAAAACCTGACTTGAAAGCGCTTTATCCCGAACGGGAAATTTTTCATTTGTCAGAGGTTACCAGCTTTTTAAAATTGCTGGTTAACTATTACGGGGCAACAGGCGATTTGAAAGAGGCTGAAACCCAACTCAGAATACTGGAAGAAATTGCTCCCGACCATTACGAAACAAAGGAGGCACAAAATATTTTTTTGGTTGCCGTGCGGTGTATCTGATGGGTGAACTGGAGGCAACAGAATTACTTGAACCATTTTTGCAAACCTTGAAACAAGACAGCGATTTTCTTCATTTCTGGTATTTCGACCTGTTAACGGAAGATCTTTGGGAACCACTCCTGAAAGCAGGAAAAGATCAATTGGAAAAACTTCAGGAATTCGTTTTAACACCCCATATCGGTACCTATGCACGGTCTGTGGTTTTAACTGTTTTTTCGCAAATTGCTCTTCATTACCCGGAACACAGAAACGAGATAACAGATTGCCTGGGAAAAATCATGGATTCAATTTTAATGGCAGAACCTGATTCGGGAATTGTTGACAGCGAACTGAACGGATTTCTTGTTTCTGATGCAATAGAAATACAGGGAGTCGAACTTTTGGATAAAATAGAGCGTCTTTATGAAAAGGGTTATGTTTCGGAAGGTGTTGCTGGAACTTTGGATAGTATTGGAAAAGACATTTCTAAAAAACCACAGATCAGTTACAAAAAGGAATTTAAATCTGTCTTTGAAAGATATGATGATTTAAACAGGATAGCACAGAATAATTTTTCAGTACGGGATAAATTGGAAAAGAAGGAAAGTTTTTTCAACTATGAAAATAAACCGGTTGTTTCTGAGCCAAAAGTTGGAAGAAATGATCCGTGTCCCTGTGGTAGTGGAAAAAAGTACAAAAAATGTTGCTGGAATAAATAAAATCCGCTTTCCGGTTTTTGATTGCTTTCAGATATAGAATTTTCTTTGCATAGTATAGGGAATCAGTAACGGAATTTTCTAAATTTCGCGAAAATTGTTTTTATGCAGCCCGATAAAAAACAACTGGAAGTTTTACTGATGAATTATTTCAGGGAATGTTATCCCGGTTTTCCGAAAGGAAAGCTGAATCCTTCGGAATCGCCCGATTTTATTTTAACCTTGAAAAGCAGGAATAACCTGGGCGTTGAGCTCACCCGGCTTAATCCGGTAAATGCGAAAGAACCCGATGAGGCAGAACTTTCAAAAAATAAATTTCGGGACAAAATCATTGAATCGGCAAAGGAACTTTTTGAAGGAACGTCTTCCCTTAAACTGTTTGTAAAATTTCTGTTTTCCGAAAATGAAGGTATTGCCGAAAAGCGGGAAATGTCAGTATCTGTTCAACTGGCAAATATGGTGCGGCAGGCGGTTGCAAATAAAAACTCCCGCTCCTTTTTTAAGGAACATTTTTCAGCCCCTGCTTTGCCCGATGGACTTGAAGCCCTTCTGGTTGTTCATCATCCTGAACTGCAGGTTTCTTTTTGGGAACGTTCAAACAATCTGGGTGTTTCTGAAGATGTAGTCGCAGATATCAGACAAGCTATACAGAAAAAAGATGAAAAATTGCGATACTATCAAAAACAGCGGCTGAATTATTACTGGCTGCTCATTTTCACCGATCGGCTGCGGGGTGTAAAAAACTACAACCTTCCCAATAAAATCATGAACCACACATTTCAGTCGCGCTTTCAGCATGTATTTCTGTTCGATTTGATAAAGTCGGACATTTTTCAGCTTGTTTGAAAAATATTTTGCTAAAATAGTACAAATGCCTGCAAAATTGGGTGTAAACAAAACAGGTTTTCAATCGTAATATTTGTAGTTCCAAAATTGATATGTAAAAGCATGAAAAAAGTATTTGAAGTTGAAAATCCTGATTTTAATTTAAGTCCGTTAACCGGAATGACCCGCACGCATTATATTGAAATGGCAAAATACCTGCTCGCAAGGGCATTCACACATATTGAATCCATTGACGATCCGCTTACCTTTCCACCCGTTCAGGGAAAAACCTATCCGCAACCCGACGATCCCGACTGGCGCTGGCGATCGCTTGAATTTGAAGCACTGGAACGAACCTTCACCCTGGCCGGTCCGCTCATTCATATCGACCCGGAAGTTGAAATAAAAGGCATCAAACTACAGGATTATTATAGCCTGCAATTGTATCGCGCACTTACTCCGGGCCACCCGAATTCGTTGCCATTGCCCGAAGAATTGCCCGATTCCACTTACCAGTTTACCTGCGAGTTTGGCGGTCTGTTTAAAACGCTGCTACTGATGCCCGAAACGCTTTGGAGCACTTATTCTGAGGAACAAAAAAATGAAATGGTGGTTACCATCTCCAAATGGGCGCACCATCGCACAACGCAAAACAACTGGCGGATTTTCAATATTGTTACGCTCTCTTTTCTGAAAAAATACGGCTATGAAATTGATGATGAATTGCTTAAAAGCCACCTGCTGTGGGTGGCATCATATCATTCAGGGAACGGCTGGTACCTTGAGCAAACCTATAATTACTATTCCATCAGTTTGTTTATTGTTTACACCACCATCTGGTGCCGCACGTTTGGCGATGAATATTATCCTGAGATTGCTGAAATCATTGAACGGTCGGCAAAAAAACTGATGGAATCCATTACCGGCTTTTTTGGTCGCGATGGGTACATCAACATGTGGTCGCGAAGTATTTGCTACCGCACCTGGGTTTCCGGTGCATTTCCGGTAGCTTTTATGTTGAAGGACGAACCGTTAATTGATGCCGGTTTTGCCCGGCGGTTGTGTTCAGGCTCGCTGCTGCAGTTTGTAACCCGCGAAGACTTTTATTACAACGAAATTCCCAGCCTTGGTTTTTACGGAAAAAAGGAATACATGGTGCAAAACTACAGTTGCCCCGCCAGTCCGTTTCTTATGTTTCTGCCGTTTATTTGTCTGGCATTACCCGAAGAATCACCATTTTGGACTGCCAAAGAAAACGAAGGATTCTGGGAAGAACTTGGCACCAATACAAAAACAGTTGTGCTCGAAAATCCTGGGTTGGTGCTGGCCAATCATGGAAAATGCGGTACTTCCGAAATCATACCGGGCAAGGTGTATTACGACGATCCCAACTATTCCAAACTGATTTACAACACCCATTTCCCGTGGGAAGACCACGACTCCACTGGTGGAACGTCAATGGAATACAGTTTCAGAAGCCGGGACCCGCGCGACGTTCGTGGCGATGATATCAATTTCTATTTAACCGGGTTGAAAGTGGACAACAGTGCGGAGAAGAATCAGACTTTTTCCATCTCACAAAGTATGGTTTTTAACGGGGTGAATAACGGGGTGATTTACCGGCAGGCCATCATGCGAAAACCGCCCAACAATGGGGTGGGGTATATCATCGATTTGGCCGACATTATTATTCCGGGTGGCGTTATCCGGGTTGACCGTACCCGTCTGGCATTCGAGCACGAGCTTACGCTTGGGCATTTTGGATTGCCACATATCAAAGGTGAAAAAGCTTTGGTAAACCGATTCGATGTGGAAAATAGAAAAGTCATTACAGCAGCCATTAAAGGTCGCCGGGTAGCCTTGATCACATACACAGGCTGGGATGAACTGGAAAGCGTGGTGCACACAAACCGCAATGCCGAAGCGAATGACAGCACTGTGGTTTTTGCCCGGAAAAAAAGACTGGCAAAAAATCCTGCCATGGAAATTATGATTACGGTGATGCTGCACAAAACCAATGACTCAGAATGGACTGAGGAGGAGCTTTCTCCCATTAAGGAATTTGAAATAATGGATGTTACACCAGCTTTTTCCACGTTGGGGGCAAAAGTCATACTGGCTGACGGTAAAATTTACGAGGTTTATTTTGAAGAAATAGATGGGAACAGAAGGTGCTGACGGAACCAGGTTGTATTGTTTTCAAATGGTTGCTGCCAGGACCGGTTGAAAAGGTGGGTGTACCTTACCGAATCCGAAAAGCGGGCGAAGTGGCTGTCTATTGCTCTAAAGTATTTCAGGTTCCTTTCCCAAAAACCGGGCAAACTTTCGGGCAGCTTCTTCCGTTTGAACTTTCACCCATTTGGCAGGCTCTTTAAAAAACAGAATTTCAATATCCACTTTGGCCGGTTTTTCCGTCCGTTTCCAGATTCCGGCCACCTTTCCGTTTACCACGATAACGGGACGGAAGATGCCGTTATTCGATATAGATTTTTTCCGGCTGATCTCCGTAACCGATGCGCTCCTGTCTTTGTAGCTGATTAAAAATTCGTCGAAAGCCGGAAGGAGATGAACCGTATTTTTTTTGTTTTTTAAGAATGAGTTTTCACTGAACCAGTATGTTTGTGACCCGATTTCTTCTGAAATGAAATCGTTCCCGATCATTTTCAGTGCATTCCGTGCATCTTTCACCGGCAGTCCCGACCACCAGATGAAATCCTCGGGCGTAGCAGGCCCGTGGCTTGAAAAGTATTTGCGGGCAAGCTTTTCCAACGCTTCGTCTCTGGTTAGTTTGGGTGCTGCCGGTATTCGTTCTTCCAGGAGCGCATAGGTGTGTTGATTCCCTTTTGAAGGCCCGCTGCAAATAAGTCCGTCCAGTTCGGCGATGAACAGCAGATGAGCAAACAAATTGTTTTCATTCCTGAACCCGGCCGCTTCGAGCAATGGATTTAATTCTTTCCGGGTAAGGTATCGCCTTCCTTCCAGCGCATCCCGGATTGTTTTGTTACTTTTTGAGATTACTTTGGTGGTCAATCCCAGTTCTTTATGCCTCGAACGTGAAGCAGAATGGAGCTGAGGCGCGGTGAGTTCAATCAGCCAGAGGAGATCATCTGTTGCAACAAAATGCCAAGTAGGCCGGAGCAGATGAGTCCGGATAATTTCGCCCCGTTCAATGGCTTTGTCAATATTTTCCAGCCTCGATCCCGGTACCCTCAGTCCGATGCCCCATTTTACCATGTTGTAATCCTGCGCCTGAATAGCGCCCATCCAGCCAACCAAGTCTGCCGGAGATGTGAATTTGCCGGTAGAAATCTGCTGGTTTGTCAGCCGGGTTTGTGTTATATCTTCGTGATTCATATTCATTATTCGCCTTTAAAAATTTGTTTCAAACGTAAACCTAATTTATTATTTTTGAGGAATAAAACCTAAATGAATTATCATGCGTCATTTCTACTCACTTTCAGTCTTAGCCATTCTTTTTTTTTCCTGTTCTGAAAAGAAGCGGTCAGTGGGCGAATACCCCATTTCTCCCATACCTTTTACTCAGGCGAAAGTAGATGACGATTTCTGGTCGAAGCGAATAAAAACCAACCACGATGTAACCATTCCAATCGCCATTCAGAAAAGCGAAGAAACAGGGCGGATCGACAATTTTGCCATTGCCGGAGGTCACATGGAAGGTGAATTCTGTTCTCCTTATCCGTTCGATGATTCAGATGTTTATAAAATTATTGAGGGTGCAGCTTATTCTTTGCAAATGTTTCCAGACAAAAAGCTGGAAAATACCATTGATTCAATAATTAATCTGATTGGAGATGCTCAGGAGGAGGACGGTTATTTGTTTACCAACCGCACCATTATGGGCGAAAACGGACACGAGTGGATTGGGAAAAAACGTTGGGAAAATGTAGACGATTTAAGTCACGAACTTTACAATCTGGGCCATTTTTATGAAGCTGCCACTGCATATTTCCAGGCTACCGGCAAACGAAAAATTTTAGACATTGCCATAAAAAGCGCCGATTTGGTGGACCGCGACTTCGGATATGGTAAAATTGAAAACTGGCCTGGCCATCAGGAGATTGAAATAGGACTGGTAAAACTTTACCGGGTTACCGGTGAAAAACGTTACCTCGAATTGGCTAAATTTTTCCTTGATATTCGTGGAAAAGGGATTGGCGAAAAGAAAACCTACAACCAGTCGCATTTGCCGGTGGTGGAACAAACCGAAGCCTTGGGCCACTCGGTGCGCTCAGCATACATGTGGACCGGCATGGCCGATGTGGCTGCACTTACCGGCGACCAGGCTTTTATTGATGCCATTTCAAAAATATGGGAAGATGTGGTTTATAAAAAGTTCTATATCACAGGAGGAATAGGCGCTGAAGGCGGGCACGAAGGGTTTGGCGGACCATATGAACTGCCCAACGAAAAGGCCTACTGTGAAACCTGCGCTGCCATTGCCAACGTATTCTGGAACCACCGAATGTTTTTAATGACCGGCGATGCCAAGTTTATGGATGTTTTGGAACGTTCGCTCTATAACAATATTCTGTCGGGTGTTTCGTTAAGCGGCGACCGGTTTTTCTACCCCAATCCCCTGCAGTCAAACGGCCAGCACGAACGCAGCGAGTGGTTCGGATGCGCCTGCTGTCCGTCAAATATTTCCCGGTTTATCCCATCGATGCCGAATTACATTTACGCTCAAAAAGGGAGCGATTTATATGTTAACCTTTTTGTATCCGGGTCAACTGTTTTTGAAACCTCCAAAGGGAATTTCAAATTGACACAGGAAAGCAATATGCCCTGGAATGGCAGAATAACAATTGCAGTTGAACCGGAAAAACCCACCAAAGCCAGCCTGCATATCCGCATACCGGGTTGGGCTGCAGAAAATCCGGTTCCGGGAGATTTGTATGAGTTTATGGAACATCCATCTTCTTTACCGGTTTTTAAAATGAACGAAATTGAAATTTTTCCAGAAATGAAAAGCGGATATGCTGTTTTTTCAAAAAACTGGGAACCTGGAGATAAAATGGAAGTGGTTTTACCTTATGAAATACGAAAAATTAAAGCACACCCGAATATCGGGGACAACCGGGGAAAAATGGCTTTACAACTAGGACCTTTGGTGTATTGTGCCGAGTGGGCCGATTACGAAGATCCTTACATTTTTGATTTGTTTATGGACAAAAATGAAAAACTTTCCTTTGGTTTTTCTCCGGGAAAACTGGGGGGAATGAATGTAATTTCAGGAAGTGCATCCGTATTAAGAAAAGGTGAAGGACCGGACAAAGGCGAGATTTACCCCCGGAAATTCACAGCAATTCCATATTACGCCTGGGCACACAGGGGAAAAGGACAAATGATGGTGTGGATTCCCGTTACAGAGGATGCTTCACGGCCAAAACCGATACCTACCATTGCCTCCGAAAGTAGAGTTGAGGCTTCGCATGTAACAAACGCCCTGCAGGGAATTAACGACCAGCTTCTGCCCAAAAACTCGGCAGACAAAAGCCATATTCTTTATCATTGGTGGCCGGCAACCAATGAAAAGCACTGGATTGTTTACCATTTTGAAGCACCAGCCAGAGTTTCGGAATGTGGACTGTACTGGCTGAAAGATATTCCCCATGGCGGCTGCGATTTGCCAGAGTGGTACAAGTTGTATTACAAACGCGGGCAAAACTGGGTGGAAGTGGATGCCGAAACGCCTTACCCCATGATGGAAGATGAATTGAACCGGATAGTTTTTGCACAGGTCACCACCAATGCTTTAAAACTGGAGGTGCAACTTTCGGAGGAATATTCGGCCGGGCTGCACGAGTGGACAGTTAAATAAACGGGAAATCCCTTCTGTCATTTGTTTGTTTTGTATAAAGATAGCAGCGGTCTGCAAACATAGCCGTCGCTGAAAGTTAACATTTAAAAAAGGGTAACCCGGGGGCCACCCTTTTAGTGATGACCGGCAACAGCCGGTCTTATAGTGGGGCAACTATTTTACAATTCCATTACAATTTACGAATAAATGTTTTAAAATGAATAGGGAATTTTCCTGTTTTTTAATTCAGGTTTACCGGATTGGGATTATAACAAATCAAATGGGGAAATGGGTTCCAAACTAAAAGAAAACATTACAAAATTATGGTATTCATATTGTTAAAAGACTTAATTGGAACCCAGCTAAAAAATCTAAATTTTTAAACTTTTTAACAAAATATAATTTTTAAATTTGACAAAAAATCAACGCCGTGAAAAACGTTAAACATTTGCACATTATTTTTTTGATGGTGTATTTCTTCGTGGCAGGTTGTGAAAAAACAGAAGATACTGTTATTAAAAACCTGACTTTTCCATCAGAGATAACATTTTACCCGCTTGAAGATAAAACAGTACTTTCCATTACCAATTCAGGTTCCCGTTCGCTGATGCTGAGTTTTACCTTCAGCGAGGTTGTAAACTGGCGAAACTCCACGGAAACCATGCAGGTTCTCCCCGAAGGTGAAACGCTTGAGATCGATTTAAAGCTGAACCGTTTACTTGTTACCGAAGAGAAGCAGGTAACGGAAATTACCATCTATGTTCCCATTGCCGAACAAACGATTCGTATTCCGGTTACCATACATTCGGTTTTGCCAATACAAACGCCGTTAAATTACAACATTGTGGATGCAGCGTACGATGATAATTCCGACAGGATTATTGCAATATCCAGTCAGCCGCAGAATAAATTGCTGGCTATTTATCCGGTTTCGGGCGAAACTCAGGAAATTCTGTTAAACAGCAGACCACTGTCGATGCATCTCAGTAATGAATTGAGAAAGGTGGTAGTCGGCCAAACAGACCGTTTTACCATTGTTGATCTGGCTTCCTTTACCATCGAAACGGAATCGCAAACTGAAAAGGATAACTATGCGGTTTTTATGCCGAACGAAAACTGGCTGTTTTCAACTCCCGAATATGCCTATTTGAACCGGATTAATCTGAACACCGGAGAAATCAAAATAAATTCCTACTACGGATTAATGCGTTTTGAACAACATCCTTTCCGTGAAAATGCGCTGCTTGGGTCGGTTATGAAGCTGCATCCTTCGATGATGGATGTTTATGACTTCAGCAACGGAAATTTTGAAAAACTCTATTCCAGCGAACGTGGTGACGACCTGCGCGATGTTCACGACAACTTTTGGTTAACCCGGAACAAGCAGTTGATTATTACCCGCGGAAAGTGTGTTTTCACCTGTTCATCCGTTCAGGAGCAGGATTTACAATTTGTGGAAATGCTTTCCGAGGGAAAAGTTATCAATTCAATGGTGCATACCGACCGGTTTTCTCAAATTGCAACCATTACCCGTTATCAAAATGTATGGTTACCCGGCGAAAATGATATTTTGTTTTACTCGGTACCCGATTTTTCGGTAACCGGGAAAATTCCGGTTCCGGTGGTGGATCCTCAGCCTGAAGGACCTTCGGAGGGATTTTTCATTTTCACGGATAAAGCGCAAAAAAAATTATATGTACTGGCAGCCGACCATTTTGAATTGTTTGATGCAATGAACTGGACACTGCTAAATTATAACCTTGAAGAATTATTTACCATTCCGTAATTAAATGTTTATAAAACGATGAAATCAATTGTTACCCTTGCACTGCTGTTTGCACTATTCAGCAATGTTACCGCTCAAACCGAAAAAGGAAAATTCCTGTTGGGAGGGAGCAGCAACTTCACGGCTACCTTTCTGAAAAGCCAAACTGAAACAGAAAGTTACGAGAGTGACCCTGTTTCTGTCGATACCATATCGTTCAATCCCCAAATTGGTTATTTTATAGCAAATGGATTGGCCATCGGGCTCAATGTGCCTGTTTCTTATTCAACCAGGAAGAACGGAGGCGACACGTTTAAAACGAGCTCCTGGCTGGCGGGGCCATTTGTGCGCACTTATTTTGGAGGACAAAATATAAAACCTTTTATCCAGGGGTCGCTGGGTTTCGGGAAAAGTAAACGCGACTTTAATTATGAGCACATTTATCTTCCTGACGATATCACCAGGTTCGACTTGTTTGGTTATGAGTTGGGCGGCGGCACAAGTTTTTTTATAACCCAACATGTGGCATTTGAAATGGCAGTTGGTTATGCTTCGGTTCGCTCAAAATACAAAACCGTGTACAAAGAAAATGCGAAAACCACTGTTTCAGGATTTGGCGCCAGTTTCGGACTAATTGTCGTATTATGATCCGAAATTCTTTTGATTTACTAATTTTTGGTTTTTGATTCGATGATGTAAGCCACCTGCAGTCCCATCCGGAATCCGCTCCAGGCGGTTCTCACTTCAGAATTTTCTGTGTTTAGCCACCGGTCTTTGGTACCTTCGGGGTACAGTTTCCCGGGAAAATCGTGCAAGTACCCCAGGTTAAGTTGAAAGCTGATTGGAGAAAGCCGGTATGCGGCAGCCATTCCAAGTTCCGCACCTGCACCATTCGAATGAAACAGGTAATTTTCCTCTACCGTAACCTTCGCTGGTGACGTAATTTCAAAGTAATCTTTTCCTTTAAAGAAAGAAAATAGGTAGGAAGCTTCGAGGTATGTTCCGGCTGAAAAACTATTCTGCTGATAGAAGTTCTTTACAAAGGACAACCCGAGCTGGTTGCCGTTCACAATGACATCCAAATCAATCCGTCCGGAATAATCGGAAATCGTTGATCGCGAACCGGTGGAACTGAAGGTGTAAAAAATACCGATTTTATTGAGGTGCAAAACATTTCCCAATGCAATTTCAGCGCTGTAAATTGGCGAAACCGGGTAACTCTCAGTGGTTTTAAGCGGCAGGTCGTTTTGCCTGACCCGGTATCGCTGAAAGTTTTTTAACTCAAGCATGTTGTAACTTCCCATTCCCAGTTTTGCACCAAACGACCATTCCTGCGCAAAAGCAGAAACAGAAAGCACAAACAGCACTATTGTAATCAATTGTTTCTTCATTGTTTAATATTCAGAGGGGTTTATGTAGAAGCCTTTGTCGCTGAATACGTGGTTGTTCCAGAAGTAAATCACATCGAAGTTGTGCTTCAGCCCGATTGTTTTTACAATTTCGCCGTTGGTGTAATCGTATATGTAAAGGTTTTGTTTGGTGTCGCTTCCTTTTACTTCATCCCAAACAGCAACACGATTTGTTTCAGCGTCAATTCCACAAAAATGGCCTTTTTTAACGGGGATTTCAATTTCCTTTTTAAGCTGACTGGCATTGTAAAGTCCAAAAACATTACCGGTTTCGCCGGGATATTGTCGTTCATTTCCTTCCAGAAACCAGAGCAAATGTTTTTCTTCCGGCACCCAGTCCGCCCGCGAAATAATCGGTGTTGAAAATTTACCGGCCAGTTCAAATCCAGTCTCCGTTATGGTAAAAACCGAAATTTCATCCAATCCTGCGTTCCCGTTACTTTTTCGGCTGAATGCGTAATGGCCGTCGGGCGACAAAACAAGTTGTGAAAGGTTGTCATCTTCCTGCGTAAAAAGTAATTTGCCGGCATTTCCGTCGTACAACCCTACACCAAAACCGGCGGGGCCAATTATCCGGTTGTTTTCTGAGATGGTTGAGTTGCCTGAGAACCAGTTGAACCCGTAATCCCAGCATTCCGACGAAGTGTATTTGCTGAGATTTTCAGGATTAAATTTTTTCATAAAACTGTTCACGATGGTCACCAGGCTGAAATCGTAATTTGAAACAAACCACGATGAAAAAAATCCGGTTTGGCCTGCTGAGTTCAATTGTATTCCCGGAAATTTGTGTTGGGAAACGGTTCCGTCCCAATACAAATAAACGTTGTCGTGCTTTGGTGAGCCCAAAATTTTGCTGAATTCAGGAATGGATTTCCCGGTGCCGAAGTTTATAACGGAGCGGGCTATCTGGTTGTCCTGGTAAATTCGGATGTCTGATTTGGGGTAAAATGAAAGGGTGTAATCTGTTTCACTTCCAAACCGAAGGTTGTCAACTACAACTGCCGTATCATTTAAATTTTCAGATGAAAAGAGCACAATATCGGGATTTGGATAGTAGTCGGGCATGGTGAGGGCGACTTTTTTTACTGCATTGTAAAAATCGTTTTTTGCCCAGTTGAACCGGGCACTGCCGCCTGATACCCAAGTTGTGTCGAGTTGCGGAAACGGATGGTCGAACCGCTGGCGCTGACTGACCGCTTTTTGGTTGCTGGCATAAATTTCAACCCAGTAAATACCGGTTCCGCCCACAAACGAAGAATCGGCAAAGTGGTGAATCTCCTGGTTGTTTATTTCGGCGATTTTATGCTTTTCGCCTTCCCATTCAACCTCTCCAAAATTTTTGTACAAAATGTATTTTTGAAAATTGAACCGTTCGTATTTCTCCCATTCAATTTTAAGCACGCCGTTTTTATTTTCAATGCTGGTGATTTCAACGGGAATTGGATTTCCACCGTCGAGCAGCACCTCCCAACTGTGCTGAAAAACCAATCCTTCCACACCCAGCAAATCGGCAAGACTTCCGGTGTTGGTATTCGTTGTAACCACCATGGTCATAGTTTCAACACCAATTCCCCAAGGCGAGGGCTCGAACATAAAATTGCCTGTTTGCGTATTTCCCTGGTGAATCGATTGTTCGCCCACAAAAAACTCTACGTTGTAAACAGTTAGGCCAAAGGTATTTAAGTCGTATGTCACAAAAGTAGGTATGGTAAACATGTATTGGGTTTCAAACGGAGAAAGGTTGATATAAATGGTTTGGGTGGTATCGGGCGGAGCAATATCGCGAAAATTTTCGCTGTTCAACTGGTATTCGCACGATGCAATACCCGCAATCAAAATGACCAGAAGCAAGGGCAAATAAAAAGTTCTCATTCCGAAGGGTTGGTTTTTCCAGCCAAAGTTATTGTAATTTTTAATTTGCGTAACCCGTCTGCTGTTATTTTCACAACGGTTTTCGCATTTTTTATTATTTGTAGCAGGGGTTTTTCAAATTGAAAATGCAGCTAAATTGTCTTAACCGGGATTTTTCAGATCACCTTGATTACCCCGATTTATTTCTACTCTTAATCCCGGTAATCCTTCAATCAGGCAAAATCCCGGTTCCGACTTTTTCCCCGGTTAGGATTCCTTGTATTTTTTATTCAACAGCCGCTTAAACTTCAAACTTCGTTCCCCAAAATTTATCAGCAACCCCACCTCAAGATTATAAACTTCCAGGTAATTTAATGCTTGTGCCAGATTGGTGTCATCCATTTGACTGACAGCTTTGATTTCCACCGAAACCTTTTCTTCCACAAAAAAATCTACCCGACGTGTTCCAATCTGAACTTCGCGGTACATTATGGGCATATCGAATTCGCGTTTGAAATATAATCCGGCCAAACTCATTTCAATTTCCAGAGCCCGCTGGTAAATTACTTCCTGAAAACCACTGCCCAGCGTATTGTGAACGGTCATTGCACAACCAATAATTTTTGATGTCAGTTCTGAATACTTGTACGCTTCGTTTTTCATGATATTTTTTTCTTGGTTAAACAATTGTCTTAACCCGGATTTGTTGGATTTCCCGGATTACCTTGATTTTTTCCTTTTCTAATCCGGGCAATCCCTAAATCAATTTAATCGTGGTTCAACCCTTTTTTTCAACTGTCTTAATCGGGATTTGTTGGATTTCCCGGATTACCCCGATTTTTTTTCTACTCTTAATCCCGGTAATCCTTTAATCAGTTATAATATCGGTTCAATCTTCTTCTCACTTGTCTTAACCGGGATTTTTCAGATTACCTTGATTACCCCGATTTTTTTTCTACTCTTAATCCCGGTAATCCTTCAATCAGCTATAATTCCGGTTCAATCTTCTTCTCACTTGTCTTAACCGGGATTTTTCAGATTACCTTGATTACCCCGATTTTTTTTCTACTCTTAATCCCGGTAATCCTTTAATCAGGCAAAATCCCGGTTCCGACTTTTCCCCCGCTCAGACTCCCTCCACCACCTTCACTTCCTCTTCCGTCAAACCGTACAATTCATAAACCAACTGGTCAGTTTCAGCTTCCAGCGCAGAGGTGTCTGCATCATGATTTTCCTTTTTTAGGTCGAGGATTTGGGTAACTTTTTCATCCAAAACAGATGTTTTAACTATGGGAATTTGTTCTAAATATTGCCGGATAAACCGCAAATAACCTCCCCGAATTGACTGCGTTAAATTCGAATAGAAAAAATGCACCAGTTTGGAATTCAAAATGGCAAGATCAGATAAACCTAAATTCGGAATGATGTAGGCTGTATTCAGACAATAGAAATTATTATTTAAGTCCATTAATGCCTGGCAATGTGTGGAAATGTCAGGCAACATGACTTTCGGTTTTTCAAATTCCTGGTAATAATCCACCGCATCCTGAATTTCATACCATTTGTAACTTCCGGGTTTTCTTCCTTTCCAATTCCTTTCTGTTAAGTTTTTAGGCTTAGGTTCCAGTCGTTCTTTAAACTGAAGCAAATAATTCACAATTGCCGGATATTTTTCAATATCAATTCCACGGCGTGTAAAAATCAAATACTTTTCGTTTTTAGGTTGCCTGTACCGTTTGATATCGCGCCCGGCCAAAAAAGGTTTGATGATCTCGGCACTGGTCGGATCTTCGGCAATCAGCCGGTTTTTGGTGGTTTCGTCAATCACAAACGCTTCGTTGAGGCCGGTTTTAATTCCATAAAAGATTTTACCGTTTACATATTCGCCCAACGGAGTGCCGGTTTTTCGAAGTTTGGCCAGCAGGCGTTGCACGTTGGCGTCGGAAAGCGTCCAGCCGTCGTCCTGCAATTCGGCAGTCAGCACTTCTGATTTGTTCTCTTCCACATACTCTTTCAATCCTTGCGGAAAATCAAGTGTTTGGATGGCAACCGCCTCAAATGTTTCAGTACTTGGTCTTTTTGTGATTGAAATTATACACGGATACGTGGTCGCTTCATCGAAAACAGTCAGGTCGCCAAAATCGAGAATGGCGTATATTTTCAGTTTTTTCAAAAACCGTCTCAAATGTTTTCCATAACCGGCCCGCATCCATTTGTTGGGAACAATAAAGGTAAATTCACCGCCGGGTTTCAGGTTGGTAAGCCCCAGTTCGATAAAATAAACGTACAAATCGGCTGTTCCGGCAAAAGTTTCGTATTTGTTTTGCAAAACGGGTTTCAGCGCCGAAAAATCTTCCTGCCTGATATATGGCGGATTTCCAATCACAATGTCGAACCCGGTAAAATCGCCGTCGTCGTTCAGCACTTCGGGGAACACGAAACGCCACTCAAAGGCGTTTTCGTAGATTTTGTTGCTGGCGATTTCTTCCAGTTCCGTTTCCAGCTTTTTGATGTCGGCGGCCAGCTTTTCGGTTT
>JAWLCW010000035.1:0-42713 GCA_041686935.1 Mariniphaga sp. | reverse complement strand
CTAAATTGACGAACTTTTCTAATTTTGTTTCCCATAATAAGGCAAATTTAAAAAGTTATCAACTAAACTTTTTGTCACCTTATTTCATGGGAGGACAGTGGTTCAAATCCGGAACCCGGAACTTTGAACTTTTTAATTACACATTGACCCCGAAAATATTAATCATTAAACATTGAAATCAATGACAATCCTGTTTAATTTTAAAGCCTTCTAATAATCTAAAATTCAGATTTTTGACTAAAAAATCAATTTTATGCTGTAAAAAATCCGGCAAAAATTTTTTTCTCCCGATTCTTTTTTTACATTTGTCACGTTAACGATAACGGAATCTGCCTAAAATTGGTTTTATGAAGAATAAAAAATTCTTTCAACCTGAAGTAATCCCCCCAAAATATTTTTGAGTATGAAAGTTAAACCATAAATTAAACGAACAAGTTATTTGCCTATGAAAAATACCAAATAGAATCCTTGATCTTATTAAGAAATTATGATATGAAATGAATTTTCATTTTAGTGAATAATTAGTACTATTTTTAAATCAAAAATTTTTACACCTATGAAAAAAAGCGCAACGCAAAGTTTTTTGCGACAAGGACGCTATATGTCCTTTGCAAAGTTTCTTTTGGTTGGGATTTTTCTGATATCCCAGCTCGGGGCAATCGCCCAGCAAAAATCACTTACAGGAAAAGTTACAGGGGAAGATGGTAACCCGGTTCCGGGAGTGACAGTGGTAGTTAAAGGCACTACCACAGGCACCGTAACCGACATTGACGGGAATTATACTCTGCCCAATGTATCTGAAAATGCAACCGTGGCATTTTCTTTTGTCGGTATGAAAACCCAGGAGTTTGTTGTTGGCGACCAGTCAGCAATAAATGTTACCATGGCTACCGATGCCATCGGGCTGGATGAAGTTATTGCCATTGGTTACGGTACTGCCCGGAAACAGGACCTTACGGGCTCGGTGGTAAATGTAAAAGCTGAAGAACTTATGAAGTATCAGCCGGCCAGTGTCTCCGACCTGTTGAGAACCTCTGTTCCCGGTTTAAAAGTGGGGTACAGTACCGATGCCAGGGCAACTCCTGATTTTGAAATTCGTGGTGATAACACCATTAAATCAGATGACGCTGCCGAAGTTACTGCCAATCGTCCGTTGATAGTTGTTGACGGGGTTATCTTTAATGGCGATTTGTCAGAGATAAACGTAAATGATGTTGAAAGCATTGATGTGTTGAAAGATGCCAGTGCCGCTTCCATTTACGGTTCGCGTGCGTCCAACGGTGTTGTAGTTTTTACTACTAAAAGGGGTGCAACCAGCAAACCTACTTTCCGTTTTAATACCTCTTTCGGTCTTGTTACCGGCGCCCGAAGAATTGCATCGCATGATGGGGTTGAAGTAATGGAGTGGCTTCAAAAAATGAATGAATCCATCAACAACAAGCTGACCGCTGAGTGGTCGCGCTGGACACCTTATGATAAGGTTCCGGACCAGTTTAAAAATGACTGGTTAACTGAAAACAACATTCCCGGCGAAACCGATATGCAAAAAATTACCAGTGTGTGGCTGGATAATTTCGGTTTCGAACAAAATGAAAAAGAGAATTATTTTGCAGGAAAATCCTACGATTGGCAGGACTGGTTGTTCCGGACGGGTAAACGGCAGGATTACAATTTCAGTGTTTCAGGCCGTGGAAGCCGGGTTACCTATTACTGGTCGCTGGGTTACAGAGAAAATGAATCGGTTCAGTTTGGCGAATCTTTTACTACAATTAATTCGCGTTTAAATTTTGATGTAGCTGTAACTGATTGGCTGAATCTGGGTTTGAACACCCACTTCGCTTATGAAAACGATGGGCAGCAACCCGTTGAACATGGGGGCTATTATACTGCTTCGCCTTATGATATGCCCTGGGAAAATGATATGCCGCAAATCCGAGAAAACTTAAAACGGGCCGGCGCCGGTTCAAACCGCGGAAATCCATTTTTGGATCCTGCATTCATTAACCGGGTTTTTGACCGGTATCGGTTTTTTCCAACCATGTATGGAAAACTAACCCTGCCATATGGCTTTGAGTTTACTTCGAGGTTTACACAGCGTTTGGACTTCAGAAGGAGATTCCAGTTTAATGATCCGGCACACCCGATTTGGACTCATGGCGGTGAAGCCAGAAGAAGGCACAATCAGAATTACGAATGGCAAACCGATAATATTTTAAACTGGAGCCGGGAATTTGGGCAGCATAATTTTGATGTAACCGGCTTGTGGAATGCCGAACGTAACCAGCAGTGGGAAACCAATGCATTTACCAGACAGTTTTCACCCAATGCAGTGCTTGGATTTCATGAAATGGCTTACGGCCTTCAGCCTTCGGTAGATTCCTATGACGAAGCCAATACCCGTACTGCAATTATGGGGCGCGTGAACTATTCTTACGCGTTCAAATATTATTTATCGGCTTCTATTCGCCGCGACGGATATTCGCGTTTCGGAAAGAACCATTTGTATGCCACTTTCCCTTCAGTTTCTGCCGGCTGGACAATAACTCGGGAAGAATTTATGGCCGGAAGAGCCAACTGGCTCTCCTTCCTGAAACTGCGGTTAACCTGGGGGGTTAACGGAAACAGTAGTGGTATTGGCGACTATGCAGCTTATGCCAGATTGAATGACAACAAATACCTGAATTACAATAACGGATATTATCTGTTGCCATACCTTTATGTTGACCGCATGGAAAATTCCGACCTGGCATGGGAGAAAAACCAGGCATGGAACCTTGGTCTCGATTACGGCATTTTGGATGGCCGCATAAGGGGTGCTTTAGATATTTATACATCGAAAACCACTGATTTGCTGCTGGATAAAAAACTGCCTATTGTTACCGGATTTTACTCGGTTACCACCAATGTAGGAAGTTTGCAGAACACGGGGTTTGACCTTTCAATCAATACGGTAAACATTGAAAATTCCAATTTGAAGTGGACGAGCAGCCTGAACATGCACTACAATAAAAACAAGATTGTATCGCTAACCGGTGAAAAAATACAAAGGACAGACAGTGAAGGTAATCCAATGTTCGACAATAGCGGTAATCCAATTATGTATGAACCAGATGATTACGATAACGGATGGTTTATCGGAAAAGACAAAGATGTAATCTGGGATTACGAAATTGATGGTATTTACCAGATTGGAGAAGAAGAAGAAGCTGCAAAATATGGTTTATATCCGGGTGATTTCAGGGTAATTGATCAAAACGGAGATGGTAGGTTAAATAACGATGATAAAGTATTTTTGGGAACACGTTCAAATCCCTGGTATGTTACTTTTACCAATGAGGTGAACTACAAAGGATTCGACCTGGGAGTGGTATTTCTTGGTAAATTAGGCTACCAGGCCGGAAACGACTGGCGTTTTAATAACCGCCAGGAATACATTAAAAACCATAACTGGTATAAACTGCCTTACTGGACTCCGCAAAACCAGCATAATGAATACGCAAGAATCAACTCCATTCGTCTGGCAGGTATGAATGTTTATGTTCCTAAATCTTATGTGCGGTTCCAGCACCTTTCATTTGGTTACACATTCCAGAATAACCTTTTGGAAAGCATTAAATTTAATCGTGCGCGTGTGGGATTCAATATTGAAAACGTGGCATTGTTTACAAAATGGGATTTTGGCGATCCGGAATCGGATAAAGAGATGCCCCGCATTTTTTCCTTTAGTTTAGATTTTTCATTCTAAAGATGTGTTATTTAATATGTTAAGAATAATTGAAAAAATAAGTGATATGAAAAAATTAAAATTTTTAAAAGGAATAGGATTGGCTCTGTTGCTCTCCTTTACTTTGTCGTGCGGAGAAGAATTCCTGACTGAGGATCCGCTGGCATTCCTGAGCCCTGAAAATACATTTGTGGATGCTGTGGGGTTGAAAACTCCTCTTGATGCTGCGTTAAAGGCAATATTGAATCAGTACAACGGTGATACCCGTGAAATGATGTTCAACCAAAACGTGAGCGATGTGGCTGTTGTGGGAAGTACCGATAAACCTTATGCTTACGTTGATTTAAGGGCTTATGCAAATCCGCTGAATGGAACGCAGAACGATGCCGGACGTGCCAGAACTTTCTATGAAGAATGTTACAAGCATCTAAAGAATGCCAACACGGTAATTGATTATGTTGATCAGATTGAATGGGCTGGCGGACAAAACGATCCCGAGCGAAACCACTTACTGGGAAGCGCCTATTTTGTTCGTGCGTTTTTATATTACCAGCAAACCATGCAGTTTGGAAACTGTGCTTTTCCTTTGAACGTAGTAACTACTTCAAGACAGGATTTTAAAGCTTTTACCATGCAATCCATCTTTGATCAGATGATTGTAGACCTGGAATGGGCAAAACAACATGTTAAACCTGCCAGCCAGATTGCAAAAGGACAGGTCCCCAACGCCGGGGTAAGAATGTTGCTGGCCAAATATTATATGATGAATCTGCGTTTTGCAGAGGCAGAAGCCGAAATGGATGCGGTTATTAACAGTGGACAACACAAGCTTGTAACCGATGATGATGTGGATGTGGAGACAGTACTGATTGGCGCCAACCGGCATCCCTATAATGATACAATTATAGCGGGCAGAAGCGCTGAAGTGCCTGCTGATGCCATAAACTATTTGCACCAGGAATGGAATGCAAACCGTGTAAAGAATACTGAAGGTATCTGGGTATTTGCAAACGAGTGGGGATATGAAGGAAATGCCGCCGGACGAGCACAACGGGTTCGTTCATTCGGGCCGAACTTTGTGAGTACCAACCAGGGCATTAAAGCCCCAACTGGTGGAAACGGTACTGATATTCGTCAGGGGACAGGATCGATGATGATGAAGTGGGGACGTGGTCAGGGATTCAGCCGGATTACCAATTATGCACAATATGAAATCTGGAATTTCAATGGTGAAGTGGATACCCTGGACTATCGTCACAAACCGGGAAACTGGTTTGACATGCACTTTGTCCTTTATGACCACCCTGATTTAAAAGGTACTGAATGGTATATGAAACCGTTGCGTTTGTATCATGATGGTGTGTTGCTTTGCAGAGACACTGTGCGTTGCTGGTACGGTTATCCGTTATATAAGATGTGGGTATATGATAATGACGCTCCCCACACTCAGAATGGAGGCCAGGCCGACATTTATGTTTACAGGTTGGCAGAGGCATATCTTTTAAGGGCAGAGGCTCGCTTTTGGCAGGATAAATACCAGGGTGCCGCCGATGATATCAACGTGATTCGTCAGCGTGCCAATGCAAAACACTTGTACACTGCTTCTGATGTTCAGAGAGATGGGATTGGAGCTGTTCTCGATGAACGTGCCCGCGAACTATACGGTGAAGAATTCCGCCACGATGAATTGGTACGCATTTCTGTTATTCTGTCAAAAAGTGGAAAACAATGTTACAACGGCAAAACCTATTCTGTTTCCGGAGATTTGGAAGAATCTCTTTCCAGGGATAATTTTTACTACGATAGGATGATTGAGAAAAACAACTTCTTCCGCGACGAAGTACCGTGGGCAACATATAACACCACAAGATACACCATTGATCCGAAACATATTTTCTGGCCGGTTTATGAGCCTTTCCTAATCGGAAACGTCGAAAATATTTTAAACCAGACAACAGGTTACGACGGAGCTGAAAAAAATGTTCCGCCACTGGTTCATGTAGTGCAGCCGGCTGGTGTGAAAAATATAGATCCAATGGAAGCAATAGGGGAAAGGTAGGTTTTCCTAAAAGTTTTCTTTTGTTCAATTTTAAAAAAACATACTGTCCGCAAGGACAGTATGTTTTTTTTGTTGTTGGTATGTTTATCATCATGGTCGAAGGCAACTGATTGTTAGTGGTTATTATTGAAAATACAGAAAAATTTCTGTTTTTTTACCAGTTACCTGTTTATTCCTCTCTCCTCAAATTTATTTCGAAAATCATAAAATTTTATTTTGTTTTTTGTTGTAATTGTTTGTAACTTGATGTCGTGAATGATAGTGAATAGCTGATAAAACGAATTTATGAATAAAAACTTTTTTATCAAAATTCAATTCAATTCGAAAATACCCTACCGATAATCAAAGTGTTAAATCTTTAAAATTAAATTGCCTATGAAAAAAACAGGAAGATCAGGTTAGTCATTTCAATCCAATTTCAAAATTATTTGAAGTGAATAATTAATTCAATTTTTTAATCAAAAATTTTTATCCTATGAAAAAAACGCAACGCAAAATTTTTTTGTTAAAGGGGATGAGTATCCCTATTTGCAAAATCCTTTTTGTTGGGATTTTTCTTTTATCCCAACTGGCAGTAACAGCTCAGCAAATTACCGTATCTGGTAATGTTACAGATTCCCAAAATCAGCCAATGCCCGGTGTTACCGTTATAGTTAAGGGAACTGCCAATGGTACAGTTTCCGGAGCCGATGGAGGTTATACGTTAGGCAACGTTGGCGCTAATGATGTACTCGTATTCTCTTTTGTGGGAATGCGTACTACTGAAGTTGAAGTAAATAACCGGACCTCAATCAGTGTTGCATTGGAAGTACAGACAATTGGCCTCGAAGAGGTTGTGGCCATAGGCTACGGAACACAGCGAAGAGAAAATGTTATTGGTTCGGTAACTGCTGTCAGAAGTGAAGAGCTTACATCAGCCCCTGTTTCAAGGGTTTCCAATGCGCTTGCAGGCCGGTTGCCGGGAGGTATTTTCCTGCAGCAATCGGGTGAGCCCGGAAACGACTCGCCCTTGATTCGAATCAGGGGAAACAGTACGTTAAACGAGAACAGTCCGCTGGTTGTTATAGATGGCATACCCGGCCGCGATTTGAATTCGTTAAATGCTGCTGATATTGAAAGTATTACCGTGTTGAAAGATGCCTCGGCTGCCATTTACGGCGCCAGGGCAGCCAACGGAGTTATCCTGGTGCAAACCAAAGGAGGACTGGAAGACTCCCCTGCAACCTTTACCTACAGTTTTTATGAAGGTTTTCTTTCTCCTACAAAACTGCCCGAAATGGCCGATGCCCCCACTTACGCGCGTATGGTACGCGAACTGCAAACCTACAGGGGAGTTAATGAAGCCAATATGCTGTATTCAGAGGAAGATATTGCCAAATTCGCATCAGGCGAATATCCGTGGACACATCCCAATACCGACTGGTTCAAGGAAGCGTTAAAAGATTACAGCAAAACACGCAACCATAATTTTTCCGTTATGGGAGGCACAAGAAATGTGTCGTATCATGGTTCTTTTGGAACACAGTTTGACGACGGCATTTACACCAATTCTGCCACTTCGTACAACAGATACAATTTAAAATTGAATGTGAATGCCAAAATCAATGAATACTTAAGTATTGGTATTGATGTAGTTGGTATTCAGGAAAACAGAAAATTTCCGACCAAATCGGCCAGCGCTATTTACAATACGGGATTAATGCGTATGTATCCCACATTTCATGCCCTATTTCCCGGAACAGATTTGCCTGGTCCCGATATTGAATACGGCGATCAACCGATGGTTTCGGCTTCCGATAAAACCGGGTTTGACGATGATAAAAGGTATCGCAGCAACAACATCCTTTCTGTAAATTTTAAAGTTCCGGGTGTAACGGGACTGGAACTTGCCGGTTATTACGCTTATGATATGTACATACAGGACAGAAAACTATTTCAAAAGCCCTGGGTACTTTACACCTTGGATAAACAGGCCTATCTGGCGGCCGGCAACACTGGCAAGGAAGATGGTACGGCCTTTCTTTTACCAAAAACAATCGGATTTCCGGAGCCACGGGTCACCAATACAAGTTATACGGAGGATTCAAGAACTGCCAACATTAAACTGGATTATAAAAACACATTTAATGCGGTTCACGACGTGGATGCCTTTATTGCCTACGAACAAAATGAATTTAGCAGCAGAGGCTGGAATGCTTTCAGGAGATTTTTTGTTTCCGACCGTCTGCCATACCTTTTTGCCGGGGGAGATGCCGAAAAGAACAACAATGAGTGGGTAGGCATTGATGCGCGTGTGAACTATTTCGGGCGGTTTAGTTACAACTATGCAAGTACCTATTTTTTCCAGTTCAGTTTCAGAAGAGACGGCTCTTTAAGGTTCTCCGAAGAGAGCGGACGCTGGGGAAATTTCCCCTCTGTTTTGTTAGGTTACAGGCCATCGGAACAGGAATGGTTTAAAAACAATCTTTCCTTTATCAACAATCTGAAATTAAGATTATCGTGGGGACAGTTGGGGAACGACCAGGTGGCGGCCTTCCAATACCTGACAAGTTACGGGTTTGAACGAGGATATACCTACGGGGATAATAAAAGCTATATGGCAAGTCTCGATCAGGCCAATGTGCCAAACCCATTTATTACCTGGGAAGTGGCCAATATTTATAATTTCGGTTTGGAACTTTTGACACTCGATAACAAACTTTCCTTTGAAACCGATTTATTCTATGAACGAAGGACCGATATTTTGGTGAAGAGAAATGTTTCTGTACCCCAGTTTACCGGGATTGCTCTGCCCGACGAAAACTTTGGAATTGTTGAAAACCGGGGTATTGAAACTGTCCTTTCATACAGGGACAGAAAAGGCCAGTTTGCTTACCGGTTTTCCGGAAATTTTGCTTTTGCACGGAATAAAGTAGTTGAATTTGATGAACCGGAGCAATCGGTTGAATGGCAGCAACGCACCGGTAAGCCCATGAACGCCTTTTTGCTTTACCAGTATTTGGGTGTTTTCAGAGATGAAGCACATGTTGAGTCCTATCCGCACGTATCCGGAGCACGTCCCGGCGATTTGATTCTTGAGGATTACGATGGGGATGGTGCAATCACTACCGACGACAGGCAACTGTTCCCGCTTACCAACATTCCGGAAATAACGTTTGGTTTTTCTTTTGATTTCTCCTATAAAAACTGGGAGTTAAGAGGCCTTGTTCAGGGGCAGGCACGTGCCATGCAACGAATTTACAACCAGATGATTGTAGGAACAGGGGGAAATTATCTGAAATACGATGCGGATGACAGATGGACGCCTGAAAATACAAATGCCACAAAACCACGGGCATTTGAACGGGTTGAAGAATACTGGCGTTCGGACTATGAAAGTGACTACCTGTTTTCCCGCACTGATTTTGCCCGTCTGAAAAATCTACAGTTAAGCTACAGGCTTCCGCGCGATTTGCAAAACCAGTTAAAACTAAGGAATGCAAAAGTTTTCGTTGCCGGTCAAAACTTGTTTATGATTTATTCCGGCCATAAGGTTGATTCCATGGACCCGGAAAGAGGTGGAACGGGTTCTTATCCTATTATGAGTGTGTTGTCAATAGGTGCCGAAGTTACATTTTGATGGTTCTAAATATTTATCTTAAATAAAAATTACGCATTATGAAATATATAAAAATACTTGCAGCTTTGCTGATAGTACTGGCATCATGTGAGGATGCAATATTGGACAAAACTCCGCTGGACAGCTATTCCGACCCTGTTGTGTGGTCCGATATTAATCTGGCTAAAGCTTACCTGGCCAGGTGTTACGACCAGGTAGAATATGGCATGGACAAAGGTGAAATGCTTGGCGCCATGACGGATGAACTGGTGACGGCCAGAGGTTTGACCGGAAGGCCCTGGAACCAGGCACAAATTACTGCTGACAGGCTTGGCTCTAACCGGGGACATTTAAATTGGGGGCATTTTGGAAATATCCGGCGTATAAATGCATTCCTTCAAAATGTTGAGGATGTACCATCCGGATATGAAGGTTCTGAAAAAGCTTCCATCGAAGAACAGGTTGCACTTTTAAAGGGAGAGGGTTTGTTTCTGAGAGCATGGGAATACCATGCCATTATGAGGTCTCACGGAGGATTGCCTTTAATGGATAAACCACTTTCATTAAACGAAGATTTTCTGGAAATCAAAAGGGCCACTTTTGAGGAAACCATTAATTTTATTGTTGCCGATTGCGATCAGGCGGCTTCTTTACTGAACCTGAAAAGTGGAATGGAAATGGGAAGAGCCACGAAGGAAGCTGCCATGGCGCTGAAAGCCAGAGTGCTTCTTTTTGCTGCCAGCGAACTTACTGCCGGTCCGAATGTGGCAAATAATCTGGTGGGTTACACCAATCCAAACAGAACAGAATTGTGGACAAAAGCAAAAAATGCAGCAAAAGCAGTTATGGATTTGGGTACAGTAAAGTTAGCAGACTTTGGAGCGCCAGACCAAAAAGCCGTTGCTCAGAATTATTTTACGTTTTTCAAAACCAGGGATCTTGCAGATGACGAAATAATTTGGGGCCGAATGTTTCGACCTGATGTTGGGGATACTCATGCAATGAACCGGAGAAACGGGCCAAATGGAATCAATAATTTTGGAAGAAATGGCCCTATGGCTCAGGCTGTTGACAGCTACCAGATGATGGACGGCTCAAACTTTTTTGACCATTTTACGTTAGTGCCTGACGAGGAATTTGGTACGTATGTTAATATTTCGGAAAAATATACATACGAAAATCCCTATTACTACCGGGAACCCAGGTTTTATGCCACTATTTTGTACGACAGTGCTGTGTGGCAACCCCGTTTCCCCAACCTGGCCGAGCGGGATCCAATTGGAATTTATGACAGACGTACCCGGACAGTAATTGAAAACGGAGTGGTTGTAAGTGATGTAAAGGGAATTGACACACGCAGCGGCCCTATTGAAAACTGGAACGGGAATTACGGTGGTTACATCCTTAAAAAGTTTATGGATGATGAAATTATTGGAAGGGATATGCCCAACCAAAATTCCTGGATATTTATGCGTTATGCTGAAGTATTGTTGAATTATGCCGAGGCGTGTCTTGAACTGGGAGAACAGAATGAAGCGGCCAAATACATCAATATGATCCGAAACCGTGCCGGATTGCCCGATTTTACCGGTGACATTTGGTCAGCTTATCATTACGAAAGGAAAATTGAGCTGTTTGGAGAAGATATCCGGTGGTATGATATCCGCAGATGGAGAAGGATCGAGCTTGATGATTTGAGGCCAAAAATAGTGATGGGGGTTCAGATTGATGAGGTGAAGGAAGACGGAGTAACCACTACCACCTGGAGAAGAGTAAGGGCCCAGCCTGATAATGGTTACAATGAAAATATGTATTGGATACCCATTGCGACTGCAGAATTAAGAAGAGCGCCGCTATTGGAGCAAAATCCGGGTTATTAGATTGCTGTTTTATTTGTGGAACATACTGTCTGCAAGGGCAGTATGTTCTTACTTTTTTTGTTTCTACTTATTTATGAGTTCCGAAAATTCCTGCAACAAAATTCGTCTTTCGGGCATTTTCCATTTTGATGTTCAGAAATATCTTTTTTTCCGGAGAAATCTCACAAAAATCTTTTATATTAGCAAACCGTGTTCGCACACGGAAAAATGATTGTAAACTTTAATCCATTAATCAATGAAACGTTATATTTATCTTCTGTCCTTTCTCATTTTTGCAGCAAGTTGTTCATCATCCGCTCAAAAAGTTCAGTTTAAACCCGACGAGGCCGCTCAAAAAGTAGATGTCTATTTCGGCGACAGCTATTTTACTTCGTTCATTTACCCAAATGACATGGAGAAACAGGTGCTGTACCCGATTTTAACCGCGTCCGGCAAGGAAATTACGCGCGGATATCCAATCAATCCACGGCCTTTTGAACGAACCGACCACCCGCACCATGTGGGGTTGTGGCTCAACTTTGGCGATGTTAACGGCCTCGATTTCTGGAACAACTCCTTTGCCGTGAAACCTGAAAACAAACACCGCTATGGTTCCATAAAATTGAAGGAAATTGTGGAAACCAATCCGAAAACAGGAACCCTGGTTACAGCAGCCGATTGGGTAGCCAGCAATAATGAAGTTCTTTTAAACGAAGAAACAACTTTTGTTTTCAGTGAAAAAAACGGAGTTCGTACCATTGATCGAACAACTGAACTTACTGCCCAAGAACAGGTGATTTTTACTGAAAACAAGGAAGGAATGTTGGGTTTGCGTATGGACAGGGCTTTTGAAGAACCGGCTGACAGACCCGGCAGATTTTTGGATGCCGACGGAAACGTTACGGAAGTCCCGGTTTTGAATAACGAAGGCGTGAATGGCGTTTACCGCAATGCCGAAGGAATAACCGGTGGCGATGTGTGGGGCAAAAGAAGTGCATGGGTTGCCCTGCGTGCCGAAAAAGAAGGTGAAGCAATTACCTTGGTCATTTTCGATCATCCTGAAAATGCAAATTACCCGGCCTGGTCGCATGCCCGCGGATACGGGCTTTTCGCTACCAATAATTTTGGCGGCCAGGCAGTTGATAAAAGTTCAGAGCCTGTTAAACTGGAACTGAGACCCGGAGAAAAAGTGGTGTTTAAACACAAAGTGGTTATAGGCGGCGACCTTACCAATGAACAAATTGCAGAAATGGCAAAAAATTTTAAATAATTAAATCAATAGAACATCATGGAAAATACCAAAGGAAATTCAAGACGATCATTCATTAGAAATGCGGCAACCGGTGCATTTATTGCTGCAGTAACACCCGGTGCGTTAAAGGCTGAAACCATTGAAGCGCCCACTATTTTACCGGCTGGCGCCAAAGGTGCCAACGACAGAATTCGCGTTGCTGTTTTGGGTGTTTACGGACGGGGGAAAAGTCACATCAGCGAAATTATGGGACTTGCCGATAAAGCCAATGTGGAAGTGGCAGCCCTGTGCGATCCGGATATGATTGTGCTGCAGGAACGCGCCAAAGAATTTAAAGATAAGTACGGAAAAGATGTGACAATTGAACAGGATTTCCGGAAAACCTACGAAGATAAAACCATTGATGCTGTGGCGCTGGCCACACCAAACCACTGGCATGCCCTGCAAACCATCTGGGCTTGCCAGGCCGGCAAAGATGTGTATGTGGAAAAACCGGCCACACACAACATTTACGAAGGACAAAAAATGATTGAGGCTGCTTACAAATACAACCGCATTGTACAAAATGGTGTACAGTTACGCAGTTCAGTGGCCATTCGCGAAGCCGTAAAACACCTCGAAGAAGGGTTGATTGGCCGGGTTTACATGGCTCGTGGTCTTGTGTTCCGGTGGAGGCCTGATATTGGCGATAAAGGTATTTCAAAAGTTCCTGAAGGATTGGATTATGATTTGTGGACCGGACCGGCGCCGCTGCGCCCGTTCTCCCGCAATCTGGTGCATTACAACTGGCACTGGCACTGGGATTACGGAAACGGCGATGTGGGCAACCAGGGAATTCATGAAACCGATTTGTGCATGTGGGGTCTGGGTGTGAACAGTCTTCCCGAAAAAATTACTTCCATGGGTGGAAAATTCCTTTGGGACGACTGCAAGGAAGTGCCCGAAATTCAATCTTCCATTTATCACTACCCGAAACAAAAGAAAATCATTCAGTTTGAAGTGCGCAACTGGTGCACCAACCTGGAAGATGGCGCCGGTGTGGGAAATATTTTTTATGGCGATAAAGGCTATATGGTGGTGAAAGGTTACGGTACGTACGAAACTTATTTGGGGCAAAAACGCGAACCTGGTCCAAAACGTTCAGAAGGCGGAGAGCTTACGCTGCACTTTCAAAACTGGTTTGATGCCATCCGTGCCCGCGATATGAGTATTCAGAACGGTCCTGTACAAAGCGGACATCTCTCTTCAGCACTGGCGCATTTAGGCAACATTTCATACCGGCTTGGCCGTCAGCTCGAGTTCGATCCGGTTGCCGAACGGTTTATTGGTGAAGGCGAAAATGAAGCCAATGCCATGTTAAGCCGCAATTACCGTGCTCCTTATGTGTTACCTAAAGTTGTATAATTTGAACTGTTTAAAAAATCAGCTATGATTAAAAAGAATATTATTGGAGGAATTTTTCTAATGGCAGTGGTGAGTTTTTTTTCCTGCAGCTCGCCCAAACCCGATACTTTCCTGACTGAAATCGGGGTATGTACGAGCGTATCCAATGCCGATATGCTGGCTGCACTTGGCTACACTTACATTGAAGAAAGTGTAGGCCGTTTTTTAATGCCGACCAAAAGTGATGAAGAATTTAACGAAATGTTGCAGCAGGCCCAAAATGCTGCCATTCCCGTAAAAGCCTGTAACAGCTTTATTCCGGGAAGTCTGAAAAGTGTGGGACCTGATGCCGTACATCCTGAAATTCTGGAGTTTATGGAAATCGCCTTTCGCAGGGCACAAAAGGCAGGTGTGGAATATATCGTTTTCGGAAGTGGCGGTTCGCGTGCCGTTCCGGAGGGTTTTTCAAAAGATGAAGCCTTGCGTCAGTTTACCGACCTTTGCAGCCAAATGGCGCCCATTGCGGCCAGGTACGATGTGGTGGTTGTGCTTGAACCACTTAACAAAAGGGAATGTAACCTTATCAATTCGGTATTGGAAGGCGGTGTCATTGTGGAAGAGGTGAATCATCCCAACTTCCGTCTGTTGGCTGATGTTTACCACATGATGATGGATGGCGAAGGTCCGGAAAGCATTGAGAAATACGGCCATTTGATTGAGCATACCCACATTGCTGAAAAAGAAGGACGGGCAGCACCCGGTACCCATAACGAAGATTTTACGGCCTATTTCAAAGCGCTGAAAAATGTGGGTTATGAAGGGATGATGTCCATCGAATGCAGGTGGGAAGATTTGGAGGCACAGGCTGCTTCGGCACTTGAGACAATGAGAAATCAGCTTTCAACGTTAAATTAAAAGTTATGGACAATTCAAGGCGATCGTTTATTAAAAAATCGGCTGTTGGAGCCGCCGGAATAACTATCGGCGGAATGGGATTCAGCGCTAAATCGTATGCTTCAATAATTGGAGCCAATGACCGGTTTCGAATTGCGGTTTGTGGTGTAAACGGCAGGGGGAAAAGTCACATTAGCGGCCTCGGTGGTCTTGAAAATGTCGAGATTGCTTATTTGGTCGAACCCGACCGGCTGGTTCTGGAAAACCGTGTGGCAGAAGTGCGGGAGAAGATGGAAAACAGTTCGCGGGTGAAAGGTGTTGCAGATGTCCGGCATGTTCTCGACGATAAAAATATTGATGCCATCAGTGTGGCAACACCCAATAACTGGCATTCGTTAATGGTTATTTGGGCAGCTCAGGCCGGCAAACACATTTATGTGGAAAAACCAGCCAGTCACGATGTGTATGAAGGACGGGTAGCTCTGGCTGCCGCAGAAAAATACGGCATTGTTGTGCAACATGGCACCCAGCGCCGAAGCGACCCGAAATGGGCACAGCTCATTGGCGAAATCCGTTCAGGTAAATACGGGAAAATGGTCGTTTCGCATGGTTTTGCCTGCAAACCACGAGCCGGTATCGGTTATAAACCCAACACAAATCCACCGCCGCACCTCGACTGGAACCTTTGGCGAGGTCCTTCTGTTGTTGACCGGTACAATGAAAACCTGGTGCATTACAACTGGCACTGGTTTTGGCAGGTTGGAAACGGCGAACTCAATAACCAGGGAACCCACCAGTTGGATGTGGCTTACTGGGCACTCGACCCCGAGGTTGAAAATACACACCCGGTTCGCGTAATGGCTATGGGTGGCCGGTTTTCATGGGACGACCAGGGCGAAACGCCAAACACCATGTTTGCCGTTGCAGAATTCAAAAACGGACAGCGTGTTTTCTTTAATGTGCGCAATGTAAATCATGAAGGCTACCAGCGCGAAGTTACCAACCGGTTTTATTTCGAAGACGGAGGAAGGCTCCATGAAGGCGGGGATTACTTTTCGTTTAACGGAAGCCAGCCCCGCAATGTAAAGGTGAAAGAAGTTCCCATCACTCCAGGAGGAAATTACGGCAGTTTTGTGGCTGCATGCCGGGCCGGAAATCCTGCTATGGCCAACGGAAACATGCGCGATGCACATTACAGTTGCACACTGGGACACCTGATGAACATTTCATACCGTTTGGGAGAAGAAGTGCCATTTAACGCCAAAGCAGGAAAATTCGGAGATGATGTGCTTGCTTTTGAGGAATTTATGAAAATTCATGAAATTGCCCGCGATGGAATGGGTGTTCCCGTAGATCAGGCCAAATATATTGTTGGTCCGTGGCTGGAATTTGACGGCGAAGCTGAACATTTTACGGGCGAACATTCGGTGGAAGCCAACCGGTTGCTTTTTGATCCGCGCAGGGCCGGGTTTGACATTCCCTCGCCAAATTCGGTGTGAAATAATTTAAAAATCAATCGATTCTAATTTTAAAATAAGGAATATGGAAAATTCAAGAAGACAGTTTATTAAAAAGTCAGCCATTGGCGCCGCCGGCATTACCCTTGGCGGTGTGGGCATGTCGGCAAAAAGTTATGGCAACATCATGGGTGCAAATGATAAAGTCCGGGTGGGAATTTTAGGTTTTTCCAGCCGGTTCAGGGGTTCGCTTGGAAAAGCTTTTCTGAAATATGCCGATGAAATGAATTTCGAGTTTTTTACCGTTTGCGACATCTGGAACCGCCGCCGCGACGAAGGACAGGCCTGGTACAAAGAAACTACAGGCGGTAAAATTGGCACGGCCAGAAATACCGACGAATTGTGGGAACAAAAACCTGATGCTGTAATTATTAGTACAGCCGATTTTCAGCATGCTTTGCATACGGCTGAGGCGGTTCGCGCCGGCGCCGATGTGTATTGCGAAAAACCGTTTGCCGAAACCATGGACGATGCCAACGAAGGGCTGAAAGCCGTTAAGGAAACCGGAAAAGTGATAACCATTGGCTCGCAGCGGCGAAGCGGGCCCAATTATCATGCAGCCCACGACTATATCCAGTCGGGCAAATTTGGGAACATTATTGCTGTGGAAATGACATGGAATGTGAACCAGCCGGGCAGGTGGCGTTTGCCGCACCTTACTTCGCAAATCAAGGAAGCGGATACCGACTGGAAACGCTATTTAATGAACCGGCCTTTCGAGCCGTGGGATCCGCGAAAATATTTGGAATACCGCCTGTTCTGGCCCTATTCTTCCGGAATTCCCGGTCAGTGGATGGCCCACCAGATTGACACGGTTCACTGGTTCTCGCATTTACCTTATCCCCGTTCTGCCGTTGCCAACGGAGGCATATACATGTGGAAAGACGGCCGCACCAATTTCGATACCATGACAGCGGTGTTCGACTATGGCCCTGCCGATAAACCGGAAGACGGATTCCAGGTGATTTACTCTTCCCGGCAGAATAACTCTTCAGGAGGAACCAAGGAGTGGTATTTCTCCAACGGCGGCAAACTCGATTTGGATACGAACAAGGTAAACAGCGATGGCGGATTAAGGGAAAACCACGCCAAAGCAATGGGAATGAAACCATTCCTGCTTGAAGATTTCGAACTTCCGCAAATGAAGGTAGAAACCGACGCCGATACAGGTTCGGATCCGCTGACCAACGCTCACATGCTAAACTGGATGGAATGTGTGCGCAAGGGCGACCCGAAAACCAATGCCCCGGTTGAAGCCGGCTACAGCCATTCTATAGCCAATATTATGGTAACGGCAGCATTACGCACCGGTCAGCGTGCCACATTCGACGAAAAAACCAAACAGGTAATGGCCGGAGGAAAAGTATTCAAATACTAATTTCGCATAGATTTTTAATTGAAAAATTCCCTGGTAGTTTTTGCCGGGGAATTTTTTTTAGCAATTGTTTACCGTTTGTGCAGCTTTAAACTAAGTCCCTTTTGCGCCGACCACCCCTCACGGTCAGTCAGCCTGATAAAAAAATGGTAGTCGCCTTCATCGAAATCCCCTTCATTGTTCCCTGCCGGCAACGAAATCTGCAGGTTGGTTTCGTATTCAGTCAATCCCTGCGAAATCTCAAAATCGTTGATAAAATACAACGGGTTTACCGGCGTTTTCACCGGATCCAAATTGCATGTGGTCACTTCGGTACTGTGCGCATGATGATCAAAATTTTCATGGATTTCGATGCTGAACGAACCCAATTCTGCATTGTCAGTAAACAATGCTTTAAAAGTAAATGATTCGCCCAACCAAAGGGTATCACAATTTTGCGGGAAAGCACCGGAAACCGTTAAATCAATATCGGGCTTCTCATCGTCAATTTTTTCGCGGGTACATGCAGCTAATAAAACGGCTGTGATTCCTACCGCTATAAACAATTTTTTCATTCTTCCTTATAACCCCGTTTAATGCGAATGTCCTTCGCCGTGCAAAATCTCCAGTTCTTCATCAATGTATGTCTGGTTTCCTTCCATATCCGTTGCGCTGAAATGAAAATGATAGTCTCCTTCCTCAGCAAATTCCGGAATGGGAATGTCTTTGTGAAAAACCGTATTTTTCAATCCGGAGAACTCCGTGTAAACCGAATCGAATTCCCAGCCTTCTTCGTCTGTTCCGGCAAAAGCACTTTTTTCATCATGTGCTCCTTCAAAATGGATTTCCACTTTTATCCGGTCAATTTTACCCGGCGCCAAAATTTCTGCATCAATGTGCAGGCTGGAACCAATGTACGCTTTTTTGCTGTTTTCATGACCCAGCTCAAACGAAATAATTTCAGGTTTGGGTGTTTCTTCTTTCTGGCATGAGGTATAGAATATTCCGGTTATCAGCATAATTGCCATTAAAAATTTTCCTGTTCTCATCATTTTTCCATATAAATATTAAGCATTAATTCATTTACAATTTTCAAAAAGGTATAAATATACCCAATATCAGGTTTCTTCCCGGCTCCGGCACATTTATGAGCCGGTAGTAGCTGGTGTGATTGAAGTATTTTCTGTTCAAAAGATTCTGTACCTGAACTGAAAACAAGACAGCCCGACTGTTCCACTGCACCTCAGTTCCCAGCGCCAGGTTTAGCACCTGGTATCCCGGCGTTTTTTCCTCGGGTGGAACAATATTGTTTTGGGCAGCTACCAGCTTGACGTCGAGCGAAGCATACGGATTTTTTAGAAAAACCAGATTTTCAGGAAGATATTTCAGGTTAAAAAGCATGGAAGCAGGAGGAGAAAACGGCAACGAAAATCCTTTTTTTCCGCCGGATAGTTGTTCGGCGTAAATGTAATTGAAAATGACCCCGGTTTTTAACTGCCTCAAAACATCGTAATGTGCATGGATTTCGCCACCAAACCGGAAAACTTCACTTTGCGTGTAATTGAAAATCTGGTTTCCGTTTCCGTAAAGCCGGTCGTGTTCAAATCCCGGATTCAGGTAAATGTAGTTGGGAAAATAGTTTACGAAAGGCGTGACTCCCACGGCAAAACGGAGGCTGTGCCATTCTGCCCCGGCATCCAGTTGGTACGAAACCTCGGGCGAAAGCTCAGGATTTCCCACTTCGTAACTGAACCGATGGTAATTCACACCATTTGCCGCCAGTTCTTTGGCAACGGGCATTCGAAAACTTTTTCCGGCATTCAGCTTTAAAAAAAGGTGTTCGGAGTTGAAGTTGTAGCCCACAGACCACGTTAAGCTGGAAAAATTCCGGTTGAGTTCCGGCGCCCGTTTTAATGCCGTCCAAATTGTATCTGTTGCAGTTTCCACCGGGCTTTCAAACCAGTCGGAATAACTTTCGGTTTGAATGGTTCCATAATCAAAGCGAATGCCTGCCTGTACGCGGCTTCGGTCTGAAATCCTGTATTTGAACAACGTGTAGCTTCCTGCTGCAAACTGCTTAAATTCAGGAATAATGAATCCGCGTCCACCGATACGGTTTTTTTGGTGATCTGCATTAATACCGGCTGAAAATTCGGTTTTTTTGCCGGTTTGAAGAGTAGCCCGTACATTACCCGACCAAATGGTTTTGGCGAATTCCCTTTCCAGTTCGGGCCGGAAGGCCATGTCGTCAGGAAAAACCGGCGGCATGTAACCGTGGCTGGTGTACCGGCTCCATTCCTGTCTGAAATTTTGCTGATAGCCCAACTCCGATCTTAACTGAAAATTTTCTTTACTCAACGCACTTTTATTGATGACTTTAAAATGGCTCACCTCCTGGAACGGAAACTGCACATCCCGGTCCGATTTGTCGTGCAGCCCCGTGTCCACCCGCCGGGGTTCCAGTCCGTGGGTATTGGCAAAAAAGCCGTTTTTGCTGTGCACGTTACTTACATAAAACCGGCTGGAAGTGCCGTTATTCTGAAATCCGCCGGAGAAATGAAAATTCTGCTCCTGCCCGGCTGTATTGCGTAACCGGTTTTTGTACAGCGGTGCCCGGTAGGAATAAATGTCCACACTGTGAGTGGGAACGCGGTAATCGGCATAATCGAGTACGGTGGCGCGGAATGTGAAAAACAGGTTTTCTTTTCGGCCAAAAACATGGGCAGAAGTTCCCGCCAGGTTGTTGTTGGTTTTTCCGATTAAATCCACACTTCCGCCAAGAGAGTTTTTTTGTGGTGTTTCCACCTGTTTCAGGTCGATAACGCCGCCAATGGCATCAGAGCCGTACATCAGCGAAGCCGGCCCTTTTATTACTTCAATCCGGTCGAAAGCAAACTGGTCCACCTCAAGACCATGGTCGGCGCCCCACTGCTGGCCTTCGTGTTTAATGCCGTTTTCAACTACAACCACACGGTTAAATCCAAGACCCCGAATAACCGGTTTTGACTGCCCTGAACCAATGTCGATAGTGCTTACTCCCGGAAGCCTTTCCAGCGATTTCATCAGACTTCCTCCCAAATGCTGTTTCAGGAATTTATCATTCACAATTTCCACGTTCAGCGATTCTTCCCGTTGGCGTTGTTCAGCGTAGTTATCGGTAATAACTACCTCCTGAAGAGTTTGAAACCGGGACTTTAACCGGATTGCCAATTCCAGGTTTCCGGTTAGGTCAATTTCACTGATGTATTTTTGAAAACCCAGGTAAGACACCTCGATCGTATATTTTCCTTCGGGAATGTTTTGAAATTCAAATGAACCAGTTCTGCCGGTTGCTGTTCCCCTGTTAACCGGAGACAGGAAAACTGAAGCGCCGGGCAGTGGTTTCCCGGCTTCATCTGTTATCTGCCCTGTAAGAGACCATGATTGCTGACCGTTAACCTGAATGACCAGAAAAATGAAAGCGTATATGTAGAAAAAAAGTATTTTCATTAAACAAAACTTTCCTATGAAGAAATTGCACACTTGTCGCACAATCCCTTGATGATCATTTCTGTTTCCCAAACAGTAAATCCTTCGGGCATTGCAGGAATTTCCACCGGCACCGAATCGAGGCACCGCACACTGCTGCACTCTTCGCAGTAAAAATGCGCGTGGTCCCGTTTTTTTGAGAGGGAGTTGTCCAGCGCATATTTCACTAATTGGTTATCCACTACTATTTTATGAATAATTTTACTCTCCTGAAGGGTTTTAAATGAGCGGTAAAAGGTGGTGCGGTCGAAGTTTCCGTCCAGCCTGTCCCTGATTTCATTTTCCGAAAGCGGCTGCCCCTCTTCCATTATTAATGAAATAATACCTTCGCGGCATCCGGTGCGTTTCAGGTTATGATCGTGCAGAACTTTTTGTGGCTCCATAAATAAAATAGTTTTTCAGATGCAACAACAAATCAAATGCAACAATGTTGCAAGAATATTCAATAATTTTAAACGAATTCAGGTTGGCATAGTTTCACTGTTTTTCACCGGCACTTTACAGGCTGTGTGAAAATGGGTTGTTTTTGTTGCAAATTTCACACAGCCTGTTTAGCCCGGTGGCTGGATTTATCGGCGTCTTTTGAGGCTTTAGCATTTAATTTCTTTAAAGGCTGAATCTTTTTTATTTTTAGCTGTTATTGTTCACCAGGCTTTCCGAAGGAATCCCCTCGGGAGAAACCGCGGTGTAAAAAATCCGTTTTTTAGAAGTAGCCCTGGCATGTTTTTAAGTTTTTTTTAACCGGAAATTAGTAACTTAATCGCCTTAGAAAACTGTTTATCCTATGCTGATTTACATTTATGACGGTACATTTGAAGGCCTTCTTACCTGCATTTTTGAAGGGTACAACAGGAAACAATTTCCTGATGGAATAGAACAGGAAGGAAAGCAGTCAGGAAATATGTTTGCCGAAACAATAAAAATCGAATCCGACTCAAGGAAAGCGAAAAGAGTTTGGAAAGGTATTCAGCAGAGAATTTCGGCTAAAAACAAGCAATTGCTCTATCATGCTTTTCTTTCTGAAGAAGAAAATATGGAAATGAAGATTCTTCGGTTTGCCCTGCGTCTGTTTGGCGAAGAGGTAAATATTGAAACTGACTTCGGTGATCCGGATGTGCTGGATGTGGTTCAAAATGCCCGAAAAGTGAAAAAGGAAGCCATGCGTATGATGCAGTTTGTACGTTTTCAGCAAACCAAAGACGGGTTGTATTTTTGCGGCATTGAACCCTTGTACGATGTTTTACCGCTGGTAGTGGGTCATTTCAAAAAGCGGTTTGCCGACCAGCAGTGGCTGCTTTACGACCTCAGCCGAGATTACGGAGCTTTTTACAACAAAAAAACGGTGGAGGAAGTGGTGCTCACCAGCAGTGAAATAAATCGAAATACCGGGCAGGTAAGTGAAAATGTGTTAAACGAAGGCGATGCGTTTTACCAGACGCTTTGGAAATCGTATTTCGAAAACATCAGCATAAAAGAACGAAAAAACCTCCGGTTGCAGCGCCAGCACATGCCCCGGAGGTTCTGGAAATATCTTACGGAAAAACAGTAAATCTGTTCACCTGGTGACTTGAGCTCACCTGGTGAATAAAAACAAAAATCTACTCTTCCTTTTTTGTTTGCGGCAGCAGAATATTCAGCAAAATCCCCACCAAAGCTGCGAGTCCGATTCCGGCAAGGGAAAATGTACCATATTGAATTATGGCGCCGCCGATTCCAACTGTAAGCACCACCGAAACAATTACCTGGTTGCGGGTTTCGCCCATATCAGTTTTTGCATCCACCAATGACCGGATTCCAATGGAGGCAATCATTCCAAACAGCAGGAGCATAATTCCGCCCAAAACCGATTGGGGAATGGTTTTCAGAAAACCGCTGATTTTTCCCACGAAAGCGAAAACAATGGCTGTTATGGCTGCAATACGCAGTACAAACGGATTGGTAATTTTTGTTAGCGTAATGGCGCCGGTTACTTCTGAATAAGTTGTATTGGGCACACCGCCAAAAAAACCGGCAAAAGCCGTGGCAATACCATCGCCCAGTAATGTTCGGTTTAACCCGGGTTTTTCAATAAAGTTTTTTTTGCACACACCACCTATGGCATACATGTCGCCCACGTGCTCAATAATTGGGGCAATAGCCACCGGAATCATGTATAATATAGCCTGCCAGTGAAATTTTGGTGTTGTAAATTCGGGCAACATAAACCACGACGATTCCTTAATGGCCGTGTAATCTACCTTTCCCCAAACCACTGCAGCCAGGTAACCTACAATTATGGCAATAAAAATCGGAATCAGTTTAGCCATGCCTTTTCCGAAAATTACCACAATAATGGCTGTCAGCAAAGCAATAACTGCCAGCAACCAGTCGCTTTTTGCCATGTCCACGGCAGCCGATGCCAGCGATAGCCCGATAATCATAATTACCGGGCCAACCACTACCGGTGGGAAAAGCCGCTCTACAAAGGTGACACCACGTGCTTTTACCACCATGGAAACAATGCCGTAAACTAAACCAACTGCAATTATACCGGACAGTGTTCCCGGCCACCCGTAAAGTTTCGTTGCCTCAATAATAGGGGCAATAAATGCAAAACTACTTCCCAGGAAAACCGGAACTTGCCCACGGGTAATCAGGTGAAAAATTAATGTACCGATTCCGGCTGTAAACAAAGCTACTGAGGGGTCGATACCAACCAGCAAGGGCACTAAAACAGTGGCGCCGAAAGCCACAAAAAGAAACTGGATTCCCAGCACCGTGTTCTTTACAGTAAACTGGTCGCGAAAGGTTTTTTGATTCATGCGAAATAGAATAATTACCCTTTTATTGCAGAACTTCAGCCGGAATTTCTTTTACAGGTTTAATCTGAATGGTTTTTACAAATAGTTCAGCACCTTCCGCCTGCAACTGTATTTTTCCGCCGGTTAGCGGAACAATTGCTCCGTTTTCTACCGTTCCGGTATTGTTGTTCACCATTACTGTTTTTCCGTTTACCACATGAACGGCGGTGCGTCCAACGCAATACAGGTCAACCGTATTCCATTCACCCAGCGGATTTTCTGCGTCAACCGATTTGTTCACAAGCGGTCCGTTGTGTTCCTTGCTGAACTGTTTTACTTCCCCGTCTTTGGCATAGTGAAAACCACCGTCAATTTCTTTTACGGCTGTTTCGCAATAGGTATTGTTCATCAGGTAAGTGTCGCCAAGGCGGTTGTGCATCAACTGGCATTCGATGTTTACCATCCAGGTGCCCAATGCTTCGCCAAATTCGCCAAAACTGTGATAAAGCAAACCACTGTTGCGGCGTGTGTAAACTTCGGTTCCCCATTTATAAACCAGTTGAAGATGGTAGTTTGCAAAGGTGTCGCGGGTTGCCAGCGAGCCATTCACTTCACCGGTAATCCGGATTAATTTTTCACCATTTTCTTCCACCACTGAAAAAACTTTACCTGTAGTTGCAGCCTCTGCCAGGTCTTCAAAACCGGTTAGCGGCGTTCCCAGGTACATGTCCCAGTTTTCGAGGTTTTCTCCGTTGAATAACGGTTGCCAGGGTTTTTCGGTCTGGCAGGAATAGAATGCAAAAAGAATTGCTGTTACAATAAAAAGGAAATACTTCTTCATTTTGATTTGTTTTAGATTAAAAAAAACTGCCCCATAAATATAGGACAGTTTTTCATATTTCTATAAAATTTCTTTGGGTTCAGACTATTTCTTCATGAAGAATTTCTCTTGCACGATCGAGGATGGCTGTGTCGTCGAGAAGTACTATGCCCCCGTTGGGCCCCGGTTCCATGTGAATTCCTACTGCTGCTCCGTTGGTGTAATTTGCGCCTCCAAAATAATTTCTGACGGTTTCTTCAGTGAGTTCAAACTCTTGCGCAATTTTCCTGATAGAACCGTCAGGTAAGCTGTCTTTGATTTTCCGCAGCTCGTTAAATGTGATTTTAGACTCCATAATGCATCAAATTTTATTTAGTTTTTTACAATTATTTAATAAAACGTCTGAACCGTAAATTTAAAATTAAATATTGAAAAAAAGAACCCGATTATTAAAGGGTTTTTAACTTATTGTTTTCAGTACATTTCTACGATACCTGCATCAGAAATGTTATATGCCACAACTTGTTGACTTTTAGGTATAAGCTGTTGTTTTATTGTGGTTTAAGAAATAAAACTGTTAAAAAGAATTAACTTTTTTTAACCCGGTATTTCTGCAAAATTTATAAACAGTCATAAATGGCCTGATGCATGGCTGTGCGAATATTCAGATTAAAAAGCTGAAGGTTTTCGCGGGTAGGATGAACCCGGTTCGACATAAATATAAAAAGGGTGCCATTATCCGGATCGGCCCAGGCCATAATTCCGGTATAACCTGTATGGCCAAAACTGTTCTTGCTGGCACTTATAGCCGGATATGCATCTTTCAGCGTGTTTTTTTGGTTGTCAACCAATGGTTTGTCAAATCCCAGTGCACGCCTGTTATTGTTGTGTGTGAACTGACGCCGGATAAATTCATTCACGGTTTCTTCTGAAATAAAACGCTTCCCTCCGAAATACCCTTTTTGCAGGTACATTTGAAAAACTTTGGCCAAATCGTTGGTGTTACTAAAAAGCCCGGCATTCCCTGAAATACCTCCCAGCATAGCCGCTCCCTCATCATGTACAAAACCTCTTAATCTTTCATTGCGGAAAAAATCATCGGTTTCAGTTGGAATAATGTTATCGAGCGGAAAATGGAGGTAGGGATTGTATGTTAAAGTCCAGGCTCCCAATGGCCTGAAGAAAGTTGTTTTTATGTATTCTTCATAGGGCACTCCGGTTAAATTTGTAATCATATCAGGATAAATATGAAAGCTGAGATCGGAATAAACATACCTTTTCGAAGGCAGAGACTTCACATTACGAATGGTATCGAGAATCAGTTGCTTAAAGTTGTTGTACAGATATAAATTTTCCGATACCCTCACCTGAAATTGTTCGGAAGGCTGGTTGGCAAAAATTTCACGGCTGAGTTTTCCGTCTTTATCCAGTCCCATTCGCCAAAAGGGAATCCAGCCGGGCAGCAGCGCCTGATGGGTTAAAAAATCGCGCACCGGAAGCCGTCCTCTTTCGGTCCCTGCAAATGGCGGCCAGTAGGTGCTAAACGGTTTGTCCAAATCAATTTTGCCTTCGTCAACCAGTTTCATCAGGGCCGGCAGAGGACCTGAAACTTTGGTAAGTGAAGCCAAATCGTAAATATTATCCTGAGTAACTTCCTGTTCCTTTTCGTAAGTGTGGTGTCCGTAAGTATTGTGCAAAATCACATTTCCATCCCTGGCAATAAGCACCTGACAGCCGGGATAGGCTTTATTTTGGAGACCCAGATTGGCCAGGGAATCAATTTTTCTGTAAAGCAGTGCCGAATTAATACCCAATTCTTCAGGTATAGTATATGCCAATGACTGATTTGCAGAAACATCTGTTCCATCGCCCAGACTGAAACGTTTATCAACAGTAACCGGCAACTTCCCGGTTGCGTTAAAAGCTCCAAATACCAGTTGGGCAGCCAGTTCCTGAGTTAGCAGATTATTTTGGTAGGCCAATATCAATCCTTTTGCCCGGTGAATGTTATCAAAGTGTTTCAATGCATAAGCATTTCCGAAAAAAACAGCAATAACATTGTTGTCTCTGATAAAGTCTGCCAGCGCATTCCGCTGCATTTCGGTAGTTCCGTATCTCCCTGCAGGATAAAGATTGATGCCCTGAATACCTGCTATTACCAGATTGTAATTATCCAGTTTGGTGCGCAGGTCAACCATTTCGCGCGCCGAAGCATTTTTATCCAGAACAAAATGATCGACCTGTGTATATTTATCCAGCATTTTCTGAAAGGGAGAAATACTTCCGGCGCCAATCATCACCGAGGCAATTTTCAGGTTAGCCAAATCCTGAACTGGCAACACATTCTGGTTTGCCAGAACAGTTAATGAACTTTTAATCAGTTTCCGGTTGGTAACTTCAAAATAGGGTGAGTTAAGTCTGGCGGTCAGGTTTTTCGTATTTGCGGGCCGGTAAATATGCAGTCCGGCCCAACGCTTGGCGGCCAGTACCCGCCGGCATTTGGTCTCAATTTCATCAATTGAAATTTCTCCCCGGGCAATGCCTTGTTTTACCGATGCCACAGCCTTACCAATGTCCGGTACAAACTCAACCATATCATTCCCGGCTTTCAGTGCCTCCAGTTCGGCATTTCCTTTTTCGGTACGGACACCCTTCATGTTTATAGCGTCGGTAATAACCAGACCGTTGTACCCAATTTCCTTTCGTAAATAACCATCTATTATTTTTTTTGAAAGAGACGATGGAGTACCAGAATCATCAAGTGCAGGAACTTCAAGGTGGGCAGACATGATTCCCGGTATCCCCATTTCGGCAAGATACCTGAATGGGAAACTTTCCACCACATCAATGCGTTCTTTGGGGTGATTTATTAAGGGTAATTCATGGTGGGAGTCTGTCTCTGTATCACCATGGCCGGGAAAATGTTTGGCCACGGGAATCACGCCGGCATCCTGCATGCCAAGCGCCACCCAGCCTGCTTTTTGAGAAACATTGATTTTATCTTCCCCAAACGAACGAAAATTGATAACCGGATTTTGCGGATTGGTACTTACATCGGCCACCGGGGCAAAATTCATGTGAATTCCCATTTGTTTCATTTGCTGACCAAAATCACGGCCCATCTGGTAAATAAAAGTCGAATCCTGAATGGCGCCAATCGCTTGTGCATAAGGATAAACCACAGTACTGTCAATGCGCATAGAAATCCCCCATTCGCCGTCAATGGCCACAAACAATGGAACGGCCGAATTATCCTGAAACTCATTAATCCACCGGGTAGTTTTCACCGGGCTACCCTGCATGACCAGAATTCCGCCGGGCTTAAATGTTTTTATCACTTCAATCATGCTGTTTTTACTGTTTTCGCTTTGGCGCGGATAAACGGTAACCATCATCAGTTGGGCAATTTTTTCATCGAGGGTCATTTTCTCCAATTGTTCAGTCACCCACTGATCTTTTGTTAAAATAAGAAATGATGGATCGGTTGGAAATGGAGGCCCTTCGGCATACATTTTTATTCCGGAATGAATAATAAACATCAGCAGTAATATGGCAGTTTTGAAAAGGATTTGTTTGCTCACTTCTTCTTCGTTTTTTTATCGTTCAAAGATGTAAAAATATCAAAAAAATCAAATTACTTCCTACTTTTGTAACTTATGAGCAGGGTAGTTATCGGACTTTCGGGCGGAGTGGACTCCAGTGTGGCTGCTTACCTGTTAAAACAGCAGGGGCACGATCTGGTGGCATTGTTTATGGTGAACTGGCACGAACGGGTTGGCGCGGTTACCAGCGCCTGTACCTGGGAGGAAGATGCGTTGATTGCTAAAATGGTGGCCAAAAAACTGGACATTCCCTTTCACATTGTCGATTTGAGCAAGGAATACAAACGGCGGGTGGTGGATTACATGTTTGCCGAATACCAGGCAGGGCGTACGCCAAATCCCGACGTATTGTGCAACCGCGAAATTAAATTCGATACCTTTCTGGAAGAAGCCCTGGAATTTGATGCCGAATTTGTAGCCACCGGCCATTATTGCCGGAAAGATTCAATTGAAACAGAAAACCGGACTATCCACCGGCTGCTTGCAGGGAGGGACCGGAACAAAGACCAGAGCTACTTTTTGTGCCAGCTCAATCAGGATCAACTGGGCATGGCGCTTTTTCCCATCGGGCACCTCACCAAGCCACAGGTGCGCGAAATAGCCCGCGAACAAAATCTGCCAACTGCCGAACGAAAGGATTCACAGGGAATCTGTTTTGTGGGAAAGGTAGATTTACCCACATTTCTGCAGCAGCAACTCCAACCCAAAACCGGCAATGTGATTGAAATTCCGGCTGCGTTTATGAAAAAGAAAAAGGAGATGGAAGTTTCTGAAGAAAATTTCCGAAAAATATGTTTTCCATTTCCTTACAAACCGTGGAACGGAGAAGTAATTGGCGAACACCAGGGCGCTCATTTTTATACCATTGGCCAGCGCAAAGGACTGAACATTGGCGGACACAAAGAGCCGCTGTTTGTTTTGGGAACCGATGTGCAGCGAAACATTGTCTATGTAGGCGAAGGACAGGAACATCCCGGGCTGTTTCGTCCCGGACTTTTTATAGCAAACGAAGATGTGCACTGGATTCGGCCCGACCTGAAGTTGCAGTCTGGTGATAAAAAAGAATTCGACATTCGCATACGGTACCGCCAGCCATTGGAAAAAGGAACCTTGCATGTAAAAGATGAAGGCATATTTATTCCTTTTGAAAACGAACAACGGGGAATCACCTCCGGACAGTTTGCTGCCTGGTACCTGAAAGATGAATTGATTGGGTCGGGTGTTATCGCATAAAAAGCGTAAATTCGCAAAAATTTGGATTCTATGATAAAATCGATGACGGGTTTCGGCAAAGCCGAATTTGAAGTGAACAACAAAAAAATCACCCTCGAATTAAAAGCGCTTAACAGCAAACAAATCGACATTAATGCGCGCATTCCTTCGGTTTACCGCGAAAAGGAAATTGAAATCAGAAAAGAGCTGGCCGAAAAACTGGTGCGCGGGAAAGTGGACCTGACCATTTATGTGGAGAACCACGGCGAAGATTCCAACAGTAAAATCAACGAGCCCATTCTGAAAGGATATTTCAGGCAGCTTAAAGATATTAACGAAGAGCTGGGACTAACAACCGACCAGGCGTCCATGCAGGCTATTCTGAGATTGCCCGATGTGGTGAAAACCGAATACGAAACACTGGATGAGGAAGAATGGCAGGTTATTCTGGAACATTTGCGCAAAGCGTTGAATGATGTAGATGAATTCAGGATTGCCGAAGGGAAAGCCCTGGAAACCGACATTTCTGCCAATACCGAAAGCATAAAAAAACTGCTTCAGCAAATTTCGCCTTTCGAGGAGCAGCGGATGGAAACCGTAAAAAACCGCCTTACCGAAAATCTCGGTAAGCTGAACCTGAGCGGCAATGTGGATGAAAACCGGTTTGAACAGGAGCTGGTTTACTATCTCGACAAAATGGATATGAACGAGGAAAAAGTGCGGCTGGAAAACCACTGCACCTATTTCCTGGAAACCCTTGTGCTTCCTGAATCTGGCGGAAAAAAACTGGCATTTATTTCTCAGGAAATGGGCCGCGAAATCAACACGCTCGGCTCCAAAGCCTACGATAGCAATATCCAGCGGTTGGTGGTGCAGATGAAAGACCATCTGGAACGAATTAAGGAGCAACTGCTGAATGTACTTTAGTATGAAAGGTAAACTTATCATATTTTCAGCCCCTTCCGGCGCCGGCAAAACAACCATTGTAAAATATTTGCTGCAACAGAATTTTGGGTTGGAATTTTCGGTTTCGGCTACAAGCCGGAAGCCCCGGCAGGGTGAAGTACACGGAAAGGATTATTATTTTCTTACCGAAGATGAATTCCGAAAAAAAATTGAAAACGATGAATTTCTGGAATGGGAAGAAGTTTACAACGGTATTTTTTACGGAACTCTAAAAAGCGAAGTGGAACGCATTCGAAATTCCGGTAAAAACGTCATTTTTGATGTGGATGTGGTGGGTGGTTCGAACATCAAAAAGTTATATGGCAACGAAGCTCTGGCTGTTTTTGTAAAACCTCCATCGGTTGAAGAATTGAAAAATCGCCTGAAGAATCGCTCTACCGAATCGGAAGAAAAAATCAAAATGCGCGTTGCCAAAGCTGAAAAAGAGCTTGAGTTCGCCAACCATTTCGATATAATAATTGTGAATGATGATTTGCCAAAAGCATTAATGAAGGCTGAAAAAGTAGTTGCAGAATTTCTTTCAGAGAATGAATAATTTAAATCAAATAATTATTCGTTGACAGCGAATGATTTTAATTATAATTGTTCGTTGGTAACGAAAGATTTTGCTTATATTTGTTCGTTGAAAACGAAATATTTTTGGTAATGAACAAAGACCGTTTACAGGAAATATTATTTGACCAAAAGGAAACTTTCAATCAAAAAAGGAATTTAATCCAAAGAGAAGTTGACCTGGAAAGTTATGTAAAAACAAGTCTGGTTGTTGTTATTTCAGGGATTAGAAGATGTGGAAAATCATCTCTTTTATACCTGTTTAAGGAAAAAATGAAGCTGAAGGAACCGGATTACTGTTATTTCAATTTCGACGACGAGCGAATCATTCCTTCAATTGAGATTCTGGATCAAATTTACAATTTTCATATTGAGTTATTTGGTAAGGAGCCTGTTTTATTTTTGGATGAAATACAGAATGTAAAAGGATGGGAAAAATTTGTAAACCGCATTCACGAAAAAGGAATTAAAATTTTTATTTCAGGGTCCAACGCCAATTTGTTGAGTTCCGAAATATCTACCAGTCTTACCGGAAGAAATAGGGTTCTGGAACTTTTTCCCTTTAGCTTTTCTGAATATTTGCTTTTTTGTGGCGAAGATTACAACCTGGAAAAACTAACCTCAAAAAGCAAAGCCCTGCTATTAAACAATTTTTACAAATATCTTGAAATCGGAGGTTTTCCACTGGTGGTAAAAGAAAACGACCTGGAAATCATAAACGGTTATTTTCAGGATATTTTATACAGGGATATCATTTCGCGGTTTAAATTAAGTCAGATTGACGAGATTAAACAGATTGGACTTTATTTTGCATCCAATATTGGAAAAATATTTTCCTATGCTACTTTGCAGAAAATATCCGGCGTAAAAAGTACCAGTTCAATTAAGGATTATCTTACTTACTATGAGCAGTCTTATCTCTTTTTTTACCTGAAGAAGTTTGATTTTTCAGTAAAAAAACAAATTATGAACCCCAAAAAAGTTTATACTATCGATTCTTCAGTTTCAAACCGGCTGGGTTTTCGTTTCTCAGAGAACAGGGGAAGAATTCTTGAGAATTTAATTTTTATTGAACTTCGTCGCCGGGGGAAAGAAGTATTCTATTACTCAGGGAAAAATGAATGTGATTTTTTGGTAAAAAAAGGATATAAAATTGATGAAGCCGTTCAAGTCGCATGGAATATTGGTAATTTGAATATTCAACGCGAAATAAAAGGATTGGAAGAATCCATGAAGGAATATGATTTGCCATACGGAACGTTAATTACGGCAGAACTGGAAAATACAGAACTTGTTACCAACAAAAAGATAAAAGTAGTTCCGGCCTGGAAATGGCTGCTGAACAAATAACAAAAAATCTTTTTTTATGAGACAACCGTCATCCAATACCTTCCCCGCCAAAGAGACCGGATTGTATTTCGGGTCGTTCAATCCGGTGCATATCGGGCATTTGGCCATTGCCAATTATATGGTAGAATTTGCAGGGTTAGATGAATTCTGGTTTGTTGTTACGCCGCAAAACCCACACAAACAAAAGGCAAACCTGCTGAACGACTACGATCGGCTGGAAATGGTAAAACTGGCCATTGAAGGTGACGACCGACTACAGTTTTCCGATATCGAATTTTACCTGCCCAAACCCAGTTATACGGTGGATACGCTGGCCTACCTGAAAGAGCGCAACCCGAACAGACACTTCAAAATTCTGATGGGCTCCGATAACCTCGAAAATTTTCACAAGTGGAAAAACTTCGGGACCATTATTGAGCATTACGGCGTAATTGTGTATCCGCGTCCGGGGTTCGATAAATCAAAAACAATGCAGCATAAAAACATTATTGTTGCCGAAAATGCCCCGCAGATGGAAATCTCCTCGTCCTTCATTCGTAAAGCCATAAAAAAAGGCAAGGATGTGCGCCACTTTTTACCTCCAAAAATCTGGGAGTATATTGTAAAGAAAGGGTTTTATCGATGAGAGATTAATATGTTGTGGTCATATCCTCATCCACACAAATGGTAAAATGAGCTTTCCCTGTGTTTTCTTCGGTGAGTTCCGAAATATCTTCCTGGGCAACAGTGGTGATGGTCACAATATTCAACCTGGGGTTTTGCTGTTTCAGGTACCAGTAAATACTTTCAAAATTGTCGGAATGGTAAGCGCCGTGGTAATGAATCAGCAATTTTCCCGGCTGCCAGTTTTCCAGAATAAAATGCGCCATGGTGGCATCTTTTATGGCTTGCGCTTTCGGGAAATTTTCACTCACATGGCTGCCCATTCCTTCCATGTTCAGCATATTCTTGTATGCGGGCAGTTCAGGATCGTAGAGCACCGGTAACGGCGGTAAAAACGCTTTGGCTTCGTCCGACAATTCTTCCAGTCCTTCAAAACCTTTGGAATTGACCAGCGAAGCATACCTGCGCGGAACATTGGTGGCCGCAAACCGGAGTTCGTTTTTCCGGGCAAACTCCACCAGCGGTTTGTAGTCGGTTTTGTAATTGTTCCACAAACGCACTTCAGCCTCAAACCGGGTTTGCGAAATGAGGCCGCTAAAATATTCGTCGAGAATAAGCTGGTTGTCGCTTTCAAACATTTCGGCGCCCAAAACCAGATTTGCGCCCTTTAGTTCATGCAGATTTTTGGTAAGTTCAAACTGAAGCCAGTGTGCGATGGGATTGTTATGCAGTTCGCCAAATAAAACAATGTCGGCATCTTTAGCCTGGTCGAGCATTTTTTCATATTTCACTTTTTTCCCTTTCTCGTTAAAAAGCAGGTAAGCAGGTTTTTTGGTTTTAAATGCCGTAAAAACAAAAAACAAAGCCAAAAGTACAATCGAATATTTCTTCATTTTAATTTTTATTGAACAACTGGTAAAACAAATTTATCTACATTCGGTTTTTTGAAAAACGAATGAAAGATCAAAACTATAAAATAAATGGTTGAATCAGGATGGTTTTACAGTGTGGTAATCGACCCGGTGCTTGCCGGAATGCGAAAGAGAGTGACCCGGGAGATTCCGGCAGGGCAAAAAATCCTCGATGTGGCTTGTGGCACCGGAGCCCAGGTGTTTGAACTGGCGCCTTTTGCAAAAGAAGTTACGGGCATCGACTTGTCTGAATCGATGATTCGGAAAGCAGAGCAAACCAAAGAAAAACGAAACATTTCCAATGTTCATTTCCGGGTTTGCGATGCCACCGGCAACTGGAAGTTTAACGAAAAAGAATTCGACATTGCCCTTATAACCATGGCTTTGCACCAGTTTCCGCCTGAAAATTTTGCAGCCATTTTAGGTGAAATGAAACGGGTGGCGCAGCAGATAATTATTTTGGACTACGCTGTTCCGTTGCCTCAAAATATAACGGGTTGGGGAAGCCGGCTGGCTGAGTTTTTCGCAGGAAGGGAGCACCACCGGAATTTCAGGCAGTTTTACCGCCTGGGTGGATTGAAGCAAATTCTTTCAGAAAATAACCTTGAAATCAAAAAGGAATATCTTTTCGCCAAAAGAGCGTTTCAAATGGTCGTTTGTTTCTGATAAAAAAATCCGGCGGTTGCAATCATTGAAAATAATTTGTTCTGTTTTTTTGATGGTAGTTGTTTGAAAGTATGCGACTTCAAAAACAATGAATGCTGAACCGAAATTAGCAGCTCATTAAAAATGCAAAACATTTGATCGTAAGGAAATTTAAGATCATTAGGGTTTTTCTCTGCTATGTCCTTTTTCAATTATTTCTTTCATAATTTTGGATAATTCATCTCCTTTTTCAGGATTTTGAAAGCAAAGATTTTGACTTTCAAGGGTATCTTCCTTTAGGTTGTACAACTGGCCTTTGGGGCCTTTTTCTTCAGCGACAATTTTTGAAGGGTGAGAAAAACCGCCCGAACCAAGTCCGTCAATAAATTTCCAGTCGCCCAGGCGGATGGCGAAATACCCGCCCGATGAATGGTGCACCATCGATTCGCGGACCACTTTACCGGTTTCACCATTCAAAATGTGCCAGAAACTGAAACTGTCTTCGGCTTGCCCTGCTTTGGGTTGTTGTCCGGTGAGGTCGCAAAAGGTGGCAAAAAAATCGGTGAGGCTAACGAGCTGGTCGCAGATTGCTGCTTCTTCTATTTTTTCCGGCCACGAAATAACGAGCGGTACCCGGTGGCCTCCTTCCCATACATCGCCCTTTTGACCCTTGCGGCCCTGATTGGAGTCATGGGCAAAAAGTTCAATCTCTTCCTGCGGCCAGTAAGCTCCGTTATCGCTTGAAAAGATAAGTATTGTATTTTTATCTATTCTGTTGCGAACCAGCACATTTTTAATTTGTGCAACCGCGTCGTCAATATCAAATATAAAATCGCCGTAAACCCCAACTGACGATTTTCCTTTAAATTGTTCCGTTGGCATCCACGGCGTGTGCGGCCCGGTTAACGGCAGATAAAGAAAGAACGGTGTTTCGCTGTTTTTGCCAACTTGTTTTTCTATAAAAGCAACACCTTCCTTAATAATTTCCGTATGGCAATCTTCCACCCTGAACGACCGCGACATTTCGCCCTGCCGCCACCAAACTCCTTTTCCCCAGTAAACAGCTTCGTCGTTGCTGTGTTTTTTATCCCAGGCATATTCTGTATTTTCCAGCCGGGCAGGGTAGTGGTCGGTGGTTAAAATCATATCCGCGTCCACGGCTTCGTGGTTCCGCAGAAACAGATAGGGTGGAATATCGAGCGATGCCGGGTGTATAAACGAGTAATCGAACCCGTAATCGTTGGGGCCACCGGTTACTTTTTTGCTGAAATCCACATTGGAATAACCGGCTTCTGCATCCAGAACCGGTTCTTTTCCGTCTTTTGTTTGCCAGCCAATCCCAAGGTGCCACTTACCAATACAGGCTGTGGTGTAACCGGCTTTTTTCAGCAGGGTTGCCAGCGTTTCCCGTTTCGGTTCAATCACCGGTTTATGAAATCCCCAAATACCGCGGGCTGCATCTTTAGTTCTAAAAGCATACCTGCCGGTAAGCAGTCCGTAACGCGACGGCGTACAAACCGATGCACTGGCATGGGCCTCAGTAAAAGTTATTCCTTCACCAATGAGTTGGTCGATGGCCGGTGTCTGCGTTCGTGCCGCCGGATTGAGGCCACTCACATCGCCGTAACCCATGTCGTCGGCAAAGATGAAAACGATGTTAGGTTTTTCCTGCGCCGGCGCCGGATTTCGAGCAAAGGCGAGTGCAGTTGCTAGCAGAGGAAGTGAAAAGGAAAAACAGATGGTTTTCATTTTTTTGTTTTGAATTGATGTGGTACAAGTTTAAGAAAAATAAAGCAGCGGGAAAACAGGCATCGGTTAAACTTGATATGGATATTTAATGGAAATAGTTTTATGGGAGTTCTGTAAGTACCATCAAAACAGTGGTGGAAAGCTCCTGGAGAAAAGAATTGCTAAATACTAAAGAAATATGATATTTTTAAAACTACCGTTCTATTTTTAAATTCAAGGTGCCTGTTTATATCAGAATTTGAACTGTCAAACCGGGCTTCATTATAAGCCAGGTAAAGAAAACTTCCCGGCCGGTATTCCCAGCTAAGAAGGCCGCTAAGCAGATAATCGTTGTAAATTTGTTTTTGCTTATAGTATGTTGTGCCAAATATCCCCTGTGCATGCACACGAACATAAAAGTCTTTTGTGAACATCCATGTGGTATTCGACGATAATTTGTAATACCGGCCATCGTTCTCGTTTTGCGGGTTATATGTTTTGGTGATGTCTCCCTGCAGTGTGGTAATTACATTATGCATAAATCGCCCTTCCCCATTAGCAGACAGGCTTTTTTGGCTGCCTACGTATTTTTGGTCGAAATTATATAAAGTTCCCCCCGCTGCCGATAGCTCTCCTGCAAACCGGGCACCTAAATTCAAAGGCCTGGTCGTATAGCTCATTTTGAATAAGTCCCCGGAATAACTGCCTGTTAATTCAGTGTCGGAAAAGTATTTTAACTCTGAAGAAACTGACATTTCGTTTATAAAGTTTATGGTTAAATCTCCGCCAGCTTCGAAATTATTTGCTTCCCTTTTGCCCTCGCTGATTGTCCGTTCGCCTGTGTCGGCCTGAACAACTGCCCCAAATTTCTGGTCGGGAATAAAGTCAGGGTAAATTTTAAGCCATCGGTCAATGTATCGCGATGTAAAGAGATCGTTTTTGTTTTCATATTCCAGGTTGACAATTATCCTGCGAATATGGTATTTATTTATTCGTGGACTGATCCGGAAAAGGCCACTCCATTTGTTCCAGCCACGGTCAGGTTCTTTTTGAATATAACCAACCCGGTTGATCTCGAAAGCAGGTTCAGCACGGTCGAAATTTAATTTTACCCCCATCAAATCACCGGTTCGAACATACGCCAGATTATATGCCATATTCTGGTCGTATTCCATTTCAGTTTGTCCTGATGCAATCTGGAAATCAACTATATCGTTGCTGTTTAGCATGAAGCTTCCATCAACGCCAATAATCCTGTTATAGTTGTCAGCATCTTCTTTTGTTGCAGCTAAAATTCCTACACTACTGGAACCCAAAATATCTTTTTTGACTCTCATAACCCCAAACAGGGCATTTTCGATATTTTGGACGGAACTGGAAAAAAAAGATTCACCAGTAAGGTTTCCAAGCACTCCAAATTCAATTCCATGTTGTAATTTCCCTGTCATTTTTATTCCACCGAGAATATCACCTTTTGCCCCAATCCTTCGGCTGTAAAATAGCTCCAGCGGGGTATTGAAAATATTTATCCTTTCAGTAAAAAACGGACGGAGCTCTTTAAAACGGGTAGGAAACCGGGTCAGGTTAATCTCGAAAACATCGGCATCTACCTGTGCAAAATCGGGGTTGAATGTAAAATCTGCTGTAAGGTTTGGACCGGGACTATACCTTATGTCTCCTCCAAAACTAACTGTTTTTAACGGATTCTGATCACGTGTTTCGGTTGCACTTGCTACCCCGTACGGTCTGATTTCAAAAGTTCTGCCGGAACTGATATTCCTGATGTTCTCAATGTGGCCCAACTGCGACATGCGGGTTGTATTGTCCCATTCCGGCAGGTGAGGTTTCCATTGTCCGCGGGAGGCATTTTTTGAAATATTCCTCATAATGTTAAATCCCCAGGTCTGAATTTCATCGCGTGGATATCTGAAGTTAAAAAATGGGATTTTTATTTCCGCATACCAGCCTTTTTCGTCAACCGTTCCTTCCGAATACCATATTCCATTCCAGTTGCCATCGCGTTTTAAGTCATCATAACGGAGTTCGTCTCCCTGCACACCGGTGGGAGATACCACAAATTTATATCCGGTCCGGTGATCGTGGTAGCTGTCAATAAAAATCATCAGGTGATCCGGTGCAGATGTTCCCCGCGGAGATAATTGCTGAATAATTTTGTCGGGCTCGGAATCCCAGCACCATACACCGATGTAAAGATTCTCATCATCATATAATATAGCAAATTCGGTTTCTTCGCTCATGGGAATTAACGGAAAAGGTTCTTTTTCCAGCAGACCGCCTGCATGTTCTGCTTTCCACCAGGCGGGTTCGTTTAACCGGCCGTCGATTATAATTTCATCTGCTCCTGACAGACGCCAGGCATTGATTGTATAATATTCTTTTGCAGTATCATGTAACAATACCCTTACCGAATCAAAATAAGAAGTAGAAAACTGTTGGAAATATTTCTCCCTCTGCCCAAATGAACTGAAGGAGAGGAAAAGTAAAACCAACAAAAAGATTGATTTCATATTGCCGGATTGTTTCAATTTTGGATAGCTGACAATTACAGGAAAAGAACATTTCATACAGCCTGAATTTTCCTTTCCTGTGTCTAATCTCATTGTATCTGTAATTTGAAAATAATTTCCCGAAAAATACCAAAATTAATTTATGCTACGGCATTTTGATGATCCAACAGGTGTACGACAAATCCCAAGTTTTATAGCACAGTTCAAAGCATTCATCCTTTTTTTCACCGGAGCTTTTCCCAAAGGTCCGAAGGACTCCTTTGGAGGATTCCAACGGAAAGCCCGGTGGTTATCTTTTTCAGTATTTTTTGTGGCTTTAGCATTTAATCCCTTTAATGGCTGAAGCCCTTTAGTCTTTGGTTGTTTCTGTTCACCGGGCTGAAGCCTCGGTGTAAAAAATCCGTTTTTCCGCAGGTTCATAATAATATGGGATTTGTCGTTCACCCTGATACGACTTGCCGCTTCGGTTTTTATATTTTTAGTTTGAAGATTCATATACAATCTCCCCTGCTACGATTGTTTTTTTTACGTCCATTGTAAAATCTTCAAGCGTGAACAATATCAGGTCTGCTCTCATGCCGGATTTTAATTCGCCCCGGTCATTAAGGTTGTAGAGTTGGGCAGGGTTGGTGCTGGACATTTTAATCGCTGCAGCAAGGTTACATCCGGTAACTTTCATTACATGACCAATCATTTTTGACAGAGGGGATGCAGCGCCACTTAAAACATTCTGGGCAGGATATACGATAACACCTTCCGGCTTTAACTCAAGCGTATCCCCGATTGCATTCAGGTAAAACCCTGGTTCCAGCCCACCCAGAGAGCTCATGTCAGAAGTCATGACAACGTTTTCCGCCCCCTTTGTTTTATAAAACACCCTGATCTGTTCCGGTTGCAAATGAAATCCATCACAAATAATACTGATTTTCAACCGATCGTCAGCAAGCTGAGGCCACAAAGGATTTATGTGGCGATTGATGCTGTTTGCCATTCCGTTTCCCAGGTGTGTGGCAATTATGGCACCGCGATTAATCGCTTCGGTAATTTGAGCCGAGGATGCATTGTGATGCCCTAATCCCACCTGAATCCCCAATTCCCTGCATTTGGAAATAAAGTCCATCGCTCCTTCTGTTTCCGGAGCCAGTGTCACTTGTAAAATATTCTTTTCGGAAGCTTTATAAAGTTCCATGAACTCGTCCCAGTCAGGTTTGCGAACGTGTATCAAAGGATGAGCTCCCCGGTATCCGTCAACGGGTGAAATATAAGGGCCTTCCAAGTGAAACCCGGCAATAGAACCGCGGGTTGCAGGATCTTCTTTTGCTTTGGCAAGGATTTCAAAATTGCGCAAAAATATATTATGATCATTGGTTGTAAGCGTGGGAAGGAAGGTTGTAATGCCAACCTCCCAAAAAGCAGTGGTTAAATCTTTTATGCCTTCCAAACTTAACTCTTTCCCGGTATTAACAAATGAATATCCCATGTATCCATTCACCTGGTTATCAATTAACCCCGGTGCGATAATCATTGAATTTGCTTCATCCTGTAAACGCTTAATTCTTTTTATACCCGATATTTTCCCATCTTTTATTTCGATTTCTACGGGTTTGTTATCCAGGTAATGAAGTCCTTCCACTTTAAAATAGTAATCGCCATTTCTTTCACACCCAAATAGAAACATCATGATGCCAATTGCTGCTATGATCTTCACAGACATTGAATTGATTTTTAAATCATTACTTCTGCTCATCGTTTGCTGTTTTAATGTTAATGTTTTTTAATCACTAAGCATCTTTTGTCAGGTGCGGTTTAATATCTGTCAGTACTTCAATTTTTGCTGGCCGTTTTTCATCAATGGATTTGCGACCGGCGATTCCAATCAGGCACGACATGGCGCCATCGCGGGAACCGGCAGCAGTGGTAATCAAGTTTCAACGTTTCATAGTTGTTGGATTTGAATTATCAGGTTATAAAAATAGCAAAATAGGGGGTGTGGACTTTAAATTAATTGGATATTTTCTCCCACCTGTCATTCGTTTATATTCAGCCAGGCCTTCCTGTGGATTTTTTAAAATATAAATGAGGTTTCATTTTTAATTTAGTTATTACGCTTTCCACTCCGCCAACTCCTCCACCGCCGCCTTTTCGTAATCCGCCCGCGAAATAATGCCGGGCAGTTCCGGGTCAAGTATCAATGTTTTTTCATAAGAGAGTTTGTAATCCATATTTAGCATTTTCTCCTTTGTATCGCCAATATTTTCCACAATCTCCTCAAAACCGGAGAAATAAAAAAAACCAACCAAAAAATACAGGTTGTCCGAATCTTTTAAATAGTTGTTTACTACGTCCGCAAGCAGCTTTTCCTGGTTGGTTATAAATTCTTTACTCATTAAAAATGGCGTGTTTTAAAGTAAAAATCCGAAAATACGAATAATTTTATACATATAAACCGGGAAGGGGCAAAGATAACTGAGATTCAGATTCCATTTTTTTGTACCCTGCTATATAACATATTGCAGATTAACATCATATTTTTTAATTTGCGACACATAAAATCCCCGGCTAATGTTTGCCGGCCCAAATAATTAGAAATAAAATGATTGTAACCGCCAGTAAAACGTTGTCACCGGAAAAAGTTTTCCGGCAAACCGGCTGTTTCCGGCAATTAGCCCTTTCAAATCAATCGAATTTTTTATCAGGATAAAGTGGAATCAAAAAAAACCGGCAGGTTTCATTTCACCCTGTGAGATTTTTTCGACACTATTTCACAGGGCAAGAACCCGCCGGCAGTGATAAATAACGCCCTTTTTAAAGGGCACAATATTAACTTTTCAAAAATAATAAATTATGGCAAACATTGATGACTACAATGCCAAACTGGATGTGATTCAATCCATCCCGGACAAAGATGTTCAAACTCCAACTATCCCGGTAGATGTTTTTCTGCAAGAGGCAGAAAATTTGTACAAATGGAGTCTCGACGATGCCGAAGCCCTTTTATCGGTTGGAATTACCCGTGAAATACTTGACGACTTGCCTGTGCGTGCCGGTGCATGCCGCGAGGCACAATCGCGGTGGTTTAAAGACCGATACTCGCAGCAGGAGGCACAGAAAGAGTGGCTGGTCCGCTCGCCCGAAGCGTATGAATTACGCAATCAGTTGCTTCACTCATTCCGGTTTGCCTACCGGAAAGACCCTGTGTTACTGAGCCGTGTTTCAGCAGTTGCCGATGGTTCCGGTCATGCGGACATGATTCAGGACCTGAACGACCTGGCTGTTTTGGGTAAGGCCAACACAGAAGCCCTAACAGCCATCGGTTTTCACCTGGCCCAACTGGATGCAGCAGCCACAGCCGCCGATGAAATGGCCGACCTGCTGGCTACAGCCAACGGCGACAAAGCCGAACAAAACGAATCAAAAACCATCCGCGACAAGGCCTACACCCACCTAAAAGAACTGGTGGACGAAGTACGCGAGGCAGGTAAGTATTTGTTCTGGCGAACACCAGACCGGTACAGGGGATATGTGAGCCAGTACCGGAAAACCCGCCGGGGCACTTCTGTTCCGGAAGAAGAGGGCGAAACGGAATAACTTTTTTTCTGGCGTGTGAAAAGCCGGCCGGAACAGCCTGTAAGTGTGGAAAAACTCCATCCTAAGCTGGAATGACCGGCTTTTTCTTTGGAAAAACGATTCTGAACCTCCGGAAAGAGCCTCCAAACCTATGGAAGAACAAACCATTCCCCCGGAAAAATGGTATCCCTTCTACCAACCTCGTCTTGCCAGGTGACCCGCTGGCCCTTAACTTCGCGCCATGCGAAAAAATCAGAAGTATAGCAAAGAAGAAATGTATC
>JAWLCW010000034.1:0-46546 GCA_041686935.1 Mariniphaga sp. | reverse complement strand
AGTATCAACAAAGATACAAGGCTATGAAAATAAATCAATTAAAGAAGAAAATTGCCCTTCTTGAGGCTGCTTAAAAAAAGAAGTTACATAAGAGGTTACCTTTCTATTGTTTGACATTTTTACTAAGGTTTGAAAAAGAAATTAAGGTTTATTCTAAAAACAGAAGAATCTTATTTTCAATGCATTAACTTTGGCAGAATAGTTACACATTTAATTTTTACCTTATTACCTTGTTGCTCTCATGTTTTATTTCTCAATTAATATCAGGCCATGTCTTTGCCAAAAGCCGATTGTATTTCCCCATTTTCCAATCAGCTTTTGTCCTTGCTTTGTTTTCCAATCTTTCTCAATATCCAAATGACATTTTAATCCCAGTCCTTTCCTGTCATGATGGCAATATCTGCATTCCAATGGTTGTAATCCTGTTCCAAACAATTCACACAATCCATGGTTGTAGAAAGTACAGCCATTTTTGGAAAACAATTGCAATGCAAAATTTGACTCATTTCCTTTGAATGCCGGAGACAATACACCAAAGTCACGTTCCGGCGAAATCTCAAGCATCATCCGGTTTGCCAAACCTGATTCAATGGCTTTTTCAGCTTCGTCAACCGTCCACCAACCAGGTCGCAAACAATAATTTTTACAAATCTGGCAGGAACATGGTTCTGATGGTTGATATTTTTCCTTCAAATTCATTTTCGCTGTTCTCAAAAATCATCTTTCCAAACATTTACACATGATTAATCAGGTATAAATTCATTGCTTGTTCGGCATCATTTTTTTGAGGGGTCAAAGGCGTTATTATCTGCTGTTTCATATCAGATTTGTTTTTGGTTACAGCGCACTAAAACTATAAAACGATTTGATTTAAAACAAGTGCCGGAAGGAAGTTTTATAAATCTTTGTGCCTTCGGGTCTTCTTGTTTAATACCAAAGGCATCACTGTATGAGTGGCCTGTTCTCTTTTGCCACAAAGACTCAAAAACACAAAATTTCACTAAAAAACCATTAAAAATGCGAAACTTTAGCCAATTAGTTTACCAATTTCATTTATAAGTTCTTTCTCAGATTTATCTTCATTGACTATCGAAAAATCTGTTTCAAAATTTCTTTCTCTGACTTTTTCATTTATCATTAAAACCTGGTCGTCAGAAATGTTGAAATGTATCTTCTGGTTTCTGGATTTAACTCTCTCTAAACAAGTTTTACTGTCTGCATAAACACCAATTGTTGCTACCTGAAAATACCGACTTAAACGCTGAATCATTTGGTCAAAATATTCTGTCAAACCTGTGGATTCAAAAACGATTTTATCCGTTTCCGTCAGACTATCCCGAATGCCTTTTTCAATTTCGCCAAATACTTGTTTTAGGTAGGCTTCATTATCAATTGCTCTGTTTTTTTTAATTTTCTTTGCCCAATCTTCCACACGAATAAACCTTATTCCAAACTCCCTGTCAAGAATTGACCCGATATAAGATTTACCACTTCCCTTTTGACCAATCAACAGATATATTACCTTTCTATTCATACAATTATTCAACAGGTGTCTGTTCGTTGTTATTATTTTCCATTTCCATTTCCATTTGTAAACTATTTTTTCACAGGAGTCAGATGTGTCAAAACGCACAACCATTTGTCGTTCTCTTTTTTGTAAACATCTGTAATCCATTCGTCTGCATGCATTGGTTGTCCTTGCCAGGTTCCTGTATTTTGCCCCCTGCCTGTTACCAATGCAATGTTTCCATATACTTTTACTCGTAAAATTTCTTTTGTCATTGCTGAGTGAGAAAGCAATCCTTGTTCGAGAACACTGAAAAACCTCACCTGAGGGATTATTCCACCTTGACTGTCAACCAATACCCAGTCGTTTGTTATACACTTTTTTATTTCTTCAATGTCGTTTGAAACAACAGCTTTGTTAAAGTCATCTTCAATTTGTTGAAACTGATTTTTTAGTTTTTCTGTTTTCATATTCACCTTATTTTCCAATAGTTCCGGTTTTAACTTCTCCTTTTCGTTTGTAGTTCACAATAATAACTCCACCTGGTAAAATAATACTTTCTGTCAATTTAAAAGCGAATGTTTTTCTGCCAAAAAAAGGTCTGACGGTTGCATCTGCTTATCCATCGTTTATGCAAATTACAACAATGCTTTGAAATTTGGAATGCCAATAATTGTAAATTTATTCTAAATAAAAATGAATATAATAAAGTTGAGGTTACCTCCAAGTGTGTTCAATCGTGATCGCCGGGCGCTGCAAACTGCATGGAGTCCTGTTTATCGGGCGCTGCCTTTAATATTTTTGTCATCCTGAAATTGATTAATTCTTTGTTCCTGGACTTTTTGAATTGTTGTCTTTCAACAATGTATCCATGCCTTTCAAAAAATCCTTTTGCTGTAATGCTTACATCCGAATATATCAAATCATTACCTTGTTCTTTTGCTTTTTTTTCAATCTTACGTAACAAGTTACCGGCAACTCCGTGTCTTTGGAAGTCTTTGTGAGTAAACATAAAGTCGAGATATCCATCGGTTGCCAATGAACTAAATCCAACCATTTTGTCTTCAATCATTGCTTTAATAAAGTACTGCTCTTCAATTCTTTCTTTCCATTTATCATGGTCAGTCCACCACGATGACCAGTCTTCTGTTTCGTCTGCCGGATAATCTTTTGAGTTCACATTTTGAATTGTATCCCGAAACAGCTGAGTTATCATACCGACATCCTGTTTGGCAGCTCTATAAATTTTTATTCCCGAATTGGTCAAATCCAAATAAAAAAGTCCATTGCTATTTTGTATAAAACCATTGTTTTCAAGCACTTTTACGGATGCAACATTCTCTGCAACCGGGTCTGCAATAATGTAATCATACTCGTTTTTCGATTTGATGAAGTCAACCAGTAAATGAACGATTTTTGAACCATATCCTTTCCCTAAAAATTCTCTGTTCCCAATGAGATAATCGATTCCGACAGTTCCAATTGGTTCAACCGACCATTTTCCCTGTGGTGCCTTGTCTGTTTCATAATATTGAAGAAACCCGATTGGTGTGTCACATTCCACAATGAAATACTTAACCCAGTCAGCACTTATATTTTCAGATATTTCTTTAATCCAATCTTGCGGATTACCCCAAAATTTTTGAATGTAGTCCTGTCCTAACCACACCCTCATAATAATCAAATCTTCAGGTTTAAATTCTCTGATTTTCATTGATGTCGTTGTACTCGATTCATTTTTACCCCTTTAGATTTTATCAAAACTATAGTCTCTCTCTACCAGCGATATTCGTGTTTTGTAGTGTTTGTACCAGTCTGATTTTCCTTTTTCCTGTGCAATCAAATGTTGGGCATTAAGTTTCCATTTTCTTATGGATTCCAGGTCTTTCCAATAAGAAACGGTAATTCCGATTTCATTTCTTGCACTTTCAACTCCTAAAAATCCTTCCTGCCTGTTTGCCAGATTAAACATTAAATCCGCCATTTCGGAGTAACCATTGTCAACATCTGTGCGAACAGAAGTGAAAATCACAGCGTAATATGGTGGTTGTGGTGTATTTGCTATCATTAGTTTTACACGAATTGTTTATTTTAATCGTTCCAATACTCCTTTTCGTTTCACAAGATTTTTATAATCCCATTGTATTTCTTTCGATTTTTCGAGCCAACGTGCCAGTTCATTAACATCAATTTCGGTTTTTTTGTTGTAAAAAACTGAAGCGTCTTTAAATTTTTTACCTATCACGTTCAAATTTTTTTCGTCAAAATCTGCACCACTCCAAAACATTAGTCTTATCCCTTTTTTCTGTTTACTGAAACCAACGGTGGGGTTACCATTTAAAAACCATACAGGGTGACCGTGCCATATTTTATTTTCGGCTTCGGAAAAATAGGTACTGATTTCTTTTGCAAGCAAATCGCAAATTGCTTTGTCTTCTGATGTTTGTGAATTGTTGTATGCCAGAATGTCTTTTGAAATTGTAGTCATTTTATCTGAGATTTATTATTATTCTTGTTTTGAATGTTTATATTAATGATTTGTCAAACTTAAAGAATATATGCAAAAAGCATTTTGGTTAAAAATCTGTACGTTCCAAAAAAAATTGCGGGTAAAGTAATAGGATTTTTTATATCATCTGCACAAAAGGTTTTTGAATATGCACCTTTATTATTCTTTCAGGAAACCTTGATTTTTTGTTTGGTCATTTTGGTATTCATCCAGACTTAAATTTTAACGGAATAAAACTATAAAACTCTTTGATTTAAAACAAGTTTCGGAATGAAGTTTTGGGGAAATTTTCAACGCGAACGTAAAAGAGCTGCTCATTAATTACCTGAGCGATAAAGTGCTTTATGATTTAAAAGATGAAGATTTGGCATCGGACGCTTTAAAGGTGGCCGAAAAGAAAATGAAGTACCTGATTAAAAATCAAATTGAAAAACACTGAATGGGATTCACACAAAGAAAAAAACGAACCTGAAGAAGAAAAACAGGTTTGCCAAAAGTGCGGTAACGATAGCTTCCGGGTATATATCAAAATAATTATTGACGATGCCCGGTTGTATTGCGCCAATTGCGGGGAACCGCTATGGTAAAAACCCGGTTTCTGTTCCGCCCCGTGCAACAAACGGGGTGGAAAACAGTGACCGGAATCAATCCGTTGCCCGGGTCCAGGTAGTTGACCTCCCCAGCCATTTAATGCCCACCACGTATCCTTTCAGGTACAGGGTGTTGGGATCGTTGTCGAACCAGGCATAACAATCGTAGGTTTTTCCGTTATCCGGATCATAAATGCGCCCGTTCTGCCACTGGTTATCTTTGGCAACATATTTTAATCCGGAGAGAATTTGCAGGCCTAACCTCGATCTTGACCGGAGATTTGCATCGGGATTGTTAAAATCCTTTTCAGGCTGCCCGTTAACATAGCTGGCGGGGTTGATGTAAATTACAGTCCCAATGAACTGCCCGTTCTGCTCTTTGATCTCAATTTTCGACGTTTTTTTATCGTTCCACCAAACGCCGGCAATGGCATCGGATTTCTGTGCCATACCTTTTGCGGCAAAAAGCACAATCAGGGAAAATGCTAAAATCTTTTTCATAGGTTGCAATGATTAAATGTTTAAATCCAAATGGGGACATTCTTCAAACTGAATATCCCCAAACTCTTTTTTTTCAAAAAATCAGTTCATTGCAGGTGTGATGACGAATTTGCGGAACTCCACAGGTCCGTGGTCACCCTGAATCATAATCGGTCCCGGATCTCCTTCGTTGCTGTCGAGCGAGCCGCCGGTAATTCCGGGAATGGGGCGGTTCGAAATCACCTCGATGCCGTTATGTACAATGGTTACATGCCTCCCCACCAGTGTTATTTCAAAGGTTTGCCATTCGCCGGGCTTTTTGGCTGCATTAACTGCCGGAGCTATAAATCCGTAGATACCTCCGATACTTACATCATCTGCTCTGCCCCTGGAATCTTCAATTTGAAGTTCATACCGGCCACGGAGATATATTCCACTGTTACTGCCTTCGGGATAGCGAAATTCTACACTGAGTTTAAAATCGTCAAACTTTTGATTGGTAATCAGATTACCTCCTTTTTCAGGATTTACCAATACGCCATCTACCATCTTAAATTTATTGTTCTCCGGAATTATCCATCGGTCCATGTTTTCAGTAAGTAAATTTATTGGATTTCCCCAAACCGGTGGTTCTTTTCTTTCCAGAGAAGGTGCCCGAACACCAGTGAATTTGAGTTTATTACCATCAAGTATTTTATATCCTTCCAGTTTGTCATCTTTTAAAGTAAATTCAAAATAGATATCATCAATATCCATCCATTGCGGAGGAATGGTAAAATGGTATTTGTCTTTATCGGTATCGTAATGCACTTCAGCAATTGGCCTTGCACTTCCTTCGTATCCCACATAATAACCAACAAGTGTAGAGAAACCTGATAATTTAACTTTGAGCCATCCAGGGAATCCACTGGAAGACATTAATCCATGACGGAAAATTCCGAGATTTTCCAACTGATCCTGCTCCATTGTTATGGTAAGATCCCATGAACCAATCAATGGGGATTCACTTTCAACGCGTTGCGCATTACACACAAAAACTGAAATTAAAATAAAAGTCAGGGAAAGAATTAAATTTCTTATTTTTTTCATAGCAATAGTTTTTCAATTATTTAATTAATATTAAAACACAAATCTACATAAAAAACAGTTACAGGAAAAAAACTTAATCCATTTTGTCAGGTGTCATTATTTGCAGTGGCCTGGGCAGAAGAATTAATCTAAACAATTATTCTGAAAACGATGAAAAAAATGAATTTCGAATGATGTATAACGGCTTATCCATAAAATAAATAGTACGCGCTAACCGGCCCGGAAAATAAAAGAAAAAAGATTTTTCAGGAAACTGAATTTTTTATACGGATATTTCTGTAAAGACCAATCAGCAATAAAATACTAACCAAAACCATGGCAATTGTTAATGTTATTAAAGAGAATTCCACCACAGCCTCTGCAACCGGATGACCCTCCTGCCCTTTTGCAGCTATGGACAGACGTTTACCAGCATTAAAAACGGCAGCGACTAAAATTCCAAACCAATTGGCAAATGTACCGTAAACAGCGAGCCAATAGGTGATTTTTAACCACTTTGAAGATAAATGAACCTTGCTCCAGATAAGCCCGATAATGATTAGTAACATCCCGTTCATTACACCTTCTATATGGCTTGAAAGTCCCATCCTGGGATTAGCAAGTACCGGAGCCAGCAGTCCAACGATTAATCCCAGAAAAAACAACAATACCCCTAAAATTATCAATTTTTCAGCCTGATTTTTCGCAGAAGAAATAAATTCCATAATTCAAATTTATAAGATAATCATTGATAACAACAACATTTTAAACTGAATATGGTTTAGCTTAGGAAAAAAGCAGGCTGAAACCGGAAAATCCCAGGCTCCATTTAAATCCAGCAACATTTAAATGCTTAATATCCGGCACTTTTCAGAATTGTTATTCGGGCCGGTCAACATACAACTGGGCCGTACCCACCTTCACCACCACAATTTCTTCGCCCCGGTCAATGAAACCGCTTTCGGTCATGGCATCGTAAACTTCGCCGTCAATCAGCACTTTTCCGCCCGGGTGCAGCACGGTTTGGGCAGTTCCGGTTTTGCCTTTTAATGCTATAAATGATGCGTCCACATTCAAATACCCTTCTTTCACATCCTGAACGGTGTTTAAAGCCATGTTTTTAAACGGGCCTGAATGAGAAGAAAAGAGTCTGTTCCCAAGGTAAAGCGAAAGAATGAAACCTCCGAAAATTCCTACAACAACTGTCATGATGGCTACGCCAAGTCTTTGCGTATCCACCGGTTCAAAATCGAAAGCCACGTTTCCAATCAAACTTAAAACCAGCGCTACAAAAACCAGCAAAACACCCGAAATTCCGGCCACACCAAATCCGGGAATTACAAATATCTCCACGGCAATCAGAATGAGCCCCGCCAGGAACAGCAGAATTTCCCAGTGTTCGGCCAGTCCTTCGAGGTAAAGCGGAGCAAAATACAGTACCGCCGCTAAAATGGCCACACCCAGCGGAAAACCGATTCCCGGGGTTTGCATTTCAAAATAAATTCCCCCGATAATGGCCATAATAAGCAGTCCTGAAAACACCGGATGAACCAGGAACCCTATAATTCGCTCAATGAAAGAAGGTTCGTATTCTACAATTCTGTACTCTTCAATTCCAAGTTTTTGCATCACTTCCGGCACATTCTCGGCAACCCCTTCGCAAAAACCAAATTCAATGGCCTCGGTAGGTGTAAAAGTCAGCACTTTACCAGTATCGATAATTCCTTTAATAAACACCGAAGGATCAACCATGGCTTCGGCAATTTTGGGGTCGCGCCGCCACTGCTGTATGGTATCGTTGCCAGCAATAACTGTTTTTTTACCTTTTGCTTCGGCGGTGGAGCGCATGGTGGAACGCATGTAACTCTGGTATTTGTCGGGCATCGACTGGCCGGTTTGATTCACCACAGTGGCTGCCCCGATACTTCCGCCGGGCCGCATATAAATGCTGTCGCAGGCTATGGAAATAAGGGCGCCGGCTGAGGCCGCATTGTTATCGATAAAAACATGCACAGGAATGCGGCTTTGCAAAATTTTCGTCCGGATTGAATCAGCGTCCAAAACCGTACCTCCGTATGTATTCATATGAATCAGAAAAACATCGGCGCCCAACGAATCGGCAGCTTCAAAAGCCTGTTGGGTTTGCCGCCAGGTGGCACGGGTTATATCCTGCTTGATGTTAAACTTGTAAACCAGTTTTTCATTGCCTTTTTCGTTGCTGGCAAAAAGAAAAACAGGCAAAAAAACCAACATAAAAAATAGTTTCCGAAATGTATTCATTGTTCAAATTCTTTCTGATTCGTAATACGACCAACCCGACCGCCAGGTTCAACAGCGAAGTTATAAATAAATCCGGCACAATGTAAAAAAATATACACCCGGGACTGACAATTGACAAAAAACAAATCACAAACCCGCCTGCCGGACGGAGAGGTAATTTCCAATTACCAATTCATTAAATTCCAATTTGTATCATCTTATTTTTTATTTTGTGCTTTAAATTTTGTGCCGAAGGCATCCCAATGGGGGGAATTTATTTGTATTTAGATGATTGATATTTAAATTTTTTAGCAAAAAATACAAGAATAAGATTGTTAAAACACAGATCCGCCTAAATTACTAACTTTGTCGTGTTTTTTTTAAGATTGAAAAAAATGAATCTGAACAGCTTGACAGCCATTTCGCCCGTTGACGGCAGGTACCATAACAAAGTGGAAAACCTTTGGAAATATTTCAGCGAATATGCCCTGATTAAATACCGTGTGTTTGTTGAAATTGAATATTTTGTGGCGCTTTGCGAACTGCCGTTGCCCCAACTCAAAAAAATTACAAAGGAACAACTGTTTCAGCTCGGAGAAATCCACCGGCAGTTTTCGGTAAAAAATGCGGCACGGGTAAAAGAGATTGAAAGTGTGACCAACCATGATGTAAAAGCCGTGGAATATTTCATTAAAGAAGAGTTCGACAAAATTGGGTTGGGAAAATTCAAGGAGTTTATTCACTTTGGACTCACCTCGCAGGATGCCAACAACACTGCCGTACCGTTGTCAATCCACCATGCCCTGAATGAAGAATATTATCCGCTAATTCAGGAACTTACGGATAAACTGGAAGAAATGGCAGAACAGTGGAAAGAGGTTCCCATGCTGGCCAAAACCCACGGTCAGCCGGCATCTCCAACGAAACTGGGAAAAGAAATCCGGGTGTTTATTGAACGAATTCAGGTTCAGTTGAAACAATTGAAAGCCTTACCATGCCATGCCAAATTTGGCGGCGCCACCGGCAATTTCAATGCGCACTTTGTGGCTTATCCCGAAATTGACTGGCAGCAGTTCGCCAATAAATTCTGCAAAGAAAAACTGGGGCTGGAGCGATCGCAATACACCACGCAAATTGCCCACTACGACAATTACGGCGCTATTTTCGATGTGATGAAACGTATCAACAACATTGTGCTCGACCTCGACCGCGATATGTGGAGCTACATTTCCATGAACTACTTCAAACAAAAAATAAAAAAAGGCGAAGTGGGTTCTTCCACCATGCCGCACAAGGTAAATCCTATCGATTTTGAAAACTCCGAAGGAAACATCGGCATTGCCAACGCCGGATTTGAACAGCTTTCTTCAAAACTACCGGTTTCGCGTTTACAGCGCGACCTAACCGACTCCACAGTTACCCGGTTCATCGGGGTTCCTTTCGGGCACACAATTATAGCCCTGAAATCAACGTTGAAAGGACTTGGCAAACTGTTACTAAATCAGCCGGCCATTGAAAAAGATTTGGAAGACAACTGGGCAGTGGTGGCCGAAGCCATTCAAACCATATTACGCCGCGAGTTTTTTCCCAATCCTTACGAGGCGCTGAAAGATTTAACCCGCAAAAACGAAGTTATTGACAAACAGGCCATTCACCATTTCATTGATAATCTGAATGTTGATAAGAAAGTGAAACAGGAATTGAAAAAAATTACACCACAAAATTATACGGGAGTGTTCTAAATGAAAGATTTTCTTCATCTGCTTCGAAGGTTCATTCCACCCTACAAATGGAAACTTGTATGGAATATTGTGTTTAACTTTCTGAGCGCTGTTTTCGGTGCGTTTTCTTTTTTACTGCTTATCCCGTCGCTGAAAATTCTGTTTGGCACGCAGGAACTGATGCTTAACAAACCCGAAGTGGGACTCAGCGTTTCCTCTTTTACAGAATACTCCAATTACCTCATCAGCCGGGTGATTGACCAATACAGTCACGAACAAGCCCTGATTTTTATCGGTATTTTTATCGTCATCACCGTTTTTTTGAAAGTGGGCTTTTACTACCTGGCCAATTTTATGATAGTGGTTATTCGCAACGGTGTGGTGCGCGACATCCGCTCCAGAATTTACCGGAAAATTTTAAAACTTCAACTTGGTTTTTTTTCAGATGAACGGAAGGGCGACATTATGGCGCGCATGACCGGCGATGTTACCGAAGTGGAAAATTCCATTATGAACTCGCTGGAAATGATGATAAAAAACCCCATTCTCATCCTTGTATCGGTGGCGGTAATGGTTTACATGAGTTGGAGCCTTACCCTTTTTGTTTTTGTTATGTTTCCAATTGCCGGGTATATCATTGGCCGAATTGGTAAAAGCCTGAAAAAGGAAAGCCGGAAAGGCCAGCAAAAAATGGGCGATATATTGTCGGTTATTGAGGAGGATCTATCAGGATTACGAATTATTAAAGCATTTAATGCTGAAAAAAAGGCCACTGAGCGGTTTGAAAAGGAAAACGAAAGTTATTTCCAAATTATGAACCAGTTGATGTGGAGGCGTTTCCTCGCCCACCCCATGAGCGAATTCCTTGGAACCACCGTAATTATCATCGTTCTTTGGTATGGCGGTCAGTTGATTCTTAACCAGAAAAGTTCGCTTGATGCGGCAGCTTTTATTGGCTATCTGGTTTTTTTCTACAACATCATCAATCCGGCAAAGGCCTTTTCTACTGCACTTTACAGCGTGGAAAAAGGGTTGGCTTCCATGGAGCGAATTGATAAAATTCTGAATACGGAGGAAAGCATTAAAGAAAAGCCCGGAGCCCTTGCGATAAATGACTTTCAGTATAAAATCAGTTACGAAAATGTTTCCTTCGCATACAATTCAACACCCGTATTAAAAAATATTTCCATTGAAATTGAAAAGGGAAAAACTGTGGCTTTTGTCGGGCGCTCAGGAAGCGGAAAAACCACCCTGGTTGATTTACTTCCCCGCTTTTACGAGGTTACCGATGGCCGAATAACCATTGACGGAACAGATTTACGCGACCTGAAACTAAAAGACCTGCGCAACCTGATTGGCTATGTAAACCAGGAACCCATTCTTTTTAATGATTCGTTTTTTAACAACATCGCCTTCGGAATGGAAAACGTTACCGAAGAGCAGGTTGAGCATGCTGCCAGAATTGCCAACGCACACGAATTTATAATAGCTACCGAAAACGGGTACCAAACCACCATTGGCGACCGCGGCGATAAACTTTCAGGAGGCCAGAAACAACGCTTGTCTATTGCACGTGCAGTAATGAAAAACCCGCCAATCCTTATTCTTGATGAAGCTACCTCTTCGCTCGATACCGAATCGGAACGGCTGGTGCAGGATGCCTTGCTAAAGCTGATGCAAAACCGCACTTCACTGGTGATTGCCCACCGGCTCTCCACCATTAAAAATGCCGATGTTATTTATGTAATGCATAAAGGTGAAATTGCAGAAAAAGGTACTCATAATGAACTGCTTGCATCAGACGGAAGGTATCGGAAACTGCACAGAATGCAGATGTTTTAGAGAATTTTTGCAGGTTGCCGGGTGCAGTAGTCCGGTCATGTCACCGGTTAACACTCACTTGTTTTCCTGGAATTCAGGTACGCTATAAAACAAAACGAAGTTCAACCTTTTGCTGAACCTCGTTTTTGCACGGGAGGAGAGACTCGAACTCCCGACACCTGGTTTTGGAGACCAGTGCTCTACCAACTGAGCTACACCCGTGTTTATTTTGCGAGTGCAAATATAATAATTCATTCTAAATTACCTAAAAATTCAAAAAAGTTGGTTGAATAATGATATACTTGATTCACATTTCAACAAAAAACCACCTTTAAATTTAATTTTATCAGAAAAAATGCAATTTTACTTTCAATTCATTTTGATTTTTAAATATAGTTTTTACATTTGCGACCATAAATGAAATTTTAGTACATGAAATTAGTTGCTACATACATTCTAGTCATTCTCGTGGTCATTTCTGGAAACACCGGGAAAGGATAGAATTATATGTAGTTGTAAAAATACGGACAAGCCTTTCCCGAAAACGGGGAAGGCTTTTTTAATAAAAAATTTGAATAAAAAGACAAAAAAGTATGCAAATTCCATTACGAAGCAACACAACCACGCAAGGCCGCAGAATGGCAGGCGCACGAAGCCTCTGGCGGGCCAACGGAATGAAAGAAGAACATTTTGGCCGACCGGTGATTGCCATAGTGAACTCGTTTACGCAGTTTGTGCCGGGCCATGCCCACCTGCACGAAATTGGGCAATACCTGAAAGGGTTAATCGAAAAGCAGGGCTATTTTGCCGCCGAGTTCAATACCATTGCCATCGACGACGGGATTGCCATGGGACACGACGGCATGCTTTACTCCCTGCCTTCGCGCGACGTGATTGCCGACAGTGTGGAATACATGTGCAACGGACACAAGGTGGATGCCATGATTTGCATTTCGAATTGTGATAAAATTACGCCTGGTATGTTAATGGCTGCCATGCGGCTGAACATTCCAGCGGTGTTTGTTTCGGGCGGCCCCATGGAAGCCGGGGAAATTGGCGGAAAACATTTCGATTTGGTGGATGCCATGGTAATGGCTGCTGATCAGTCGGTTTCCGACCAGGAGCTTGCGGTAATCGAACAAAACGCGTGTCCCACCTGTGGTTCATGCTCAGGTATGTTTACCGCCAACTCCATGAACTGCCTTGCCGAAGCCATTGGTCTGGCCCTTCCCGGAAACGGAACTATTGTTGCCACACATGCCAACCGCAGAAAACTGTTTGAAGAAGCAGTGGAAAAAATCATTTCAGCTACCAAAAAATATTATTTCGAAGGCGATGAATCGGTTCTTCCCCTGAATATAGCCACACGCGATGCTTTCCTGAATGCCATGAAACTGGACATTGCCATGGGAGGCTCCACCAACACGGTGCTGCACCTGCTGGCCATTGCTCACGAAGCCGGTGTGGAATTCACCATGAAAGATATCGACAGGCTATCACGCATTACACCAAACCTGTGTAAAGTGGCGCCCAGTTCGAGCTACCATGTTCAGGATGTAAACCGCGCAGGAGGGATTCTTTCCATTATGGCCGAGCTCGACCGTGCCGGACTGCTGGAAACTTCAGTTAAACGAATCGACGGCAGAACATTGAAAGAAGCCATTGAAGCGTATGATGTAACGAGCAGCTACCTTTCGGCCGATGCCATGCAGCGGTTTCTCTCTTCTCCCGGCGACGGAAAACGGAATTTAAAACTGGCCTCACAGGAAAATTATTACACCGAACTGGACACTGACCGCAAAAACGGTTGTATCAGAAGTGCAGAATATGCCTACAATAAAGATGGCGGACTGGCAATACTTTACGGTAACATAGCTGAAAACGGCTGCATTGTAAAAACCGCCGGCGTTGATCCGTCTATTTTCAAATTTACCGGAACAGCCAAAGTTTTCGATTCGCAGGACGATGCGGTAAATGGAATTTTAGGCGATGAAGTACAAAAAGGCGATGTGGTAGTTATTCGCTATGAAGGTCCAAAAGGCGGGCCGGGAATGCAGGAAATGCTCTACCCCACTTCGTACCTGAAGTCGATGCAACTGGATAAATTTTGTGCCCTGATTACCGACGGACGTTTTTCCGGCGGTACATCGGGGTTATCTGTAGGCCATGTATCTCCCGAAGCGGCTGCCGGTGGCGCTATCGGACTTATTCAAAACAACGATAAAATTGAATTCGATATAGTAAACCGCTCCATCAATCTGGTTATTTCAGATGCAGAACTGGCAAAGCGCAGGAAAAACGAAGAAGCAAAAGGCGAAAATGCCTTTAAACCAACCGAACGCAAACGTCAGGTTTCCAAAGCGCTGAAAGCTTATGCCAGTCTGGTTTCTTCGGCCGACATGGGAGCAGTTCGTTTAATTGATTAATTATTTGTAAAATCTAAAAGTTAATAAATATGACAAAGAGAAAAATTTCAGGTTCGCAAGCCGTAATTCTTTCTTTGCTGGAAGAAGGAGTTGATACCATTTTTGGCTATCCGGGCGGTGCGATAATGCCTATTTACGATGCGTTGTATGACCACGACAGGAATGTAAAGCACATACTCACCCGTCATGAACAGGGAGCAGTACATGCTGCCGAAGGTTATGCGCGGGTAACCGGGAAAGCCGGCGTTTGTTTTGCCACTTCGGGCCCCGGCGCTACAAACCTTATCACCGGTATTGCCGATGCCATGATTGATTCCACACCACTGGTATGCATTACCGGCCAGGTGGCTTCCCCACTGCTGGGAACAGATGCATTTCAGGAATCGGATGTGCTTGGTATTTCCATGCCGGTTACCAAATGGAGTTTTCAAATTACAGCACCCGAAGAAATTCCCGAAGCCATTGCACAGGCGTTTTACATTGCACAGACAGGCCGTCCGGGTCCGGTTCTGCTCGATATTACCAAAGATGCCCAGTTTGGTGAACTGGATTTCGAATACAAAAAATGCCGGAAAATAAGAAGTTATGTTCCTGAACCTCAAATCGACCCGTTTAAAGTAAAGGAAGCTGCAGAAATTATCGATGCAGCGAAAAAACCACTGATACTTTTTGGTCAGGGAGTAATTATCGCACAGGCGGAAGAAGAGTTGAAAGCGTTTATTGAAAAAACGGGGATACCGGCTGCATGGACTCTTTTGGGACTTTCGGCCATGCCAACCGACCACCCGCTGAATGTGGGAATGCTTGGAATGCATGGCAATTACGGTCCAAATCTGCTTACAAACGAAGCCGATCTGATTATTGGCGTTGGAATGCGGTTCGATGACAGGGTTACCGGAAAAGTGACTGCTTATGCACCCCATGCCAAAATCGTTCACCTTGAAATTGATCCGTCGGAAATCAACAAAATAAAAAAGGCGGATGTAGCTGTTCTCGGTAATGCAAAAAAAACCCTGAAAATGCTCACAGATAATGTAAAACCAAACCGGCACGATGATTGGCTTGCCCGTTTCAGGGAATGTGACAAAATAGAGAATGAAAAAATTATTCATAAAGAATTATTCCCGGAAAAACCGGGATTAACGATGGGTGAGGTTATTCGGATTGCCGGAGACAAAACCAACCACGAAGCCATTCTGGTTACCGATGTGGGTCAGCACCAGATGGTTGCCTCCCGCTATTTCAAATTCAGGCATCCGCGCAGCAATGTAACTTCCGGCGGTTTGGGAACTATGGGATTTGGCCTGCCCGCAAGTATGGGCGCCCAGCTTGGTGCTCCCGAAAGAACTGTAATTGCTGTAATTGGCGATGGCGGATTCCAGATGACTATTCAGGAACTGGGAACCATTGTACAAAATAAACTTCCGGTAAAAATTATCGTTTTGAACAACAATTTTCTTGGAATGGTGCGCCAGTGGCAGCAATTGTTTTTTGAAAAAAGGTACTCGTTTACCGAACTGCAAAACCCTGATTTTATAGCTATTGGAAAAGGGTTTGGAATTGAAGGTCATAAAGTTGAAGTTCGGGATGATTTGGAAAATGGCATTCAGAAAATGATTGACCATGATGGACCTTATCTGCTTGAGGTAGTCATTGAAAAAGAAGACAACGTTTTTCCGATGGTACCCACTGGAGCGTCGGTTTCTGAAATAATGCTGGAACCGTAGGAGTTCAGAGTTTAGAGTTTAAAGTTCAGAGTTTAAAGATCAAAGCTTAAAGTTTAAAAGATGAAAAAAGAATATAATATAACCGTTTTTTCGGAAAACCACATTGGTTTACTTACACGTATTACCATTGTATTTACAAGAAGAAAAGTTAACATCGACAGCCTAACAGTATCAGAATCAGCTCTTCCCGGAATCTATAAATTTACCATTGTAATTAATTCCACAGAAGATATGGTGATAAAAATTGTTGGGCAAATTGAAAAGATAATTGATGTGCTAAAAGCTTTTTACCACACCAACGAAGAGATGATCTATCAGGAAATTGCGTTGTATAAAGTACCTACCGAAGCGCTTTACGAAAACGAAACCATAGAAAAGGTAGTTAGAAATTCAGGCGCTCGTATTTTGGAAATTACCAGGGAATACACGGTAATTGAAAAAACCGGGCACAAGAAAGAAACGCAGGAATTGTTTAACGAATTGAACAAAATTAAGGTCATGCAGTTTATACGTTCGGGCAGGGTGGCACTTACACGCGATCCAATCGAGCGCCTCTCCGAGTTCTTAAAAGAAAGAGATGCTTTACTCGAAAGCCTGGATTAAAATTCAGAATTAAATCTGAATAAAAAATGATAAATTTGCATTGCATATAACAAAAAAATTAAAATTCATTACAATAATCAAAAATTATGGCACAAATTAACTTTGGCGGAGAAACCGAAAAAGTAGTTCTCCGCGAAGAATTTCCAGTAGAAAAAGCACGCGAAGTATTAAAAGATGAAGTCATAGCCATTATTGGCTACGGCGTTCAGGGACCAGCCCAGGCGCTGAATATGAAAGACAACGGGTTCAACGTCATCATTGGCCAGGCACCCGAGTTTAAAGAAGACTGGGATAAGGCAGTCCGCGACGGGTTTGTTCCGGGCGAAACACTTTTCCCGATTGAGGAAGCCGCAACCAAAGGAACTGTAATCCAGTATCTGGTTTCCGATGCCGCTCAGCGCATTATCTGGCCAAAGCTGAAACCTTGCCTGAACGAGGGCGACGCCCTTTATTTCTCACATGGTTTTTCCATTACCTACAAAGAACAAACAGGAGTTGTTCCTCCTGAAGATGTGGATGTAATCCTGGTAGCTCCAAAAGGTTCGGGAGCCAGTGTGCGTACCAACTTTTTGGCCGGAAACGGAATTAACTCCAGCTACGCTGTGTTCCAGGATTTTACTGGAAAAGCCGAAGAACGTGCGCTCGCACTTGGCATTGCCATCGGTTCGGGCTATCTTTTCCCAACTACCTTTGAGAACGAAGTATATTCCGACCTCACCGGAGAACGCGGAGTCCTGATGGGGGCACTGGCCGGTATCATCGAAGCCCAGTACAAAGTGCTGCGCGACAACGGACATAGCCCGTCGGAAGCTTTTAACGAAACCGTGGAAGAACTGACACAAAGTCTCATCCGCCTGGTTGACCAAAACGGAATGGACTGGATGTATGCCAACTGCAGCGCCACCGCACAACGCGGCGCTCTCGACTGGAGGCATAAATTCCGCGAAGCCACTTTACCGGTATTTTATGACCTTTACGAAAGCGTTAAATCAGGTGTAGAAACCAAGCGTGTGCTGGATTCCACTTCAAGTCCTGATTACAAAACCAGCCTGAATGCCGAGCTGAAAGAAATGCGCGAATCGGAATTGTGGCAGGCCGGAGCAGCAGTGAGAAAACTGCGGCCGGGGAAACAATAAAAAACAAATTACTTATCAGAAAAACCTGTTCCTGTTTTGGGGCAGGTTTTTTTATGCTAATATTAAATATTTCATACTTTAGCAGAAATTTCATAATACTAATGACTGATGTTCCTGAAATAAATGAAAAAACTCTTGTTGCAAAGCTGAAAAATAACGAAGCTGAAGCGTTCGATGTGTTATTTCACAAGTACAGCAATAAACTTTTCCGATTTGCTTTTTCTTTGCTTAAAAATGAAGAAGATGCCTGTGAAATCGTTCAGGAAACTTTTTTCAAAATATGGGAGAAACGAAATAATATTGATTCTTCCAAATCATTTAAATCTTTTCTCTTTTCAGTATCGTATCATCTCATCATCGATCAGTTGCGCGAAAAGCTTAAAGAACAGAAGTTTCGGAATTCATTGGAAAAATATTTCAGCACGAGAGCCAATTTTCAGGAAAACCGGATAGATTACGATACCCTTCAAACCGAAATTAACAAAGCGGTGGATGAACTGCCCGAAAAACGAAAACAAATTTACAAATTAAGCCGTGAACAGGGATTCTCGCATAAAGAAATTGCCGGCCAATTGGGAGTTAAGCCTAAAACCGTTGAAAACCAGATTAACCTGGCACTCAAACACATTAAAACCCGTTTGGGAAAAGACATTTTGCCCGTGTTACTCTTTTTGTCGTTGTTCGGATAAAAATTAGCAGCGCATATTTTACACCGTGGCTTAAGCCCGGTGAACAGAGGCAGTTGCCAATAATTAGGCTTCAGCCGTTAAACGGAAATTTTAAGCTCCACTCCTATCCGGACAAACAGCGTATAAAAAAGTTTCATTTTTTTTTGGGGGCACAATCCCCTTTTTCCGTATTACATATAAACAAATTGAAAAATAGTTATGAATTTCATTTTTGAAATAGTTTTTCATAGGTTAGTTTAGTTAGGTAAGTGAGAGAAAAATCCCCTTTGATTAAATGAAGGGGATTTTTGAATAACTTGCATACTAAGTATTTAGATAAGTTGAAAGAATGACAGAAGAAAATATTATAAAAACAATTGTACAAAAATACCTGAGTGTCGAAAGCAACCGGGAAGAATTGGAAAAAGCAATAGAACTTTTTTCCGATCCATACCACAATTTGGCATTGCGACCTGTACTTTTCAGATGTTGGGAAAAAGATGAGGAAACGGAACAAAATAATCTTCCCCTGCTAAAAAATCCGAATACAGTTCTGGATAAAATACACCATCGCATAAACATTGAAGCAGGCAGAAAAAGAGAAAATCCTGTAAAAAAGGGCACAATTAATCTGGTGAAAATAGCTGCGGTTTTGGTTCTTGGGCTGTTTATCGGATTGCTGGTTCAAAGCCTGCAAAAAACAGAACCTGTTTTCTACACCGCCATTGCACCCAAAGGTTCCATTTCTCAAATGATATTACCCGACAATACAATGGTGTACCTCAATGCAGGATCGGAGTTAAAATATACGGAAGATAACCCAAAGAACATTTTCCAGGGTAAACAAGGCAACCGGAAAGTATTTCTAACTGGTGAGGCCTGGTTCGACGTATCCAAAAACGAAAAAAAACCGTTTGTGGTGCACACCCCTGTTTACAATGTAGAAGTTTTGGGCACACAGTTTAATGTTAAAGCCTATCCAAATGATAATGAAGTTGTAGCAACAGTTGAAAGAGGAAGAGTAAAAATTGTTTCCTCAGAAAATTTTACTATTAAAGAAGCACAAACACTCCAACCGGGCGAACAACTTATTTATACCAAAAATAAGGATATAAACATTAGCGAAGTAAATACACGCAGATTTACAGCATGGAAAGAAAACAGGCTCATTTTTATCAATATGAACCTGAAAGAATTGTTTGTAATACTCGAACGAAAATACGGAGTAGACATAGAAGTGGCCGACAATATGGTACTTGACTATCATTACGACTCGACCATTACCAACGAAACCATATTGGAAGTATTAGACCTTGTTGCCGAAACCCTTCCGATTAAATATAAAATAGAAGGCCAGAAAGTAATCATTCAAAAAAAATAAAGGAGGGATTTGCCTATGAAATAACCTATGAACAAAAACAAACCCGAAGGCACCGTAACAACATATTATCTAACTCTTAATTTCAAAAGTATGAAAAAATTTAAATTGCTAAATTTTCGTAACTTTGGTATAAATCAGAAACTGTTACGAACAATGAAACTTACATTCCTGTTTTTATTAGCCTGCTTTCTGCAGGTTTCAGCCACAGTTTATTCGCAAAACACCAAATTTACGTTTGATGTAAAAAACAAACGGGTGGTGGATATTTTGCGGGATATTGAAGATCAAAGCGAATTTCGCTTTTTTTACCAGCGCGAGCAGGTAAATGTGGAAAGAAAAATTGATTTGGACATAACCGACCAAACCGTTGAAAATATTCTAACACAAATCTTTAATGAGGTGGGTGTTGAATTTCAGGTACGGAATGACAATCTGATATTACTAAAACCAGCTGGTATGACATACGGAATGTATGAGTATCTTGCTGAAAACGGACAACAGCAACGTTCTGTTTCCGGAAAAGTAACAGATACCAACAATCAGCCCTTGCCCGGCGTTACAGTTGTTATGAAAGGGACCACCCAGGGAACTGTAACCAATGCCGACGGGAATTATACCTTAATCAATATCCCTGAAGATGCGACACTAGTGTTTTCGTTTGTTGGGATGAGGACACAGGAAGTGGTTGTTGGGAATCAGACCAGGATTGATGTACGATTGGAAGAGGAGACAATTGGAATTGAAGAGGTTGTTGCAATTGGTTATGGTACTGCTCGTCGAAAAGACATCACTGGATCTGTCAGTAGTGTTGACATTGAAAATTCACCGCTTGCAATGACACCAAATGTAAATGCATTACAAAGCTTAAAAGCAACAACACCTGGATTAAATATTGGCGCAACCAACTCAGCCGGACAAAATCCATCCTTATTGGTTAGAGGACAAAATTCCTTAAATGCTTCCAATTATCCTCTCATTGTTCTTGACGGAGTTGTCTTTTTAGGAAGTATAAACGACATTAATCCTGCTGATATTTCATCAGTAGATATATTGAAAGATGCGTCATCTGCAGCGGTTTATGGTTCAAGGGCAGCAAATGGAGTTATTATAATCAATACGAAACGGGGAAAAATAGGTAAACCAACACTCTCTTTTAGCTCTTCATTTGGGGTTTATCAATGGATCCAAAGGCCCCAAATGGCAAATTTAGATAAGTATATTGAGAAACTTTTAATTCAAGTGGGAAGCACTGATCCATTAAATCAGTTATTTCCATCTGAAGTATATAATTATCAAAATGGAATAACGTATCATGTGCCAGATATAATTTCAAGAACAGGTCAGATACAAAACAATCAATTAAATGTATCCGGTAGTGTAGAAAATTTAAATTACTATCTGTCTGCTGGGTACACCGACCAAAAAGGGGTTATGATTGGCGATGACTATAACCGTATTTCCCTGAAGGGTAGAATAAACACCAATATAACAGATTGGATACAATTTAGCGTGGATGGAACCTACAACCGTTCAGATTTTTCTGGTATTGGTGTACCTACTGCAACAATAAGATATGGTGATTCTTACATGGCATATTACAGGGGTGATCCCAAAGATAAGCTTTTGGAAAAATGGCCAAATACAGAAAGATCTCCAGGCCTGATGCCCTATGGGATGAATCCTTTATGGCCTACCAATGCAAATAAAGATAATGTAGTTGATGATGTTGATATCCAGGATTTTTATTACTTGAATACCTTTGCTCATATAGATGCACCTTTCCTGGAAGGGTTAAGCTATCGTCTGAATTTTGCAAGAAACTACCGCACTTTCAAGCAGGAAAGATTTTATTACGAAAATTATTTTATAGAAGGCGGATTTTTTCAAGATTTAGAGAGGTATAGCCCGGCAACAACCAGTGGTTTTCTTGGTCAGGCGCAAGGATTTGTAAGAGACAGGAAAATTTCAAATTACGTTTTTGATAATATCGTAAATTTTAAAAGGCAGTTTGATCAACATTTTGTTGATGTAACTTTAGTTGCGACCAGGGATTACCAAAGTGACAGGCAATTTCAACTGGATGGTAATAATTTTCTGGATAATGGAAATACACTGCTTGGAATTGATGGATTACCATTGGCAACAAACCAGATTAACTCGAATGCCCATACCGAATTTTCCAATATTGGTTACCTGGCCCGATTGAGTTATACACTTAATGACAGATATCATTTTACATCCTCCTTTAGAAGAGATGCATCATCAGTTTTTGGTGCCCGAAATAAGTGGGGGAATTTTCCTTCAGTTGGAATAGCATGGACAATCACAGAAGAAGATTTTCTTTCAAATCATGAATTTATTAACTATTTAAAGCTAAAAACATCCTATGGGAAAAATGGGAACCAGGGTATTTCAGCTTATGAAACATTGGCACGTGTTACATCCGGTTCAACCGGAGGATTAAGATACCAATTTAGCAATCAACCTGGTATTTCACGTTATGGATTGGCTATTTCTGCGTTGGGAAATGAACTTTTAGGATGGGAAACAACAACTTCATTTAATGGGGGAATTGAAGGTTCATTCCTAAATAACCGTTTATCCTTGAATCTTGATTTTTACTTCTCAAAAACTGTTGACCAATTATTTGTGAGGCAAATACCAATTATGACTGGCTTCTCCTCAATAAGAGCCAGTATGGGACAAGTTGATAACAAAGGGATTGAATTATCACTAAATACCGTCAATGTCCAAAACAATAAATTAAAATGGACTTCAAATCTAACATTTTGGCAAAACAGAAATACACTTGCTGAATTATACGGTGACGGATTGGATGATATAGGAAATAATCTTTTCATTGGCAAATCACTTGGTGCTATTTATGGTTTTGAATGGGTAGGGATTGTTCAGGAAGGAGATTCAGACTACATTACAAAAACCGGAGCAAGGCCAGGATATCCCAAATATGCTGATTTGGATGGTGATGGTTTAATAACAGCAGATAAGGACAGAAAAATTTTAGGGTACACGAAAGAAAACTTTAGATTAAATCTTTCAAATAATTTGAATTATGGCAATTTTGAATTTTATGTTCTACTTTCCGGAATATTTGGCGGTGGTGAAAATTATTATTTGGATACTAACCAAGGTGCTTTCCTGGTAAACCAGCCAGGTTTTAACCGTGAGGAATTTTTAGATAAAATTGATTATTGGACACCACAAAATCAGAATAATAATTTTCCATCCTCTCAGTTCAATCACGACGGTAGATTTTTAGGTCTTCAATCAAGGTCATTTTTGAAAGTACAGGATATTATTATTTCCTATACGTTCAGAGGAAGCTGGCTAGAGCAAATGAAAATCCAGGGACTCAGGGCACATTTGTCAGCTCAAAATATCTATACTTTTACAGGATGGGACGGAGATCCGGAACTCGGACTTGGTGGATGGGATAGATACTATCCGGTTCCTGCGAGTTATTCCCTTGGGTTTAACATTACCTTTTAATAAATCTGAAAATTAAAATAGTATGAAAACGAAGATATTTAAAGTTTTTATCATTCTTACAGCTACTATGATAGGAATGATGAGTTGCGAAAAAGATGAAGAATTCATTAAGGAAGTTCCCAATACTTTTTATACACTGGAGAATGCCTTTTCATCGGCTGCGCAGGTTGATGCCGCATTAATTGCCTGTTACCGGCATGCCAGATACATCTATTGGCCTGATCACTACATGGCGTTTACGCTCAAAGGCAATGGTACTGACATCATTGATGTTCCTATACTTAGGTTATCAAGTCATTTATCTGATTACAGTCAGATAAATCCTGAAAGACCAATATTTAATGATATTTACACAGCCTTTTATCAGCTTATTTCCAGGGCAAATACTGCTATTTACGCTGCTGAGTTAGATCAAATCGTTTGGAACTCAGAGGAAGAAAAAAAATATATTATTGCTCAGGCAAAGTTTTTTCGGGCTTTTGCATACCGAAGTTTAGGTCAATTATTCGGAGGAGTACCTATTGTTGATGCAATAGTTACTGAACCAAAATTTGATTTCGTCCGGTCTTCCAGAATAGAAACATACCAATTTGCAATAAATGATCTGGAAAACATATTGAATGATTTACCTGAAACAACAGTGCAAGGTGGACGGGTAGTTAAGGGAGTTGCCCAACACTATCTCAGTGAGTTGTATATTTCTTTGGGAATTGAAATGGAAGAAAATGGCCAAAACGGAGATGCCATGTATGACAAAGCCATTCAATATGCCAATACTCTGATTGATGGGGGAACTTACTCTTTAATGACAGAACGGTTTGGTACCCGCATGAATGAAACCCCGAGTACACTGCCTTATTGGGATCCGGGCACAGCCGATGTTTACTGGGATTTATTCCAGGAAGGTAACGTAAATTATCAGGATGGAAATAGGGAATGTATCTGGGCTTTTCAGATTGATTTTAATGCCTGGCAAGCCGGAGATGCACAATCCCGGTTACCGTATATGCGTGGTTATGGTCCAGTATTTCGTTGGATTGATGGGTTTGACGGAGTTCGTGAAGATGGAGGTGGAAGAGGTGTTTCGTTTATAACACCAACCATGTTTTCGAGAGACGAGATTTGGGCAGGACCCATAGGTGAAAATGATATGAGAAATGCGGAACATAACCTTCGCAGAATTTTTTATTACAACGATCCAAATTTCCCTGACAGGATTGGAACTGTTATTCCTTATTCAGTAATGTACAAAGATGATAACTGGAGAGGAAGTATTTTCCCTGTCCATATGAAAATAAGCACGGATAAGACAAGAGGGGTGGATGTAGGAAATAATTACGACAACCTGTTCCGTGATGATTATGTGGTGCGTTTAGCTGAAACAATTCTGTTACGGGCGGAAGCTCATTTTCGTAAAGGAAACCTTAATAATGCCGCTAATGATATTAATAAAATAAGGTCTCGCGCTCATTGCAGTTATTTGGTATCACCAGCGGATGTTGATTTAGACTTCATACTTGATGAACGTGCCAGAGAACTGTATGCCGAGGAACACAGGTGGAATACCTTGTTACGTATGGGAGGAACAGTTGCAGTTGAAAGAATAAAAGAACATGCATTCTGGCCAACAACCAAGGCAACATTAACCTGGAATTTTAACCTTTGGCCAATTCCACAAGCTGTAATTGACAGAAATTTAGGTGCAACATTAGAACAAAATCCGGGCTGGACTCAATTTTAAAGTTTTTTTATTTTTTGTTGCAAGTCCTGATTTCAGGACTTGCAACAAATCTTTTTTCAGATGTAAATCCAATTAATCATGGTAAAACTTATGAATGTCGGATGTAACATAAATTGTTATATTAAGATAGTACCAACATAAATCACAATGAACTTACTTAATTTTATAGGCCAATATCCCGACGGCATAAGCTCAAAGCAATTAGAGATAAAGACGGGAGTGTTTGCCATCATTGTGGCAGTATTAATCACAATTGGAAAAGCAACAAGTGGCAGTATGATTGTAAGAACTGTAAAAGCAGAACAAAACTTCGTAGCTGAACGATTATGCATGGTTCCCAGTTACCGCTTCGCTATTGGTTTATGGCCATGCACCTTCTTACTTCTACAAAGAAAAGTTTTTCTGCCCTTGAACTTCAGGTGCAATTGGCACATAAATATTATGAACTGATTTGTAAGCACTATAATTCACGGTTGCCTATGGGGAAAAGAGTCAGCCGGGGTCAAATAGAATTTGATGAAAGATATTTTTCCACTGAAGTAAATTTGGAAGAAAAGGAAAATCCACGGAAACAGGGAAGGGGCAGCCAGAAGGTGACCAAGGTATTGGTAATGGCTGAAATTAAAGAAGTTGAAGGGAAGATAATGAAGAAGGTGAAGCCACGAAAAATAGGGTTCATAAAAAGCAGATAATCCCAATTTTAAAACTGAAACGATAAATGAACAGGTCCAGGTTAATATTTCTGAATAATCTAAATTATAACCGATGATTACACTCATATGCAGGCTTAGAAAAACATGCAAAGAAAAATCATATCCAGGAATTACCTATCAAGCAGGTTGGGAAGATTATACCTTGCTTGCACCTTACAATCAGCAATTCTATAAGGATGCTGATGGATATTCACCACAATATCAACCCCGAGTTTTTCAGGGCTATCTTAATGAGTACCGTTATAAATTCAACAGCCTATATTTTGGTGAAGCTATGTTCGACAGGCTTTTATTGATTGGTGCAACTTCAACATAGGAATTTGGATATAGAATCGATAAACATTAAAAATAAATACATGAAATCATACTTTCTTCTGATCAATTTGGTATTTCTTTCAATTATAACCTACGCACAGGTACAGATAAGACCTTTGCCTTCAGATGGTTATGAAAAACGCATTGCAGACTTTATTGACAGCATGACCGTTATTGATACTCATGAACATTTATTGAGCCCTGCCAAACTAAAACAAAGAACCTCTCTTGATTTTATGCTTCTGTTACATCATTATGCCGTTAATGATATCAGATCAGCCGGAATGCCGGACATGGATACTAATATATTATTTAAGGACTCACTCTCAGCAATTGAAAAATGGCAGATATTAAAGCCCTATTGGGAGGGTGCGTCGAATACATCTTATAATCGAGTTGCCCTTCTCACTGCCGATAAAATATTTAATATCAAGGATATTAATGAATCTACAGTTATAGAGTTGTCGGAAAAAATAGGAAAGGCTTATCAGACGACTAACTGGATCAACGAATTAATAACAAAAAATAAAATAGCTTTTCTTATTCAGGATGACCAGGATGCTGATGATCGTGGTTTCGGCGATGAACGTTTCAGGTATGTTAAAAAGTTTGACAATTTCATTGGAATTAATTCGAAACAGAATATAAGGTCTATTGCCATACAACAAAGTATAAGTATTCAAACAATCGATGATTTAGTAAGGGTTTTAGAAAATATCTTTAAAGCGGCAAAGGAACAAGGGATTGTGGCTGTTAAAACAGCCATCGCGTATGATCGCATTTTATATTTCGAAAATGTCAATAAGGAAAGGGCACAGGAAGTTTTTAATTCAATAATGAATTCTACTGATGAGAGGGTGCTATCATTTACAGATGTGAAGCCTCTGCAGGATTATATGATGCACAGAGTTTTGGATAGGGCAAAGGCATACAACCTGCCAGTTGCAATTCATACGGGTCTTCTAAGCGGAAGAACCTTTATTGAAAATACAAATCCAACCCATTTAGTCAATTTGTTTTTCGCATATCCCGAAGTGAATTTTGTATTATTCCATGGCAGCTATCCTTTTGGTGGTGAATTGAGTACAATTGCAAAAACTTTCAGAAATGTTTATATTGATATGTGCTGGCTTTATATTGTTTCTCCATCTTATAGCGAAAGATATTTGCATGAATGGCTTGAAACGGTCCCTGCCTCCAAGATAATGGGATTCGGAGGAGACTATAGAAACATAGAAAATGCCTGTGGACATCTTCAGTTCGCAAAACAGATTGTTTCAAGAGTACTTATAGATAAAGTTAAAGATGGCTATTTCTCTGAATATGAGGCAATAAATATTGCAAGAATGATATTGCATGAAAATGCTGTAAATTTTTACAAACTTGCTCCGTGATTCGGTGAAGCTATGTACTACAGGCTAATTAATGGTTGGTACAACTTCAACAAAGGAATTTAGATTTATTAAAATACAATAATCATTAAAAATTAAAATCATCAAACAATGAATGAAATTAAAAGAAGGGATGCAATTAAATCTTTAGGAGCTATTTCTTTAGGAACGTTTTCTTCTTCTTTCCATGAAAAATTATATGGTAGCAATCTAAATCAAAATAAAGAAGATGAAATTTTTACAGATATTCTAATTATAGGTGGCGGTACAGCAGGTGTAATTGCTGCTTTACAGGCAGCCCGTGCCGGATGCCAAACCACAATAATTGAAAACGGGAGTCAACTCGGAGGAACAATAACCACAGGTGGAGTATCATTCCCCGGTCTGTTTCATGCATGGGGAAGGCAGATTATTGGAGGAATTGGATGGGAACTTATCAGAGATATCGTAGATTTAAACGGAGATAAATTACCAGACTTTTCCTATGCACCAGTTCGTCACTGGCACAACCAAATTCCAGTAAATGGTGCTCTGTACGCTCTTTTAGCTGAGGAAAAATGTATTGAAGCCGGCGTTAATATCAGATATTACGAAACCCCGGCAGATATCAAATTTCAGAATTCAAACTGGACCGTTAATACGATTGGAAAAGGAATAAATAAAAAAATTATATGTAACCAGATTATCGATTGTACTGGGAACGCCTTTGCTTCCAATCTTGCAGGATTTAAAGTTTTAAGGGAATCTGAAACCCAACCAGGCTCTCTTTTATTCAGGCTCAGTGGTTTTGATTTCGAAAAACTTGATCTTAAGAAAATTCCCAATCAATACCATGGAATATTGAGGCAAAATATGTTGATTAATCAAATGAATGAAAATTCGAAAGAAGATTTACCTCATTTTACACCCTATTCACTTGTGGTAGTTGGAGGCGCAGATTCTTCAACTTCTGAAAAACATACCATAGCAAATTTGAATGGAAGAACAACTTTTCTTGAATTAATACGAACACTAAGAGCCTTTCCAGGGTGTGAGAAATTAAGAATTCTGGAAATGAAAACGGAAACGGCAATACGTGAAACCTATAGAATAGATGGTTTATATCAGATTACGCATTCCGACTACATAAATGGGGAAAAATTCGAAGATTCCCTGTCTTATTCATTTTATCCGATTGACTTATGGAGGGAAGGAAAATCTATTCATCAGGAATATCTGAAGGAAGGGATTGTGGCAACCGTTCCATTAAGAGCCCTAATCCCAAAAGGAAGTGAAAACTTTATGGTTGCAGGTCGTTGCATAAGCAGCGATCGTATGGCGAATTCTGCGCTTCGGGTTCAGGCATCGTGCATGGCAATGGGCCAGACTGCAGGAGCAGCAGCCACTTTAGCCAATTTTAAAAAAACTACTCCATTGAAAGTTCCGGTCAAAGAAATTAAAAAATTAATTGAAGAGCATGGTGGAATAGTACCATTGTAAACTCTAATTCAAAAAGCTTAATGAAATTTAAAACACTGTTGTCTTATTTAATCCTACTGCTTTTACCAATTAATTGTTTAATAGCACAAAACAATGATAACCTTTTAAAATTAAAAAATGGCGGCCAAATTTTAGATAACGAACTGTTAAACAACATTGGTGGTAAAATGATTGCGCCTGTTGTTGACATTCAGCCGCAACTGAGGGGTTTTCATGATTATTGCAGGATTCAGGAAGAAATAACTCTATTAAAGAATTTGGGGTTTGAAAGAATTTATTTTGTTCTCTGTCAACCAGGTTATTCTGCATTTTCCGACCCAACTATTTCGATTATGCCAACCGATAAGGGAACAGAAAATCATACATTAGAATCGATTTTGGCGTTAGGCGACCCCAATTGGGCCTATATGTATGAAACCAAAAGGCAAGGTATGGAAGCATGGGCAATAATAAAACCTTATGAATCCGGAACAGGCTTTACAATTCCTCATGGTGCTAACGCCTCGCTTAGCAGAAAAAAGATAGAAACCATTGGAGGACAGCATATTCATTTCGATAATCTGATTTCAGAAAATCCTGACCTTAGATTAAAAAGAAAGCCATTATCGGATTCTATTTTGAAAAGGTTAGATGAACCTATAGAATCTTTAGAAGTTGCATTCTGTCTGGATCATTTTAGACAAAAAATTTCTTCTGAAAATTATTTTGAGTTTATGGGATTAAACGTTTCAGAAATTCAGATTCCTGATATTGTACTATGGATAAGTCAGGATAATGGCAGATATATAAAATATGGAGACAATTTTAAAGTTTCTTCTGCTATTGAGTACCTTCAGACAAAAGATGCAAACGGATTCTTAATCAATGACACTTTGAAACGGTTTCTGGTAATTACAATAAAGGATTTTAGAATACCTGACGACTACAGTTATATTGCAATAACTTTAGATGAATATAAGAATTTATACACTATTCCATATTCGATGATTAGAGCCTATACATCATCTGGAGAAATTCCGGTTACAACAGGAATTCATGTAAGGAATTCACTTAGCCCGATTGAAAGAAATAAGCCTTATGAAAAGAGAGAGTGGGGATTAGAAACTCGTCCAGTGAAAGGAGATGATGCAGGAAAATCTTTTATGGATTGGGGTTTTGAATTTGAATTTCAGGGAACCGGACATTGGGGCGACGGTTGGGTTAACAGTCCGGTATATGGAATTGCTAAAGGCAAACGTGAGTATATGGCAGGAACACCTTGTGAGGCATATCCTGAAGTTCAGGAATATTGGCTTGATCAAGTCAGGCGCGTTATTGCCATGGGTTTTGATGGAATTGATTTTCGGTTTCAAAATCATTCTGGGATGACAACGGATTACATTAACTATGGATACAATGAGCCTATTATAAAACAATACAATGAAATATATGGAATTGATATTTTAAAGAAACATGCTGACCCCCTGAAAATAATGGAAATCAGGGGTGAATATTTTTTATCATTTCTGGAAAAGGCAGCAAATGTTATCCATTCAAATGGAAAAAAGATGCAGATTCATTTGCGTCATGTTCATGAAAATCCTCAATTAAGTGATGATTTTAATGAATTGGGATTCTGGGCTATGCCAAAAATTTTACTTGACTGGAAGAAAGCAATTGATTTGGCTGATGAAGTAACAATCAAACATTATTATCATGGCAAATATCGTCCCTGGATGGGAGACAGTATTAAAACATACGCTAACAACCAAGGGAAAAGAGTTTGGGTACATAATTATTTTACCCAGGGTGATGGTATAAATTATAACTTTTTCAGAGCTATTGAAAAAGATGAAAGGATAGGTGGAATATTATTATATGAGGTAAATCAGGGACTTTTATATACTGGTTTTCCTGAGCCAATCTATGGGATTAACAAAGAAAATGTGGAAAAATTAAAAGCAATTAAAAACCAACTTGATGACTAAATTTTGAATAACAATTTTTACAAAGGTCAATTTTTGCTATACGATTCATTTGATAGGCTGAATAAAAATCCTGGTATTATTAAATTCGGATTAAACAAGTTGAAAGAGGAAACGAATTGAAATCCAATATGGCTAAATGAATTTTTTATATAAATCATGAAAACAAAAATGAACCAATTCAATGCAAGCTCAACTTTAAAATACATTAGAAATTTATTTTTATTTATAACAACTGGCTTTTTATTACAAGGTGCTAACAATACGGAAGATTCATATAAAACGCAATTCAACGTTAGCTATGAAAAATTGAGAAATGAATTTCAGAATCCTCCGGTTATCTCAAGACTTAGTTGTTTTTGGTTATGGTTGAACAGCAATATTACAAAAGAATGCATTACTCAAGACCTGGAAGCAATGAAGAGCAATGGCTATGGAGGAGCTGTTGTATTTGATGTCAATTCATCCAGTTTTAATGTAGCTTTAAAAACTGAGCCAGGGCCGGAATTTTTAAGCGATGAATGGTTGGAACTTTTTGCACATGCAATTAAGGAGGCTGACCGGTTGGACCTGGAACTTTCATTAAATGTGGTAAGTGGCTGGAATCCCGGAGGACCAACTGTTACCCCTGAGTATGCATTAAAAACAATTACCTTTAGTGATACGGTTGTGAAAGGACCGGGGAAATTGAAAACAGAACTTCCATTACCCCCCAATAGACTTTTATATGAGGATTTAATTGTTCATGCTGTAAAAAATTTACCTGAAGTGGAAAATACTGCTTCGGGAATAAAACACATTGGTTTAAAAACACTGGAGGAACGCTTTGGCGCCCGGGGAATATATCCACTTCATCGTTTACGTGAAGAGTATGATAATTCTGTTTCAGCTATTCTAAAAGAAGATTTGATAGATATTACTAACAATTTTAAAGATGGGAAACTGACATGGGACGTGCCTGAAGGAAGTTGGACAATCATCCGTTATGGAATGACAAATACCGGAGTACAGGTTTCTTCTGTAAGTGATGGATGGGAAGGGCTTTCAATGGATCATTTAAGCAAAGAAGCTTTGCTTCAGTTTAATGAAGAAGTTATTTCGAAGTTAATAAATACGGCCAAATCGGCCGGAAACTCTCTGAAATACTTATTTACAGATAGCTGGGAAATGGGTGTGGCAAATTGGACCGATCATTTTATGGATGAATTTAAGAAAAGAAGAGGGTATGAAATGACTCCCTATATGCCTGTTCTAACCAACAGGATTGTGGGTAGCAGGGAAATTTCCAACCGTTTTCTGCATGATTTCAGGCGGACTGTCTCTGATCTCGTGGCAGAGGAACATTATCAGACATTCAGTGAAATTGCAAATCGCAATGGACTTCTTGCTCAACCTGAGTCGGGAGGCCCGCATGCAGCTCCTATTGATGCTATCCAGACCATGAAATATAATGACATCCCTATGGGAGAATTTTGGGTACGTTCCAATACCCATCGGGTAGAAGATGACTCACGGCTTTATGGAAAACAGAGCGCAAGTGTTGCACATATCTATGGAAAAAGATATGTGGCTGCAGAAGGACCTACCAGCATTGGACCATTTTGGGAGCGTCCTCCCAAAGACTGTAAAAATGTGATTGACAGAATCTTTTGTTCCGGTGTCAATAAAATCGTTTGGTGCCACTATACTACTTCACCTGATGAATTTGGAGAACCTGGAAATACATTTTTCGCCGGAACCCACCTAAACAGACATGTTACCTGGTGGGACGAGTCGAAAGCTTTTATTGAATATATGAACCGCTCCTCTTCATTGCTTTCACAGGGTTTGTTTAAAGCCGACGCTCTTTATTACTATGGTGACGATTCACCTAATTTTGTTTTTCTTAAAGAAGAAGTTACCGATTTGGGGAAAGGATATGACTGGGATAAATGCAGTTACGACTTATTGCTCGAGAAAGTAAAAATTGTAAATGGCCGGATAACACTGCCTGATGGAATGAACTATTCCATTCTGGTTCTACCAGATGAAAAGGCCATCAAAGCTGAACTTCTGGTAAAATTGAAAGAACTGGTTAAACAAGGGATGGTATTAGTGGGACCAAAACCGGAAAGAGCAACAGGGCTTAAAAATTACCCGGATTCTGACAACATGGTAAAATCTGTTGCAGATGAAATGTGGGGAAATACAGATGGTAAAAGCATTACTGTGAATAATTACGGAAAAGGTAAAGTATTCTGGGGAATAACACCCGAAGAAGTCTTGCAATTACTAAATATTCAGCCTGATTTCGATTTCTTAAGCAGCTACCCTGATACTCATTTGGATTATATACATCGTTACACATCAACCGAAGATATCTATTTTATAGTAAACCGTTTGGCAAGGCATGGAATTAATGATACACAATACAGATACCTTACCGATTTGCCTGACAGATACGAGGAAGTCCTTTGTAAATTCCGGGTTACCGGAAAAGTGCCGGAGCTTTGGAACCCAATGACAGGTGAAATCAAAGAAATTGCTGTTTACTATGAAGAAAACGGATACACCCATATTCCGCTTAATTTCGAACCGGAAGGTTCTTTGTTCATTGTATTCAGAAACTCTAAACAAAACGAACACATTCAAAAAATTGAAAAAGACGGAATAAATGTATTCCCTGAAATGAACTTAGCAGTTGCCTTACTTCCCAACTTTAACATTTTCAGAAACAACAATTCGGTTACTGCAGAATTCCTTCTTCCAGGAACATGGACAATGCACTGGTCCGACGGGTCAGTTACTGAAATCAACGAATTGGAACCAAATTTTTCAAAAACAATTGGTTCTCCATGGCAGGTTACTTTTATTAAAAACTGGGGCCCTCAGGAAAAGCTGACCATGGACAGTTTAAAATCATGGAGTGACTTTCAGGATGAACGGATAAAATATTATTCGGGATCTGCCGGGTATTCAAATTCCTTTACTTTAAATCAGGACGAAATTAATGAAAAAACAATTCTGCTTGATTTGGGTAACGTTCAGGAAATAGCATCAGTAACAATAAATGGACAAGATGCCGGAGTTACATGGATTGCTCCGTTTAAGCTCAATATAACTCCTTATGTAAAAGAAGGTCAAAACAATGTTGTGGTTACTGTTACCAACTCATGGGTAAACAGACTAATAGGCGACAGTTATCTGCCTATAGAAAAACGGAACACCCGAACGAATGTGATTAAATTTGAAGGAGAACATAAAGAATCATACATTCGTAAATCGGGATTATTGAGCCAGGTTGAGTTAATTTTCCAAAATCAAATCCTTTTTCAATTATAAAAAAATTTCCAAAATGAATAAAAACAGTAATCACATAGAACATTTAAAATGAATAAGATAAACATAGGCAATAGAATACACAGACGAAAATTTATAAAAGACTCTGCTATTGCAACTGCTGCTATTTCTTTTTCATCCATGGTTACCGGTTGCAGAGAGAGTCAAAAAAAAACAAATATTGTATTTTTGCTTGCAGATCAATGGAGGGCCTCGGCAACCGGTTATGCAGGCGATCCAAATGTAAAAACACCCCACCTCGACCGCCTGGCAAAAGAAAGTCTGAATTTCCGAAATGCTGTATCTGTTTGTCCGGTTTGTACTCCTTACCGAGCCTCACTTTTGACCGGAAGATACCCTACCTCAACAGGCATGTTTCTTAACGATGCTCATCTTCCTGACAGTGAACTATGTATCGCTGAAGTGTTAAGGTCAAATGGGTATAAAACAGCATATATTGGCAAATGGCATCTCGATGGCCATGGGCGTAAAGATTATATTCCACCCGAAAGACGGCAGGGATTTGAATACTGGAAAACAGCTGAGTGTGATCATGATTACAATCACTCTCATTATTATACAGGGCATTCAGATGAAATGCGTTTTTGGGATGGTTACGATGTTTTTGCACAAACAAAAGATGCCAGTCAATACATCAGAGAACAGGCAAAAGCAGATCACCCTTTTGCCTTATTTATATCTTATGGTACACCGCATTTCCCGCACCACACCGCACCGGAGGAATACAAAAAAAATTATCCAATTGAGAAAATTAAACTTCCTGCAAATGTTCCTCCCGAAATGGAAGACCTTGCCCGGAAAGAGGCACAAGGCTATTATGCGCATTGCGAAGCGTTGGACGACAGTATTGGTGAACTTCTTGCAGAAATAGAACAAACCGGATTAAAGGAAGAAACCATAGTGGTGTTTACATCTGATCATGGGGAAATGCTTGGTTCGCATGGAGTAATCCCCACAGAAAAACAGGTTCCGTGGGCCGAATCAGCAAGAGTTCCGTTTTTGCTTCGGTATCCTGCCGTTTTCGAGAAAAGAGGACAAGTTTTTGACCTGCCTTTGAATACCCCGGACATTTTCCCCACGCTGCTTGGATTGGCAGGAATAACCATTCCTCCTTCAATTGAGGGTGATGATCTCACTGAAATAATGAAGAACGGAGAGGATGATGAAAACCATGCTGCTCTGTATATGGCTGTTGCCCCCTTCAACAGATTTACAGAACTGAGAAAAGAATACCGGGCTGCAAAAACCGGAAGGTACACCTATGTGCGTAGACTTGATGGTCCATGGCTGTTGTACGATGATTTAAAAGACCCTTTCCAGATGGAAAACCTGGTTGACAAACCGGAGTATTCAGCATTGCTGAAAGATATGGATAAACGTTTAAGTTCTTTATTAGAAAAAGTATGTGATGATTTTCGGCCTGCCGCAAGCTATATAGCCGAATGGGGATTTGATGTTGATCCGGAAAGGGGCCATATTCCGTATAAAGACCATAACCAAAAACCCCAAACTCCTAAACGGATTTGATTTTTCAACAAACATAAATTCAATGAATAAGATAAAAGTAATAGAAACTAAAAACTGTATAACAATGTTACAAAATCAAGTATGGAACGTAAATCGTTTTCTAAAAGGGTTTGTCCTTTTAATTATTATGGGATCATTTGCCTGTTGCGGAAATCTGAAGCAGGAACCTGCACCGAAAGGATTGATGACCGATCTTTTATCCACTCCGGAAAGTGCTGTTATCATCAATCCCCGACCCCATTTCACCTGGATTGTTGCCGGGACTGAGTCAATGCAGGCTGCCTTTCAAATTCTGGTTGCATCAGATGAAAAAATGCTTAAGCAAAACAAAGGCGACATTTGGGATTCCGGAAAAGTTGAATCCAGTCAGTCTGTTTCAGTACCTTTCTCCGGAAATCAGTTGAAAGAAAATTCTGCGTATTGGTGGAAGGTCAGGACATGGGATCAAAACGGAATCGAAAGTGATTACAGCCAACCTCAACAATTTAATACCGGTATCTTTTCCGGAGCAGAACGGAAATGGCCAGGTGAAAGCAAATGGGTTGAACTGGAAGTTGACGGCGAAACCGAATTTGTGTATGAAAACAGGCATCCCATCCGTTACCATGAAATTGAACCTGTTTCTGTAGAAAAGAATGCTGACGGGAATCAATTCATAACCTTTGAAAAAGCAGCCTTTGGAGCGCTGAAACTGACCGTTGAGTCCCCTAAAAGCAGCGATACAATTGTCGTTCATCTCGGCGAAGATATTAGCAATGGCAACAAAGTCAACAGGAATCCCGGTGGGTCTATCATTTATAACAAAGTAAAAGTTGCCCTCCAGCCTGGTCAAACCGAATATTTGGTTACAATACCCCGGTTTATTTCAAACTATCCAAATAGCCAGGTTCTTGCTGAGCACATGCCAGAAGTCACTTCTTTCCGCTATGCCGAAATTGAAGGGCTCAGCGAAGAATTAACAGTTAATAAGGTAAGCCAAATGGCTCTTTTATACCAATTTGATGATACTGCGGCTGATTTTAATTCTTCCAATGACAATCTGAATCAAATCTGGGAGTTGTGCAAACACACACTGAAAGTAACGCCGTTTATGGGAGTATATATTGACGGTGGTGCCCGGGAAAGAATGCCGTATGAAGCCGATGCTTATATGCAGCAGGTAGCTCATTACTGTGTGGATCGGGAATTTGCCATTCAGCGCTACACTACAGATTTTCTGATTTTTAATCCCAGTTGGCCCACAGAATGGCACCTCCATATCGTTTTAATGGCATGGGCCGACTATATGGCAACCGGAGATGCACGCTTTTTGGAAGAAAGATACGATGAGCTAAAAAAGAAAACACTGATTGCCCTGGCCAGAGAAGATGGATTAATCAGTACCCGCACGGGACTTGTGACACCCGAGTTCTTGGAAAGTATTCACTATTATGGCCGCCAATTCAGAGACATTGTGGACTGGCCACAGGGAACACCTGCCAATGAAACGGAATTGCGGAGCGGTCATGGCAGCGTTACTTTTGAAGGGGAAACCGACCGGTATGTCTTTTCAGAAATAAATACCGTTGTAAATGCTTTTCACTATCGCAATCTGGTGTTAATGGAAAAAATAGCCGGTGTTTTGGGAAACACGGAAGACAATGCTTTTTATGCACAAAGGGCCTCTCTCGTAAAATCTTCCTTTAACGAAAAATTACTCAACAAGGAAACAGGGATATATACGGATGGAGAAGGTGTGGAGCATAGTGCGTTGCATGCCAATATGTTTCCTGTGGCATTTGGTCTTGCACCAGAGAGCAATTATCCTGCAATCAGGGATTTTCTTATTTCCAGAGGAATGGCCTGCAGCCCGGGAATGGCAATGTACCTTTTTGATGCGCTCTACAAAATGGGTGCAGAGGACTACTCTTTGGAACTTATTACAAACGAAACAGACCGGAGTTGGATGAATATGATTCGGTTTGGTACTACTGTAACTTCCGAGGCCTGGGATTTGAAATACAAGCGAAATATGACATGGAATCATGCATGGGGAGCGATACCCGCCTATGTTATAACAAGAAATATTCTTGGAATTGAACCGTTAGAACCAGGATTCAGAAAAGTACTTATAAAACCGCAACCGGGAGCTCTGAAGAGTGCCGAAATAAAAAGTCCAACAATACGGGGTCTGATTCATGCAAAATTCAACAGAGAACCTGAAGGAATATTTAATTTGGAGCTTGTAGTCCCTGCCAACACAAATGCCAGGGTAATGCTTCCCCTGCCCGATAAGGATGATTTTACATTCTTGTTGAATGGCAGGGAAATACCTGTTGTAATTGAGGGCGAAGCTGTTCTGGTTGATAATTTAAAGGCCGGCAAATATCTGATGGAAATAAGATAGGATATAGAGTTACTTTACTGAATTATGTTAAATTGTTAATAAAATTACTTTGATATGAGAAAAGTTATTTTCGGATTGCTAATAGTTGTCTCGCTCATTAATATATCAGGCAGTTTATCAAAAACAGATAAGACTGTGCTTGATAATGATGTGGTCAGGTTTAAACCCTCGGTTAACCTAGAGGAAGACTTTATTAATCCACCCGGTTATGCACGTGCACGTGCCTATTGGTGGTGGCTGGAAGGCAATATATCAAAAGAGGGCATTCATCACGATCTCACTGAAATGAAAAGAGTAGGAATAAAGGGAGCTATGATTTTTGATGCCGGTTCTTCTACCTATGAAGGTTGGGGGGTTACCAGGAGCGAACCGGGCCCGGTTTTCATGAGTGACCAGTGGCGGGAGTTATTTGTTTATGCCTGCCGGGTTGCAGATAGCCTGGGAATAGAAGTAAGCCTCAATATGGGTAGCGGCTGGAATTCCGGCGGTCCCTGGGTAACTCCCGAATTTGCATCGAAAAAAGTGGTATGGAGTGAAACCCAGGTTTCGGGCCCTAAAACTATTCAGCAGCAGTTGCCTTTGCCTGAGGGACTGCTGCATACCTATTATTATTTTTACCATGGTGAATATTACTGGGAGCCGGTAACCGTACTGGCACTTAAGTTAACTCCTTATGCTTCAGACGTAGAGCCTCTTGAGAATTTTCATCTTAAGGCAGTACACTCCATCCGTATCCCTTTTACCGATAATGGTTTGGGATTTGATTGGGAGTTATTTGTAAAAGAAGAGGAGTCCGGTGAGAATGACAGCCATGTTAAATTTGAAGACATTATTGATATCAGTGACAAAGTTGATGCCAATGGAAATATCTTATGGGACGTGCCTGAGGGTGAATGGACAATTCTTCGGTTTGTGTCTACCGGGACAGGTATCCGTGTTTCAACTCACAGTCCGGGTGGCGGTGGACTGGCAATTGATTATTTGAGCAGTGAAGCAATGGAGCATCATTATAACAATATTACCGGTGTAATAGTTGAGGATCTTAAACGGGAGGGAATTGAAAGTCTGAAATATTTGCATGACGATAGCTGGGAACTTGGTGCGACCAACTGGACCGGGGTTTTTCCAGAGGAGTTTGAAAAAGCTAACGGTTATTCAATTTATAAATTTTTACCCGTTTTAACAGGAAAGATTATAGATAATCGAGAGGTTTCAAACCGGTTTTTATATGATTTCAGACGTACTATAGCTGATCTGATATGGAAGAATCATTACGTAAAGTTTGCCGAATTAAGTCACTTAGATGGTTTTGCCATTCATTCAGAGGCCGGAGGGCCTCATCCTGCCCCGATTGACGGGATGAAGAACCTGGGCCGGAATATAATTCCAATGGGTGAATTCTGGATTCGTGCCGAAACTCATCGGGTTGAACCGCACCGGCGAATGTATATCAAGCAGGCGGCATCGACTGCCCATACCTACGGAAAGCGTTTTGTATCTGCGGAAGGGCCTACCAGTATCGGTCCACATTGGGAGGAGGATTTCTTTTATATGAAACCCACGATGGATCGTGTTTTTTGTGAGGGACTTAATCGTTTTGTTATACATACGCTGACTCACTCCCCTGAAAAAGAGGGAAAACCCGGTATTGAATATTTTGCGGGGACCCATTTTAATCCCAATGTCACCTGGTGGGACCAAAGCCGGGCGTTCCTTGACTGGTCAAGCCGTATATCTTTTATGCTTTCGCAGGGACTGTTTGCTGCCGATGTTTGTATCTATTACGGTGATAATGTGCCTAACCAGGTTCCGCTGAAGCATATCCGCCCTGACCTGGGTGAAGGCTACGATTATGATGTGGCCAACACTGAGGTTATCGTGTCCCGTATGTCAGTCCGCGATGGAAAGATTGTTTTGCCCGACGGTATGAGCTATCATGTGCTTGTCCTGCCTGAGCGCAGGGCTATTCCCCTGAAGGTACTGGAAAAGATACAGGAACTGGTAAAAGATGGTGCAACAGTAATTGGGCCCCGACCGGAGACTTCAGTAGGATTGAAAAATATTGAAAGTGCAGAAAGAAGAGTCCGCCAAATTGCGTCTGAGTTATGGGGCAATATTGATGGGACTACCATTACAGAACACAGCTTTGACAAAGGCAAGGTTGTTTGGGGCAAAAGCATCCGTGACGTTCTTATGGAAAAGGGAGTTATTTCTGATTTCACGTACAAAAGTACCCGCGAATATGAACGTGAGAGCGGTTCACCAGCACATCATTACAACATTGATTATATACACCGGAGTACGGAAACCTCAGATATTTATTATATCGTCAACCGTAATGACCATCCCGATTACATCAATGCCACATTCAGGGTTACAGATAAAGTTCCTGAATTATGGTATCCTGAAATCGGGAAGTCAGTTGATCATAAAATCTTCACCACGGATAAAAACAGTACTTCGCTACCGCTGTTTCTCGAGCCTTATGGTTCTGTAATGGTCGTATTCCGGAAACCGGCCGATAGTAAACAAATAGTTTCCGTTGAAATGGACGGTCAGGAAATTTTTCCTGAATTACCCTCGAAGGACATTGATACTGCTCCTTTTATAATTAATGATGCCGGCAATCTTGTATTCACAAATAATGCAAATTATAATGTAACCTGGTCAGATGGAAAAGAACAGGAATTTGAACTAACCGGCAAACTGGCCGAACAGGCTATTTCAGGAGACTGGCAAGTAGAGTTCGACAGGAATTGGGGAGGCCCTGAGAAGACAGTATTTAAAGAACTGGTATTATGGGATGAACATGATGATCCGGGTATAAAATATTATAGCGGGGCAGCAGTATATAAAAAGAATTTTCATCTTACAGCGGGCCAGCTGGAGAAAAACAATATTCTTCTTGATTTGGGCGAGATGTTCAATGTTGCTGAAGTTACAATTAATGGCCAACATACGGGGGTTTGGTGGATAAAACCATTCAGGAATGAAGTGACAAGATACCTGAGAGCAGGTAAAAATTCTTTGGAAATAAAGGTAGTCAATCTCTGGCCGAACAGACTTATTGGCGATCAGTTGCTCCCTGAGGAAGATCGTTTTACAAAAACAAATGTAATAAAGTTCACAGCCGACTACCCATTGCTCCCTTCAGGTTTGGCCGGGCCTGTAACTCTTTCATTATATCCTGATCTTAAAAATGATCATCTCAAATAAAATTGAAATAAATATATAGATATGACTAAAGTCGGATTATTCGGAATTGGCCTCGACACCTATTGGGGCCAGTTTGAGGGATTACTGGAAAACCTGAAAAATTATCAGACTCAGATTAAGCAAAAAATTGAATGTTTTAACGTGGAGGTCATAGATGCCGGAATGGTGGATAATCCTGAAAAAGCGCGCGAAGCTGCTGACTTGTTAAAGAACAAAGATGTTGAAATTGTATTTCTGTATGTTTCAACTTATGCTTTATCGTCAACCGTGTTACCCATAGCGCAAAAGGTAAAAGTACCCATAGTGGTTTTAAATCTTCAACCCGTGCCACAACTTGATTATGAAAAGTTCAATGCACTAAACGACCGGGGAAAAATGACTGGGGTGTGGCTGGAACATTGCCAGGCCTGCTCAGTCCCCGAAATTGCCAGCGTATTTAACCGCACCGGAATTCAGTACGATTTTGTAACCGGGTATTTGCAGGACGAAGAAGCATGGAGTGAAATAGAAACATGGACCGAAGCTGCTAAAGTAGCCGCAGCCATGCGCAACAACCGGCTCGGTGTGCTTGGTCATTATTACGGCGGAATGTTGGATGTTTACACCGACCTCACCAAACAAAGCGCAACATTCGGCACCCACATCGAAATGCTTGAAATGTGTGAATTGAAAAAATTCCGTGACGCGGTTAAAGAAAATGAAATTCAAGCGAAAATTCAGGAATTCAATGCAACTTTTAAGGTATCATCAGAGTGTGAATCTTCTGAGATTGAACGTGCCGCACGTACCTCGGTTGCGCTCGACAAACTGGTGAAAAACCACAACCTGGGTTCAATGGCTTATTATTATGAAGGCGAAACGGGCAATGAATATGAAAACATCGCCACTTCAGTAATTGCCGGAAACACATTGCTAACAGGGAAAAACATTCCGGTGGCCGGCGAATGTGAAATTAAAAATGCACAGGCCATGAAAATTATGGCCGAATTTGGCGCAGGCGGTTCATTCTCTGAATTTTATCTGATTGATTTTAAAGATGATGTAGTTTACCTGGGGCACGACGGTCCTGCCCATTTCGCCATTGCCGAAGGCAGGGTTAAGCTGGTTCCGCTGCCGGTTTACCACGGAAAACCCGGCAAAGGCCTTTCCATTCAAATGTCGGTGAAACATGGTCCGGTTACACTGCTTTCAGTTGTGGAAGGAAAAAACGAGGTATGTTTATTGGTGGCAGAGGGAGAATCAGTTCCCGGTCCTGTACTCGAAATCGGGAATACAAACAGCAGGTACAAATTTTCTGTCAGCGCCAAAGAATTTATGAATGAATGGTCGAAACAAGGACCGGCTCACCATAGTGCCATTGGTGTTGGCCACATTGCCGGTAAAATTGAAAAACTGGGAAGGTTACTCAATTTGAATGTGATAAAAATTTGTTGATATAAATTAAAAACCAAAAATATGAATTCAAGGGAACGTGTTTTACGGGCATTTGGGAAAATAAAGGGATTACCTGACCGAATCCCTATTCAGTTCGATTTATGCAGACAGCTTAGCGACTATTTTGGAGAAAAGCTGGGTATTCCGGTGCATTATACTGATAACCTGTATGAAGATGTGACCTACCGGATAAGCGCCAATGAATTGCGCACTGCCATGGGAAGCGATGTCGTTATTACCGGCGCATCGGTTTCTGATAACTTCAAAATAGTTAAAAATCCTGACGGAACATGGTTGAATGAATACCAGATGAGAATGCGCCAGGGCGATATCTACGTTGAGGTTGTTGATTATCCTTTGGCACATGCACAATCCAAAGCCGACATCCATTCTTACAATTTTCCGGATACTGATGCTCCGGGAAGATTCAGGGATGCAGAAAAGCTGGTTGAGAAATTTCAAAATGAATATTTGATAATCGGTGATATTGAAGTAACCGTTTTTTCACTGGCACATCAGTTGGCCGGCATGGAAAAATTGCTGGTAGATATGATGATGGAAACAGAATATGTAATTCCGTTGTTTGAAGCCTGTGCCGATTATCAGACTGAAATCGGGCTTCGTCTGATAGAAAAAGGAGTGGATGCCATTTGGTTTGGTGATGATTTTGGCACCCAAACCAACCTTATCATTCCACCGGAAACATTTCGCGAACAGCTTAAACCCATCTACAAAAGAATGATTGACCGATTTAAATCAGCCAAATCCGACATTATTCCGATTCTGCATTGCGACGGCGCTGTTGCTGAATTGCTTGATGACATTCATGAAATAGGGTTCGAAGTTTTCAATCCGGTTCAGCCGGGAGTTCCGGGTCACTTACCTCAGGATATGAAATCGGCATTCGGCAGTAAATTCTCCTTTTGGGGCGCTATCGATCAGCAGGATTTATTACCAAACGGAACAGATGAAGAGTTGGAAAATGATATCATCGAAAAAATAAAAATTCTGGGAAAAAACGGTGGATATATGGTTTCTCCTGCCCATATTATACAAAATGATGTTGCGCCGGAACGGGTGGAAAAATTCATTGAACTTTGCCTGAAGCATGGAAAATATTAGATTTTTTAGAAATGAAAAGAACTGTATTGTTGTTTACCTGGATATTTATTTGGTTCACTGTTTCTTCTCAGAAAAACGTTTCTCCAATCGGTTTGCTTTGTGAACTGCTTTCTCAACCTGAATTGACTGTAATAACCAATTCAAATCCAACATTCAGTTGGATTATGAATTCAGAAATAAATAATGATTTTCAGACCGCATACCAGGTAGCAGTGGCCGGCACCACAGAAGATTTAAACAAATTGGAGAAACTATTGTGGAATTCGGGTAAAGTAAAATCAGAAAACTCTTCCAATATAAAATATAATGGCAATCCGCTACCTGCAAATACCTCGTTATACTGGAAAGTAAGAACATGGAATAAAAATGATGAACTTTCTGATTGGAGTATTCCTCAGCGTTTTAATACTGGCGATTTCAACATAAAAAGGACATGGCCTGGCGAAAGCAGATGGGTCCGGGTAAATCTGGAAAACGGAGACACCATTTGGACTTTTGAAAACCGGCACCCAATCAGCTATCACGAAATAAACGCAGTAAAAAAAACTCATAGGGACGATATTCATTTTTTTGATTTTGGGCGGTCCGCATTTGCAGTACCTGAAATACAGTATAAATGGGAACCTGCTGATTCAGAAATTCAGACTGACACGATTTGGGTCTACCTGGGAGAAAAAGCGGTTGGTGACTCCATTGACCAACAACCAGGTGGCGGAGTTTTGTTTAGAAAATATCCTTTGGTTATCCGGCCCGGTATGCATTCTGAAAAAGTACAGCTTCCGCGTTTTGTTCCACGCTATCCTCACAGTCAGGCAATGCCGGAACATTTGCCCGAGGTAATTCCTTTCCGTTATATTGAAACACATTCAAAAAATCCGGACGTTGTAACAAAAAATGTTACTCAACATGCATTGTATTATCAATTTGATGAGGAAGCTTCCTTTTTTACAAGCTCAGATGAACGATTAAATGCAATTTATGATTTGTGTCGTTATTCAGTAAAGGCCAATACATTTAACGGGGATTATGCCGCCAGCGAACGGGAACGTATGATGTACGAAGCCGATTGTTACATCCATCAAATGAGTCACTATGCAGTGGACCGTGAATTTGCCATCGCCCGTTATAGTTTGGAAAACATGATTTTTCACGCCACCTGGCCAACCGAATGGATTTTTCATACAATATTGATGGCTCATGCAGATTACTGGCACACAGGAAATTCCAAAATCATCGAAAAATATTTTCCTGAATTAAAAGCAAAACTTATGCTGGAACTGGCTTCTGAAAACTACCTGATTAGCACCAGAACCGGAAAACAATCACCTGAATTTTTAAAATCAATCCATTTTAACGGGAAAGAACTTCGCGACATTGTTGACTGGCCGCACGGTGGAATGGGATTAATTGAAACAAATGGAGAAACAGACAGTTATCATTTTACCGATTTCAATACGGTAGTCAATGCATTTCATTACAAAGCCCTGCTGGCAATGGCAGAAATGGCAGTAGCAATTGGGAAACAGGATGAAGCAAATCATTTAAAAGAAAGGGCTGTTTCAGTAAAACAGGCATTTAACAAGGCATTTTTTAATAACGAAACCGGCATTTACGTTGACGGTATTGAATCCTCTCACTCTTCGTTACATGCCAATATGTTTCCGCTTGCTTTTGGTTTGGTCGATGAAAACTATAAACCAAAAGTTATAGATTTTATCAAATCGAAAGGAATGGCCTGCGGGGTTTACGGTGCAAATTATTTACTGGAAGCACTTTTTAACGAACATGAAACCGAATATGCACTTAACCTTTTAACCTCCGACACTGACAGAAGCTGGCTGAATATGCTGCGTGTTGGTTCAACAATGACCACAGAAGCATGGGATAACAGGTACAAATCGAACAATGGTTGGAGCCATGCCTGGAGTGCTTCTCCTGCACATATTATTCCACGGAAAATTATGGGTGTGGAACCTCTAACACCCGGTTTTGAAAAAATCAGAATAGCTCCACAACCTGGAAATCTTTTGGAGGCAAGTTGTAAAGTTCCAACAATTAAAGGACCAGTAATAGTTAATTTTAATCAGGAGCCGGGCATATTCAGCCTCAATTTTGAGATTCCGGCAAATACATCGGCCAGAGTAATTATACCTCGTTTCTATTCAAAAGGGCAGATTATTTTGGATAATATGCCAATTAAAACAGTTTTCGAAAGTGGAGAATATTTTATTGAAACAGACTCTGGACAGCATAACCTGACTGTTGAACTTAAACAATGACAGGCTTATAAAAACGATTTAATCTATATCCTTATTTTTCCCGTGGCTCGAAAGTCCTCACTTCAAAATATTTCCCCATCTTTGAATTCAGAAACATCAAAAACAAACTGAAACTCATGAAAACCCGTTTAATTTTTAAATGATTGTCGGATGTAATACCTAAATCGGTATCTTTAGAAATTACCAACAGGAAACAATAATGAATTTACTCAATTTTATATCCCAATACCCTGA
>JAWLCW010000033.1:0-50131 GCA_041686935.1 Mariniphaga sp. | reverse complement strand
AGAAAAAAGTAAGGCGTTGACCACGAATTCCGCACTTTGTATTCGGCATTCACAAAAGCCGGAAGATACGACTCTTTTAAAAATTCGGCGCCAAAACCAACCCCGGCAGAAAACTGCGGCGTTACCAGGTAATTTACCGAACCGGTTAAACTGAACGGCGCCGACTGGCTGTTATTTGAATTTCCGGCCAGAAAACCCATTTCAGTACGGTAAAAAAAGCGGGAATACTGCGGAAGGGTTTCCAATTGAGCCATCCTTACAGCACGCCGTCCGGCCACGCTGTCTATTTCAGCCGCATCGAAAACCCAGATGTTTCCGGCCGATTCAACACGCAATTTACCGGCACCGGTGTAATGATATTTCCCTTTCAGAATGGTTCCGTTTTTTAGGTAAACGTACCCTTTTTCGCTCTGTGCAAATAGAGAAAAGGTAAAAAGCACAGCAAATGCAAACAGACACAATTTTTTCATCTCATTATAATTAATAATTTTTAAAGGTATTCGATGGAACTCGCATGGAATTTTAATCCCCCTTTTTTGTGACGGTTTTTATTATGCTCGTTTCATAGCAATAGTTATTTATCAAATCAGATGGAAAAGGTTGCAGATTGGTTGCGTGAAAAGAAATATTTTTCCAATATTCGGGAAACTTTTTTTAACCGATGTATTCAACCGCTTTTTTACAGAACAAAAATGAAAAAATTTATCACAGCCGTTTCTCTTTCTATTCTTGTGGTTTTCAACTTACTGGCACAAGAACCTTTGGATTATTTTCTTCCGAAGGATGTAGTTTACAACAAAACAATTCCAACACCTGAAGAATATTTTAACCAGCTTTTGGGCGAATGGCACCTCACACACGACCAGATTCTGAACTATATGAAAGAAATTGCCCGGATTTCTGAGAGAGCAGTCATTCAGAAATATGCCCGATCTTACGAAAATCGGGCACTTGTGCATCTAATTTTCACTTCGGAACAAAACCAAAACAGGCTGGATGAACTGAAAAAATTACATATAAACTACTCCCAATCAGGAGAAAATATTCCTTTGGAAGATGTTCCTTTGGTGGTAAATCTTGGATATGGCGTTCACGGAAACGAATCGAGCGCCACCAACTCATCGGTTTTAACAGCGTATTACCTGGCGGCTGCACAAGGTGAAAAGATAGACCGGTTGCTGGAAAACACCATCATTCTGGTTGATCCGTGCCTGAACCCCGACGGATTTGTGCGCCACAGTACCTGGGCCAACATGCACCAAAGTATAACCGATGTTACCAGTCCTGACTCACGCCAGTTTCGCGAAGTGTGGCCAGGAGGCCGTACCAATCACTACTGGTTCGATTTGAACCGCGACTGGCTGCTGCTGGTTCATCCCGAGAGCCGGGGCCGGGTGGCTGCGTTTCACGAGTGGAAACCCAACATTGTTACAGACCACCACGAAATGGGTGCCAATTCTACTTTCTTTTTTCAACCCGGTGTGCCCAGTCGCAACAATCCGCTGACCCCCGAAGAAAACTATCGACTGACCTACGAAATTGCCAAATATCATTCTAAATTCCTGGATGAAATCGGATCGCCTTATTACATGGAGGAGCAGTTCGACGATTACTATTTCGGAAAAGGATCGTCGTACCCTGATGTAAATTCAAGCGTGGGAATTTTGTTTGAGCAGGCCGGTTTCAGGGGAAGAATTCGCGAAACTTCCAACGGAGTTAAAACACTGGCATTCGGCATTAAAAACCAGTTTACCGTTTCGCTTTCCACGCTGGAGGCCGCCATAAACCTGAAAGATGAACTGCTCCAGTTTCAAAAAGATTTTTACCGCGAAGCACTGGAGTTGGCTGATAAGGACCCTGTAAAAGCGTATATTTTCGGGGATGAAAATAACCGGCAAACCACCCTGAAAATTGTGGATTTGCTGACTCAGCACCAGATTCAGGTTTACCCAAACGAACAGGAAGTAACAATTGCCGGCAAAACATTCAAACCCGGCAGCAGTTTTGTAGTTCCCAAAAAGCAACCACAATACCGGCTTATAAAAAGCATGTTTGAAATAAACACCGAATTTGCCGACAGCACCTTTTACGATGTTTCCACATGGACTTTTCCCTATGCGTTTAACCTGCCTTTTGCCCTGGTAACTTCGCTGCGAAATGTTCAGATTTCCGAAAATCCGGCCGAACCGGAAATACCGGAAGGAAAAGTTTTTGGCGGGCAAAGCAGTCTGGGATATTTGTTCCGGTGGAACGAATATGCAGCGCCCGAAGCCCTGTTTCATTTGCAAAACAAAGGACTGATGACAAAAGTGGCAACCGATGAATTTGCTTTTATTGTTGACGGAAAAAAGGAAGAATTCACTTACGGTACCATCCTGATTCCGGCAGCCGGACAAGAGATGGACGAGAAGGAAATTTTCGATCTGGTAAATTCAGTCGCCCAACAAACCGGCATCGATTTTTATGGTTTGGAAACCGGACTTGCAACCCGCGGAATTCACATTGGCAGCGGCAGTTTTGTTTCGCTGGAAAAACCCGAAGTGCTGATGCTGATTGGCGGCAGTGTTGGCAGCCGCGATGCCGGTGAAATCTGGCACCTATTCGATCAGCAATATAAAATTCCGGTTACACTGGCGGACAGCGACAATCTGAATAATATTAACCTAAACCGTTACAACACCCTGATTCTGCCCCCCGGCTCCTACCGCGAAATAAACAATGCTGCAACGGAAAAAATAAAACGGTGGACAGAAGAGGGCGGAATGCTGATTGCCATTAAAAATGCTGCTACATGGGCCACGCGCAATGAACTGGGCAAAACACAGTTCAAAAAAAGCATTGAACCCGATACCACGCTTCAACTGAGTTATGCCGACCGAAGCAAAGAATACAGTTTAAATGCCATTGCCGGCGCCATTTTTAAAACCGAAATGGACATTACCCACCCGCTTTGTTACGGTTATTTACAGAAAGAATTGCCGGTTTTTAAATCGGGAAACAGCGTGGCCGAATCGTTAAAAACAAAATATGCTGAACCGGTGAAATTTTCAAATGAACCCTTTTTGAGCGGATTCGTTTCGGAGAAAAACCTGGAACGGCTGAAAAATGCTCCGGTGGTTTCGGCACAACCGGTTGGCGGTGGAAAAGTAATCACCTACCACGAAAGTATGGCATTTCGCGGAACCTGGTTGGGAACGAATAAGTTGTTTATGAATTCTGTATTTTTTGGGAGAATAATCCGGTAAGGTCAGTCGAAAAAACCGGCATCATCCAAAACCTGAAATGCCCGCACCATTTCAGATTCATTAAAAATCCGAAGTTTATTCCTTCGAAAAATCCGCCTGACTTCTCTTTTATTTTCCGGGAAAAGGCGAACAAATGATCTCCGTTTAGTTTGCAGATTTTTAAATCCTGTATCTGAGGAATACAAATAATAATTGGTTTTTAATTTAAGTCGTGTATCTCTCAGTTTTCCCTGCTCGTCTCTGTAAACGCTTATTTTTTCTTCGTACACATAATGGTATGCCAAAAACTTTCTGGTGCCGTCGTATAATAGCTGAAAATAACGATGGCCCCCAAAAATCGCATCATAATAGAGTTTCACAAATTTATGCTCTTCATGGAGCAACTGCACCGTAAAACTCTTTACTTTTTCTTTATCAGCAATAAACAACTGGCGCAGGTTCGGATTGTAAATCACCAGTTCATCTCCTCTGGCAAGATAACTCAGCCGCAATCCGGTAAAAATATCGGCGTCTTCCAGTAATACAGTTCCTTCTTTCCAGCCTTCATAAAAAAAATGTTTGCTTGTTTCCAAAGGAGGTAAATAATAAATGGTGCCGGTTAGTTTCCCTTCCAGCCGGTTACTGTTTTCTCCCAGTGCATCCCAGTTGAAATTTGAATCCTGCGCACCAACAGAAACTGTTAGAAATGCTACAGGTAAAACAACGAGTAGTTTAAACAATGCTTTTCTTTTCATTTCACTTCAATGGTTTCAGAAGTTTTAAATATTTCTCCGCTGTCCGTTACACCTTCAACCGAAATTTCAACAACTCCTTTCAAATCTGAAAGAAAAAACTCAATTTGTTGCGATTTACCGGATTTGATTAATTGCCAGAAGTTCACTGTTCGCAAATCAGGCATGGATTTAGCCTCCGATTTTCTTTGCAGCCCGGAAGGATCCCTGCCTGGCTGTAAAAAAGGAATGGAAAACCGGAAAAAATTAGGATAGCGTGAAAGCCAGTAATTGGAGTCGTCGTTTAAATAAACAGCCAATACCCCGTTAAACCGCAAATCGCCAAAAAGGCGGTCTTCCAGCACGTATTCAATGTATTCGATTTCGGTTGAACCGAACGGAGAAAGTTGCCTGTTATTAAAAACAGGAATACCATTTACCATTTTAAACGGTTCGTTTTTAAAATAGGCATTATTCTTTAAATCAAGCAGCCGGAGGGTAGTTTTTCCTCCTCTTACTCGGTATTGAACTCCTGACAATAACTCCCTCGAAATTTCCTGAAAATCCGGAAGATCGAAAAATTCTCCCGGAGTTACCCGCTTGTAGGGATACCCGTAAACCGGCATTTCAAACCGTCGTGGCATCGAAAATTCAAGTGGTTTTACCATGTATGATTCGCTGAATAATTTTTCAAAAAAAGCGGCATCAATAATTTCATCAATAAACTGAGACTGATGCATTGTTAACATCTGCTTTTCCATGATTACAGACTCCTTTACAGCAAGCTGATTTTTGCCCAGGTTAATTTGCCATTCATTTTCATTTTCTGAAACAGCCTGTAACACAATTTCACCCTCTCCAACAGCATTCTTCAAAAAGAAATGAAATGAACCTTCTTCGTTCGAAACGCAGTAATCCAGGTACTGCGGATCGTTTATTAACGACAGCAAAACCACTACATTTGCCCCTTCATTACCGGTTTTGCGATCAGTAACTTTTCCCCTGATGATAAATCCGTCCTTTTCTTTAAATTCCCGGACTGCGGATTTTAACGGTTCAGATTTTGCATAAAAATGGCCACCGGCTTTTGCAGCCAATTCATCCCTGAGATGTGCCCTTACAACAATATGAGAAATTTCCCCGGAATTTATGTTTTCCATTCCAATGATTAAGCTTACTTTTTCACGTGGTTTGTAAACTTTTTTATCCGGCATAATCGAAACGGGCTGATTGATTAATTCAACCTTTTGAGCTTCTGAAGGCACCTTCAGTTCATCAAGTCCTTTTTGAAACCGGTTATAAACAAACAACGTTTTTTTAATGAGTGTAAAACCGGGGATTGTTGCATGTTCGTACAAAAATGCAGAAAGAAAATACACCCCTGAACTTAAAGAATCGGGTACGTGTAAAAATCCATCAGCCCAGGCATTTTCACTTTTTTTTATCACCTCAGAAATCAACCGGTTTTGATAATTGGTTAACTGAACATGAACCACATTGCTTTTCTGTTCCTCTTCATTTTTTATGGCAATTTTAAACCAAACCGTGTCGCCCGAAACACAATAATCGCGGTCGGCGAACAAGTGCAAACTGGAACCGGCTTTACTAGTCTGAGAATACCCAAATATTACAATGACTGAAAACAGCAGAAAAAATATTTGCTTATGCAGATTCAAATTCATTCCCTTCATTTTTAATTTTCCCAAAACCAGGGTTTAAACATGGGGACTATTCCAGATCCCGGAATATCATAAAAAATATTGATTTTCCTTATGATGTGGTTTCCCTTATATGGATCGGGGTTGACAAAATACCGGTGTTCGCGGAAACTGGTAATTTCAAAATTTCCCAAAACAATTTTTTTTGGGTTCGATGTGCATTTCAAATTACTCCGTGCCTGAACATACATGGGATCGAAAATTTTCCCGCTGGCGCTTAACTGGCTGTTTAAATCTTTGTAAAACCTGTGCGCCGATTCTGAAATGCCATACTGGTACATCATATAAATCCATCCTGCATTCCGCTGGGTTGAGTCGAGAAGCGCATCAGCATCGTACCTGAAAAATTCAACGGGATGTTTTACAATATCCAGTTCACCGGAATACTCCGGCGGGCCGGCGAGATTAAAAATTTCTGCCGGATAAAACGATTTCCATCCGTATTTATACTCCACCATTTCGGCCCCGAACAAAATAGTGTCGAAGGGAAAATAATACTGAAGAACTTTCCGGGAAGAAAACCGGTAGTATTTCGGAATATTATCCGTATCAATATCTACAAAAAGCTGCTGCCCTGTGGTTTTCCTGAAGGATGCCGCGTCTTTTTCACCTCCTGGCTGAACCCATTTTTCGCCTTGCTCTCCGTATATGGAATTGATATCCGGAATATCCGGAACCTTTTCAAAACCAGACTCGAATGTTTCTCCTCCGGCAATAATGTGCAATTTGTAATGAAGTTCGGGATCAAGCGGATTATTTACCTGATAAACACCCGGCTCAACCTGAGTGGTTATGTAGCCTTTCCCCTGGTTGTCGATTAGCTGAACCAAAGCATTGGTAAACGGCTCAAACGGTTCATTTTCATTAAAACCCTGCGATTTTTGCAGAATGATTTCATTGACATGATCTCCGGCGAACAACCTTGCATCTGCGACCAGCACATTTTCAACCTTTTCGAGATCGGGAATATAAACCGATTCACAAGCTGAATACAGCACTGCAAACAAAAAAAGATATGTAATTTGTTTTCCCATCAGAATGTAAAATTATAGGTTAACGATGGTACCGGGATTCCGATTACCGAAAGTTTATAAAGGGAATATCTCCGGAAATCTCCTCCTGTACCAGGATCCGATTTACGGTAATAAATGGAATAGGGATTTTCCCTGCCGTAGGCATTGTACACCGAAAGTGTCCAGCTCCCTTTCCACATGCGTTTCCGGCGCAGGTTCTCGTCAAATGTCAAAGAAACATCGAGCCGATGGTAAGGCGGCATCCGGTATTTGTTTCTGTCGGAATAATAAACCAGGGTTTCACCGGCGTACCGGTATTTTATTTCGGGTAGCGTAACCGGTCTTCCCGAAATAAACACAAAGTTGGCTGTAAACCGCCACCGGCGGCTGATATTGTAAGTTCCCAAAAACGAAAAATCGTGCGGTTTGTCGTAAAGAGAAGGATAATATTTTCCATCCCAAAGGTTTTCCTCTTCGGTTTCAGCATTGGTTTTTTGTTTGGTGCGCGAAAGTACATAGCTGGCAGAACCGGTAAGCCTGCCCAGATTTTTCTGTACACTTAGTTCCAGCCCGTATGAAAAGCCACTGGCCGGAATTAAATCATCTTCCACGTTTTCATTCATAATCAGTTGTGCACCGTTTTTGTACTCAACCAGGTTTTGCAGGTATTTAAAATAAATTTCCGACGAAAAAACAATTCCTTTCAGCCATGAATCATTTTCAAGTCCAACGGCAATCTGGTCGCTGATTAGTGGTTTTAGGCGGCTATTCGCTGATCTCCATGTTTCTGCCGGTGAAATCACAGCATTGTTGCTCAACTGAAACATATATTGCCGCACCCGCTGGTAGTTCCACTTAAATGAAGTATTCACATTTGCATCGTACCGGGCCGAAAGGCGTGGTTCAAATCCGGCATAAGCATTTTTTTCCTTTTCTTTTTCAGGCTCCAATGGAGAATAAATATCGAAAAAAATCAAATCATCCCATTCATTTTGTGTGGATTCAGTTCCCTGGTTTTTGAAATTGAAATAACTGAAACGCAAACCTGCCGCAACCGAAAACCGAGGGTTAATTTCTATCTCATCGCCAATAAAAACGGCTGCCTCCATTGCATTTTCCCGTGAAAGTTCGCGGGGCTGGATGCGTGTAGTATCATTCACAGGATTAATTCTGCCCGGATTTACGGTATAGCTTATTGCCTTTGCACCCAAAGTAACTTTGTGAACAGAATTCGGGTGCCACCTCAGGTTGTAGCCTGCAGATGAATAAACCAGACGGTTGTCGAGAAAATAAGCTTCCAGCGAATTCTGATTGGCATAATCGGTTAGCCGGTAATTGTATTGGCTGAATGCCACTCCCAGGTCGCCGAAAAGTTCTTCTGTAAACCGGTTGCTCACATCAAGATTTGCCAGCAGGTTTCCGTATTGGGTTACCGATTGTGCACTGGTGTTAAATTCGTCGTTGCTCCCATAGCCCATCAGGCTTATTCGGTTATACTTGTCAAACTTGTAAGAAATTTTTCCCGAAACATCGTAAAAATGAGTCACGCTGCGGGCAAAACTTAACTCGGGAATTTGTTTCATAATCCAGTTGGTATAAGAACTTCTGCCCCCGGCAACAAAGGTTAGTTTTTTGTTTTTGCTTAAAGGTCCATCCATGGTGACCCGCGAATTGATAAGGCCAATTCCGCCGTAAAACCGTATTTGTTCTGTATTTCCATCCTTAAATCCAACTTCCATTACCGAGGCCACCCGCTCGCCAAATTTTGCAGGCATGCCTCCCTTAAAAAGTCGCACATTTTCCACCACATCAGGATTAATAAGGGAAAGAAATCCGAAAAGATGTGATGAATTGAAAACCGGACTTCCGTTAATCAGAATCAGGTTTTGGTCTGTATTTCCGCCTCTTACATTGAAACCCGAAGCCAGTTCCCCAACAGTTTGTACACCGGGCAGCATAGTCATTCCTTTTAAAATATCCACCTCGCCCATTAAAGCCGGCAGCTTTTTAATTTCAACCGACGACATTTGCACCATACTCATTTGCGAACGGGGCAAATCGGCCTCTTTGCCAATTACAGTAACTTCTTCAATGGCATGGGATTCCTCAAACAGTTGGAATTCTTCGTAACCATCTTCAATTAATCGAATTTTCCAGCTTGAACTTTGCAGTCCTACAAACGAAAACTGAAGCCGGTGATCTCCGGTTGGAAGTTCCATTTCAAATTCTCCGTTTTCATCTGTCGATGCTCCTTTTTGGCTTTCGGTATGGTAAACAATGGCTCCCACCAGTGTTTCTCCCGTTTTGCCATCAACCACACGGCCGCGCAAAATCGCTTTTTTATACCGGCCCAGATTAAGCGGATTACCTATAATTAAAAACTGCGATGATTCATCCATCCGTGAAAAACTCCCCGAAACTTCGGGGTAAATAACTACCCCGTCGTCCTGAAAAAATTGGAAAGTCAGTTCATTATCGAGAAAAATATTGTTCAGGGCCTGAATAAGCGGAGTATTTCTGAATTCTCTATTGATTGCATAAGGGGAAATCCATTCCTTTTTATAAAAAAAACGCAGGTTGTATCTGGCTTCCAATGAATCGAAAAAAACCTGCAGAGGCTGGTCGCGAAATGTACCGTTTATTTGTATTTCGCCCTGTTCCTGGGCAGTTGTCAATCTGATTGTACAGAAGAACAAAATCAGGGGAAGCAATAAATTAATAATTAACGGCCTGATTGATTTCAGATTAGCTATTTGGCTTTGTTGATAAAACATGAAATTTGATTTCCTTTAAGCGATATTGGTTGTTAGATACATCATTATTAAAAAAGTTTAACTCATATAGTGAAATGTTCGAAAAAAAATTCTGCTCATCTGGTTTTGAATAAAAAATTGGTTAAAACTCATAATACAATCCGGTATAAACACCAATCCGGTAGGGCCGAAAATCAACTTCCGGATTGCGGTTTAACGAATTCAGGTAATAATTGAGCCGCGGTTCAACTGCCACAGAAAGATTTTTTCCGACTGCATAGTTCATTCCAAGACCTACAGTTCCTGAAAAATTTATCGTGGAAATATCCCTGGTGTTTCCGATATTTTGCAGACCATATTCATTGTCGATATAGGCATTGTTTCCAACCACCAAACCGGCATTTACGCCGCCTACTATTTCCACATCCATTTTCCGGTCGATGAGCAGGTAACGCAGGTAAAGCGGGATTTCCACAAAATCGAAAACCTGTGAAAGTTCGCCACTGGTAAGCAACGAGTTGGAATAGACGCCTGAAGCTTCGAGATTTGCAGCTATTTCGGCGCCTTTGGGTACACCTTCAAATTCAATAATTCCGGCAGTGCTGTTCATGGCCATCCTGTTTCCCGCAAGATTTACAGCAGTGTTGAAATAAAGTTTCCCGGCCGGGGAATCCATATAATCGTATTCGGCCCTGGAACCTGAATACAATGGAGAACTGCCTGTTCGCTGACCACTTTGTGCATAATAAACACCGCTTTCAACACTTACCCTTTTGCTGGTTTTGTATTGTACCGAAATGCCTCCACTCAGGTTGGCATTGCCGTCGTTTGCTTCGTATGTCATGTTACTGGCATAGGTTGTACCATGTTTTGCCGTATAGGAAGCATAACCCGGGGAAACATTCAAACCCAGCCTCCAGCCTGCCGAAGGTTTTGCAATATGTGCCAGTTCACGGGCATTTTTTTCTATAACCTGCTGCTCCCAGGTGGGAAAATCAGGAGAAACATCCTTATTCGTTTCTTTAGGTTTTTCAGTAGTTTGAATTCCGATACTAATTTTTGCATCCCTGGGCTCAATCCGCTTCAATGCAATCTGTTCAGCAGAAGCCAGTAGCAGTTGTTTGTTTTCCTGGTCTAATGGTATTGTTCTTTCTGCAACCGATTCACTGACAGGTTTCTTTGAAGCTGAAGCGGCTGGAATCCGATCTGCCACAACTAGTTCGCTTTCCTTTTCGCTTGTTTCAGGTTCTTCCGCCACCAGCTCGCTTTTGCGGTTGGATACACCATTTTCCTGTTTCACCACCTCCCTGTCTGCCACCTGAGGTGTGGCCTTTTCTGCGGTATCGTTAAAATACCATCCGGCTAAAAATGCAAGTACAAGCAGGGCAGCCACAGCCGACCAACTGTACCAGGCCACCCGCTTTCGGCGATGCTGGCCTGCCAGGTTTGCCTGGATGTTGTCCCAGACAAAGGCAGGCGGTTCTACCCGGAAATCTTCCAGTTTTTCCCGGAAAATTTTATCCATGTTATTTAATTCTTCCTTCATTATGCAAAATAATTCGCATTTGATTCCACTTCACCATAAAGCTCCAACACTTTACGTTTCAAAATATCCCTTGCCCTTGCAAGGTTCGATTTCGATGTTCCCACCGAAATGCTCATTGCTTCGCTGATTTCCTGATGATTCATCCCTTCCATCACAAACAGGTTGAAAACCATACGGTAGCGTGGCGGCAGTTGCTGAATCAGCCCCAGCAGGTCTTCAGCTCCTATTTTTGCCAGAATATCATCCGGAACCTGCACTGAATCGAATTGCCCCATATTTTCAACCGGATACAAAACATGCTGTTTCCGGAACTTGCTCAGCGAAACATTCACCATAATCCTTCTCATCCAACCTTCAAAAGAACCTTCGTGCCTGAAACTTTTAATATTTGCAAAAATCTTTATAAATCCATCCTGCAAATTGTCTTCGGCTTCGGTACGGTCTTTGGCATAACGCAAACAAACCCCGAACATTTTCGGTGCAAACATCCGGTAAAGTTTTTCCTGCGCACGCGCATTACCCGAGGCACATTCATTTATAATATTTTTCAATTCTTCCAAACCAGGGTCGCAAATGTTTCTTCAAAAGTAAGGATTAATTCTGCTTTGCTCACCGATAATTATCCTTAACTTGTTTTAACATTGCTTTGCTGCAACTCATTTTTTGCCGCGAAAACATGAAATAGATGCAGTGAAGTAAAAAAGGGTTGCGTGTGAAAGTAAATTTTTTTTACAATCCCACGCAACCTTTTTGAACCGGGCATCATCTTTGATAGGTTAAACGTTGTAAAAATAAAAAAACCGATACGATGAAAACAAAATCACTTCTCATTCTTTTAACGGTTATCGTTTTTACCGGTTGTAACCTGCCCGGCAACACTATTGACGATGAACTTAACGTGACGGAAAAAACAGCCCGGCTGATTGATGCCGAAAATCAATTTGGATTCGAGTTGTACCGGCATGTTTTTGCTTCGGAAACCGAATATGAAAACATTATGGTTTCGCCGCTGAGTGTGAGTTTGGCCCTGGCCATGACCTACAACGGCGCCGATGGTGAAACCAAAACCGCCATGGAAAAAACCCTGAAAGTTTACGGTTTAACACCCGATGATATCAACACCTCGTACCGCGATTTGGTGAATGCCCTGAAATCGCTCGACCCAAAAGTGCTGCTTGAAATTGCCAATGCCATTTTTTACCGCGACGATTTCCAGGTGGAAAATGAATTCGTTTCCATCAACAAAAATTATTACGATGCCGAAGTTTCGGCGCTTGATTTTGGAAACGAACAGCAATCGTTGGAAACCATTAACGGCTGGGTAGCTGAAAAAACGCACGATAAAATTGAAAGCATCATTGATCGGATTAGCCGCGACCATGTAATGTTTTTGCTGAATGCCATTTACTTTAAAGGAACCTGGCAAAAGGAATTCAACGAGGAAAGTACCAAAAAGCTTCCTTTTTTCCTGGAAAACGGCGAAAGCATTGAAACCGAAATGATGCAGCGGCTCGATACGCTGCCATACATGAAAAACGATTTATTTAGTGCCATAGAGCTTTCTTACGGTAAAGGAAATTACAATATGTATGTTTTTCTTCCCGAAAACGGCAGGACGCTGGACGATATTGTAAACAAGCTGGACAAAGACAACTGGGAAACTTGGCTAAAAAGTTTTCAGGAAACCCAAAGTGTTGATATTAAGCTTCCAAAACTAAAATACGAATACGAAATTACACTGAACGACGTTTTAACCGAAATGGGTATGGGCATTGCTTTTGGCAGTGCTGCCGATTTCACCGGAATCAACCGGCATGGCGGACTAAACATCGACTACGTAAAACACAAAACGTTCATCGAAGTAAATGAAGAAGGTACCGAAGCTGCTGCTGTAACCGTTGTGGCCATTGAACGCACCTCTGTAGGCGGACCGGAAAAAGTACCGTTTATTGTGAACCGGCCGTTTATGTATGCCATCACCGAAAAAAGTACCGGTGCAGTTTTGTTTATGGGAACGGTTAAAAACCCGAATTCAAATTAAACATCGAACAAAATGAAAAAAAGTATTATCGTTTTTCTGTCAATTGTGATGCTGTTTTCAGCATGTCGAGAAGAACCTATAGAAGCCGGCAAATTCAGGGAAATTGTTTTGGATGAAAAATCCGCACAAATAGTAGAAGCCGAGAATGAATTTGGATTTGAACTTTTCCGGAAAATTTTTGCATCGGAAACAAAATACGAAAACATTATGGTTTCGCCATTCAGTGTTTCGCTGGCTTTGGCTATGACGTATAACGGCGCCGGCGGAGAAACGAAAAAAGCCATGGAAGAAACACTGAAGTTGTATGGCCTTTCACCCGAAGAAATCAACACTTCATATCAAACACTGGTAAAGGCATTGAAATCGCTCGACAAAAAAGTTATACTCGAAATTGCCAACGCCATTTTTTACCGCGACGACTTTCAGGTGGAAAGTGAATTCATTTCGACCAATAAAAAATATTACGATGCCGAAGTTTCAGCTCTCGATTTTAGTTCGCCCAACGCATTAAAAACCATTAATGGCTGGGTGGCAAATAAAACGAACAACAAAATTGGCAAAATACTGGATACCATATCGAACGATCACATTATGTTTCTTATCAATGCCATTTATTTTAAAGGCATCTGGCAATCGGAATTCGAAAAGAAAAACACGGTGAATAAAGATTTTTATCTTGAAAACGGTTCCGCTGTGAAAACCGATTTTATGCAACAGGAAAATTCCGTTTTATATTCATCCAACGAAATCTTCCAGGCCCTACAACTGCCTTACGGACAGGGTAACTATACCATGTATGTTTTTCTCCCGCAGGCCGGTAAATCATTGCAGAATATTACGGAAATCCTCGGTAAAGAAAACTGGAAAAACTGGGATGAAAATTTTGTGGAAATGAATGTGGATATTGAATTGCCAAAATTCAAATTTGAATATGAACTCACAATGAACCAGGTGCTTACCGAAATGGGTATGGGCATTGCATTTACCCGTGGTGCTGCCGATTTCACCGGAATAAACCGGGGAGGCAACCTGAACATCGATTACGTAAAACATAAATCGTTTATTGAAGTAAACGAAGAAGGAACCGAGGCAGCAGCCGTAACGGTAGTTGCCATTGAATATACATCTGTTGGCGGAACATCAAAAGTACCGTTTTATGTGAACCGCCCGTTTCTTTTTGCCATTACCGAAAAAAGCACCGGCGCCGTGCTGTTTATTGGAACGGTAAAAAATCCGCAACTGAATTAGATGCTGAAATAAATGAATAAAAACTGCAAGAAAAAAAATGAAAGACCGGAAAATAAAAAACTATAAAATGATGAATACAATAATTTTACTGTCACTGGCAATTTTACTGACTTCAATAAGTTCGTGCCAGAAAAACGATGTGGTACCCGACGAAAACAAAATCATCAATCTGGATGAAAAGTCGGCCCAACTGGTTGAGGCGGATAATGCTTTTGGGCTGGAACTTTTTCAAAAAATAAGGGAGGATAGCGATGAAGAAAACCTGATGATTTCGCCGCTGAGCGTTTCGGTGGCCCTGGCCATGGCCTATAACGGCGCCGGTTCCGACACAAAATCGGAAATGGAAAAGGTACTGAAGCTTAACGGCCTGACCAAAGAGCAAATCAATGCCTCTTATGAAAAACTAATTTCGGCATTGCAGTCGCTGGATGAGGAGGTGGTTTTTGAACTGGCCAACGCCATTTTCTACGCCGACGGATTTTCGGTGAAACAAGGTTTTCTGGAAATCAACCGCCAGATTTACGATGCTGAAGTGGAAGCGCTCAACTTTAACGATCAGGCATCTGTTGCCATTATAAATGGCTGGGTGGCTGAAAAAACGCACGATAAAATTGAAAAAATTATCGAACAACTCAATCCGCTCGACCGGATGGTGCTGTTAAATGCCATCTATTTTTACGGAACCTGGACCAACGAATTCGACAAAGAAGGTACGCATAATCTCCCTTTCACCAAAAAGGACGGGACTTCTATCGAAATTCCTATGATGAATAAGCTGGAAAAACTTCCCTACAAGGAAAACACGTTGTTTAAAGCCATAAAAATACCATACGGAAACGGGCAGTACAACATGGTAGTGCTTCTTCCGGCAGGCAGCAACACAACGCAGAACATTTTCGATGTGATGACAATTGCCAACTGGAAAAGCTGGATGGCCACCTTTGAAATGACTGACCGCGTAAACATTACCATGCCGCGCTTTAAATACGCTTTTGAAACTTCGCTGAACGAGGTGTTAAAAAAATTAGGCATGGAAAAAGCATTTATGCCAAACATTGCTGATTTTTCAGGAATTTCGGACGAGGATTTATACATCAGCGAAGCTATTCACAAGTCGTTTATCGATGTAAACGAAACCGGAACTGAAGCAGCCGCTGTAACCGGGCTGGTATTCGCCACCACAAGTATTGGGGAAGAACCACCAACTATCCCGTTTTTTGTGGACAGGCCGTTTGTTTATGCCATTACCGAAAACGATACGGGCGCAATCCTGTTTATTGGAGAGGTGAGTAATCCTGAATATGATTAGTGAAATGAAAAATAACAGGGAGCAGAAACCGTTATATAATTGAAGCCATGAAAAAGATATTTCTGATATACATATTAATCGCTGTTGTTTTAAGCAGTTGCCAGGAAAAAGATGAAATTTCTTTTCAGGAAACCGGAGTGGTAATTAATTATGCCGGTACCGACCATTGCAGTTTCATTATTGAACTGGACAACGGAACAAAAATACAGCCCCTGCACTACCCCGAAGAATTTGGATTTGTGCAAGGTCAGCGGGTTTTAGTCGATTACGTAAAATTGCCAAACGTTATCCCATCCTGCGACAAGGGAATTGCCTGCGATATTCTGAATGTGGAGGAACTGAGTTGTGGCGCACCGTTAACCGATTTATATGCACACAATTACGACAGTCTGGCAAACGACCCGGTTCATTTACATGAAGCATTTACTGAGGGCGATTGCCTGCATTTAAAGCTCTCTTTCAGCGGTGGATGCCGGAGTCATATTTTCAATCTGGCGCGAATTCATGAGATGAACCAGGATGAAAGTGAAATCCCGGTGCTCGAAATCAGGCACGATGCCAAAAATGATATGTGCGAAGCCTGGCTTACACAGGAAATACAATTTGATTTAATTCCGTTGAAAGAAGACGGGATAACCCGATTTTACCTGAAAGCAATACTCACAAGCGGTGAAACATATAATAAATTGATTGAAATTGAATAAATAATCCAAATCTCCGGATTTTTTGCTGCAACAGTTAGTTCTTAAAGCCGTCCGATTTTCCACGGGCGGCTTTTTAATGCAAAAAACCGGCTGCAAAACTGCAACCGGTTTTTAACTGTAATATAAACTCGTTTGGTCTAGAAAATACTATACGAAAGCCCTATGGCAAAATTAAGGGTTGTTTTGGTGAGGTTCTCATTATAACTTCCCAAATCAGGATCATTAAAACTTACATTTTGATCCTGATAGAATGTATTGGAGAAACCTGCATCAAGCGTGAGAGCATCGGTAAGTTTCCAGGCAATACCAGCGCCGGCAGTAACCGAAGGGTTGCTGTAACTGAAATCACTCTGGTAACTTTCTGCGATGCCCATATCTCCGTATAATCCGCCCACACTGAATGCGAAATTATCCAAAACATTAAACTGCAGTCCAAGTCCGATTTCCATTCCGTTTTTTTCTATTTCGCGGGCACGGATTTTTGTTGGGTCAACATCTTTCCAAACTGCCATATCTCTGGTGTTCATTCCCCAGTCAACACCTTTATTGAAATACATGTTGTACGAAAGTTGCGCTTCCACCAAACCGGCATTGTAACCCACACCAACACCTAAAATAGCTGGTATATCATTTCGCGATTTTGCTCCGTCTGGAAACAAGCCCAAATCATCCACTTTGGTTTTATTGGTAAGCTCCAGAATGGTTTTCATTTCATACTTTACTGCGATATTCAGATTTTCAACCGGAGAAAAGTTAACCCCAATCATTGGAGTAAAACCTGCACCTGTTTGTTCGGTATCCACCTCTTTGTCGCCAAGTTGACCGGCAGTTCCGTTTAATGTTTGTGAAACAGTGTTAAGCTGGGTTGCTGTTGCGCTGTATTGCTGACCTGCACCGGCATAAGTTGATTGCACTGTACTCAGATTCATCTGGTTTATTTGTTCCGGTGCTACCCCAATGGACTGAAGCCCGCCTTCCAACTGGGCACGTGTAATGGCATCTATATAATTTGCCTGTTCAAGCTGGGCAAGAGTAAAACTGCCGGCACCTCCATCAATTAAAGGCTGCAGATTATTTGCAGTTCCTGATAACTGTGCAGCGGCATTACCCGCCTGAGTGGCTAATCCACCCACAGTTCCGGCAGCATCTCCCAGCCATGATGGTGCTGGATAATAAGTATCATTGACTTTTAACTGAATATTTTGAATTGTTCCGTAATAAGTGTTTTTTGACGGAAGATAACGCACTCCACCATAAACAGAAAACAACTCGCTCACGCGATATGTTGCACCGAGCTGAATTCCCCAGAATACTGAACTTCCGTCAAATGAAAGCTCAGCATCATATCCTGTAACATTCAATGCAGGATTAATTTGCGTTAAACCTGCCAGTCCCGGAACCACTTTTGTAATCGGAATTTCAAACGAAGGTAATCCCCGGTCGAAAGTTGCCGAACCACCACCGGCGTTTGGACCGAAACCCAACGAAAAAGCCCAGTTGTCCATTTTATAAACGGCAAATGCTGTAGGAAAAACCGGGACATTTACTACACCTTCGTAATAACCATCGTTCAGCAATGGAAATTTGGAATCAACAGGTTTCGTCTGAAAAATGGTTTGATTGTGAACGGCAAAATGCCAGCCGTTGTCCATTTTGATTAACCCGGCCGGGTTAAAGTAAACCGCATCAATTCCGGTGGATGCATTCCGCGACATCATACGGATAAACTGAGCGCTTTGGTTCGTATTGGTTAACAAACCTCCGGCAAATACCAGATGCGACAGCATGATAAATGCTGTCAAAAAAAATAATTTCTTCATTTGAATAAAATTTAGAATTCGGTTTTTAATTTTTTCTCCAATTATAATTTTCATAACAGGAAATTAATTGGCCATGTAGCTGATATTGGAAAGCAAATTTAGAATTAAATATCTTACAACAAAATATTCCGGTTGATTTTCAGATCATTGTAGAATTTTCGAATTATATGATCTTAAATTCGAATTAAAAGAAACAAAAAGCCCGGTGATTTTTTACCGGACTATTTATATATTAAACTGTTATTCTGATATTTAAATGTGGATCACCTCATCGTAGGCAGCAGCGGCGGCTTCCATTACGGCTTCGCTCATGGTAGGATGCGGATGAATGGTTTTTATCAGTTCGTGCCCGGTAATTTCCAGTTTTTTAGCTACAACCATTTCTGCAATCATTTCGGTAACATTGCCGCCAATCATGTGGGCGCCCAGCAATTCGCCGTATTTTGCATCGAAAATTAATTTCACAAAACCGTCTTTCTGCCCTGCTGCGCTTGCCTTACCACTGGCCGAATAGGGGAATTTGCCCACTTTAATTTCATAGCCGGCTTCTTTGGCTTTGGCCTCGGTAAGGCCAACTGATGAAACTTCAGGACTGGTGTAGGTACAACCCGGAATGTTATTGTAATCAATCGGTTCCGGATTTTTTCCTGCAATTTTTTCCACGCAAACAATACCTTCGGCCGATGCCACGTGTGCCAGTGCCGGGCCTTCCAGAATATCGCCGATAGCATAAACACCTTCCACATTGGTGCGGTAAAACTCATCTACTTTCACACGACCTTTTTCGGTTTTTACGCCCATCTCTTCCAAACCAATATCTTCCGTATTGGGTGTAATTCCAACGGCTGAAAGAACGATATCGGCCTCAATTGTTTCTTCACCTTTTTTGGTTTTAATGGTCACCTTGCATTTTTTGCCTGAAGTATCCACTTTTTCAACCGTTGAACCGGTCATCACCTTCATTTTCATTTTTTTGAACGAGCGTTCCAGTTGTTTGGCCACTTCTTCGTCTTCGTTGGGAACAAGAGTGGACATAAATTCAACCAGTGTTACATCGGTTCCAATTGACTGGTAGAAGTAGGCAAACTCGCTGCCGATTGCCCCCGAACCAACAACTACCATACTTTTTGGTTGTTTTTCGAGGGTCATTGCTTTACGGTAGCCAATAATTTTTTCACCGTCAATTTTCAGGTTGGGCAGCTCGCGCGAACGGGCGCCGGTTGCCAGAATAATATGTTTTGCCTTGTATGTTTTTTTCTTGCCAGAATCGTCGGTAACTTCCACTGTATTTTTACCGGTCAGTTTTCCAGTCCCGGAAATGATTTCAATTTTATTTTTCTTGAATAAAAACTGAACACCTTTGCTCATGTTATCAGCCACGCCGCGGCTTCGTTTAACCATGGCGGAAAAATCGGCTTTCACTTCGCCGCCAATTGACACGCCGTAATCGGCGGCATGTTTTGCATATTCCAAAGCCTGAGCACTTTTCAAAAGTGATTTGGTAGGAATACAGCCCCAATTCAGGCAAATTCCACCCACATTTTCTTTTTCTATAACGGCAGCTTTCATTCCCAGTTGGGATGCCCTGATGGCAGCGACATAACCGCCCGGACCGCTCCCTATAACCAATACATCGTAATCCATATTATTATTTTTAGTGTTGATTTTAATCTAATACAACAGGTTGATACACGAAAAGTTTTTTAAAAGATCCTTCCAAATTTAATGAAACTTTTATTTCAAACCAGAATAGAATTCCAGCAATTTTCCGGCAGCCACAAAAGAACTGATTTCATTGTTGAGCACCTGTTGTTCAAATTCTTTTATTTTTCCTTTCATTTCAGGGTGAAAGTAAAATGCCCTTTTCATTTGCTCCTGAATGGTTTCGTGCATCCAGAAGGTGGACTGGGCATTTCGCCGCTGAAAAAAATACCCGTTTTCAACCGTAATTTTTCGGTATGCTTCAATTTTCTCCCAGATTTCAGGGATGCCAATTTTTACCAAAGCCGAACAGGTAAGCACCAGCGGGTCCCAACCCGACTCTTTTTTTGGAAAGAGATGCAGCGCATTCCGGTATTGCCTTTGAGCCATTTGTGCCTTATCCAGATTATTCCCGTCGGCTTTGTTAATGGCAATCAGATCGGCCATTTCCATAATGCCGCGCTTAATTCCCTGCAACTCGTCGCCGGCGCCGGCCAGCATAAGCAACAGAAAAAAGTCGGACATGGAATGAACCGCAGTTTCGCTCTGCCCTACTCCAACGGTTTCAATAAAAATATGGTCGAATCCGGCTGCTTCGCACAACACAATTGTTTCACGGGTTTTGCGTGCCACGCCTCCAAGTGAACCCGCCGACGGGCTGGGCCGGATGTACGCATTTTTATCGCCCGAAAGTTCTTCCATACGGGTTTTATCTCCCAAAATACTTCCTTTGGTGCGCTCGCTGCTTGGGTCGATGGCCAGCACTGCAAGTTTTCCTCCTTGTCCGGTAATGTAACTTCCGAGGGCTTCAATAAAGGTACTTTTTCCTACACCGGGTACTCCTGTAATTCCAACCCGAATCGATTTCCCGGCATGGGGGAGGCACCGCACAATAATTTCCTGTGCAATTGCCTGATGCTCGGGTTTTGAGCTTTCGACAAGAGTTACAGCTTTGCTTAACAGAGTGATATTGCCGGCTAAAATTCCGTTTACATATTCTTCTGCCGGCAACAGTTTTCGTTTTTTCTGCAAAAACCGCCGCACGGAATGATCGCTGAAGGAACCGGGATGTTCAATGCCTTCATTCACTTTTAAGCCTTTAAACTCAGGATTGTTTTCAATATGTTTATTCTGATTCGACATTTATTTCTAATAATTGGAGTATTCCTGCAAAAATACCACAATTATCTGTTCAGGAATAAAAAAAGTGCCGCAAACCGGAATCCGCGACACTTCATATTATTGACATTTTATAAACTTTCTATGCGTCAGTAGTTATGTTGCACGAAACGCGCAGCATACTTGTTGGTGTTTTCGGGTCGTTGGTAATAACGGTAATCGATTTGCTCTGACGACCACGTTTTCCGCGCGAATCGAACGTAACTTTAATTGGTACAGATTCGCCCGGAGCAATAACTTTTTTGGATGGAGCAACCGCTGTACAACCGCAGGAAGAGCGGATGTTACGGATAATCAGTTCCGATTTTCCGTCGTTGGTTAGCGTAAACGTGTGATCTTTTTTGTCGCCCTGTTTCATTTCCCCAAAATCATACGATGCTTCTGAAAATTTTGCCACAGGAGCATTGGATAGCTGCTGGGGAGACAGTTTGGAAAAGTCTTCTTCTATGGTAGCGCTTACACCCACCGAAGCCCTGTAATCGTTGCTGCCATCAATGGAAAGATAAATTCGGTGTGACGCAAATCCGTAAGTATCTGCTTCTTTTGCATTATACGTTACAACCAGATTTCCTTTACCATTGGCGGGAATTGTTTCCGGTTCAACCTTTACATTCAGGTGTTTTGGCACCGTTCTGAAACCAACTTTTACCGGTTTGTCTGTATCGTTAACCAACTCTAATTCCTGAGATTTTACCTCACCTTCAGTCATTCGGGCAAAGGAAATATGATTGGTTTTTACCCTTAGCGAGCCAATTTCTCTCGGATAAAGTTCGGCGAGTGTTCTTTCACGTTCTTCAACCCGGCCTATAATGCGAAGAACAGTTGTTCCGTTTTCAGCATTTGAACTGATCATTACTGTTTTATTGAAAGAGCCGGGCCGGTTTTTCGGATCATAGCTTACCTGAATTTCACCCGAACCATTTGGAGGAACCGGTTCACGGGTCCATTTAGGGGTAGTGCAACCGCACGAAGCCCTTACATTACTTAATACCAAAGGCACTTCGCCTTTGTTGGTAAATTTAAAGGAGGTAGTTTGAACGCCGTCTGATTCTTTAAATGAACCAAAGTTGTGTTCCAGGTTTTCAAAAACAATCTGGGGTTTTTGTGCAACTGCAAAGGAAGTAAGCACAACTAAACCGAATACCAGAAATAACTGTAACAGGTTTTTCATTTGCGATTTATTTTTAATTTTTTGGAATTATTAACTTACTTTGTTTCAACAAAAGTAAGCAACGATATTGGCTGTTCGTGTTAATCAGACTTGATCTTTTGTTAACAAAGTGTTAATTGGTTAAATAAAATGAAGTTAGGGTAAATTAAATGTAAGAAGAACCCACTATGAAAGGAAAAACGCTGACATACATTATAATTCTGGCAACCATAACAGTTGCAGGGGCTCTTTCGCTTCAGTTTTTTTTCCTTCGAAGTTCTTACAATTTTTCAGAAAAACAGTTTAGGGAAAGTGCAACCATCGCTTTAAAAGAAGTGGCCTGGCAGCTTTTGGTTGCAAACGGGAACCTGGCCAATTTCGACAGCATTGCGCCGGTAGAAATGGTTTCAAACAGTTATTACCTGGTTACTGTTGATGCCCTCATTGATTATGAATTACTAAAATTTCACCTAAAGGAAGAACTCAAAAAACACCAGATTTATGCTGATTTCGAATTTGCAATTAATAATCCTTCCTCAGGGCAGTTGGAGCAAAAAACACTTGTAACAGCAAGGGACGAGGAAAAAATCTCGAACTACAGTTTTCCTCAGGGAAGAAACCCGGAAAGCTACTACTTTGCCATACATTTTCCCGACCGGACTCCTTATTTTCATTCCCGCCTTTCCATTTGGTATTTGTTTACCGGCCTGCTTTTAGTTGTTATCGTATTTTTCGGATATACCCTTTCTGTAATTATCCGGCAGAGGCAACTTTCGCAAATTCAGAAAAATTTTATCAATAACCTGACCCACGAACTGAAAACCCCGATTTCTTCTATTGCCTTATCGGCAAAAGTGATTGGTGATGAAAAAATTCTGCAAAATCCAAAGCGGCTTTTCGAGTATGCCCGCATTATTCAGGAACAAAACAACCGGTTGTCGAAAAATGTGGAAAAAGTACTCAATCTGGCTTCGCTGGAAAAAAACAAACTGCACCTGAACCGGGAGAAACTGGAACTTCAGGATTTTTTAACAGAAGTTACCGATTATTTTAAACAGTCGGATGCGGGAAGAAAAACCACCCTCCGATTAAAAACCGAACAAAGCCCGCTTTACCTTATTGCCGATAAATTTCATTTTACCAACCTGGTTATGAATATTCTGGAAAACAGCGCAAAATATTGCGACAAAGAACCGGAAATTGATATCAATGTATCCCGGAACAAACAAAATATCAAAATACTTTTTTTAGATAATGGCATTGGGATTTCGAAAAAATACAGAAAAAAAATTTTCAAACGGTTTTACAGAATTCCAACCGGCAATGTTCATAATGTAAAAGGATTCGGCCTTGGGCTGGATTATGTAAGAAAAATTGTAAAAGCCCACAAATGGGAAATAAAAGTGGACAATAATCCGGATGGAGGCAGTATATTTACACTATTAATTCCACAAAAAAAATGAGCGGGGAAGTTAAACTATTATTGGTTGAAGACGACGATGCCCTTCGGTTTATCGTAAAAGATAACCTCGAACAAAACAACTACCAGGTTGATGTGGCTGAAAACGGGCAGGAAGCCATTGAGTTTTTTAATAAAAACAGTTACCACCTTATAATTCTCGACGTTATGCTTCCTAAGGTTGACGGTTTTAAAGTGGCCGAATACATTCGCAAAACCAACCAGGACATTCCCATTATTTTCCTTACGGCCCGTTCTATGACCGAAGACAAAATAACCGGACTTACCATTGGCGGAGACGATTATATTCCCAAACCGTTCAGTATGGAGGAACTGTTGTTAAAAATTAAAATTTTTTTAAAACGAAGCAATAACATTTCCGGAGGCAAACCCGAAACGTCCAAATCAAAAAAAATCGGTCGGTTTTTATTTATTCCCGATGAACTCACACTTTCGCTCGACGGTGAACCCCGAAAACTTACCATAAAGGAAATGGAGCTGATAAAGTATTTTGCGAACAACACAAACAAAGTACTGAACAGGAACGATATACTTGAACGTGTTTGGGGTTCGAACGACTATTTTCTGGGCCGTAGCCTCGATGTTTTTATTTCCCGGTTGCGGAAATATTTTAAACCCGATCCGAATATAAAAATTGTGAATTTGCATGGAATAGGCTTCAGGTTTTCAGAAAAAAAGGAAGAAAATCAGGATTCTGAATAAAAGAAAACAAAATAGCATTTGGAGGAAATAAAAAAACAGCTATTTTTGCAGTCCGAAAAATGAAGACAGGTTATAAAAACAAAAATATTAGCAGATGAAAAGAACATTTCAGCCATCGAACAGAAAAAGAAGAAACAAGCACGGTTTCAGAGAAAGAATGGCAACGGCAAACGGGAGAAAAGTATTGAAATCCCGTCGTGCAAAAGGACGCAGGAAACTCACTGTTTCTGACGAACCACGGCACAAAAAATAATTTATATCCTACATTCCGAAAACCGAAAAGGTAAAGAATTGCAATTCTTTACCTTTTCGTGTTTATTCCAATACATTATTTCTCGTTTTTACCTTATTTTTGTTGAGAAAATTTTAAACTATGAGTTTATCCAGGTTTCTTACCAGCCGGACTTTTCTGATTCAACTGTTTTTGGCAGCCTTTGTTATTGCGGGTCTTCTTTTTCTTACCATGAAGGGCCTCGAAAATTATACCCGGCACGGACAGTCAAATCCGGTACCCGATTTCTCGGGGATGATTCCTGCCGAGGCAAAAAAAGTAGCGGCACATAATAACCTGAAAATTGAAGTAGTTGATTCGCTTTTCAGAGACGATGCCGCCCCGGGAGTGGTGGTTGACCAGATTCCAGGCGCCGGGCAGGGAGTGAAGCAAAACCGCACGATTTTTCTGACTATCAATTCAACACAACCCGAAATGGTTACTCTGCCGCAGTTAACCGATATTTCATTCCGGCAGGCGCAGGTATTGCTGGAAAATTCCGGCCTGCAAATCGGAAATATTTCGTATCAACCTTCGGAATACAACAATTTAGTGTTGAATGCACAAATCAATTCTGTTAATATTTTCCCCGGAAAACAACTGCCAAAAGGTACCCGTATTGATCTGGTTGTGGGCCGCCAGCATGGAAACCAGACAACACTTCTTCCTGATTTAACCGGACTAACGGCTGAAGAAGCTCAAATTACCTTAACCAATGCCATGCTTAACACCGGGGTTGTTATTTACGACGAAACGGTTATTTCGGGTGAAGATTCGCTGAATGCACAAATCTGGAGGCAAAGGCCAAATCCGAGAACAACAGCTAACATTCTGCTGGGTTCGTCAGTCGATTTATGGGTAACCGTTGACTCACTTAAAATTACCGAAGCCCTGGGCATCGAATTTCAATAAAAATGAAAGAATATCTGCTGGAAAACGAAGAGCCGGAAGAAGATGAAATGTATGAACATTTCAGGCTGACAGTTGAGCCGGGTCAGTCGCTTTTGCGCATCGACAAGTTTCTGGCCAACCGAATCGAAAATGCTTCGCGCAGCCGGATTCAGTCAGCCGCCGAAGCCGGAAATATTCTGGTAAATGAAATACCCGTAAAGGCAAACTACAAGGTAAAACCCAACGACGAGGTCCGCATTGTAATGGATTATCCCCGTCGCGAACTGAAAATTATTCCCGAAGATATTCCGCTAAACATTATTTACGAAGATGATGAGCTTATTGTATTAAACAAACCGGCCGGACTCGTGGTGCACCCGGGGCACGGGAATTACACCGGAACACTGGTAAATGCCCTTGCTTATTACTATAAAGACCTTCCATTGTTTAAAAGCGAAGACCCTCGCCCGGGCCTTGTTCACCGGATTGACAAAGATACTTCGGGACTGATGGTGGTGGCCAAAACAGAACTGGCGAAAAACAAACTGGCCTTGCAGTTTTACAAAAAAAGTACCGAACGGCGTTACCATGCCCTGGTTTGGGGAATTCCCAAAGAAAACGAAGGAACCATTACAGGAAATATAGGCCGCAGTTTAAAAAACAGACAGGTATTTATGGTTTTCCCGGAGGGAGATTACGGAAAACATGCGGTTACACATTATAAAGTACTGAAACAAATTGGCTATGTTAGTTTGGTGGAATGTCGGCTGGAAACAGGTCGCACACACCAGATACGCGTACACATGAAATACATCAATCACCCGCTTTTTAACGACTCTAACTACGGAGGCGACCAGGTTTTGCGGGGAACAACATTTGCCAAATACAAACAGTTTGTTCAAAATTGTTTTAAATTGCTCCCCCGCCAGGCGCTTCATGCCAAAATGCTGGGGTTTGAACATCCGGTAACAGGCGAAAAAATGGTATTTGACTCGGAATTGCCTGAAGATATGGCAACTGTTGTTGAAAAATGGGAAAACTATATAGCAAGCAGATGATGAAAAAACCGAATATTGCAGTCATTGCCGGCGGCGACTCTTCTGAGTTTGTTGTTTCGGTAAAAAGCGGCGCCAACGTTCTGGCAGCCATCGACACCGGAAAATTTATGCCCTGGCTGGTTCAGATGCAGGGAGCAGAGTGGAATGTTTTGCAAAGCGAAAAAAAAATTGCACCGGTTGATAAATCAGACTTCAGTTTTATGCTCAATGGACAAAAAATCCGGTTCGATTTTGCTTACATTACCATTCACGGCACACCTGGTGAAGACGGCATTTTGCAGGGGTATTTCGATTTGTTGAAAATCCCTTACTCCACAAGTAATGTACATTCATCATCGCTAACTTTTAACAAGTGGTTCTGCAATAACTACCTGAAAAGTTTCGGGGTAAAAATGGCCCGTTCGGTAAAATTAAAAAAAGGTGAAAGCATCAATCACCAGGCCATTTTAGATAAACTCGGGTTGCCGCTTTTTGTGAAACCCAATGCCGGCGGGTCAAGCTTTGGCATTACAAAGGTTAAAACCGAAAACGACTTTTTACCGGCTGTAAAAAAAGCCTGGGAGGAAAGCAACGAAGCGCTGGTTGAGGAGTATATTGCCGGCCACGAATTTACCTGCGGACTTGTTAAAATCGGAGGAAAAAAAATTGTGTTTCCGGTAACAGAAGTAATTCCGAAAAACGAATTTTTCGATTTTGAAGCCAAATATACCCCGGGTGCTACGGACGAAATCACTCCGGCACGCCTTCCTGAAGATTTATATGAAAAATGCCGGCAACTCAGTTCTGAAATTTATGATCTTTGCCAGTGTGCAGGAATTGTAAGGGTAGATTTCATTTTAAAAGAAAAAGAATTCTGGTTTCTGGAAGTAAACACCACACCCGGCATGACTTCAACCAGTTTTATCCCGCAGCAAATTAACGCAATGGGGCTCACTTTACAGGAAATTCTCACCAAAGTAATTGAAGATAAACTGAATATAAATCAATAAACATTTGTGGATAAATTTAGTTAACAACTAAACCGTTTAAAACTTGACTTGCCCCATCCTTTATTTGTAATTTAGTCGCCACAAAGAATAGAAACAAATTTGGATTAAACGGGAAAAATGGCGACTGAAAAAAACAGAAAAACAACCAACCAGGGCCGGCGACAGACCGGAATGACCATTGACGAAATAAATGCACAGTACGGAAAACTTCCTCCACAGGCGATTGAAGTGGAAGAAGCGGTTTTGGGAGCGCTGATGCTCGAGCGCGATGCCTATGTTACCGTAGCCGACATTCTCGATACATCCAGTTTCTATAAAGAAGAACACCAGAAAATATTTGAGGCCATCAAAGAGCTGTCAGGCAACGAAAAACCGGTTGACTTACTGATGGTTACCCAGGAATTAAAAGACCGCGAACAACTCGAATTAGTGGGAGGCCCCGGGTACATTACGCAGCTTACCCGAAGAGTGGCCTCGGCAGCACACCTCGAATTTCATGCACGAATTATTGCCCAGAAATACATCCAGCGGGAATTGATCCGGGTTTCTTCCGAAATCCAGGCAAAATCGTATGACGACACTATGGATGTGGACGATTTGATCGATTTTTCTGAATCTTCCCTGTTCCAGGTTGCCGAACGAAACATCAAAAAAGAAACCGTACCCATTAAACCGGTGCTGAATGAAGCCATTCTTCAGATTGAAAAAGCACGGCAACGAAAAGACGGCCTTAGCGGAGTTCCCTCAGGTTTTACGGCACTCGACCGCATTACATCGGGCTGGCAAAAAACCGACCTCATTATTATTGCAGCCCGCCCTTCGATGGGGAAAACAGCATTTGTTTTAAGCATGGCGCGAAATATGGCCGTGGAACACAACCGCGCCACAGCCATTTTTTCGCTCGAAATGTCATCCATTCAGTTGGTTAACAGACTAATTGCAGCAGAAACTGAACTGGGGAACGACAAGCTGAAAACCGGGCGGCTCGAAAATTATGAATGGGAACACCTGAACCGGAAAATTTCGGCCCTGGAAAAAGCACCTGTTTTTATCGACGACACTCCTGCCCTATCCATATTCGAGTTCAGGGCCAAATGCCGCCGGCTTAAAATGCAGCACGATATTCAGGTAGTTATTGTTGATTACCTGCAGTTAATGACCGCTGGCACCGACAACAGAGGAAGTCGCGAACAGGAGGTTAGTGCCATTTCACGATCGTTAAAAGCCATTGCCAAAGAACTTAATATTCCCATTCTGGCCCTGTCGCAGTTAAACCGTTCGGTTGAATCGCGCGAAGGGAAAAGACCGCAGCTTTCCGACCTGCGCGAATCGGGCGCCATTGAGCAGGACGCCGATATCGTTACCTTTATTCACCGGCCTGAATATTACGGCATAACTGAAGACGATTCAGGAAACTCGCTTATTGGGGTGGCAGAAATTATAATTGCCAAACACCGTAACGGCGCAACCGGTGATGTGCACCTGGCATTCAAAAAAGAACTGGCGAAATTCAGCGATATGGAAACCAACTTTAAAGATGGTTTTAACAGTGCCAAAACATTCAGTTCAAAAATGAATGAAGATGAAGAAGAAGCAGTAGGTGCAGGAATTTCAACCAATACCGGTTTTGACCGATCCGGAACGACAAACGATGCACCTTTTTGAAATTTCCTAAACTTATTACCTTTGTTGTTTGTATTTAAACAATAAAGGAAACTGAAATGAGTAATAGATTTATTTTATCCATTTTATTTTTGCTGTTTTTAATGCAGGCGCAGGCCATTCACTTGCTGATACCCATGGATGACACACAACGTAATCACCTGAAATCGTATGGTATTGCTTACTGGGTGCTTCAGCGCGATGTGGAAGTGAAGTGGCTGCTGAACTACCGGGGCGGCAGTTTCCTGATGCAGCACCACCCCGAAATTGAAAATGAATGTGTAATAAGAGGCGTTTCATTTGAATCCATTACCGATGCACAGGCATCCGCAATTTTGAACGAGATTGCCCGACCCGAAGTAAACCAGGATGCCGTGAGCATGAACAAAGCCCCGAAAATTGCCGTTTATACGCCACCCAACAAACTTCCGTGGGACGATGCCGTAACATTGGTTCTCGCTTATGCCGAAATTGAATACGACCAAATTTATGACGAAGAAATTTTAAACGGGGAACTCTCCAAATACGACTGGCTGCACCTGCATCACGAAGATTTTACCGGCCAGTTTGGAAAATTCTGGAGAACTTACCAGCACATGCCCTGGTACCAGCAAGATGTAGCTATAAATAAAGCGCTTGCCGAAAAACTGGGGTTTTTAAAAGTTTCTGAAATGAAATCGTTTGTAACCCGCGAAATGGACAGATATGTAATGAATGGCGGCTTTCTGTTTGCCATGTGTGCTGCTACCGATACGTACGATATTGCCCGTGCTGCAACAGGGTTAGATATTGTCGGCCCCATGTTCGACGGTGACCCGGCCGATCCTCATGCCTGTGATCATCTGGATTTTTCAAAAACGTTTGCCTTTGAGAATTTTGAACTTGAAATGGATCCGAATGTGTATGAATTTTCCAATATAGATGCCACCAACACACGACGTGTTGCACGCGAAAATGATTATTTTACCCTATTTGAATTTTCGGCAAAATGGGATCCCATTCCCACCATGTTATGTCAGAATCACCGGAATATGATTAAAGGATTTATGGGCCAAACCACAGCTTTCCGTTCAGAAGTAATTAAACCCAACGTACTTATTCTGGGAGAAAACAAACCTGCCCGCGAGGCACGTTATATTCACGGTGAACGTGGAAAAGGTTTCTGGACCTTTTACGGAGGCCACGACCCCGAAGATTACCGGCACCTGGTTGGCGACCCGCCCACCGATTTAAACCTGTATCCCAATTCGCCCGGTTACCGGTTAATTCTGAATAATGTACTGTTTCCGGCGGCGAAAAAGAAAAAACGGGAAACGTAAATTCAATTTAAACAAGAAAAATTTTTGTTTCCAAAAGCTGAGTTTTTAGTCCTTGTTAATCAGAACTTTTACGAGAGTAAGAAACATTTCCACTTTTGGCACGAAGGGAATAACCTTTTCAGCATCAAAATCGAAAAAATCACCATAATCTCCTTTTTGTCTGAAATCAAACAAGTCAGAATAAATTTGTCCATACTCTTTAGGTATGATACCTGGTTTTATAAACTTCTGTCCTAACAAGCCTCTTACACCTTTATGTGATTTCGCTTCGGTATCATTCTGTATTAAAAGGGCAAGCGCAGCATAAAAACATGAGTAATAAAGTCTGTTTATTGCAGAATTCCAACTTCCTTTTTCAATCAAATATTTTGCATCGATCAAAGTTTCCTCTGCGCGTTTAAATCTGAAATTGATATAATCACTTCTGTTGACTTTCATTATAGCTTTATTCCTTCTTTTTTGACATTTTTATATAATGCCGTAACTTTTAATTTATTGTTCCACTCATTTTTTGAGTATATTAAAAGGGATAAAACTTCACCTGTATCCAATTCTATATCATATAATGGATGCCTTATTGCCTGCTCATCCGACAAACTGATTTTGTCTTTATCCATTAAAACCAAAATATCCCAATCAGAATCGGCATGAAAATCATTTCTTGCCCTTGATCCAAAAAGAATAATATCAGCCTTGGGCTCTTTACTTGAAATCAATTCTTTTACTCTGGACAATATTTGTTCTCTTTTAGTCATTAAAGATGCTGTTAATGCCATCAAATTTAGGAAAATTCAATGATTTATCAGAAAAACAAAAAGAGAAAACAAACCGACACGTAAAACACGTTATATTCACGGTGAACGTGGAAAAGGTTTCTGGACTTTTTACGGCGGCCACGACCCCGAAGATTACAGGCACCTGGTTGGCGACCCGCCCATCGATTTAAACCTGTATCCCAATTCGCCCGGTTACCGGTTAATTCTGAATAATGTACTGTTTCCGGCGGCAAAGAAGAAGAAAAGAGAGACATAAAAAAAGCTCCGGCAATGCCGGAGCTTTTATTTGTAATTTAAAAGGAAAACTCAAATTTACTGAACCCCTGTGCGGGTATCCCACCACATTTTTTTACCCCAGAAGTCATCAACTACTTCATCGGCAAAAGCTTTTGAATTTCCACCATTAAGTGTCAACTCATTTTGCGGGTAAGGATATCGGAAAGGCGGGCTGTTATGGCCTGTAAAAACTGAACCGGGAGCCACATAGTGTGTTGTGGGAACACCGGTGCGGCGATACAGTGACCATGCTTCCATACCTTGTTTAAACAAGGCAATCCACTCCTGCCAGTAAACCTGTTCCAGCGTATTGTTAAAAGCGGCAGGTCCGGCCAGGTAAGCATCAATATCTTCCTGCTCTATTCCGTTTTCTTCCAGTGAAGCGGCAACACCAGCTTCGTATGCGTCTTTTGCTGATATACCCACACTGTAACCCTTCAGTGCTGCTTCAGCAGCGTGAAACATTACTTCTGCATACCGCATATAAGGCGAAAAACCGGCAGGATCGAGACGGAAACGTGCACCAATGCGCGAAATTGTGGCGAGGTTTGGCTGATTAACAGCGCCAATTGTAAATCCACGGTATTCGCCATCTGATGCAGCAGGTTGTGCATAAACCGGCAAGCGCGGATCGCTTAGTTCCTTCAGTTTATTAATCAGAATGTCACTCATCCCGTGATCATCACGGGTTTTTGAATCTACAAACCAGGGTTCTTCATAAGGAGAACTGCCCGGCCATACAAAGAAAGCATTGTCGTCGTTGCTGGTCATTATCGGGTTCTGAGAAGGATTACCCATAATGGTTTCCACCGTACTTTTGGCAAGCGCCGCATTTACGCCCGACATACGCATAGCAATACGCAAACGCAGTGAATTGGCAAACTTTTTCCATCTCACAACATTTCCGCCAAAAAGCATATCTCCTTCTCCAAGGTTATCATTACCCGAACCTAAAAGGGAATTGGCTTCGGCAAGTATCTCGAGCAGCGCAGGATAAATGTCTTCCTGCCGGTCATAAGATGGCAGTAATACCCCGTCGGCCATTTTTATGGCTTCAGTAAATGGAATATCTCTCCAGGTGTCAGTTGCTATCTGGAAGATATAAGCTTCCAAAACTTTGGCGACTCCTAACAGATTATTTGCTTCATCAGCAGTTGCTTTCTTTTTAATTTCATTTACATTGTTCAATTGAATGTAAGTATAATACCACTTGTTTTCCACTACACCAGGCCTGTAGTTGTAACGGGCTTCATCAATGTATTGAATTTTAGCCAAATGGCCACCGTATGTGGATGGTTCATTCAAATCATTCCACGCATCGTAGAAAGTAGATGAGTGATACCTGAGTACAAAAGCAAGAACGTTGGTGGAAGGTGCATCCTTGGCACGGTCGGGATCGGTATTGATCTCCTCAAACTTGTCAGTACACCCTGCAATAAAAAGGGTTGTAATGAAAGTTACTGCTAATATTTTTCCAATATATCTTTTCATAATCATTCGATGTTATATATTAAAACTGTAAATTTAATTTTATACCGAAACTCCGGGAAGGTGGATAACTTGTAGTTTCCAGACCAACTTTATCGTTTTGGCTATTGGCCGTATTTTCAGGGTCAAGTCCTGAAATGTTTGATTTATGCCGCCACAGAATGGCAAGGTTATTTCCAACCAAAGCCACAGAGCCTCCTTTAACAAAACTTTCAACCCCAAACAGATTTCTTGGGAGAATATAAGTAATATGAGCTTCCCTTAATTTTCCATACGAACCATCTAAAATGGAAAGCTCTCTGTTAGCGTAAAACGACTGGAAAAATGCCTGAGCAGAAGTAACCAAATCGTTTTCCGCAAACTCGGACAGTTGAATATCGTCAGCATTTTGGTTAACTATTTTTACAAACTTTTCATCTTTCATGTAATTTTGTCCCAAAATAACTCCGTTCTCCCTTACATCGCCTTCAGCCGTAAATTCAAGCTGACCGCCGTAAGCGCCAAACATTTGCGATACACTGAAAATATCGCCGCCTTTACGAATGTCAATCAAAAATCCCAAACTAATGTTTTTATAGGTGAATTCGTTGCGAATACCTCCAATCCAGTCCGGATTTACTTCACCCAGTTTCATATTTGCCTGAGTCAAAGGCCTTCCATTGGCACCCACAATAATTGCTCCGTCTGATTCTCTTCTTTGCATACCTGTGCCGTAAATAACTCCCCAGGGATCTCCCGGACGAGCCTGAACAAAGGTACTCCACTCGGATCCAATTTGATACGATTCCAGTTCCTGGCCTGTTACCGGGTCTGTGTAAAGTTCCACAATTTCGCTCACATCACGCGCCCAGTTCAAAACGATATCCCAGTTCAAACTGTTGGCAGATTTAAGAACAGATCCTCTTAACTGTACTTCAACCCCTTTGTTGTTAATTTCTCCTGCATTAACCATGGTAGTGTTGTAACCGGTTGCTTTTGAAATGGCGACACTCATAATCTGGTCAGTGGTGGTTTTGTCGTAAACAGCTACATCCAACCCAATCCTGTTTTGCAGGAAGTTTGCTTCCAGACCAAATTCAGTAGTTACAACCTGTTCAGGCCTGAGTGAAGCAGGCGGGAATTCGGTTGACTGGTTAAATTGTGTTACGCCGTAAATAGTGCTGGCGCCGGCCGAGAAGTAAGGATCGGTGCGGTACGCGCCGGTTGCAGAACCGACTTTGGCCCAGCCTCCTCTGAGTTTCAGAAAAGAAATAACATCTGAATTAACCTGAAATAAATCCATTGGCAACCAACTCAAACTGAAGGCAGGATAAAAGAACGGATCTTTTATGGTTGAACTCCAGTCGTTACGTGCCATTACATCAAGGAAAACCCAGTTTTGATATCCAACTGATGCGGAACCGTAAACACTGTTGCTTCTTATCCAGCTATGATCCATTTCAGTAACCGGACTTCCCTTTACGTTTGAAATGGTGAACAAATCGGGAACTGTAAGCGAACTCGCACCAATGGTTGATCTTTCCCATCTTAAATTTCTGTAATTTGCTCCGGCCAGCAGGTTAACTGAAACATCGCCAAAGGTTTTATTGAATGTACCAATCAGGTCGGCGTTCAACTCCGTATTCCTGTCCTGGTTTAACCTGAACCAACCACCTTCAAACAAGGCGTTTGCAAGGCTTAATAAAGTCTCATTTGAACCACTTGTAATAATCCGTTTGTTTTTACTATTGTAGTAATCAACACCCAAACGGCCTTCAAATTTCAGGAAATCGGTTGGATTGAAAAACAGTGAAGTTTTTCCAAAAACCCTGTCGCGCTGAAATGAACTGGTATTTTTATTCATACTCCAGTAAGGGTTGTTGTGGTAGTTGCTGTTCCAGTTATAATGGAATCCGGTTGGCAATGTTTTTTCCCAGTTATCTTTCAGGTCTTTCATATCAACCTGACGGCCAAACCACTGCCCAAATCCCTGCATCGGGTTACTGGCATTGTACGCGGTTACCGGCAGGTTATCGCTTTCCGAGCGGGCATAATTTAAAGCCAGGTCAAAGTCGAACAGTTTATTTATTGTTACCATCGAATTAACGGCAGCAGTATAACGGCTAAGATCGGTATTCGGTAAAGTACCCACCTGATCCCTGATACCTAAAGATACCCTGGTATTGGAATTATCGGAAACTGAAGTAAGTGCAATATTGTGGTTTGTTGTATGTCCCACCTCAAAGAAGTCACGAATATTGTTCGGATTTGAAACCCAGTCGGTCGGAACCCGGTTCCCGTTTGCATCCAGCGGACTGGTAACCTGGGGAAGTTTCAGACCGATATCGAGCCTTGGCCCCCAGCTTTCGTCCATACCATCCTGAACTCCGTTCCCTCTTCCATCAAAATAAGAGAAACCTACACCGGGATCGTAATCACCCTGAGCGTATTCCTGATAGGTTCCGCTCCAACCGCCGCTGGTTCTTAATTTATAATAATATTCACTTCCGTAATACCCCTGTCCGTATTTATTTTGAAATTTTTGAATACTATGTACCTGATCTAAATTATAGTTCCCGTCATAAGTAACAGAAATTCCTTTGGCTCTTCCACTGCCTGATTTTGTGGTAATCAGAATGACACCATGACCGGCGCGCATTCCATAAAGAGCTGCTGCTGCCCCTCCTTTTAATACAGTGATGGATTCAACATCCTGAGGATTCACATCGTACAATCCGCTACCATAGTCAACAGCATTTTGTGATGTTGCGCTGTTTGAAATCGGGATACCATCAACAACAATTAACGGTTGGTTGTCGCCAAATGAGCTGTTCCCACGGATAACAATCCTGGAGGAAGCTCCAATCTGACCGCCGGCCTGGTTAATCTGAACCCCGGCAACCTTACCAGCCAAAGAAGAAATGGCATTTGGTGCGGCTGCTTTAACCAATTCATCACTTCTTACATCCTGTACTGCGTAACCCAGCGACTTCCTCTCACGGGAAATACCCAAAGCAGTAACAACAATTTCATCCACACCAATGGCCTGCGGTTGCATCACCACATTAATGGTGCTTCGGCCGGCAATGCCAATTTCCTGGGAAGCCATACCCACAAACGAAAAAACAAGGTTTTGGGCATCCTGCGGAACCTGAAGCGAATAATTACCGTCCAAATCGGTAACTGTTCCCAATGTAGTTCCCTGCACAACAATCGAAACTCCCGGAACAGGCATATTATCCTCAGACGAAGTAACCTTACCGGTTATCACCCTCGTCTGGGCATTTAATACCATTGTTCCCATGAAAAGGAGGATCGAGAAAAAAAACGCAATCTTTTTCATAGAAATAGTTTTAAATTTATAATTAAACAGCTAAAAAAAATAAATCTTTTATTCCCTTCAACATTGCTGTATATTGAAATACAGCAATTCTTACTGAACTTTTTATTAATTATTGCAAAATGTTTATAATAACTAATAGTTGTTAAAAATACTTAACAAGCGCAAATTTATAAAAAGAAATGAATTACAAAAATAAAACTGTAAGTAAATATTGTATCATTTACGCTAAACTGTAAGCACAAAAAAATGGGTTAACATTTAATTAACCCATTTTTAATAAAATAATTTACAAATAATTCTATCTCAAATTATTTAGTTTTTTGTGAAGGTAAAGTCATGCGGTGCTCCGCCAAAGGTACCCTGATCTACTCCAATTGTCATACCCATCGTGTATGTTCCGTCACAGGTATTCAATAATCCGGAACCTTCGTACCAGATATTTGTATAACCAAATGCTGAAGATGCCAATGCTGTTTTAACGGCAGTTACACTAAAGTTATCCGGATTTACAACCATTTTTAACGGTCCTTTATCTTCATTCAGACCATCAAGTGCTGCCAGTCCGGCAACATAAATCACATATTCATCATTCGGGTCAACGGTAATGGTAACGTTACCATCTATTGCCCAACTATTGCTGACTGCACGGTAACTACCGCTTACCATATCCGGGTCGTAACCACAAACCACTGCTGCATTAAAGGCAGCACTAGAATAGTAAGTCTTTCCGCCCTGTACAGTTTGCACTTCAAAATTGAACACATCAGCAGGCTGAACTGCAGAAAGTTGCATACCGAGTTTGGAAACCGCATCTGACAACATGATTTTTATGGTTGCCGGGAAACTGCTCACCCTGGTTACTTCCGCCCGTTTTTTATCTCCTTTATAGGAAACAAGTATGATTGCTTCACTTACGTCCGGAGCATCAAGCACAAGTTTAAACTGGATGAAGGTATTTTGCAGATCGTTAACATCAAAGGTCTGCGGAGTAAAATCCTCAATACCGGGAACTGCTCCCACGCCCCGGAGACCTGCCGGATCCACCACCTCTGTTTCACATGCTGAAAAGATGAGAAACAGCGAGGCAATCAAACCAAATATTTTTATTTTTTTCATATCTCAATTGTTTAAATTTTTACAATTTATCCTTATTAACGTGTGCCGCCGGCCCACCATACTTTTTCAGTATAAACGTAGTTACCGTCGCCGTATGCATTACGAACATTTTCGTTTGTTGTTACATCACTGTTCCCGTAGGTAAACCTCTGCGGAAACTGATTTGCAGCGTTTTTAGGGTTGACTAACTGAATCACGTTATTCCCCATAGCAACCAAACGGCGGTAATCGCTGTATGCCTCTACTGCTTCTTCTTCATAGAATGCAATATACTTCTGGTTCATTACTTCCGAAAGCGGGTTGGCGTTGAATTTCGGCAAAACGCTTTCTTCAAAATAAGCTTCTGCATCTTCAGCAGTTAAACCAATATTCACTTTCTGGAAAGCTGCTGTTACCGCTTTTTCCAAAGCTGTTGCTGCATTTTCAAGCTGATTTAAGCGAACATACGCTTCTGCTTTCAGAAACTCAACTTCGTGATAGCTCATCAGGTATGTTGGAGCGGTTTGCGTTGAAATGGCAGAGATACTGTAAGTGCCCTGAACCTGCACCGGATCACCATTGGGCGCCAGTAAAAATTCTCCCGAACTGGGGTGAGGTTTCCAGAAAACTTCAATCCTCGGGTCGTTTCTTTCTTCCAGTTTATCGTATAAACTCTGGCTTGCGCCGAAATAATCACGGTCAGTATAAAACCGGTAAAACGGGCTGAAACTTGTGCTTCCGTTGTAGTTCAACTGAGCCTGCTGTGTTCTTGCTGTAAAAGACTGGTTTGCAAAACTTACCACGTCGGCGTATTTTGCCTCTTTTAATGACAAACGCATGGTATAACGGGCTTTTAAACCGTAAGCCAGCTGTTTCCAGCGTTCAGCATTGCCGGCATAAATAAAGTCCTGGGTTCCCAGCGAGCCAAAAGTAGTTGTTTTGTTATAGTTTGCAATGGCGTCATCAAGCAACTGGTGAACCTCGGCATAAATGGCTTCCTGTTTGTCAAGTACAGGTGTAAATATAAATCCTGGCTGCAATGCTTCCGTCCATGGCACATCTCCCATTACATCGGTCAGCGTGGCCAGGTTGTGTGCCATTAAAGTTTGTGCAATGGCAAGGGTATGCCAGTTTCCCTCTTCTGAACCACCTTCGGAACATTTCTCAATAATGGTTTTCAGCCTGTACAAATTTTGATACATAGCGTTCCATGAGTTGTTATAAGTTGTAGCGCTGGTTGGCTCACCGGAACGGATTTCGGCATTGTAACTCTGGTTCCAGATGCCTACGTTGTGTTCAATGTAAACCGAGGCATACCATGCCAAATCACTGCCGGTGATGCTGAATGCAGACCTCACCATGGCATCCGTGATTATCAGTCTTGATGCCACATCAGTCGGATCATTTACGTTTTTATTGATGTCGTCCATAATATCTTCTGAACAGGACCAGGCTGTAAACACCAGAAGACCAGACAACAGAATATTTAATATCTTTCTCATAATTCCTTATATTTTAATGTTAGAATGTAATATCCAAACCAAATCCATAGCTGGTGGTCTGCGGAAGCGAAAACCTTTCAAAAGATCCACCCATATTGTTATTACCCTGCGATGTTTCCGGATCGAGGTTTCGGAGAGCTGTCCAAAGCAAAATGTTCCTTGAGTAGAGCGAAACGCCTACATTCAGTGTTTTGTAAATGGGTTTGGCAAATTTGTATCTCAAGGAAAGTTCACGCAACTTTACGAAAGAATTTTCATGAATATAGTATTCATCGACATTTGACAGTACATTGGTGTATAAATCCTGAAGGGCACGCGGATCGTTGGGTCCACCCCTTACAATGTCGTTGGGCGTTCCGTCTGGTTTAACACCTTCAAAAATAAAGGTTGATTCTCTGTCTTCAGTTACAGCAGACATCCCGTAAAGGTCTAACAAACCATTGGAACCAGAGTACATTTCACCACCATTTTTCCATTCAAAAACTCCGCTAAGCGAAACCGACTTATAGGTAAATGTACTTGTTCCACCCAAAATAAAGTCGGGCGAAACTTCGCCAATTACACCAGGTTCGCCTGTTTGAGGCATACCGTGATTCCATGCTCCGGGGCTGTCGGTTACCACAAGGTTTCCGTTATCGTCCCTGACAAAAGTAGTACCGTAAATAACCGGATAGGTGTTGCCGATTCCGGCACGAACCTGCGGGGTAACAAAACCACCCAGGAAAATACTTTCCACACCTTCGGCAAGTTCGAGTACCTGATTATCAACAACGGCAAAGTTAAAATTCAAATCCCACTGGAAGTCCCGGGTTTTAACCGGAGTAACGTACATCATAACTTCATGTGCATCAGTTTGAACAGCACCTCCGTTCATAACCAGCGATGAAGCTCCGGTTGATCCTGCCAAAGGCACAGCAAAAATCTGGTCGGTTACATCCTGACGTGAATAGGTATAATCGATACCAAAACGGTTATTGAAAAATTTGAGATCCACACCAAATTCATACGAAACAGTATTCTGAGGTTTCAGATTCGGGTCGTACATGGTTGTGTTTGGCACATAGGAATTAATTCCACCAACAGGATACTGGATTGGGGCAGAAAGGAAAAATCCTCCGCCGTAGCCAGGTGTAGCATAAAAATTCTCATAATACCTGCCGGCTTGTCCTACTTCAGCATAAGAAGCCCTTAATTTTGCAAAAGAAAGCCATGTTGCATCCTGAATGCCTGGCAATTCTGAAAGAACAAAACCCAAAGAAACAGAAGGATAAAAGAATGAACGGTTTCCGCGTGGCATGGCAGAAACAACATCATTCCTACCTGTTGCATTCAGAAATAACATGGACCTCCATGAGAGAGACAAACTTCCGAAAACACCAATATCGCGCGACTCACTTTGTGATTCGTCGGCAGTTTGAACACTGGCATTTCCAATGTGATTCCAGCCTCCGAAGTTAAAGTTGGTACCCGACTCGGAATAACCTTTGCTTGTAGAATGATTTAATTCATTTCCAAGCATGGCACTGAATTCCAGATCGTCGCTGATTGTCCAGTCTAAATTGGCTGTGGCCGTTGAATTAAACAACGCATAGGTGGTACCAAAATTGGAAATTACACCCCTTGAATTTCCCCGGCTTCCATAACCGAAAATATTCTGAAGGTGTGTAGTGTAAGTATCCGATCCTGCCTGATATCTTAAATTCAGGTTCATTCCGTCGGATAAAGCAGTATTAAAATCAACATACCCGTTTCCAAAGAAACGTTCGGTTTTTTCATTAAACGTGTTGTTGTCCGGAATCCAGTACGAGTTATCAAATGAACCGCCACGGAAATAAATTTGCCGGTATGGATCACCCGGATAATGATACGGATAACCTTTCAGATTGTAACTGGAAGGAGCAGCAAGCACACCGGTTAACGAACCATCATTTGCGCCGGACAATTTATCGATATTGCTTTTTGAATAATTGGCGCTGTAACCTACTTTAAAATTTTTATTCAGGTTACGTTCTCCGGCTGCCTTTGCATTGTAACGGGTCATTCCGGTTGCCAGTGCAATACCGCTCTGGTCGGTAACGCTCAGGCCCAATGCAAAACTTCCTTCACGGGTTGCCTGTGATACATTTATATTATTGGAGGTGGTATAACCCGTTTGGAAATAATCATCCCAGTTATTGAATACCTGTGGAGTTACCCATGGATTCAGGCCTCCCTGTTCGAGTTGCGGCACATAAAATTTTCCCTGTTGCATGCCGTCCCGGTTGGTAAAAGTGTTGGTAGTATTACCACCTCTTAACGGATCATTGGGAAGATCAACAATTTTGGGTCCCCAGGAGAAAGATGCAGTAGGAGTATAAGCTCCGTAACTACCCTGGGCATAGGTGGTCTGGTAATCCGGGGTTCTTGAAACCACATCGAAACTGCTGTTGTGGTTGATGGTAACAACCGGTTTACCAACGGCCATTCCCCGGCCGCTTTTTGTGGTAATTAGAATAACCCCGTTTGAAGCGCGGATACCGTATAGAGCCGCTGCAGCCTGACCTTTCAAAATGTCAATACTTTCAATATCGGAAGGGTTAATGTCAAGTGCACGGTTTGCAACATCAGTACCCGTAACACTGTTTCCGGTTCCGTAGGAAGGAGTTGATGCAATGGGCATACCATCAACTACATAAAGCGGGGTATTGTTTCCGGTGAATGAACGGGCTCCCCTGATAACAAGTTGAGAAGAGGCACCGGGCATACCGCTGGATGGCTTGATATCCACCCCGGCAATTTTCCCCTGCATGGCACCCAGTAAATTCGCATTACCGGTGCGGGCAAGTTCTTCTTCTCCCACAGCCTGCACCGAATAGCCCAAAGCTTTTTTGTCTCTTCGGATACCCAAAGCTGTCACAACCACCTCATCAACACCAATAGTTTGTGGTTGCAGCACAATGTTAATAACAGACCGGCCGGCAATGGCAACTTCCTGGGCAGCCATTCCGACAAAAGAAAAAACAAGGTTTTGAGCACCTTCAGGAACCTGCAGGGAATAATTACCGTCAATATCGGTAACTGTTCCGAGTGTGGTTCCCATAACAAGAATCGATACTCCGGGAATTGGCGAATCGTCCTCAGCCGAGATTACCTTACCGGTAACAACCCTCGTTTGAGCATTAACTGCCAAAGATCCCATGAAAAGGAGAATCGATAGAAAAAACGCAATCTTTTTCATAGAAATAGTTTTAAATTAAAAAAAATTAAACAGCGTAAAATACATTATCATTTATTTTGATTCAGGTTAAGAATCAATTCTTCTTACTTTTGATTGACCCTCAGTTAATCTTTAACTTCTTCATAAAGCTTGCAGCTTAAATTACCCTTTAAAAAATGAAAAAAAGCCAGGAGGAAAAGAAAATCTACGAAGGGTAATTGAAAAATAAGAAGAGTGAGTTCCTCCTGGCCATGTTTCATTTTTTCTCAAAGTAAAGAGGATTCTATTCTTTTTAACTAAAGGTTAAATTTTTTGGTTTTTACATAAAAAATGGTTTTAAGTTAGCAACTAAACAGCCAGCAAAGCTGATTTTATTAAATACTGTTTTAAAAAATTCCCCCAAATTTTCTAAAACCTATAAATTTTTAAAATTATTCACCCCTCATAACTAAATTAAAATATTCTTTAAACAAATGTTAAAAAATACTAAAGGCAAATTTTAAAAAAAGAATTGAATAAAAAAAACGAATCAGAAAAATTTTTCTACTCTTTTAAAAGATTGAAACATTGTAAAAATGAAGTTTAAATAAACTGTTCCAATTCATTAAGGGAGCGAATATGGTATGTCGCACATAAGCTTAAACTTCTTTTTATGTTATAAAACAGTGAAAGTGAAGGTTGTATATCTAACCATGCTGTATCCATACCAAAATGAAAGGCGCCTTCTATATCCACTATCGGATCGTCTCCTACCATGAGGCTCCTCTTTTTTTTTGCATTAGCCGATTTTAAGGCATATTCAAAAATCTCTTTCGAAGGTTTAGGTGCTTTAATGTCTTCCGAAATAAAAACTTTGGTGAAATATTTCTTTAACCCGGTTGCTTCCAGTTTTTTATGTTGCACTTCTCTGAAACCATTGGTTATAATAAATAAAAAATACCCTTTGCTCTTCAAATAATCCAGTAATTCAACCGCTCCTTCTATTAAATAAGTTTGTCCGGGCATCTCAGTTAAATAAAACTGATTCATTTCAAGCGAATCTATATCATTTATCTCCAAATCAGTAAATGTTTTCTGAAACCGTAACCGTTTCAGTTCATTTTTCACCACTTTCCCGTTTCTGTAATCCTGCCAAAGCTGATGATTGTGTTTTGAATAAGTTTCAAAAAAAAACCGAAAGTCAACACCTTTTTCGTCCAGTTTATAATGTCTGAAAGTTTCCTTCATTGCATAAAAGGAATTGGTTTCAAAATCCCAAAGGGTGTTGTCAAGATCGAAAAAGATATGAGTATATCTTTTTTTCATTGGTCCTTTTCCTGCACTTTTTTTGGTTTTCCTTCCACCACAATCACAATTTCGCCTTTGGGTGGATGGTCTGAATAATACTGATGAAGTTCTTTTAGCGTTCCTCTTTTTATTTCCTCGAACATTTTTGAAAGCTCCCGGCATACGCAGGCTTTGCGGTCTTCACCAAAAAAACCGGCAAACTGCCCCAGCGCTTTTGCCAAACGGAATGGCGACTCATAAAAAACCAGGGTACGGGGTTCTTCGGATAGTTCCTTCAATCTTTTTTGCCGGCCTTTTTTCTGCGGCAGAAAACCTTCAAACACAAACCGGTCGGTTGGCAAACCGGAAACGGCCAGCGCCGGAATTAAAGCGGTTGCACCGGGCAGGCATTCCACTTCAATATCATTTTCAACACAAGCGCGTACCAGCAAAAAGCCGGGGTCGGAAATTCCCGGGGTGCCGGCATCGGAAATCAACGCCACTGTTTTTCCGTCCTGCAATTTCGAAACCACCATTCCCAGCGATTTGTGCTCGTTAAATTTATGGTGTGGTGTCAGCTTTTTTTCAATGCCCAGATGGTTCGTCAGTTTGGAGGAAGTGCGGGTGTCCTCGGCCAGAATCATATCGGCATTTTTCAGCACATCTATTGCCCGAAGCGTGATGTCGTCGAGATTGCCTATGGGAGTTGGCACCAGAATTAATTTACCGGATTCACACATTTAAAAACCGACGTTTAACCAGATTTACAAATTTCAGGCTGGTTTCATTTTTTTTCCATTTATAATTGGTACGCAGGTAATCCACTGCTTCTTTTATGTTTTGTTTCGAATCGAGTGCCTTCACCGCTTCCAGAAATTTCTGGTTGTCGCCGTCGAACAACTCGCGGATATACTGAAATCTATCGTTAATGCCAATGGCAGCCTGAATGCTGCTTACAGGGCGGTTCGACAACTTGAACTCCAGTTTATTCTGATCGGTTATCAAATCGTTTACTGACTTTCCTTTCAAAAAACTGTCGCCCAGCCTTGAAGTGGCTTCCGTCTTTTCAGCCTCTTCTTCCAACATATCATCATCTTCCTTGTCCCGGGTAGTTAAAGGTTTTGAAGTTCCCGACTCTTCCTGTACTGTTGTTCCCGGGGAATCTTCCATTACCGGTTTTGGCGCCGGTTCTTTTTCCCTGATGTCTTCCTGCCGGGGTTCGGCTATTTCAGGCTCATTTACAATTTCTTTTTCATCCGGTTGTTTTTCCTCTGCCGGCTCCTCAAAAGATTCTGCTGATACGGGTTTTTCCTGCTCTCTTTCCACGATTTTCAACTCTTCAGCGTATTCATTCTGAACAGTTTCATCTTTTGAATCAAACAACTGCATTAACTGTAAAATACCTTTGGTCCGTGTGTGAATAAATTCCATTTCAAGGGCATCGAAGCGTCTGGTTGCCTTAATTTCGGCAATCAGTTCTTCCAGTTCGCACATATCTTTTAATAAAATTTTTATGAGCTTTTTATTTTCCATTTCTTTGCGCGGCTATTCTTTTTAAAGATTAATTTTGTAAAAATACTAATTTTAATTTCTTATTCAGCGAACGCCAAATGTTTATTGAAAGAGATGTAAACAGCCATAAAAAACTGGGAAATATTGAGGTGATAACCGGTTCTATGTTTTCCGGGAAAACGGAAGAACTCATCCGAAGGTTGAAACGGGCCAAATTTGCAAAGCAAAAGGTTGAAATATTTAAGCCGTCGATGGATGTGCGTTACTCCGAAACTGAAGTCGTGTCACATGACGAAAATACCATCCGGTCTTCGCCTGTGGACAATTCATCGAACATTTTACTGCTTTCGGGCGATGTGGATGTGGTTGGAATTGACGAGGCGCAGTTTTTCGACAAAGGACTGGTTGATATAGTGGTAAAACTGGCGAACATGGGAATCCGGGTTATTGTGGCCGGGCTCGACATGGATTTTAAAGGGGCGCCGTTTGGCCCCATGCCGGGCATAATGGCTGTGGCCGACCATGTTACAAAAGTTCATGCTATATGCGTAAGATGTGGCAGTATTGCCCAGTTTTCGCATCGTTTTTCGGAAAAAGAACAGGTGGTGCTGCTGGGCGAAAAAGACGTTTATGAACCTCTGTGCCGCAGATGTTATTTAAATGCCCAAAAAGAGCACCTTCCCTCCTCTCCGAAAGGGAGGTGAAAAAACTGGAATAAATTAAAAATGATTGAATATACCATACAGCAAATAGCACAAATTATTCATGGAAAACTGTTTGCTCCCGCAGGTTTTCAGCATAGAAGAATAAAACAGATTGTAACAGATAGCCGTACTTTTTTCCGCGAAGAAAATGCGCTGTTTTTTGCGTTGAAAGGCCCGCGCAACAACGGCCATAACTACGTTGCCAACCTGCTTAACAAAGGATTGAACGCTTTTGTAGTTTCCCAACCCGAGGTGATTTCAGAAAAATCAGCGTTTATTTTGGTTGAAAGCACTACTGAGGCCTTACAAAAACTGGCCGCGTTTCATCGAAAAAATTTTCAGTATCCTGTGATTGGAATTACCGGCAGCAACGGGAAAACCATAGTAAAAGAGTGGCTTCACGAATTACTTGCAGAAGAGTTTAAAATTGTGCGCAGTCCTAAAAGTTACAACTCCCAAATCGGAGTGCCGCTTTCGGTTCTTTTAATGGAAAATCATAATAACCTGGGAATTTTTGAAGCGGGGATTTCTCAATCCGGCGAAATGGCAAAACTGGTGAAAATTATTCAGCCCGAAATTGGTATTCTTACCAATATTGGCGATGCCCACCAGGAAAATTTCAAGTCGGGGCGACAAAAAACGGAAGAAAAGCTTAAACTCTTTGCCAGATCAAAAACGCTTATTTTTTGTGCTGATGATGAAAAAACCGCTGTACTTGTCCGGCAATTTTGCAGGCGGCAAAACATTAAACCGGTATCCTGGTCTGTTGAAAATCGGGAAGCTGCCATTCAGTTTAATAAGCTACCGGAAAACGGTTCCACTCACATCGAAGCCAGGATTGGTGATAAATTATTTCATTTCCACATTCCCTTTACCGATGTTTCCTCCATAGAAAATGCCTGCCACTGCTTTGCTGCAGCTCATATTCTTTCAAAAAATCCGGAAAAAATCCTGCCGCGTTTCAGTCAGCTTGCGCCGGTGGCCATGCGGCTCGAAATCAAACAGGGCATCAACAACTGTCTGCTCATTAACGACTATTACAACTCCGATTTGGCCTCGCTTTCCATTGCACTTTCGGTGTTGCACCAACAGGCAAAAAAAGGCCACCTGAAAAAGCAGGTCATTCTTTCCGACATTCAGCAAACCGGAATACCTCAAAATGAGTTGTACCAAAAAGTAAATGAATTGCTGAAACAATGGGATATTAATGAATTAATCGGGATAGGACCGGAAATATCAGTTAATGCTGAAGTTTTTTCATTAAGAAAGATGTTTTACGACTCTGTGAAATCGTTTGAAAAGAGTATGGTGCGTAACCGGTTTAAAGATTCGGCTATTCTTATAAAAGGCGCCCGCTCATTTACCTTTGAAAAAATTTCTGAATTATTGCAGCAAAAAGCACATCAAACAGTGCTTGAAATCGATTTGAATGCGCTGGTGAATAACCTCAATGTTTTCCGAAGCCTGATCAACCCTTCCACCAAAATAATGGTTATGGTGAAAGCCTTTTCGTATGGCAGCGGCGATGTGGAAATAGCCAAACTCCTTCAGTTTCAAAATGTGGACTACCTTGCCGTGGCCGTGGCCGACGAAGGTTTGGAATTGCGGCAGGCAGGAATTCAAACACCTGTAATAGTTATGAATCCCGAAGAACACAGTTTTCAAAACATCATCAATTTTGGGCTTGAACCTAATATTTACAGCATAGAGTTATTGGATGCTTTTGAAAAAGCCGTAACCGACAATGCACTGCAACATTTTCCAATTCATATCAAACTGGATACCGGCATGAACCGGCTGGGTTTTAAAACAGTGGAAGATGTGGAGAGAATTATTTCAGTACTGAGAAAAACTGACCGGTTAAAAGTTGTTTCTGTTTTTTCGCATCTGGCAGCAAGCGACGACCCGGGAATGGAAACCTTTACGCATGAACAGTTTAACCGTTTTGAACTGCTTTTGAAAAAATTTACTGAAAACTTTTCATATAAAATTGACAGGCATATTTTAAACTCCGCAGGAATAGAACGGTTTCCTGAAAAACAGTTTGAAATGGTGCGCCTGGGAATCGGACTTTACGGAATTTCAGTAACCGGTTTGCCTTTGCAAAACATCAGTACGTTCAAAAGCATTGTTTCTCAGGTGAAAAAATTACAACCAGGCGAAACGGTTGGTTACAGTCGCAAAGGAGAAATTAACCGCGAGACTGAAATTGCTGTTGTACCGGTGGGCTATGCCGACGGTCTCGATCGTAAACTGGGAAACGGGAACGGGGAAGCTTTTATTAAAGGGAAACGCGTTCCGGTAATCGGAAATATTTGTATGGACATGCTTATGCTGGATGTAACCGGACAGAAAGTTCAACCGGGTGATGAAGTAGAATTTTTCGGAACCCACATATCAATTTCTGAAATTGCAGAAAAGGCAGGCACCATTCCTTACGAAATCCTCACCGGAATATCTCAGCGTGTTAAAAGAATTTATTTGCAGGAATAATTACCCCAGCTTGCTGATTCGGTCGAGCCGGTGGGCATCCAGGATTTTGATTTTCCGTCCGTCAATGGCAATTACTTTTTCGTTTGCAAAAGTTGAAAGCGTTCGAATTGCGTTGGATGTAGTCATGTTCGACAAATTGGCTATGTCTTCACGCGAAAGGTAAACTTTCAACGTGGTTCCGTCGTGTTCGTAACCATATTTGTCTTTTAACAGAAGCAGCGATTCAGCCAGCCTTCCACGTATATGTTTTTGGGTTAATGTAACCGTGCGGGCGTTGGAAAAACCCAGTTCTTTTGAAAGTTTACGGATTATACGCAGCGAAAAATGGTTGTTCTTTAATGCTTTATTCAGAACAAAATCGGGACTGATGGTACAAATCATCGATTCTTCGATGGTAACAGCCGATGCTATATGGTTCTCTTCGGCAAAAAGAGCGCGGTAACCGATTATTCCAAGTGGCCTTGCCATGCGGATAATTTGTTCGCGACCGCCCACTCCTTCTTTAAAAATTTTAACCTTACCGGTTACCAGCATCATAAAACCGGTTGGCTTGTCACCTTCCTTAAAAACGAATTCATTTTTTTTGTAATGTGCAAGCGACAAATGCCGCTCCAGTTCTTCCTTCTCCTCCCTGCTGAGCTGATAAAAGATAGAATTCGGATTTTCCAGAATATCTTTAATTCCCATTTCTGATTTAACCATAAATAACCATCAACATGTTTTACAGCATCAAAGTTATAAATTTTGGGAAATACGCCTCTAATTTTCAGTTTTATTTTAAAGAATAGCGAATACAATTAAAAAAGCAATTAGAAAAAAGGAATTTCCAAATTCTCCTTTTCTATTTCACATTAAGAATTCTTTTTATATTTACTACAATCTATTCCTGCAATTTTGGAGCAAAAATAAATAAGAGAAACAAATGGAAAAGCTAAATATTACTCTTGTTCAGCCCGATATCATCTGGGAAAACCAGGAAGCCAACCTGAAAAATTATTCCGGTCTGCTTTCGGCTTTGGAAAAAACACACCTGATTGTTTTATCCGAAATGTTTACCACCGGATTTTCCATGAACCCGGAAAAGCTGAAGGAAACCATGGACGGGCCTTCATTGCAATGGATGAAAAGCCTGGCCAAAGAGAAAAATGCGGCAGTTGCCGGGAGTCTCATTATCGAAGAAAGCGACAAATCATTCAATCGTTTTTTGTGGGTTTTTCCTGATGGGAAAATTGAATTTTACGACAAACGCCACCTGTTTACCATGAGCGGCGAGCATTTACATTATTCGCCGGGAAATAAAAAACTGGTGGTTGAATACCTGGGCTGGCGGTTTTGTCCTCTTATCTGTTACGATTTGCGTTTTCCGGTGTGGAGCCGCAACGCTGAAAACTACGATGTGCTGTTGTACGTGGCCAACTGGCCCTCGCCCCGCCATCACGTGTGGAAAAATTTGCTGGTGGCACGTGCCATCGAAAATCAGGCTTATTGTGTGGGTGTTAACCGCACGGGAACCGACGGAACCGGACTTCAATACCTGGGAGATTCTGCGTTGGTTGATTCTAAAGGGTTTGCTACATTTCTGGGTGAAAAAGAAACAGTAAAATCGTTTGAAATCTCGTTCGATGAATTGCATCAGTTCCGGAAAAAATTTCCTTTGCTGGAGGACAGGGATAATTTCAATTTGGGTACATCGAATTCTACAGAAAGTATCCATTCGGACAATTCGCTGATTTGAGACATTTATCTTTATTGGAAAACAATAATGTAATAAGGTAAAAATCAAATGTTAAACTATTCTGCTAAGGTTAATACATTGAAAATAAGGTCTTTCTGTTTTCAAATAAACCTTATTTTATTTTATCAAACCTTAATAAAAATGGCAAACGATAGAAAGTAACCTCTTATGTAACTTCTTTTTTTAAGCAGCCTCAAGAAGGGCAATTTTCTTCTTTAATTGATTTATTTTCATAGCCTTGTATCTTTGTTGATACT
>JAWLCW010000032.1:0-50990 GCA_041686935.1 Mariniphaga sp. | reverse complement strand
ACATTTTGGCAAAAAGCACGTTCCAACGGCCTGGCTTATGCAGCCGGACTGGATGTAATATCTCAAGGCACTAAGGCAGCCGCCAAAATGGAAAATTACCGGATAGAAAATGCGGAAAAAGCCACAAAAACCTACGAAGAACAAAAAAAGGTTCTTCTCGGGTTAATTGAGGCAAACCAGGCAATGGAAGGTATCGAAGTTGAACCCTGGGTGGATCCTTTTGAATTCTCAGGATTGGAAGATTCGGCAGATAATGCAGCAGAAAAACTAACCGATTTCCTGAATCAGTCGCTCGAAAAACAACGCGATGCAATTAACTCCTATTTCCATAAAGCAGGTAAAGGAGCCTTTGATGCTTTTATCGATGCCATTGACCAAAGTGTGGCAAATAAAAACATTGATATATCCGCTGCGCTGAAATACCAAAAACCCGAACAGGAAGATGAAGACCCGACCCTGGCTTATGCCATGGAAAAATACCGGGAAACAGCCGAATTTCAGCTTTCGCTTAATGAATCAATGTACCAGCAGGGATTGATTGGAGAGCAGCAATACCAGGACCGTTTAACCGAAATCACCAGAAAAGCAGAGGAAGACCGTTACCAGATAAAAGAACAAAAAGTAAAAGAGTACCAGCAGCTCACTGACATGGCTGTAAATTTCGTGCTTTCACTTATGGACCTGGAACTGGAACAGGCTGGCGACAACGAAGAAAAGAAAGCCAAAATCAGGAAGAAGTATGCCAACAGCCAATTCCTGGTAGCTGCTTCCCAAATCATTGTAAATACGGCAGCCGCTGTAATGAAAGCACTGGCAGAACTTGGGCCTATAGCAGGTGCCATAGCTGCTGGAATAATTGGCGCCACCGGTGCCGTGCAACTTGGTATTGCCAACGCCCAGCGCAAAAAAATGTTAGCCTATGCAAAAGGAAAGTACCCGGTTGAATCCGACGACGGCAAAACCTACAATGCCAAATTTGCCGGCAGGCCAAAAACCGGCTTTTATGACGGACCGCAATTCGGCATTTTCAATGAAGTGCCCAACCAGCCCGAAATGGTTATTGATGGGGTTACCACACGGGATATCAAGCTGAATTATCCCGAAATCATTGAAGACATTTATGCCGTGCGCGATGGCATAATGCCACGTTTCGCCCGCGGAAAATATCCGGATAACTCCACTGCAGTTGAGCAAATCTTTTCCCCTCCTTCACAAGGAGGGGAAAGCCCTGATTTATCGGGGCGGGGTGGTTATACCGAAAAAACCCTCTCCGATCTCACCCGGGCTATCAACGACTTTATGAAATGGAAACCTAAAGTTTATACCGAACTCATTAAAAAAGACCTCGATACTTTAAACGACATTGAAAGTAAACGCGGACTTTGAACTTTTGCCGAAGGCATCCCTATGGGAAAACTCGAAACAGTGAACTCGAAACTCGAAATTAAAAAATATGGCAGTAACAGCACAAATACTGGATGGCGAAGTTCAACTCTCAGGAATCCGTTCCCGGATTAAAGTTTCCGGTGGGGTACAACCGGCCAATACCCTCGAATACAAATACCTGCTTAAGGTTATTGATGTGGATGGGAAATTACTGGCTCCTCCGGATCCGGATGCCATTGCTCCCGATGGAGCCGGTGAAGCGGAATTTGATATCAGCGGAATTGTTGACCAGCCGGTAAAAGCGGTTTTTCAGCATCCGGCTTCCGGCCCGTTTGTGGAATATCCTACCCAGGCATTTTCTGTAAAGGTTCAGCCCGGCGAAACCTATGTGGACGATGATCCGGAATCGGAAACCTACGGCGAAATTGTGGAAGTGTGGAGCGCTGAATCTTCCCCCTTCCAGTTTCTGAAAGGCGGTTTGTCGCAAAGGCAAATTGCCATGTTCGAAGCTTCTGCAACAAACTTTTATCAAACCTACCTGGTGGGCGGTAAATTTCTAACCCACCGGCCCTGGGGCGACTTCGTCCATCCTGCTCAACCGGTTAAACTCTGGTTTATTCCGGTTTCCTCGGTTTCGGCCACCTACAAAGTGAAAGCCGTTTACACCGATAATTCCGAAGAAATTTATTCCACAGCCGTTTCGCTCAACAATGCCAAATTGTACGAGTTTAACTGCAACCCGGCCACTTTGGGTATTACCCTGGAACCGGAAGGAAAACGGGTGAAATTTTTTGATGTGTGGCTGGAAGCCGGCGGCAGTGAAATTTCTGATAAACGCCGGTTCACCTTCGACTGGAAACCCTGCGAACTTCCCCTGTTTATCCTTTTTACCAACAGCATCGGCGGTGTGGACGATGTGTATCTGTCCGGAAGAATGATTGATAAATTTAACCTGGAGCAAAGCATTGTTCAGCGTGAACCGCAACCCGGCGACCTGGTTACGGACCCGACGCTGGTAACACCAAACAGCCTGGGGCAAAACAGTTGGATCATTAACACCGGGTTCAAAACAACTACCCAAATGCTCCACCTGCGTGATCTGATGGTTTCCCGGCAAAAGTGGCTGCTTTACAAAACCGGGACATCTTACATCGTTATTCCCATATACCTGAATAATTCCAGCGAAGAGTTAATAAACCGAATGAAGGATGATCATGAAATCGACCTCGATATTTCAGAAGCCGACAAAAGCCAGTTCAGTTTTGATAACCGGATATTTTAATTCGTTATGCTCTATTTAAACAACATACCTATACCGGTTCCTGCCTCATTCTCGGTTCGCCTCGAATGGGTAAACCCTTTTTGCTACTTCGATAAAGTGCCGGGCAATGCTGCCCTGGGAATTGAAATTGAAGTGAACGAATACACCCGGGCCATATTCGGAAACCCTGAACGCTTTGAAAAGTACAGTAAAGTTTCGGCCCGTAAATTCCCCGGGTTTTCCATCCGGAAAAAGGGAAATTTGCTCGAAGCCGGTAGCCTGGTGATTACCGATGCCAGTAATGAAACCTATTCAGCCTGGCTTCAACCCGAAATGGGCGTGATGGGCGAAGCGCAGCGCGATAATTTTATTCCTGACCTCGACTGGAAAAACAACGTGGAATTTGAAGACAAGGAAGAATACATCCCCGGAACCGACCAGTATGCAAAGGTGAAAATTAAAAACGAACACTTTTGGGAAGGCAAAGGAGCATCGGGCGGAGTTATGATTGAATACCTGGACGAAGACGAGCATCTGCGGATTCGTGAAGAAATAAAAAATTACCTCTCCGATTCCTTTTCCGAAAACGAAGAAATGATTAACCAGTATCCGATACCCGAGGCCGAAGACAACACGGCCAGGGTGATATCGCCCTACCTGTTTTTCCCTTACTTTGTTAAGGAAATTCTCCGTATAAACCGGTTTTACATCCGGTCACATCCGTTTAATGAAATTCACGGCGCTTCAAATTTGCTGGTTTACAACAACTACAATATTTTCGACCCGGTTCCCCGCGGGTTAAATGCTGTGGTTCCTCCGGAAGAAGGAGGAACTGAAGAACAAGAGTTTCCGGTATTCGACCGCCGGCGAAATACTTATACTACGGTTACCCGCGAAGTGATTCGCGGCGTGGACTGGACATTGATAAATTTCAGTTATGCCGACCTGGTTCCCAGATTATCCGTAAATGAAACACTGCTTTCCATACAAAACTATCTGAATGTTTGCTTCTTTTTTAATCCGGATCGTTCGGTGGAAATTATCGACCGCGAAGAAGTTTTCGATACCGAACCGTTCGACCTTTCCGAATACCAGGTTTCCGAATGGAGAAAAAAAGAGTTAAAAAAAGTAAGCCTGAAATTTGTGGCCGATTACGATAAAAACGACGCCAATTTTGGCGATGAGTTTCACGACCTATCCGACAGGTGGAAGGATTTTAAAGAAGCGGTGGACACTTACGAAGATTTGTTGTGGATTACAGCATCGGCCCGCCGCGGAACCGGTCAGGGAGATCGCACCATTGGCCAGTTGCGTTACGTCCGCAACGAAAACAAAATTTATGAATACAAATGGACTACCCTGAACCGGGAAGATGCCAATGGAACTGAAGAACAATTTAATGTACTGGCATGGGAATTTGTTTCCAGCGGCCCGCAATATTTCGTTTACCGGAATGGTGACGAAATAGAGGAAATAAAAACCGGTATCAGCACCCTGCAAATGGAAGATGGTGTGTTAACTGCCCGGCAACGTGGCAACGTTAATTCCATGCGCTTCCTGTGGAGCGACTTTACATTCCGTTTATTCTATTACCTGGGCGAAGATGTTGGCCACGTAGATAACAACCTGGAACAAGCTTCGTGCAACTGGGAAGGGCCAAACGGGATTTTTAACCGGCGCTGGAAAAAAACAGCCCGCTGGTATGCCAACCGCCAGGAGCTGGAGGCTGAATTTAATTTGCCGCTTAACGTGCTGGCCTATATCAAACGCAATTTTGCCAAACAGCTTTTCCGCACCAAAAAAGGCGCTTTTATCATCGATAAAATTTCGGTGGATGTGGGCATGAATACTATGGGTAAAACAACATTAAGTGTGTATAAGGTTTAAGCTATGGAGTTTACAAAATCAGAATTGCACCGGCGGGGCGACGATATGTCAAGGAAAGGATGGACCACCCGGTTTTATCACGATTTTCTGGATAGCGTTTGGCGCGAACCCTTCATTAACCGCACTTCCGGATTTGATGAAGCCGGTGGTCCGGATTCTGTAATTGCTTTCGATAACAACACCCGGGTATTTTCCATTTCACCCGCAACAAACAAATTTGCCTTCTGGCAGTTTATTGTGCGAATTGCTTTTTTTAAACGATACGAACCCATGGAACTGGAAATCCCCGACGAGGAAGGATTATACCTGATTTATCTTTTCCGGGATGAAGAAGATAAAACCCACAAACGGCAAAAACTTTTTTACACGAAAAATCCTACGCTGGATGAAACCCGCGAAATCTACCTGAACCGCGTTATCGTTGCCTGGGTTTACTGGGCCTGCGACCTTCAGGAAGCGCTTTATTTCGGCGACAGTCGCCACGGTTCGGAATGGAACCCGCAAATGCACTGGTGGACGCACCAAACTCTAAACAGCCTGCGGCAAGACGGTTTGGCCGTTCACGATATGGATTTTGATACCGATGGTTCGGAAAACGGGGATTACCAGTTTGGTATTACCGCCGGTTCATTGTGGCATGAAGATATTTTGTGGGAAATGGAAGCCGTCGGCACAGCCGACGCCCTTCCTGTCTGGTTTTTTGATGCAGCGGGTTTACCCCGCTTTACATCACAAACCGGGAAAAAATTCCTGAATACAGGGACCGGGAGAGTAGCCCACAATTCACCGGCGGGAGGACTGGCCGAAGCCCCGGACATGCACTTCGTTGTTTACCACCTTTTTGCAACGAACTGTAAATTACATCCTGTTATTTCAGTTGCAGGAAAAGCAAGCCACGCGACCCAGGGAGCCGCTGTGGGAAGCATCGAAGCGGAAGTGACCGACCTTCGGCTGCAGCTTCCGCACAGCAATTTAATGCACATCGGCAGTTTTGTACTCCAAACATCCGACAGCTTCACCAATTCGGGCAGAACCCGAATTGTTTACGCCACAGGCGACGGAATAGGAATTACAAATGTGTACGCCCTGCCCGACCCGGTTTTTCCGATTGACTACCTGTTTTATACACTGGGCGGAAACGACTTTTACATTACCGACATACCCAAAGCCAACGGCCTGCTGTGGGGCGGTGTGGTTACCTGGATTACCGGCCTCACCTTTTCTGTTTCTCCGGCTGCTTTCTACATAAACGGAATTCTTTATACTACCGGATGGAGCCTGGTTACGCTTGAAGTCGCCGACGACACGCACCCGCGTATTGATATAATTGTGGTGAACACCGATGGAACTGTTTCGGCCATTGCCGGAACACCGGCTGCCAACCCGCAGAAACCGCAGCCCGACCCGTTAACACAAATAGAACTCACACAAATACTGGTACCGGCCCTGGCAACGGAACCGGACGGAATTACCGGAGTAGTAATTTACGACGAGAACACGGAATGGACGGCCTCATTTGCCGGAGTTGCAGTAAACTTCAACTCTGCAACTGACCCGTTCAGCGGCGCAGTTTGCGCCAACATCAGCAACGTCAGTTCAGGAAGTTCGGTTACTTTCACAGCCGCTTCACCTGTTCAGGTATCCAGCTTTGAAACCCTGTCATTTTTCCTGAAACTTAAAGAACTGATGACCAAACAACACTATTTGCGGGTACAGTTTTTTCTTTCCGGTGCTCCGGTTTCCGATGTTGTGGCTTTGCTCCCAAATATCAATACAGTAAACGAATGGCAGAATATCGCTCTGCTTCTTTCTAACTTTTCGTTCAGTTCGGCCACATTCAACGCGGTTCGATTCGACTGGCAGAAACAGGGCGCCCAAACCAGCCACGCCGGATTTTATCTTGACCTTGTAAAACTGGAAGCCGGCATTGAACAACCTTCCACCGGCAAGGATGGAAAAGACGGGGAAGACGGACTTTCGGCCTATCAGATTGCTGTTCTGAACGGATTCCAGGGAACCGAAGCGCAATGGCTTGAAAGCCTGAAAGGGGAAGATGGGAACACTCCTGTAAAGGGCATTGATTATTTTGACGGAAATGATGGAATTACTCCTCACATCGGGCTAAACGGTAATTGGTGGATTGGCGAAACCGATACCGGAATTCCGGCACAAGGCACAAACGGGAAAGAAGTAGAATTCCGGGAAAATGCCGGTTATGTGGAATGGCGTTATGTGAGCGATGCAACATGGACACAGTTGTATTTAATTCCGACCGGTGGTGGGATCGACAACAGTTTCGATGTTTACATAGATTTTCTGGACACAACGGCTTTTACCTACAATTGTCCGGCTGCATTAAAATTTACACAGGTGATCAGCGAAAGCACTGCCCCGGCACTTTCCGTTTCCCTGAATACCAATATGGCACAGTTTGATAAACTAACAGTTACACCCGCAGCAGTGGGATTAGTCATTCTGAAAGGAGAATTGTTATGAGATTTCGGCAGTACATACCGGTAAAAACAATTTCCGGCGGTGGCGGCGACCCCGGCGGTGGCGAAAGTCCTGACCCTGCTATATATTGTCCCATACATGGATATATTCCCGACCCTACAATTTATGTTGAAGACCCTGTAATTACCGAGACTCCAAGACCAGCGGAAAGGCAAATACGTTTAATTGTAACCGATTCCGGTTCGCGACATTTTTCGTTCAGATGTACTGTTTCAAATGCCGGCAGATATGTAGTAACCGTGACAGGATACAATAATATTGTTATTGGGCAGCAAACAATAAATAATAACACCACTTGTACTGTTTATGTCCCGCTTCTTGAAGGCTTTTTGGCTGAAAGTTATACTTATTTCTATATAGATATTGCACCTGAACTGGAAACAAACGATTTAACAAGTTTTATTTCTTATGTAAATACCACCTACGATTCTTTAGGTCCTTATATCATTGCAGCATTTTTTAATGCGCCTGAATTAACTACTTTACATCAGGCTTTTAACCACAATAAACGATTAATTCATGTGGAATTCCTGACTGCAATGAACAGTTTAACCGCTTTATCAACTTTTTGTAATAATTGCGAAGCATTAAGAAAAGTAGTATTTCATAGCGGGTTTCCTGAACTTACAACACTACAAAGTGCTTTTGCTGGAACTAACCTTGCAGAAATCAGTTTACCGAATGACATGCCTAAGTTACTATCAATGCAATCTACTTTTACAAACGCGAAACTTAAAGAATTTACTTTCCCTTCTAACATTCCATCGTTATTAAGTTTAGCATCTACATTTTTACTTTCTGAAATTGAAAGCATATCTTTTCCAATGGCAACATTACCTGAAGTTAATACACTTAACCAATTTTGTAGTGAGTGTAAAAAATTAAAAGGTAAAATTACTTATCCTGAAATGCCAAAAGTAACAACGATTGAAAGGGTGCATTATTTGAACGATAATATCGAAGAAATAGAATTTCAAGGTAATATGGCACCTCTGGAAACGATATACCAAGCTGCAATAAAATGTTATAAGCTTAAAAAGATTACTTTTCCAGAAATTGTTACCGGAATTACAGCTTTTGCATCGCGTGTAACAAATGTTGTAGATGAATGCTCAAATTTGGAAGAAGTTATTTTGCCAAAGACGTTCCATATCCCTGCTTATACTTCAAATACCTATAAATTTTTTAATTCCTTCCAGGGTTGTTTCAAATTACATGCAATAAGTACAATTGAGTCAGCAGTATTCGGCAACCAATATGGAACGGTCTTAGGAAACTCATTAATCTCATTAAAGCGATGGGACCAACCTAATAGCTTTTATAATTCAAGTTCAATGTTTTTTGAAGCCCCTGTTGGTATTAATGGCTCGTTGGAATACTATGAAGTCGATTGGAACCAAGCACCTAAAGCTGCAATGTCGTTCAGAAGGCAAAACATGTCTGTTTCTGAAATAAGAAGGATTTTATCTGCAATAGTAAACTACCCGGGAAGACCGTTTGTTGACTACTTTTATTTGGCAGGAAACCCCGAATGGCAAGCCGCGCAAGGATACTGGAACCCGTCTGGTGTAACCAACAACGGACGGACAATAAGTTTTAACGCAACCAGATGGGATTCCCGTATTAATATCGGTCACAGTCTTCATCTTATACAAGGAAATGGAAGTTCTGTGGCAGTTACAATAATAGACAATAATTCTTTTGAACTTGCCTATACTGGTTTCAGAGTAGCACCTTATAATGGTGTAAAATTTATCTATTATTTAGACGATTTAGCGTCATTTGGTATTTTACCTTTTAAGACATTTTATGTTGTTAATTCAGATGGTGATTCAGGAAAGATGTTCCAGCTTTCTGAAACTGAGAGCGGGCAGCCGTATCAATTTAACTTCGGTGTAAATGAAATAGGACAATCGTTTCATCCCGCTCATTTTTCATGTTCGGTTACTGACATAAACTTTGATGGTGCAAATCACCTTTGCACAATAGATTTTCCTATGTACTACAATTCCGGTTCAAGATATGGGGCATTTATTGATAGTAATGTTTTTGATTTTTGGGAATTTGCTGTAAAAGCATTCCGACCCGAATATTTTAGTTAAAACGTGAAATATGCAAACAATTCTGTCCTTTCACCCGCCATCAGGTTATACTATTTTGCATCCAAAACACAAACAATGAAAGATTTATATCGCCGCTACTGGACACCAACATGGGGCGCTGTTTCATCCCTGAGCTTTAAAGGGATTTCCGACATTTCGCAATCGCCGGAAGTTGCCAACATGACCGAACAATCCATAAGGCACCAGCCAACACTAATGAGCTATTTTTTAATCGGGATTGTGGGCGCCCTGGGTGGGCTGCTGGTAAAAGTGGCCTGGGGAGTGTGTAAAAAGTTTTTTCCAAAACTTAAAAACTTCGACAAATGAGAAAGTACACCGAACTGCTGACCATCCCGGGAGCTCTGGTTCTGCTGTGGCTTTACAATTATGTAGCCACGATTGCCGGACTTTTCACCTTTACCTGGGAACAGGTGGGTAAAGTTTTTCCGGCATTCGTAATCTACCTTATCGCACTGGGTTTTGTCCGGATTACACACCTGCTGGTGTGGCCCCGGTTATACAAGTATTTCGACCCTTCATTTCAGGAAAATTCAAAATGGAAACTTTTATCAGACAAAGAAAGATTCTCCTACTCATTTTGGCTGCATATTGCGCTGTTGGTTTTATTCGGAATGATAATCAACGGCCTGTAAAAAACAACAAAAGCGGGAACAGAAATGAAATAGTTTCGGGACTTAAAGCATCAGCGGAACGCTGGCTGCACGTCCGCGAACTTACCGGCAACAATGACCATCCGATGATTACCCGGGCAATGAACCTTTGTGGTCTGGATGGAAATAAAGGTTATGCCTGGTGCGCCGCGGCACAGGCTGAAATCCACCACCACGCCGGAATAAAAGCGCCACGCTCGGCCCGTGTGGTGGATTGGTTCAAATCAAATGTAACCTGGGAAAAAAAGTGGGGCCGGTTCCCGGAAACGTTTAACACTTCCGGTATGGTTGGTGGCCTGTATTACTCCAACCTGGGACGACCAGGCCATATTGTACTGATTGCCGGCGAAGATAAAAACAACTATTACACCCTTGAGGGAAACACCAACCAGGCAGGAAGCCGCGAAGGTGATGGATTTTACAAAAAGGTCCGCAGCAAGGCAAGCATTGCAACCCTGGCAGATTACTGTGTTTCAGGAGAGGAATTTTCAGAATTGTACGACACCTATTTAAAATCAAAAAAATGAGTTTATCCAACCGCATCGAGAATACGATTATTTCAGTTGTTACCGCACTGGTGACCATTACCGCCACGGTGCTCATTATAAACCTTACAGCTATCAAGCCAATGGAACGCCAACTGGAAAAACAAAATGAACTTATCAAAGAACTGGCTGAATTGGAAAAATACCAGATTCAGAACAATTTTGACAAACTCAAAGCCCACAAAGGGCAAATTGTTTTGGATCTGGAGAATGAATTGAAAGTAATAAATTTCCCGGATTCGGATTCTCCAGTCCACCTGCCGGAACCGGAACCCGAAAAGAAAAGTTTTTTCAAACGAATTTTCAAAAAATGACTGATGAATTAAATAAACAGATTAAAGTGGTGGAAAATGTTATTCGGGAACACCATCTGGCCGGATCATTTGATTTTCGTAAAATGGCTGTCCAGATTATTACGGTTTTAGCGGCCGGCAAATCTGTCCTTTCAACTGATGCAAACAAACCCAATATTGCATGCTCAAAAACCAAGTAAGTGTTTACTTCAATTAAGGTTTAGTAAAGTCGTCCTGCCCCGGTACAGAGGAGCCGGGGTTCTGCTTTTATTTGGACTAAATATAAGATACCTATATTTTTAGCCTATATGATTTTTTTTTTATTTTTTTGCGGTTCAGTTTTTTTTTATTAACAAATTACAAATTAGAACGATGTTTAAAATTTATCTCACAGATCAAGTAAAATCAATTATTTCGCAATTGATGGAACATGAGGTATTTTCTTCTGTAATTGCTGACTATTCTATCGATCAGCATTATCTATACATTCCGGAAGATAGATTCAAAGATAAAAACAATCTTACAAAATTAATTCGCGAAAAAAAATTGATTTTAGCTGATAATTAAACAGAAAAATGCTAAAAAAAAGAGGTTGTTCTTTTGAGACAACCTCTTTTTTTTCATTAAAACTAAAACGAGGCCGTTTCGGATTTAAGACAGCCTCTTCATTTTATATTTCCGGGAAACAATTAATAATATTGGGACTAGGCATTGCTCTTCTTTTTCTCATGTAACGCTCAGTAGTTACAATACTTGTATGACCATTCTGAAATTGTGTTTCACGGGTTGGAATTCCAGCATTATCGGCCCTGATGTTTCCAGTGTGTTTCCATGAATACATTTTATATGTTTCAGGCATGTTTAATTTTCTGCGAAACCTTACAAACCTGTCGCTAAGGTTGTTAATGCTTACGCAATCCGGACCTGGTTCACCTTTTTTCCCTATAACATAGAAATGACGTGGATATGTATGTAGTTTATATTTTTCACGCATTAATTGCAGAAATTGTCTGGGAATATTTACCCAACGGCCATCTGTTTTAGCATTTTCAAAACGAACGTTAATCATACCGCGGCCAAAATCTATGTCTGAAATCCGAAGAAATCGTATTTCTTTGCGCGGCCTCAAAAAGCAATAATATTCAAAACAAATTGCCAACCAAAGCTGCGGATCTTGTTCTTGTATTGCTTTTTTGAAAATAGGAATATCATCATCATGAATGGGGTCGGCAGATGAATCGTTTATGCGTTTTGTTCCGGGTAATTCGATACAAGGATTTGGAAATTGTTTACGTTCTTTCCTCACGAAGTCGAATACTGTACTTAATAAAATGCGATAATTATCCACAGAAACTTTGGAAAGTTCCCTTTCTTCAATAATAAAAACAAAAAAACGGACCATTACGGAATGAGTTATACAGGATATATCAGCATCGTTAATGTTTTGACCTTCAAGCCAGGCATCAAACAATCTTAGTTTGGAACGGTAAGTAGATATGGTTGTATCTTCCACTTCATTGGCAATGTAATCGATATATTTAGAAGCATAAAACCGGAAGGTACCGTTTTTGGATTTGGCAACACGGTAATTTTTAATAAACGTTTGATACTCCAGGTTGTCGTCGTAAATAATGTTTGTATCAGTAAACGGTGACCAGCCTGCGCGAAGTTTATCAGTCCAATACTTTCGCATTTCTTCTGCAGCTTCTTTCCGTTGTTTTAGCGAGTGGTATTTATTAATGCCCTTAAATTTTCGCTGGCGCTCCATTTTCCCGGTTCTCGGATTACGGGCATAAAATTCAACGTACCATTTTTCCTTCAGTGATCCACCGGCATCATAAATAACCGGTAATCTGATAATTTTTTGATTCTCCATAACAGCAAGGTTTTTAATTGTTTTGTCACCTTTTGTCAACTTTTCATTTTAGAATTGTCAACTTTTGATGCAACCAATTAAATACCAAGCATTTAAGAGAAGAAGTGGGGAGAGGAGGATTCGAACCTCCGAAGGCATTGCCAACAGATTTACAGTCTGCCCCGTTTGACCGCTTCGGTATCTCCCCGGTTTATAATTTTGAGCCGGATGTCAGATTCGAACTGACGACCCCGAGATTACAAATCACGTGCTCTGGCCAACTGAGCTAATCCGGCCTTTCTTTTCAGTATTTTCAGAACGTTTGCTTTTAAAAAACAGCGGCGCAAAGAAAAGAATTAATTTTTAATTCTGCAAAACTTTTTTCAACCTTTCACCACCTTTTTGTTTCTTACAAAAAAAGCGGGTAAGCTACCTGTGTCGCACCGCTACAACCGCCTACCCTTGCTGCCTTCCGACCCTGGGGGAATTCAGCAGGAGCTGGTCGCACAGGACTTACCCGGCTGCAAAAGTAGAAAATTTTAAGTTCCCGGCAAATTTACTGTCAAATAAACCTATATTTGCATAAATCTTAACCTTTTAAAAAGTAAATTGTTATGGAGCAAAAATCAGTATCAATCTGGAAATCATCACTTACATACGGTCTTTACCTTGGTATTGCAATGATTTTGGTTTCTGTTATTTATTATGCAACAGGTAATACATTTGCCAAATCGGCTCAGTGGGTGAGCTATGGCCTTATGATAGCCGGTGTTATTATTGCACAACTAAGCTACCGGAAATCACTTGGCGATGTTATGACTTACGGACAAGCACTGGGAATTGGCGTACTAACTTTGCTGTTTGCTTCAATTATTGGCGGGTTTTACACCTACCTTCTTTATGGTGTTATCGATCCTTCTCTCCAGGATCAGTTGCGTCTTTCCATTGAAGAACAAATTGTTAAACAGGGAAAGGTACCTGAAGAACAGATTGATATGGCTGTTGAAATGGCTGCCAAATTTCAAAAACCTGCCTTTATGTTTGTGATGAGTATTTTTGGCGGTGCTTTTATCGGACTAATTATTTCGCTCATCACATCCATTTTTACAAAGAAGAACCCAACAGAAGATTTTTCAGAATAACTGAAACACAGTCTTGAAATAATGAATATTTCCGTAGTTGTTCCTTTATTTAACGAAGAAGAATCGCTGCCCGAGTTGGCCGCATGGATAAAAAACGTGATGGAAGCACATCGTTTTTCCTATGAATTAATTATGGTAGATGATGGCAGCAAGGACAATTCGTGGCAGGTAATAGAAAATCTCAAACAAGAAAATCCAAACATTAAAGGAATAAAATTCAGGCGCAATTACGGAAAATCGGCTGCACTTTATTGTGGTTTCGATTTGGCAAAGGGCGAAGTGGTGATTACCATGGATGCCGACTTGCAGGACAGTCCTGATGAAATACCCGAACTTTACCGCATGGTAAAAGAGGATGGTTATGACCTGGTTTCGGGGTGGAAAAAGAAACGACGCGACCCGGTGCTAACCAAAAACCTGCCCAGTAAATTTTATAACTGGACCGTTCGGCGGATGACAGGAATCAATCTTCACGACATGAACTGCGGACTGAAAGCCTACCGGAAAAACGTAGTAAAAAGTTTTGAAGTTTACGGTGAAATGCACCGTTACATCCCTGTTTTGGCCAAATGGGCCGGATACAATAAAATTGGCGAAAAAACAGTAGTGCACAGCGAACGAAAATACGGCGTGACGAAATTTGGTATGGAGCGTTTTGTTCGCGGTCCGCTCGATTTACTCTCAGTAATGTTTATATCGCGTTTTGTAAAACGCCCGATGCACTTTTTTGGCATTCTGGGAATTCTGATGATTTTAATTGGTCTGGCAGCAGCAATTTACCTGGGGGTGCAAAAAATCATTCAGTTAAAACATGGCATAATTGGAAACCTGATTACCAACAGCCCCTATTTTTACGTTGCCCTTACCGCGATGATAATCGGAGCACAGTTTTTCCTAGCCGGCTTTCTGGGGGAACTGGTTTCTCGCAGTTCAACAGACCGCAATAAATACCAGATTGACGAAACCACTTATAAATAATTCTTTACTCGTCTGGTGACAAAAATCCACCTGATGAATCAATACAAATAAAAAATTCAAAATTTAAAACGACTATCCCCTGAAATTCCGTTTACTGCTGATTCATATTCTGATAACAGATTTTTCATAATTGTTTTTACCGGAAGAATTTCCTGAATGGTTGCCGAAACCTGACCTATTTCAAGCTCGCCGTTATCCAGGTCACCTTCAAAAATGCCTTTTTTTGCCCTTCCTTTCCCCAGCAATTCCTTCAGTTCTTCAACAGAAGCTCCCCGTTTTTCGGCTTCGTCAACTTTTTCAAAAAAGGCATTTTTCACCAGCCTTACCGGCGCCAGCTTTTTCAGAGCTAAACGAGTTCCTCCTTCTCCCAGTTTCACAACAAGGTTTTTAAACTCCTGATGGGCAGAAGATTCTTCTGAAACAGCAAACCGCGAACCGATTTGAACACCGTCGGCGCCAAGAACCATAACAGCCAGCATGGATTGTCCGGAAACAATTCCACCTGCTGCCAGCAGGGGTAAACCAGTTGCTTTTCTTACAGAAGGTATTAACGAAATTGTGGTTGTTTCCTCGCGACCATTATGACCGCCGGCCTCAAAACCTTCGGCAACAATGGCATCCACTCCGGCTTCTTCGCTCTTTTCAGCAAACAACGAACTGGAAACCACGTGAACTACAGTAATTCCTTTGTCTTTTAACCAGCCTGTCCATTTTTTTGGGCTGCCGGCCGAAGTAAAAACAATCTTCACTCCCATTCGTGCAATCACTTCCATTAGTCTCTCTGTTTCAGGATAAAGCAACGGTACATTCACCCCAAAAGGATTGACAGTGGCAGCCTGTGTTTTCCTGATATGTTCTTCAAATGTTTCGGGATGCATGGAACCGGCACCAATGAGTCCCAATCCTCCATAATTGCTTACGGCAGAGGCCAGTTTCCAACCCGAACACCAAACCATTCCGCCCTGAATAATTGGATATTTTATTTGAAACAATTCACAAACTCTGTTCATTTGTATCCAGATTTTTTCTATGAAAGGTGCTCCGGAGAATTACTTTTGCTGTTTCAAATGCTCTTCCAGCAGTTCTATAAGTACCTCCCTTGAAATTCTTCTTTTTATGTCGCCCTCAACGGCAAAGGAAACCGAACCCCGCTCCTCGGAAACAATAACCGTGACGGCATCCGTATTTTCAGTAATACCAATGGCTGCCCGGTGCCTTAATCCCAGAGTCTTATCCACATCTCTTTGTGTAAGGGGCAGGATGCATCCTGCCGCAACAATTATGTTGTTTTTGATGATTACTGCACCATCGTGAAGCGGTGTGTTTTTAAAAAAAATTGTACGAAGCAATGAGGAAGAAATTTCCGCATTAATTCTTTCGCCGGTATTAATTTGTTCGTTTAGTTCTGAAGTTTTTGCAATAACTATAATAGCTCCGGTTTTCGATTTTGACAGAGAAAAGCAGGTATCGGCCAGCACTTCAAATAATTCAGAACTGGCAGAACTTCCTTTATGCGTACCAAAAAGCTTGTCTAACGACAGTACTCTGTTCACATTGTAATTGGTACCTATAAAAACAAGGAATTTCCGGATTTCGGGATGAAAAACGATGATAAGCGCCAGAACACCAACTCCAATAAACTGTCCCATTATTGAGCCCAGCAACTGCATATTCAATGCCTTCACCACAAGCCACAACAGATAGAGTGAGAACAATCCGATAACAATATTAAAAGCAACCGTTCCTTTAATGAGCCTGTATAGCTGGTAAAGTAAAAGCGCCACCAGCAAAATATCGAGGATGTCTAGAAAACGTATGGTTATAAATACCGGCATTAGACTACAGTTGATTTAAGCGCTTTTAACAATTCAATCGCCTCAGTTGCTTCTTTCACATCATGCACCCGTAAAATATCGGCGCCCCCAAGCAGTGCCATGGTATTCAGCACCGAGGTGCCGTTAAGCGCTTCTTCCGGTTTAATGCCCAGCCATTTCCAAATCATCGATTTGCGGCTTAACCCTACCATTACCGGTAGCTGAAAAACTTTGAAAGAATCAAGTCTGTTGAGTAAATCGTAGTTATGCTGAATTGTTTTCCCAAATCCAAATCCCGGGTCGATGATTATGTCTTTCACCCCAAATTTCGTCAGCCGTTTTACCCGTTCGCTTAACCAAGTGGAAATGTCCTTAATTACATCTTCATAATATGGGTTTTCCTGCATATTTTGCGGAGTTCCCTGAATATGGGTAAGAATATAGGGTACATTCATTTTACCTATGGTTTCAAACATTTTTGAATCAAGCGTTCCGCCTGAAACATCGTTTACGACAATAGGACCGATTTCGTCAATTACCCTCACTGCCACCCACGATCTGAATGTATCGATGGAAAGCGGAATTTCGGGAAAAGATTTCCGAATGGCATGGATTGCAGGCAAAAGCCGCTCAAGCTCTATTTTGGTTGAAACCATTGCAGCGCCGGGTTTGGTTGAAATACCTCCGACATCTATAAAGGCTGCACCATCCTTAATCATCTGTTCAACTGTTTTTAACAGTACCTTTTTATCGGTAAGTTTTCCTCCGTTGTAAAAAGAATCGGGCGTGACATTTATAATCCCCATTACCACCGGTTCAGAAAAATCTATCAATTTGCCGCCCAGATTGATTGAATTTTTCCTTTTGAGGAACTTACCCGCCGACTGGGTAATCAGCATATGCAAAATGTTTTATGGTTATACAATTCAGTTGCACAAATGTATAACAAAACCCCACAAGTTCCTCAATTTTTCCTATTTTTATCCCTCTTTAAAAAACAGATATGGAAAAAACAAACCAGCAATACGATACTGTAATGGAAAGTTGCCGCAAGGTATTTTCCCACAAAATGAAGGATTACGGTACAGCCTGGCGCATTTTGAGGCCCATTTCGCTTACAGATCAGATTTTTATAAAAGCGAGCCGGATCAGAAGTATTGAAGAAAAAGGAGTTTCGAAAGTGGATGAAGGTATTCGCCCTGAATTTATAGGTATTGTGAATTACGCCATAATGGGTTTAATCCAATTGGAGTTGGGTCCATCTGATGCAGAACCCGATAATGAAACAACACTGGAACTCTACAACAAATATTTTCAAACAGCAAAAGCCCTGATGCAGGACAAAAACCACGACTATGGAGAAGCCTGGCGAAAAATGCGGGTGAGCTCATACACCGATTTAATTCTGATGAAACTGAAACGCACCAAACAAATTGAAGACAATCTGGGAAAAACAGAAGTATCAGAGGGCATAGATGCCAATTACCTCGACATAATTAACTATGCTGTTTTTGCCCTTATCAAAATCGATTTTAAAGAATGATATAATTGAAAATGATGATATTTGTAAAACATATCTCCCGCATATTGGTGGGATTGACTTTTATTTTTTCAGGATTTGTTAAAGGAATTGACCCCTGGGGTTCAGCCTACAAGTTTTCCGATTATTTTAATGCCATGCATTTGGAATGGTTGCTTTGGGCAGCATTTCCACTTGGAGTTTTACTTGCATTTGCCGAATTTGCAATCGGCGTAGCATTGCTTTTTAACACATTCCACCGATTTTTTTCGTGGCTTGCTTTAATTTTTATGGTGTTTTTCACCGGGCTCACACTCTGGATCGCCGTAGAAAATCCGGTTACCGACTGCGGCTGTTTTGGAGATGCACTCGTCATATCAAACTGGGAAACGTTTTATAAGAATGTAGTGCTCATTGTCCTTACCATCATTGTTTTTATTTACCGCAACAATATGAAGGGATTGCCAGGAAAAAAAACAGGATTTGGTCTTTCTTTTTTTACTGTGGCCGTTTATGCCGGAATTGTAATCTATTCTTTCAACCACCTGCCAATATTCGACTTCAGGCCATACAAGGTAGGGGTAAATATAGCTGAGGCCATGACCGTTCCTCCTGATGCACCGCAAGATGTTTATGAAAACATATTCTACTACAAAAACAAAAACACAGGCGAAGTAGAGCGCTTTACCGAGGAAGATTATCCCTGGCAGGATACTCTGAATTACGAATTTCATGACATGGAATCTTTTCTTGTTCAGGAAGGTTACGAACCGCCAATTCACGATTTCAGAATTGAAACCCCGGAGGGTGACGATATTCTCGACTTTTTTCTGTACGACGACAATTATGTGTTTATGTTGATTGCCTACGATTTGAAAAAATCGGCCATCAAACCGCAGGATAAAATCAATACACTTGCACACTGGGCAATGGACAAGGACATGGCTTTTATTTGTCTCACCTCTTCCCTGCCCGATGAGTCGGCTGCTTTTGCAGAAAGTCATGGTGCTCCCTACGAATTTTTCAATACAGACGAAATAACGTTAAAAACCATCGTCCGGTCAAACCCGGGATTAATAATTTTAAAAAACGGAACCATTGTGGCCAAATACCACTACAACGACATTCCCACACCAGGCGAATTTGAACAGGAATTCATCAATAAATAGTTAATTGTAAATTGTAAAAAAACAAGAATTACTTCATTGTCATTCAAGCTGTTAATTTTGTATAGGAAATATAATTTATAAACTTAAATACCAGAAAAATGAGAAAGAAAATAGTAGCAGGAAACTGGAAATGCAACACCAATTTACAGGAAGGAATTGAACTGGCCAAAGCAGTTGATGCGCTGGTAGCCAAAGAAGCAGCCGACGATGTAGTTGTTGTGCTGGGCGTGCCGTTTACGCACCTCACCAAAGTGGTTGAGTCGGTAAACACCGACCGGATTGGCGTATCTGCCCAAAACTGTGCCGCCGAAGCCAACGGCGCTTTTACCGGCGAAGTTTCTGCCGAAATGGTAAAGTCAACCGGTGCTGAGTACGTTATTCTCGGCCACTCGGAAAGGCGTGAATATTATGGAGATACCAGCGAAGTGCTAAACAAAAAACTGGCACTGGCGCTCGAAAACGGACTCACTCCCATCTACTGCTGCGGCGAACCGCTGGAAGTGCGCGAAGCCGAAGCCCAAAACGAATTTGTAAAAAAACAGTTGGAGGAAACCATCTTCAACCTGCCGGTAAGCGATTTCAAAAAGCTGGTAATTGCCTACGAACCCATTTGGGCCATTGGAACAGGCAAAACCGCCTCTTCGGAACAGGCACAGGAAATTCATGCGTTTATCCGCAGCACTATTGCAGCAAAATTTGGCGATGAAGTTGCAGAAGAAACTTCCATTCTTTACGGTGGCAGTTGCAAACCGAGTAATGCCAAAGAACTTTTTGCCAACAAAGATGTTGACGGCGGACTCATTGGCGGTGCATCATTAAAAGCTGAAGATTTCCTTGGTATAATTAATGGATTTTAAGGGTGTGGCGGTTTCCGAACCGCCATTTTTATTTTTTCAATAAGTTAAGCAAATTCAAAAGGATTAAAAACTTTGTGGACTACTTCAAAATTGAAATAGAAATCACCCCTTTCGAAGAATGGTTGCGCGATGTTTTAATGGCACAACTGGCCGAAACAGGGTTTGAAAGTTTCACTGAAACAGCAACCGGAATGGAAGCCTTCATTCCGGTTGCTGCTTTTCATGAGGCAGATGTTTTTGACCTTCTGAAAACGTTTGAAGAAAACTTTTCATTCCGGGTAAGTAAGGAGTTAATTAAAAGCCAAAACTGGAACGAAGTATGGGAAAAGAACTATTTCAAACCGCTGGTTATCGCCGGGGAATGTCTGGTTCGGGCGCCGTTCCACAAAGATTATCCCAGTTGCAAATACGAAATTATAATTGAACCCAACATGGCATTTGGCACCGGCAACCACGAAACCACCTCCCTGATGCTGGAAGCCATTCTGAAGGAAGAACTTGCCGGCAAAAAAATACTCGACATGGGTTGTGGTACAGGCATTCTGGGAATCCTGGCTTCCATGAAAGGCGCTTTCGAGATCACCGCCATCGACATTGACGAATGGTCGGTAAAAGGAACCTATGAAAATGCGGAACGAAACAACATTAACAACCTGAAGGTAAAAAAAGGCGATGCTTCATTGCTCGGAAATGAAAAATACGATTTCATTTTTGCCAACATTCATAAAAACGTGTTGATGGAAGACTTACCGGTTTATGCAGGCTGCCTGAATACTAACGGCAAACTGTTTATCAGCGGATTTTATTCCGAAGATATTCCGGATTTAACAGCCAAAGCGGAAAGTGTTGGGTTGAAAGATGCTGGTTTTACCACAAAAAATAACTGGGTAGCTGCGTCTTTTGTAAAGAGTTAGAGTGGTTTTAGTGATTAATCTCTTTAACGGCTAAAGCCTGTTTTCTTTGATGCTTTCTTTTCACCGGGCTGAAGCCACGGTGCAAAATACCTGTTTTGCAATTTGGACTTATCGAAATTCCAAACCTGTTTTGGATGATGCCGTTGTGCTTTTTTTTGCACCGGTGCTTTAGCCCGGTGATTTTGGAATGTACCTCCTTTTAACGGCTTTAGCGTTTAATCTTTGTCTCTAAAAACAGTAAAGCCATATTTTTCAATAAACCCATTGTACTCATCATCCCAGGTTTTATTTTTGTGATGTTCTTCCTGAGTTAAAATGTAATTTTTTACTTTTCCAACTTGAGACTCACTCACACTTACCGCAAAATATTCCTTTTGCCAGGTTAGTTTAATTTTGCTTAAACCACTTCTGTTAAACCAAAAAAAAGATTCCCCTTTTATCAACTGCATCACTTTTTCGATTGTTTGATTATTTCTTAACCGAAAAAAACAATGCACATGATTGTTGTGTCCTCCTACTGTTTCCATTAGGATTTCTTTGGACAGGGCGTTTTGGTGAATATGCTCAAATACTTCCTGTCTTATTTCTGAAGCAAGAACTGGTTTTCGGTTTTTGACCGTCCAGACTGCGTGAATCCAGATTTTTACGTATGACATATTATATTATTTTAACGGCTAAAGCCTGTTTTCCTCTTATACTTTCTGAATCACCGGGCTGAAGCGCCGGTGTAAAAATAACTTTTTCTAAATTCAAAAATACCGGTTTTGAAGCTGCTGAGTAAAATATCGTTTCAAAAGCCAAAGTGTAAAACAATTCATCTTTTTTTTACCGGCGCTCATAGCTCGGTGCATTATCAGCTCCCTATATTAGCTTTAGCATTTAATCTTTCCTTATCTCACTTCGGTCCATCTCCCAAATCTCCAAATCCCGGATATTTTTCCCGTCGATTGCAAACCGCACAGCGGTGCATTTTTGATGAAAACCTTTATAGCCGGCAGCTCCCGGATTGATGTGCAGAAAATTCAGTTTTTTATCGTAAATCACTTTCAGAATATGCGAATGTCCGCTAATGAACAAATTTGGCGGATTCCGGTAAATCTCCGGCTTCACATACCGCTCGTACCGGCCGGGATAGCCGCCAATGTGTGTCATCCAAACATCAACACCTTCGCACATGAACCGCTGGTGCTGCGGATGAACAACGCGAACATCCTGCCCGTCGATATTGCCGTAAACACCTTTTATCGGTTTGAATGCAGCCAGCTCATCGGCCACCTCAATTGAGCCAAAATCACCGGCATGCCATATTTCATCTACCTTTTCAAAAAATGGGAAAAGCCTTTCATGCAAAAATCCGTGCGTATCCGATAATAATCCGATGCGTTTCATAAAAAAGAGAATCAAATCCGTTAATTGTTGCCTCAAAATAAACTAAATTTGCTGGGAAATAAAATTCAAAGAAATGAAACGAGTAGTAATAGTGCGTCATGCCAAAGCCGTTCCTTACGGTTACGATGATGATTTTAACCGCGATTTAAAAGACAGGGGGAAAAACGATGCTGCCCTTGTGAGCAAAGAGTTGAAAAAGAAGGGCATTGTGCCCGGTCTGATGATTTCAAGCCCGGCAAAACGCGCACTGAAAACTGCACGGATTTTTGCTGAAAATCTGGGATATGAAAGGAATCAGATAAGAGAAAACAAGAATATATACGACGGACTAACCACTTCGGAGTTTCTGGAACTCATTCAATCGCTGCCCGAGGGAACCGAAACGGCTTTCTTTTTCGGCCACAACCCCGGTTTTTTCTACTTTGTCAGTAATTTATTGAAGCAATACAACCACGATATGCCTACCTGTGCCACAGTTGCTATCGATTTTAATGTGGAATCGTGGAAAATGGTGGAGGCGCGCACCGGAGAAATGGCAGCAAGACTTACGCCCAAAATGCTGAAATAAATTTTTTCCCCGAACACAATTTATTTATCAATAAAAAGTTGATACTACAATTGGTTTTTTAGTTTTGTGCCGATGATAAAAAAGCTATACATTTTCGTATTTCTGCTGGTTACCGTATTTGCCGGTTTTTCCCAAAGCAATAATGCAACTCTCAGGGGAACTGTACGCGACAGTGACGGAATGCCGCTCGATATGGTTAATATCGCGCTGAAGGACTTCCCCCTGGGCACCAGTTCAAACCGGGAAGGGAAATTTCTGCTGCGCATCCCTGCGGGCAGAGAAGTGGTGGTTGTTTTTTCATCGGTTGGTTATGCCAGTTTTGCAGATACGATATATGCAGCACCTGAAGAGAACATTACGCTCGAAATTATTCTTCCGGCCACCGACCTTAAACTGGCTGAAATAGTGGTTACCGAGCAGCGCCGAAGCGGAGGAAATGTTACCCGGCTCGATCCACGATTTATGGAAGTGATGCCCGATGCGGCCACCGGCGGTGTGGAAGCACTCATCAAAACGCTGCCGGGCGTTTCAACCAACAACGAACTAAGCTCGCAATACACCGTGCGGGGCGGCAACTTCGATGAAAATATGGTGTATGTAAACGACATTGAAATTTACCGCCCTTTCCTCATTCGTGCCGGACAGCAGGAAGGGTTGAGCTTTATTAACAGCGACATGGTTTCAACCATCGACTTTTCTGCCGGCGGTTTCGATGCACGTTACGGCGATAAAATGTCCTCGGTACTCGACATCAAATACAGGAGACCCAGTGTTTTCAGAGGTTCGGCCTCCATGAGTCTGCTGGGTGCAACTGCCCATTTCGAAGATGTGGCGCTAAAAGGCCGGCTGGCGCACATTACAGGCATTCGTTACAAAACCAACAGCTATATGCTGGGCGGGCTTGATGAAAAAGGAGAATACGACCCTAAGTTTCTCGACGTTCAAACATATATCACCTTTCGTTTTTCTGAAAATTTCGACCTTTCGTTTCTCGGGAACATGGCCCAAAACCAGTATCGTTTTGTTCCGCAAACCCGGCAAACCACCTTCGGCACCTGGCAAACGCCACTCAATACCACCATCTATTTTCAGGGACAGGAAATCGACGATTTTCAAACCTATCTCGGGGCACTTTCGGCCAATTACCACCCCAACCTTAATCTCAACCTGAAATTTATTTTGTCGGCCTTTAACACTTCTGAAAAAGAAACTTACGACATTTTGGGGCAGTATTACCTGAACCAGCTGGAACGCAATATGGCTTCGGAGGAATTTGGCGACAGCGTGCTCAACCTTGGCGTGGGAACATTTTTGAACCATGCACGCAATTACCTCGATGCCAATGTGTACAGCATCTCGCACAAAGGCGCCTACAATTCCGATAATCATTTACTGAACTGGGGAATTAAATTTCAGCATGAGCAATTTGAAGATAAAATTAACGAATGGATTTACCGCGACTCAACCGGCTATTCGCTGCCCTATTCCGATAAAGAGGTTTTACTCTATTTTACGCTGAATACCAGGAATAAAGTAAGTTCAAACCGAATTACAGGATATTTTCAGGACACCTGGAGTGTGCCGGTAAGTAGCGGCGATTTGTATTTTACCGGCGGCGTAAGGTTCAATTACTGGGATTTTAATGACGAGTTCCTGGTAAGCCCGAGAATTTCCTTAAGTTATTACCCTGAATGGAAAAGCAAAATTTCATTCAGCCTCTCAGGCGGAATGTACCACCAATCGCCTTTTTTCAAGGAACTGAAAAACAGGGATGGTTCGATAAATGATGATACAAGGGCACAACGTTCGTATCAGGTGGTTGCCGGAACCGACTATCTTTTTACTGCCTGGGACCGCCCGTTTCGGTTTACTACCGAGGCGTATTACAAACACATGAACCGGCTGATCCCCTACCAGGTTGAAAATGTGCAGATTCGCTATCTGGGCGAGCAGGAAGCGGTGGGATTTGCCACCGGAATCGACATGAAAGTGAACGGTGAGTTTGTGAGTGGTGTGCAGTCGTGGGCCAGCCTCTCGTTTATGAAAACCGAGGAAGATATTTTGGGCGACGGACACGGATACATTCCCCGTCCCACCGACCAGTGGATGAATTTCAGCCTCTTTTTCCAGGATTATTTCCCCGGAAACCCTTCATACAAAATGCAGCTTTCGGGTTTTTACGGCGCCCGCCTGCCCACCGGACCCCCCAATTCGGAACGGCATCAGGACGTTTTTCGCATGCCGTCGTACCGCCGCATCGACCTGGGGTTTTCCAAAGTAATTATCAGTCCGTCAAACCCGATGCAAAACCGTTTTCTCAGTCACATCAACGATATGTGGGTTAGTCTCGAAGTTTTTAACCTGCTGAATATCAACAACACCATTTCCTATTTCTGGGTTTCAAGCATTCAGGGAGACCAGTTTGCCGTTCCCAACTACCTCACCGACCGGAAGTTTAATTTGAAATTGACGGTGAAATTCTAACAAGAATTCAATTTAACCATTTCTCAATTTGTCAATTTAACCTTTCTTTCTTCAGTTTAATTATCTTTGTTTTATGACCGGTTTTTTGGATCAGGAAATCAAATTTTTACCCGGTGTTGGGCCCAAACGTGCCGAACTGCTGGCGAAAGAGCTGAATATTAAAACCTTTGGCGACCTTGTTTATTATTTTCCGTACAAGTACATCGACCGCACCAAATTTTACAAAATTTCGGAAATTCATGCCCAAATGCCTCACATTCAAATTAAAGGCAAAATCCGCTCGATGGATACCGTTGGAGCCGGACATAAACAGCGCCTAACGGCAAGGTTTTACGACGACACCGGCAGCATTGAACTGGTGTGGTTTCAAAGTGTAAAATGGCAGTTGGATCATCTGGAACTAAATAAAGAATATATCGTTTTTGGAAAACCGTCGGAATTCAACGGGCGTATTAATTTGGTGCACCCGGAAATGGAAACCGAAGAGGAAAAACAACTCAAGCCGGCAGGGCTTTTTCAGGCACATTATGTGACCACCGAAAACATGAAAAAAAAGTACCTGCTTTCCAAAACCATCAACAAGTTTCAGCTTACGCTTATTTCGCTGGCCACAGGCAAAATTAAGGAAACCCTGCCCGCCTATATTACCCGGAGATTAAAACTGGTTTCGCTGGAAGAAGCGCTTTCCACGATTCACAAACCTGAAAATACAATCGATTTAAAAAATGCCCGGTTCAGGTTGAAATTTGAAGAGCTTTTTATTATTCAACTAAAAATACTGGCTTTAAAGCATAACAGGGAAAACAAATTCAAAGGATTTCGTTTTGAAAAAGTAGGATTCAATTTCAATAAATTTTATTCCGATTTTTTGCCTTTTGAACTCACCAATGCACAGAAAAAAGTACTGAAGGAAATCCGGCGCGATGTGAACCGGAATGTGCAGATGAACCGCCTGCTACAAGGCGATGTGGGCAGCGGAAAAACCCTGGTGGCCTTAATGACGATGCTTTTGGCCATGGACAACGGATTTCAGAGTTGCCTGATGGCGCCCACCGAAATTCTGGCACAGCAGCATTTTCAGTCTGTTTCGAACTTTTTAAATGGAATGGGCATTGAAGTGGGTTTGCTCACGGGCTCTACCAAAGCAAGTGAACGAAAAGTGCTGCACGAAGCGCTGGAAAACGGCAAATTACAAATTTTGATTGGCACCCACGCCCTCATTGAAGACGTGGTGAATTTCCAGAACCTCGGTCTGGTGGTTATCGACGAGCAGCACCGCTTTGGTGTGGCACAACGGGCCAAACTCTGGCAAAAAAACGACCTTATTCCGCCGCATGTTCTGGTGATGACGGCCACTCCGATTCCGCGCACGCTGGCCATGACGGTTTACGGCGATTTGGATGTTTCGGTCATTGACGAGCTGCCACCCGGAAGAAAACCCATAGAAACCCACCACTTTTTTGAAAACCGCCGCAAACAGGTTTATAATTTTATGCGGCAGCAAATGGAAAAGGGAAGGCAGATTTATGTAGTTTACCCGCTCATTACCGAATCGGAAAAAATGGATTTGAAAAACCTCGAAGAAGGTTTCCGGCATATTTCCGAGGCGTTTCCCGACATAAAAGTAGGTATGGTGCACGGCCGCATGAAACCGGTGCAGAAAGAAAATGCCATGCAGAAATTCAAGCAGGGCGAAACACGAATAATGGTGGCCACAACGGTTATTGAAGTAGGCGTGGATGTTCCCAATGCCTCGGTGATGGTGATTGAAAGCGCCGAACGATTCGGATTGTCTCAGTTACACCAGTTGCGTGGACGGGTTGGCCGGGGCGCAGAACAGTCGTACTGCATTCTGATGTCGTCGTACAAAATCAGCAACGAAAGCCGTAAACGGCTGGCGACCATGGTGCGCACCAACGACGGTTTTGAAATTGCCGAAGTGGATATGAAACTTCGCGGTCCGGGCGACCTGGAAGGAACACAGCAAAGTGGAATCGGCTTCGACCTGAAAATTGCCAATCTGGGCAAAGACGGCGAAATTCTGAAACTGGCCCGCGATGTGGCTTCCGAAGTTTTAACAGGCGACCCGTTCCTGCAAAAAGAGGAAAACCGCGTGCTGCTCGAAAACCTGAAGGCGACAAAACAAACCGAATTCGACTGGAGTTCAATAAGCTAAGAACAAAAACTATGAACCGGAATAAAAAAAAGTTCAATAAAAAAATTAAAACCAAACCAGTTAACTCAAAAAAAACGTGGCTTTGGGGCGGATTGTTTCTCGCTGTTTTCACCTTTCTGCTTTTCTCGCCTTCTTTAGAATACGACTTTGTGAACTGGGACGACGATGTGAACATTTATGAAAATGAAAATGTAATCCGGTTCGATTTGAAAGGTATTTTTACCGATCATATTATCGGGAATTACAATCCACTGACTACGCTCTCATTTGCACTGGAATACCAAATGATTGGAGAAAAACCGTTTTTATACCGTTTAAATAATTTGCTCCTGCATGTCCTTTGCACCTTGCTTGTATTTCTTTTGATGCGAAAAATGGGACTTTCGTTTTTAGTTTCTTTTCTGGTTGCACTGCTTTTTGGCATTCATCCCATGCGCGTGGAATCGGTAGTTTGGATTACCGAGCGGAAAGATGTCCTTTTTGGCGCCTTCTTTTTGTTATCGCTTGTCTTTTATACTGATTTTATTCGCAAAGACAAAAACTTCTTACTCATTCTTTCGCTGGGTGTTTTTGTCCTTTCACTGCTGTCGAAAATTCAGGCGGTTGCGCTGGCTCCTACCCTGTTATTAATCGATTACTGGTTTTCCCGAAAAATTGACAAAAAACTCATCCTGGAAAAAGTTCCCTTTTTTCTGCTGGCACTGGCCACCGGGATTGCAGGAATCTGGTTTTTGCGACAGCAGGGATCGCTCGATGCAGGATCTTCGTTTCCTCTTGTGCAACGGTTATTTATTGGAAGTTATTCCTTTGTGGTTTATCTCATCAAATCGGTCGTGCCTTGGGAAATGTCAGCGCTTTACCCCTATCCTCAGAATATTTCGGCCATATTTTACCTGAGCATGATTCCGGCCCTGGCAATAGTTGCTGGTCCGTTTTTCAAATTCAACACAAATAAAATACTCAAATTCGGCATTCTGTTTTTCCTGTTCAACATTGCTTTTCTTTTGCAGGTTGTAGGCGCCGGCCAGGGATTTCTGGCCGATCGGTTTACCTACATTCCATTCATTGGACTGTTTTTAATTTTTGCAAAAGCAGTTGAATTAGCAGTGGAAAAACTTCCCCTGAGACGTTCATTTATTTATTCGGTTTTGGCCGTTTACCTGGTTCTGTTAACCGGTGTTACTTTTAACCGGATGAAAGTTTGGCAGAACAGTGAAACCCTCTGGACCGACGTTGTTAAAAAATACCCCAATACAGCTTTGCCGTATAATAATCTTGGCCATTACCTGCGCCGGCAAAACCAACCGGAAAGAGCGCTTGAAAATTACAACAAAGCCATTCAGCTCGAACCTGGCAAGGCCCAGCCATATAACAACCGGGGAAAAATTTATTTCGACCGGGCTGAAATTGATAAGGCACTGGCAGATTACAGCAAATGTATAGAACTGGAACCAAACCATGTAAATGCTTTGGCCAACCGGGGAGCTGCATTCGGTATGAAACAGGATTGGGATGCCGCATTAATCGATTTAAATATGGCGCTTGAACTGGAACCTTTTCACTCCAATGCGCTTTCAAACAGAGCTTTTGTTTGGTTTCAGATGCAGGAATACGAAAAATCGGTTGAAGATTTCAACAGTTACCTTGCAATGAAACCCAACGATGCTGATGTGGTTAACACGATTGGGTTGTGTTATTTCAGGCTGGGAAACAACGATAAAGCACTGGAGGAATTTAATCGTTCTATCCGGATTGATGCTTCAAAAGGAGCTTATTTTCTTAATCGATCTTTGGTTCTGAATGCCCTGGGAGACAAGGCAAATGCGTTACAAGATGCCGAGCGGGCGATTCAGTTGGGTTTTAATGTAAACGACACATATCTTAATCATTTAAAACAATAAAACATGAAAAAAATTAAATTACCCGGAACCGATGTAAAGATTACTCCGATCACGTTTGGCGCATGGGCTATTGGCGGCTGGTTTTGGGGAGGCGCCGAGGAAAATGAATCCATCCGTGCTATTGAAAGCGCCATTGACAACGGAATGACAACCATCGATACCGCGCCGGTTTACGGCTTTGGGCAAAGTGAGAAATTTGTGGGAAAAGCCATAAAAGGAAGAAGGGATAAAGTGCAGATTCTCACCAAATTCGGATTACGTTGGGATGTAAGTTCAAATAATCCTCACCTGGAGAATACCAAAGATAATCAGGGCAACAAACTTTCCTTATACAAAATTGGCAAAAAAGAAAGCGTAATTCAAGAATGTGAAGACTCGTTACGCCGCCTCGGAACCGACCATATCGACCTGTTTCAGCAGCACTGGCCCGACAGCCACACACCGGTGGAGGAAACCATGGAAGCGCTCGAAATTTTAAAACAGCAGGGAAAAATAAAAGCCGGCGGAGTAAGTAATTATTCGGCAGAACAAATGGCGGAGGCCGACAACTATTTCAGACTGGCCTCGAACCAGGTTCCTTACAGCATGGTTTTGCGAGATATTGAAAAGGAACTTGTACCCTATTGTATTTCAAACAACAAAGCAATAATTGTTTACAGTCCGTTGCAAAGAGGCATTTTAACCGGAAAAATTACTCCGGATTACAAGTTTAACGAAGGCGATCACCGGCCAGACACGCCTTTTTACAAGGAGCCAAATCTTTCGCGTATCAACCAATTCTTAAAAGAAATAAAACCCATTGCCGATGAAAAAAATGCCACACTGGCGCAACTGGTAATCCGCTGGACTTTATACCAACCTGGAATTACCTGTGTTTTGGCAGGCGCCCGAAGTGAAAACCAGGTACTTGAAAATATAAAAGCGGTTGATCTGACCATATCAAGTGATGAAATGAAATTAATAAACGAAAAACTGAACAACCTCAGGCTAAAATTGTAGTTTATAAAAATGATTGTAAATTAGCAGGCATAAATATTTTTCCATTAAAATGAAGCAGCATGAAAAAGAAAGATTTCACCCGAAGGGATTTTATTAAAACCACCGGTGCTTTAACTGCCGGTGCAATCCTGACCCCTGCAACAGCATGTTCTTCCTCTCCGTATGATGCCAAAGGATTACCTACTACCATATTGGGTAAAACCGGAGTTCGGATACCCCGTATTTTTATCGGACTTGGAAGCCGTTTTATGGCCGTGAATGAAGATAAAGGACTGGAAATTCTTGAAACAGCACTCAGCAAAGGTATTTATTACTGGGACACTGCTGCTTCTTATGGAAATGCAGAACAATCCAGTGAGGAAAGAATTGGTAAAATTCTGAAATCGGTCAGGAGTCAGGTTTTCCTTGCCAGCAAGGTAGGTGATCGAAAGGCCGATGATGCAAAACGCACCATCGAAACAAGTCTTGAAAGGCTTCAAACTGATTACATTGATTTATACCAGATTCACAGTGTTACCAATGAAGAGGAGGTGAGACAATTCGGCTCAGCCGACGGGGTACTTCCTGTTTTAAAAAAATATCAGGAAGAAGGAGTTATTAAATATATTGGTTTTACAGGCCACACATCGGCTTCTGCTATGAAACTGGCAGCCGAAATGTATGATTTCGACACCATGCTTATTGCATTGAACCACCAGGAAAAAGGGAAACAACCTTTTGAGGAACAACCCGTTCTGTTTGCTGCACAAAAAGGAATGGGCGTACTGGCCATGAAAGTTATCCGCCCCAGAGAAACTGTTAGCGACCTGAATCCTGATGATTTGGTAAAATATGCATTAAGTTTGAAAGATATTACTGCTGCGGTAATTGGTATTGACAGCCTGGATGTTTTAAACCGAAACATTGCCACTTTGCAATCGTTCAAACCTTTAAGCGAAGAAATGATGCAGAAACTGCGGGCTCAACTTGACCCGTTTTACCGAAGCAAAAAACTGCCGTGGATGCAACCCGGCTACCACGACGGTATGTATCTGGCATAAAAATTTTTTACATTCTGAAAAGAGGCAGCCATTTTTCTGACTGCCTCTTTTTTATTCCACTGCCCTTAACCAGGCCTGTGCCATAAGTTGAGCGCCGGCCATGGAAGGATGCACTCCGTCGCCCGCCCAGTAAGTTCCCGGAGCATATTTTACTGCTTCGTCGAAAACTTCCTGAAATGGTACCCATATCGCCTTGAATTCCTTTGCGATTTTTTTTGCTGAAGCCTGATACTCTTTCATTGGCGCTACCCAGGTTTCATCCACAGCAGATGTATTCAAAACATAAAACGGCTGACAAATCACCAGTTTAATATCAGGTAATTCTTTTTTGGTACGTTGCAGCAGCGCCCGGTAATCGTTTTCATAAACTTCAACCGTACCGTCATAATTGCCGTTGCGTTTATGCCAGTAATCATTCACACCAATAAGAATGCTTAATACATCAGGTTTTAAATCAAGACAATCTTTCTGCCACCGGTCGGCCAACTGAAAAACTTTGTTTCCGCTGATTCCACGGTTGTATAGCGTCAGGTTAAGTTCCGCAAGGTCATTCATTAATGCCGAGGCCACCAGAAAAGCATATCCTGAACCAAATGAACGGGAATTATTGGGCAGTTCTCTTTCCTTATCACGACCCGCATCAGTAATGGAATCGCCCTGAAAAAGAACAGTGTTTCCTTTTTGAAAAAGGCTGTATTTTTTCGATTTCTTTTTATTTGCCGGGGCAATGCTTGCCGAAACAATGGCCGGAATACTTGCCAGTGCAGCAGTTCCAACTGCCGAACGGATTAAAAATTGTCTTCTGGGAAAATTCATAGGAAATATTTTTAAAAGGTTTATCCCTGGTTTGGTTTAATTAAAATGGAAGCCCGTTACCTCCGTCATCTTCGGGTTCCGGTGGAATATCTTCGGGACGGAACTCCGGTGGAGGTTCAGGAAAGTTACCCTCATCCGAAACCTTATCAATTTTCCATGCGTTGATATTGTGGTACCATTTCCCGTTAAATTCGCGCGATTCAAGGTTGAAAGAGACTTCCACATCATCGCCTTCTTTTACCTTTTCAAGCAACGCATTTTTGTCGTTAAAGAGCGTAAAACACACTTTTTTTGGAAACTGTTCATCGGTCTCAATAATAAACTCCTGCTTTTTCCACTCGTTTCCGGCCCGGCTAACTCCTGATTCGGGCTGGAGTATTTGTTGTATTTTTCCTTTTACCTGTAAACTCATAAAGCGAAAATAGATAAAGAAACCCTTTGCAAGGTAAAAAGCAAAGGGTATTTATTCAAAAATTTTCAACGTTGTATTATTCCACAATTTCAAGAAGTTCCACTTCAAAAATCAATGCAGAATTCGGACCGATATCAGCTCCTGCGCCACGTTCGCCATAAGCAAGGTTTGCAGGCAGGTAAATTTTCCATTTTGAACCTACCGGCATAAGCTGCAAAGCTTCTGTCCAGCCCTGAATAACTTGTCCTACTCCAAAAACAGCAGGCTCACCTCGTTCAACAGAACTATCAAAAACAGTTCCGTCTATTAAAGTTCCGTGGTAATGAACACGAACCCTGTCGTCTGCATCGGGTTTTGGTCCGTTTCCTTCAGTCATAATTTCATACTGTAATCCGCTGGCAGTTGTACTAATACCTTCACGGTTTCTATTCTGCTCAAGGAATGCATTTCCAGTTTCAAGATTCGTCTGTCCTTCCCGCTCTCCGGCGGATTCAAAAAACCTGCGAATAACCTGGTCAGCTTCTTCAACGGTCATTTCGCCTTCCTGCTCAAGAGAAGCTACGCGAAATGCGGCGGCCATTGCTTCCAGATTAATCTCATCTCCACCCGGTGCGTTTTCAACCTGCTGTTTGTTATTGGTTCCAACCAAAATTCCAATAGCGTAACCGGCAGAATCAGCAGCAGTTTCAAGCTTTACATTCTTTACTGAATCCGACTGGTTACAACTCATGCCAGCAACCATAATTAACAATGCTGACAAATAAACTAAACTGTTTTTCATAATCAAATAATATTTAAACGATTTCCAATAATTCCACATCAAAAACCAATGTAGCGTTTGGCCCGATTACTCCTCCTGCTCCCTGCTCTCCGTAACCCAGTTCCGGTGGAACATAAAGCCTCCATTTTGAACCAACTGACATTAGCTGCAAAGCTTCCACCCAACCCTGAATTACTCCGTTTACGGGAAAAACAGCAGGCTGCCCGCGTTCAACCGAACTGTCGAAAACAGTCCCGTCAATAAGGCTGCCGTGGTAATGGCATTTTACTTCGTCAGTTAGTGAAGGCAAATCTCCGTCGCCTTCCTTTAAAACTTTATATTGAAGTCCGCTTGGAAGTTCAACAATGTCTTTTTGGGTGGCGTTTTTCGCTAAAAATTCAAGCCCGGCTTCCAGATTTCCGTTTGAAACATTCTGGTTGGTTTTTTCCATAAAACTTTCAAGAATTTTGTTTGCTTCATCAGGCATCAGCTCGGGCATTTCACCAACATATGTATCGTTTAATGCTTTTACAAATGCCTCAGGGTTAATTGTTTTTACTCCCGATTTTATCAGATTGGATGCTACACTCATTCCCAGTGCGTAGCTAAACCTTTCCAATTCACCGGTCAATTTCTTTTCCGTCATTATTTTTCTTTCTTTATTAAAAAGTGCGAAGATAATTTAATTTTTTGGCAATTAAATTTTTGACTGAACTTTTATTCCCCGCAACATTTCCTTTTTTCCCGGCGGTCCGGGCAGTTTTTCCATGCTGAACCCGGCAGAAACAAGCCTCCGGCGTACTTCGCCTTTTGCGCTGTAAGTAACAAAAATACCTTCGTTCCGGGTTATTTTATATATATACGAAAACAAGTCGCCGGTCCACATTTCGGGCTGTTTGTCGGGACCAAATGCGTCAAAATAAATAATGTCGCAACTACACGGTAATTCCCAGTTCTGACTGGTAAAATCAACTTTCATTTTCAGGAGGGTAAACCATGAAGAAATCTCAACCGGAACGTTCCATTCACAGGCATGTATTGCTGAAAACAGATTAAATCGGTTTTCAGAAATAAACTTACCATAACCGAGCAGATTTATGAATTCATTGCCAAGCGGATAGTTTTCAATACCAATATATAAAGTGTGTCGTTTCTGCTGCTCAGCTTCAAAAGCCGTTAACAGGCAATTTAAGCCGGAACCAAATCCAACTTCAAAAACCACCGGATTTGAAGATTTGTGGTGATTATACCCCATTTCCAAAAAAACATGTTTCGCCTCAGTTACTGCACCGTTAAGCGAATGGTATTGTTCGTCCAACTCGGGCAGGTATAAAGTTGCCGACCCATCGGAAGTATTTTTTAATTCCAGTTTCATGGCCCAAAATTGAACAGAAATACGGAAATATAAAACTAAAATGATAATTTTGCCCGGCTAAAGATTAACAAATGTTATTGCGGCTTTACAATGAGAATCCAAATCCCCGCGATGTGCGCAAAGTAGTTGATGTGCTTCGCGACGGTGGGATAATTATTTATCCAACCGATACGGTTTATGGTTTGGGTTGTGATATTACCAATGTAAAAGCTGTTGAAAAAATTGCCCGTTTTAAGGGAATCAACATTGAAAAATCCAATTTCTCATTTGTTTGCAGCGATTTAAGCCATATTTCAGATTATACTAAACCCATTTCAAACACGGTTTTTAAACTGATGAAGAAAAACCTTCCCGGCCCGTTTACATTTATCCTCGCAGCCAACAATAATGTGCCAAGGTATTTTAAGGGTAAAAAGAAAACCGTGGGAATCAGGGTCCCCGAAAACAACATCATACGCGAAATTGTTTTGGAACTGGGGAATCCGATCATGTCAACATCAATCAGGGATGAAGATGAAATTATTGAATACACCACCGACCCGGAGTTAATTTACGAAAAATACCAGGACATTGTTGATATTGTTATTGACGGCGGCTATGGCGAATTGGTCCCTTCAACAGTGATTGACTGCACCGGCGATACTATTGAAATTGTAAGGGAAGGAAAAGGTATTCTGGAATATTAACGCCGAAATTCTATTCTTTCCAGAAAGAGGGCGTAAATATCACCAATACTGTGAAAAGCTCCAAACGGCCAAGTAGCATTAAAAACGACAAAAACCATTTTCCTGCCGGTGTAATATGAAGAAAGTTTTCAGCGGGGCCCACATTTCCCAAACCCGGTCCAATATTACCCAGGCTGGTTGCAACAGCTCCCATTGCTGATTCAATATCGGGTTCCATAAAAGAAAAGATAATGGTGCTTGCGCCAAAAATTACCATGTAAAACATAAAAAAAGCAAGCACATTGGTTATTATTTTAGAATCGACCGATTGCTTATTAAATTTTACAGGAATAACAGCATTGGGATGAACCATACGACGAAGTTCGTAGTAGCTGTTTTTCAGAAGCAAAACAATGCGCATGATTTTCAATCCGCCACCAGTTGAACCAGCAGATCCTCCAAAGAAAAACAACCCAAAAAGAAGAATAGTCAGAATCGGTACCCATGTTAAATAATTTACAGTAGCATAGCCAGTGGTAGTAATAATGGAAACGACCTGAAAAAGAGAATCTCTGAATGCCTGCTCAACACCAGTGTGTGTTGTAATCAATAATCCGGCAAAAATAACCAATGAAAAACTGAGAACAAAAAGTGCGTAATACTTAAATTCTTCGTCTTTCAAAACCCGGTTAAACTTTCCTCTCAGTGCCATGTAGGAAAGCGTAAAATTGGTTCCTGCCAAAAACATGAATACGATGATAATGTATTGAATAGCAGGGGACGACCAATAAGCAACACTTGCCTGTTTGGTAGAAAACCCACCTGTCGCCATGGTTGTAAATGAATGACAGACAGCGTCAAACAATTCCATTCCGGCTATCCACAGCAGCAGCATTTCTGAAACCGTAAATATAAGATATATTCCCCAAAGGGTTTTTGCCGTTTGACGTATGCGCGGGCTTAACCGGTCTGGAGTAGGGCCGGGAACTTCAGCCATAAAAAGCTGCATACCGCCTATCCCAAATACAGGCAAAATTGCAAGAGATAAAACAATGATTCCCATTCCACCCAGCCACTGTGTTATGCTTCTCCAAAACAAAATACCATGTGGTAACGATTCAATGTCGGTTAAAATAGACGATCCCGTAGTTGTAAACCCGGAAATGGTTTCAAAAAAGGCATTTGTAAAATTGGGAATGGCACCGCTAATTATAAACGGTAAACTTCCGAAAAAAGAAAATACAACCCACACCAAAGTAACGATAATATAACCCTCGCGACGGCCAATATCCCGCCGGGCGTTGCGGGTTAAGTATAAAATAATAATTCCCAGCAGAACATTTATTCCTGATGAAATCAGAAATGCTAATTGGTCATACTCCTTATACAAAACAGAAACAATCAGGGCAAGAAACATGGCAACTCCCTCAATTAAAAGCAGTAACCCCAGTACCCTGAAAATTATTCTGACATTCATATCGACCTAATAATCGTTTTCGGTAAAGTTATTTGAAAAATTTTTCCAGTTTTCGGATTCCTGAAGGCAGGGTAAACACCACAACTTTGTCTCCTTCCTGAATTTGAGTGTCGCCATGTGCAATAAACCCGTCATCGCCTCTGATAATTCCTCCAATTTTCGCTTCTTCAGGAAAATCAAGATCTTTAATGGGCTTCTGAGTAATTTTTGCATCGGCTTTGGCAATAAATTCGAAAACTTCTGCATCGGATGCGGTGAGGCATTTTACTTTTGAAATTGCTGCATTTAGAGTGAATCGGTAAATGTAGCTGGCTGCAATCAGCTTTTTATTAACGATACTGCCAATATTCATACTTTCAGCAAGGCTCATAAAAGCGAGGTTTTCCACCTCTGCAATAGTACGTCTCACTCCCATTGTTTTGGCAAGGTGGCAGCCCAGAATGTTGGTTTCAGAATTTCCGGTGGTTGCCACAACTGCATCCATTTTTTCCAAACCTTCATCCTTCAGTAATTTCAGGTTGCGGCAATCGCCGTTTATCACCAGGGCATTTCCGTATTTTTCAGCCACTTGTTCACATTTTTCAATGTTTTCCTCAATTACTTTAATGCGATACTGGTCGCCCATTTTTTCAATTGCTTTTTGGGCAATTCGGCTTCCTCCCAGAAACATGATATTTTTTACTTCGAATGTTTTTTTTGCGGTGAGCTCAAAAACCCGCGGCTGCTCCATACGTGTGGTAACAAAAAACACAATATCGCCATCGATAATACAATCAGAACCTTTAGGAATAAGGGTTCGATTATCACGGTTTATGGCAACCACCAAAAGATGTTCGTTTTCTTTTGCCAGTTCTTCAAAACATTTATTCAGAATTGGCGCATCTTCACGCACTTTTATACCAAGCAACATCAATTTCCCCTGAGAAAACTCAATGAGTTGCCGGGTGCCTGTTTGCTTAACCGATGCAACAATTTCTTTTGCAGCAAGGCTTTCAGGATAAATTAATTCATGAATTCCCAGGTTATTCAGTTTTGCCCGGTAATTAGGCATTAGGTATTCAGAATTATTGATACGTGCAATAGTACGTCCAACACCAAGGTATGATGCCATGGAACAAGCGAGTACATTTCGTTCTTCGAACGGAGTGACTGCAATAAACAAATCGGCCTTTGCCAAACCTGTTTTTTTCAGGTCGGAAAAAGAATGGGCTGAACCGGCAACTGTCAACAGATCAACATCGGCGCTTGTTTTGGATAGTTTTTCGGGAGAATCATCAAGTAATACAATGTCATGATTCTCATTACTAAGCATCCGTGCCAAATGTGTTCCAACTTCTCCTGCTCCGGCAATTACAACTTTCATTTCTTGGAAACTTATTTAAATTCTGATGCAAAATAAAGGAATAACCATCGATTTTTCATTATTAAATGCCCACTTTCGGTCCGAAAACCGGATTATTTAAATTGAAAACAAAAAAAGTTACCATTTTTTACGAAATGCACCTTTTTCGTTCAGGAAATAAACACGGTCACTTTCTAAGTTAATCTGGTCTCTGAAACCTGAAGTTGACAAAATTACATGAAATGGTAAATTTTCTTTTTCATAGTTACCTAAAGGTGGATTAATTGCTATTTCAGGAGTAAGTTCTTCAGGAATCTGATTTAAACCGGTGCGGCATACAATTATTCGTCCGTTAAAATTTACACAACCGTTTTTAACTGAAATATACGGATCGGAATAAAAATTATCACACCGAATAAAAACAGGAGTTTTCAGTCTCATATTCCGCATGGTATTTTTAACGGATTCAATTTCATAACCCGTTTCCGGCAATTCATTTTCAGAAACAATATAATTTCTTTTACCTGAAATCAGGTGAATTACAACCTGGTTCGGAATATTATATACGATAATTTCATTTCGGTAAAGCATGAGTGTTTGAATTGAAAACGAAACAGCGGACAAAACAAGAATAAAAAATAACAAGCCCTTGAAATACCGGGAACTCCTGAATTCGATAAACAGAAACATTGACAACAAAATCCCATAAATAAAAACCAGTTCAAGGCTGAAAACATTAAACTCCAAAACAGAAAATGGAATTTGTTCGATGAAAGTAAGAAACTGAATTACAAACGCTAAAATAAGTTGAATCAGAAATGACAATACAGAAGTAACTACTGGTATCCAGTTAAAAGCCAATAAGGCCATGCCTAAGGGAATGAGAAAAGTTGCAGCAGGAATCACAACCAGATTTGAAAGCCAAAAATAGACAGGAAACTGGTTAAAATAAAAAACTGAAATTGGGAATGTGGCAATTTGAGCCGCAACCGATACGGTGAACAGCGTCCATAAATACCTGAAGAATGAATACCTGAAAGTAAAAAACTTTTGCAGCTTCGGTTGCAGAAATACGATACCAAAAACGGCCGAATAGGAAAGCTGAAATCCTGCCTCGAACAAATTATTCGGATTAACCAGTAAAAGAAGAAATGCCGAAACCGCCAGCGAATTGTAAATATTTGGCGGCCTTTTTAAACTTTGGCCTAAAACAACAAAAGTAAACATCGATGCTGCACGCCTCACTGAAGGAGAGAGACCGGTAACGAAAGCAAAACACCAAAGTGCGGAAACAATAAGAATAACATACAATATTCGCCCGCTTTTATTCTTTTTCAGAAATCCGAATAAAAATGAAAGTACAATAAATACGATTCCAACATGAAGACCCGAGACTGCCAGAACATGCATTGCTCCCGCCGATGCAAAAACTTTTTTGGTGTCGGGGTCCAATCCCCTTTTGTAACCCAAAGTAAGGGCCGAAAGAACATTAAATTCTTTTTCTCCCATGTTCTGATGACGATATATATCCAGTAACTGAATTCTGGTTCGTTCTGCTAAAGTTGTGAACGAAAAAGAAGGTTTGAGGCCAAATTGCATCCATCTGTCCTGAGGCAAATATACCTGCCGGTAAATCTTTTTTCGGGACAAATATGCTGCATAATCGAATTCAAAAGGATTATTGCGGTTTTTAATAAACTGTGGTGATTGGTTGAAAATGATATTTTGGCCAGGCTGTAAAATTTGAGATTCTTCGCTTTTGGCAAAATAAACCATTATTTTTTCGTCCGTTTTAAAAACAGAATCGTTTATGAACACTGCTTTGATTCTCAATACCGACTGAAAAGAATTAGGCTTTTCCTGAAGAATTTCCAAAACTGTTGCTGAAAATTTCCCATGAGAATAAAAAACCGGCTTTCTATTGTAATTTTCAACTGTCCAGATTCCAATTCCCGCCACCAGTAAATGTACCCCGACACCAAATAAAACTAAACGTTTAAAGCTGTAATAAAAATTTAACCAAACTAAAAAAACAGTAACCCAAAAAATTGAAACCGCCAGATTAAACAGGCTGAAATCAAATAAATCGCCCAGAATAATCCCGGCAATAAGGGCTGCTGTAAGCCTTAAAAAAGGTATTTGCTGAATTGTTTTATCCAATATTTTCCCGTGTTGCGGGTACGTAAACCAATGTTTACAACCGTTTTAAAATAACATTTGAAACGGGAAAATGCAGAAAAGGTTACATAGTCTATACAGGAATTTTTATCCGGTAATGGGGCTGTACCTTTCCGGTGGAGATATTCCGTAATTTGCTTTTCAAAAGTCTTTTGCGAAGTGGAGAAAGATAATCGATAAAAAGGATTCCTTCCAAATGGTCGTATTCATGTTGAATAATCCTTCCGGCGTAACCTTTAAAGTCCTCTTCATGTGGTTCAAAATTTTCGTCAAAATATCTGATTCTCACAATATTGGGGCGTTTAACATCTTCCCTGATTTCGGGGAGACTTAAACATCCTTCGTTCATAATCCATTCTTCCCCGGAAGTTTCAATTATTTCGGGATTTATGAATACTTTTTTAAAATCCTTTAGTTCAGGCTCTTCATCAGCACCGGAAGTGGCATCAATTAAAAATAGCCTGATTGACTTACCAACCTGGGGTGCTGCAAGTCCAACACCATCCGAATAATACATGGTTTCCCACATGTTTTCAATAATTTCTTCAAGCCCTTCGTGGTCTTTTTCAATGGTTTTGGCTTTTTTGCGCAAAAGTGGGTCGCCATATACAGTTACCGGGTATTTCATTTTATATTTCGTTTCTGTTCCATATAACTTTGTAAAAGGATTGTTGCACTAATGGCATCAACCATTTCTTTCTTTCTTCTGTTCATTTTTTTTACTCCGCCATCTATCATAGTCTGAAAAGCCATTTTTGAAGTGAATCTTTCATCTACAATTTCCAATTTGATGCCGGGGTATTTTTCTATAAATTTTCTGATAAACGGATTGATGTAATTAACAGCTTCAGATGCTGTGTTGTTCATTTGTAAAGGGTAACCAACAACTAATTCATCAACCTGTTCATTCTGAAAATAGGTTTGAAGAAAATCCCAAATGGTATGGGCGGCCACAGTTGCAAGTTTGTTGGCAATAATTTGATTTGGATCAGACACTGCCAGTCCAACCCGCTTTCTCCCATAATCTATGGCTAAAATTCTCCCCATATTCTTTTATTTTCAGATTACAAAACTAAAGAGAAAAAATGAAAAAATGAAAAATTCAAATTATTGATTTTCAGCTACTTTTTAAAAGCATTATATACGTTTAAATCCATTTGGCACACACTTTGCAAATTTCATGACAAATACCGGTATTAATGGCTCGTGTGAGCAAAGCGCTTTTAATTGTTTAATTTAAATTTAAAAGTCATGAAAACAAAATTTACAAAACTGATAGCCGCCATTTTTACGATGGCCACAGTTACAGCAACCACAAACTCGGCTCTTGCTCAACGCCGGCCAGCTCAGAATACCAATACTGAAACCCGGGTTGAGAAAAGGGAAGAATCCAGAAAAAACGCAGTCCGCGAAAAAAATACCTCCCAAAATTTGGAGAATCAAAATCGGAATGCTAAAAGCTCAAATGCTACAAACAGAAGAGAATCAAACAACCCGGCTAAGGTTAACAGCAGACAGACCGACAATCTGAAAAGCCAGAGACCTGATGTAACACGGCAAAAAACAACTACAAGGCAAACACCTGCAACTTCTGCAGATGAAAACAACCGCTATAACAACTCAGCCAGGCGAAGCACCGGTGTAAGCACAGTTCCTGCTGAAAACCGTGCACGCAGAGAACACAACCAAACAGTTTACAGGCTTAACACCAAAGACAACCGTTATACTGTAAATAATAATTTCAAAGGGAGAAACTCTCACTGGTCAGCCAGTTATGCCACAGAACGAGTGCCATACAGCAAACGTGACAATAATTTTTACAAAAACTACGATCACCGCCAATACCGGCACTGGGATCGCAACTGGGAAACATACCGCTGGAATGCGAATAGCTGGAGGGATTACTACAGCAGCTATCATCCGCACTCCTACCGCTTTCATAAACATTACTTTCATCATCCCAGGTACGGCCACGTAATCAGAAAGTTTAATTACCGGCCTATATACTTTGTTCATAATAATATAAGGTATTACAACCACAATGGCCATTTCTTCAGAAACATCAGGGGAGCTGGTTACGTTTTGGTTGATATGCCTTACGGAATTGTTTTTTCAGGGTTACCTTCAGGATTTGAAAAAGTTTACATTAACGGTTATCCCTATTTCAGAGTAGGCAACCTGTTTTTTGAAAGAAACCCATACGGTTATGCACTGGTCCATTATCCCGAAAGGTACTTTGCTTTTGAGGTTGAATTTTATAACGGTGGTTATTACAATGCCGGTGATTTCCACATCCGATTCTGAACCAACTCTTTTTCTGATTATCAAAAGCTGCCTCAACAGGCAGTTTTTTTTGTTTTATGTAACTGGCTCAACAAATGTTTTTAAACTGCTTTTTTTAATCACAATTTTATTTATTTTTATGACTCCAAACAATACATTACTAAAATGAGTTTAAACCTAAAAAGAGGACAAGTGCCCCCGGAACAAGCCGAAAACTGGTTATTAAATATTGCGGAGGAAGAAAACCTGACCTTTAACCTTATTGTTTCTCCTATTATACTTCAAAAGGAAACGTATAAGTTATTAACCGGTGAAAATGAGAACAGGGTTAGAATTTACCTTGGACTTGAACCGGAAAAATTGGAAGACAAATTTGTTTTGTGTGCCTACGCTGTTTCCGCATTTTTGCTTGGTAGCGGAGATGTTTTCAGAGATTATGAAAATCCGGTATTCAAACTTGAAAAAGAGAACAAGAACGTTTCATCGCAATCGGCAAAAATCCTCGAAAATATCAGGCGTTACCGAAAATGGCGTTCGGGTGATCTGGATGGAGAAAACGAATGGGCCAGATTTAGAAAATTTATTTACCCAAATGCTTATCTGCTAAGCAAATATGAGTTACATGAGATTTTTGTGATGCAAAACAGGAACGAGGCACAAATTGGTTTTGGAATTTCAAAAACCATGAATGCACTTATTTACCCGGAAGTTAAAGAAAAAAGAGCAGCAACCGATCAATCCATGGTTTTTGACTTTGCAGATCCTTGTCCGCCATTTTGTGACAAATCAAGTGCTTATAATTCGGAAAACGATGGCTCTCAATAAATTTATATGGGCTGCTGTTTTTGTTCCATTTGTTGTTGGTCTTATTCGATATAACAGATTAACCAGGAGTCACAGGTATTTGTTTTGGTTTGTTGTTGTCGGAACGTTAACAGAATTGACCAACAAAACAATAAAAAAAATGTTTGTGATTGAAAATAATATGCCTTTGGGACATATATATATTTCTTTATCCTTTATTTTTCTGGCACTGTTTTTTTTACATGAACTGAAAGGCTTCATAAATAAAAAAATAATGATTGCCATAATTGTTTTGTATGAACTATTCTGCCTGCATAATGTAATATTTTTTCAAAGTCACCTGGCTTATCCAAGCATTCCCGGCGCTATAAGTTCTTTATTGCTGATAACCTTCGCCATTCTGTTGTTTGCAAATATTATGAGGGAAGGCAAAATTAAGGTGCTTACAGAATCCTCATTAATATGGATTAATTCTGCTGTGCTGCTTTATTATTCAGGTAATTTCTTTTTCTATACCTTATACAATTTTATATTAAATTATTCCCGTGAATTTTTATTCCGAACCCTTAATTTTTTCCTGATTCTTAACCTCATTTTTTATATTTTGCTTGCCATTGGATTATGGAAAGCTGGACAACATAAAAAACGAGTATAAAATTTCCATCTCCGGTTATTTCTATTTATTCCTGAGGCAGTTATTGGAGTGTATGTCAAATTTCTCTATTTCAATCTATTTAAAAACCTCTTCTTCAGTTTGATATCCTTCGGAAATAACAGTCAATTTCAGATTTTCGCGATTTACTACCATACCGTTATGAAAAAATGCAGGTACAAGTCTGCCGCCATTACTCACCGTTTGAAAAGTTCTTTCACATTCGCCGGTTTTTGCAAGTGTAACTGCTAATTCTGCTGCCGTGGCAGCCATTTTTTCAATGGGTTTGTAAATAGTGCATGTTTGATGACCTGCCACTATTTCCTGTAAATTTTTAAGGTCTGCATCCATTCCTGCAACCAATACTTCACCTTCTTTTCCTGATTCACGCAATGCTCTTAAAACTCCGTAAGCAATGGCATCGTTTCCGGCAATAATTGCATCCACATCATTAGCCTGGGATAGTAAAATTTTTGCGTGGTTGTATCCTTCCTCTTCTTCCCATCTCTCAGTAAAAACATTATACACAATTTTCAGATCTCCTCTTTCAACAAGTGGCTGTAATACATTCATTTGCCCAAGATAAAGAAACTGACTGTTGTTGTCTGATATTGCTCCGCCAATTAATGCGAAGTTTCCGGCAGGTTTTACAGTAGTAAGATACGCAGCCTGAAGTGCACCAATTTCAACATTATCTGTAGAAACGTAATAATCAAGCGGGCAATTTTTAATCAACCTGTCATAAGAGATAACCTTTACATCCTTTGAATGTGCAAATTCAACAATTTTAGCGGCAGCAAACTGATCTACAGGTACAACCACCAATACGTCAACACCGTTGGCGAGTAATTCTTTAGCCTGATTCAATTGCTTGTCAGCATTGTTATCGGCAATACGAACATCAACAGCTCCACCTAGTTCCCTGACTTTTTCAACGAAAAAATCACGGTCATTTTCCCATCTTTCCTTATCAAGCGCATGCATTAAAAGACCAACCTTAACTTCGTCTTTTTTTGAACATCCACACACCATAAAGAGAGTAAGGAAAGATAAAACAATAATTTTTACCAGATAATTCATAATATTGGTTTAAATGATAATTATACAATCAGGATTTACGAATTATCTTTAAAAAGGGTTTACTGTGTTTAATAAATTTAACTAAAAAAATAAGCTATTGCCGGGTATGTATATCCCAAAACTGATTTAAAACAGAGTTAAAGCTAAATTTAATTGCTTAAAATTGAAGTATTTCCTCGTATAATTGCTGAACCGGAAGTCCCATAACATTATAAAATGAACCTTCAATATGGGTTATTCCAATATAGCCAATCCATTCCTGAATTCCATAAGCACCGGCTTTGTCAAAAGGTATGAAAATGTCTATATAATATTGTATCTCCTCAATAGAAAGATTTTTAAACTGAACATTTGTTTCTGAGTGAAAAACTTTCTGCCTTGTGTTAGATGTAAGACATACACCGGTTATTACCTGGTGTTCTTTTCCACTAAGCTTTTGCAACATTTCAGTTGCTTCACTGGCATTTCCCGGTTTTCCAAGCACACAACCATCCAAATAAACGATGGTATCGGCAGTTATAAGTAAATCACCCTTATTCAGGTCTGGCAAAAAGGGTTCAGATTTCAGCCTGGCCAGGTATTCCGGTATTTCATATTTCGGCATTCCTGACGGAAAAAATTCCTCGACTTCTTTTGTCCTTACTTCAAACTCAATGCCCAGCGATCGGAGCAATTCCTGCCTGCGTGGCGATTTCGAAGCCAAAATGTAATTATAATCGGGTAACCAGTTCATCAAAAAACATTTTTTATTACAATTTGATCAGTGAACCACTTCTCCTGCGCTCTCAGGGTTTGCTCAATGACATCGCGCACACATCCTTCACCACCATTTTTGGGGGAAACATATTTTGAAATGCTCTTAATGTCGGAAACTGCATCTGCCGGGCAAACTGGAATTCCAACCTTTTGCATTACATGATAATCCACCAAATCGTCACCCATAAAAAGAACATTTTTTACATCTGTTCCGGTTTTAAGGCAAAAATCGTCCAGGCTTTTCTCTTTATCCCAGGCGTTTTCATAATAATATTTCACACCCAAACGCTCGTGTCGTAACCTGACCCGCTCCACAAAACCACCAGTTATAATGGCCACAGGAAATCCCTGGGAAATGGCAATCCGAATGGCTAAACCATCCTTTACGTTTGCTGTCCGCACCGGATCCCCATTTTCATTCAGGGGGGAAGTATCTTTCGACAAAACCCCGTCAACATCGAAAACAAAGGCTTTTACATTTTTTAGTTCTTCTTTAAAAAAGGACATGGATTATCTGTTTTGATGAAAATTAAAAATACTTTCTGAAACTATCCCGTATAATTTTTGAAATTCAGGAAAAGGGTGCAGTGCTTCTTTATGCTTTGAAATCACATTTTCGTCGAAACGCATGGCAGGTCCGGTTTGTGCCAAAGCAGGTTCAAGTTCCTGAACCTTTCGGGCAGTTTCCAGAATTAACGGATTTAAAACTTCGAATGGAATTTCTTTCGATTTTAAAACTTCTGCTGCAATCGAATAAAAATGGTTTACAAAATTGCAGGCAAATACTGCTGCAATGTGCATATTCAAACGCTTTTCAGAATTTAGAACCAATACTTTGTCCGAAATTTTTTCAGCAATCTGAACCAGTAACTTTTCATTTTCTTGCGAATTGGCTTCAATAAAAACCGGGATTTCAGCAAAATCTACTTTTCTGTTTTTGGAAAAAGTCTGAAGCGGATAGAGTACACCTATGTTTTCGGAATATTTTTCCAGGGTGGAAAGAGGCAAACTTCCGGAGCAGTGAACCAACAATTTATTTCGAAAATCTATTTTAGCGAGTACTTCTTCAAAAGCAGCGTCTTTAAGCGCTACGAAATACACATCGGCATCAGGAAGAACATCCTGAGCAGAAATTGTGTAATTTGTCTGGAGTTTTTTCGCAAGAAATTTGGCTGATTTTTCTGTACGGCTATAAACCTGTTCAATGAAAAATCCTTTGTTTTTCAATTCAAGAGATAATCTTGTGGCAAGGTTTCCGGCACCTATAAAAACAAAACGATGGCTCATCCATTTGAATTTAAAAGTTCAAAAATAATGAGCCATCGCTTATGTTCCAATTTATTTTCAGGCTTTCGCCAAATCTAACCTTTTTTTCACAATTTCCCAGTTCACAATGTTCCAGAAATTATCCACGTATTCAGCCCTTCTATTCTGATAATGCAGATAGTACGCATGTTCCCAAACATCTAGTCCCAAAATGGGAGTGCCTTTTTCATCAGCAACATCCATTAGTGGATTATCCTGATTTGGTGTTGAGGAAACAAACAATTTCCCATCGGCCCCTACGGCCAACCAGGCCCAACCACTTCCGAAACGGGTTTTGGCGGCGGTACCAAATTTTTCTTTAAAGGAATCAAAAGAACCAAAATCGTTTTCGATTGCCTGACGCAATTCCGTCGGAATTTCAATCTGCGAAGGAGACATATTTTCCCAAAAAAGATTGTGATTGTAAAAACCACCACCATTATTCCGGATTGTTTCAGATTGTTTGCTGATGGCTGCAAAAATCTTTTCAACCGGTGTATCCAAAAGATCGGTACCATCGGCAGCTTTCATAAAATTATTGAAATATCCCTGGTGGTGTCTTGTGTAGTGCAGTTCCATGGTCTGCGCATCAATATAAGGCTCCAGTGCATTAAAATCATAACCTAAATCAGGGAATTTGTGCCCTTCGAAAGTTTTAACTTCCGAAGCACACGAACTTAAAGCACCCAAAAAAGGAGATGCAACAGCAACAGTGCCAATAGCAGCGATAAAATTTCTTCTTTCCATACCTTTTTGTCTTTTTTTTGTTTCTTTTCTATCGAAACAATGTAATCCCTAAAAAGTTCGAAGTTTTTTATTTTACTTCTGTTCAGTAAAAGAATGAATCTTGCATCAAAAATTAATTTGTAATTCAATGTCGTTTAGTTTAGTAAATATTGTATTTCAAATTTGTTTGACGTTGTCAGGAGCTTCGCACGCTGACAAGTCTGCGGTGCATAACCTGTCAACGTCTATAGAATTGACAGCGTTAACTAAACGACATTGATTTGTAAATCTTTAAAATTTAAGGGTACACAAAATGTGAATCTGATTATTTTTACAGGCATATTCTGAAAAGTATGAAAATATCACTCATAATCGTTACTTACAACAGGCCGGGAGCTCTTTCTTTAATTCTGAAAAGTATTGAGAAACAAACAATTTTACCTGACGAAGTTATTATCGCCGACGACGGATCGGCTAATGAAACGCAGAAATTGATTACGGAATTTCAAAGGGATTTTCCAATACCCCTGCTTCATGTTTGGCACGAAGACCAAGGTTTTAGGGCTGCGGCAATACGAAATAAAGCAATAAAATTCAGTTCGGGCGATTACCTGATTTTTTCTGATGGCGACCTGTTTTTTCACCCCTGTTTTATCAGTGATTTTAAAAGGAATTCCAAAAAAGAAGAAGCACTTATCGGGTCAAGAACTTTTCTTAAACATGCGGCATCAATTAAAAGAATATCAGACCAAAATAGCAAGCCGGTATTTCCTTTGCTTTCTTCTGAAATCGGGACTAACCGGCTGAACGCTGTGCGATTTCCCCTGATAAATAAGTTTTTCAAACCGTTGAAATACTCACCGAACCTTCGGGGCGGATTGCTCGGAGTTTGGAGGAAAGATATTAGAACTGTGAATGGATGGAATGAAGAATTTTCAGGCTGGGGACTGGAAGATACCGAATTGGTCGCCCGGCTATTCAACCATGGAGTAATTTTTAAAAAAATAAAATTTCAGGCCATTACCTACCATCTGTGGCACGAGATTCAATGCAGGGAGCAAGTTTCCAGGAATCAGAAACTTTTAGACAGAACAGTGACGGAAAAACTTTGTTGGTGTGATAAAGGACTTAATCTTCCAAAATAGATTTTTTCATTTCACCGGTTGAATTCCAAAGAAAAAAGCTGTAAAAGAAGGTAAAAAAAGATAGTCCCATGTGTGTTTCCATATTTGCATCACCCAGGTTTGCAAAAGCAATGGAAACAAGAAAAAAAACAAAAATGAAGTTTTTTTGATGCCCCTGCCGGAAAACCGGAATCAAAACGGCAACAAAAATCCAGATAAAACCGGTAAAGCCAAATTTTACGATGTAATTCAAATACTGATTATGTGAAGGTCCGCGCTTCTCTGCTGAAAGTTTTGTTTCCATCCGGTCATAAACTTCGTCATACTCAATAACCCAGTTTCCTGTGCCAATACCAAAAACGGGGTTTTCCTTTATCAGGATTAACGATGCTTTTACAAATTCAATACGCTGAGCCAGCGTTTTGTCATTCGGATCGCCGGTTCGCATGTAATTATCAAGTTCCCAAATTGTTTCATAAATGCGCGGATAAATAGAAAAAAAGCGGTTTTTAAACTTATAATTTGTAACGCCATCTTCAATCATCTCAATGTCATCAGAAGTTAGTTTACTAACCCCTACGCTATCTTTTTTAAATCCAAGGCTGGTCATGTAACGAATAAGCGCACTGCTCAAAGGATACCCGTTCACAATATCGTCATATTTTATTTCGCTTCGCTTATTCCATTCCTGCCTAAGCTCATCTTCGCAAATATAAACAAAAACCAAATGTCCGTTCTCGCGCATAAATTGCTCAAAATCATGATGATAATTGTTACCAGATAAAGTTATATATCCGATATTTTCCAGGTCAACATTCTTAAAATTATAGAAATCTTTAATTACTTTTCCAATAAAAAAAACCGGAAGAATAATCACAGCCACTAAAACGAAAGATAAAATTAGTTTCACTTTAATGTTTTTTACTTTTATTGCATGCAGGAATAGAGAAATACCTGCTACTCCAGTAAAGGCAATAATTCCAATCAACGATTTCAGCAGCAACAAAAACCACAAATGCCATAAAAATAAACCTATAGAAGCGTAAAAAGGAATCTTAATCTGCTTACTTTTATTATTAAAAATAAGCCAGGCAAGTAAAATAAGAGTTAACACTACCTGCAGGGAATAGCGTATGTGCGAAACAATACTGATTGTACGAAAACTTTCAAACCGGAAATAATCGTGAAGAATAAGTTTGAATGAAAAAATAAAGCTTGCAGCAGTAACAGATGCTATAAAAACAAAAAAAACGGTGTAAACCTTTTTATCAGAAAGTTTGGGCGACAAAAAAACAGCAACTGGAATAACTATCCAAAAAACCACTTTTTTTAATTCATATAAAGCAAAAGAAAAGTCTTTTGTAAAAATTACTCCAATTAAATAAATTAAAAAAACTGAAATTGGAAACAGTAAAGTTTTTACAGATCGTTCTTTTTCTGAATCATAAAACCATAACCTAAAAATCAGTGCCTGAAATAAAAGTAATCCGGCTGAAATGCTAACAAGTGCTTCTGAGAAAGGAAACACACCTGCAGCAATAACAAGCGAGAAAAAAAATATATTTTCTCTCCATTTTTTCAGCATTTCAGATTTTTGAAACATTATATCAGGAAATAGTTTAGTGTTGAACGATTAAAATTAAGAATAATTATTCTGACTATTAGCCAATATCAAATAAAAAAGCCCATGCTCAGATGAACACGGGCTTTGGATAAATCCGGCAGCGGCCTACTCTCCCACTTTTACGCAGTACCATCGGCGCTGGCGGGC
>JAWLCW010000031.1:3310-54958 GCA_041686935.1 Mariniphaga sp. | reverse complement strand
ATTGGTTACTACCGGGTTGCTAAAAAGTGTTTCAAAGTACTTATCCCCACTTTATGGGCTTTGCACGGCGCAACGGAGAGCGTTCCTGTCCGAAGGACACGGAACTGCGAAACGAGAATCCGCAGTTGGCGTACCACCGAACCCCGCCCTGCAATATGTACCGTGTTGAACTAAATCCCTTCGGGATAGCTCCAATTAAATACTTTCCTGTTAATTCTTCCAATAAACTTAAAATCATTGTCAATTCCTTCATTTAATTTTGTGTATCATGTTTAAAACTTACTAAGTCAAAATTCCTATATTTGATTTTTATACTTCTTATTGTGTTATATTTATTCTTCATTAATTCCCTAATATTCAACAAGAAACAAACATAAAACCGTCATTAGGCACATAGAAAAAAATCTTGCAAAATAAACCGGGTTGTAGTTCAACATGGACTCATCGCTGGGTCTTGCAGACCGCTCAGACTCCTATTTATTAACTGCTGGTTTTTATTTTTCAATTGCATAACTAAGAATTTCAAACTTGTCATAATTATATACTTTAACTTTTATCCATCCAAGCTTATATTCTGTGTTATACTTTTTCCTAATGCCAATAAACATTTCTTTGTCATTTAATCGATACCAAGTTCCATAACTTCCTAACAGCCAGTACGAGGCTGGGGGAGCGCCCCACAACCATATTGAATTATTATAATAACCGCCATAGGCGACCGATGGCATTTCTGAATTTCGCCAGTCAGAAATTTTATTTAATTTGGTTTGGTAAGGTATCGTATCAACCATACTTACACTGTAAAATGCCCCCTGTCCAATCGGGAATTCTATTATTTTATTAGCAACTTCAAATCCATTTTTTAATTCCAATCCAATAAAAGGAAAATTGTCTCGGTCAAGATAATTCCTGTTGAAGTTATCAGTCCAATCTATATAAATTCTTTGGTTAATAAGAATATCAAAACTGTTATCCTGGTCGATATCGATTGAATCAATTCCAAATTTTATTTTTTTTATTGAGTCAGTTTGAAATTGAATTTGTAATGCGGGATTAAATTCATAATGTAGCATTTCCATGTTAGTATCACCAGCCAAAACTGGCGTTTCCTCGTTGTCTTTTTTACAGGAATTTAGTGTCAAAAGAAAGATTAATATGGGAACTACTATTTTTCTCATTTAGGTCTTTTTTAAACTTGCAGTTAACGGTCAAGTGTAAGATTAGGCGCGGTTTTCGGGCATCGTTCCAGTCCGCATACACACCGGGGTTGAAGCGGGGCAGTGGGCTGAAATACAGCACATCACCCGCGATTAATTTTACACATTGTTAGCAACTGGTGGTTATTAGAAAGCAAATTCAAGATTGTCATCTGTCTCAATCCGTAGTTTAACTTTAGCTTTCATTGCTTGAAAAACTTTCATAATCGTAGATACCGATGAACTATGGTTTCCATGCTCAAGTTTTGAAATCTGCGCACGTTTTACTCCAATCAGTTCTCCAAGTTGCGATTGAGTCAAGTTATTTTGAATCCTCAATTGTTTAATTTTTTCTCCAATCAATTCCATTTTCAAATCAAACTCATACTCCTCTCGCTCAGGTGTTCCTTTTTCTCCAAAGTACTTATCCTCTAAATCCTCGAATCTTTTATAATTTGTCGTTTTCATAATCATGAGTTTTATAATAATCCTTTGAAATATTTTTCTTTAATTGTCTCAGCTTTTTCAATATCCTGCTTTGGTGTCTTGTTTGTTTTTTTAATCAATCCGTGTGTACAAACAATCAATGTCTCAGTATCGCCCGTACTATCCCAAAATGCAAAAAGTCGAAAAAACTTGTTGCTGTCCTTTACTCGAAACTCAAAAATATCATTCGAGCTTTTTAATTTTTCAAACCAATCTCCATAAATCCGCATTTTTGTCTTTCTAATCGCATAAAACAATTTTTTCCTTGCTGATTTCTCAATCTTGTCAACGAACTTATCCGCCTCTGGAAGTAGGACTATCTCAATCGGTTTAATCATAGATAATTTTTCTACAAATCTACAAAGTTGTTTCCATATATAGAAACAATCGGATGGTTTTATTTGTACAGTGGGTCAAATCCACTTGTTGCTAACGGTCACTTGCAAGTTGTCGTTGCGGATTTCGAAGAGCGTCAGTGTCCGACAGGACATGACGGTCAAGAAAGGAGCAGAGACAACGCACACCACTGCACCCGCAATGCAATTTGCAAATTGTTAGGTTTTCGTGTTTTTATTTTACATTTTTTATTCATGAAATTGATTGTATTTTCTTAATGCTTTAATTATTTTCTCATCACCTCGCGGGTCAATATTAGTATTTCCAGATGCATCTGTGATAAATATACATCCAATTGGAATAGTATTATTTTCTCGAAGCCAAGGGTCAGTTCGAATAACAGGTCCTTCAGGTAAAAATGATGAAACGGATGATAATATATATCCTGAATAAATTGAATCCATGTTTGCATAAACAGTGAATGTTTCGCTCCAAATAGTATCTTCGAGAAAAGAGTCGGCATCTTTTAAATATATTGTATGTTCCGAAAAATCATAGTAGTCAATTGCAGTATGATTTAATACCACCTCGTCATTAACTACAATGCAAAAACCTTCTGTCATCCCATCGACTGGTTCCAGTTTAATTTCATTTTTTTCGCAACTCATAAGTAGAAAGATGCTCAGGAAAAGAAATAATTTTATTGTTTTCATTTTATTTGGTTTTTTATATGATAGATGAAAAATATAAATAATTAGTTGCTTTTCAACATGAAACCTAACGTATGTGCAACCCAACAAGTTGGGTTATTTCTCTATTATCAGGTTGAGATCCACATCCAAAATGGGTATGAAACCCTACTTTTTTGCTAAAGTAGTTCATCCTGCGGAATTTTTTTATTATAAAATCATGCTCCAGAACATCTTGCCAACTAATATATGTATATTCTTGTCTTCAAACATCTAAAATTAAAAGTTTTTTGACACATAATAAAGTTGTGTCATCCATCCCGCCGGTAGGCGGTAAAAAAACCGTCCGCCAGATGGCGGACACATTATTTTCTTACCCTTCCTGGTATTTCCCGGGGAGGGTATTATTTTACGGTTTTCACATTTTTCCCCGGTGCCTGGTTTTTCTTTTCCTTACCTATTGTTTATTTCCTACTAAAAAAATGTAACTCTGTAACCAATACGCAAAAGGGCTAAAAAAGAAAAAGTTACACGGTTACATTTTGTTTTTGCCTTTTGTGCCGGTTACACTTTTTTTGTAACCGCAGCAAAACCAGGATTCCGGTTACATTTTTTAATTGGCTGGTTACAATACGAAAAACGGGGATGTAACTTTTTAATAAGTTGAAATTCAATAAAATAAAAATAGAAAACTGCCCGGTTACGGAGTTACAAAAATTTGGGGTAAAAATTAAGCCGGGTAGAAAATTATAACACGGGTAAATTTCATTTTGCCGGTTTATCTGTTAAACCTTGGAACCCATTCCAGTGATTAGTTTGGGATTCATAAAATCAGGACTTGTGGCTTTCTGTTGTTTAAATCTCACTAGCCTGATTCGGTATCATTTTAAGCAATTTTTGCAGGTATTTGTATTTTTATTTACATATTTCTAAAAAATAGCCTTCTTTTTAGAAATTTGTCAGATTATTTTCTATTTTTATTCTTTATATGAAAGGCCAGCAAATATACCTGAAAGTACATCCCTACCTCTGGGAGTTTTACCGCAGTTTTTACGGCAGCGAGGTTATTAACGTGAAGGATCATCCGCTGCTTTCCATCCGTATTAAAAACATTCTGCAAACCGAACCGCAGAACTGGCAGCGGCGCAAATGGTCCGACTTCCGTATTATCGTGCTTAATCTTCCGTACTTTCGGATTGGAAATAAAGCCGTTAACATTACCTGCAGGAAATTTCTGGATGACCGGCGCCAGTTTCTCATTAGCCAGGAACTTTATGCGGACTTTAAAAATGCGTTGCACAATTTTATTCTGGCCTATGTTTTGGCGGGGGGAACACAGGCTGATGCCATCCGGGATTTTTGTTTGTTTTACAAGCTTGAAATGAACCAGGTGAAAACCGACAGCCTGAAAAAAAGCTGGGACCGCAGTTCATTAAAGGAAATGTGGTGTACGAATAAGGGAACGTTAAAAAAAGTTAATAAACCAGAAGAAAAAGTTTATACCGTGTCCCCTTGTTTAATTCAGTAAAAAAGCACAAAAATGAATGATCCGGGTATTGTCAGAATTTACTTTATCAAAAAAAGTCAGACCGCTTTACCGGTATATTTTTTTCCGGGGTTGTTAATCAATATCTCGGGGTATTTGTCGGGCGAACTGACGGAACTCGGTTTTGAACCGGGTTCGGTAAACATTTCCCAGGAGACCGAAGATACTCCTGCCGGGAAACGTATAATTACACATGTATCCTTTGTGGTTAGCGGCATAACGCCGGCCATTCACGAAATCCTCTCTGCCCTGGCTGCCGAACCGCACATTTTTATCCTGGAAGATATGGAGGGGCAATTCCAGTTGTGCGGGACCAGTACTTACCGGGCAAAATTCAATTACAGACTCAACCACAATACCCCGCCACGGAGCGTTAAAAGCTATACGGCAAACATTGACTGGATTTCTACCCAGGGGCTTATTTTCTGTTCGGTATAGCCTGATACTGTACTTTTTTTATGCTGTCTGCTGCGCTACCTATGCGTAAAAAGAAACAGGCGGATATGCATTCACCTCATTTAATTTCAGCATTATTAAAAGGCAAATGGGCCATAGAGCTGGGTTACGGTCTGGCGCAAGGCCCCGTTATCGCCAATCTGCTTAATCAGTACATCGATTTTGAGAAACAGGAACCCGACCCGATGTCGGCTTTTGCCATTGCTCCGGGTGCGGGTACCAGACAGGCCCGGTATTCTTACTGGGACGGTTTTGACCTGGCGCCTGCCGGTTCCATCGCCGTAATAAAGCTGAAAAATACCCTGATGAAGGATGACCAGTACTGCGGTCCGGTGGGAACGGCTACCATCGGTGAAATTATCAGGGCAGCCGGCGCCCATGATAATATCGACGGGATTGTGCTGCACATCGATTCGCCGGGAGGGACGGTTGACGGGACCGAAGCTCTGGCCAATAGTGTTAAATCGGTGGAAAAGCCGGTGGTTACTTTTGTTGACGGGTTGATGGCCAGCGCCGCATTCTGGGTTGGCTCCCAGGCCGATGAAATTATTGCGTCCACCAATACCGATGAAATTGGAAGCGTGGGCGTGTTACTTTCGTTTGCCGATTTGCAGCCTTACTGGGAAAGCCTGGGCATTAAGTTCCATAAACTGGTTGCATCCACTTCGCCGGACAAAACCAAAATATGGGAGGACCTCCGCAACGGAAAATACGATGCTTATATTAAAGAGGTGCTGGATCCGCTGGATGAAAAATTTATGAACGCCATCAGGGAGAATCTTCCCAACATTGAGGATAAACACCTCACCGGAAAAGTATTTTTTGCCCGGGACCTGATGGGTATTGTTGTTAATTCCATCGGCACCCTCGACGATGCCATTAACCGGGCTTCGGAACTGGCCGGGGAAAGGAAAAATAACCGGGAAAGCGGAAACGATGCACAGGAATCAGATGAAAAACAATCAATCCATTTATTACATATGAAACAATTTGAAAATGTAAATGCCGCTTTGGGCGTGGAGTCGCTCGAATCGGTTGACGGAGTTGTGAGCCTGAACGAAGAACAACTGCAGGCGCTCGACAACATACTGGGTGAAAACCATTCGGAAGCGTTGCAATCCCAACTGGATGCTGCCAACGATACCGTTAAGCAGCACGAAGCCACCATTTCGGACCGCGATGCCACCATTGCCCAAAAAGAGGGTGAGCTGGCTGAAAAGGATGCCGAAATAGCACGCCTGAAAGGCAAAGCCGCCAGCGACAATGCCACGGCTAAAACCGAGGGCGACGATAAAGACCTGAATAAAGGCAATACCAAAACCGTGGTTTCAGCATCGGATGATTTTGAAACCGCTGTGCAAAAAGTGAGTGACGAATACCTTAATAATTACTAATATGTCAACAGCAGTTAATATTGAATCGCTGAACCGGGAGCTGGTCAACTACCAGCCGGATATGATCATGCTTCCCTATGCGCTTTTGCTTCCTGTACTGCAGGATTTGAAAGTGAGCATGCTGGGCAGTGTCACGGGAAAAGATGTGGTCATTGTGAAAGAACGTGCAGGTGGAGTGGCCGGGCCGTATTCTCCGGGACAGGTGGCTAAATACAAGAATGAGTTGTCCAGGATGTATGAACGGAAACTTGAACCGGAACTGTGTTATGCTGCCGTAAAGGACAATATCCTGAGCTACCGTAAAAAAAGGGTGTTGTTTGATGCGGCCAAAAACAAGGTGGATAACCAGTCCAAAAAACATCCGCTGGAACGGGAGGTAATATCGGATGCAGTGATAACCGTATCGGAGGATATCATTGACGCCCTCTATTTTGCAACGCGTGACGAGGAGGACCCTTCTCCCCTGGGTATGCTAAACGGGATTTATACTTTGCAGGATAACCTGGTGGCTGCCGGGGCTGTTACAGAGGCCAGGGGTAACCTGGTGGCCTGCGGGCCGCTGAATGCGCCGGTGGACAAGGATGATTTTTCGGCTTACCTGAATCTTAGGGACTGGTTGCGGAATATCGATCCGAAAATCCGGAACAAGGCGGTTGTGTTGCAAATCACCAACCAGGCGCTTACGCATGTGAAGGATGCACTGGAAAACAAAAGGGGTAGCCATTCGGATACCACGTTTGAAACGGTGCTGCAATTCCTGCGAAACGACTGCAATATTCCAAAACTGATGATCAGTTCCCATTACTGCCTGGGGACCGGCAGCAGGCTTACCCTGACTACCCCGGGGAATTTCGATATCGGGTTCAATACACTGAATGATATCCTGTTTATGCAGATCCGGAATCCCTGGGAGGACCCCAACCTGGTGCAGTTCTGGATTCAGTGGGAAATGGGTATGCGTATTCAGAATTTCCATAAGCGGGGGTTTATGATTTCGGATGGCGACACCATTGGAAATGAACTGAGCGGCGATTACGATGCCGGTTCCGGTTCGGGAAGTGGAGTCATCGGTGTTTAATCTTTTTTTAAATGCAGAAAATCTGAATTATGCTTAACAGATCAGCATTGCAATACCAGGAGGGCGTCTGCGGGGCAGGCGGCCTCCAGCCCATTGGTTATTATGGTTTCATTGAGGATGTGGACAGTTTTCCGACACCACCGAAAGTTGCTGATGCAACGGATTACGGGGCCCTGGCTACCATTGCCCAAAACATTGTGATGAAACCGGGAAAAACCATGTATGCCATGGCAGGCGAACTGGAAACAGCCGGGTTGGAAGGGGAAACGATTGGCGAACGGGGTTCGCAGTCGAAGTCCGTTAAACTGACCTGGTACCTGCCTTCCACCGAACCGGCCAACCTTGGCGCGGCCCGGTATTTTAACAACCGGAGAATGTTTTTTATTGTCAGGGAACAAAACGGACAGTTCCGTCTGGTGGGGTCCAACCGGTTCCCGGCATCGGTGGCTTCAACCGATACCACCGGAACTGCCGTGGCCGACCGCAGGGGTGTTACTCTGGAGATTACCACTTACGATTGCGGTCCGGCTCCTGTTTATACCGGTGTGATTCCGGTGGACAGCGCCCAGGAACTTGGAGTGTAATACCAGCTTAAAATAACTGTAAGCCTTCCGGATGCGGGGGGCTTTTTTTCTTTCACTTTTAATAAAAACTATGGCAACAAATGCAGAACTGCGCCTGCAGGTAAAGGAGTTAAAAGCTCAGGTTAAAGCGCTGGAAACAGGTATAAAAGTAATCGATATCATTTACCCCAACGCGGAAAATCTGGTGCAGTGGGAAGAAATGAAGTACTCGTTGCGAAGCCTGGAAAAGAACCTGGTTGACGTGGAGTTCAGAGTTTGGATTGTGGGCGACCGGCCTGAATGGCTTTCGGACGAAGCGCATTTTATTGATGTACCCTGTTCGGGAAATTCTCCCCGTTTGGATTTGGCATTAAAACGTATTGCCGTTGACCATCACCCGGATATCAACGAGGTCTATTTCTGGATGAACGACGACATTTATTTCATTAACCCAGTGACTTATGCAGATTTGTGCATTCCGAAAATTATGGGCGATTTAAAAAACCGGATGAACCAGTATGATCCGCAAACAACCTGGGGAAGGGACATGCATGCCACTTACCGGAAGCTTAAGGCTGAAAACCTCCCCACCCTGAATTATGCCATCCACCTTCCCTACCTGTATGAAAAGGTAAAATCAAAAGAGCTGTTCCGGCTTTTTAAACTGGAAGAAAATCCGTTTGTTTTCGAAAACCTTTACTACAACCTGTTTTATCCGCATCTGCTACCTTATTCCCTGAGCCTGGATGAATCCAACAACCTGCTGTTTTGCATTAACCGGCAGAATCCAAACTGGGATATGGTGGCCAGACAACTGAAGGTGAAAAAGTTTCTGAATAACTCAGAGGCAGGTATGAGCGAACGTCTGAAAAAAATGCTGATGAGCCTGTTCCCCGAAAAATCGAGGTTTGAGAAATAAATCAGTCCGGGAACGGGATATTGTGTGCGGGCATCCTGAATTTATTTCATGGAGTTGTTTACTTCTGTTTGTCCTTCGTTGTCCGGACATTGTGAAATATTTTCAGGACAAATTTTAAATCTTTTTTTTATGAATGCAAAATCAAGACTTTCGGTTTGGCTGGCTGGTAAAAATAAAAACTACGTGGAAGGCGTGGCCATTTACAAGGAGCTGGCCGTGAACCCGGAAAGAATCCGGTTCTTTTCCACCCCGGTTCCCGGAAAGATGCATGAGAATATGCTGCATTCCGACCTCCGGCGCTATGCAAGGTTAAATAACATTATTCCCCGTAAAGCTTCGGAGGTGCAAAAGAAGGTGGCAAAAGAAAGAGCGGCTTTTGAGTACATGGTCAAAAAACAAAAGCAGCAACCGGAACCGGGTAAGGTGCCGGAATCAGCCCGTGTCCGGGTTCTGAAGAATCCAAGGGTAAATTACGATGAACTGCCGGAAAACCTGCAACGGGTTTATGACCGGTTCGAAGGGTTGTACCGGGATTACGAGGATAAACGGGCGCAATTGATTGATTTGCCCAAAGAGGCTGTCCACAATCCACAGCGGAAACAACTGGCCGGGGAAATTGTGGCCCTGAAAAAAACAATTACGGCCAACTGGCACGAGATTGATTCCTGGTGGGAAAACCGGAAGGAATCAAAAAAGCCGGAGGTTGTGAAGCCTTCCGGGAAAATGTCCAGGGCTGAGATTGAGCGCCTGGCGGATCCGGAAGTAAAGGCACTGAGTAAAAGAATGCGCATTGAGGCCAATCTGAAATACCTGTCCCGGAACCACAGTTCAGCCGTTGCCAAAACAAAAAAACAGGTGGAGGAAAGGAAACAGGAACTTGACCAGTGGGGGGTGGACTATGCAGAAACACTTGCAAAAAATTCATGAGGCTGTTTCGAAGTTCGATGGGATGCCGGTAATTCCGGTTTCGTCGGATGGCGACTGGAGCATGCATCAGCTCCTGGAATACCTGTTGGGGTTATCCGGTCCTGCCCGGGTATGGATTTCTTCGTTTTCCATTACTGAGGTGGCCATCCGGAGTTTCCTGCAGTTGCAGGAGAAAGGTTTAGTCAGTGAATTGCACTGCCTGTTCGATTTAACGGTAAAGCGCCATAAAATCGGGTTGCTGTTTTTTCTGCATAATGTGGTTTCCGATGTGGTGGTTACCAAGTGCCATGCCAAGCTGATTCTGATTCAGAATGAAAAATACTCCATTACCGTGGTGGGTTCGGCCAATTTTAATGTGAATGATAAAAAAGAGGTGGCTGTAATTCATTTTGAACGGTGGTTTTTTGACTTCTACCTGGAAATCATTCAGCAATGGATGGATTCGGGGATAAAAATTCAGCCGGATGAATTTGTCTGAACAACAACTGGAAGAGGTGTATAAAAATGCAGAGTTGTTTCTTTCTCCGGAAGAGATAGCTGTTCTGCTGGATTTGGATGTGAAGTGGTTTATCCGGGAAATCAGTTCAAAAAAAGGCCCGCTTTACCTGAATTACATGCGGGGGAAAACTGCCAGTAAAAAGGCTATCCGGGAAAATGTGGTGAAAATGGCCCGGCATGGTTCGCCCCAGGCGGAGGAACTGGCTGAAAAGTACATGGCGGAACAGAAAATAGCGGAGAAAAATGCAAGGCGATAAGTTGTTGTCCAAATTGTACGACCACCTGTTTGCGGCAAAAAGCACTCAACTGGAGGTTTTCAGTGATAAGGAAATGAAAATCGTGGCGCGTTACCGGGCCGCGGTGACCAAGTGGTATGATGACCCGTGGATGACGGAACCGGATATCCGCAATTTTCTGATGAACGAGTACCGGATAAGCGAAACGCAGGCGTACCGCGATATTCCCAAAATAAAATACCTGTTTGGGAATGTGAATTTTACGTCAAAAGAGTTTTACCGGATGCGGGCAAACAAACTCATTGAAGAAGCCCGCCGGGAAATTGATGATGCGGAGAGTAACCTGGAGGTGAACAAAGCCCTGGCAAAAATTAAGGCTGCCATTGCCTACGGGAAAAACAACAAGCTGGATAAGGAGGACAAGTTTATGCCGCTGTGGGATGATATTCAGATTCCGGATTACTCCCCTACTTCCGATGTTTCGGTTATCGAGGGGCTGAAACCGATTCCCAACCTGGAGGAGAAAAAGCGGTTGCTGCGCATTGAGCTGGGTCTTGCACAGGAAATTATTGATGTGCCTTTTGAGGATGTGAACGATGGAAAAGCAGCAAATTTATCTGAATAAAGGTCAGGTCAGGCTCCGGGATTATGCACCCAACAGCAAAACGGTTGTGGCTGCCCGGCGTTTTGGGAAAACTCATGGCAGCCAGGGACCGGAGTTTGAACGGGATGTGAGGTATATGCCCGGTGGTGCCGGGGCGCTGTACCAGGCTTCGCACAAACAGTTGCTCAGCCGTACCCTTCCGGAAACGCTTACTTTTTTGGAACGGCGCGGGTATAAGGAGGATGTGCATTTTTTTGTGGGCCGGGAAGCTCCGGACTGGATGCATTTTAAAAAGCCGTTTGTTAAACCGCGGAAATGGGATGCTGCGGTTCATTTTTTTAATGGTACGGTTGTCCATCTGCTTTCCCAGGAGGTGAAATTCTCGGCCAACTCGCTTACCCTCGACTGGCTGCGTTGTGATGAAGGGCGGTCGCTGCGAAAGGAAAAGCTGTTTGAGGAGGTTATTCCGGCGGTTTCGGGTTCACCGGGTAAGTTTGCGGGGATTCCCTGGCACCGGGGTATCTCCGTTTATTCGGATATTCCTACTTCAAAGGCAGGGAGATGGATTCTGGATGAAAAAAATAAAATGCTGGATTCGAAAAACATCAGGGTGAAAGAGGTGGTGGACGGGATATTGATGGAGCGGGCCCGGATGGTTCAAAAGTATGGAAGTACATTGGAAGCTTTTCCCCACATCAAAGCTGAAATTGCCCGTTTGGATGCGGAACTGAATCAGTTCCGCCGGCATCTGTTTATGTATTTTGAGTTTGATACCATTGAAAACCTGGAGGTGGTTGGGGAGGAATACATCCGGGAACAGAAACGGAATTTATCTCCGGTCCTGTTTTATACTTCAATTGGCAATATTTTAAAACTGAAAGCGGAAGACGGGTTTTATTCCAACTTCAAAGAGCATGTGCATTGTTACGATGCGTATGACTGTGATGTGCACATGAACATGCGGACACGGAAAAACACGCTGGATCTGAAAGCAATCCAGGCTTCGGATGATTGCCGGTCGGATAAGGATATCATCAAAAATGAGCCGTTGTCTGTTGCCTGTGATTACAATGCCAATATCAACTGGGTGGTAACGGGTCAGCGAAAAGGGGTTCGGATGAACACGCTGTCCAGTATGTTCACCAAACACAACCAGAAGATTCGCCAGGTGATCCGGAACTGGTGTGATTACTATGAATACCATCCTGTTAAAAGGGTTACTTATTATTATTCCCAGCAGGCACTGGATGGCAGTTATGCGGATGATGACGGGCAGACTTTTGCAGAGATAGTTATCGAGGAGCTGACCAAAAGGAAATGGATTGTGAACCCGGTTTATATGGGTGCACAGTGGAACCAGCGAAAGAAACACATGGCCATCAACGATGCGTTTAACGGGGAGGCTGGTTTGCTTTTCCCGATGTTCAACCGGCATAACAACCAGTTCCTGATTCCTGCCATTGAACTGGCCGGAATTAAAATAGGTTACAAAGGTTTCGAGAAAGACAAAGCGGGTGAAAAGCTGGCGGAAACTGAGGATGATCCGTTGGAACTCCGCACAGACGGAACAGATGCATGGGATGATCTGTACAGGGGGCTTCAGTATTTTCCGCAGGATAATTCGGTGTACAATATAAGTTTGGCTACTACAATGCTAAGGTAACCCGACCTGTTGTTCCATTCTTCCACAACAAGTCTTACGTTACAAAGCGGTATCATTCGTGCCGGGTTACTTTCCTGCGTCAGTACCCCGTCACCAATGATGCCATTTGCGGGGAGAAGTTCGGCTCTCCTGTCTGTCCTGACATTTACAGCATATTACACACTTTTTTGTTTTGTCCGGACAAATCGCCGGCAGCGTGGCGCAGGGTGTTCACACAAAAAAAGGGGGTAGCCCTTTTTAAACCCCTTGCTAAAATTCTTTGATGGTGAATTTTAGCTTTTTTTTTATGGGAATTCGGTTTGTTATTTGGAATCATTCCAAACAAGGGGCTGCATGTACGCTTTTTTGATGCCAAAAAAGCGTGGCAAAAAAGCCGGCGTCCCCGAGTAATCGGGGTACGCTTTGGGGCCCTTCCGCTTATGGCGGAACCCAAAGCTCGCCATGTTCTTTTCTCTTTTTCTGTTGCGGCAAAAGAGAAAAGAACCAAAAAAGAAAGCCGCTCGGTGCGCACAAATAATCTCCCTGGTAAATAATTCATCATCCAATGCCGGGATTTTGGCTTCTGCTCTGGTGGTTTCCGCAAAGTGTTTGGTTTCAGAGCAGGTGCCCTGGTGTTTGTGCTGCATGAATGCTGAATTTACGGGTTTTGCGCCACTTCATTTGGAGTGCCTTCACCCGTGCTGGGTGCAATTCTGCTTTTATTGAGTTACCTGTCGAGGTTCGCTGTGCCTTTTCCTGAATTGGTTTTGCGGCCAGTTGATCATATGTTTTAAGTGAAAAATCACATGCTAAGGTGCCACATGGAAACGGAGTACCTTCAGGGAAGTTAAACCTTGCAAGGATTTTCCCGGCATAGCCTGCCCGGCTTTACAGACGGGCCTATTCCCGATGGTCATTGACGGTATTCCAGTTCCTCCTTGCAGGCCCTGATTCCAGGATGCCGGTACCTGCATGAATTTTAATTTTAAAACTTGTTGTTATGAAAACTTACAAAAAAAATTACATCGGAAAAGGTACCCAACACGAAACGTTCAACCTGGTAAAAGTAACCCTGAAAGTGGAAGAATTGCTGAAATACCAGCACGAGTACGAAGGCGAAATGTACATTTCATTTGAATTAGCCGAAATGCAAAACCCGGATAAATTCGGGCGCACCCACAATGTATGTAAACACCAGGGAAGAAACACCTGATGAAGAACCGAAATCAAAATAGAGAGGCCGAAAACCGAAAAAAGAGACGGCAGAAGCTTAAAAAAATCATTCCTTTCGGTAGTTGGCAGAAGGGATTAATTTTGGGTCGTTAATTCTGCAATCTTGTAATAATTCTATTCACTTTACTCAACTTGAGCCACAAAGAAAAAAATTTGAACTTTTAAGAAAAACAGATATGTTCATATCAATCTAATTTTGAATCATTGTTTAAAAATACCATTCAATGTTCATTAAAAATTTATCAAAGAAACAGAGGCAATCATGAGTTCACAAAAAGCGTTAATTGTTTTACAAGAAAATTCAGGAAAAGTGCCACTTCCAAATACGGTTTCAAATTCCTTACATGACGTAATCTACAATGTAATTGATCAATTAGCTGAGACGTTTGAAAACATTAAGATAACACTTCAATCTACAACTCATTACGATGTTGTCCATCTACTAACAGACAATCTTTGCACTCACAGTCGGTTATTATATATTTTGATTTCTGAAACAAAAAAAAAATCGAGAAAATGATTCAAAAGTTTGATTTTTTTACCACACTAATGTTTAAAAAAATAAATACATTTTGGTATTGTATTTTCAAATATTTATTGTAAATTGTATGCAATAAATACATTGAAGATGAAGGACGATTTACACATAATGCATATAATCAGCATTATAACAATAATTGATTCGTTAATTAACCATACATCAAAAGACCGGCAATCCGGTACACATACCAAATATTTTACTACACATTTGCTTACCCAACGCTAATAAAATAGAATAGATGAATGAACAAACAGAAGATAAAAGCAAGTCTCAATTCCTCAAAACCGATGGAGGAAAAACCAAATCAAATGCGATTGAGATTCCTTCCATTTCATTGCCTAAAGGTGGTGGAGCAATCAAAAGGTTAGATGAAAAATGAACCAATCATGAATCAAAACAATAAAAATATAACCAAAAATGATCAGGAGAAAACCAACTCCATAAACTCCCTAACCCAAGAGCAAGCAACGGAATCCAACACCATTCAAATACCGCAGATTTCATTACCTAAAGGCGGCGGAGCACTCAAAGGAATCGACGAAAAGTTTGAAGTAAACGCAGCTAATGGAACTGCCGGGTTTTCCATTCCGCTGCCCATCACACCAGGTCGAAATAATTTTTCTCCTTCTCTTACTTTATCCTACAACTCAGGAGGCGGGAATAGTCCATTTGGTTTAGGTTGGTCTGTTGATTATCCCATGATTCAGCGAAAGACGGATAAACGATTGCCACAATATAGAGATGGTTTGGAAGAAGACATTTTCCTATTTTCTGGTGCTGAAGACCTTGTGCCCTTTTTGAAGATCAATGGTACAGGGAAGTGGGTTTCTTTTCAAAAAGTTGAAAATGGCTATACAATAAAAAGATACCGTCCTCGAATTGAGGGTGGGTTTGCCCGAATAGAAAAGATACATCACGCTAATCATGGAACCTATTGGAAAGTAACAACAAGAGAAAATATCGTTACCATTTTCGGTAGAAGTTCCAATGCCAGAATTGCCAACCCCGAAGATGAAACTCAAATTTTCCAATGGATGCCTGAATTCAGTTATGACGACAAAGGCAATTGGATAAAATACGAGTACAAAAAAGAGGATTTAGCAAATGTTCCGAATCTGGTTTACGAAAAGAATCGACTCAATGGCATTGCTTCTTATACCAATGTTTATTTAAAAATCATTAAATACGGCAATAGAACAGCCTACTATGCCGACCCAACCAAACCTTATGATGCTCAAGCTCCTGCCGACGATGAACATTTCTTTGAATTGGTCATGGACTATGGGGAACATGATAAAGATAATCCCAAACCGGATGATAGTGGAAATTGGAATTATCGCCCCGATGCCTTTTCTACTTATCGTTCTGGCTTTGAAATAAGAACTAACCGATTGTGCAAGCGGATATTTATGTTTCATCATTTTAAAGATGAAAAACAGTTTGTCGGTACACCTGAAGAAGAAGACTTTGATGAAAATTATTTGGTTCGCTCACTAGATTTGAAACATGAGCCATCATCCATTAATGATTCTGGACAATCAGAAACGACGTACTTAAAATCCATTACGCAAAGTGGATACATCCGAAAACCTGATAAAAAGTATTCCAAAAAGTCATTACCTCCAATGGAGTTTACTTATGAAAAACTCAATTGGAATAGGGAACTAAAAACAGTTAGCTCTGAAAACGTCGTGAACGCCCCAGTTGGACTAACCAATAATTACCAATGGGTAGATTTATATGGGGAAGGTATTTCCGGTATTCTCACCGAACAGGGAGAAGGTTGGTTCTATAAAAGCAACTTAGGTGATGTGGATGAAAATGGAGACGTTGCTTTTACCGTAGCTAAAAAAATAATTCCTAAGCCTTCATTTACCGGTTTGTCTAATGGCGTACTTTCTATTCAGGATTTAGCTGCCAATGGAGAAAAACAAGTTGTGGTTAATAGTGTTGCTGTTAAAGGCTATTTTGAATTGATGCATGATAATGATTGGAAGCCATTCCGACCATTTGAGCAAATTGCCAATATTGACAAACAAGACCCGAATACTCGGCTAATCGACCTGAACGGAGATGGGCAGCCCGAATTGGTTGTAACCGAAGAAAATGTATTTGTGTGGTATGCCGCCGATGGGAAGCGAGGTCATTTACCAGCTGAGCGCACCCTCAAAACTTTCGATGAAGAACAAGGTCCTGCGATTGTATTCGCTGACCAGGAACAAACTATTTTTCTGGCGGATATGTCCGGTGATGGGTTAACGGATATTGTACGCATTCGCAATGGGGAAATCTGTTATTGGGCGAATAAGAGCTATGGCAAGTTTAGTGCAAAAGTAAGCATGGGCAATGCACCTTTGTTTGATAATCCTGATTCATTTAATCCTCAATTTTTACACCTTGCCGATGTTAGTGGGACAGGCGCAACCGATATTATTTATTTAGGGAAAAATAAATTCAAAGCCTTTATCAATTTAAGTGGCAATGCCTGGAGCGATGCCCACGAGATAGAACCGTTTTTCTCTATTGATAGGAACAGCCAACTTTCCGTTGTTGATTTATTGGGGACGGGTACTTCCTGCATTGTATGGTCGTCAGACTTACCTGCCCATACGAATGCCCCCATGCGGTATATCGACTTGATGGGCAGCAAAAAGCCGCATGTACTCATCCATTACAAAAACAACCTGGGGAAAGAAACCTCCATTCAATATAAAAGCTCCACACATTATTATATAAAGGATAAACGAGCGGGAAAGCCCTGGATAACCAAACTGCCCTTTCCTGTGCAGGTAGTTAGCAAATCCATAGTAGAAGAAAAAATAACCGATGTCCGGTTCACTAGCGAATACTGCTATCATCATGGTTATTATGACCATCCCGAACGAGAATTTAGAGGCTTTGGAATGGTGGATCAAATAGATTCAGAGCATTATGCGGAATGGAGCCGAAATAATGCGACGAATCAACTGGAAGAATCGGAGGAACTCTATCAGGCTCCCGTACTGACCAAAACCTGGTTTCATACCGGGGCTTTTTTGGATAGAGAAAGAATCCTTACTCATTTTAAGGAGGAGTATTGGTATGAAGAATACAATAGGCGGTTTCCTGCTTCCCCAATTAGTATCACAGAACCTGAATTACCAGATGCACAGCTTTCTGTTGATATTAAAGCATTGATTGGTGACGAATACAAAGAGGCGCTGCGAGCCTGCAAAGGCATGATGCTCCGCCAGGAAATATTTGCCTTGGATGCCCCTGATAATCCAACCGATGCGGAGTTGCAATTGCAAATGAAGCCTTATACCGTTGCAACACATAATTGTAATGTACAGCTATCGCAACCGAGGGATAGAAATGAATTCGGGGTTTTTATAGTGACCGAAAGTGAAGCCATTACCATTAGTTATGAACGGGATGAAACCGATTACCGATTGGCGCATACGCTTAATACTAAAATTGACGACTTAGGAAATATACTTGAAAGTGCATCCGTCGTTTACGGGCGACAGCAAGCTAAAGTAGATGCAGACTTCCAATCACTTTCTGACAATATCACCGATTTTTCGAAGGATGTATTAAAAAATGATGCTGCACAGAAAGCGCAACTTCAAAATGCGTATACCAATAATATCCAGGCAGCGAAAGACGAGCAGACTAAGACCCACATTATCTACACCCAAAACAGTTTTGCTAAATATAATGATGGCGTAACTGATTTTGATGACATAGATTTACCTCATGTTTATCGACTACGATTGCCTTATGAAGCAAAAACTTATGAATTAACGGAATTCCCAAAAGTCAATGATTTATTTAAGCTGGCGGAGTTAGAAGATGCCTTATCTCATGCAACAGAAATCGGGTATCACGAAATAGCAGTTGGGGCAACAAAAAGCCGCTTAATAGAACACGTTAAGACCAAGTATTTAGCAGATGATTTGACTGCTTTGGACTTTGGTTTCTTCGATACTTTAGGCTTGCCCTATGAAAGTTATCAATTGGCATATACGCCAGACTTGGTAACCAATATTTATTCCAAGCAAGACGGTACAGAACTACAAGCGGGTGGTGCTGATGTAAGTAGTTTTATCAAAGCCAAAGGAAACTTTACCGAGTTTAATAATGATGGACTTTTGTGGATTCGTTCAGGCTTTACGCATTTTAAAGAAAATGCAGGTGAAGCTATGGCGAATGTCCGTAGCCGGTTTTTCTCGCCCCTTGCTTTTGAAGACCCTTATGGTGAGATAACTTCTGTAACCTACGACACAGAAACAATTACAGCAGGCGGAAGAAATAACGATGGTTATTATCTTTTTATAAAAGACACCACCGATGCCATTGATAATAAGGTGCAAATTGATGTGTTCAACTACCGCAGCATGTCGCCTGCCCGAATGATTGACCTGAACGCCAACCCTTCTTCTGTTTTATTGGATGAATTGGGATTGGTTAAAGCATTGGCGGTAGAAGGTAATGGTGTTTTCTCCGATGCAACAAGAACGGCGGTAACTATCCAAAAAGCAGCAGATAGTTTAAATGGTTTAAAAGAATATACCGAAGCTGCTGAGACGAATAATATCACTCATTTTTTTGGTTCTGCAACCAACAGCAGCACCAACACTAATCAACTTACTGCGACAGCTAATAAATTATTGCTACAAGCAACGGCTCGATTTGTCTATGATTTTAATATTTATAAAAAAACGTTTGATAAGAACCAACAACATATTCAAAATGGTGAGTCAGATAAAGTTGTCCCTTTACCGCCAGTTGTAGTCGCTTCCATCACCCGTGAAGAACATTTTGCAGACAATAATAACAGTAAAATTCAGTTTAGTTTTGAATACTCCGATGGCTTAGGCAATGTAGCCATGACCAAAGTACAGGCGGAACCCGGAGATGCTTTTTACATAGATGGCAATGGGGATAAACTGTCTAAAAATACAGGCGCAGATTTACGTTGGGTAGGAAACGGTCGAACGGTTCTCAACAATAAAGGAAATCCCGTTAAGCAGTACGAACCTTATTTCAGCACCAACTTTTTGTATGAGGATTCACCTAAGTTGGTAGAGATAGGCGTAACGCCCGTTCTACATTATGATTCACCTGGGCGATTGATAAAAACCATATTTCCGGATGGCACTTTATCAAGAGTGGAATTCGATTCCTGGAAGCAAATCAATTATGACCAAAATGATACCGTAGAAGAGGCCGAATGCTTGTGGTATTTGCGGAGAACAGATAATACTCGCCCCGATTTTATTAATGATGCTAAAGAACAACGAGCAGCAAGCGAAGCACAAAAGCATGCCGATACCCCTTCATCCCTTTATTTAGATTCATTGGGCAGACCCGTATTAAGTGTTGCGAATAATGGTAAAGACGGAAATAGTAAAGACCGATTATACACCACCTTTATCCAACTGGATTTAGAAGGAAATGCCAAAGCCGTTAAGGACGCACGAGACAATCCCGTAATGTCCTATAAATACGACATGCTCGGTCACCGGGTGTATCAAAACAGTATGGATGCGGGTGAACGCTGGGTGTTAAATAATCTGATGGGCAATCCTATTCACCGTTGGGACAGCAGAAACCATGTTTTTAGTTTTGAATATGATGCTGTTCAAAGACCTGAAAGCATAAAGGTGGAAGGTGGAGATAGTGGTACTGCTTTGAATAATATTTATGAATTCATAGAATACGGAGAAGGTAAAGCAAATCAATATCAAAATAACCTCAGAGGACAAGTTGTCCAGCAGTACGATACCGCAGGTAGGATACAAAATATCCAGTTTGATTTCAAAGGGAATATTTTAGAAACTTCTCGTGAACTCAATGCAAATTATAAAGATGTACCCAACTGGACAGCAGCCAATCGCAATACGCCAAGTTTCGACCCTGATTTAACGACTTATACTTCGCAAGTAGAGTATGATGCCTTAAACCGAGCCATCAAAACAACCACACCTGACAATAGCGAAACGGTCCCTGCCTTTAACGAAGCAGGTCTATTGGAACAAGTCAAAGTGACCCAAACAGGCGTAGCGGAAAAGCTATTTGTCAAAGACATTGATTATGATGCCAAAGGGCAAAGAAAAAAAATCATCTATGGCGATAAAAATAATCATAATCTCGCCACCACCACTTATGGCTACGACGAGGAAACCTTTCGATTGACTCATCTAAAAACGACGAAAACGAACGGTGATTTATTACAAGACCTCTATTATACTTACGACCCCGTGGGTAATATCACAGAGTTAGAAGATAAGGCGATTCCGGTTAAGTTTTTCAATAACCAAAAAATAGAAGGTAAGGCAAGCTATAGCTATGATGCGCTTTACCGACTCAAAGAAGCAACAGGGAGAGAACATGCAGGACAGGCCATCAACTTCGGGCAATGTGACAACTGGTACGACAAAGCCTTTTTGAAGTCCTATAGCCCTGGAGATGATATGGCATTTCGCAATTATGCTCAAAAATATAGCTACGACCCCGTAGGTAATATTTTAGAAATGAACCATACTGCTACTGGTGGTAGTTGGAAACGAAGCTACGAATACGAATCTCAAAATAATCGCCTGAAAGAAACAAATGTAGGAGGCCAAACCTACACCTATTCTCACCATGCCGAACATGGCTTTATAGCGTCATTACCCCACCTCTCCAAAATGGAATGGAACTTTAAAGATGAGCTACAAACCGTTGCCCGGCAGGTCGTATGCAATGATAACAACCCTCCTGAAACTACTTATTATGTCTATGATACTAATGGACAGCGAGTTAGGAAGATTACTGAAGTGAATGGTGGCGGAAGTAAAAAAGAGGAGCGAGTATATTTAGGAGGTGTTGAAGTATTCCATAGTTATACTGCCGCTACTATTTTCTTGATAAGGTGGACGCTTCACATCATGGATAGCCCGTCTCGCCCTAATGGCGGGAATACTCGACGTATTGCTATGGTGGATACTAAAACGTTAGGGAATGATGGAACTGACCCAAAAACCGTTCGCTTTCAGTTTTCTCATCACTTGGGTTCGGCTTCCTTGGAATTGGATGATAGTGGGGCGGTGATTTCTTATGAGGAGTATCATCCTTATGGGACTACGGCTTATCAGGCGGTAAATAAGGATATTAAAGCTACTGCTAAAAGGTATCGTTATACAGGTATGGAAAAGGATGAAGAGACAGGATTAGAATATCACAATGCACGGCATTATTTGCCGTGGTTAGGGCGTTGGTTGAGTTGTGATCCAAGTTATCTTGTAGATGGCCCTAATTTATATAATTATGTTACAAATAATCCTATCCTATATATTGATCCAACAGGTCGAGAAACTCTTAACAAAAGAATTGAACGAATAGATAGTAATGTTGGATGGTTATTTGCACGTATGGGTTACGACTTGTGGAATGTTGCTTCATTAGGTACTCTAGCCAAGAATGAAGCCAATCTGGAAAAAAGAAAAAACTCAAGTTTAGGTTATAATCTTTTAGCTGGTTTAGGAACTGGTGTAACTCGAATAAGTAATACAGCCTCCCTTGGACTTCAAGACAATATTTATGAGACTCAAATGCGCGAAGGTCCAGGCTTAAAAAGTATTGGAAAGGGTGTGATTCAAACAGGAGAAAATTTACTTCCTATTGATGAAATTAAGGTTTTGGCAGATCCATCCAGTTCATCAGAAGATATGTGGAGAGCCGGTTCAATGGCTGTGTCAAAAACGGCTTCATTATTCGCACTTAGTTCAGGAGTAACAGGTAAAAATCCTGTAATTGGTAAGTCAGCGAACGTAGGAGTAGGATACGCAGGACCATCACCAGGTCATACTGGGGTAACTACACCTAAAGGATTTTTCGATAAAGTTGTCGGCAGATCAGGAGGGAAAGTTCGTCAAAGCTCAAAAAAGCTTGATGAATTTACTCCTGATAGACCTTTTGAATATGTAGACGTAAAAGTTCCACATTCAAAAGCTAATGCAGCAAGTGAAGCAGCCTTAAAGAACGTAGGTCCTCAAGATTACAGTTTAATATGCAATAATTGCTCTGTGTTTACAGGAGAAGTTCTTTCAAAAGCTGGTGTTCAAACGCTTTCGACAATTCCAAAGGTACAGTATCTTAATGTTAAATACGCACCACATCTAGGTACTGCTTTATTGAGTGTAGCACCTGTAATTGAAGGAATAAGTGCGGTTCAGACACAAAATGATGAAGCTATAGAATGTATTGATCCGAATTTGCCAACTGCAGCTGAAATTGAGGCACAACAAAGTTTGCCAGATGTCTACCGTTATTGAAGTACTCGATAAATGACAACAAGTTACAAAAACAATTCATAACTAACGAATGAAAAATTCAAATAACAAATTCTGGCCATACAAACCATCTGTTAGTGTTATAATCACAATCGTTCTTGCAATTATATTGCTAATTATAACGGGTATTAGTCGTTCAATTATTAATTGGCCATCTGATGCTTCGAATAATACTGTGCTTATTGGATCTGGCAATCATTCAACAATTTTGAACATTTTCATCAATTTAAAATAAACAGCATCATGGCAACGAATAAAAACCCAAAGAATTACGTGGTTGAAGGAGTTATCACCAACCAAAACGACCAGTCCAAAACTCAAACGATAAATTAGGTTATGCTAATGACCGATAAAAATAGAATTTTATGACAACCACATTAGACATAGCCGCCTTAGCAAGTGCCCTACTGTACCCAATAGTACTGCTCGTAATTTTCCTTTTATTCCGAAAAGAAATACCGGCATTACTTAAAAGTATTTCTGGTCGATTGACCAAGGTAGAAGTGGCGGGTATTTCTTTGGAGTTGGCAAAAGCAGAGCCGTTTGACCCCAACTGGATAAAGGAAGGAACTTTAGACCTGCGCCACAAGGCAGCCTCTATAAATGTCAATGACAGTACGGCGGGCAATTTCCTTTCTCAACTTAAAGCCGAGGGCAGTGCCGACTATGCCATTGTGAATCTTGGGAGTGGTGGTGAATGGTTGTCTTCTCGCCTATACATCATGGCAATCATTTTTGAGCGGATGAAAGGTGTCAATGGAATTGTATTTTTAGAAACTACATCAAATACCCGAAAGAAATTCGTGGGATGGGCTGAACCGGAAAAGGTTAGATGGACATTCGCCCAACGCTTTCCCTGGTTGGAAACTGCATACTCAGAGGCTTATTTCAATATCTTGCCAGCCGCAAGTATAGTTTCAAATCAAGGACGGCTAGGGTATTCTTATGACCAGGACAATCCATTTCCAAGTATTGATTTATTACAAAAATTTTTGGAAAAAATTCAATCTCTTCCAGGAAATCCACCAATGCCGGAAGAAGAAAATGATTGGATTAGCCTCCTGCCCAACGACGATACTCAAGAACATGCAATATGGCTTAATGCCGAAATATTGGAAGATATTCTCGGTGAAGCCTTGATAACGGAGAGCATCAAATCAGGTAGTGATGCTACAACGAAGGAGCAACAAATAAAACGATGTTTAACACTTGCTCATCCTTTCATCGCCGTAGTCAAAGAGGAATACCGTTTTGATTACATGGTGAAGCGAGAAAAATTATTGGAACAATTACTTGCAAAATAATTCCCTAAAGCAATAGGGTTCAAAAGATTTAAAATAAAACATCATGGCAACAGTAATCAAACAAAAACAAAACATCGTTCTCGGTAAAATCACCGATGCAAAAGGTCTTCCATTGGCAAACCTCAAAGTAGAAATCTATGATGTGGATATGCGGGAATGGCAACTCTTGGCAGATAAGCATATCAAAGAGGAAGGGAAGTACTGCTTCACCTATTTCAGCCAGCTACGTGGCATGCCGGAGAAAAACTTTTAGGCAACTCAGCAAGTGAGCTGAAAAATTTTTGAGTCATATAATCAATTAGGACAATGTTTAAAAGAAATTAAAAATGAAAATCGAGAAAATCCAAAACCAGAAGGACAATTCGCAGATTGTCCGCATCAGATTTCATTTCGACAAGAGTGAAATTTCTATGGAAAGTACTCCATTTGGAGTTCGCTTGAACCTACCTGAATGTTTTCCTGCGGGAGAGCTTGGAGGACCGGCTTTTCCGGCTAAAGTAATAAGGGTTGTGCTTCCATCTTTTACCGAAGCTGAACGAATTGAAATTGCCATTCGGGAAACAAACATTCTGCATAAAGGTCCTGTTTTAGTAGCTCCTTTGCAAAAACCGCAACCGGGAGCAAAATCACGAATACCGGATAACCCTGACAAGGAGGGCAAAGTTATCCACTACAAAATGGATGAAAAAGAACAGTCCATTTTGGAAGATAAAATTAAAAATCGAATCCAACATTTTTCGACTGAACAGTTACCTGAAAAAAAATTTGAGGCTGCTGAACCTTTTTCATTGCCTGAGATTCAAATGCCAATGCCTGAACTGTATCTGAAAGCGCTGGAGGAACCTGTATCCCATATCCTGAAAACGGAACAGATCGGTCCAAATAGTATCGGACTGCTGGAAGTCAAGCCTGTCCGTTATACTAAAAACGGGGGGATCGAACTCTGCACTAACATTGAAATAACTGTTTACTGCATTCCTGTTGAGGCAAAAGAATCATCAGAAACAAAAGCCATGTTCCGGAACTCAAATCAGGCAATCAGAATCCTGGATGAGTTAAAGCTGAAAGTCATTAACCCCGCAGAATTGATTGATTGGGGGAGACTGTTTCCGTTCTTTTACCAATATGATTATATCATCATTACGGATAATTATTCCTGGAATGCAGTAACCATTACCCGGGGTGGGTTCATTGGTGACCAGGTAAACGAATTTCAAAGGCTTGTAGATTGGAAAAGACGAAGGGGGCTTAATGCCAGAGTAGTTACAATTACCGATATTACATCAGGTGTTTTTGGAAATCATTCATCAGGAGCCAGAGATTTACAGGAAGTGATTCGCAACTTTCTGAAATGGGCCCTAAATCATTGGAATATCTCGTGGGTGCTGTTGGGTGGTGATGTAAATGTAGTACCGGTGCGAAACGCTCCGGGTGCATCTGAGGGGCATGTGGACGTTCAGACAGACAATGACCCTCCGGAAAATAATAAGTCTTTCTGGTCAGGAACATTTCTAAAAATGAATGTCGTGAATCCAGGTACATGGTGGCCTGGCAGCTGGCAACACATACTGGTAAATGCCTCCACAGGAGAAATCATTCCCTTTGATTCTTCCGGGACTGCATCAACCGGTTGGTTTTACTGTACCGACAATACCTACACAACAAAGACTCCCACCCGTACTCAGTTCGTACGGGTAAATGGTCCGGCTGCTCTTGTAAACACCAGGTTTCAATGGCTTTATGAATGGAACACCATACCAACAGATTTCTATTATTCCAGCCTGGAAGGACCTGATTATAACATCGCAGGACGACATGACTGGGATATACTCGACAATGGAATTTATGGCCAGCATACCAACGATGATGACTTTGACGGTGTGAACTATTTTCCTGATGTAAGTGTGGGCCGGGCTCCAACATCATCTGATACACAGGCAAGTGCATTTGTAAATAAGGTAATTGCCTATGAGCAATTCAGAGACCAATCGGGCAATTCTCTTGATATATCCTGGTTAAATCGAATGACACTGGTTTCTTCCAATTGGGGAGGGCGTAGGGGTATCTGGAATGACTCAAATTTTCCCCCTGCTGATTTCAGGTTTAATCACCAGAACAGTCAAACGCATACTATCATTAAATTACCCGATTCAGATTTTACGCTTGATTTTAACTATCATCTACTAGCCGTAATTTCAGATACCGATATCCGGGTAATGCCTTATAATGATGCTGGCGGGAGGGGCTGGTATTATTGCAGGGGGCATAATGATCTATCGCCAAGTGGTATAACAATAGGCTTCTTTTTCTTTCAGTACTTTTTCCCCTTACCCTCTCCCTGGATTGCGGTAAGAGGAACTGCTGCTGAAATGACTCCTCAGCGATATATTTTCGACAGGGCGGTTGCTGATGGTTCAATGCGCGACCAGGAAGAACTGAGAAAACAAATCGTGACGGATCTGCCTTTGATTTCTGAATTTACCCGGTTGTATGAAGACGTTGTTGATTTACCACCGGCTGATTTGGCTGCTGCTCCGATTGAAGTTTTAAGTACTGCCGGAATACAAAATGCCATAAACAGAAAACAGCACTTCCTGAGCTTATCCGGACATGGAAATTCGGGAGGGTGTTGCGGTTATTCATCTGGTGTGGTTGGTTCATCTACAAACGGTCTTCACACATACATTGCATTTGCAGATTCATGCCTGACCAACCAATTTGATGCAGATGATGCTGTAAGTGAATTTTCTTTATATCATCCTTCAGGAGGGGCTGTTGCTTATGTTGGCAATTCAAGATTTTCATGGATAGGTGTAGGAGATAATTTTCAGCGGGCTTTCTTCCGTCGCCTCACAACAACCAGACACCTCGGTCATTTGAATGATACTCGTGTTGGGATGGTTAATGAGGCTACTGGATTTTGGCGTTTATACAATAAATGGTCGATTTATGCGCAGAACCTGATGGGAGACCCTGAAATGCCGGTTTGGTCCCGTGCGCCATTAACAATTCTTGCGACAATTCCAGTCGAATGGGATATTCGCAAACCACTGCCGGTACAAACCGATCACCGGATTCTCATTATCAGGTTTCCCCTGCCGAACGTATATGTCTATATTCATCAGGGGCACGTTATCCATTCTGGCAGAACCGATGGTAATGGGAATGTCACATTAAACCTGAATGGATTCAATGAAGGTCTCGCTGAAATTACTCTGAGCAAAATCGGATACAAACCAATTATTGAATCCATCAATATTTTGGTTCCAACCTGGATACGGGGATTGATTAAGTTTATTCATCATCAGGAAAATTCTGCAATAAGTACGGATATAGGATTGGAAATAGTGATTAATGAATCCTCTTACATAAGGATATTTCGTGCAACAAAAGAATTACCTGATTATCAAATAATACTTGATGCTGCTACGGATGCTTTCGTGTCGGAAAAGCATATAAGCTTCTTTGTAAACTCAAACCGCGATCATGGTCTCATAGAAAAATTCCGGTTTGATTCGCAAAGTTGAGTGCTAAACCAATACTAGTTGATACTACATGTATTTCCATAAACAATGCTTAGAAAATATTTATGATTAAAGTTGAATCTGGATCAGAAAAGTTAATTCAAAATTATTATGAACGCGGATAAGTAACTTAATACAATAGATAGACTAAAAAAATTAAACAGAATGAAACAAAATAAGCAAATTTCAAATTCTTATTTATTAAATCCACATCTCTCAGAGGAAGAAAAATCCTTACTTGTTAATGATGAGTTGAAGCGGCTTATTACTCATTTTGATACCAAGGCAGATAAAGGCAAAATGAATTTTCATATTTATAAATACACTAGCATTATACTTGCCGCAATAACAACCATTGTTTCATCATTGCAAGTTATTTATCCGGCATGTTTTCCACCTTGGATTCTACCTGTTGTTAGCGCTGGTGCAACAGTAACCGTAGCATTTCTTGGAGCTTCCAGTGCACAAAGAATATGGATTAACTCAAAAACCACCGGCCAGCAATTGAAGGCAGAACAATTTTTATTTAATCAAAAGGCCGGCAAATATAACAATGTTTCAAAAAAGAAAAACCTCCGACTGTTTTCAGAACGAATGATCCAGATATGGAATGAAGGTCATGGCAAATGGGAGCAAACGGTAAATGAAGGGTGAACAATGAAACAATATAAATTATAGAATATAATAAATTTTAACTAGCAGTATTATGGCAACTTCAATTAAAATCCAAAATCCCAATACCGTTCTCGGAAAAGTAACCGATAGTAGCGGACGTCCATTGGCAAACCAAAAAGCAAACTAAATTAAATATGGAAACATTAACAGGAATTGCAGTAAAAGTCTTAGTTGAGGCAATCATTATCTCCGGCATCCTCGGTTACTTCTTCAGCAAACGGGAAGAACGCATGAAGAAAACCATTGAGGAGGAGTTTAGCAGGCGGGATAAGTTTTTTGATGTTCGGTTCAATTTCAAGTTGAAAGCATTGGAAGAATTATTGGCTCCCATCAAACTCCAGTTGATACGTAGCAAGATTACCCTTCGGGGATATGATGCCAATAATGAGTATCGGGAAAAGATACTGAAAGAATGTAATGAGACCATTCGTGGGTTACTGTTGGAAAAAGGCCACCTAATCCCAGCAGACTTAATGCCTTATGCAGAACAGTTCATCAGTCACTACGATGAATGGTTGCAAGCCTACCGGGCCAATAGGGAGATACAAAATAGGACCGACATAAAACATGTGTTCACTTTTAATTTTCCACACGATGCAGAAAAGGTATTTGTTGAAAAATATGAGGCATACAGAAGAGAATTGGAAATTGAAGGATCACTTAATTGAAAAACGAATTCAAAAACATTAAAATACAACATCATGGCAACAAAAAACATAATTATCAAAGGAAAGGTAATTGACCAAAACAAAAAACCTGTACCTAACCTCCGTATTGAGGCATGGAGCAAAGAATTACTAATAAATGGCGCTGTCGGTGAGGCGAAGTCTAACTCGAAGGGTGAGTTTCAAATCAGTTTTACCCAAAATCGCTTCAAAAAATTATTTCTTGATAACGAACCGGATCTTTATTTCAAAATTTTCAGCGGTAAAAAACTAATTCACTCCACCGAGAAGTCGGTGATTTGGAATATTAGTAAGAATATAGAAAACTTGATTATTAAAATCAATACTGAAGGAGTTGATAATAATGAAGAAAAATTTGACTCTGGCAATAATTTAACTTGTCAAATTTCAGGGCAAGTTTTTAGTAGTTTAGGCAAACCATTGGATGGGTATGATGTTGAAGCTTTCACTATTACAATTGAAAAGAAACGGTCTGTAGGCAAAACAATAACTGGGGCAAATGGTCAATATGTTCTGAACTTTAAATCAGAAAGTGGAACAGCTGAGTTGGATGTTCAAGTGCATGCTTTCGAAAAGAATAAAAGAAGTAGTTATTTTGCTTCAGAGGTCAAGTATAATGTAAAAGAAAAGGTTGTAATTGATGTGATCATACCGAATGAAAATATCATTATAGAATCAGAATTCGATTTAATTAGCCAAAAGATTCAATCTAATTTTGGTAACCTTAATATGAATCAAATAAAAGAAGATGGCGAAAATGAACATATAACCTATCTCTCGAATAAAACTGGTATAGATGCTCGGATTGTTGCAATGAATGTCGCAGCACATCAAATTGGTTCGGATTTAGGCCTTGCACCTTCGCATATATATGCCCTTTTTCGTTCAGGAGTGCCAGGCAATAAAGAAGCAATTCAGTCATTATCATCCGAAATAATAAAAGAAGCTATTGAAAAAGCTTCTGATCAAAACATTATTCCAAAAAATAATCGTACTGATGAAACACTCAAAAAATTGTCCGCTCAAAAGGTTGATTTTGTGTTGAACAATAAGCCCACAACAGCCTTTTCTTCCATGAGTGACATGTTGAGCATAAGATTAAATAATGAACAAAAGCAAATTTTTGCAGAAGTACAATCACAAGCTGGAACGGATGCTTCAAAATTATGGTCAAATCTATCCCAAAGAGGCTTCACAAAAGAGACAATAAAACAATTACAACTAGATGGTAAACTTGGTTTTTTGACAGGACACAATGCTAATCTTGTCAAAAAAATATATAGTACTTATTCATTAGGTAGTGAGGAAGATTTTGTTAATCAAAAACTTTATAAAGCAGAAAAATGGAAACCTGTTATCAAGGATGATCTTCCAGATGGCATAAGCGCTGATGAATATGCTACATATCTGTCCAATCAAATTAAACTAAGTTATCCCAATTTAGTGGCTGCTTCTATGATTCAAAGCGAAGAAGTGAAATTAGGCAATAATGCACCTCTTATGGAGGTATCAGCCTTCTTTAGTAAAAATAATTCGTCATCCAATAGAATTGGAATAAAACCAATTAACCAATGGGAATCATTTACAGAGTTAAGCACTCATGCCAAAGCTGCTGCCAAAACATTTGAAAGGCTGTATCAACTCAGTCCTTCTGATGAATCAATGGTAGCTATGTCGAAAATAGGTATAAACTCTGCCTACCAAATCGCACGATATACACAGTCAGAATTCTTGGCGAGTTATGAAAAATTGTTCCCCAATAAATCAGAAGCATTAAAGGTATATACTAAAGCCAATGAAGTATATAGTGCCTCGCTTAATATTGCCACCGGTTATATAACACAACGAGCGGCACCTAATGTATATGCCATTACTGGTAATTTAAGCAAGACCCAAAATTCCACAATTGCCTATCCTACTTTAGAAGACTTGTTTGGCAATATGGAATATTGTTCCTGCGATCATTGCAAATCAGTATTAAGTCCGGCTGCATATTTTGTAGAATTATTACAATTTATTGATTTGGCGGATATACCTCATACAGGTGACAATCCGATAGATGCCTTGAAAGAACGCAGACCGGACATTGAGAATATTAAACTCACCTGCGGAAATACCAATATGGCATTGCCCTATATAGATTTGGTGAACGAGATTTTGGAATATTATATCCTGCATGACAACCTCAACAATTTGGAAGGGCATGATGTGACGGAAGAAGATACACAAGCCGAGCTTTTGGCAGAACCCCAATTTGTGGAACAATCCGTATATGAAAATCAATTGAAAGAAGAAGTATTCCCCTACAACTTACCCTTTCATCAGCCACTCGAAACATTGAGGCGCATTTTTAACCTTTGGGGGGTGTCCTTAGGAGATTGTCTTAGCATATTTTCTACTCCTTTGTCTGCACGAAAAGAGAAATTGGGCCTTAGTGAAGATGAGTACAAAACACTCACCGATGTTGCTCATAAAAAATTGCCCCGCTACTTTGGTGAGCCCGAAAACAACACGATTGCTCAACTGAATACCGCCATAGCCAATGGAAAAGAGTTTATCAGAAGGGTGGGTATAACGTATGAAGAGTTGGTGCAATTGTTGAAGACCAATTTTATTAATCCCGGCTACGTATTGACTTTGAAATTGCAAAAATTAACGATACCGCTTCTCGACTTGCAGCAGTTTTATGAGGGTAGCCTTAGTGATACAGATTTAGATGCGATGATTCCTGTTACCATTGACCTAGCAGATTATGACGGTGATGTCAAAGAATGGTTGAAGCAGCATCAAGATTTGATTATGGGCTTAATAACTCTGACCGATGTTAGTGAAGCGGAAAGTGAGTGCAATTTTGCCGAAGTGGAACTCCGATATGCTTTGCCTGACAACTCACTAAACGCTTTGAAAGCTGTTGCCTATCATAAGTTTCATCGGTTTTTACGTTTAATGAAGAGGACCGGATGGAGTATCGAAACCTTAGACGCGGTGATGAAATCTTTATTGCCGATAGAACCTTTGTTGATTACCGAGTCTAATATTGACAATACTTTTATTATCCTGCTCAATCGCATGGCTAATTTCTTGAAACTAGCCGATTTGTTTGCCTATTCTTCAAAAAGATACAACGATCTGCTGCTACTTTTCGATACAAGCCAAACACTAACGCTTAGACAAATACAATTGGCTAAAGTCCTCAAGATTAATATTTCCGAAATGCTCGAATTGGCAACGATAAGCGGATTTGATCCCTTTGCAGCCGATTGGGAGGACGATGAGCCGTCCTTAATCAAATTTGTGAAAACAATTAAACAATTGAAAATTAATGGATTGAAAACGGCAGACCTATCCTATTTATTACGCCATCAAGACAGTATCGGAAAATTAACACTAAATTCAGATATGCTTCTCAAGCACATAAAACTCATCAAAGATGCTATCAATAAAGTAGAAGTGGAGAACAGCATAGCTCATAGCAATGTGGACTTTGAATTGGCCAAAAGCAAAATGATGTTGGTTTATGATTCGTCCACTACAGATCGTTTTTTCGGATTCCTGCTTGGTACGGGAAAATATACAAGCTTTTTTGTAACTTCTGAACAGGACTTGCCCTCGCTACTTAGTTCTGTAGATTCGAAATTGAGTTTTGACACTTTCAAGAAGGAACTCTCCTATACGGGCATACTTACCACAACTAATAAAACGGCTATTGAAAATGCGCTCAATACACTTGTGTCAGCAGATTTTACGGTAGCTCCTTCTGCTGCTGATTTAGCTGCATTCAAAGTGAATTTTACCATTGCTCTAAATGCATTGGCAACCTCGAGCAACAACGATCTTACTGATTTTAGTACTGCTTTTCCTGAATTAAGAGTGATATATGATGCTGTTATAGCCGAGACCGACCTATCAGTTCAAGCCCAACAAATAGTAAGTCTGATATTACCCGAACTTAAGGCAAAACTTAAAGCGAATGCCATTCAGCAAGTACTTATAAGTATCTTAAAAGTTGAGGCTGAGATGGTGAAAACACTTGCCAATTCAGTTGATGTACTGCATGCTAAAGCAGATGCTAGTAAAATTTTACGCTACGATTTTGAGCAATTGGAGCAAAAACTGGTATTTGACCAAAGCAAAAGTTATGAATTTTACATAGATGCTCCTGCAACTGACGATTATTTACTTTATCTAACTGCTCCGCAAAATACAATTGTAAATCTTAGCTTAAATGGCAATAACATTATCAATAATGTGACTATAAGTAGTAGCGGGGAGATAAGCAATACAATACCTTTAGAATTAAAAACCGGCATATTGCATAAGTTTGTATTGAACATCGCTTCACTTCCTGCAACGCAGACACTGAGCCTTTCTTGGCGTACTAAAGGAATGGCAAGAACACCTATTCCCGATGCTGCAATATATGCCAAAGAACAAGTTGATTTTGCTACAGTTTCACTTCTTCGTATCGAGAAGGCCACACAAGTAAGCAAGGTGTTTAAAATCAATTCTTTAGAATTGGAGTATTTTGCTGCCCTCAATACCGAAACGAAAAATTTTCTCAACGAAATACCAGTAACAACAGGTATAACTACTGCCGATTTGAATATCCTTTGGACTAAGATAAATTTGCTTGTCTATTTCCAAAGTATCAAAAAAGCTAATGAGCCTGAAATAAATACTTGGTTGTCTGTACTTCTCAATCCCGAACTCAAGAATATTCAAGGCAACTTCCTTCTTGAAAGCTTTAACAGTTGGAAAGAAGCTGACTTGTCAAGCGTTTTGAATAAATTTGGATTTGTACGGGCTGATTTGTCCCTTTTAACAAAACTACAAAAAGTAATGGAGGCCATGCAGATCATTAATGCCATTGCGTATCCTGCTGCCCAATCCCTTACTTGGATAACCAATGACCCTACTTACGATTTGATCAGCAGCATCAAAACTGCCATTAAAAAGCATGTAACAGAAAGAGTATGGTTAGAGAGTATGCAGTCTGTAAATGATGTTGTACGAAATAAACTCCGCGATGTCCTTGTAAGCTATATACTCCAATACAAATCGCCATCTCCCGAAATAGATAATCCTGATAAACTCTATGAGTACTTCCTTATAGATGTAGAAATGGATGCCTGCATGAAATCTTCTCGCATCCGTCAGGCAATTTCTACAGTTCAATTGTTTATTCAACGTTGCTTGATGAATTTGGAACCAACAGTAGATGCCTCGTCCATCAGAGCAGAGCAATGGGCTTGGATGAAACGTTATAGAGTATGGGAGGCCAACAGAAAGGTTTTCTTGTATCCCGAAAATTGGCTTGAGCCGGAACTTCGTGACAATAAATCTAGCTTCTTTAAAGAACTTGAAGGAGAAATGATGCAGCAGGAAATCACCGATGAATCGGCAGAACTCGCTTTCTTAAATTATTTGAAAAAATTGGACGACATCGCCAAATTGGAAATGGTAGGAATGTATCTCGAAGAAAACGAGCAAGGCAACCAAGACGATGATATATTGCATGTGATTGGACGCACTAATGGCAACACCCGCCAACACTTTTACCGACGCTATGAGTATGGCTATTGGACGCCTTGGGAAAAAATTAGTCTTAATATAGAAGGTGACCATGTATTTCCCATAGTATGGAAAAAACGCTTATTTGTCTTCTGGCTCAACATTTTAGAGAAACCAGCTCCAATGTCTGATACTACAAAGAGTGCAGAATATTTGTCCAAAAGACCAATAGGCGAAAGTTCTAAAATAAATGTTGAAATCAATATGTGCTGGGGAGAATATTATAAAGGCAAATGGACTTCCCCAAAGTCAACAGAATTTAATAAACCACTGATTATTAGCAACATAAGCAACTTCAACAAAAAAGATCTTTTGTTGCATGGCAGAAAGGATATTCTGGAAAAACCCACAAGAAAATTTAGGGAAAGATTAATCTTTGATTTGCAATATGGAGAACCATTTAATAGGGCTATTCGAATAAATGGCAGGACAATATCGGTTGCATATACGCTTAATGGCGGACAATTCACTTTTACTTCAAAAAATGCCCCGCCCCTTGTGGAGCAATACGTACACGACAGTCAATTACAAACAAATGTAATTAGCCCTAATCATACTGCCTTTAAAAAAGCAGATGCTCAATCTTCGTTGGATAATAATAGGATAGACAATAAGGGTAAAATATTTAGTATCAATATTGCACAGCCTATCAATGCACTACAATCAGAAATGAAAGAAACCGTTTTTACGAAGAAAAATGAATTGTCCAATGGTTTTGCTCTACTTCCTTTGCGGCATCCGCTTGAAAATCATTTCGAAGCTCCTTTGTCATATTCGGATGAACGCAGTACCTTATTTGCTCAGCCTGAAGAGAATATTAGCTACGTGAGGGATAGTGATGTCTACTATCCAATCCCGCCAATTATCATAGATAAACCACCTGTCATTATAGACAGGCCTAGACCGGGTTGGCCGCCAATCGGGCCAGATAATCCAGATTTTGGAGGGGTTATCAATGACCCACGGTTAGGAAATGTGCTTAGAGTATATGAAAACATTAATACTATTCTTCCTAATGATGCAACATTTCAATTTGGCGGAATCAATTTCAATCTGCAAGGTAAGGTAGGGAATTCAAAATTGAAGTTTTAAACCATTAAATTAAGAATCATGAAACATAATATAAATTTTCACAGCAATCAATTAAATAAAGTTATTAAACATTTTGATAGTCCTTTTAGATTTACGAAAAAGTCCCAGAGAAATCTAAAATTGAGATTTACATCACACTATCATCCTTATACCGAAGATTTGATAGAAACCTTGAATAGAGATGGCTTGCCAGCTTTGCTTGATGCTAATTATCATAAAAGTTTAGAACAAGAACTGTCGGATTGGTACACCTTAACGTCCAATGTAATCAGTCCATTCCCCAAAGAGGAAATAGATGTCAGCGATGATGGCCCTTATTCGGTGTATAATTGGGAGTTGTTTTTCCATGCTCCCCTTGCTATTGCCGTTCATCTTAGCAAAAACCAAAGATTCACAGAAGCGCAAAAGTGGTTTCACTATATTTTCGACCCCACGTGTAACGATTCTAGTGTGCCTGCGCCCGAGCGTTTTTGGAAATTTCTGAGATTCAGAAATGAAACCAACACTGACTTTATTCAGGAAATGCTCAAAGAACTGGCAAAAGGCGAGGATAGTGAGTTAAAAAGCAGGATGGAGAAGAGTATACAAGCATGGCGAGATAAGCCCTTTCAGCCTCATGTTATTGCACGCACACGATATTTGGCTTATCAGATGAATGTGGTGATGAAATACTTAGACAACCTAATCTCTTGGGGCGACAATCTTTTCAGACAAGATACCATTGAAACACTTAATGAAGCTACTCAAGTGTATGTTCTCGCTGCTAATATATTGGGACCTAAACCACAAAAAACACCTCCTCGTGGTAAGAGAGCCAATAAGACGTATAAGCAATTGAAAGCGCAAGGAATTGATGCATTCGGTAATGCCCTTATTGAAATAGAAAATGATTTTCCGTTCAATACTAGCCCAACTCGCTCTAGTTCCATTAATTCAGGTGTTACGACAGCAACGTTTGGCATTGGTAATACGCTCTATTTTTGTATTCCTCAAAACGATAATTTACTTGCTTATTGGGATACTGTTGCCGATCGTTTATTCAAAATACGTCATTGTATGAATTTTGATGGCGTAGTTCGTCAATTACCCTTATTTGACCCGCCAATAGACCCCGGAGCTTTGGTAAGAGCTGCCGCAGCAGGATTAGACATGAGCAGTATCCTCAATAATATCAATCAACCGGTCTCTGCGGTACGCGGACCGCTTCTGCTGCAAAAAGCGATGGAAATCTGCCAAGAAGTAAAGTCGTTAGGTTCGGCCTTATTGTCGGCCCTTGAGAAAAAAGATGCTGAACATATTTCCTTGCTTCGCCAACAGCACGAGATCAATATTTCTAAATTGGTGCAAGACATCAAATTCTTACAATGGAAAGAAGCCGAATCTGCAACTGAAAGTTTACTTAAAAGCAGAACAAATGTTTTTGAGCGATATGCCCATTACAAAAAAATTCTTGGTACTAATGAGAGCGATATCAACGCATTAAAGACAGTTGAGTTAGTGCGAAATGAGCTCACAGAAGAAACTTTTGATGCAGCATACCAGGAAATGGTAAGTAACTACGCAATTGACTTAGCTAAGGAAAATTACCGTAAAGAAACGACCGTAGGTGGCCTTATGGAATTTGCGGGAAATGTGGTTACTAGCATTGCTGGTGGGGAATTAGGTAAAACATTACCACTTAACAAAAATGAAAATGCTGAGTTGAATATATTTTTACCCACTTACGATACTTTTAGCACACTCTCTACCGTGCTCAAAGTTGCTGCCCCAATCTTGGGGTTAATACCGCAGGGTAAAATACAAGGTACACCCTTAGGGGTAGGAGGTGTGGTCGAATTTGGCGGAGTACAGCTAAAGAGTGCGGCTACCGAAGGGTCAGAACTTGCTCAGAAAGCGGCAAATGCTTTCGCTGCTAGTGCTGAAAGAGCTTCAAAATTGGCAGGTTATTATCGTAGAGCCGAAGATTATGTTCTCCAGGCAAATACCGCAACAGCGGAACTGATGCAGTATGGTCGCCAGATTATTTCATCTCTAATTCGGGAGCAAATTACAAAGAAGGAGTATGAAAATCATATTAAACAAATAGAACAATCAGAGGAAATCAAAACATTCCTTCAAGATAAATTCACCAACGAAGAACTGTACAATTGGATGCAGGGAGAAATATCCAAAATCTATTTTTCCTGTTATCAATTTGCCTACGATGTGGCTAAAAAAAGTGAACAAACCTTGAAACACGAATTGATGCGCCAAGAATTCAGTGATTTAAACTTTATCAAATTCGGCTATTGGGATAGCGCTAGAAAAGGACTACTCTCTGGCGAATCGCTTTATCTTGATCTTAAGCGTATGGAAATGGCTTATCTCGAAAACAATAAACGCGAATTTGAACTTACTAAGCACATTTCGTTGCAAAAACTAGATCCCATGGCATTACTACGCTTGAAAGCTACAGGCACTTGCGAAGTGGAAATGCCGGAGTGGTTATTTGATATGGATTGCCCTGGGCAATACAATAGAAGGATAAAAACAGTATCTGTTTCCATCCCCTGTATTACCGGACCGCATACCACAATTCATGCTAAATTATCACTTCTTCAAAGCAGTATCAGAGTGTCCCCTTTGTTAGGTGATGGCTATGAAAGGGCGGGTACAGAAGACGGTCGATTCAAAGATTTTAATGGTGCCCTCCAATCAATCGTAATAAGTACAGCCCAAAATGATAGCGGCTTATTCGAAACCAACCTTCATGATGATAAATATTTGCCTTTTGAAGGTGCCGGTGTAATAAGCAAATGGAAAATTGAAATCCCCAATGAAATTCCCCAGTTCGATTTTGAGACTATCTCAGATTTCATCATGCACATGCGTTATACCAGTAGAGATGCTGCCCATTTGAAGGCAGATGCGAGCACTTATATTAAAGAAGAGGTATTAGAAGTACCTGAAGGAGGTTTGTTGCAATTGTTCACCATCAATAATGAATTTGGAACAGAATGGCAATTGTTTCGTTCTGCATCTGACGATGCGACTCGGAAATTGGTTTTAAACATAGATAAATCTCATTTCCCCTATTGGACAAAACCATTAGGAATGGAAGATACGATTGTTGCCTCGCTATGTTATATTGATTGGGATAAAAGCAAACTGACAATGGCTGCAGAAAATGTTCCATTTGATGGAGATGCTAATACCGGTTGGTCTCTGAGTATTGATAATACGAAAACTGTGCCATTTAATTTCTTAAAAAATCTTATAGCTAATAATAAGAAATGTTATATATTAATATCTTATTTATCTAAATCATGAGAATTAAATTTTTTTCATCAAAAATTTATTTTTGATTTTAGACCAAATTATAAAGTATAATGTTCATTTCTTCCATCTACATTCAAAATCAATTTGGATGCCAAGGCGACAAATTTGGTAAGAGAAATTGAATTGAAACTCTGTAAAGGAATTAACTCAATGTAAAATGTAATAGAGTTACCAAGCAGCCTTTCAACAACCACTAAAATGGACAGTGAAGCAACTACTGAATATTAAACACGAACCAATAATAGTGTATATATAGAATAGCGAGAGTAGTGATAAATTTAAGGTCTTTGCCTCTAAGAAACTTTGTGCTAAACGGAAATAAAAGGATTATAATTGAATTTATTACACTAAAACATATACATGCAAACCATTAAATTCTTTACTCCCTCTACTCCCCCCGCTTAAATCCCGGCAAATTTATTAATCGCTCCACGGAACGGTCAAGGGTAATACAAGCTCTCTTAACTGTTTTTCTATGGTGGGTTCGCCCTTGACCTAATCCGTGGCAGCTCAATGGGTGATACGCCAAAATTTAAACGGCGTGCCAGGAGCCAATACAAATCTGCAGGGCAGCAGTAAAATTTATGAATAAAGTAGTTCATTGCAAAAAAGCAGCTTATGATGTTTACATAGGCAGACCATCGAAATGGGGCAACCCGTTCTCACACAAGACCGGCACAAAAGCGCAGTTCAAAACCGAAACCCGTGCCGAAGCTATCGAAAAATACAGAGATTGGATTCTGCACGGGGCCGGAAAACACCTGCTCAAAGATCTGCACAAGCTCAAAGGCAAAACCTTAGGATGCTGGTGTAGTCCGTTGCCTTGTCATGGTGATATACTGTCACAATTAATTGATGAATTAAAAATATAATTAAATAGGCGTGCCAGACCTGTCCCGAGAACTCGGGATGCCAATACAAGTCCCAAGGGCATGGGCAACTTTCAATGGAATTTAAAAATTATTTGTTTTATCCTGGTTCTGTTGTAAAATACAAAGACCAGTTTTACCTGCTTTGGAATGTAAATAAGTTTGGAAAAGCACAGCTTATTGACAAAAATGGAGTCAAATTTTCCGGTACTCCGGCTACAAACCGATTACAATGGGTAGGCCAATGCCCGGTAATAAATTATGCAAACCGGAAATTTATAGTGGACCGGAATAACCGGATTTTCAGCACAACAACCGGAAACCAGGTTTATAAATCAAACTGTCCGGAAAGAAAAAAAATTCTTACTGCTCTCAATGATTCTCCATTACTGGAATCAAAAGAAAACTTTTACAAAGGGTTTATGAGTTTACTCGAATTCAACCGCTGCATCTATGATTATCAAATTCCGATAATTGCATAAGAAAAGGGCTTATGCCCTTTTTTTATGCACTCAAGACCTGCGGCAGTTACGCCTCCGAATGGCTGTATCTCATTAATTCAATACTTAACGCCATCTCTCCACTTCAGCAAAACAGCCTCGGTCTGAAAAAATAACGGCCACCGGTACGTTGAATACAACCAACCGTCAGCCGGTAAAAAACAATAAGCCGGATAACTGCATTTCATTTCATTCCCTTTTGTAACCCAGCCGCAACAGGATTTTTTAAACAGAACCCCAGCCGGAAGTATCTGTTTCTTTTTCCCGGACCTGGATTTTACAACCGTTACAGCAATCACGGGAACCCCGGTTTAGTGTCCTGCCTGGCCGGTTCCCGGGCCATTTCAGTAAAATGCACACCTTCACTGTTTGAATCACATCTTCAACCGGTCATTCTTTAATTGTTGTGGTTGGCACGTGCCCTTTCCGGTGGTTTTTGGGTTTTCATGAAGTTTAATCAAAATCACATGCTAAGGTGCCACATGAAATTTCAGGGTAAATAAACTGCAATGGATTTTCCCGGCATATCCTCATTTAACCGTAAACTGATTCCGGTATTCCAGTTCCTCCATTGCAGCCCTGATTCCATGTGTCTGTACCTGCATGAATTTTAATTTAAAACTTTAATATCATGAAAACTTACAAAAAAAATTACATCGGAAAAGGCAGTGAAAATGCCAACATCACTGGATTAGTAAGAATGACCTTTAAGGTAGAAGACGTTCTGAAATTCAAACACGAGTTCGAAGGCGTTGAGTATTTCACTTTTGAAATGGCTCCACTTCGGGAAACTGACCAATTCGGCAGAACACACACCGCATGGGTTACCACCCGTGAAGAAGAAGCTGAACCGGTTGCTGAAGAAAAACCAGCTCCGAAAGGAAAAGGAAAAAGGAAACCAAAACCGGAACCGGCTGATGAAACTATTCCGTTCTAAAAAATTTCCCTGCTTCGGCGGGGATTTTTTTTGGTCATTCCATTCCCAATCTTTCAAAATAAATACATCCTGTATTTATTAACTCCTTTCTAATCCTCTGTTATCTAAGCAGATTGCGATTAAATTATAATAAAGGTATTGATCGCCCTCCGGAATGTGCAAGGGTATATAAACTATCTGTACCAGCTTACATAAGGGGTTCGCCCTTGCACGTATCCGGCGCGGCTCAATGATGAAATCATTATAATTTAATCAGCGTGCCAGATGCTAAAACAAGTCCCCAGGGCAGGGGCAAAATTCAATGAGTGATTTATATACCGATACAGAACGGGAACAACTCCAGGAAATTAAACGATTACGAAAATTTATTCCTGAAGTCCGCGAAATTTTCGTAGAGGCAGCATTTAAGTTTACTCTTCATTTTCCACACAATTTTATCGAAGAAGCCTGGAAAAATAATCCCTGGTTGCAAAAACACCTGTGCGATAAATTTACCAGTCTTTGCAGAAAAGATGGATATGGAAGTCCAAACGCTGTTATTAGCTTTTATTCTGAACTCGATCACCAAAACAGAATAACTTTCATCAAATACATTGTTGACTGGTTTAACTATAAATGGCCTGAAAAATGATTACACACAGGAATTTCAAACTGATAGTGCAGTCTTTGTCAGACAAAGACAAAAAAAGAATCCTGTATTCCAATAAAGAATTTTGCGTACTCATAATTCATATTTTCAATGCAGGTTATACAGTAAACTGTATATTAACCAATAACTACACCAGATACCAAAATGTAGGAAACCATGGAAATGCCATTGTTTCCATTGAAGAAGTTGTTGAAATCTTAAATTAAATACTTACAAAAATGAAATTAAAAAACGGAATTATCGAAAAACATGAGGCAATGCAATATGAGCCTTTGTTAACCGCCGGGCTTTTGAAAATCAAAATGACCGATTCAACCGCGCGGTGGATTAAAAACCCAAATTATAACAAGAACTGGCATTTACAAAAAGATAAATTTATACTTGGCAAAAACTGGCTTCATGATAAAACTCAGCACCTGATTTATGGTTGGGTAGAAGAAATTACCCACGGAGAAAATGCGGGAAGGATTGAGGCTTGCATTCCCAAATTAGTAGATGAAGATGACCCAAATGGAAGCGACTGCCAAATATTAGGTTATTTTGATTCTGTCGCTTCAGCAATGGTTTGTGTCATTCAGAATAATCATCCCGAATATGGACTGCATCTTTAGCCTTGTGGTTTAATGTTTTCCCTACATCAGGAAAACATTCCCGCAAAAATATAGCATAACGTGTATTCAAAATACCATTCCCCGCCATCCAAATAAGTACATCCTGTTCTTTTTCACTCCTTTCCAATTCTCAACTATCAGAGCAGGTTGCGATTAAATTATAATAAAGGTATTGATCGCCCTCCGGAATGTGCAAGGGTATATAAACTATCTGTACCAGCTTACATAAGGGGTTCGCCCTTGCACGTATCCGGCGCGGCTCAACGATGATTCCATTATAATTTAACCGGCGTGCCAGATGCTAAAACAAGTCCCCAGGGCAGGGGCAAATCTAATGTTCAAAGTAATTGTAGCAGGCGGCAGGGATTTTAATGATTATTCCCTGCTTGAAAAAACACTTGATAAACTCCTGAAAAATAAAACAGATGTACAAATTATATCAGGCCTGGCAAGAGGTGCTGATTCGATAGGTATAGTATATGCTGCTGACAGAAATATTCCGGTAGCAAAATTTCCTGCCAGGTGGGAAGAACACGGTACAATGGCAGGTTACCAGAGAAACATTGAAATGGCTCAGTATGCAGATGCCTGTGTTTGTTTCTGGAATGGCAAATCACGGGGAACTGAACACATGATTCGCATTGCCCGGAAACTAAAACTTCAGGTCAGAATCATAAAATACTAAGCCATGAAACTGACACATATACACCGCATTTCAACAACTTCCAGGCTTACTGGTCATGCTCTGTACAAGGAAGCAAAACAAGGCAACCAGGTAGCTGCACAAAAAGTTATTGAGGATATTATACCCGTAAAAAAACAGTTTCGTTATCTGGAAGGTTATGTTTGCCCGGTATTGAAAGCCAATGGCAACAAACTGGCACTGGCACTGGCTTACCTTATGGCTTCCCATTCAAATATGACGTTGTATGATTCCATTTACCTGCAACATACCTCACATGGTTCATCCATGACGGAACGGCTCTACTACCAGCCATCCTTTTCAGGAATGGTTAAACCGGCAGATTACGTTATTGTAGATGATGTTTACACCACCGGAAAAACCCTGAAATCATTGAAAAATTACATCGAATCAAAAGGCGGAAATGTCATATCTGCCTGGTGCATCGGTTCCGGTCCTTCGCTGGAATTTGAACCAAAAAGAATGTTGCTCCGATTGCTTACAGCTAAGTTCCCAAACATAAGCAGGTATTTCGATCTGAATGAACTTACTTCCCCGCAAATTCATTACCTGTTACGGCTATCATCTTTAAATAAACTCTGGATGATTCACGCTGACAATCAACTATCTCTTATGCTGGCCTGATCATCAGCTATTTTTCATTCCCTAAACCCTTCCGCCGCCGGCCTTTTTTACTCTTCCATTTTTGTTTCCCGGTAACCAGTAATCCCATCCCCTCATAAATATTTTCAAGGCTCCGGCATCCCAAAGCAGTTCCGTTCTTTTGTGGATTTTACCAAGTCCTCATGACAATTTTAAATGCTGTGCAAAGAAACAGTCTGACCCGGAACAGTCAAGGATTTTCCCGGCATATCCTGGCCCGACTCGTCAGGGCTTAACGGTATTCCAGTTCCTCCTTGTCTATTCTTCCAATGCCAGGCTGTACGGAAATCACATCATATTAAAATTTATTATCATGAAAACTTATTTAGTGAAATCCACAAAAAGAGAATTGAACGAAACTACTTCTGTATGGGATGCCTTTAAAGACCATTTGGAAAATATTTACTTTCCGGGTGCATTGGAATTACTGGCAAAAGATTTAATTGCTTTCGAATACGAAGCATACAAAAATGAAATAGTTTAAAAAAAGTCCTTTCTGCTATCTGGCAGGAAGGATTTTTTTTGGTCATTTAAAAACCTGTTTCCTCCTGTATCTCAAGTGGGTTAGTTTAAATTATAATAAAGGTATTAATCGCCCGCCGGAATGTGCAAGGGTATATAAACTATCTGTGCCGGCTTACACAAGGGGTTCGCCCTTGCACGTATCCGTCGCGGCTCAATGATGATTCCATTATAATTTAATCAGCGTGCCAGATGCTAAAATAAGTCCCCAGGGCAGGGGCAAAAACAAATGAGTACTCATATTTCTATTGAAGAACTTTACGAAGAAGAAGGTATGTCCTTCAATGAATTTATTGAGGAATACAGAAATGAATCTGTAGTTCCGGCATGTTGTTCTCATGGTTGTTATGTCGAACCTGATGGAACATGTAAACATGGAAATCAATCATTCTTATTGGAACTCTGTCTTATTTAATCAACCCGGCGTGCCAGACAAAGTCCCGAAACCTCGGGATGCCACAATAAGTCCCAAGGGCATGGGCAAACTCAAATGAATGATCCAATCTTTGGAAGACCAATTTTTACTTACACAACAAAAGAAGCAGTTGAAGATGGATTCTTAATCAAAATTGATTTAAAAATCTTATCTGAAGCTGGCATTAAATTCCCTGTTTATCTTACCAGGGCTGTTTACGATAAATACGTTTGTGTTCCTAAAGAACTCAAACATGAACAAGACCTCGATGGCAGACTTTGGGACCTGCTTTATATGTTTGCATTTAAAGCAAAAAACTGTTCCTCCAGTGCTGTTGACTTCGATTTCATTTGCCGGTTACCTAATAAAGGCGACTGGGAAAAAAATGAAAAACGTCACTCATTTAACCCTGTACAACGGTCAGTTACACTTCATTCTGAAATACGTGCCCTGGACTTCAATGATCCATCTCCGGCAATATTCATAATGAAACCTGGTGAAGATTAAAATTTTAACCGGCGTGCCAGACAAAGTCCCGAAACCTCGGGATGCCAAAATAAAGTCCCCAGGGCAGGGGCAAAATCCTATGTCAGAAAATAAATCTAAATTGTCACAACCTTTCAGACAAACAATTCCCACATCAGACTATTTTCTTTCTTCTCTCTCTGTTTAAATCCTGGCAAAGTTATTAATCGCTTCACGGAACGGTCAAGGGTTTACAAGCGCTCTTGACTGTTTTTCTGTTGTGGGTTCGCCCTTGCCCTAATCCGTGGCAGCTCAATGGTGGTAGGCCATAATTTAAACGGCGTGCCAGATTTATCCCGAGAACCCGGGAAGCCAATACAAGTCCCCAGGGCAGGGGCAAAATTTCATGAATGATAACTTGTTTTTACAAAATGTTGCTGAAGTTAAAATCAGCTATTCTACCAAAATTCCCCCATCCCAACGTAGAAAAATCACCTGTTCAAAAGATGCTGCTGATATTTTCCGGCAAATTTTTCCGGGAATTGAACACCGGGAATATTTCTATGCCTTGTTGCTGAACCGCAGCAACCATGTTCTCGGATATTACGAAGTTTCAAAAGGCGGAATTTCCGGAACTGTTGTGGATATTCGCCTTATTCTGCAGGCAGCCTTAAAATCAAATTCTTCGGCGATCCTCCTGGCTCATAACCATCCGTCTGGTAATCTGGAAGTTAGCGATGCCGATTTAAAAATTACCCGTAAAATAAAACAAGCCGCTGAAATAATGGATACTCCTGTACTCGACCACCTGATTGTTACAGAAGACGGCTATTATTCCATGTCTGACAACGGACACATATAAAAAAATCATAACCGGCAACGCCATATCTGTCCGAATAATTTTATTCGGGTGGAAGCCAAAATAAGTCCCAAGGGCATGGGCAAATTTTTATGAATAATTTCGAAATCAGTTTTCCGTTTTCCGGCTGGACCAAAGGCGACCTGCTGGAATTCTGCTACGGCAAACACGCCGATGTGGACACAGCCATACCTATGGAACTTTACCATAAAATCAAAGAATTTACAGGCGAACCAAATGCCCATCGTTTCTATGTAATGGATTACACAGAAAATAAAATCGGTGGCCGCCTGGTTAACCTCAAGGAAAAATTCTTTGAAAAAGTGGAAAAAATGTACATGGATCAGCTTCCAAAAAACATTGAAGAAGCTATACAAACCAAAAAACCCATGAAAGTTATTCCCTTCCGGTTCTGGCTCGACCACGACCAAGGGTTTACTAAAATTGTAGTGTACTCAACCGACGAACAAACGGCACGCAAACTCATTATGCAAGCCGAAGGCTGTCCGGATTCTGCAATTATATTAAGAAGGGCTTAGGCCCTTTTTTTGGTCAAGAAACAATAAAAATACCGCTTCTTCTCCCCTTTTCAGGGGAGATGGCAGCAGGGTAAAGAATGTGCGGCTGGTGATGCCAGAGGGGTGAAACACATCCCACCTTTTCCCGTTCTCCTGCTTCCGTTTTTAACCGATTTCATGTTTATTTTTAAATGCTCTGCTAAGAAACAGCCTCTCTGCAGTGCCATTCAAGGATTTTCCCGGCATATCCTCATTTAACGCTGCACTATTCCGGTATTCCAGTTCCTCCTTGCCTGTTCTGCCTTTCTGCTGTGATTTTCTGCATATCATTTTAAAATTTAACATTATGAAATCGTATGCATTAAAACAGACAGTCAGAAGTTAACCGAAAAAACTTCATTGTGGGATGCCTTCATCTCTTACCTCGAATCCATTTACTTTCCGGGTGCATCTGAGTTGCTCGACAAACAGCTCATAGCTTTCGAGTACGAAATTTTCAGAGATATCTACTCTGATTAATCCCGTGAAAACGAGATTTTTTCTCCCAAACATGCTGCAAAACAGCAAATCATCAAACAGGTTTTGTTAACTTAGTTGAAAAGCTACGTTTCGTATAAACATTTTTAAATATTTACAAACGTTTACATTCGGATATAAAATTTAAGACAAAAATTTAAGTGCCTTTTTTAGATAGTTGAAAATATATTTACATATGGAACTTACAACGACGTTATATACATGTGTAAAAAATGTGAACCGATTAATTTCTGATGTAATGAAAAATCGAAACTTGAAAAAGAGGAAAAATAAGTTAAATTTATATTAAGTGTATGTAGCAGAAAATATGCGATATACTATTTCAAAAATGTCAAAAACATCCTATATATTATGAAACACAATCAATTCAAATCAGAACCAAAATTGTGCTATATCAGTTTATTGCTTATTGTAAGCAGTTGTTGTTCCCTCACGAATATAAATCATCCTGAAAAATTCCCCAAGCAGGAATTAGCGTCAGAAATAAAAATCAAACCATTAAGTTCTAATACTGCTCAAGAAAAATTAATTGAAAGTATACCCTTCGAACTTATCATAAATATAGAATCCAAAGTTCAAAATGGAAGGTGTTGTAAGTCTGTTTTTGATGAATTGAAAAATACACATATAAATTTGAATGAACTAAGGTATAGGCTATTGGATGAAGCAGGTATGAATTATTTTACTGACACCATAAATTTATACGGACTGGCAGGAGAGGGTAAAATCGTGATCAGACCAGGCTTGACTTTACCGGAATTTAGTTCAAAGATTAGTGTTGAAGCTGAACTTGACTACAAATATATCACGAGTAATTCAGCTTGCGAAATTACAGATGTACCAGCCACTATTAAAATGAATGATAAAAAAGCAATTGATTTGCAGGGTGAACCTGGTCGATATGAACGAATAAGAACTGCATATATAAAAAGACATTTATTGGAAAATGGAAGACACCTGTCATGGGTGTGGCTAAAGGAATATGAACCTAATTTGGATAGAAAAGAACTTTTATATCATAGCCGAACAATTCGATTACCAAATGAAGATAAAACAAGAGTTCTAATACCTTGGTTATATAACTGTGGTGAGAATTGTGGAAGTAGCATCCAAGAAGATTCTGAAACCATACATGCTGGGCATGAAAATCCTTTACTTAGAGGCGGAATTGCCATGGCAGTATTTTCATTGGAAGCACTAAAGTATCAGTCAGACAACACTCTATCAAAATATAAAAAACAAGAATTAGAAAAGAATAGTTTATCCAATGCACTAACCTTGTTAAACTATTTTGAAGAATGTGAGTGGAAAGATTATAATGGTAGAAGAACAGGATTCTTCTTGAGAAGCAGGGGGCCTGGCGATTTGTATGAGGAATCTGAGCCTAAACGAGAATATTTCTATGCATCAGCCGATGAATTAATTGGCATGACGTTGGGTTTGTATCATTTGCACAATGCTTTAAAAGTTCTTGGTTTTCCTATAGAAATTCAACGAGTCGAGGGATTAATAAACAGAATGGGGACTCAACTTCAGGGAAATCAATATCTAATCATTCCCTTTCAAAGAAAATTGATTGAACGGTACATAACATCTAATGGTGAAATATTATCTACCCAAAAAGCTCCTGAATGGAATACAATAGGTTTACCATTGGAGCGACATAAAGGCTATTATGGACTGGTTGGGTATGAATGGTTTTTAGTACGTGCTTTTCAGTCAATTACAGGTCAAAATTATATGTCTCCTTACAAATCTGGAAAATTTTGGGGTGCTGATGTTGAAGTTCCCTTTCTATCCTTGGTAGAATCGTATGCTGAGACCATTAAAGAAAACTTTAACCTTCCTCCATTCACGCCCATCGCTCAAATTGCAGGTCTTATTGATAACTTGGAAATTTTAAATTTATTAAAAGATATTTCAACCATTGATAGATTTGTTCCATATTATGTCGAAGAATTTGCATCATTTATGAATCAGGTTAATTTATCAAAAGATTTCTCAGATAAAGACCCTTTCAATATTAACCTAATCACCTCATTAGTTGACCTTTCTAAATTATCAGCTTATAACAGAGCTTTATTAATGATAAAGTCAATCGGTTATTTAAGTATTTTTGATGGTATGACTAATGAGGAAATTCTCTCCAACCTTGGAATGAATTTAGTAGATATCTACCCTCGATATTTTGATCTTGGTTCAGATTTTCTTGATGAGAAATTCAGTTTTGACCGATGGAATATTCCCCTATTGTTTCATGCTTTCCAGTTTGCTAATCCGATAGGTACATCTCCACAGGAAATGGAAATTAGATTAGAGGTAGCTAAGTTATCGCGTGGCCTAATTAGCGATGGGACAACTAAAACCAGACTTATACTTAAAGATATTCTGAATATAGCGCATAGCGAAATTAGTATATTGCGAGATGTGGGACTTAATGGGCATGATTATGATTATTACGTAGCATCAATTGCGAAAAATTATAAACTCGCTAATGATTTAAGCAATAATGAAGATAGGACAGCTCTTTTATCAGGTATAGAAAATTGTATAGCAGAAGCTGAGAATAATTATTATGAATCGGCTCCGCTTGGAGCTCCAAAAACATGTTCAATAAATATTTTAAATTTTTGTAATAATAATGGAGATTGTGATAAGGCAGATGGAACATGTGAGCATTGGCCCAGGCTATATATTACCGATGACCAAAAAAGATTTGGACAAGCTTTTTGTTGGGAAAAGAAATCTAACAACCGATATCAGGATGCAAAAGTTGACTCTAAAATTGAAAGAGACCTTTTAGATCTTTACATACGAGGTTTGAATAATGTAAGGGGCAGAACTTATGCAGCTTTTAAGGAGGGTGCGGGATTAGGTTATTTATTACCCTATGTTATTGTTCACGATAAACTCCCTGCTTATTTGAATTATTCCGGTACGCAGAGGCTGCCGGTATGTTATACAAATCCAGTAATCTGTGCAAAAACAAATGTCTCGTCAAGTATACAATGTAACTTTAAGTTCGATAAATATAAGGTTGATGATTTTGACATGTTGAGACGAAATGATAGATATCAATCTGCTAGTGATATTCAATTTGGAATTAATCAAATATTTTCAATTGATAAAGAAACTTCCTTAAATTATACGACAAAATATGCTGATTTTGTATCTAAAGAAGGGTATTCAGTTTCAATCCCGATTGAAGCCGATTATGATTTTTATAACCTGTATAATCCAAAAAAAAGTAAAATTTACCTGACGTTTAGGTACCTCCATTACTCAGGTGAAAATCATAAATCTTTATATATTGATGGGCATAAAATCGATCAACCTGAGTCTCCCTGTGGGGGAAGTGAGAGTTGTCTGGAAAGTACCATTGAGATCATGGGCAAGGAGAAATATTTGTTTATGGTAACGGGAGGTATTGGCCCTTATGAATTAAGTATAGAACCTATTTCTACTTTAACAGATTAAAGAAATTAACAAATATTGTTGATAACAACACAAGATTTTATTTAATTAATTTGCTGTATTTTAGTATATTAGAGTCGATATCGAGAAAAAAACAAACCATTCGCTAATATGTTTAACACATCGTAAAAATAGTAAAAGTTATGGAGAAGCGCTGAAGGCCGCCCTTCAGCGGCTGGATGATTACTTGTCTGATTATCAGAGTTTTTTCAAGAATAAGACAAAAAAGTTCTTTGATAAGGCTGAAAAATACACCAAGGGAATCTTTCTGAGCAGTGAGAGGAACATAGAAAGAATTTGCGAATCTCACCATGATTTGGATTATTACCAGAAACAACTTTTTATTTCTGACTCCAACTGGGATGCCTGTGCAGAAGTTGACAAGTCAGCCATGGAAACCAGTAAGGCGCTTCTAAAACGGAAACTTACCGGGCTTATTATAGACGAAACCGATACAGTTAAGAAAGGGAACAAAAGTGTTGCGTTGGATGGTAGTACTGCGGAGATGTTGGGAAAACAGCCAACAGTCAGGTTGCAGTAATGGCGTGCCTGAGCAACGAGGATTCTGCTTCAATGGTCGAATATAAATTAAATTAAAAAAAATGAAAACTAAAATTTATTATCTGATTACTCTTATTTCAATTTTTTCTGCAGGTTGCTCAACACAATGGATAACTCTTCAAAATCATATACATAATAGCAATAAGGGAAATGTTGGAATCGGTACTCCTAATCCAGACTCTAAGTTATCAATAGTGGATACTTCTACTACTATTAGCCAAGAATTAAAATGGGGTATTTCCTCAACCATTTATTATCCAACACATGCAGCAGCAGTATATGGGCATGCAGCAAATCAAAAAGGAGGCCGTCTATATGGTGGCTATTTTATTACAGAGGGTGGCGGTACTGGAGTGTTTGGAGTTTCAAACGACACAATTAGTGAAGGTAGTGGTGGCGTATTTCATTCATATGGTGAAGGAGGAATCGGTGTATTAGGTTTAGCTACCAATAAAGGTACTGGAGTGTTTGGAGTTTCAAACGACACAATTAGTGAAGGTAGTGGTGGCGTATTTCATTCATATGGTGAAGGAGGAATCGGTGTATTAGGTTTA
>JAWLCW010000031.1:0-3210 GCA_041686935.1 Mariniphaga sp. | reverse complement strand
GCTACCAATAAATCTGACAATTCTAATTATGGAGGATGGTTCGATGCTCGAAGTCCTCAAGGTGTAGGTATTAGGGCCAAAGGTGGTGAAGGTGGATATGCAGCAATGCTAATTGGAAAAACTAAAACTCAAAGTCTTGAAATATATGGAGGAGCAGACCTTTCTGAAAAATTCAAAATCAGAGATTATTTGAAAGTAACTCCGGAAAGAGGAATGCTTGTTTGCATTGATCCGTCAAATTGTGGCGACCTGTTAATCAGCAACGAAGCATATGATAAGAAAATTGCTGGTATTATAAGTGGTGCCGGAGATTTAAAGCCCGGTCTGATTTTGAACCAGGAAAGTCATTCAAGTGATATGGATATTCCAGTTGTTTTAGCAGGAAGAGTATATTGCCTGGTAGATGCAACCTATGGAGCAGTCAATCCGGGAGACCTGCTTACATCATCTGAAACGCCTGGATATGCAATGAAAGTTGAAGACTTTACTAAAGCTCAAGGGGCAATTATTGGAAAAGCTATGTCCTCACTTATTAAGGGTAAAGGTCTTGTGTTAGTACTTGTTTCTATGCAATAAGTAGTTTCATTAGAATAACAAAATAATGATCAATTATGAAATCCATAATTTTAATAGCCATAAGCTTACTATCCCCATCGACTATTGTTTTTGGACAAGGAACAGTATATGTAAACAAGAAAGGAAGCCCTAACCCAGATGGCTCCATTGAAAAACCATATCATGTGATTCAGTCAGCAATCAGCAAAACTAAATCAACTGTAGCAAAAAATGTGCTAATAAGCCCAGGAAAATATTATGAGAAGTTTGAAGTTTCAACGCCATGCATACTTTCAGCTAATGGAGGACTAGTAACGATAGGTGATTTTAATAATACTTCATCTACATCTTTTGACGTATTAACATTGAATACGCATTTAGCAGGGGATGTAGTTGGAATGCCAAGTTGGAAAGATAAAGCACGAGCTTATGATATAGCACATTTTTTTAACAATTTTAATCCAAGAATAGATATTATCGGCTTCCAAGAAATATGGGATGAAGACCTTTTCTACGGCGGTGATGGTGCAGCAGGCATTCTACCAATGTCTGGATATTTAACCGGAAAACATGGCTCACTTACTGGAACTAGACCTGGAAATTCCGGCCTTTCCTTAATGAGTAAATACGAATTAAGTAACTATTCTCAAAAATCTTTTGGATTAATATGCTCTGGATGGGATTGCATGGCAAATAAAGGATGGATTACAGCCAGTATTAAAAAAGATAACTTCAAAATTAGAATTTATAATCTGCATACTCAAGCAGACGAAGCTCCTGAAATTAGAAAAATACAACTTATGCTTCTTTCTGACAATATCCTTTCATACCGTACAGAACATCCTGATGATGTAGTTTTTATAATTGGTGATTTTAACATTTTTGGCGAAAATTCAGAATACGATGAAAGCCTGGTGAATATAATTGGAGATGTTTTGGATGGTAGGGATGCAGACCATAATAGTTCAAATTTTATTCGTGAAGACTTTAGTACTTTTACAGTTTGTGATTGCAATCCTTTAGCCATGTATTTTGACGATGATACAAAAAGTGGTCGTTTAGATTACATATTTTATATTCAGAGTAAAAATGGCTCTTGCGAAATAGTACCCATCTCTACTGAAGTAATACAATTTAAAGGTCGTTTCTTATCAGATGATGGCTTATCGACAAGTCAGTCCTCAGATCATTGGGCGGTATATTCAAGATTCATACTAATACGAAAATAACATAAAGTTCTAATATGAATGCTGTACACTAAAGACAACTTGTGCGATTTTATTTGTTAAGGAAATATATTTAGCAACTATTTGGTCATTAATGATAAACGCGCTATAATCAAGTAAATGCCCGGTGAGCCGTTAATCCCACCGGAGCATTTCTTGACATTGTCATCCCTTCAGAGCAAACCACCGTGCGTATCGGTTTCGTAGACAGCGATTCGTTAAGTATCAGCATTTCACTCTTTTTACCGAATACCTTCTGCCATTGTTTAAATGATTGAATAAATTTAGCTTTCCCTCCTTTTTGAAGATTTATTTTACCGGCAATTTTTTTATGGTTATTGCAATTCTGTCCTCTGAATTCCAATATTAAGATATTCTCCTTTCTCCTCCCTCCGTTTTTAACCGATTTCCTGTTTATTTCCAAATGCTCTGCCAAGGAACAGCCTCTCTGCAGTGCCATTCAAGGATTTTCCCGGCATATCCTCATTTAACGCTGCACTATTCCGGTATTCCAGTTCCTCCTTGCCTGTTCTGCCTTTCTGCTGTGATTTCCTGCATATCATTTTAAAATTTAAACAGTATGAAATCGTATGCATTAAAAACAAACAGTCAGAAGTTAACCGAAAAAACTTCATTGTGGGATGCCTTCACCAACTATCTTGAATCCGTTTACTTTCCGGGTGCATCCGAGTTGCTCGACAAACAGCTCGTCGCTTTCGAGTACGAAATCTTCAGAGATATCTACTCTGATTAATCCCGCGCAGGCGGGATTTCCCCCAAACACAATCTGTGTTACTGGTATTACGCTGGTATCAAGTATAGCTGAAGCAATTAAAAAAAGTTGCGGTATCATCTCTGGCTTTTTTACAGAATATTGAATGTTATGGTTAAAAAAATTTCAGGTTAAGGTTATCACTAATTAGAATTTTTCTATTTTTGAAATGCAATGCGTTCTGCATTGCTTGTGTGTTTGGGGGTTAACATTGAGGGCAGCTATTGAGCTGCCCTCTCTTTTTACTGAAAACCAAACACTTTCATTTTCAAATTAAATTTCGTGTCGCTTGAATTTAACGGAACAAAATATTTTGAGTTGGATTTCTTAAAAGGAATTTTCTCTGCATAATTCTGTGAAAATTACTTCTTTTTCACCAAACATGCTGTAAAACAGAAAATCATTAAACAAGCTTTTGTTAACTTAGCCAATAATTAATGTAATGCACATGCGTTTACAAACATTTACAAACGTTTACAAATGGATATGGCATTAGAATTCAGTGAATTAATTGATATTCTGGTATAGCGAAAATAAATGTAATACATATACGACCAAGTTATGTTTCATTTTGAAAATCAGAGAGTTACAAAACAGCCACGATTACGGGTTTTTGAAGTTGTAAAATGTTCTTTGAAAGGAATTGAAAATAAAAAA
>JAWLCW010000030.1:0-56822 GCA_041686935.1 Mariniphaga sp. | reverse complement strand
GTCTATGGAATTCTATTGCATTCACACCCTTGAAATCTAATTCTTTTCTCATTCAGCAAAGGTAAATTTTTGGGATACCTATGCGCCTATACCTATAAAGTTATTTTGAAAACCTTATTCATATGGTTATTTCTTTAAATGACATACAACGTAACAGTATTTTATCCATCGTTCATGCAAAATTTAACTATGTGGTAAAATTATAAATTATAGCCATACATAAGTTTATTTTAAAGAAAAATGATGGATAAAATATAGTTCCTAATAATGGCATGAACTGGAAGATGTCGCCGGGTCAGGAGCGTTGTTGTACTTTTTCAATTCTATGTGCCTTTCATATCTTGTTTCTCCCGAAACCGTCACACAAAAATACTTCACTTGATGATTCACAAAATCCGCCAACGCTGTAGGTATAAAATTGTTTGGCGTTTTTGACGTCCCCGTAATCGTGCTGCGTTCACCTGCTGTCCGCCAGCAGGCGGACAGCAGGTGAATAGGTTTTGAGGCTGACGCAGATTTATTCAGAAAGCGATTCGGCAGGTTGTATGGGCTATTGAGCAGGTGACTAAAAGTCACCAGCTCAATGGAAACATTGGACGTGGCACGGTAAAAAAACATTGTGATCGTTTTAAAAAACATAACGATCTTTTCTGAAAAACATAATGATCGTTTTAAAAGCCATAACGATAAAATTTCAGGCCTCACAGCATAAAATTTTAAACCTTGCGGCATGGACGGAAAATCTTCAAATCAATAAGATTCATTGGTGTATCCTTTTCCCGTTGGTTAACGTTGTTTCGTGCTGGGTTTAATTTTCAATCCCGGCTGCAACAATTGGTTTCTACGGATTATATCCGGGGAAAATCTTTATTTCATCAGGTTTTCATCACGAATAATCATCAGAATGGCTGAGTGTGGCAGTATGATGTACTTTTCGTTGTTGAATTCAATTTCGAAGCCGCTTTTGCTGAGATAAACAGCCAGGTCGCCCCTGTGAGCCTGCAACGGAACATACCGCACATTATCCTGCTTTTGTTTCCAGGCTTCATCTTCCTCTGTAACCGCTGGAATAGGATAACCCGGTCCCACTTTTACAATGTAACCGGTTTGCACTTTTTCACTCTCCTGAACAGTTGGCGGCAGGTACAAACCCGTTTTGGTTTTGTTGGAAGGTGTTTTGGGTTTTATCAGCACCCGGTCGCCTACCATAATAAACTTTTCAAGGTCTTTTTCTTCAATTACCAGTGACATATCGGTTTCTTTTTCTTGAACTGCAAAGATAAAACTTTCTAACGGGTTTCGGAAAACCGGGTGCGGTACAAAAACAGCAGCATCAGGTGTACGGCCACCAGCCCGAAAACATGCCATAAAAAATGCGTTCCCATGGGGAACCAAGCCAGTTTATCGGCCCACCGGAAAAACAAAGCCGCTCCAAATGCCAAAAGAGCAAGACCAACCAAATGGCCGTTTGCAAATCCGGTTTTCACCAGGTACCAGCCAATGGGCACCAGCACCACCACGGCCATAGATGCATAATTGAGATTTATGGCCGTTTGAATGGGAAGACCGCTCTTAAAGAGCCATCCCTGTAAAAAGAAAAAAAGAACAAGCACAAGAGCCGGCGGCCACCATTTTCCCCACGCTTTAATAAAAAAGTAAACCGACGCCGAAAACGTAATTATCATTATAGGCATCCAGTCCATCATCAGAAAAGCCCGATGCCACCTGAAGCCGTGATAAATGGTACCTCCCACCCCGCCAATAAGAAGCAAAATCAGCATGGCAAACAGAAATCCAAACCGGGGAATCTCTTTTCTGATTTTCAAAAACCAGAAAACCGCTACTGCCACAAAAAATGCAGCAGTTACAAAATTCCACGGTTCAACTACAAACCTGTCGAGGTTGGTTTCGGTGTAAGCCTGGCCACCGTCGCGCAGGGGAATATTCAGCAGATAAGAAAGCAGCATCATTTTAGTTTTTAATACCAGAATCATTCAAATTCAGTCTTTTACAAACCTTCCCAAGATAACAAAATTTTGGTGAAGTGATTTTAAAAAATCAGCTTTGAATCATCAAAAATCCCTGGTAGAATTATTGTTTAATGCTTTGTGGGATTTCGTGAATTTGTGATTTAGTGGCATTTTATTCATTTTTTCTTTTTGGAGTGGGCACAACCTTGGGTCTGAAAATTCAACTTGATAAACAGATAAATTTATCTTATTTTCGAAATCTGAATTTTAACAGCAAAAACAATGGAAAATAAATTAAACAAATACAGCCGGCTGATAACACAGGATGACACGCTGCCGGCGGCACAGGCGATGTTATATGCCATTGGCATGAGTGAAAACGACCAGAAAAAAGCACAGGTGGGAATTGTGAGCACAGGATTTCAGGGAAACCCCTGCAATATGCACCTGAACGGGTTGGCAGATGCTGTAAAAAGCGAAGTCGATAAACAAAAGGAATTGTACAGCCTTATTTTTCATACCATTGGCGTAAGCGACGGAATTACCAACGGTACCGAAGGGATGAAATACTCGCTGCCTTCGCGCGAAATTATTGCCGATTCCATTGAAACGGTTGTGGCCGCGCAGTTTTACGATGCGGTGATTCCCATTGTGGGCTGCGACAAAAACATGCCCGGCGCAATGATTGCCCTTGGAAGACTTAACCGCCCCGCAATTATGATGTACGGCGGCACAGTTAAAAAAGGCCGTTGGAAAAATGAAGATCTCAACATTGTTTCGGCATTTGAAGCGTATGGCGAACGGATAAAAGGAGGCATGTCTGACGAAGATTACAAGGGTATTATCCGGAACTGCATTCCGGGCGCCGGCGCATGCGGCGGCATGTACACCGCAAATACCATGTCGGCTGCCATTGAATGTTTGGGCATGAGCCTGCCGGGTTCCTCTTCCAATCCAGCCCTCAGTTTGGATAAAATGAAAGAATGTGAAATGCTGGCCGGCGCCATAAAAAATGTACTTGAAAAAGACATCAAACCCAGAGATGTGATGACTCGCGAGGCCTTTGAAAATGCCATTACGCTCACTATTGCACTCGGCGGTTCAACCAACGCTGTAATCCATCTGATTGCCATGGCAAAAGCAGTGAATGTGGATTTATCCCTCGACGATTTTCAGCGCATAAGCGACAAAACTCCGTTTATTGCCGACCTGAAACCCAGCGGCAAATACCTGATGGAAGATTTGCACGATGTGGGAGGCGTTCCGGCAGTAATGAAATTTCTGCTGAAAGAAAACTTTCTGAACGGAAACTGTCTTACTGTTACCGGGAAAACAATCGGAGAAAACCTTGAAAATGTTAGCGGATTAAAAGAAGGTCAAAATATTATCCATTCATTTGACAATCCCATCAAAAAGAAAGGACACATTCAAATTTTACACGGAAACCTTGCGGAACAGGGCGCTGTGGCCAAAATCACCGGAAAGGAGGGAGAATTGTTTTCCGGTCCGGCACGGGTTTTTGAAGATGAATTTGAAGCCATTGAAGGTATTCGCACACAGGTAAAACCGGGAGAAGTAATTGTAATCCGGAACAGCGGGCCCAAAGGAGCGCCCGGCATGCCCGAAATGCTGAAACCCACCAGTGCTGTGATGGGCGCTGGTTTGGGCAAAGATGTGGCGCTGATTACCGATGGCAGGTTTTCGGGTGGTTCGCACGGATTTGTTGTGGGCCATATCACACCAGAAGCTTATGAAGGCGGCACCATCGGACTTATTCAAAACGGCGATGTTATAACAATTGACGCAGCCAGCAACCGAATAGATGTGGATTTGCCGCCGGAAGAAATTGCAGAACGAAGAAAAAACTGGAAAAGACAGGAACAAAAAGAGTTAGGTGGAATTCTGAAAAAATACCGAGACGTAGTTTCCAATGCTTCTGAGGGGTGTATAACTGTATAACTGAAGTTACTTCAGGGTATAAAAAAATCTCCCAACCATCACCAAATTGGATACCGGCACTATTTGGTTATTTTTGCAGAAACTTTTTTTGAATGATTACAACACCTTATTATCTGCATAAATTCAGGTACGTTGGGGTTGCCTTGATGCTGGCAGTTTTATTTACCGGTAAATATCAAGCTGCAACAGCTCAAAATGACAGTCTTCAAATAAATGTGCATGGAATAGCGGTTTATTCGTCTAACACTCTGGTTCCCTTATGGCTGAACACAAATCAGTTCGGGCGAATCGATCAATTCGGGCACGGACAATTGATTTCCCAAATAAATTCAGTTTATGAACGAAAATGGGAAAATGATTTTTCAATTTCAGCAGGATTGGATTTATGGGCCGACAACACCCTTGAGCAGGTTACCGTGGGGCAATTATTTGCCGGTTTTCAGTACAAAAAATTTTCGATTATTGCAGGTAAAAAAAATCTCCATTACTTGCCCGGCCAGGAAAATGAACCACTATTTCTGAATTTTCGGAATATTCGCCCGATGCCTGCTGTGTCGTTTGGATTTTTTGACTACACACCAGTGCCCTTCACCAGAAATTACATGCACTTTAGGGCAGCTTTTCTGCAGGGTAAATTAAACGATAAGCGGGACGCACCGGGAATAAAGAATCCGTGGTATCATTTTAAAAATCTTTACCTGAAAACCGGAAATTTGCCAATAAACGGTTTTGCCGGACTGAACCATTCCATCCTTTTTGGCGGCACCATGAGCGACGGAACTAAAATCCCGGTGGACTGGTTAAATACTATGGTTGCAAATCCTTCGGAAAAACTGGAGGAGTTTATGTGGGGCGAAGGGGCAAACACGCCGGGCGAACATGTAGGATTCAGCGAATATGGTTTGGAGTACGAAACGAAAAAATTTACAGTATCCATTTCAAAACAGGATCCGTTTACCGATTACTGGGGGTTATTCCGATCGAAAGACAAAATCCTCATTTTAAATTTTACCGTGAAGAAAAGAAACTGGATTGAAACAATCTCATATCAGTATGGTTACACAAAACACCAGAGTGGACCGGGGCTTCATTTAAACAGCTACCAAAATGTGGAGGATTATTCGCTTTTTTTGAAAGAAAATTTTAACCTCGATGTGGAGGTAAATTCATGGGAAGAATTCCACCCTTATCTGTTGAAATATGTAAATCAGGGACACTCTGAGTTTGGACGCGACAATTATTTTAACCACGGAGTTTATAAACTCGGCCATTTTTACGACGGCCATTTCTTCGGTTACCCGTTAATGCATTCCAACCGGCAAATAAAATATTTCAGGAATACAGATGATTTCAATTACCAAACCATTGGCAACAATCGTCTGTGGTCACACCACTTTTTGGCTGAGGGTACAATTAACCCTAAACTAACCTACAAAGCCAGGGCAACATTCACTAAAAACTATGGAACTTACAGTGGATTCTATATCAGCGGATTCAACGAACGCTCAGATTACTATTTCAGAGAAGGGAAAAAACAAAATTATTTTTTGCTGGAATTAACGCACCAGTTACCCCGTAATTTTTCTGCAAATGCAGCTTTTGGATTCGATTCAGGCGAGTTATATGAATCTTTCGGATTCCGTCTGGGTATTTCATGGAAAATCACCCCGCTGAAATAAAATTTTGGGTTACTCGTTTATTTGAAATAGCTATCTTTGGCGCAGTTTAAAAAATTACGGAATAAACTTCAACGAAATACAAATGAACCAGCGTTTTAAATCAACCATCATATTATTTTTCAGCTTATTTTTTGTTCTCATTTTTTCAACAAACACCTGGTCAACACCCCCGTCAAAATCGAAAAAAAATCTTTGGACAACCTCTGCAAGTACTGGAATTGCCTTCTTAACTCGTGAAATTTCAAAAGATTATATTTTTCTTGATAATGAATTTCAGCATCAGCCCGGATGGGCAATTGATTTGAGCATTGGACGAACCATGGGGAAAAACTGGGAACCCTTGCTGAAAGGAGGCATGTTTTACCTTCACGGGGAAAGTGATTCACCCGATTTTTCAGCTGTAGGAAATCATGCATCATTAAGAGGACCATTGTACAATATTCCTGTCCAGTATGTAACATTTGGTGGTTCTGTTTCGGGAGTAATCCGGTATTATTTCAGGAAATTTTACGATCAGGAAGGTAATGTTTTTCGTTTCGATCCTTTCGTTGAAGCTGGTGCCGGAGCTACTATTTTTTCAACAGAACTCAGTTATCAAAATCCGCCACCTGGAACCAATTCAACGGTAATTTTTCAAAAAGGAGTTGACAATAACCAGAATATTGCCAATGTTGCCCAGATTACTTTTGGCTTGGGCACAAAAATAGGTAATCCGAAAAAATGGCACGGATTTATTTCCTATAATGCTGATATAGTTAATTATGCCGTGCTGGATGCCGTTCATAACTACACGAATAATGAACGAAACCATGCCAAGGGAATCATTTCAAAAATAACTGCAGGTGTGGTAATACCTTTGGGTGCTGCATCAGGGGTTGGCGGAGGTTCAGTTAACGAACATTACCCCTGGAGCCCTGTAAATTAATCAATCTTTTGAAGAAGGTATTTTTCAGCCAGTTCACCTGTAATCCGGTTACCTTCCATATCGAGCTGAATCAATTGATTTTCGCCAACAAAATAATAGGAAGGGCCATTTTCAATGCCGTGCAGGTGTATGCTCCGGCCATCATCGTTCCAGTGGTAATGCCCTGAATAAGAGAATACCTCATCACTTTTCCCCAGGTAAACGGTTTGAACTTCAAAGGTCTCATCAGCCTTTAACTCGATGGTTGTTTCAATTCCCTCGCAATCGGCACAAGGAACAATTCCTTTATAAGTTCCCCAAAAATCAAGTGCAATCTGCGAGGTGTGCATATCCGGAACCCTGTTTTTTTCTTCCTCTGAAGCAGTATTTTGCTTTTTCCCTGTACCGCAACCCATAAAAAGGATTCCCAAAATAATAACCAATAAAAGTTTTTTCATTTTTTATCGTTTTTAACCAAAAAAGTATCCATTGCCAAACGGTTGACAACGGATACTTTTAAAACCATTTTTTTGAGGAAAAAGTTTATTTTCCCCAAAAAAATTGAACTATTTTTGAATTTTATTCTTTAACCGGCAACTGCACTTCCGATAAGGAAAGTTGCAGCCAGTGCGATAATCGCATAAAGTTCGGGGAATACAGCGAGGATAAGCGTTTTTCCTGCCACATCGTGCCCTGAACCAACGGCGGCGATACCATTGGCACAAACCTGTCCCTGACGGATAGCCGACAGCAATCCTACGAGACCTAACGCCAAACCGGCACCAAATACCGAGGCGGCAACACCCCAGCCAATGTCGGTTTGCAACAGGCCGAAACTGTCGAGCAGGAAGTACCCTGCAAAACCATACAATCCCTGGCTGCCCGGAAGCGCCGTAAGCATAATATAATTACCAAAGGCTTCCCCGTTCTTTTTCATCGCTCCAACCGACGCGTTTCCTGCGATAGTTGTACCAAACGCACTGCCAACCCCTGAAAGGCCGACCATTAATCCAATTCCAATGTAAGCTAAAACAATAGGTTCCATTCTCGATTTATTTTAAATGTTATTACTTATTTATTTACTCTGCTTTTTCTGAAGCCGGCTCTGCAAATGGTTCATAAGCCTTGCCTCCACCGGTAAATCCGGCATTTTTATAAAATTCCACAAATGTTAAACGAATGGGGTGCACAAAAGCTCCCAGTCCTGCCATAAAAATGGTAATACTGTGCCCGATAACCAGTATAATAATCATTACCAGTGGCCCAAGTATGATGTTGTCGGGTTTCATACTCATTGCCATACTGTTGAATACCAGCCCCAAAATAGCGCTCGACACACCCAGCGCAAAAAGCCGGATGTACGAAAGAATATCGCCCAGCAAACTGGTGGCCATGCTGTAAACATCCCACAAGCCTGCACCAATGTTCATGAAAATATTCCGTTTCGGATGGTTCAACACCAGAATAAGTATCCCCGAAGCAATCAAAATAATATTCTGAGCAATGCCTGCAACTTGTGGTGTAAGCATATCGGCAGTTTTTAAACCGTAAATACTTCCCAGGCCAAAAATGAGTATGAGCCAGCCAATGGTGGAAACCGAATATCTGAACCCGCGCACGCGCGAAATATTAATTACCTTAAGCACCATGCCAAAAAGTATTTGTATAACCCCCAAAATAATGGCCAGGTTAAATAACTTGTCGGTGCTTATCATGTATTGTTTAAAGTTTTCGAGCCAGGGAATATCGGAGTTAATCAGGTCAATTCCGAAAAATGTGCCAGTTAAAATTCCAAATATGACCGTAGCTAAACCGAGCCATTGTGCCAAACTCATTACAGATTTCAGCTTTGGCATTTTCTTTTTCATAAACTGGGCGGCTGCAATAATAATCAGTCCGTAACCGGCATCGCCCAGCGAGAACCCGAAAAACATCATATAAAATGGTGCGAAAAAAGGCACCAGGTCAAGTTCCTTATGGTTGGGAAGTTCGTATAGCTTCCCGATAATTTCGTACAGCTTAGCAAACCGGTTATTCTTCAGCAAAATAGGAACTTTATCCTCTTCATCCGGTTTGTCTGCGGTATAAAGTATTTGGTTTTCTTCAAGATACGCATCCAAATCGGCTTTTTTTGTTTCAGGCACCCAACCTTCCAAAAGTTTCACTTTCCCTTCCACTTCCTCGGTGGTTTGTAAAAGCGCATTCTGTTCAGAAAGTTCCTGCTGCAATTCTTCGAGGTAGTTTTTCAATAATGGTTTGCTGTAAAATGCAATCTGGTGCAATTCATGGGTCAGCACTTCAGCCTCGTTTTTCAGTTTGTTTATTTCGGCATTCACCTCACTTAACGAGCGTTCAGGTAAAATCAGTTCATCCGCGCCTGAAACTTCATCAAATCCGTTTTCGGGAGCCCCGCCTTCCGTTTTTTCAATTTTTACGAAGTAGCGGTAACCATCGAGGTCGGTTATTACTTTAATGTAAAACTCTTCTTCCCAGGCAGGTTCATATTTTCGTATGGGGCACGACATAAATCTGATGTGCACCCCTTGTTTTTCCAGTTTACGTAATTTTTGCCAATCGAAATCGTCCCAGGGCTGAAGTTGTTTCTTTTCCTTTTCCAGTTGCAGCACCTGATGATGGTTGTGTTCCATCTCTTTCTCCATGTTTTTCAGCCGGTTAAAAACCTCCTCGCCCGTTTTAAATTCAGGTTTGGATTCCGATTTTTCCGACTCCAGCATATCCAGTTTTTTGGATGCTTTATCCACCTCGTTCAGGTGCCTGAAAAGCTCCTGCATTTCAGGAGTGGGCTCATTGGTTTTCGTGCTAATATGCACTACGCCAATCTTTCGGATATCTTTCAGGAAATCCTTGTAGGTGGAATGATACACCAAAAACGCGTATTTATACATTGGAACAATCATACTTCAACCTCCTCCTGTCTTTGTTTTTCTTGTCGGTCTTTCACAATTTTCTGTGCAGCTTTCGACAAATTATCCTCGTCTTCCAGGAATCGTTTAATCTTTCTGATGGCGTCCTGAAATCCGGGTATCTGCACCTTTTCGTAGAGGTTCACCTTTTGGGTGGTTTTTTTCCGGGCAAAATCGAGCAAATCCATTTTTTTCAGAAAAACTTCACGCTCGATGGCAACTTCAGCAATTTTTTTAATGATGGACATTCCATCGGGAAACCAAACGGGTTGATTAAAAAGGTTATCGGTATTGGCTTCAAAAATTATTTTTTCGAGTACCGGTGTAAACACCCCGGCAATTTTTTTCGATGAAAGTTCCACATCTTTAATCCGGATGAGGCTTTGGTCGAATTCACCCCACAGCCGGGACATGTTTTCATAGGAAGCAATCTGGTTGTCGTATTCTTTACCCAGTCCGGCAGCTTTATCCTTGGCCCGTTTCACCTCCACACGCAATGCCGACTCTTTGTTTTTCAGGGTAGGCAATGCCCGCTCTCTGACTTTCAACTGTTTGTCGAGCGCCTGTAAAGCAGTTTTGTTGTATTGAAATTTTATGGCCACGTATTCAATTTATTTCATTTAACTTAATAGTCACTGGTCATCGGTCATCAGACTTCCAGCTTCTTCATCCTTTCCAGTATTTCTCCACCAGGTTTTCCCTGATAGCCACCTCTGCCTTTTTGAAGTGTTTTCCAAACAGTTCCCAGGTAATATCGAGCATAGTGTCCGTATCCACATTTACGTCAATGGCCAGAATCTGGTCTGAATATTCTCTGGCAAATTTCAGTGTACGCTCGTCATAATCAGTCAGATCGAAACCGTTCTCCAGTTTGGTACGTGCATTTGCCGCATCGGCATACAAACGGATGGCCGAGTTCATCACCTGCGGATGGTCTTCGCGGGTTTGTTTCCCAATTACCAATTGTTTCAAACGAGAAAGCGAGCGGAACGGGTCAACAATAACTTTACCGATATCAGTATCGCGGCGCAGAAACAACTGCCCCTCGGTAATGTAACCGGTATTATCCGGAATAGCGTGTGTAATGTCGCCACCTGAAAGGGTAGTTACCGCAATAATGGTAATGGATCCACCTTCCGGAAACTGAACCGCTTTTTCGTAAATACGGGCCAGGTCGGAATAAAGCGAACCAGGCATACTGTCTTTCGACGGAATCTGGTCCATACGGTTTGATACAATACTGAGTGCATCGGCGTACAATGTCATGTCGGTAAGCAGCACCAGCACACTTTCATTTTTATCAACGGCAAAGTATTCGGCTGCAGTAAGCGCCATATCAGGGACGAGCAGGCGTTCAACCGGCGGGTTTTCAGTGGTGTTTACAAAACTGATGATGCGATCGAGCGCACCGGCATTGTCGAATACGTTTTTAAAATAGAGGTAGTCGTCGTTTGTCAATCCCATTCCACCGAGAATGATTTTATCGGCCTTTGCACGCAATGCCACCAATGCCATAACCTGGTTGTAAGGCTGGTCTGGGTCGGCAAAAAACGGAATTTTCTGCCCCGAAACCAATGTATTGTTCAGGTCGATACCTGCAATACCTGTGGCAATGAGGTTCGACGGTTGTTTACGGCGCACCGGATTCACCGAAGGGCTTCCAATATCACGTATTTCACCCTGAATTTCGGGTCCTCCATCAATGGGATCACCAAAGGCGTTAAAAAACCTTCCGGCCAGTTCGTCACCCACGGTCAACTGCGGAGGTCTTCCAAGAAAACTTACTTCTGCATTGGTAGGAATCCCTTCGGTTCCTTCAAAAATCTGCAATGTAATATCATCGCCAGCAATTTTTACCACCTGCGCCAATTTGCCGGCAACGGTGGCTATCTCATCGTAACCCACTCCGTCGGCTTTTAGCGTAACCGTTGCTTTGGTAATGTTTGTTAATTTGGTATATACTTTCTGAAATGCCTGGCTTTCCATAGTATTTCTTTTTCGATATTAATGTTTTTGCCTAATTAATTTGCCTGCTTTTTCAACAGTTCTCCCAGCGCTTTTTCGTGCTGTTTAAATTTATCCGACTCAAATTCAGAGTAGTTCATCTGTTTGAATTCGTTTATTACTTCTTTGAAGAAAGACCCCACGTCTTCAAAATGATTAAAGGAGAAGCTGCTGTCCACTACATCCAACACTTTCGACAACATAAATTGCTGTCGCTTCATGGGTGTGGAAGCATCAATTTTATCGAACGCATCCTGTTGCAGAATCACAAAGTCAATGAGTTCCGATTTCCAGAACGTTTCATGAAAACCAAGGGGTACACCATCATCTCCCAGAATATTGATTTGCTCCATGGCCTCTTTTCCACGCAGCAGAATGTCTTTGGCCTTGTTCACCTCTTTAAGCCACGATTCACTCACGTTTTTTGTCAGGTTCTCCTGAACCTCGGGGTATTCAAGATATTTGGAATAACTGTCAATCGGGTCGATGGCGGGATAGCGTTTACTGTCGGCACGTGCCTGGCTGAGGCCGTAAAAACAGCGGGCAGCCTTTCGGGTACTTTCGGTTACCGGCTCTTTCAGGTTACCACCTGCCGGCGAAACGGTGCCGATAAAAGTAATTGAACCGGTTTTTCCGTTATTAAGGTAAACAAATCCTGCACGCGAATAGAAGTTTGAAATAACGGCTGACAAGTCCATGGGGAAAGCATCCGGTCCGGGAAGCTCTTCCAAACGGTTCGACATTTCGCGCAGCGCCTGTGCCCAGCGTGAAGTAGAGTCGGCCATCAGCAACACTTTCAATCCCATGGCGCGGTAATATTCGCCAATGGTCATGGCAGTGTAAACCGAAGCTTCACGGGCCGCAACCGGCATGTTCGATGTATTCGCAATAATAATGGTCCGTTCAATCAGTTTTTTCCCGGTGCGCGGGTCTTCCAGTTCAGGAAATTCAGTAAAAATTTCCACCACCTCGTTGGCACGTTCACCGCAGGCAGCAATAATTACAATATCGGCTTCGGCCTGTTTTGAAATGGCATGCTGCAACACGGTTTTTCCGGTTCCAAATGGGCCGGGGATAAAACCGGTTCCACCTTCGGTAATCGGGTTCAGCGTATCCATACAGCGAACGCCGGTTTCGAGCAGTTTAAACGGACGCGGTTTTTCTTTAAAATCCCTTATCGCCACCTTCACCGGCCATTTCTGAACCATGGTGAGTTCGGTTTCGGTACCGTCGCCGTTTTCAACCACTGCAATTTTATGATCAACGGTATATTCACCTTCGCCAACAATTTCTTTTATTTTATACGTGCCTTTCATTTTAAACGGCACCATAATTTTGTGGGGCTGATCGTTTTCGTTTACTTCGCCCAGCCAGTCTCCTGCCTGCACTTCGTCGCCCACTTTGGCCATGGGTTTAAACTCCCATTTTTTCTCCCGGTTGAGCGGGTCGGTGTATTCACCACGTTTCAGGAAAACGCCTTCCATTTTATCGAGGTCGTTTTGCAGCCCGTCGTAGTTTCGCGACAAAATGCCCGGCCCAAGTGTGACTTCGAGCATATGTCCTTTAAACTCTACTTTTGAACCGGGTTTCAGTCCGCGGGTGCTTTCAAAAACCTGCACGTATGCAACTTTCCCTACTACTTTAATTACCTCGGCCATCAGGTTTTCGTCTCCCAGGGAGATGAAACAAATTTCGTTCTGGGCAACCGGCCCATCCACTTCTACCATTACAAGGTTGGCCACAATGCCAACCACCTTGCCTGTTGTTTTATTTTCTTTTTCCATATGTTATCGCGAATTCTTCAGGAAATTCAAAATTGGATTGGATTTCTTCTAATAACTGGTTAAATATCTGTTGTCCTTTTTCTTTATCGAGTTCGAACCACCGTTCCACAATAAAAAGCTTCTGAACTAATCCCAGCACTTTTTCAATGGAGAAATAGTTGAAAAAGGTGATTTCATCTATAAACTGCCAGGTGTGGTTATCGAGTTTCAGTTCCCTGTCGAGGATATTTTCAATTTCGAAAATCTGCACAATGGACTCAATGTCGTTGATTTCGTTGGCCAGACCAAAATCGCGCGCTCTGCTTCGTTTCAGAGCATGTGTTACTTCATCGTCGCCAATAATAGCCTCTTCAAACGGAATGTCGTGTCTACGGCCATTCAAAGCCAGTAAAATGTTGGACATATTCTGTTTGAACTCACCAAACTCCGCAACAAATTTATTTCCGGATTCATCCAGTGTTTTGTACCACCCTTCGGTTAAAAATTTTACCGCAGCAATTTTGGGAAATTCCTCCTCATCGTCGTGGAAAAACTCAATAAAATCGATAAAATACGCGGGAAAAGCTGAAGCATCGATGTATTCAAATTGTTTTTTGTCAACAAATTGTTCCAACTCATCGCGGGAATAGTTTCCACGTTCGTCCCATTCAAATTCACCCTCAAACAAAAGGCTGATCAAATTTTCATGGTCCCACGGCAGGTAGAACAACTTCACCAGTTCAAAATCGGACGGATGAATTTCTTCCCGCAAATAATTGCGCAGGTCCACCGACGAAAAGTGAAGTTTCTTATCATCAGGAATGAGGTCGGGAAAGCCTGCTACCAGGCAATAGTAGTTTCGTTTAATCATTTTTCCTCCTCAAAAAGCAGTTGACTGGTTTTCGGACGCAGGTATGCTTTGAGGAAGTTGGTGAAATCCTCATCAGTAAAGCTAATTAAGTAACTTCCATCGGCGGGTCCGATTTTGAAACCTGATTTCATGTTCTGTGCAAAAGAAACTTCCAGTCCTTTGTTCAGTTCATCAGCCAGGTTTTTTTTATAAAAGTCTTCAAGCTTTTTCCTGTCTTGCTCAGGAAGAATCACTTTTACATCGAAACTTTCTTTTTTCATCCAGCCTTTCACAACGGTGGAAATTAAGTTCTGCAGATAATCTTTATCGGAAAACAACTCTTTTACCGGAGGCTGAATTACCTTCATGGCAATGAGTGAGGTAATTTCCTGCTTCATAGCCGAAACGGCCTGATTCAGTGTCATTTTAATTTCCGAGTCCACCTGTTTTTTCAACTCCTGCGCCTTTTCTTCCGCTTCTGCCACCTTCTTTTCAGCCTTTTTCTGAGCCTCCTTTTCAATACCGGCGGCTTTTTCTTTAGCTTCTTTCAGAATAGCTTCCGCTTCTTCCTTCGCTTTTTGAACACCTTCGTTGTAGATGGTTTCAGTTAACTGTTGAATTTTCGAAGTCATATATTCCTGATGTTTTTAATAATTCATTTATACTGAAATTTTTCTTTAATTAAAAAGAGGTGAAAACACACTTTTTTTAAAAGAAGCGTAAATGTACTAACAAGATTTTAATAAGAATGAAGGAAAATCAGCTAAAATTTAGGTTTTATGTCGCAAAATATGTTTTTGGAAAAATGATTTAAATCAGAAAAAATGCTTTCCGTCAGGTGATCAATAAATCAATTACAACCCTGAAACCAACTCAAAAAGAAAGGATTAGACTTTTTACCCCGTTGGTATAGTTTTATGTAAAAATGTTCATCGGGTAAAAAAACAGTGTTCCATGTCTTTTAATATTGGCTTAACGTTGCATTTAAAAGAGAAATTAAAGCCCGATATTGAACATATTCCCGGTTTTCCGAATGTAACCGGCAGCTATTTCATATTCTTCCGATGTTTGCAGGTGCTCCATCATTAAAGGAATATCGTTCAGTTTTGAAAGTTCCTGAAGAAAAACTGCATAATCCAATTTCCCCAATCCGGGCCCCACTTCATCGAAACGTGGAAGGTAAGTTTCCTCATCTATAACAATATCTTTAGCATGGCAGCTTTTTATATGTGGTCCCAGCATTTTAAAAGCATCCCGAATCATTTCTCCGTTTTTGAAAAATACCTGCGGACTTATGATCCAGTTCACCGGATCGAGATGAACCGCAAAATGTTCGCGGTTAATGGCTTTTATTAATTGCAGATATGATTCACCCGAATCGGGGTAACTCCACGGCATTGCTTCCAGTGTAAAAAACGTTTGGGTAGGTTTCACCACATCAATTATTTTTCGCGTTGTTTCCACAATCAGGTCGAACGTTTTACTGGTAAGATTTTCAGGATGAGGTCCGGCCCATTGTTGCGGATTTCGCGACCCGCTGATATTCACACAGCACCGGGCGCCAATCTGGTCGGCCAATGCCAGCGACGCAATGCACTTTTCAATGGCTGCCTCAGCAATTTTCGAATCGGGGCTTATGGGATTGCTCCAGGCGCCCACTTCGGCAATTACAATGTCATTTTGTTCGACGGCTTTTTTGTAAGCGCCAATAATTCCATCACTTGCTTCAGTAGAAACCGGGCAGTAAGCAGCGCGGTATCCTTTCTTTTTCAGGGCAGCAACCCATTCCTCAGGGGAATTGTACTTTTCGAAAAGAGGCCCTCCCAAACGAATTTTTCTTTCAGATTTTTCTATGGAATAAAGTGAACCGGGAAATGCAGGAATGGTTATTAAACCGGAGGCTGTTACTTTTAAAAAAAATCGACGCTTCATGGTTCTTTTTCTTCAAACTTACTATTTATTTCCGAGACAATTTTGTTTCAAAGCAATTTCGTTAAGTCAACCAAAAAATTTGTAGTTTTAACATTAAATTCCGATTTTCGGAACTTAACAAAGAAATTAAACCATAAAAAACCAGTTAAAATGAAAACATCGAGAAGAATTTTTTTGAAAACCAGCGGATTAGCCATTGCCGGAACATCTCTTTTACCTCAGCTTGCCTGCTCCGGAGGAAGTGGTAAAACAGTTACAGCGCTACAGCTTTACAGTATTCGCGACGAAATGGGCAGCGACCCGCTGGGAACCCTTACAAAACTTGCAGAAATGGGCTATTCCCACGTGGAACATGCCAATTACGTAAACCACAAATTTTACGGATGGACAGCTCAGGATTTTAAGAAGGTGCTGGATGACCTGGGTCTTGAAATGCCTTCAGGACATACCGTACTGGGTAAAAACCACTGGAATGAACAACAGCAGGATTTTACCGATGAATGGAAAAAACTCGTTGATGATGCGGCATACATGGGACAGGAATATGTGGTAAGTCCTTGGCTGGATGCCAGTTTGCGACAAACCTACGACGATTTGATGAAGTTTATGGAGGTATTCAACAAATGCGGCGAACTGTGCAAAAAGTCAGGAATGCGTTTTGGTTACCATAATCACGATTTCGAATTCAGTGAAACCCTGAACGGTGAAAAAATATTCGATTTGATGATGAAAAATACCGATGCCGACAAAGTGGTGATGCAACTCGACATGGGCAATATGTATATTGCCGGCGCATTGGCCAAAGATGTATTGGGCGATTACCCCGGTCGGTACGATAATATTCATGTAAAAGACATGATTCGCAGGGAAAATGGAGAAGGCTATGAAAGTACTGTTTTGGGCGATGGCCTTGTTGGCGCAAGGGAAGTAACCGATATGGCGAAAAAAATGGGTACCAAACTTTTTATAATTGAACAGGAAGCTTACCAGGGAAAAGCGCCACTCGATTGCATGCGTGAAAATCTGGCTGTTATGAAAGAATGGGGTTATTAATGAAAAAATTCTTTATTCTATCTGTAATTTTGTTCCTGGTCTCCTGCAAACCGGAAACAAGGGACAAAATTCCCGTTTATGTCTGGGAATCAGGTCCAGGAAACAAAGCTGACACTGAACTTCTTTCTGAGTTTAAAGAACTGAAAGAAAAAGGAATTGACGGACTGATGTACAGTGCCGGACACAACCCCGAAATTAACCGGCGGGTTGCCAAACTGGCCAAAGAAGCAGGGCTTGAATACCATGCCTGGATTCCAACACTGATGCAGGCCAGGGAAGGGTTGCTTGATACCAGTTTATATGCTGTAAATGGGTTGGGCCAGTCGGCTTGGAGCAATCCGGCTTACGTAGGTTATTACAAATTTTTGTGCCCAAACCGTGACGAAGTATATTCTTTTCTTGAAGATTTATACGAAAAAGTTGCTGACATTCCTGAGGTTGACGGAGTTCACCTGGATTACATCCGCTTCCCCGATGTAATATTGGCACGCGGACTTTGGGAAAAATATGGGCTGATAATGGATCGCGAATACCCCCAGTTTGATTATTGCTATTGCGAAAAATGTGTGGCAGATTTCGGGGAAAAAACTGATATTAATATTCTGGAAGTGGAGGATCCATCTCAGGTTGAAGAATGGAAACAGTTCAGGTATGATTTAATTACCAGCATCGTTAACCGGCTGGCAGACATGGTTCATTCAAAAGACAAACTGATTACAGCAGCAGTTTTCCCCGGGCCAAATTCTGTGGCAAAAAAAATAGTCAGGCAGGAATGGGATAAATGGAATCTCGATGCGTTTTACCCGATGAACTACAACGATTTTTACCTGGAAGATACCGAATGGATTGGCGAAGTCAGCCGCGAAGCTTTTGAGGCAACCGGTGGAAAAGTTCCCGTTTACAGCGGTCTGTTTATTTGCTCGGCGCCGGAGAGAAAAACTGCAGAACCCGATCCCGAAAACCACGGACTGGTTCCATCTGAAATCGCTGATGCCATTAACCAGTCGGTTTCAAATGGCGCAGCCGGAATTTGTTTGTTTACGCCGTCGCGAATGACCGAAGAGGGGTGGACAGAGTTCAGGAAGGCTGTGTTCCGGTAAGTCCAAACAGTTTTAATTCAAAATTCTCTTTATGAATAACTGACGAGCTAAAAACAAAGCATAATTCTTAACCTGAAATACAGAAGAAAACAAATGAAAAGCACTAAAGCATAGTAATATGATTCAGTTTTTTAATGTATATTTAGTCCTTAAAAAACTGAATATATGCTTCCACCAATACTTACCGGACATGGAATTGATAAATCAATAAACAAAAAGATTTCAGAAATAAAAAAATATGAAAACGATATTCCTGCAATACTTGTGGTTTTTCAGTTACCTGAATTCTCAGTAAAGTACATTTCAGAATACGGAAAAAAAATATTTAACATTACCGATGAGGAGATACGCCTAATGGGCCCGGATTTTCAGCATCATTTTTTAAATAATGCAGAAGCATCTCATTATGTTCTCAGAATATTGAGTATTCTCGGCCGGAATGAAAATGAAACTATTTCAATCTTTCACCAGGCAAGACCTTCACCATCCGAAGATTTTTCGTGGTATCTGAGCAGCGTTAAAATAATTCTGAGAAATAAAAAAAGTGAACCGGTTCTGGCATTGTCAACCTCTATCCCGATTGATGCAACTCATGTTATGGCAAGTAAAGCCCAACGGTTGCTCGAAGAAAATAATTTTTTACGTCACAATTACCACCTTTTCGATTCGCTCACCAAACGTGAAATTGAAATACTCACACTCATTGCTTTAGGTCACAGCAATGAATTTATTGCTGAAAAACTTTTTATCTCAGTGGAAACGGCTGCTACACACCGAAAAAACATAAAACGCAAACTGCATATCAAAAACAATTACGATTTTATTCGGTTTGCACACTCTTTTGACCTGATATAAAGCATTTTACATCATTTATCTAAAATATTAAAAATACCTGATTCCGGGTATTTACTTTTAATCTCTTCTGTCCTAAATTGCATTACATAATTTAAGATAAAAATATATTTATGTATTATTTATCTCAACTGTAAAACACATTTATTTATTAACCATAAAAGCGTTTTAACATGAAAAAAATCTTATCAATTACACTTTTTTGTATGCTTATTGCCCAGGGTTATGGGCAAAAACTCCCTTTCCAGGGAAAACTCATTGAAGCAGGTTTACCGGTGAACGACCCTAAAACCCTCGAATTTGGGATACCCGATTTAGAATGGTCAGAAACACATACCGACGTACAAGTTACTGACGGATTGTATTTTGTGGTTTTGGGAAGTATAAATCCGCTGCCCGCAAATATTTTTTCAGACACCAACGAAAGGCAGTTAGAACTTTCAGTTGATGGTACAGCTTTATCACCGGTAACGCTGTACAAACCACTTAGTGGCGATTTAAGCCAACTTAACGTTAAAGGCCCGGGGAATGGCATAATTAGCGGAGGATTTGGTACAGGTTCTGCAGTAAAGGAAAACCTGCCATATTTGAAACTCAATGGGAATATGAAAACCATATTTAACAGAATTTCAATGGAAGTATCCAGTAATAATGATAATACTGTTGAATCTGGTAATATTTATTTGAATTCCTCGAACGGAGTATTTACCGCAGTGTCACCTGGTTATTTTGCTTTAAATAGTAACAACCTATATAATATGCAACTGTTTTCGCAAAATTGGGGCAACAGAGGCCATGCGGGTACTATCCTATTGCGCGGGCCAAATAATAATCTGCTCTTTGAAATTGGAAACCGTCATTGGGAAAATGCAAATTTACCAAGAATCCAGATGAGAGGTTCGACTGAAAATCCGGTTATTGAACTGTCGGCTTCTAACGATGAAAATGAAACTGGTTTTATTGGACTTCAATCCAAAAACAACCGTTTTGCTTTCCTAAATACCAACACTCTATTTTTTGATTCACAAAGCAAACGGATGATAACCATCGAGTCGGCCAATTGGGGGAATGGTGATTTTGGATTGGCTCGATTACATGGCAACCAAAGTCATTTGTCCTTTATGAACTCCAATGATCAGGAGAAAATAAATTTGGGAATAGGTGATTGGGGCAACGGAAGTTCTGGACAATTGCATTTAAGGGGTGTAAACTCTAACGTGATGATTTATAATGCGGACAATGTGCCAAAAGGTTTTTTGGGGATGGCTGGTAATGATAATAATAATACTATGTTAAGGCTTGCTGGCAATGATGCGCACATTGCCCTGTCAAAAGAACTTTTTAGTCCAAATCCGCCAATAGTTTTTATAGATATTGAAAATAACGGAAATGGTGATTATGGAAGGTTTATTTTAATGGGACCGAGTTCATCCAATATTGTAATGGGTGGAGCAGGAAAACCTGATTTACCAACTGTAGTATTAAAAGGGTCTCAAGACCAGGAAACTGTAATTTTAGGGTGCACTGACGATGAGGAAGAAAGGGGATTCATTATTCTAAAGAATAAAAATAATAGCGAACAAATGTCTTTGACCTCGAATGCAATTGGTGGAAATACTGTTTTAAATATCTGGAATGGATTGAATGTTGAAAACGGGGCAACCATAACCGGTAATTTACAAGTTAACGGTGATATTTCCTGCACAGGTACATTTCCAAGTTCCGATCAACGTCTTAAAAAGGACATTCAACCTCTTGGAAATAATATTCTTGGCAAAATCAAATCACTCGAAGGTGTATCGTATAGCTGGCGAAAAGATGAATTCCCAAAAAAGAATTTCTCAGCAGATCAGCAAATTGGATTACTCGCACAGGAACTTGAAGAACAGTTTCCGGCACTTGTAAAAACCGGTGACGATGGATTTAAATCGGTTAACTACAACGGTTTTACCGCGGTTTTACTCGAGGCTGTTAAAGAGCTGAATTCCAAAGTTGAAAAACTCGAGTCGGAAAACCGTTTGTTGCAAGCCGAACTTTCGGCATCGGCTATAAACAAAACCGAACTGGAAGAGTTAAAAAGCCAAATGGATGTTTTGGTTAAAATGGTACAGAACAAATCTGATTCTTCTTCAGAACTGGATATTGCAGAAACGAATTCATCAAACAACATAAAATAAAAGGCCATGATTTTAAAGAGAATATCGAATAAAATCAGGCTGGAAACCAGGCAATTTTTTCCCGGTTTATTGCGATTGCTCCTGTTTTTTGCCCTGCCGTTTCATCTTTGGGCACAAAACCAGACCGCCGTATCAAATGGCGCCGGAATGCTTGCCGGAGGAGATTATACGGGTTATTTTTCAGCCGGTCAAATGGGGACCTATCTGTTTGCCAGCGGAAACCTTACAGCTACCCAGGGTATTATCCTGAATGAGATCAGCAGCGAAACAGAATTTACCTTTGTGCTGAGCGGAAATCTGACTGTGGTTGAAACAGAGGAACTAAAATCAGGAGAATTACGAACGAAATCTGCCGCAACAGCCTTGTCCGGCCCGCCCCTTTCATTTGCCAACGTATTCCTGATTCTGGTTGAAACAGGCGAAGTTTTTGATCAAACAACTACCGATGAAAACGGATTTTTTACGTTCCCAAGAGTTCCTTACAAAAACTTCTATTTAACTGTGAACACAACCGAAATACCTGAAAATCCTGTTTTACTTACATTCCAAAGCAATATTTTTATTCAGGAAGTTGTAGTGAATGGCGAGATAGGAACAGAAGGATTCACTGCTTCAGTTTCCATAACTCCGGTAAACGGATGTGATCCGGAACATCCTGATTACCGGATTTGGTATCGTGATTTTGATAGCGACGGATATGGTGATAAAAACGTTTGGGTGGGGCAATGTATGCAGCCAACAGGATATGTTTTGAACGATCTGGATTGCAACGACAATGATCCTTCTGTTTGGGAAAACTGTGATGTAATTTCCTGCAGCAGTTTGGAAGTATTTGAATTTTCAGGACCTATCGATCCGGTAAATATTGCCAGTGAAATCGTAATTCAGGCAGTAATTGAAGGGGAGCCAATTGAATCAGCAACCTGGGATTGGGGTGACGGAACAACTTCTGTTGGTATTATGGAAAACAATTTAATAACAGGATACCACTATTATGCCGAGCCTGGGGTTTATACTGTAAATCTTTATTTAACAAATAATTGTGAGGAAACATTCACCTTTTCCTACAAATACGTGGTTTTATTTGATCCTTCCGCTGGCTTTGTAACCGGAGGAGGTACCATTTTTTCACCTCCGAGAGCGTCAACTGCTTACCCGGATGCAAGCGGAATTGCGAGTTTTGGTTTTGTTTCGAGATACGTTAGAAATAATGTAAAACCCACTGGCAATACAGTATTTGAATTTGATGCGGGCGGACTAAAATTTAAAAGTACAGAATATGACTGGCTGGTAGTTGCAGGATCATCTGCAAAATTTAAAGGAAAAGGTAAAATAAACGGTACCGGAAATTACCAGTTTATGATATCGGCTGAAGACGGAGACTTAAAAAGAAGTAAAAGTCCGGATAAGTTTCGAATAAAAATCTGGGATGAAATTTCCGGCGAAACAGTATATGATAATGAAATGAACAGTGGGCTTGACAGTGAGCCTACTACCGAAATTCTTGAAGGTTCCATTGTAATACATGTTCCGAAACTAAAAAGCGGGACGATTGCTATTACTGGTGATATGGAAGAACCAGAATCAGATCTGCTGAATATATTTCCAAACCCAACGAGAGGTATGGTGAATATCATTCACCATGTTACTTTTGATGAACCAATAGACCTGAAAGTATTTAATAATTCAGGAATTTTGATTTTGGAAAAATCGTTTACAGGAAGGGATCAGCTGGTATTTGACATGTCAAATCAAATTCCTGGTTTATATTTAATTCACGTTACCATAGGACATGAAAGATTTCAAAACAAACTAATAGTTCAGTAGATATTTGCAGAAGCCGGAGATTTAATTTCCGGCTTCATCTTTTTATATAAAATATATCCAACTCAAAACTATCAATACCCTAACCAGCTCTATATTCCGAGAAGAAAAAACTGTAGAACCCGATCCGGAAAATCACGACCTGGTTCCTTCGAAAATAATCGATTCTATAAACCAGTAGGATTCGAGAGGTGCTAAAGGAATTTGCCTGTTTAGGCCATTGCGAATGACCGAAGAGGGCTGGACAAAGTTCAGGAAGGCGATTTACAAATAATCCAAAAGATACTAACATGCCAATATTCGTTTCTCCAAAAAATTTGTTTAACAGAAAGAAGACTGGAAAATAAAAGACGATATTGTCTGTTTTTGATAAAAAAGCATTAACTTGTAAATCGGTTAGTTAACTGAATTATTCATTAAAAGTTAAGGAGAATAGCTTATGACAAAAGAAGTTCATTGCAGAGATTTAGGATTTGATTGCGACGGGGTTGTACGTTCAGAATCGGAAGAAGAACTGATGACACAGGTTGCAGAACATGCCAAAAATGTTCACAATTTAAAGGTAACCAGTGAATTGGCAGATCAGGTCAAAGGTGTCATTCGTGTTGTTTAACCTTGCATCTCTGGTCGGGCATTACATCCGCTTTAAGCCCGACCAGAGATGATTTTTCAGTAAACTGCTATCTGGTCTGAAGCAGTGGGTCTTCCCAAAAATTTTCTTTTCAACGCGTTTAAAAAATTATTCAACTCCACTCTCTATTTTAAAGCCGGTTTTTTTACTGAAAACCAACCCAACAAACAAATCCGGATATTTTCTAATGAGAATGTGAACCGAATTCATTCCTGCAGTATATTATAATGAGCATATCTAGCCGGGAAAAAACAAAAATCGGATTAGGAACCATTCAGTCAGTAAAAATTCAAAAATCAGCTTCATAAATCTAAACTGAAGGGGTATAACAGGCTATGAAATAATTTTCTTTAAAATTCTTCTTTTGTTTTTGCAACCGAAAATGTAATAATCGCGTCTTATCCAAAGCTGAAGAAAATTAAACGATGCAGAAAGCGGAAAACAATAACAACCAATTTTTTTTAGCTTTTAATGAAAAAACAACAGTCTTTATGGCTTGATTATCAATTTTTTAAAAATTGTGACAATGAGAGCACTCTTTTTGATTTTAACAGTATTAATTTTCCGGGTTAGTTACGGACAAATCACTTACACCCAAAAACAGGAAACAATTGGCAGTATTTTAAAGGTTCTTGAAACCAGGTATGTTTTTCCGGAAGTTGCACGTAACATGCAAAGTTTTGTACTAAAAAATTTGCAGTCAGGAAAATATGATTCCATTACATCGGGAAATGAATTTGCGTTCCGTTTAACCCGTGATTTACAGGAAATATCAAAAGATCTTCATTTAAGGATTGAATTTACAGAGAGTGACAATACTGTCGCAAATAAAGACACAAACGAAAACATCTCCCAGGAGGTCTGGATGAACCAGATACTCTCCGAAAACAATTATGGAATAAAATCGAAAAAAATACTGGAAGGCAATATCGGATACCTTGAAATACCCATGTTTGGTCCTATTGAGCAATGTGCAGACACATTAATTTCTGCCATGCAATTTATTGCCGGCACCAGTGCTTTAATTCTTGATTTACGCTCATGCCGCGGAAGTCTAGATGAAAATACCATCCCCTTCCTGTGCAGTTACTTTTTTGCTGTTCCCACCCATCTTTTCGATTTCTATACCCGCGAAACCAACACCACCAAACAATTCTGGACCTATGCCTGGGTTCCGGGCAAGCGATATTTTGAAAAGCCGGTTTACGTTTTGACCAGCAGCCGGACTTTTTCCGGAGGAGAAGAACTGGCGTACGATTTACAACATACGAACAGGGCAATTATTGTTGGCGAAGTAACCCGCGGGGGCGCCAACCCAACCGAACTTGTAGCCATAAATCCAAATTTCAGAATTTCGGTTCCTTACATGAGGTCGGTGAATCCGGTAACACAAACCAATTGGGAAGGGACCGGGGTCCTCCCCAACATTCAGGCAAAATCGAATATTGCCTTGTACACAGCGCACGTTAAGGCTTTGAATTCACTTTATGAAAAATCATCTGACGATAAGCTGCGGTTAAAACTTGCAGTAGCAATAAAAAAAGTTGAAGCGAATAAACCCCGGTTCAGGCAAATCAGGTTTAAACTGAATGGCTATGAAAATGCAAAAGAAGTGTTTGTTTCCGGCACTTTTAATTCATGGTCTCCAAATGGTTCCCCAATGGAAAAAGATGGAAATACGTGGGTGGCAACAGTGGAAACTGAACCCGGAAAAACAGGCTACAAATTTATTGTTGACGGGCAGTGGATAACCGACCCAAACAACCCGAGAACCATGATTGAAAACGGTTATGAAAATTCGTTGTTGGTTGTAGAGTAACCCGGAAAAATATTCATTGCTTAAAAAAACGTTGTTACTCTACCCTCAATCCCGTAACCAGCTTTTTACTCCGCAGCGAAAACCAGCTCAATCCGGCAATCCAGAGAAATCCGTTAATCAAAATGATTGCGGTAATCAACGCCACTGTTCCCAGCGAAGCATCGGTGTTGGAAGAAATGAAGGAAGGGAGTGTGGCCACGACTGCTGTCACGAATCCGGTTAAAACGCCGGCAGCCAGTAAAATCAGGTATTCGTTTACCAGCAAACGGAACAATTGCCGCGTACCGAATCCGATGGCCTGCATCAGTGCAATTTCGCGGCGGCGTTCCAAAATGGTGCGAGCCAGAATTATTGCCAGACCAATGGTTCCGAGAATCATTCCCAGTGCGCCAAGCGCCAGAAAAATGCTCAGGTAGGTGTTGGTAACCGAATAAAATTCCACCAAACGTTTGGCCGTGGATTCCATTTCCCAGCCAAAATCGCGGTAAACCGAACGAAGTTCTTCACCGATGGCTTCTTCTTTTTCCGGTTCGCCATCGATAAGAAAAACATACGAACCGCTGCTGGATGGATAGTTCATCAGAAAATGCTCGTTGGAAATAATAACGTATCCCTGAAAAATGGAGGGTGTGGTTCCTGCAATAAGTTTTAACCGAAGCGTATCTCCTTTTTCATTTTGGTAAAGCAACTCATCGCCAACCTTTTTTCCCAGTCCCCACTGAATAACAGTCTGGTCGGCAATGGCCGGAATAGAACCATCTTCCAGCGGTTCACTCAATGCAGTCCAGGGGTCTTCGGCATCCATCCCTTTCATACGCGTGGCAAATGAAAAACGTCCGCTTAATGATCCGGGCTCAACACCCAGAATGGCCGGTTGTGCAATCCGGTTCAGATTGAGGCAACTGGCATCGTCACCCTCCACCTGCCTGAACTGAACGGCAGTAAAATCTTCGTATATGCCTTCTTCTGCCCTTTTTTCAGAGTCGTTCAGATTGTAAAGCACCGGCATGGTGGTTTCAGCAAACCAGAGAAAACCGCCTGTACCGCTCGATTTATCCTGTGCATTGGCAAACAAGTCGAGTTTGTAAGAACCAGTGGAAATGACCAGAAAAGTTCCCAGGGCAAACAAAATAACCACGGTTAATGAACGTCCCCGGTTTCGGGCAAGATTCAGCATCGAAAGTTTTTCCAAACGAATTTTTCCGGTTTTTTGAATCTCCATTCCCAACAGGATTTTCCGGTAAGACAACAGCAAACCAAGCAACATCAATCCACCCGACAAAAAGAAAAGCATGGGATTAAGCGCATCGGAGCGAATCAGTTGCATAAGCAACAAAATTACCGGGATAATCAGGGAAATCCACATCAACGCATCCAGCGCAAGACGCCTGCTTTTTTTCATTTCAGAACCGGTACGTTTTTGCAGTTCGGCTGTTTTGCGGTTCTGGTAACGGTAAATGGAAATAAAAATGGCGCCAAGCGAAACGGCCAGGCTGATGATCAATCCCAGAACCAGGGTAAACGGGAAAATTTTTATGAGCAGCACATTGGTGCGCACAATTTCGAACCAAAGGGAGTTCAAAATTTGAAAAACGGCTTTGGTATAAAAAACCGAAAGGGCCAATCCCAAAAGTCCACCGGCCAGCGCAACGGCAAACCCTTCCAGCAGAAAAAAGCTGCGTACCTGCTTTTCTTTGAAACCCAGCGCTGAAAGAATTCCCACTTCTGCCGAACGGGTTTCGAGATTCAACCTGAATAGCAAAGCTGTGAGAATGATGGCCGCTGCCAGAATAAAAAAGCTGAGACCCAAAAACAACCCACTGAAATCGGTACCGTCCTGAGCAGCAGCCAGCCCCAGTTCGCGGATGGGCTCCACGGCCATACCCAAATCGGATGGGCGGATGTTTTCGGCAAAAACCTGCCTGTAATGCTCTTCATCAAATGAATCTGCCGGGTATCTCACTGCTGTGTAAACTCCAAACCGGTTTTCCCACATTTCCAGCGCTTTGTTCAGTGAAACATAAGCTTTCGGTGCGCCTCCCCATTCAGTCCAGTAATCTTCATCCTTGTCGCGGATGGCATCCAAATCGATGGGCACACCGGCATCCCATTCGCGGCAGTGTCCGGCATCCGAGAGTCCGGGCAGCCAGGGCATTCGGGTGGAATCGGCCCAAACTTCCGTCATGGGAACAATTTCTTTCAAGATAAAATCATCCTCACGGTCGATTAACTGCCGCAACGGACCAATTTCCAAATATTTCAGTTTAATGGAATCGCCCAATTTTGCATTCAAATCATCAGCAGCCCATTGGGTGAGAATAATTTCGTTGTCGGCCAGTTGAGCACCTTCCAAAGAGGAAACAAATGAATAAGGGATGGAAAGAGGTTGATTGTGATTGGTGGAGATTGATTGTGATTGGTGGAGATTGGTGGAGATTCCGTTCACAAAATAGGTAATCATCGGTTTTGCATCGGGCAGTTGTTCCAGAATCTGCGCTACCTTGGGTTCCATAAAAACCCGTTCGGTTGAAATTTCCAGTTCGCTGGTGGCATCAATGTGTTTCATTTTCAAACCGGCATCGGCAGGGGTCAGACAATTTTCAACCGATTTTCTAATTTCATCGGTACCCAGATTTGCAGAAACCAAAATGTGATTGGCTTTGCTTTCAAACTCCATTAAACGGTTTAGCCGGTCAAGTGAAATAAAAATATTATACGGAGCTGTTTGTGAAGTTTTTAAACTGAACCGACCCATTTCTTCCTTGTCCACCACTTTTTTGATGGTCGCTCGCAACGACACACTGGTTTCCTCAGCCGACACAAAAGGTGCGTTCATGGGAATAAGACTCGCTTTTTTTACCCGAACCAAAATGTTGCCGCCCTCGCCAACCTTCAGCCTTTCGGCCAGGTTCCGACTTATAATTATTTCATTTTCATGAAGTTCAGAATAAATTTCAGACTGAGCGATTTTTTCAAAATTTTCGTCAACACCTACAACCTGTACCCGGTTTACACGTTGCTGACCGCCGTCGGCAACAGCCACCCCTTCGAGCAACAAAACGGGCGCAGCCTGAATTTCGGGGTTGTCGGTTTCCATTTCAGTTGCCATCTCCTGCCGGAAATAGCGCTCTGTAACCGCCACCAAATGGGTGGTTTCTCCTAACCTGAAAAAAGTAGTTTGCTCCAGACTGTGCCGCACTGAATCGCCGATAATAAGCGAGCCGGTTAAAACCATTGTACTGATTGCCACTCCCAAAGCTACCAGCAAATTAGCTTTCAGGTAATGGAAAAAGGATTTTAATATGTAATTTAATTTCGTCATAATGTTCTATCCTTGACGCTGTCAGGTCAGGGACGCTGACAGGTCTTCAACAATCACAATAATCATCAAGCAATTTTCAACTTTAGTTTTTATTCCAACTTCATGCACCATACCCAACTTTAAACTATATTTTTTTCTTTAAACTTTAAAATCAGAACTTTAAACTAAAATCCCGTTTTTCAACGTGTACTTTTTATCCATCCGGTCTGCCTGAGCGGTAGCATGGGTTACATTTATCAATGTTACGCCTTCCTCTTCGCTTAAATTCACCAGCAGTTCGGTAAGTGCATTGGCATTTTCCTCGTCGAGGGCGCCGGTGGGTTCGTCGGCCAGCAAAAGCTCCGGTTTGTTGATGAGCGCCCGAACCACAGCAGTGCGCTGGCATTCACCCCCCGAAAGTTGCGACGGTTTCTGTTCGCGCTGTTCCCAAATACCCACTTTTTGAATGAGATGTTCGGCCCACTCTTTATGTTCCTTCGAAATACTTTTTCCCTGCGGAAGCAACGGAAGCAGAACGTTTTCAATGAGTGTAAGCTGCGGCATCAGATGGTGCAACTGAAAAATGAATCCCAGATGTTTGTTCCGGAAATTGGCCAGTTCGGTTTTTGAATAGCCGGTGATGTCTTTCCCGTCGAACAGGATTTTTCCTTTTTCAGGCTGGTCTAAAGCGCCAATCAGGTTCAGCAACGTGGTTTTTCCCGAACCACTGGGACCGACAATGGCAATTTTTTCGCCTTTAGCCACTTCCAGTCCGAGTTCTTTCAGCACAGGCCGGTAGCTGTGGGTACCCGGTTCGCCATAACCTTTAGTAATATTTTGCAGTTGTAGTAGCATCAGTTTTTTCTATTAATGTGAGAACAAATTTCATCTCATTATGATTGTTAATTTTCAAAGGTATTCGATGGAACTCGCCATATAAACATTTCCCTTCCCTTAACCCGGGACAAGATGTGTGTGAAAATTTTACTCATGGCTCGTTTCATCATTAATGGTTTAAAATCACCGGGCTGAAGCGCCGGTGTAAAATTAACTCCCGGCTAATAATTGCTCTTTATTCTTTTTGCGATAACTCTTCATACAATTCAATGGTTTCTTTTGCTTTGAAATGAATATCGAAATTTGCTTTGGTGCCTTCGTACCCGGCCCGACTTAGTTTTTCCATCTTATCAGGGTCGGAAAGCAAATCAGCCCAGGTTTCGGCAAGTTTTTCAGGTGAATTGGGCATGTAGGTCACTCCCCCACCCGACAGTTCAATAATTTCAGGAAAAGCGCCCAGTGCAGGCTGAACTACCGGAACACCCGATGCCATCGACTCCAGCAGGTAAATTCCAAATGCCTCGCCAATGCGTACCGGCACCGATACCAGCGCTACTTTTTTAAAGAAATCATGAACAGCCTCGTCTTCAAATTCCGGTAAAATCTCAAACGATTCTGAAAGTCCGTTTTCCTTTATTTTTCGTTTCTGTTCCTTTATAAATTTGGCATCGTCACCGGTATATCCGCCGGTGGCTATAAGTTTTACATCTTCAAATCCAGGCTTCTTTTTCAGTTCGATAAATGCATCCACCACAATATCGAAACCATCTTTATGGCACATCCGTGATATGTATCCCACGTTGCCTTCCTTTTCCCGGGTAGAAATGTATTTATAATCTTCCACAGCAACGCCTAAGTGGATGGTTTTTATCTTTTCACCGGAAAGGCTCATCCGCTTTTTCATTTCACCGGCAAAATAATTGCTTACCGAAACCAGTGCATCCACATCTTTTGCCCGCTCGTGCATCAAATTCCAGATTTTTTTCTGAAACTGAGGCTGCATGGGGTCAATCCAAACATCTTCGTCCTGCAGCGAACAAAGTAACGGCACACCAATTTTTTCTTTTAATCTTCGGGCCAGTCCCAAAAGCAACGCATTTGAAATATGAATAATGTCGGGCTTGCAATGGTCGGCAATCCAGTTCACCATGTGGTCCAGTTCTGCCTTTTGCTCGCCTTCCTCACCCAAAAGCATGGAGAAAGTCATGTCCTCCAGCCCCTTAGCTCTTGTAGAACCAGCCATTGAAGCTGCCAGTTTCATCATGGGCTTTGAATTCAACAATTTATCCACCCACGCAGGCGCCTTCCTGAAAATGGGGTAAACCTGCTTCAGGTAAAGACTGATTGCGCCGTAAAAAATAGGCACATCGGAAATGTCGTGTTCATCGCCGAACAATGGCAGGTACATGGGAATTTTGGTTACATTGTGCCCCTCGGCCCGCAAAGCATTAAAATATTTGCTGTCGCGCAGGCAGTTGCCGCAATAAAAGCTTCCTCCCGAACCGGGTATGATTTGTATGATGTTCATAATTTATATTTTTACCGCAAAGACACCAGGACGCAAAGAAAAATATTACATCCCTGCTGCTGTAATTTTCAATTTCCAAAACAATACACGTTTCCGTCGTAGGCCCCTACAAACATTTTTCCGCCGGCCAGTGCAGGATTATGGATAATCTGACTGCCAATTTCGTAAGTCCAAACAACTTTGCCATCAGAAGTGTTCACCAGCGCCAAATCGCCACGCATGTTGGCCACCACCACTTTATTTCCAGCCACCACCGGCGATGCTTCCACACGGTTTCCGGTGTTGTAATCCCACATCTTTTTTCCGCTGTTTTTATCGAAAGCATATAAAAATTTGTTGTGATTGGCTGTAAAAAGCCGGTTTCCCAAAACAGCCGGAGATGCGATAAACGGAAGCGTGGTATTTTCGTCTTCCCACTCCCAGGACGTTTCTTCTTTTTCAATGTCCACCTGAAAAAACCGTCCGTCGTAATCGCCCAGATATGCTTTTTGCTTTTCCAGTGCCGGCGAACCGGGCACATACGTTGCTACGTCGATTTTCTTATCGGCTTTCCCTGAAACGATATCCACCATGTGCAGGTATCCGTCGCAGCCGCCAAAAAAGGTTTTTCCATCCGAACAGGCAGGTGCGCCGTTAATAAAATTATCTGATTCGTATTTCCATATTACTTCGCCCGATTGGGCATCCACACAGTGCAGATAGTAATCGTAGCTGCCCACAAGAATATAGGTTTTACCGCCAGCCTCCCACCAGTTGGCCGAGCCGATAATCTGATTGTCAGTTTCGTAATCCCATTTTTTTGCACCGGTATTTAAATCGAGGGCATAAAAATTTCCATCGAGATTGCCAATGAAAACCGTACCATTATGAATAAGCGCCGGCGCTTCTATGGTATTTGAAGTTTCATACTTCCAAAGAAGTTTTCCCTGCAAATCGAGACAGTAAACCACACCATCGGTGGAGCCAATCACCACTTTCCCCTGTTCAACCACCGGCGCCGATTTAATGTTATCGCCAGTTTGGAATGTCCAGAGCAATTTGGGCTGGTTCGGCAGTTCGGTTTTAGAAACACCTGTCAGCTGCTGGTTTCCACGAAAAATGGGCCAGGAGTCAGCAGATTGGGCGAATAAACCGGCTGCGAAAAAGAGAATGGCAATTGTATTTATAAGTTTTTTCATATTACCCTTTATTAACCACATAGACACATAGGACACATAGTTTTGTGTCCATATTATCTAAGTAGTTTATTTAAAATTATCCTTCAGTTCAATAGCTCCAGTTGGACAGCCTTTGGCTACTTTCAGGGCAGTTTCGGTAAGTGCCTGTTGCACATCTTCATTAAACGGCACGCCCACCTCCACATCAAAACCCCTGCCAATGTAAGTAAACCCAAACCTTTCGCCGTCATTTTCGGTGAGGCGCACACAAATTCCGCACTTGATACATTTTTGCGGTTCGTAAATCAGGGTAGAATGGGTATCCAATTTGGTTATTTTCCGACGTTCACTGGTTTTAAAACGGCGCTGGTCAACATTATACTGGTCGGAATAAATCCGTAGTTTACAGTCGTCGATGGCCCGGCAGTCGCAGCGCAGGCACCGTTTGGCCTCGGCAATGGCTTCTTCGGCTGAAAAACCATTGTAACCGCCTTTTTCAGGGTAGGTGCGTTTTGCTACCACTGATTCTTTCAGGTATTCTGAATACTCCTCATTTACCAGCCGACCAAACCGGGAGTTGAACATGCGGGGCTCACCTTTTACAGGCTGGCCGCTCAAATACTGCCAGATGGAAAAAGTCACTTCTTTCCCCTGCCCTACTGAACGGACAGCAAGTTTCGACGAACGCAGAGCATTGCCAATGGCAAAAACATTTTCCACAGAGGTTTGGTAGGAATTCCGGTCGGCAACAATTCCCTTGTCGGTGCTTTTTAAACCAAAATTTTCCTTTCCTTCTCCAATCACACCAAAAGCAACAACAACAGCATCATAACTGCTTTGCATTTCGGCAAAAGTTTCATTATCAATTGTTTTGCCTCCGTGAAATTCCACACCGGTTTTCAGGATGAGGTCAATTTCCTTATCCAAAACATCATGAGGCAAAATCTCTTCGCTGATTTTCGTCCGCAATTGTCCTCCGGCTTTTTCAGAATTATCGAAAAGCGAAACCTGAATTCCCTGCAATTGCAAATAATAAGCAGCAGCCAACCCTGCCGGTCCCGCGCCAATTATAGCCACCTTGTGTCCGGTTTTTTTTGCAGGAATGAATTCCGGTTCAGCGCCCTCATCTCCCACAAAACGTTTGAGCAGGCAAATGGAAACCGGTTCGTCCACGGTTTTGCGATGGCAGGCTCCTTCGCAGGGAGCCGGACAAATGCGACCCAACACAGCAGGTAGAGCAATGTCGCGTTTCACCACTTCCAGCGATTCATCAAATTTTCCGGCCGCTATCAGCCGGTTCATCAGCGGAATGTTCATGTGGGCCGGGCACGCAATATGACATGGCGCTTCACAATCGCCAACATGTTCGCTGAGAAGCAGTTCCAGTGCTGTTTGCCGGGCTTCGGTAATTTCTTCGTCATCGGAAATAATCTCCATTCCCTCGGCTGCTTTGATTGAACAGGATGGAATGAGTTTACCATTACTCTTGTCTTTTACCAGGCAAAGCATGCACGAGGTGAAATGCTCCAGTTCGTCGTGCCAGCAAAGGTTGGGAACATCAATTCCCATCTGTTGTGCTGCCTTCATCACCGACGTGCCATTTTCAACCTGAATTTCCTTGTTATTTATTCTGAGTGTAATCATTTTATTGCTCGCAAAGGCGCAAAGGCGCCAAGATTATTTGTTATATTTTTATTCTGGAAACCAGCGGTTTCCCATGTTTATAGCAATCATTTTGCTTAATATTGTGCGACTCCAGCCGGAGTCGTATTTCTTTTCCTGTTCTTTTTCTATAAACATTAGACCTCTCTGAAGTCTTTGTCCGTTCCAATTCTCTCAGCAGTGCCGAGACTTTTTGTCATTCTTTTAACTTGTAACCTGTAACCCGCAACCTACTTCACATCTATCCCATCCACCGGGCAAACGGCACGGCAGGAGTCGCATTTAATACACAGTTCGGTGTCGATGCTGTGTTTTTCGTGCGGGGTGAACGGAATGGCGTCCACCGGGCATTTTTGTGCACAGAGGGTGCAGCCAATGCAATTGTCGTTTACTGAATAGGTAATAAGTTCGGTGCATTTTCCGGTTGGACAAACGCCGTTGATGTGTGCTTCATACTCATCACGGAAATACATCAAGGTGCTGATAACCGGATTGGGGGCTGTTTTTCCCAACCCGCACAAACTGCCTTTTCGGGTCCATTCGGCCAGTTTTTCAAGTTCCTCAATATCTCCTTTTTTCCCTTTCCCGCTGGTGATGTTTTCCAAAATGTCGAGCATTCTTTTGGTTCCCACCCGGCAGAAAGTGCATTTTCCGCATGATTCATCCTGCGTGAACGAAAGGAAAAACCGGGCCATGTCCACCATGCAGTCGGTATCGTCGAGCACCACAAGACCGCCGGAGCCCATCATAGCGCCCATTTCGGTGAGCGATTCGTAATTGATGGGCGTGTTTGCATGTTCCGCCGGAATACATCCACCGGAAGGACCGCCAATCTGCACCGCTTTAAACTTACGTCCGTTGGCAATGCCGCCGCCAATTACTTCCACAACCTCGCGGATGGTAATTCCCATTGGCACCTCAATCAGGCCGCCGCGGGCCACTTTCCCGGCCAGCGCAAACACTTTTGTGCCCGTGTTTCCGTGTGTGCCAATTCCTTTGAATTTTTCTGACCCCTCGCGAATAATATAGGAAATCTGGGCCATGGTTTCAGCGTTATTCACCAGCGTTGGATAACCCCATAACCCTTTTTGAGCGGGGAATGGCGGACGAATTCTCGGAAAACCGCGGCTTCCTTCGATGGAGGCAATCAATGCCGTTTCCTCACCACACACAAACGCGCCGGCGCCTTCGTAAATGGTCAAATCCAAATCGAAGCCGGAGCCCATGATGTTTTTCCCCAAAAGATTTTTTTCACGGCAAATTTCCAGCGCTTTTCTCATGCGTTTAACTGCCAGCGGATATTCGGCCCTAATGTAGAAATAGCCTTGATGAATGTCCACTGCATAAGCGGCTATTATCATTCCCTCAATTACACGATAGGGATAACTTTCCAGAAGCATCCGGTCCATAAAGGCTCCGGGGTCGCCTTCGTCGCCGTTGCAAATCAGGTATTTCAGTTCGCTTTTTTCTTTCTTCACAAACTCCCACTTCACACCTGTGGGGAAACCGGCGCCACCGCGACCGCGAATGCCACTGTTTTTCACTTCTGCAACTACCTCATCGGGAGAAAGCGTTTCAAACATTTTTTTCAAAGCAGAAAAACCGCCCCGCTTTTGGTACTCCTCAATGTCAATTGGATTGATAATGCCACGGTACTCGGTGGCAATGGGAATCTGATTTCCGAGGAACGATGCCACCGGCTTTTCGCGCATGCTAATTTCATATCGCTGAACACCGTCCCAATTGCGGTCGGTCTGAATATCTTCGGCAAAATGAATCAGCTTGTTTTTTAATCTGGAAAGAATTCCCGGTGGCTGGAAATGACTTTCAACAATGTTTTTTACATCCTCTGGTTTCACTTTGGCATAAAGTGTCGGTTCGCCTTCGTTGGGCACTATTTCCACCAGCGGAACCTGATGACACATGCCCACGCAGCCCACGTGTTTCAGTTTCACCCGCAATCCACTCTGATTGACCACCCTTTCCACTTCCTGCTCAATTTCGCCACTTCCGCTGGCCACACAGCACGAACCAAGCCCGATGCGTATTTCTCCTTTAATTTCAGAACCATCGGCTTTCCTGAACTTTTTAGTATCTTTTTTCCCCTGTTGGCTTTCAAAATCCTCAATTACCTTATCCACCTGGTCGGGTGCCACGTGACCGTAAGTAATATCATCAACCTGAACTACCGGAGCCAATGTGCAGCAACCCAGGCAGCTTACTTTTTCCAGTGTATAGTCTCCTGACTCATCGGTTTCCTCACCAGCATCCAGTTTAAAATGTCTGCGAAATGCATCATGAACCAAACCCGCGCCTTTCACGTGGCATGCAGTTCCCACGCAAACCTTTACCATGTGTTTTCCGGCGGGCTGCATTCGGAACTGCTTATAAAAACTGGCCACACTTACAATTTCAGAAGGTGTAATAGCCGTTTTTTCAGAAAGATATTTCAAAGTCTCTTCCGGCAGGTAATTGTATTCATTCTGAATGGCCTGTAAAATCGGAATCAGGTTCTTTTTTTCGGAACCTTTTTCCTGAATGATTAGGTCAATATTTTGAAAATTGTTTGTCATAGTATTTTCTCGCAAAGGCGCAAAGACGCAAAATTCTAATTCCCTATACAATAAAGGTGTTCTTCACCCCTTATAAAAATTCTTCCATCGGCAAAGGCCGGAGTTGTTCCGGCAGTTTCGCCCAACTCATTTTCGGCAATCAGTTTCATCTCTTTGCCAAATTCATAAATGCGCATCACGCCATCGTTATCCATCATAAACAGTTTGCCGTCGGCGTACATGGGCGATGAGTAGAGCGTTCTGCCCACATCGTGTTCCCAGTATTCCTCTCCGGTTTTGGCATCGTAACACACCAGAACGCCATAACTTGTGGCTATAAACAGCAATCCGTTGTGAGCCAGAGGACTGGCAGCTTCGGGCAGAAACATATTGTCATCCCAAAGGATTTCCTGAGTTCTGATATCGATGGCCACCATAGTTGCATATTCGTTGGCTGCATGAACTATACCATCGGAATAACCGACAGAAGGTCCTACTTCGCCCATCATTGCTTTCACCGACCAGAGTTCTTTTCCGGTTTGCACGTCGTATCCTGCCACAATGGGGTCGGCGGTAAGAACCACCTGGTATTTTCCGTCAACCTGCACCAAAACCGGGCTGGCCCATGAAATTTTGGCATTGCGAACGGTTTCCCAAACCGGTTCACCTGTGGCCACATTCAGTGCAAGTAATTTGCTGCCCCGGTTGGTATCGTATTGAACGAATAGTTTATTGTCCCATGTAATCAGCGACGAAGAATGTCCGTAATGGTTGTCGGGCACACCCAGATTTTTTGCCCAAACACGGTTTCCGCTCATGTCGAAAGCAATCACATCGCCGGTGCCGAAAATGGCAAACACCCGTTGCCCGTCGGTGGTAACCGTTGGCGCCGAAAGACCGGTGTCTTCTGTCACACGCGGCGGAGATGCCGGCGAACCGGGAATATTGCCGGCTTTGCCCGTCCACAACAGATTTCCGTTGGCCCGGTTGTAGCAATACACTTCACGACTCTGATTATCGGCTCCTGCAATAAATACTTTATCGCCCCAAACAACCGGTGAATTGTAGCCGTGTTTCGGAATGGGGGATTTCCAAAGGATATTGGTTCCTGAAGCGCCATCCCATTCCACAGGTATATTTTTATGATGTACAATTCCCTGCCCTAACGGACCACGGAAGGAATTGTGGTTATTTCGTATTTGTTCAAGTGTTAACGCAGCAGGTGCAGCAGATGAAACTGATTTCTCGCGAACGTCTTCAGTGCCGGCATTAGCAATCTGTTCCTGAATTTCCGGCTCTGCTGTTTCAACAGCAGCTTGTTCATCTGGAGCGGATTCAGCCCGGGGTTGCCCCACATCAATCACTTCAATCCCCTCATCAGCAGCTCCTTCAGGAATTTCAACAGATGCCGTTTCCCAGTTGTATTTTTCAAGGTAATTTACTGTGGCAAAAGAAGCTGCAAATGCAAGTATAAACATCACTGCTCCCACAACGATAACTCCTTTTTGGGCAAGAATGCGGCTGGCAATTTCGTTCTCCAGCACCTTATCGGGTTCTTCAATTTTGTCTTTCAATGAATAGTAAACCCGAAGCGCAAGGGCCAGCACGATGGCGCCAAAAAGCAACAAAAAGGCTCCGGTTTTCACCTGCCACTGGCTGTTGAAATAGGCTTTTCGCGCCAAAAGGTCGTACTGCCTGATTTCGGTTTTCAACCCATCGTTGCTGGGGTCTTCCTTGAGCCGTTCAACCAGAACTTCCAGTGCCTGGCTCTCGATGGGGTCGTTTTTCGCAAACTGCCAATAATTAAGCAGTAACAGCAAAGCTACCACCATGCAAAAAATCCCGGAGATTACGGCAACGTTCTGTGCCAATTTTAATTTATCGTTGTTGGTCATTTCAATTGTATTTTCAATTTTTGAACCTAATTCTTACACGAATGCGCGGTTATCCCGATAGCTATCGGGACGCCACCCGTTTATTTTTCTACCGGACAATAATCCATACATCGGCCGCAACTGAGGCAATTCCCCTTGTGCGGCACATAGTCCTGTCGCTTTCTGAAAACCACCGTATTCAATAATGTCATACCGATAACAAGACCCAAAAAGCCTCCGGCAATCATACTTCCAATATAAAATTTTTCCCGAATGACTTCTGCATCTTTCACCAGTGTTTCCAAAGTTTTTCCTGAAGCCAGGAAGGTTTGAACGTCTAGATTATCCGGGTCGTTTTTAATTTCAGGATTTGAAATCAGTAATTCGGCCAGAAAAACATCGGGATTGGCTTTCGACAGGAATGTATGGGAACGTTCGCCCACAAAAACACCTGCTGCCACCCAAATGGGTATAAGCACCGCATAAGCCAGAAACCGTTTCGGTCCAAGACCGGATTTCACCACTTCCTTTTCGTTGGTGGGAAAATCGATGGCATCGAACGGACAAGAGTTGGTGCACAATTTACACTGAATGCAAGCCGCCGGCGTAATGGTGAGGTGCCATTTTGAAAACCGTGACATCCAGCTCAGCAAAACACTGTACGGGCAAAAAAACCGGCAATAGGGCCGGGCCACAAACATACCCATCAGCAAAAAGCTAACACCCAATACTACCATAAGAAAAGTGGCGTCCATGCGAAAAATGCCAACGAACGGATCATAGCGGCATATTATAAAATCGGTTCCGGTAGCAGCGAAAAGCACGGCCAGAGAAATATAAATATAGGGAATCAACCCCAGCGTTTTATTCAGCCACTTGGGCAGGCTAATGGGTTTTATGATGACCAAATCCTGAATAGCGCCCAGCGGACAAGCTCCGGCGCAAAAAGTTCTTCCGAAAAAAAGTGTAAATGCCAGTGGTAAAAGAAAAAACAACAAAACCGTAAGTGAGATGGCATAGGTTGGATCGGCAAACGAAAGTGTGACATTTTGGATGGCCCCGATGGGGCAAATGCACCCATTTCTGTAAAATCCAAAATAAATAAGTGTAAAAACCGAAAGCCACAAAACACCCTGCCGGGAGCGTGTTTTTAGTGCAAACCAGGTAGCCAGTATAAGGACAACCATCAGAACCAGCACATCGAAGTATTCAAGTGCCAGCGCTCGCGGTTCGGGTGTAATGGTTGAAGGCTGCTCGTAACCGGTTTCGAATTCGGGTTTTGGAAACCTTTGCTGCTGGGATTCCACAGTTAACGGGAAAAGATAAATGGCTAATGTTACCAGGAAAAGTATGCATTTCAGTTTTTTCATTTCTTTTAAGATTCCGGATTGTTGGAAAAGTCGCCTTTAACTTTGTAAGCTTCACTTGCCGGTACCCGTTTTATTGCATCGGAAGGACATACACGGGCAATGGAACATTCGTTGCAGTTGACACAAATGTGGTGCATAATCTGCAAATGCAGCGAACCGTTTCCAAAGGATGTACAGCCTGCCACACATTTAGCACAGCCAATGCACAAATCTTCAATAATATGGTATTCAAAATATGGTTCTTCTATGAATTTCCTCTCGATTGCCGCTGTAGGACAAAGCTGGTTTTCGGCAGCCGTACTTAAAGCATTGGCATCAGGTTTCAGATATCCCCCGCACAAATCGCAGTAGCCGCATAAATCATATGCATGAACACATTTTACGGCTGAAGGTGACATGACACATTCGGTGGCGCACCGTCCGCACTGGGTACACTCAAACGGGTCAATTTGCCAAACGTAGTCATCTTTCACCACTTTGCTAAGTGCCAGCCCGCTAACGCTGCCCAGCGCCAGTGCCAGCGATAAGCGCACCCCGCTCTGGATAAATTCGCGGCGGTTTTTCGATTTACTGTTGTTTTCCATCTGTTTATGTATTTCACGAAAAAAAATGTTCGGTAGTTTGATAGTTCGAAATTGTTCGACAATTCAAACCCTCAAACTATCAAACCATCAAATGTTCTTTTCCGTGGTCATTTCATTGCTATTTAATTCACTTACCTCTAATCAACACTTGAATTTGCGATGCATAGTTGGCCATCATTTCAATCGATGGTTATGGTTGCACCTTTAACTAATTCTCACTACTTAATCCCCCGGTTGAAACCGGCGCTACAAACATTTAACTCCTATGGAGTTTTTTCCTGCGGTTGTTCAGTCGTCCTGGTTTCGATGGCTTGCGGCAAGTCGCATTTGACAAATTGTCCGCATTTTTGGCAGGCCGGCGAAACCGAACAGGTGATATCCACTTTTTGGTTTACCACCAGATAGCCGGTTGTGGCTGCCATTCCGCTGAGAATTAAAATTCTGCCTCCGGTTTTTAAAAATTCTTTTCGGTTCATCTCTTTTTAGTTCTTTCGTTTTGCGGTGCATAGCGCATTCATTTTCAAATCAACGGATGTGGATGCACCTGCATTCTTTTTCACATTCCATAATCCCCCGATTAAAACCGGGGGCTATTTTTTGCGCTCGAACACCCGAATCACTTTCTTATCGAAATCGAGAGCATAAATGTTGTTTTGGCTGTCGGCAGCCACATCGGGCGCCTGACCTTCGTCAACAAATTTTGTGGGCGCTGCTACCACACCTTCAAACTCGCCCGAGCGTTTGTAGGTTTTAATGCGTACCAGACCTTTTTCGCTGGTTACAAAGCGTCCGTCGTCCAAAAATGTAAAATGCGACGGATTACAGCAGCCGCTGAATCCCTCCGGCCTCATGCCTGTATTTTTCCAGTGGGATCTTAAATTTCCATTGAATGTATAATTTTCCAATGCATGAAGACCGGGATTTACAACCCAAAGCTCACCCACATCGTTAATGTCCAAATCGAAGCAGGGACTGGGAATGATAAACCCATGCAGAACACCTTCTTCGGCTTTGCCATCAAATTCCGTCAGGAATTCCCCGTCCGATGAATACCTTACCACTTTGCGGTTTCCGGCATCGGCTACAAAAGCATCATTTTCAGTAGCGGCAATGGCTGTTATCAGCGAATTTTCGCCCAACGACTCCCACTCGTTCAAAAGGTTACCATCTTTATCATAAACCAAAATTTGGTTGTCAATTGCAATGTAAATGGTTTGGTTAAAAGCCTCAACTGCTTGCGGTTTACCGGGAAGGTTTAAATCATTCAGCAATGCGCCCGACAAATCAATAATTTTTACACTTTTATCCCCTGCCACATAAATTTTATCATCGTAAACGGCAATGGCAACCGGGTCTTCAAATCCTACCCTGAAATTTTTGGATTCCCGGTAATGAATCAGCTCCGGATCAACGTTTTTAAATTCATTTACATCGTAGGCAAACGGATTGGGTTTGCTGCGGTTGGGCCGATCGGAAACATAATCGCCCACAATAACTGCCACAATTACAACGGCCAGAATGAGAAGAAAAATGATGATTCCCTTGTTTTTCATTTCTTTTTAATTAAACGTTCAAATCGATACAAACCACAGTAGTTGCATCGCGCATGATTAAATAACCATTGGCTATGGCAAACGGCGCCCAGGCATCGTGCCCGTCTTCAATCACTTTATATTCATCAATCTGAATGTATCTTTCGGTGCTGGGCCGGGTAATAAACAGAGTGCCGTCGTCATTCAGAATGAACATTTTTCCATCGGCAATAAAGTACGGTCCCAACCCAAAACGGTTTTCAGAGCCGCTTGTCCAGACCATTTCCTGCGGATTGTCGGGATGTACGCACACCAACTGATTTCGTCCCGGCCCGCCATCTTTCGGAAGAATACCAAACAGATGCCCGTTCCAGTAAAGCGGTGTTTGCTGTTCGCTGGCCAATCCATCACGGGGAGCATATTTCGTGATAATTTCGATGGAAAAATCCCCGTTATTTTCGGTTAATTCTGCCAACATTCCGCCTGCACCGTAACCAGCCGTCATAAATATCTTGCCATCGGGCATACAAACCGGTGAAGGCGCAATAACCGAATGATTCCAAACGGTTGTTTGCCAAAGAATTTCACCTGCATCATCGCCGTCGGCAGCAATGCCTACGAGAGCGCCAATGGGGCTATACACATACATTTTTCGTCCGCCAAAAGTGTAGGGCATTACCGAAGAGTGCGACATTTTCCAGCCTTCAGGATTTGGCGTTTCCCAGAGTTTTTCGCCGGTTTCCATGTCGATGGCCACCATCAGGGCATTTCCGCCAGTGGAGATAATGGCTTTTCCGTCGTCGATAAGCGGACACTGGCCGGTGTACCAAAGCGGCACTTCCGATTCGTATTCCCGCGCCACATCGAGTCCCCACAGAAAATCGCCGGTTTCGCGGTCAAGGCACATCACATGGCACATAGGCCCCATGGTTAGAATGTAATCTTCGGTAATTGCAGGAATAGTACGCGACATACCGTGGTTTCGTTTAATATTCAAATTGTAGCCACGCACCCACATCTCCTTTCCGTCGAGTAGTGAGTAACACCGCAATATATCGGCGCGTTCCTCTTCGTCGTAATCAAGTATGTAAACCAGCCCTTCGTAAATGGCCGCACCGGAGTGACCCTCACCCAGCTCTTTCGACCATAAAATTTTTGGGCCGTCGTTGCCGAAATTATCGATAAGTTTTACCGGCGATTTGGAAATGTTGTCAAAATCTTCTCCCCTGAACCGGGGCCAGGTTTCCGAAAGTTCAGTATAACCTGTTGCAAACTGTTCAAAGTACTCACCAATTTCCACTTCCTGTGCCTCGGCGCCGGCACCGCGATTATCGGCTCCTTCAATATGTATTTCAAAATCATGCGTAGGATCGGCGCGCAGCCACCAAAACAGGAATATCAGGGAAATGATTCCCAGGGAGTACGAAACAATTTTTATGATTTGTTTACTGTCCATCTATGCTTTTATATTGTACACCATTAATACATCGCCATGCCTGATGAAAAGTTTTCCCTTGTAAATGGCCGGGTGCGCCCAGTGCGGACCAGTGCCGGTATCTACTGTAAATGTACTTACTATTTTCAATTTTTCGGCTGAAGGTTCAACCAAAGCTATGTTCCCGCTTTTTTCTTCATAAAAATAAAGCATTCCGTCGGCATAAATTACGGAACCTTTGTTAAACCATTCTTCATCCCAGTGCGTTACACCGGTTTCCCAGTCAACACAGGCCCAACGGCCACGTGAATTGTGTTGCCAGTTCGATCCGTATATTTTCCCGTCAACCAGCACCACACCACCATGGTGGGTATTGAGGTCTTTATTTTTCCACTTCAGTTCTGCTGATTGATTACCGGATGCGATGGAAAACATGGTGGCCGGATGATCGTATCCGCTGGTTACAAAAACCTTGTTGTTAAAATACAATGCCGAATTTGTTTGTGCCCCTCTGCCCTGATGGGTTGAATGAAACTGCATCAGATCGTAATGCCAAAAGATTTCTCCGTTTTCGGGATTAACCGCAATCAGATTTTTTGCTGTTTGAACCAAAATGATATCGTCACCCCGGTGGTTAATTAGAACCGAAGAAGCATACGATTTTTCTCCGCCCAGACTTTTTGTTTTCCAAATTTCGGAGCCATCTTTTTTATTAAAAGCAACCATGGTCACTTTTTCGCCTCCTGTGGCAAACACAACCAAATCATTTACTATCAAAGGACTTTCAGAATCACCATGACGCGGAACTTCTCCGTTGTATTTATCCACGGCATCCACACGCCATAAAATTTGGCCGGAATTGGCATCGATGCAGCAAAGTTGTCCTGTTCCGCTGGCCACATACAATTTACCGTTTTCGTAAGTTGGTGTGCAGCGGCTGTCGGAATAAGTACGAATCCAGGACCGGCCATAATCCGTTTCCCAAAGCAACTGCCCATTCATATCAAAGGCAGAAATAGCATCGGTTTCGTCATTTTTGATACCTGTAACGAAAATTTTTCCATCGGCCACAACAGGCTGTGAATACCCTTTCCCGATATTCTCAATTTTTAAAACCAGCTCAGGTCCATCTTCCGGCCATTCTTTCAGCAGGCCGGTTTCCGGATAGTGACCGGTTCGGTCAACTCCCCGGAATTCAACAATTTCCTGGGATATAAGTGTGGTAGAAAATAAAATTAAAAACAGGATTAAAAGCATTCTCATTATTATTATTTTTTGGGAAATGAAAACATATTCATTTCCATTCCGCTTGTTACTTATCCTTTATGTCATAAACAAAAAGAACTTCACCATGCCGAATCAGAAGTTTTCCGTCGGAAATAAAAGGATGCGCCCAATGCGGACCGGAACCTTTTGTGATTCTGAATTCGCTTACCACCTCGAAACCTGATGGGCCGGGTGTTACAAGCCCCACAGTTCCGCGTTCATTGTATGCGTAAAACATTCCATCGGCCATTATCAGAACACCTTTGGTATCCCAGTCGTCCACGTATTTGATTTCGCCGGTATCCCAAACCATACAAACCCAGCGGCCACGCCGGTTATCGTACCAGTTTGATCCGTAGATATGATCCTCATAAATGACCACACCATGATGGTGGTTGTCTAAAGTCCGGTCAATAAACTTTTCGGAAACCGACGTACCGGTGGAATCCATTTTCAACATAACGGCATGGTAATCATAGCCCATGCTTAAGAAAATTTCATCTTCTTTAAAAATGGGTGTATTTGCCCAGATTAACCCTTCACGATCCCATTTTTCCGAATCAAGATATTTGTAGTACCAGGCCAGTTCCCCGTTTTCAGGATGAATTGCCATCAAATGGGTGCCAATCATGGCCAAAATGTAACGAACATCCTTGTATTCATAAATGGTTGCTGAGGCATAGGCACGCGGACCACCCAGCGATTTCGTCTGCCAGACAGGTTCGCCCGTCATTTTATTCAAAGCCACAACACTTGTTTTGGAACCTGCCGGAGTGCTAATAATTTTGTCATCAACAATAAGCGGGGTTTCAGAGTTTCCCCAGGTTCCGTATTCTGTTTCAAACTGTTCATCCACATCCATAGCCCAGATTTCTTTTCCTGTATCACGATTTAAACATACCACTCGTCCGGTACCACTTTGCACGTAAATTCGTTCATCTTCCACAACCGGTGTACTGCGGGTATCGGGAAACGATTGGTTCCAGGCTCTTCCGTAGGAAACCTGCCATTTCACATTTCCCTGCAAATCCAATGCGGTGAGATAATCCAGCGTGTCAATCATTCCGGTTACATATATCATATCACCAACCAGTATGGGCGACGACCAGCCTTTTCCTATGTCCCCGGCCTCGAGAAGAATTTCAGGGCCGTTCTCCGGCCATTCTTTCAACAGCCCGGTATCAGGGAAATGTCCGTCACGGTCAGGTCCGCGCCACTGCACCAGTTGGGCATAAGAAGACGAAACAAATAAAACTAAAAGTATTCCAGACAAAATTTTTTTCATTATTGAATTTATTAATTTATAACGATTTAAACGGGTATTTTTAAACTAAACAGTTGTTAAAACCAAACCAATGCTCCAAACAAAAATTTCAGAAACTGTCGTTATTTAATTTTATATGCAATGAGGGTATTCCCGTGGCGCAGGTAAAGCCTGCCTTCGTTTATTACCGGATGAGACCAGTGCTGTCCTGATCCAAGCTCGACCTTGGTTTGGCTTACCAGATTAAACCTTGTTGGGGTAGCCTCTGCCAGTCCCAGTTCTCCCCTGTCGCTGTAACAGTAAAGCATTCCGTCGGCAGCCACAACAACCCCTTTTCCAATATCGGTTGAAGCATATTTTTCCTCGCCGGTTTTCCAGTTCACACAACGCCATTGCCGGTTATTATCGCCCGAACCATAAAGATAGCCGTCAATTAGTACCATGCCGCCAATGCGGTTGTCGAGCTTATCGTTAAACCAGGCTTTTTTTACACTGCTCCCGTCGGCACTTAATTCGAGCTTAACACCACCCTGGCCGTAACCACTGAAGCAGAAAAGGCCTCCATCGTGGTAAATGGGTGTATTGGCATGAACCTGGTAACGGTTGGTTTGCGGGTGCGACCAAAGCATTTTTCCATCCCCGGCATCGAGTCCGATGATGTGGTCGGCAGTCATGGTAACCAATAATTTTCGCGAAGATAATTCTACCAGAAGCGGGGTGCAGTAGGCCGAAAGTTCACCTTTGCCGGGTGACGTCCATACGAGATTTCCGTTGAAACGGTTCAGGGCAACTACATTGTTTTTTCGTCCACCAGGGGTAACAAAAACCAAATCTCCATCTATAACAACAGTTTCGGTAACTCCCCATCTGATGTTTTTACCATCGAAATCCCTGAAAACATCTTTGCGCCATTTTATTTCTCCATTTCTGGCATCCAAGCAGGTTAAAACCCCGTGACCTGAATACAGGTACATCAAATCGCCGGCAATAACCGGAGTTGAGCGGGCACCGGGATAGCTTTCGTGAAATTCCTCTCCGTAGGGAACTTTCCATTTTAAACCACCAAATAAAGAGAGTGCGTAAACATAACCTGTAGTCCCTTCCATTCCGGTAAGGTAGATCATGTCGTTGGCAAAAGCCGGAGATGAATGTCCTTCTCCCAGGCCATCAAAATGCAAGATTATCTCAGGCCCCGGGGCAGGCCATTGTTTTAACAGCCCGGTTTCGTTGTAAACACCGTTGCCATTAGGTCCTCTCCACCTGGTGGGAGTTTGAGAAAAAAGTGTTAATCCGGTGAAAACAAGAATGATGAATAGAGAAATTGCCCTTTTATACATTGACTTTCAGTTTTAAATTAATTGCCTAAAAATAAAACCAATAAGTGAATTGTACAATTCAGAGCCCTAATTTATTACATGTCTAAATAGTAATATATGTTCACACTTTATTAAGAAGTCGTTAACAAAAAACTGTCTGGAATTTTAATTAACCAAATTAAAATGGAAACTTCTGAAATTTTACAAAACCAAAAACTTCTATTGTGTTCTGATTAATGCGAAAAACGATTGTATAACCCATAAAAATAAGGTCACGAATATTTGGGTCATCAAAATAGACAGATTTTCGAAATTGCATTGGGTTTCTTTTGGCTTTGGCAATACGCTTAATCAACTCATACTTAAACTTCCTAGCTCTTGAAGGACTATCCAAAGAGATATATTCAAGTTGATTTTCCAGCCGATTGATAAAAGATTCTTTATAAACGATTTTCATGCTTTTTCATCATCTTTTCCAACCTGTATTCAGCCTCTTCTTCTGAAAGAAACTTCGCACTACCATTAAGAATTTCATTTAATTCTTCCTCGAGGTACTTTTTATTTTCAATGAAAGTTTTTTCGTCGGTTTCCTCAATAATAATCTCAAGTTCATCTTTTGAAAACTTGCTAAGCCACCAAAGCACGTTTTCGTATATTTTATCACTTATTTTGAGTCGGACAGAATGCATGGCAAATCGTTTTTTTCAAAGATATTGAAATATTTTTATCCGCGGCGAAAGATGATTCAATTATCAATCAAAACTTTCGCCTGCCTCTTTCTGTCGTGCTCGTTCAGAAATATTTTACGAATGCGCATATTTTTTGGAGTCACTTCAAGGTACTCGTCGTTGCGAATGTATTCCATGGCTTCTTCGAGCGAAAACTTTATGGCCGGTGCAATGCTTGTTTTATCGTCGGAACCGGATGCCCGCATGTTCGTGAGTTTTTTGGTTCGGATGATGTTGATGGTCAGATCATCCTGCCGGGTATTTTCTCCAATCACCTGTCCCATATACACGTCTTCGCCAGGCTCCACAAAAAAGCGTCCGCGGTCCTGCATTTTATCGATGGAATAGGCAATGGCTGTTCCGGGTTCCAGCGAAATAAGCGCACCATTACGGTTTATTCCCAATGAACCTTTCCAGGGCTCATAACCCTTAAAACGGTGTGCCATAATGGCTTCGCCTTCGGTAGCAGTTAGCATCTGATTCCGCAAACCAATAATTCCGCGTGCAGGAATGGAAAATTCCAGATGCGACCGGTCGCCTTTTACCTCGATATTTAAAATTTCACCTTTGCGCTGTGTAACCTGTTCAATTACTTTCCCGGAAAATTCTTCGGGAACCTGAACGGTTAAAAATTCAATTGGCTCATGTTTTACGCCATCAATTTGCTTGATTATAACCTTGGGCTGGCCCAACTGCATTTCGTAGCCTTCCCGACGCATGGTTTCCACCAAAATAGAGAGGTGTAAAATACCGCGTCCGAAAACCATAAACGAATCGGCAGAGTTAGTTTCCTCCACACGCAGCGCCAGGTTTTTTTCCGTTTCTTTAAACAGTCTTTCGCGCAACTGCCGGGAAGTCACAAATTTTCCGTCTTTCCCGAAAAACGGTGAATTATTGGCCACAAACAACATGCTCATGGTGGGTTCATCAAGTTGAATGGGTTTTAATCCTTCGGGCTCCAAACCATCAGCAACGGTATCGCCAATATCGAAACCTTCGAGCCCGAGAACGGCACAAATTTCGCCGGAAGGAACCGGTTCTTTTGTTTTTTCCTTACCCAATCCTTCAAACAAATATACCTCTCTGGCCAATGATTTTACAATGCTTCCATCACGTTTTACCAGTGAAACCGGTAAGCCGGGAATCAATTGGCCACGGGTGACTTTCCCCACTGCAATCCGTCCGGTATAGGAAGAATAATCAAGCGAAGTTATTCGCATTTGTAACGAACCCTCTTTATGACTTGATGCGGGAATGTGATCCAAAATGACATCGAGTAAATAGCTAATGTCGGTAGTTTCTTCTTTCCAGTCGGGGCCCATCCAGCCTGCTTTTGCCGAACCGTAAACCGTTGGAAAATCGAGCTGCTCTTCGGTGGCATCGAGACTGTACATCAAATCGAACACTTTTTCGTGAGCAATGTCGGGGGTGCAGTTTGGCTTATCCACTTTGTTTACCACCACAATGGGTTTTAAACCCAGTTCCAGCGCTTTTTGCAGAACGAAACGGGTTTGCGGCATGGGTCCCTCAAAAGCATCTACAATAAGTAAAACGCCGTCGGCCATGTTGAGTACGCGTTCCACTTCGCCTCCGAAATCGGAGTGACCTGGTGTATCGATGATGTTGATTTTTGTATCCCTGTAACGGATGGAAACATTCTTCGACAGAATGGTAATTCCGCGTTCCCGCTCCAAATCGTTGCTGTCGAGGATTAATTCGCCCATATCCTGGTTTTCCCTGAAAAGTTTTACCTGGTGCAACATGCGATCAACCAGTGTGGTTTTTCCGTGGTCAACGTGGGCGATGATGGCTATATTTCGTATTTCTGTCATTGTTTTTCCTGTTTTCTAAAAAGCTGAAATTCTATTGAACCTCCCATTCTTTCTGAATGTCAATTACAACAAACAAAATTGGGGCAGGTTCTTTACATGGCGCGCAAAAATAAAAAAAGAAAATGCTGGTAAATGAAAGCAGGTAGTTATTTTAAGTATTTTGTTGGAAAAATTAATATCAAAAACTGGGGATAGAAAAGTTCGGATTATACCAAAATCACCAATAAAACAGAAAGTTGCAATATGGTTAAATACAACAATATTGTTTAGTTTTGTCTTCCTGAACAAAAAATCAAAAATATGATTACCACACTCATTCTGGGATTTCTTTTTGGTGCAATCCTACAGTACGCGAAACTGAACAAGTACAACACCATCAGCGGAATGGCCACGCTCAACAACCTGGCTGTAGCCAAAGCTATTGCTGTGGCCATTGGGGTTGGCGCCATTTTAATAAATATTGAAATCGGACTTGGACTGGCGGGTTACCATACCAAACCACTTATTTTTGGCGGTGTTGCACTGGGAGGAATCATATTCGGCATCGGCATGGCCATTCTCGGTTATTGTCCGGGAACGCTTGCCATTTCGTTGGGACAAGGTTCTGTTGATGCGCTTTTCGGAATTATTGGCGGCTTATTTGGTGGCCTGGTTTATACGCTTTTGTTACCGTCTATTCATGGAATTTTAGGGCCAAATCTGGGTGTTATTTCATTGCATACCATTGCCGGAAATAGTCCGGTTCTTTTTTATATCCTGCTGATTTTACTGGGGGCTGCATTTGTTGTTGCTGCATTTTGGGTGCACCAACTGGATAAACCGGGAAAAAATATGAAATGGCTGGCAGCCGGAGTCGGCCTGTCAATTTTGAACGCCGTCGTTTTTTTGAGCGTGGTTTCAAACCGGCAAATCGGCGCATCCACCACGTTTCCCTTTGTTGCCGACTGGCTGGCAGGAATTACGCAAAACAGCTATTTCGAAGCCATTCAAAAGTCGGGCAGATGGGAGTTTGTATTTTTAGCAGGTGCTGTTTTGTCGGGTTTAATTCTTTCGTTGTTGAATAAAGAATTTAAAGTTCAGCTCATTCATAAAAACTGGAAAAATTTCAAAAACAACTCCCGCACTTCGCGTATTCTTTGGTCGTTGTTTGGTGGATTTATCCTGATTTTCGGGGCGCGAATGGCCGGAGGGTGCACCAGCGGACATGTTATTTCAGGCGGAATGCAACTGGCAGTCAGCAGTCTCGTTTTTGCCGCATTTGTTTTTGCTGGTTTACTTATCACCGGCTGGCTTTTTTACGGGAAGGAAAATTTCAATAAAAAAGGGTAAATTCTTCGGTTTGAATCGAAAGATTTACCGGTAATTTTTCGGTTTCAACCGAAATTTTGACCCATATAAAAATTCATCCCCGTCTGGGATTTGAAACCCTGACGGGGATGACCAAAACGCGGATTTTTCAAATCCGCACTAAAAAGTAAATTGCCAATCCAGACAATTACAATTCAAACTTATAATTTCCGATGTCGCTTAATTCAGAAACACGGATGTATTCAGCATTTGATTTTACCTGTGCTTTAGCAAATGTGATGTAATTTTTTGCCGAACGCAGGAACGACTCTTCGCGGTTTGCATCGAGCAACAGCAAATAGCTCATAATAATGTGACCGGCCATTTCAACCAAACGGCGGGCATGAAAATCGATAAATTCGTTATCGTCAGTGCCGACAACTTTTTTCACCGCCTGTTCGTATTCATCGGTTAAAATAATGAGCGACCGTTTCAGGTATTCCAGTTGCGGGGAAATCTTCTGAGCTTCGTAATATCTTATCCGGTTAAGAAACCCACCGGTTGTTACGCCCCTGATGGCGGCCACAACCTGCAACTGGGTTGTTCCTTCGTAAATGGAAGTAATGCGTGCATCGCGGTAAATGCGTTCCACCGGATAATCTTTCATAAAACCTGAACCTCCGTGAATCTGAACGGCATCGTAAGCCAGTTGATTGCTGTATTCACTTGACATTCCTTTCACAAGCGGAGTGAAGATATCGGCCAGCCGCTGGTAATGTTTCATTTCGTCGCGTTCTTCTTTTTCCAAAGTGCGCTCTTCTGAAATATGCTGATACGTTTTGTACATGTCCACAAACCGGGCGGTTTCATAAAGCAAGGTACGTGAAGCATCCAGTTTGGCTTTCATCATCGAAAGCATTTCAAAAACTGCCGGAAAACGAATGATGGATTTCCCAAACTGCATGCGTTCTTTGGCATATTCCAGCGCTTCGCGGTAAGCGGCTTCGCTAATTCCAACCGACTGGGCGGCAATTCCCAGACGTGCTCCGTTCATCAGCGCCATTACATATTTAATCAGACCAAGTTTTCTGGAACCAACCAATTCAGCCGGAGCATCTTTAAAAACCAGCTCACAGGTAGGCGAACCGATGATGCCCATTTTGTGCTCGATGCGCCGAACGGTTACACCTCCGTGCTGTTTGTCGTAAATAAACATGGAAAGCCCTCGGCCGTCTTTGGTACCCGGTTCCGAACGTGCCAGAACCAGGGAAATATCGCCGTCGCCGTTGGTAATAAAGCGCTTCACGCCGTTAAGCAGCCATACATTTTTCTTTTCATCCCAGGTGGCTTTAAGCTGAACAGCTTGCAAATCGGAGCCGGCATCGGGTTCGGTTAGATCCATGGCCATGGTGTCGCCTTTGCACACGCGCGGCAGGTATTTCTCCTTTTGCTCTTCCGAGGCGAATTCGTTAATGGTTTCGGCGCAATCCTGCAAGCCCCATATATTCACAAAACCGGCATCGGCACGCGAAACTATGTCGGCAGCCATAATGTACGGGACAATCGGAAAATTCAGTCCTTCGTATTTATATGGAAGCGACATGCCCATCAATCCGGCCTGGTTCAAGGCTTTCAGATTTTCGCTGGTTCCGGTGGCATAAACCACATGTCCATCCACCACCTGCGGGCCTTCCGCATCAATTCCTTCGGCATTGGGCGCAATAATGTCACCACAAACTTCGCCTACAATTTCGAGCACGCGTTCGTAGTTGTCCATTGCATCTTCGTGATCGAGCGGTGCAAACTGAAATTCATCCTTAAACGAAAAATTCCGTTCTTTCATCCGAACGATTTTCTCCATTAACGGATGGTTCAAATGAAATTTCAATTCGCTGTTATCGGTATAAAAATTTGCCATTTGTTCTAAATTATTTTGTGTTCTTTTTGTAATACTTAATCATTTTGGGAATGATATCGGCAATATCTCCGGTAATTACATAGTCGGCTATGGAATTTATCGGAGCTTCAGGATCGGTATTGATGGCGATAATCTGGGCCGATTGTTCCATTCCTGCACGGTGCTGAATCTGTCCTGAAATTCCGCAGGCGATGTAGAGTTTAGGACGAACCGTTAAGCCAGTCTGTCCAATCTGCCTTTCATGTTCCACATATCCGGCATCGATTGCCGCGCGCGATGCACCCACTTCGCCTCCCAAAACTTCGGCCAGATCATACAACAATTTAAAATTTTCTTTTGAACCCACGCCATAACCACCTGCCACAATAATGGGCGAACCTTTAATGTTCAGTTTGCTTTTTTCTATGTGCCGCTCGATGATTTCCACTACAAAATCGGAATCACTGACATATTTCGACACATCGAGGTTAACCACTTTCCCCTTGTATTTTGCATCGAGAATTTCTTTTTTCATTACCCCTTCGCGAACGGTTGCCATTTGCGGGCGGCAATCGGGGTTGATAATTGTGGCAATGATGTTTCCACCAAAAGCCGGACGAATCTGGTACAACAGGTTTTCATACTTTTTATCCGCCTTTTTATCGAAATGATCTCCTATTTCAAGGCTGGTGCAGTCGGCAGTAAGCCCGCTGTGCAGTGCCGAAGAAACCCGCGGTCCGAGATCTCGACCGATGGAAGAAGCGCCCATCAAAGCAATTTGCGGTTTTACTTCTTTAAATAAATTTACAACGATGGAAGTATGCGGCAGCGTTTGATACGGATACAACCTTTTATCGTCGGCAAGATACAATGTATCAACACCGTAAGGGATTACCTGTTTGGCAACACCTTCGAGTTTGTGCCCAACGGCAATGGCTTCCAGATCGCATTTGAGCTGGTTTGCCAGCGCCCGGCCTTTAGTCAGCAATTCCAGGCTCACTTCAGCCACATGGCCGTCTTCAATTTCACAATAAACAAATACGTTATTCATGTTTAATCTTTTTCAAAATAAAACTAACCGATGGTATGACTTTTAATCAAATCAATCATCATATTTTCAATTTCCGCATCAACACCCGAAATCACTTTCGAATCTTTCGCCTGAAGTACCACATTTTCAATGGATTTTACTTTGGTTGGCGAACCGGTCAGACCAAGTTGAGAAGCATCGGATTCGATGTCGTTTACGGTCCATTCCGGTATATTCAAATCCGGTCTGTCGTTATAAAGTGAAGTGTAATCTTCATTTTCTTTTTGCAATTCGGTAACTGTTTTTGCGCGCTTGTATTTCATTAGTAACTTGGCGTTTCTTACCCGGCATTCGGGTGCTGTGCCGTTCACGGTCATTACCAGCGGCAGTTTGCATTTCACTGTTTCCACGCCTCTGTCAAGGCGACGTTTCAGCACAACGGTATCGTTTTTTAGTTCTATTACCTCTTCCACATAAGTAACCTGAAGCCATCCCAGTTTTTCGGCAACCTGCGGGCCAACCTGCGCGGTATCGCCGTCGATAGCCTGACGGCCTGCAATAATGAGATCAATTTTTCCCATTTTTTTCAGGGCCTGGCCAAGGGCATAAGATGTAGCCAGTGTATCGGATCCGGCAAAAGCCCGATCGGTAAGCAAAACGCCGCCATCTGCCCCACGGAACAATCCTTCGCGGATGATTTCTGCTGCACGCCCTGGTCCCATGGTCAGGATTTTTACTGTTGTTCCCGGAAACTGATCTTTGATGCGCAAGGCCTGTTCAAGCGCATTTAAATCTTCCGGATTAAAAATGGCAGGAAGAACAGCCCTGTTCACTGTCCCGTCAGCTTTCATTGCATCTTTGCCAACATTCCTCGTGTCAGGCACCTGTTTGGCCAAAACAATAATTTTGTAAGCTTTCATCTATAAACTGATTGATTTATTAAAGTTTCTTTTTATCACATTTCATCTGCAAAAATAGGTGATTCCCTAACCTTTTTCCTAAAAAAGGCCTCAAATATAAAAATTGAGCACAAAGAAATCAAAACAGAAAAAAAGAAGGGAAGACAAAAAACCAGAGGAAAAAATATAGAAAAACAATGCTAATGAATGCCTTCAGGGAATAAAAATGCAACCAAACACCTGACCAGAGCAAGATTAAAACAATCAACCACATAATTCCAAAGTTATCAAAAAGAGATTCCCTTTGTGTTTTAATTTAGAATTGGTATAATTAACACACGTACGATGAAAAAACAAAAAAGTACCGGCCTTTATCGCTTCAAAAATCAATTATGGATAAAAATACAAAGCATGCAGTCTGACAAACAGAAAGAAGGCAGCTTATATCGACCTTCAACTCTTTCTGATTCAAAACATTATTTAATTGGTAAGAAAGTCGAGGACATTTTTACCTCCACCTGATTTTCCTGTACGATAGAGTTCTGTAAACCCGCAACGAGTGCAGGAAACGGCGGTAAAACTTCGATTCTGAATATTGAAGTAGCGTGTAAAACCAGCGCCTGTTGTTCTGATTTTATCAGCTTCTGCTTTTTTGTTACCGCACTTTGGACATGTATAAGTTTGTTTCATCATAATTATTTGTTTTTTAATCTGTTAGCTTCTTTTAATGCATTATGAATGATCCATTCCAGTTGCCCGTTTATGCTCCTGAAATCGTCGGCGGCCCATTTTTCAAGAGCTTTCATCACTTCCGGATCAATTCGCAATACAAATGTTTTTTTCTTCGTCATTTAATCCAACCTCACTTTTCTTTTTTAATCATCGGATGACTACTTCAAATTCTCAAACAGATTTCCGATGACTGAATTTGCACGTTACTGATAAAGTGTTCCGGTATTCACAACAGGAGTGACGTCCTTATCGCCACACAATACTACCATCAGGTTGCTTACCATAGTAGCTTTTTTATCTTCATCCAAATCCACAATTTCCTTTTTGCTCAGTTCATCGAGCGCCATTTCCACCATGCTTACAGCGCCCTCCACAATCTTAAACCGGGCAGCCACAATGGCGGTTGCCTGCTGGCGTTTCAGCATGGCCTGGGCAATTTCCTGGGCGTAGGCAATGTAATTAATTCGTGCTTCAATTACATGAATACCTGCAATTTCGAGCCGTTCCCTGATTTCGTTTTCCAATTGATCGTTTACCTCCTCGGTACTCTCGCGTAGAGTAACTTTTGCGGTTTCGTCTTCAATGTTGTCATAAGGATACATTCCGGCCAGTTTTCGTAGTGCCGCCTCACTTTGAACCACCACAAAATGTTCGTATTCATCAACCCCGAAAGCTGCTTTATACGTGTTTTCCACCTTCCAAACCAGCACAACCCCAATCATAATCGGGTTTCCCAGTTTGTCGTTCACTTTGATGGGTTCGCTGTCGAAATTGCGTGCCCGCAGAGAAATCTTTTTCCGCACAAAAAACGGATTTACCCAGTAAAAACCGTTCGTTTTTATGGTTCCCTTGTAGGCGCCAAAAAGCACCATCACACAGCTTTGGTTGGGATCGACTACGGTAAAACCGGGAGCAATCAAAAAAAACAATGCGGTTAAAACGACAGAAGGAACAACCATTCCGCGCATAAAACCAAAAACAATGAGTACCAAAAGAATCAATTCGATTAAAACAAACAGGTACCCCGATAATCCTTTATAATTTTTTTCCATGGCATTAATTTTATATTAGATTGATATTAAAATAATATCACAAATCTATGGAAAATTTTTGAATTGCAAAATTGTTTCAAAAAAAATGGCACAAAAAAAGGCGCCTCTTCAGACGCCTCTGTTTCTGCATTGAAACTACGTTAATATTGGGCGCTGATCTTGTATTACGCAGATAATCAACACTATAAAAATAAGCTCCTTTATGTTTATTTTTGTGTAAATCAAAATAATAATAACAAACAAGAA
>JAWLCW010000029.1:0-58578 GCA_041686935.1 Mariniphaga sp. | reverse complement strand
AAAAGAAATGGCAGGCCATCCCGGTGAAAAAATTACAGAAGGCCTCGACGGTTTACGCGAACGTCTGGTTGAATACTACCAGATGGGCGCCCGGTTTGCAAAATGGCGCGCGGTGATTACAATTGGCGATAACATTCCCTCCCACGCCTGCCTGGAAGCCAATGCCCATGCCCTGGCCCGGTATGCCGCATTGTGCCAGGAAACAGGATTGGTTCCCGTTGTTGAACCCGAAGTGCTCATGGATGGCGACCATACGCTGGAGCAATGTTTTGAAGTAACTGAAGAAGTGCTGCGAACGGTTTTTAATCAGCTTTTTTTACAGGGAGTCATGCTGGAGGGGATAATTCTGAAACCCAACATGATAGTTCCCGGATTAAAGTGCACGAAACAGGAAACAGCGGAAGAAGTGGCCGATGCAACCGTAAAATGTTTTTTGCGTGCCGTTCCTGCAGCAGTTCCGGGGATTACGTTTTTGTCGGGTGGCCAATCCGCTGAACTGGCTTCAGACCGGCTAAATGCCATGAACCAAAGATTCAAATCAAAACTGCCATGGGAGTTGTCATTTTCTTATGGCCGTGCACTTCAGCAACCTGCTTTGGAAATATGGCGGGGAGACAATGCAAATGCAAAAGAAGCGCAAAAAGCCCTTTACCACCGGAGCGAATGCAATTATGCAGCCCGCCGGGGGGAATACACTTCCGAAATGGAAAAGGAATAGTGTTTTTATCAATATTATTCGTGATTTTTATCAAAATTTTCAAATATCAATCATCAAAAAACAAATAAATTCCAAATTTTAAAAATATTGTAATTCTAATTTTTTTGACGTGTCAGCTCCGATAGCTATCAAATTAATTGCCTTATTAATAAGGCAATAAGGTTAGTTTTCCCCTATTCTCCTTTTACTAAGATTTAATGGAAAAAATAAGGTTTATTTGAAATCAAAAAACCTTATTTTCGATGTTCTAACCTACTATATAACTAAAATTAAAAGTTATTCATTTTGAAGTTCGGTTGCAATACCGAGGGGGACTTAGTAAAAACGTTATCCATTTGATTTTTACCTTATTACCTTATTGCTCTCCGGATAAAGAACTCTTAATAAATATTTGCAGATGTGTGAATATTACAACTCTTTTCAATAGTTATGTAACACAAATCCCGGCAAAAGTGCTCAACTTAGCCTGAACTATTCACAATTTTTTTTCTATGTCATTTTCAAGATGAGTAAGTCAGGTATAATTATAAAACGAATAGTCAGGGTGGCTTTATGGGTCGTCCTGGGTTTTGTAATGCTTTTTATTCTGGTTGCCCTGCTTATCCAAATTCCTTCCGTTCAAAATAAAATTGTCGGTTATGCCGCTTCCTTTGTTAGCAGTAAAACCCAAACCAGGGTGGAAATTAAAAATGTGGGCATCTTTTTCCCCAAAGCAATAGTTTTGGAAGGAATTTACCTGGAAGATACCCAATCCGACACTTTGGTTTATGCCGGAAAGGTGAAAATCAATATAGCGCTTTACGACTTATTCAGAAGCAGGATTAACATAGGCTCCATAGCTCTCGAAGATGCTACCATCAAGCTTTACAGCACCCAAACCGATCCACTGTTCAACTACAATTTTCTGATAACAACATTCAGTGACACCACCAATAAGGCGGATAAAAAACCATCTGCCCCTCCCAAATGGACATTTAGCATCGACAAGGCAAACCTGACAAACGTAAAGTTCACTTACAATGATGTTTATGGCGGAATGAGTGTGTTCGCGGCAATATCAAATTCGGATGTCAGGGTTAGGGAAATCGCTCCCAAAAAATCGAACTATGCGTTTAATGAATTGTCGTTGAACGGATTGACAGTAGATGTGCAGAGGAGTGAACCGGCAGGCTTGCAAACAAAAAATCAGAAAAAAACGCTGCCAAAAGTATCCGCAAAAAAACTTCAGATAAACAACTCTGCGGTAACTTATTCCGATTCAGTTAATTTTCTGTCGGTTATTTCGGTTATAGATGAATTGAAGCTTGCAGATGCATTGATTGATATACAAAAGGAATTTTTGGTTTTTGACCGTTTAACCGTAGCGAAAAGCGATATCCGATACCACAATTTCGAGCCGGAATTTTTAACCGGTTCATTGGCTGCAGATTCCCTTTCGTCTTCCGGAAACAACTGGAAAGTTACAGTAAACCAGATGAACATGGCCGACAATGATTTTATTTACCAGGTGGGTGATGTTGCCGGGGCGAAAAATGAATTCAACTCCGATTATTTGAAATTCAGGCACATGACCTTCGACGCAAAAGATTTCTATTATGATAAAACTCTTATTAAAATAGCTGTGGAAAAATTCAGCGCAGTTGATCAGAATGGATTTGTAATCAACAGCCTTTCAACAAATTTTAGTATGGATGAAACTTCCATCACTACGGATAAACTAAAGCTAAAGACCCAATATTCAACCATCGATGCCGATTTTTTCGTTCAGTATTCCACACTCAAATCGTTTACGCAGGATTATGAATTCAGCGATCTGAACCTGGTCATGCGAAATGTAAAATTTAAAAATCCAGATGCACTCTATTTCAGTAATGACCTCATCAATCTGCCATTTTTTACAAACCTGACGAACACCACTACCGTGAGCGGAATAGTAAGCGGACCGTTAAACAACCTGACCGGCAAAAACCTGATAATAAAAACCGGTGAAAATACCGAACTGGAAACCGATTTCAGTATTGCCGGGTTACCCGATGTTAAAGAAGCTTCGTACAATTTTTCAAACCTGAAAGTTATTTCAGGGAAAAATGATTTGGAGATACTGGCGGGTCCGTCAATTCCGGAAAATATTGAACTACCGGAAAATATTGATTTGGATGTTCTTTTCAAAGGAAAAATCACGGCATTTGAGACAACTGTTGGCCTCAACAGCAGTTTTGGAGCCATTAACCTTGATGCAATGGTTGACAAGGATGAAAATTTCAGAGGGAAAATAAATGTGAACCAATTCGATGCTGGCAGGCTTCTCAAAGATACTGTCCTTTATGGCCCGGTTTCCTTAACCGCCGAAGCTGCGGGACAAGGGCTTGAAAGAGAAATTGTAATGGCCGATATTAAAGGCGAAGTAACGGAATTATACCTCAACAAATATAAATACCAGAACCTAACCTTTGACGGAACACTCTTTGGACAGGAATTTTCGGGAAATATAAATCTGGATGATGAGAATGCAGTGTTCAATTTTGAAGGCCTTGTGGGCTTAAACCCCGGACAGGAATTCTATCAGTTCCGGTTGGATGTGCCGGGGGCCGATCTTCAGAAACTTCATATTACGAAAGAGGATATACGAGTAGGGTTGGCTGTAACGGCCAATTTTGAAGGCAGAACGGTTGATAAACTTTACGGGAAAGTTGGCATCTCAAACTTTACAGTGGCTCAGGATAACCGAATTTATGTACTCGACTCGCTGCTTTTCTCTTCTGTAAATGAGCCGGGGAAAAGTGAATTTAATATCAGCAGTCCGCTGTTAGATGCGGAATACTCGGGCACCATATCTCCGATTGATATTTCATCGGAACTTACGCGTTTTATCAACCATTATTTTCCATTATCCGATACGGTTGAAATGGCCACAGACAGTACACCATCTGATTTTAGTTTCGAGATTCAGCTCCATAATCATCCCATTCTTTCACAAATTCTTATTCCACAACTAAATGTGTTTCAGCCGGGAATTATTCAGGGAAGTTACAACAGCGAAAACAACGACCTGAAACTACATGCAATTATGAACAGAATTGTTTATGGATCAACTGAAATTGCCGATCTGGTTTTAGATGTAACGTCGGATGTTTCTGAATTGAATTTTTCACTGTCGAGCACTACAGTTTCAAATGACTTGGTAAAACTGGAAAACTTCCTTATTGATGGCAAACTGGCAGACAATACGCTGCTTGCCGGCCTTTCGTCAATTGATGACGACAAAAGGAAAAAGTTTGTAATCCGCTCGCAATTAACGAAAACGGAAGGCAACTACAAACTGGCATTCAATCCTGACGATTTCCACCTGATGTATAATCAATGGGACATAGACCCGGAAAACTATATAGAATTTGGTGACGAAGGATTTTTAATCCATAACCTGTTTATTGAAAATGCGGCTAGCCAGGTGAGGGTATCTTCTGTCAATCAGCAGTTTAATGATGACCTGACTATTGAACTAAAACATTTTAAACTGGATGATATTTCCAGGATTATTGAAAAAGATACCAGTTTCGTAAAAGGAACGGTGGATGGAAATGCGTTGCTTAAAAGGGTAAACAACACTTATGGAGTAATTGCCGATGCAAAAATCAGCAATCTGATGGTCAGAGAGGTTCCGGTGGGCGATGTAACCGTTAAAGCAACCAACCCCGAAATCGGAAAATTTGATCTGGATGTGAATTTGTCGGGGCCTGAAAACAACCTTACGGCTAAAGGTTATTTTATGGCCAGCGATGGCGACAATTCAATAAATGTAAAAACCGCCATTCAATCGCTTTCAATGAAAACCATCGAGGCATTTTCCATGGGACAAATATCCGAATCTTCGGGAACTTTGTCGGGTGATTTAACCATCCAGGGATCTGTAGTTGCTCCTGATATTACAGGCGACCTGGTTTTCAATGATGTGTTTGTAAATCCGGCAGTGTTGAATAACCGGCTGCATCTAAGTAATGAAACCATTCAGTTTAAGCCCGGAGGTATCTGGTTTAATTCGTTTACCCTGTCCGATTCCCGTCAGAATAAAGCGACTATCGATGGTTCTGTTCAGATGAAAAAATTCAGCGATTTTGTTTTTGCCCTGCAGGTAGATGCAACCGACTTTTTGTTGCTCAACACCACTTCGCGCGACAATGAAAATTATTACGGGCGCATGATCATCGACAGCAGAATCAATATAAGCGGCCCTATGGCCCAATCGGTTATCAACGGAAGAGTGCGAATTAAGCGGGGTTCCATTTTCACTTTTGTTGTTCCCGAAGACAGACTCACCACCGATAAGGGCGAAGATGTTATTGAATTCAACAGCCCTGAAACCAAAAGTCCGATTCTTTACCGCGATGTGAAACCGGAAGCGCCGGCAACAGGTTTTACCGGCTTCGACCTGTCCACCATTGTTGAAATTGACAAACAGGCAACTTTGCGGCTTTTAATGGATCCAACTTCAACCGATTCGCTGGTGGTAAGAGGCGAAGCTGCTTTAAGTTTCTCCATTGACAGAAGCGGAAAAATGAGCCTTACCGGAGCCTATAATTTAGACGAAGGCAGTTACCTGGTGTCGCTCGAATCGGTGGTTAAACGCAAATTTGACATTTTGCCCGGAAGTACTATCATTTGGAATGGCGATCCTTTGGATGCTGCAATAGCTATAAATGCAAGATATACTGTAAGGGCTGCACCTTATGACCTTGTAGCTTTTCAGATGTCGGGAATGACTGCGATTGAAAGCGGGGGCTATAAACAACAGTACCCGTTTTGGGTGTTGTTAAATTTGAGGGGCCCGATTCTGCAACCTGTAATCCGTTTCGAAATAGAACTGCCGCCTGATGAAAAAGGAATTTTGGGGGGCGCTGTAAACCAGAAACTGACCCTGCTGAACGAGGATGAATCGGCACTGAACAAACAGGTTTTTGCCCTTTTGGTGCTGGGCCGCTTTATTCAGGAAAATCCATTGCAAACGGAATCGGGCGGCACTTCAACTCTGGTGCGTTCAACGGTAGGCAAATTTTTATCTGCCCAGTTAAACCAGTTGACATCGAAATTAATACCCGGGGTAGAGATGAATTTTGATATTCAATCGTACGAAGATTATCAGGGGGGCCAGGCAGAAGGCCGCACCCAGGTGGAAATTGGAATCAAGAAGCAACTTTTTGATGAACGGCTTTCGGTTCAGCTCGGTGGCGCCATTGATGTGGAAGGGGAAAGAGCCAGGCAGAACCAGGCAACCGATATCGCCAGCGATGTTCAGATAGAATACCGGTTAACAAAAGATGGACGTTACCGGCTTAAAGGGTTCAGGCACAACCAGTACGAAGGAGCTATTGAAGGCCAGTTGGTTGAAACCGGAGTTGGAATCGTTTACGTGCGCGATTTCAACCGTTGGAAGATTTTTTTCAGAAAGCAAAAAACGAAGAGTGATTCAACCCAAATTGAAAAACAGCCATGACAGGATGTATCCGAAATATAAGCATTTTTATTTTTGCCTGTTTGCTGCTTACGGCATGCAGTGGGTTAAAGCATTTGCCTCCCGGCGAAAAACTTTATACCGGCGCCGATGTTAAACTGGAATCCAGCGAAAACCTTAAAAAAAAGAAAAAACGATTTATTGAGAATGTTGCTGAAACCGGCATTCGTCCGGAGCCAAATAAAAGTTATCTGGGAATGCGGCCCCGGTTGTGGTTGTATATGGTAACCAGCGACAATCCCCATACCTGGCTGGGAAAATGGCTCAGGAAAAGGGGAAAAGCCCCGGTATATCTGAGCCATGTAAAACCAGGAGCAACTTCCGGAATTATAGATGCCCGGCTGTTTAATATTGGCATTTTTAACGGGATTACCGGTTACGAGGTTGTTGAAAAAGAGCACTCGGCCAAAATAATCTACACCAGTTACATACACAAACCTTATACTTTTGGCGAACTGAATTATGCCATTGCTGACGACAGTTTGCAACAGGTGATACTTTCAGAAAAAGGAAAAAGCCTGGTAAAACCTGGCAATGATTACAACCTCGAAATTTTGCGCGCCGAAAGAAACCGTATTGATGCAGTGCTGAAAAACAAAGGGTACTTCTATTTCAATCCCGACTATTTGCTTTTTAAAGCCGATACATCCACTGCCGACCGCGTCATATCAGTTCAACTTTTTTTAAAAGACAGTATTCCGGATGAAGCGCTGACAGTTTACAGCATCAATCGTGTGTTTATCGATCAGGATTACACTTTAACGGAGGAATTTTCAGACAAAAATGCAGACACCCTGCAATTCAGAAATTTTGTGTTTCGCGGCTTAAAATCAAATCAGAATATCAGACCGCGGGTTATACTAAAATCGGTTTTTCTCCGGAATGGCGAAATCTATTCGAGGCACAACCATAACATTACCCTTAACCGGTTAATGTCGATGAATAATTTCAAATTTGTACAGGTGAAATTTGCCGATAGCGATACTACCGCTGCCGGTTTGCTTGATGTGGATATTTTGATGACCACCATGCCCCGCAGTACTTTCAGGGCAGAAATAGATATGGTGTCAAAATCGAACAATTTTGCAGGGCCGAGAATTAACCTGAGCCTGCTCAACAGAAATACATTCAGGGGGGCCGAATTGTTAAACCTGAACCTGGGAGGATCGTATGAAGCACAACTGAGCGGTAAATCCGAAAACTTATATTCTTATTCCTTTAATCCACAGCTCGAATTAACACTCCCCCAACTGCTTGCTCCTTTTAATCCCGGCATTAAAAACAGCATCTTTGTACCTACAACACGGTTTTCACTTTCATACAATTATCTGAAAAGAGTTAACTATTTCGATATGCAGACTTTTCAATTGGGTTTCGGTTACCGGTGGAAAGAAAATATCAGGAAACAGCATGATTTTAGTCCGGTAAGTTTAAGTTTTACTTCACTGGCCAACGAATCTGATGTTTTCAAAGAGTTGCTGGCAGCCAATCCGTTTTTAAAGAAAAGTTATGAAGAGCAGTTTGTAGCCGGGGCCAGTTATTCATTTACCTACAACGAGCAGGTTATCCCGTTAAAAAGAATGCAGTTCTTTTTTCAGGGTACTGCCGAAACAGCCGGAAATGCATTTTCACTGGCAAAGATAATCGGCGGAACAAAACCCTCTTCCGGCAATCCGGCTACCATAGCAGGTTCCATTTATTCTCAGTTTGCCAAACTGAGTGTGGATTTCCGCAGTTATTATACTTTGGATGTGAACAACAAACTGGCCATGCGTTTTTTTGCCGGTGTGGCCAAACCCTACGGAAACTCTTCCATATTGCCCTACTCAAAGCAGTTTTTCAGTGGCGGCGCCAACAGCCTTCGTGCGTTTCAAATCAATTCTGTTGGGCCGGGCACTCATTTTCAGGATGGAAGAACCCGGGGTTTTCTTCAACTGGGAGGCGACATTAAGGTTGAACTAAACGGAGAATACCGGTTTACCATTTACCGGTTTTTCAAAGGCGCTCTGTTTGCCGATGCCGGGAATGTGTGGTTGCACAAGTCGAGTCCCGCCAGCTTAGGAAGCCCGTTTGTGTTTTCGCAGTTTATGAATGAAATTGCCGTTGGTGCCGGAGCAGGTGTCCGGTTCGATGTTTCCTTCTTCCTTTTGCGGTTCGACCTGGCTTTTCCGTTAAGAAAACCCTGGTTGGAAGAAAACCACCGCTGGGTTACCAAACAGATAGACTTTGGCAGTTCCGCCTGGCGAAAAGATAACCTGATACTTAATGTGGCCATCGGATACCCCTTCTAAGTGTGAATTATGTAACTCTTAGCCATAATTATATAACTTTTTCAGGTTATACAGCAATTACCTTTGCTAAATAACAGGTATATCTAAAAAATAATAAGTATGAAAAAATCAAAAAACAGGAAATTGAATTCTAAGGCAAGGTCAGAATACATTAAAGTGGAACCCAAAGTACATCTGCATGTTACTGATTTGGGTAAAGGAAGGCCAGTTGTATTAATACCGGGTTGGCCATTAAGCGACGAAATGTATGAGTATCAATACAACGATTTGATAAACAATAACTTTCGTGTAATTGGAATATCGCTCAGAGGCTTTGGTAAATCCGATAAACCCTACGGAGAATATAACTACGATGTTCATGCACAGGATGTTAAGCGGGTAATGGAAAAACTGGAAATAAAAGATGCTGTTCTGGTTGGTTTTTCAATGGGTGGGGCCATTGCTGTCCGCTATATGTCAGCCTATAAAGGCGCCCATGTTTCCAAACTGGTATTGGCCGGAGCGGCAGCACCCATCTGGACACAGCGCGATGATTTCCCATACAACCTTCCGCAAAGTGCGGTGGATGATTTAATAATTTTAAACTATACCGACCGGCCAAAACTTTTAGCCGATTTTGCAAAGCTGTTTTCAGCAACCGAAACCTCATTAAATGAGGGAATTGCCAATTGGCTGTTTGGGATTGGCTTAAGCGCTTCTTCCTTTGCAACAGCAAAATGCCTGGTTGCATTGCGCGACACCGATTTGAGAAAGGACATGGCAAAAGTCAAAATTCCAACTTTGATTATGCATGGCAAAAAAGACAAAATATGCTCTTTTGATTTGGCTGAACAGTTGAAAGCCGGAATTTCGGATTCGCAACTTATCGCTTTTACAAAAAGCGGTCATAGCTTGTTCCTCGAGGAAACGAAAAAATTTAATACAGAATTGGTAAAATTCGCATTGCCCTAATCAGGACAAGCCTGTAACAATAATTTGACAACATAGTAAAAAAGAAATTTTCCGGGGGCTCTTTCATACATTTTTTGGCGAAAAGAGAAAATCTTTGTGAACCGGTCATTAATTATAAAATCAATAATGAGACAATTAAAAATAACCAAACAAATAACCGACAGAAATGATGCTGCACTGGGTATGTACTTACAGGAAATAAGCAAAATTAAACTACTGACAACAGAAGAAGAAGTTGAACTGGCAAGGAGAATTGATGAAGGCGACCGCGAAGCTCTTGAAAAATTGATTAAAGCCAACCTTCGGTTTGTAGTTTCAGTAGCAAACCAATACAAAAACAAGGGGTTAAGTTTATCAGACTTAATTAACGAAGGAAATTTGGGGCTGATTTATGCGGCCGAACGTTTCGATATAACCAGGGGTTTTAAATTCATTACGTTTGCCGTTTGGTGGATCAGACAATCTATAACCCAGGCTATTGAAGTGCAATCCAGGATTGTAAGGCTCCCGCTGAATAAAATTGTTCTGAGAAATAAAATTAAAAAAGCGTTCAACCAGTTAAGCCATAAGTTTCTTCGTGATCCAACCATCAGCGAATTGTCTGATTTTTTGGAGTTGAAATACGAAATAGTTGAAGAAGCGGTCAATGTTTTAAATATTCATGTTTCAATGGATGCTCCCTATGGCGATGAAAAGGAAAATAACATGTGTAACAGCATTTTAAACGAGGACTCGCCCAACCCCGAAGCCGGATTGATTCGCGAGTCGCTGAAAAATGACATCGAACGTTCATTTTCAAACTTATCCTCAAGGGATGCAGATATATTGCGCTATTTTTACGGGCTCAATGGTTACGAGGCCCAGTCGTTTGAAAGTATTGGAAATGAATTCGGTTTATCGGCTGAAAGAGTCAGGCAAATAAAAGAACAATCCCTAGAAAAATTAAAAATTCGCCAGCACAGCAACAAGTTACTTAAAGAATATGTCAGCTAATAATATTCCCTTGAAAATGTGTGAATGATGTAATTCTTTCTGAAAGTTATGTAACACGATATATTAAAAATGTTCTCACCTTATTCCTCTAATTTTTCACTTAAAATGATTAAAATGAAAAAGTCAATTTACCACCTTACTTTCATTGCACTGATAGTTGGTATGGTGTTTACATCCTGCGTATCGGGCAAAAAATTTACAGCTTCGGAAGCCAGGGCCGATAAGCTGCAAAAAGAAAATGCAACAACCCTTAGCCAACTGAATGAAAGCAAAATGCAATTAATGAAACTAAAAGATGATATGGCATCTCTCCAAAAAGAAAAAGATACATTTCAAAAAGAATACAATGCCATTCAAAATGACCTGATGTTGCTCTCATCCGAATCAAAAATGACCATCAGGGACCAGGCCACGCGCTTAAAAGAACTTCAGGATATCATTCAGTTGCAAAACGACAAAACCACCAGTCTGAAGAATTCAATTTCAAAAGCGCTGTTAAATTACAAAACAGACGAACTGAACGTTTACCAGAAGGACGGAAAGGTATATGTTTCGCTCGAGGAAAAACTGTTGTTCAAATCGGGCAGCGATGTGGTTGACCCGAAAGGGAAAGAAGCGCTAAAATCGCTGGCCAATGTACTGAACAGCAACAGCGATTTCACTGTTGATATTGAGGGCCATACGGACGATGTACCCATAAAAACCCAACGGTTTAAAGACAACTGGGACCTTAGCACCGCAAGGGCTACATCTATTGTACGGATTCTCACCAAAGATTATGGTTTTGATGCGACGCGAATAACTGCGTCCGGTAAAGGCGAGTTTCACCCGGTAAACCCGAATACATCGGTTAAAGAACGGGCAGGCAACCGCAGGACTGAAATCATTCTTTCTCCTGATTTACAGGAAATATATAAGCTTTTGTATCAGTAATATTTGTGGGTAAATTTGCCTGAAAAATGGTATAAAAAGCTACATCACCGCACTCCTGTATTGGGGTGCGGTTTTTTTTTATGAGAATGTGTGAATAATGTAAATCCAAAATAAAATTGTGTAAGAAGTGAATCTTAAAAACAGCTTATTTTTATTGGATTGATTAATGAATCGCAAACAAAAAAACAAAAACGTCATGACCAACAAACAATTTAATAACGCACTTAATAGTTTTAGGGACAAGCTGTATTTTTATGCACTCCGGTTAACATCCGATTCGGAACGGGCCAACGACCTGTTGCAGGAAACCATGTTAAAAGCATTGACTTACCGCGACAAGTTTAAGCAGGGCACGAATTTCAAAGCATGGGTTTACACCATCATGAAAAACACATTTATCAATGATTACCGGAGGAGTTTAAAAACAAAAAATACGTTTGATAATTCAAACAACGATTTCCATTTAATAATTTCAAAAGACAAAGTTTATCCGGCGCCCGATTCTTTTTACCGATCCAAAGAAATACACAACAGCATAGATGCACTTGAAGACGAATACAGAATTCCTTTTATTATGTTTTTTGAAGGGTACAAATACAAAGAAATAGCGGAAGAGCTTGATTTACCGCTTGGTACCGTTAAAAGCAGAATCTTTTTCACCCGGAAGAAGCTGAAAAAATCGCTGAAGGAATATTCGGACAATTAAAAAAGAATTTTAACTCCCTTTATAATTTAATCTGTCTTATACCCATTAGCGTGACATAGCCATCCTGTGGGAAAAACGCAATGGCAATACCCAGGCGTTTCAACAGAAATAATCTTTTTTGTGTAATTTGTCGTATACCCTTTTTTGTTCATGTGTGAACTATGTAAATTTTTCATGAAATTGTGTAATGATTTAAAACTGCACATCCTGTAATTTTACATTGGGTAAATGGCGTCTGATTTAAAATTCAATAAAATGTACAATAATAACATGGGGCACCGGAAGGGGGAAAACCAGAAATGATTCTGAAAATTAAAAATATGGTAAGCAGTCGTTGTAAAACTTTTGTTCAGGAAGAAATGAACAGACTGGGAGTTTACAGCATTACCGTTGAGTTGGGTGAAGTGGAGTTAAGTGAGAATTTACCCGAAGAGAAATTAAGGTTACTTGACATTGCCCTTAGAAGCGCCGGGTTGGAATTACTGGCAGATAAAAAGCACCACCAGGTTGAAGATATAAAAGCCGCTATTCATGAATTGGTGTATCATACGGATGACATTCCCAAGCCAAACTATTCAGATTTTATCAGTCAAAAAGTCAATCTCAGCTACGCTTCCCTCAGTAATACTTTTTCGAAAACGCAGGGCACAACCATTGAAAAATATATTATTGAACAACGAATAGAACGGATTAAAGAATTGCTTATTTACACCGACCAAACACTCGATGACATGGCTTTTAAATTACATTACAGCAGTGTGGCTCATTTATCGAACCAGTTTAAAAAGTTTACCGGAATGACGCCGTCTTTTTTCAGAAAGCATAGAAATCCCCAACAATTAAAAGGCCGCCGTTGAAAACAACGACAGCCTTTTTTGTGAATCTGAAATATATGGAATTAGAACCTGAATCCAAGCGAAAGCCCGTAACCTGTATTTTTAAGTGTTGATTTATTATCACCGGTAATCCGGTTGTCCGCAGGATTGATATCGAGCAACCCAAGTTGGGTATTCACTTGCAGAAAGAGTCCCGCCGGTAATTCGTAACCGAAAAAGAGGTTGGCACCGGCATCAAACGGTTTTACATATACTGTGGTTAGCGGGTCTCCGGATGCCACCTCTTTTTTAAATTCAATATCATTCTCAACCGAAACACCGCCAGCTTCGTAAATGGCTTTGCCCCCGATTCCATAAGCCACATAAGGGCCGAATCCGAGCATAAAATAACCACTGCCCACCGGGGCTTTATACACAAAATTCAGCGGAAGCTCAATATACGACAGCTTGTATGTGGCGTTTAATATTCCTATATTTTCAGCTCCTTTTGTACTAAACATCAGCCCCGGCTGAAAGTAAAACTCAGGGGCAACAGGAAGCTGAACATTGACTCCGGCATGATAACCGATGAGCATGTCATTTTCAAGTTTGTTGTCGCTCGCGTCCTTTCCGTTTAAATTCTGCAGGTTTACCCCACCGAGAACTGCAAAGGAAGTTTTAGAACTGCCAGGTCCCTGGGCAAAAGCCACAGAACCTGAAAGTGTAAAAATTAATATCAAAGAAAATAATTTTGTCTTCATGTTTAAAATATTTATAACGTATTAATAATTAATTCGATGCCTGCTTTTCAGCTTCAGCTTTCATTTTTTCATTGGCTGTAATCAAAAATTCAACCCTGCGGTTTTGGGTACGGCCATCTGCTGTATTGTTTTCATATTTAGGCAATTCTTCGCCAAAACCTTTTATGTTTAAACGGTTGTATGCAATTCCTTTACCCGTCAGGTAACCTGAAACAGTTCTGGCCCGTTGTTCTGATAAGGTCTGGTTATAAGCTACACTCCCTTTACTGTCGGTATGTCCCTGAATCTCAATATCAGTTTCAGAATAACTGTTCAATACAACCACCAGTTTATCCAGGTTTGTTTTGGCTTCATTTGACAAATTCGATTCATCGAAACCAAACAAAACATTGCTGCTGAATTCCACTACAATACCTTCACCCACGCGTTCAACTTTTGCGTCGGGTACGTTTTTAGCAATTTCTTCAGCCTGTTTGTCCATTTGCCGGCCAATTACAGCGCCCGCGCCGCCACCAACTGCAGCACCAATTATTGCCCCAAGGGCGGTATTTCCCGAAGCACGGCCTATTACTGCACCTGCTGCTCCGCCCGATGCAGTACCTATTACCGCACCTTTCTGTGTTTTATTCCACGAAGCACATCCCGTAAAAAGGAACACTGTGCTTAAAACCACGAGTAAACCCATTCTTAACTTTTTCATTTTCTGTTTTTTTTATTTTTTAAACATTTGTTTAACTACATTGTTCCTGAACAGCCGGGTAATTCTTACATATTTTGTTCCCTTTGCTGCGTATTCAAGTTGTAATCTCTCATTTCTAATTCAGGTGTATTTTGAATCGTTTTAAGCTTATTTCTGAGCTTTATCACATCCTGTTCAACAACTGACTGCTGCAAATCATTTTTCCAGCTTATTTTCATTTTTTTTGTATTTGCCATTTTAAACCGTTTTGAACTGTTTTTAGCAGTTATTTATTTTCAATCAAAGGTAAGCTGTCAAAAACAGTGAAATGTTACACAATTCAGGATAAGAGTTACATCATTCACACATTTTTGGGGTTCTTAATTCTACTTTCACAGAAGTGATTTGGCCTGGTCACCGGGTGTACGACAAATTCCACGTTTTAAATAGCGGTGCAAAGCATTTATCCTTTTTTCACCGGCGCTTCAGCCCGGTGTTTGACTTTCTCAGCGTATTTTGCGGCTTTAGCATTTAATCGCTTTAATGGCTGAAGCCCTTTTGTTTTTGGCGACCTCTATCCACCGGGCTTTCCGAAGGAATCCCGATGGGGGAAGCCACGGTGTAAAAGATCCGTTTTTCCGAAAGCGTATGAAAATATGGAATTTGTCGTACACCCGATTTGTCCTGGTCACCGCCCTGAAGGACGGTGTAATACATATTTTTCAATTTTGTCAAAGCAGAATTAAAAAAAGTGGGAATAATGTAAACTTTTCAAAGAATTATATAACGCATAAATTATTCATGTTTTCTAATTTTCGCACTTTTAAAAGAGCTGTTTGAGTACAAGAATTGCATTAACCAAAACTGCTTTATATTGTATTAATGTATATTTTTGACGCTTAATAACCTGGATTTAAAAAAAACTGATAATTGAAAACAAAAAAGAAAAAAGAGGAGAGTATTAAAAAAGAAAGGACACCTGATGCAAAATCCGGTAAGTTTCCAATTGTGGGTATCGGTGCTTCAGCCGGGGGACTGGAAGCCCTGGAGCAATTTCTGAAAAATGTACCTGACAAAAGCGCAATGGCTTATGTGGTTGTTCAGCATTTGGACCCTACGCAAAAAGGGATGCTTCCTGAATTGCTCCAGCGAATTTCCAGCATGAAGGTTTTTCAGGCTGAAGACCTTATGAAAGTGAAACCGGAATGTGTTTACGTAATTCCTCCAAACAAAACCATGTCAATTTTCAAAGGGGTGCTTCATCTGTTTGATCCTGTTGAAGTAAGGGGACTTCGCCTTCCGGTCGATTTTTTCCTGCGCTCGCTGGCCGATGATCAGAAGGAGTATGCTGTTGGCATTATTCTCTCGGGCATGGGCTCCGATGGAAGCAGCGGAATTCGGACAATAAAAGAAAAAAACGGAATTGTTCTGGTGCAGGAACCCGAAACGGCCCGGTTTGACAGCATGCCCCGAAATGCCATCGACTCCGGACTGGTTGATATAGTGGCCCCACCGGAAAAATTGCCTTCGGAGCTTATAAATTTCCTGAAACAAATTCCTTTAGTTAAATCAAACCTGACCAATGAAGTAAAAGATAAAAGTGCGCTGGAGAAAATTATCATTTTACTTCGGACACATACAGGAAATGATTTTTCTTTGTATAAAAAGAATACCGTTTACCGGCGCATCGAAAGACGAATGAGCGTCCATAAAATTGATAAAATATTCTCGTACGTGCACTTTTTGCAGGAAAATCCAAAGGAAGTGCATATCCTTTTCAGAGAGTTAATGATTGGTGTAACCAATTTTTTTCGCGATGCACCGGTTTGGGAAAAACTAAAAGAAAAAGGACTTCCCGCGCTGATTGAAAAAATGAAACCCAATTCGCAACTGAGGGCATGGGTACCCGGTTGCTCTACAGGCGAAGAAGCTTATTCGCTGGCGATTATTTTTAAGGAAACGCTGGAAAAAATTAAACCGAATGCAGGAATAACATTACAGATTTTTGCTTCCGATTTGGATAACGATGCCATTGATAATGCACGCAAGGGGATGTTTTCAGATAATATTGTCAACGATGTTTCGCCCAAAAGGCTGAGCCGTTTTTTTACCAAAGTCGATGACATGTTCCGCATTAATACAGAAATAAGGGAAATGGTTGTATTTGCGCAACACAACATTATTATGCACCCGCCTTTTACCAATTTGGATATTATCTCGTGCCGGAACCTGCTGATATATATGGATCCCGAATTGCAGCAAAAATTGTTCGGGCTGTTTTACTACAGCCTGAACCACGAAGGAATTTTAATGCTTGGTACCTCTGAAACACTTGGAGTGCAAAGCCATCTTTTTACTCCGGTTGATTCGGGCCTGAAAATTTTTAAACGATCTGAGGCCAGCTTAAACCCGCAATTATTTGATTTTCCTTCTTCATATACCCGCACCAAATCGGGCAATATTGAAAACACTGAATCTGACAAACCAATTATGAACATTCAAACACTTGCCGACCAACTGCTGCTGCAGCAATTTGCACCTGCCGGAGTTTTGGTAAACGAAAACGGCGATATAATCTACATTAGCGGACGCACGGGAAAATACCTGGAGCCTGCTGTGGGAAAGGCAAACCTGAATATTTTCGCCATGCTGCGGCCGGGCTTTGAAAACGATTTTGCCATTGCATTTCGTAAAGCTGTAATGAATAAGGAAGCCGTGGTATTGCACCACGTTAAAATAGGTACAAACGGAGGCACAATCACCCTGAACGTAAATATTCAGTGGATTCGCAAGCCGGAACCTTTATTTGGCAAGCTGATGATAATTTTTACTGAAGTTCCGCAACCTGCCGAAACCAAACCTCCGCAGAAAAAAGGGAAAAAATCAGTAACCAGCATCAGGGAAACCGAATTGGAACAAGAGTTACAGCATACCCGTGAAGAAATGCAAAACATAATGGAGGAGATGCAAACTTCGCAGGAAGAGCTGAAATCGACCAACGAAGAGTTGCAGTCAACCAACGAAGAATTGCAATCAACCAACGAAGAACTCACCACATCCAAGGAAGAAATGCAAAGCCTGAACGAAGAACTTCAAACGGTAAATGCAGAACTGATGGCGAAGGTGGAAGATTATTCGCGGGTAAACAACGATATGAAAAACCTGCTCAACAGCACCGATATTGCTACGTTGTTTCTCGATAAGGAATTGAATATCCGCCGTTATACCATTCAGGCAACCAAAATATTTAAACTCATAAAAAGCGACATTGGACGACCTTTTACCGATCAGGTTTCACAACTTATTTATCCAACCCTGTCTGAAGATGCAACCGAAGTTCTGAGAACACTCATTTTTATTGAGAAGCAAATTCCAACCAAAGACGGGCGGTGGTTTTCCATCCGGATTATGCCTTACCGCACCTTCGACGACCGGATTGACGGGCTGGTTATTACGTTTATCGATATTTCGAAACTGAAACTGGTGGAAGAAAAATCACAAAAAATGAACCAGGAGAACCAGATGCTGATTGAATCGTCTTCAAAGGTAATCCTGAAAATAACAGCCGGCTGGCAGGTTATTGAATTCAATTCGGTGGCCGAAACATTTTTCGGCAAAAAGCGCGAAGACGTTACAGGACAAAATTTTATGGAACTGTTTATTCCTGAGGAAATCCGAAAAAAAACAGAACAACAGATGACCAGGCTGTTGACGAAACCCGGAAATTACGATATGAAAATGAAAATTATTGCTGCCGATGTAAAAGAACCTGACACAGATTGGTCGGTTAATGTTTTATTTAATCACCTTGAACAAACTTCAGAAATAATATTAATCATGAAAAATACATAAGTTATGATATACGAAGAAATGGATTTCACCGACGCCAAAATGTTGCGTAAGAAAGCTGAAAAACTGCTGGAGGAGAAGAACAAAAAAGAGGACGATACATTTAAGGAAATCAATGCAAATAAACTTCTGCACGAATTACATGTACACCAGATTGAACTGGAAATGCAGAACGATGAGTTGCGACAGGCATACGAAAAAGCGGAAGCAGCGCTGAAAAAATATATCATGGTATATGAGTTATCGCTCATCGGGTATTTCACTCTCGATTCGGACGGAACAATTTGCGAGTTGAACTTTACCGGTGCTGAACTGCTCGGAGACAGACGATTTAGCCTGACAAACAGCAATTTTAAACTTTTTGTTTCAGAAGAATCAAGGCCAGTTTTTAATGATTTTTTCAGTAAAATATATACCAGCAATTCAAAAGAATCGTGCGTGGTAATGCTTGGATACAACAAAAAGCCTCTTTGCAAGGTGTATATGGAAGGTGTTGTTACTGATGATGAACAAAAATGCCTGTTGTCGGTCGTCGATCTTTCGAGGTTCTCAAATGTGTGAATGATGTAACTCTTTCCCCGAATTGTGTAACGCGTTCCGGTACCAAATGGATTACTTTTGGTTTAACGAAATTTTTCACAATTTAAACTGGAAAGAGATGAAAACACATAAACAAACACCGGAGGAATGTCTTCGGTATAAACCCGCAAAAGGTATTCTTTTTAGTATTTTGGTGGTATCAATACTATTTTTGTCAACCACATGTGCCCAAAAGGTAACTTTTATAAACTCTTCAGTTGTTCCTGCAGCCAAAGGTTCGCTTAGAGTAAAACAAGACAAAAACAAAAATTATGTGATTGATGTTGAAATTATAGATTTGGCAGAAGTTGAAAGGCTGCAAACATCAAAACAAACATACGTGGTTTGGATGGAGACCGACAGGGGAAACACAGAAAATCTGGGCCAGCTAAAAAGTTCAAGAAGCTTTTTTTCGAAACAAAAAACAGCATCCCTGGAAACGGTATCCTCTTATAAACCTGCAAAAGTTTTTGTCACAGCCGAAAGTGGCAAAGATGTTCGTTACCCGGGCGGTCAGATTATTTTAACCACCGACAATTTTTAATCTTCATAAATCGCACAAATTGCAAATAAAAAAGATATTTATTTCAGTATTGATTTTGCTGACAACTTATACTTTGGTTGCTCATGAACTTACAGAGTCCATCAGCCGGTTCATAAATAAAAAACCTGCCGGTTCATCGTACGAAATTGATCAGGAAAACCTCTATTCAGGCAAAGTCCTTCAGCAATTTTATCAAAACAGAAATTACGCTCCTGCATGGATCAACAACAAAGCTCCCATCTGGATAAATTCGAACATTCCACCCTGGATTAACGCGAATTCACCGGTTCGGATTAATTCAGATTCTCCGGCCTGGATTGAATCTGATATCCCTGTCAGAATTAACTCCAATGTGCTTGGAAAAAATGGTTTTGTGCTTTTGGATTATATCAGGCAGGCAAGCAGGCATGGACTGAATCCATCTGATTACCATTTATTTCTTCTCGAAAAATACATCAGTAAAACAGTGTTGTTTATGGCAATGGATACTGAGGATATGATGAAACTGGATGTTTTGCTAACCGATGCTTTTTTTTTGTTGGGGTTGCATTTGTATTACGGCAAGGTTGATTCAGAGAAAGAGGGTGAAAGCTGGACCATACAACGCAAAGAACCGGAACTACAGTTAAACCGGAAACTGGAAGAAGCGCTTACCGCAGGTGATATGACCAACGGTCTGAATATGCTTGCACCACGGTATCGCTCTTACTGGATGATGAAAGAAGATTTGGCATTTTTTCTTGAGCTAGAAAATGAACCCTGGCCGGCAATAATTTCAGATACTACAATTAATCCCGGCCAGACAAACCAGTTGATCCCAAAAATAAAAAAAAGGTTGATAAAACTGAGGTATCCGTTATCAGACAGTGTTTCTGTAATTTATGATGAGAAACTTGAAAAGCAACTGAAGATTTTTCAAAAAGACTGGGGTTTAAATGCCGATGGTGTAATTGGAAAGGGAACGTTGCTTGCATTAAACACCAGTCCGCGTTCACTTATAAACCGTTTAAAGGTTAATTTGGAAAGGTTCAGATGGCTCCCGTTGCAAGAGCCCCAAAAGTACCTGATGATTAACATTGCAGGTTTTGACCTTGTATTAATTGAAGGAGCTGACACCCTTATTTCGATGCGGGCCATAGTTGGAAAGGATTACAGGGAAACGCCTGTTTTTGATGCACGAATGACCTACATTGTTTTTGGTCCAAGCTGGACGGTTCCCCCGACCATTTTATGGAACGATGTGATTCCCGAACTACGTAAAGGCCCTGAATACCTGAAACAAAAAAATATGAAACTACTCAGGTACAATGGTTCGGAAATAGCATACAGCGAAATAAACTGGTCAAAAATATCCGGAAATAATTTTCCCTATATGGTACGCCAAAATCCCGGCCCTGAAAATGCACTGGGCAAAGTAAAATTTATGTTCCCGAACAGCCATAACGTTTATATACATGATACTCCAACCAGAGGCTACTTTGCCCGCGACGACCGGGCCATGAGCTCGGGGTGCATCAGAGTTGAAAAACCTTTGGAACTGGCTGAGTTGTTACTGGCCGGTTCACCGGAATGGCCGCCCGAAAAAATTCAAACTGCCATGCAGCAAAGCAGGGAACAAACGGCAAGTCTAAAAACCCCGGTTGATGTGCTGTTGCTTTACCTGACTGCCTGGACCGACGGAAACGGACGTGTACAATTCAGAAATGACATTTATATGAGGGATGATTTGATAATGAATGCCTTAAATAAAAAACCGGAAGCAGAAAAAATAAAGGTTATCCCTTTTTAACAGCGGATAATTTTTTGATAACAGGCGATTTTGAAAGATAGCTTTCTGTGGGGGCGTAAACGAACAGGCACGTACCGTCTTTAATGGTTTCAATAATTTCCGTGCTCAGCTCTTCAGGAACAGCCGGACAACCCAGACTTCGGCCAAGCCGTCCGTTTTTCTTAATAAATTCAGAAGACACATAATCGGCTCCGTGAATAACAATGGCACGTTCCCGCGCTTTATCGTTAATTCCGTTCTCAATACCATCAAGCCGGAGAGAAAAGCCATGTTTTCCAAAATAGGTTTCACCGGTTGTATAAAAACCGGGACTGCTGGTGTAGGAGCCTGGTTTATTGGAAAAATTTTCGGCCATAACCTCGCCCGAATTTCGTCCGTGGGAAACCAGGCAATGATACAAAACTTTCGCCTCCACAAGGTCCAGTACCCAAAGCCTCTTTTTGTCAGAAGGCAGGCTGTAATCAATGATGGTTATCACCTCGGGCCGGGTGACAGAATGCTCTTTTTTAAGGATTTCGAAACCTGAAAGTGCAGTTTGCAGCAAGTCTGCAGCAGGTAGTTCAGTGGCGTTTTCAAAATTTGTATGTTTGAATTTTTCAATCAGCAAAGATGAGTTATTCTCCCTGTTTGAAGCACCACTCCACTCACTTACCGTAAAAACAAAAAACAACGACAAAAAAATAATAAGGGTTTTTTTAATCTTCATGCGCTAAAAGTAATTGTTTTTTCATTGGTAATCAATGTTTTTCTGTTAAAAAATGTGTGAATGATGTAAATATTAATTGAAATTATGTAATATTTTTACTGGTTATTCATCGATATACGAAAAATGAGAACTACATCCTAAAATTGTATTCAACAATAGCACGGATTGAAAATCCGCACTAGCGGAGTTTACTATCTTTTATTTACCTATTTTTATTCAGTTAATTAATATTTAAGTGATTGAAACAGATAAAAGGCGATGGATTGAAATAGCAGCAGTTTTAGCAACAGGTTTAATGAAATATGTTTTAATGGACTGGCTGAATTTCCGTGTGTTTTATATTGCGGCTGCGTGCATCTTTTGGTCGGTTTATATTTATAAAAGATACCGGGCGAATAGGTTCGTTTTACAACATTGGGGCTTTCGGAAAAATAATTTCAGACAGTCGTTTCTGTTTCTTTTGCCTTTTGCGTTGGTTATGGTTGCAGCCATTGTTTGGTATGGCATTTCGTACAATGCCATTATTTTAAACTGGCATGTAATTCCTGTTTTTGTTTTTTATCCGGCCTGGGGAATTATTCAGCAATTTCTGATGGTGGCGCTAGTTGCAGGAAATTTGCAGGAAATAAAAAGGGTAAAACTCCGTAAATCTCAGATATTTCTTTTGACTTCTCTGGTGTTTGCATGGGTCCACTACCCCAGCCTGCCTTTAATGGTTTTTACTTTTTTTATGGAACTGGTGTTTTTAACTGCTTATTTCAAATGGAGAAACCTTTGGGCTTTGGGACTGTACCACGGCTGGGTGGCCAGTTTACTTTTATTCTTTGTGCTGGGGAGAGATTTATGGAACGAACTGTGGACAGTGTTTTAGGGAGAGTTTTTACCTGTAAACTGATTTTCGATGCCCGGCTGAAACTACAGTAACAATAATTCTCTCATCATCAATTTCATAAATAATCCGGTAATGACCAACCCGGATGCGATAGGCATCTTCGCCTTTTAATTTTTTATACCCGTGTGGCCGCGGATTATCTGCAAGCTCTGCTATAGCTGTTTTAATGACGGGAATTACCTGTTTATCCAGTTTCATTATTTGTTTTTGGGCATACCGTTCAATAAAAATAGTGTACCTCATTTTGCAGCGTCTTCTATTTCCTGAAACGCCTGTTCAAAAGGAATTGCTTCGCCTTTGCGGGTTTTTGCTTTTCGATATTCTTTTATTTCATCCAGTTCTTCTGAATCAGCCACCAGTTTTTCATATACTTTAACGGGAACCTGAATGGCAACTTTACGTCCTTTTTTATCTACAACAAATTTCTCTTCCATTTCTGTAAAAATTGATAATCTTTCCAAAACAAAAATAGCAAATTAAAGATTCACCTCCTAAATATGAAAAAACCGTTTCACGTCGGTTGTTTTTTTTAACCGGTAATGAATAAACAGCAAAAGCATAGCGATAAGCACAACAGAAACCATTACAATCAGGCTCCATCCGAAATAAACGGAGCTTCGGAAGTAAATGGAAATCATCCCTTCAATGCAAATACAAAGCACTCCAGCGGCAATCATTGAATAAGCAATAACATTCAACCCCTTTTGTTTTGCATTCCGAATAATATAAATGAGAACAAACGAAGTAACATACAAAGCCAGCAACAGAGGAATTCCCAGTTTATTTTCCCAACCGGTGTCGCAGGCATAAACATCGAAAAGAATAAAAAGTCCGGTAACCGACAAAAAACTGAGAGCCACCATGAGTGTCATTTTTTTGCGCAAAAATGTATTCAGCGTAAAATTGATAAATAAAACCAGGCTGATTGTGGCGGGGTATTTCGACCAGGTAATGTCTCTGTGCGTAATAAAATCTATGAGTAAGGTGATAAATATGCCGGATATTAGAATCAGCCCGGATATCTGCCAGAAAATTTTTCTTTTCTGAAAACCGGTCAGACGATGATAATCCGTTAACAACTTTTCATTCTGCCGGTTTCTTCCCGATTTTATCAGGGCTGTATTTTCTGTGGTTTTATCCATCAGCGGTTCTCCGCACAACGAACAAAAATTGGCATTTTCTTCTGCTTCAACTCCACAATTCGGACATAGTACCATAACTCTCAATTCAATTGTTTCCCTTTTCAACCGTAATATTCTGATCGCGTAAAAACTGCAGAAACTTATCTTCAAATTCAAGCGATCGTGTAACATTGCCAAAACTCAGCACCAGCTTATCGCCAAATCCGGCAACACCGCAATTCAATTTCAGCCTCTTGTTGGGCGGCGGCGGCGTCATAACAAAGTAGTCAATTAAGCTGCCGGTTTCTGCCGGCAAATCAATTTTACCCAAATTGGTAAGTACCCCGCTGTACTGATTTGTTCCCAGCGAGTAGTATTTCATACGCAGGATTAAACTTTTCACAAACAACGGTATTCCCCTGACAAACAGCTTTCTTTCGCTTCCAACGTTTCTTGAAATATTTTTATGGATAAGCTTTTCATCGGTTTCCAATTTTGTTTGGTGATAAACCGATTTAATAATTTCATCGAAGGTATAATGGCCCAGTCGCAAATCAATCTCCGGCATTACAAACAGGGTAAAATTCCGCATAGTTTTCGACGGGAATATATTGCGTAAATTCACCGGCACCTGAACGCGAAGCTTTTTTCTTTTATTTAACTTGCCAAACCCATTCAGACTCTCATAAACTTCCTGCAAAATGAACAGATAGACCGATGTGAGATAAACCGTTATACTTACCTCTTTTTTGTGTGCAATTTTTTTTATTTGCTCCAGCGAAACAATGGCCTTAAGCACTGTAAACCGGGGTAATGGTTTTAACGCAAAAGGAAGATGAAAAGCATTGGTTCGTTTTACCATTGGCGGGATTTCTGCCTTAAAATAGCGGTTGTAAGCATCTTCGTATTCTTCTTCCGAAATCCGGTCAACCGGAATGTTAAACTGATATTCCGGGGGAATTTTTGCACCACATTCACCTGAATACACAATCAGAATGGTCTTGAAAAATTCCAGCGCCCCGCTCCCATCGGTTAAAATGTGCGAACATTCAATGCTGAGGCTGTTGCCTTTTACCGTGATTCGTATCAAAAGGCTTCCATTGGGAAATTTCCTGCAGGGTGGTTTGTCATCTGGCTCAATGGGGATATGTTGCGGGAGATGCTCCAGGTAATACCAGAAAAAACCTTCTTTGAGTTGTACCCTGAAAAACGGGAACCGCTTTTCTGCCAGTAACAGTGCTTTTTGCAAGTGCTTTATTTTGACAGGTTCATTCAAAACAGCCGTCAACCGGAATACAGAGGTAATCTCATTGCCGGTAATTGCCGGAAATATTTTCGCAGCATTATCAAGGGCAAACCAAAATTTACCGGGGTCCGGTGACGTATTGCTGCTTTTTCTATTCAAAAAAAATATCCTTTCATTAAAAACTCTACCGTTGTTCAAATTTATGAATTATTCGGAGAACCGGGTAAAGTGTATTGCATGTATTTCATATTTCTGAATTTAAAAGTTGATGTTATTACATTGCTATTCAGCGTATAAAAAGTTTTGTTGAACAATAGCATCCAGAATGTGTGAATTATGTAATTTTTTTTAAACGTAGTGTAACCCAAATTCGAATGTGCCGGACTAACTTTGGTTTTAGCTAAAATCTTTTAGTAAAAGATTAAGTATAAAAAATATAATACTGGCAGGGAAGAACCGAAAAACAAAAAAGAAAATGGAAACAGAAATGGTTAAAAAAAAGGCAAACTCCGCAACAATAGATTTGATGCGTATAGGTATTGCAACCGATTTTGGCTGGTTTGAATTAAAGGCAAAATTAACAGCGGCCCTTAATGCAGCAGGATATGAGATAGCGGACATTGGCGCTTATGAGTTGGTTGCCGGAGACGACTATCCCGATTTTGTGATACCCCTGGCAAAGGCGGTTTCAGAAGGTGAAGGGATACATAACCCGGCCACCGAAAACAGTGTTAAAGCCTGTGCGGCAGCGAATAAGATACCCGGAGTACGGGCATCTCTCATTTCTGATTCATTGACATATCCAAAAGTTGAGGACAATAACCTGTACGTTATGTGTCTCGGTGGCCAAATAACGGGTTATGCATTATCCACAAATAAAGTAATGACTTTTCCAAACGCCGATTCCTCTGCCAATCAGCCAATCAATCAGCATCTGGCAAGAATAAAAGTATTAAGCAGAAATAACAAAAGGATGCCAGAGGAAAAGTACGTTGTTTAACTTTCATACATTGATTGGTTTTTATTGCTGTCTTGTTTATGGCAAAAAATTCGTATCCCTGCTAAATGAGAAACAAACGAACCACGATAATTAAAAACTATTCTGACAAAATAATCACGCAATGTGGGAATGATGTAACACTTATACTGAATTGTGTAACATTTCCGCGCCTTAATTAACTTAATTTCATCCAAATATTTGAATCTGATTTTTCGGGTTCATATAAACAACGAAATGAATTATTCACTTTACATCATCGCATGGCTATTGGTGCTTCTTTGGAGCATCATAACGTTTGGGTTTTATAGCTTCAGAGTTATTGATATTTTGCTTCCGGTAGCTGCGTTCATTGTAATGTTACGAATTCTGTTATATAAAAAATCACTAAAAAATAAATTATGAAAATGAAAAAACAAGTTTTAACTTTTATTCTGGTTTTAGCTGCCGGCTTTGTTTTTGCACAAAGTCCTGTTTCCAAAGGTGAGACGCAGGTTAACTTTGGTGTTGGTCTTTCATCGTGGGGAGTTCCCGTTTACGTTGGATTCGATTATGGAGTACATCCGGATATAACCCTGGGCGCCGAAGCATCTTTCCGTTCGTTCAACGACAACTGGCGAAATAACAGGTACCGACATTCAGTTATTGGTATTCAGGGAAATGCAAACTATCATTTTAACACCATTTTGGATATTCCTTCTCCGTGGGATTTTTATGCCGGACTAAACCTTGGCTTTTACAGTTGGAGATCGCCAAACGAGTATGAAGGTTCACACACATCGGGGCTTGGGCTTGGCGGACAAATTGGTGGCAGGTACTTTTTCAGCAATAAGGTGGGAGTTAATTTAGAATTTGGCGGCGGCAATGCATTCTCCGGTGGAAAGTTTGGAATCACTATAAAACTTTAAAATGAAATCAAATTTTAGTTTGGACTATTGGGACCACCTTAAGCCAATACTAAAGCGTGAGTTTCCCCAACTAACCAATGCCGATTTATTTTGGCGGCACGAAACGAAAGACGATTTGTTTAAGTTGATTGCAACGAAACTGGGGAAAACACAGAAACAGTTTGAAGAGGCAATTGATACTCTGGATCATTTCCATTAAATAACAACGGGTAAGTATTTTGGCCACTTAAAAATATGGAAACAGAATTTGATATGAATCAGTGGAGATATATTAAGGATAAACTCTTGGATATGTATCCCGAATTAACCAATGCTGATTTGAATTGGGGCCGTGTTTCAAGAAATGATTTACTGGAAATGATTTCAAACAAATTAGGCAAACTGGGCAAAACACAAAAAGCACTAATGGATGCAATTAATTCACTTTTTGAGTATTCCTGATATAAAAAAACAAAGTAATAACACAATAACATTAAAATGATGTATTTATATTTAATTATTCCCATAGTAATTTTTTTACTGCTGGTAATTAGAGTTTTATGGGCTTCACAACGGTTAATAATGAACAACAAAACAATCAGCAATGAAATAAATAAAAACAAAAAATGGTTGAAATTAAACCCAAAAACGTTGCCGTAATTGTTGCCCACCCCGACGACGAAACATTATGGGCCGGCGGAACAATTTTGAGCCACCCGTTTTGGAATTGTTTTATTGTTTCGGTTTGCCGGGGAAATGATACCGAGCGTGCGTCAAAATTTTACAATGCATTAAAAGTACTGAAATCGGAGGGAAATATGGGCGACCTTGATGACGGTCCTGAACAGACTCCGCTGGATGAAGAAGAGCTTGAGCAAACCATTCTGAATTTGCTGCCCGAAAAACATTACGATCTGATTCTGTCCCACAATCCAAACGGTGAATATACCCGCCATATCCGGCACGAAGAGGTAAGTAAGGCAGTTATTACGCTGTGGAACAAAAGTAAAATTGCTGCCGATGAACTGCGGACTTTTGCTTACGAAGACGGTCAGAAACAATACTATCCGCGCCCCATGGAAAACGCAGCTATTTACCGGGCGCTTACAAAACGTATCTGGCTTAGAAAATACAGTATTATGAGAGAAACTTACGGATTTGAAAAAGAGAGCTGGGAAGTACAAACAACTCCCCGCGAAGAAGCTTTCTGGCAATTTACCAACCCGTTTCTTGCAAGGAAATGGTTAAACAACGGAGGAATTTACAGATGAAGGTTTTGGTTTTATATGATTATCCGCCCTCGCCCGGTGGACTTGCCACCCAGGGAGACCTTTTGTACAAAGGACTTGTTGAGATGGGAATTGACGCCCACCCGGTGCATTTTGAATCGGCACAGGAAAAGGAATGGTATTACCGCTGGTTTGAGCCCGATGTTGTTGTTGGGGTTGGTTACTGGGGCCACACACCTCAATTGATACTGCACCCGCAGCGGTATGGCGTACAACCTGTTCCGTGGCTTGTTGCCGATGGTTACATTGCCAACTATCAGGAGGTTTTAAATGCACTTCCACTAATTCTGGTAACATCAAACTGGGTAAAGGAAATGTATGTCCGCGACGGGATTGATGGCGATAAAATTGAAGTGCTTCCTGTGGGTTGCAATACGGATACATTTATTCCTTTTCAAAAGGATGATCCAAAAATTCTGGCCGTGCGTGAAGCGCTGGGTGTTTCATCCGAACAGTTGATGATTCTCACTGTGGGCGGTGATGCTGCCTCAAAAGGTGCACAGGAAGTGATGCAGGCACTTGCTATTATCGACACCAAAGCACCCGACTGGAAATATGTATGCAAAGTTTGGCCGCAACCACGAACCAAAACACAAAACCTGGCCGATTTGCAACTGGCCACCGATTTGGGTATTGAAAAAAATGTAACCTATGCCACCAATACCATTTCGCGCAATTTTATGCCTTATCTGATTGGCGCATGTGATATTTATGCAGCGCCCAGCCGATTGGAAGGTTTCGGAATGCCGCAGGTGGAAGCCGGGGCATGTGGAAAACCGGTGGTCAGCTTAAAAGCTATGGGAATGCTGGATACACTCATTCATGGCGAAACCGCATTTCTGGCAAAAATTGCCCGGAAAATTGCAGTAAACGAAGTTATGATTGGCGAAGAATCGGGATTTGAAGATCAGCATAAAGTAATTTTTAATGTGCCCAGAACCGTGGATTACCGCGCAAATGTACAGGATATTGCCAGGTACTTGTTAAAACTTATGAAAGATAATGCCCTCCGTGATAAAATGGGAAAAGCTGGCAGGGAGAGAGTAGTGGAAAATTTCGACTACCGGGTAGTTGCCAAACGGTTTGTCCAAATCATAAACGAGAAAATGGGAATACATTGATTGTAACACATTCAACAAATAAAAAATTAATATGTCATGAAACGAGCAGAAAATAAAGTGGTCATCGTAACCGGTGGAGCATTGGGAATTGGGCGCGAAACGTGCCTTTTGCTGGCAAAAGAAGGCGCCAAAGTCGCTGTAACTGATGTTCTTGACAAAGAAGGCAAGGAACTAGCAAAAGAAATTAATCAGTCAGGGGGAGTGGCAAAATACTGGCATCTTGACGTTTCGGACGAAAGAGAAGTTAAAAAAGTGCATGCCAAAGTAGTCGGGGAATTTGGCAAACTTGACGCATTGGTAAATAATGCCGGTATTGCAGGCGCCGACAAGCCAACCCATGAATTAACAGAAAAAGAATGGGATGCGGTTATGAATGTAAACGTGAAAGGAGTTTTCTTCTGCACAAAACACGCCATTCCGTACATGCAAAAATCAGGTAGCGGAAGCATAGTAAACCTTTCTTCCATTTACGGATTAGTCGGTGCCGCAGATTTGCCTCCCTACCATGCTTCAAAAGGTGCAATCAGGTTAATGTCGAAAACCGATGCGCTTATTTATGCCAAAGATAATATTCGGGTGAACTCTGTGCATCCGGGTTTTATCTGGACACCTCTGGTTGAAGCGTTAGGCAAAAAAGATCCGGAATTCAGAAAACAATTGGATAGCCTTCACCCGATTGGTCATGTTGGCGAAGCAACCGACATAGCCTACGGAATACTTTATCTGATTTCTGACGAATCAAAATTTGTTACCGGTAGCGAATTGGTTATTGATGGTGGTTATACCTGCAAATAAAAAATTTGATTATGCAACCCAATAACAGAACAGAGATTGAACAAGCAAAGAAAGCGGCACTGGAAGTTTTACTTCATAATGCCCACGGACCATATCATGGTTTGCCCCGAACAGCAGGCTGGGGATACCCGGAACCCTATACAAGGGACCTGATGATTTCTGTTTTTGGGATAGCTGTTTCCGGTAATCAAAAATTATTGGACAGCATTCGGAAAGTATTGGAAACACTGGCAAAAAACCAGACAGAGCATGGTCATATCCCTTCGCTGGTGCACGACAAAGATGATCGCGGCGCCAGTGACACTACCCCACTCTTTTTGCTGGCAACCGGCATATTTAGAAAAGTTACGGGTGAAGCTGATTTCCTGGCTGAGGCAGTTGAAAAAGCGCTGATTTGGATGGATTATCAAAGTCCTTCAGACCGAAGTTTGGTGGCACAACAACCCACCAGCGACTGGCGCGACGAGCAATGGGTGATTGGGTACGGATTGTTTGTAAACACATTGGTTTACAGTTATCTCCGAATGCTCGGCAAACACGAGTCGGCAGAAATTATGCGCCACGCCATGAGCCGGTTCACCGTTACCGGGGGAACCATGCACCGGCATGTTCACGAAGGCCTGGTGGTGAAATACAAACCTTACTACGCTTTTTGGTCGTACAAAATTTTTAGCAGCGAGCGCTTCGATTTGCTTGGCAACAGTCTGGCCATTCTTTCCGGAATTGCTTCACCTTCGCGGGCCGATGAAATGGTTTCGTGGATTGAAGCAGAATGTGCCGGAATGTACGAAAGAGGCGAATTAACAGGCAATCTTCCACCCAACTTTTTCCCTTTTATCAAGCCTGAAGACCCCGACTGGCATGAGCGATATTCAGCCTATAATCAACCGGGTGATTACCACAATGGCGGAATCTGGCCATTTATTTGCGGATTTTACATCGCTGCACTTGTTGCTGCAAAAAGGTATAAACTTGCCGAAGAAAAACTGATTGCCCTCACTCAATGCATCAAATTAACCCGTTCAGAAAACCTTGAATTTGGTTTTAACGAGTGGATTAAAGCGCAGGACGGAAAACCGAAAGGGAATGACTGGCAAACCTGGAGCGCCTCAATGTACCTCTATGCCGCAAAATGTGTGGAAGAAAAAAACACACCATTCTTCGATGAAATGCGAAAACAATAATTTTTTGCCTAAATATTCAAATATCATAATCAAAAACCAAATAAATTCTAAAACACAAAATCATCAATAATCAGTAACATATTGGAATTTTATTCATTGGTATTTGAAAATTATTTATGATTTGTTTTTTGTCAATTGTCATTTCTGGTTTGTCCAGGTTAAAGCTTTGGTACAAAATCCACTCAATTTTGTAATGTTCGTCAAAATGTGGGAATTGTGTAAAACTTTTCGGGAATTGTGTAAAACTTTCCCAAGCCATTTGAACTATTTTAGTTCGGTTGCAAATTCAGTTAATAAGATATGAAAACGAGTAGGGATTTTTCCGATATTCAAAAGCAACAATTTCTTAACGATAGTAATTTATTCGAGAGCAATAAATTAAATCCTGATAATAAAGTAAGCAAAAAAAAACTGTCAGAAAATTTTGAAAAAAACCAAAAAGAATCAAAATATTCTTTTGTGGTAGATTGGCAAATTCCTGAATCTTTCTGAACGAAATAAAATAACTATAAATGAATGTTTTAATGTTCGGCTGGGAATTTCCACCAAATATTTCAGGAGGTTTAGGTACGGCGTGTTATGGAATTGTCTCAGGATTAGCATCGTGCAGCGATGTCAAAGTCACTTTTGTAGTTCCAAAAACGTATGGAAATGAGCAATCAGAAAACGTTCAATTAATCAGCGCTGAAAACATTCCAGTAGGCAGCGAAACTCTCAGAACTCTTAATCCCGGGACTATCAATTTTGTTGATGTTCCTTCAAAACTGGTTCCCTACCTTACCCCGGAAAGTTTCTCCGAAAAATACCAATTTCATTCGGAGAAAAAGGAGCTTTCAGAGATAGTTCAGGAAGGTGCAAAAATTCATTTTTCAGGAAAATATGGCCCAACCCTTTACGACGAAATAAACAATTATACTATTGTTGCAAAAACAATTGCGCAGGAAAACCAGTTTGACCTGATACACGCACACGACTGGCTTACTTTCCCTGCCGGAGTTGCAGCAAAAAAGATTTCGGGCAAACCACTCGTTGTTCATGTTCACTCAACCGATTTCGACAGAAGTGGCGGCGCCATAAACCCTGAAATTTTTGCCATTGAAAAACAGGGAATGGACGAGGCTGATGATATCATCACCGTCAGTAACCTCACAAAAAATAGGCTTATTGATCAATACCAGATTCCTTCAAAAAAAATAACAACGGTTTACAATGCAATTGAACCAGTAAATGGCAATATCAGCATTTTAAAAAAACAAAAACACAAAGAAAAAATAGTAACATTTTTAGGGCGCATTACCATTCAAAAAGGGCCTGAATACTTTGTTGAAGTGGCAAGGTTGGTTATCGGCCGAATGAAAAATGTACATTTTGTAATGGCCGGGAGTGGCGAATTAAAAAACAAAATCATAGAATTATGTGCCCAATATGGAATCAGCGACAGGTTTCATTTTACCGGCTTTTTGAATGGACCCGAAGTTACAGAAATGCTCCGCCGAAGTGATCTATTTATCATGCCTTCGATTTCAGAACCTTTCGGTATTGTGCCTCTTGAAGCAATGCAAGCCAATGTTCCCATCATCATTTCGCGTCAATCGGGCGTTGCAGAAATAATCAGGAATGCCATAAAAACTGATTATTGGGATGTTCATGCAATGGCCGATGCTGTACATGGAATTCTGAAATATAAAAAGCTGGCAAAAACGATGGTTTTAGAGGGAAAAAAGGAAGTTGACAAACTAAACTGGGAAAATTCTGCCAGAGAAATCAGGCAGGTCTACCTGAAAACAATAAATAAGCAGGCCTCCTGACATAAAAAATTTCAGGATTTATGTGTGAATGATGTAACCATTAACAAAAATTCTGTAATGATTTTGGCAATCAGTTGATCTACTTTTATAAAATTGAACGGCAGGCAATTTATTAATGTCTGAATGTAATCGTCACAATGTAATATTTAACTTTAATGTGAAAGGAGAAGTTTATGAACACAGAAAATATCAGAAAATTAATCATTACCACGATTTATTTAATAATGTTTACTGCAATAATAGTGGCTTGTGAAACCAATCATGGAATGATGCAGGGAAACGGATCGGCAAATATGAACAGTTGGAACTGGGGGCCGATTCTTATTGGTTTAGGTATCGGCTTCTTACTTTGTTTTTTAATTTTCCGAAAAAAAAGATAATCCACCTATATTCAAATAAATGGAGTGAAAGAAATAACCAAAATAAAAAAACCGGTTTACAGTTATTTGCCCAAAAAGCAAAAAGAGGTCAACATACTTTCCGAACTGGCGCTCGACCTGCGATGGTCGTGGGATCACTCCGCCGATGAAGTCTGGCGGCAACTGGACCCTGAACTTTGGGATATCACGCATAATCCATGGGCAGTTTTACAAACCATTTCAAGGGACAAATTCCAGTCCGTAACCGATAACCCGAAATTCAGGAGGAAGATCAATTTCCTGTTGAAATCAATGAAAAAATCAAATGCAGCGCCTGCCTGGTTCCAAAAACAACATCCGAAATCTTCCCTTACCTGCGTGGCCTATTTTTGTATGGAATTCATGTTAAGTGAAGCCCTGCCAATATATTCCGGCGGTTTGGGAAACGTTGCCGGCGATCAGTTAAAAGCAGCCAGTGATTTGGGTGTTCCGGTTGTTGGTATTGGCCTGCTTTATCAGCAGGGCTATTTCCGCCAGGAAATTGATATCGATGGGGTGCAACATGCCCTTTATCCGTTTAACGACCCCGGACAATTGCCTGTAAGGCCTTTGCGCCAATCCAACGGGGAATGGTTGCGTTTAAAAATCGAACTGCCCGGATATCCCGTGTGGCTGCGTGTTTGGCATGCGCGTGTTGGCAGGGCAAATCTGTATCTGCTCGACAGCAACGATGTGGCAAATTTTCCTGTTCATCGGGGGATAACTGCTGAATTGTATGGTGGTGATGCTGAGATTCGTTTTAAACAGGAATTGATTCTCGGAATTGGTGGCTGGCGTTTACTGAAGGAGCTGGATATTCATCCTGAAGTATGCCATCTCAACGAAGGTCATGCTGCTTTTGCCATTTTGGAACGTGCGTATAGTTTTATGCAGAAAACCGGGCAACCTTTTGATGTTGCACTGGCTGTTACCAGGGCCGGAAACCTGTTTACCACACACACCGCAGTGCCGGCCGGTTTCGATCTTTTCAAATCAACGCTTGTAGAACAATATCTTGGCGAATACGCAGAACAAAATCTTGGTATATCGCGACAGCAATTGCTGGGTTTAGGCCGGAAAAATCCCGGCGATGAATCTGAAAGTTTCAATATGGCATACCTCGCTATCCGTGGAAGCGGAGCAGTTAACGGTGTTAGCTGGCTTCACGGGAAAGTCAGCCGGAGTATGTTTGAATCCTTATTTCCAAATTGGCCCACAAATGAGGTGCCTGTTAGTCATATAACCAATGGCGTACACATGCCAACATGGGATTCAAAAGAGGCAGACGAAATATGGACTGAAGCCTGCGGAAAAGACCGGTGGCTGGGCATGAACAAAACCCTGGAGCAGGACATCAGGAAAGTTCCGGATGAACGGCTTTGGGAAATGCGCACCAACGCAAACAAAGCGCTTATTCAATTTGCCCGCGAACATTTCAGAAAACAATTGCTTAGCTCCGGGCATTCGACCTATGCCATTGAACAGGCAAAAAATCTGTTTGATCCCAACATTTTAACATTAGGTTTTGCCAGACGATTTGCTACTTATAAAAGGCCAAATTTATTGCTGCACGACCCCGAACGATTGCTGCGTTTGTTAACAAACCCGGAATTCCCTGTGCAACTCATCATTGCAGGCAAAGCTCACCCTGCCGATCAAAAAGGGATGGACTTGATTAAGGAATGGATGGAATTTATACGACGGAATGAGCTGAATCCTCCTGTAATTTTCCTCAGCGACTACGATATGCATGTTTCAGAAAATCTGATACAGGGTGTTGATGTTTGGATGAATACACCACGCCGGCCATGGGAAGCCAGCGGAACCAGTGGTATGAAAGTTTTGGTAAACGGTGGCATTAATCTTTCGGAACTGGATGGCTGGTGGGCAGAAGCATACAATCCCGAAGTGGGCTGGGCGCTGGGTGACGGCAACGAACACGGAGATGACCCGGGCTGGGATGCTCTGGAAGCTGAACAACTTTACAATATCCTGGAAAATGAAGTTGTACCTGAATTTTATACCCGGAATGAAAAAGGAATCCCTTCAGCCTGGATTGCGCGAATGCGTGAAAGTATGGCACAATTAACCCCGCAGTTCTCAGCCGACAGAACAGTTCGGGAATATACTGAACAGCACTATCTGCCTGCTGCCAAAACATATCTTAAACGCGCTGCCAAAAAGGGATTTAAGGGAAAGCAAATGATGAACCAGTTGCAAATCCTTCAGGAAAACTGGGATTCGATCTGTTTTGGTGAAACAAAAATTGCATCATCAGAAAAGCAGCATACATTCGATGTTCAGGTTTATTTTAATGATATAAACCCGGATACCGTGCGCGTGGAACTTTTTGCCGAAGGTATAAACGGGGAAACACCGCAAATAACAAATATGGAGCGAAGTAAAAAATCAGAAGGCACAGCTAATGGATATCATTTTGTCGCGTCAGTAAACTCAACCCGACCTGCAACAGATTATACACCACGGGTAATACCAAACCTCCCCGGTGTTTCAGTTCCTTTGGAAACGTCACTTATACTTTGGCAACATTAAAGTGGATAACACCCGGCTAATTCCAATAAAAATTTCAAAACGGCAACCAAACTTTAAATATATTCGTTCCTGAATAAAACAAAACAGAATGAAGCAGCTCAGTTCACAAACAAAGATAATCGCAACTTTAGGACCGGCAACTTCCTCTAAAACTGTTATTTCCGATTTAATTACGTCGGGAGTTGATGTTTTCAGGATAAATTTTTCACATTCTTCAAAAGAGGAATATTTAAGGTTAGCCAGTCTGATTAAAGAATTGAACCAGGAACTGTGCACCAATGTGGCCATTTTGGCCGATTTACAGGGACCAAAACTTAGAGTGGGCGAAATTGAGAACAATCTGATTCAGTTGAATGAAGGTGATGTGATAACCTTTGTTAATGAAAAACGTGCAGGCCAGAAAGACCATATCTACATGAGCTATAAGGATTTTCCGAAAGATGTAAATGCCGGGGAAGTAATACTGATTGACGATGGCAAAATAAAGCTGGAAGTGACGGAAACCAACAAAAAGGACCGTGTTAAAGCCAAAGTTGTTTACGGCGGGCCGCTTTCTTCGTACAAAGGAGTAAACCTGCCCGGCACAAAAGTTTCGCTGCCATGCCTGACGGAAGAAGATATTTCGAACACGGTGTTTGCGCTGGAACACGGTGTGGACTGGATTGCCATGTCATTTGTCAGAAAGGCTTCGGATGTTCCTGAACTAAAAAAGCTTGTCAGCAAAAGTAACGGCGATGCCGGTGTAATTGCCAAAATTGAAAAACCGGAAGCGCTCCTTGAAATCGATCAGATTATTGATGCGGCCGATGGAATTATGGTTGCGCGCGGTGACCTGGGTGTGGAAGTGCCGTTTGACCAGGTTCCCTTGTACCAGAAACAAATTGTTGAAAAATGTATCAGGAAGTCAAAACCGGTGATAATTGCCACTCAGATGATGGAAAGTATGATTACCAGTTTCAGACCTACCCGGGCCGAAGCAAACGATGTGGCCAACGCCGTACTTGACGGTGCTGACACACTGATGCTAAGCGGCGAAACCTCCATCGGAAAATATCCGGTTGAAACCATAAAAAACATGCAACAGATTATTTCCTATACTGAATCTCAGGGTAATCCGTTTGACAAACAGCACGAACCGGCAAAGGAAAATTCCACTTTTCTGGCCGATTCAAATGGAATTATGGTTGCGCGCGGTGACCTGGGTGTGGAAGTGCCGTTTGACCAGGTTCCCTTGTACCAGAAACAAATTGTTGAAAAATGTATCAGGAAGTCAAAACCGGTGATAATTGCCACTCAGATGATGGAAAGTATGATTACCAGTTTCAGACCTACCCGGGCCGAAGCAAACGATGTGGCCAACGCCGTACTTGACGGTGCTGACACACTGATGCTAAGCGGCGAAACCTCCATCGGAAAATATCCGGTTGAAACCATAAAAAACATGCAACAGATTATTTCCTATACTGAATCTCAGGGTAATCCGTTTGACAAACAGCACGAACCGGCAAAGGAAAATTCCACTTTTCTGGCCGATTCAATATGCTTCAATGCAACAAAGCTGGCCAAACAGGTGGGAGCCAGGGCAATTATTGTATTTACACATTCAGGATATACAGCAATCCGGATATCCAGTCACCGGCCAAAAGCCCAAATATTCGCTTTTACCAATAACAAAAATATCGTACAAAAAATATCGTTGGTTTGGGGAGTAATACCTTTCTTTTTAGACACTTACAATTATCTAAACGAGGCTATTCCCGAGGCAGTAAAAATACTGAAGGAAAGGAATTTGCTCTCCGATGGTGACTGCGTGGTTTTTGTTGGCACCACTCCGTTGAAACTTCAGGGAAGCACAAATATGATGAAGGTTGGTTATGTGTAAGAAACCTGTTTCAAATGTGTGAATAATGTAACTTCTTTCAATAATTCTGTAACAATTTTTGGTCTCTGAGATTTAACTTAGTTCGCTCAAAATTCAAGCAGAAAAAATGAAAGAACAAAGTAATGACAAAAAAGAGGAGAATAGCCTTCCTGGATATCCAATTTATCCTGACATAGAAGATATTTACCGAAACTTTGAGAAAGAAGAAGAGTTAAACCCGGAAGATATTTCTAAAACGAAAGATCCAAACAGCACCAATACCATAAGAAGGAAGGTTTTAGATAATAAACAAAGTGAAAAAGACCTCGATATTCCCGGGTCAGAGTTGGATGACCAACAGGAAGATATTGGAAGTGAAGATGAAGAGAACAATTATTACAGTTTAGGAGGAGACGACCATATTGATCTGGAAGAGGAACAGGAAGAAAACAACAATAAAAAACCATGAAAACAAAAAACAGTTCCAAAAACTTCCCTGTGGTTTGTGTGGGTGGTTCAGCCGGCGGACTTGATTCCTATATCAGGCTGCTAAAAAATTTACCTGCTGATATGGGAGTTGCGATCGTAATCGTTAACCACCTGAGAGAGGTAGCTACTCTACTCCACGAGATTCTTCCAAAATACACTGAGATGTCGGTTGAATTGATAACGGAAAAGTTAGACATCGAACCCAACCATGTTTTCATCATTCCTGAAAAGCGGGATTTACATGTTCTGGATGGAGAATTCCGGCTAAAACCAATATCAAAACCCTGGGGATGGCCCGATGTAATTACCGTTTTTATGCGCTCAATGACAGAAAACTGGGACGGCAAACTTATCGCTGTAATTGTTTCCGGTTATGATGGCGACGGAGCAGCAGCACTTAGCGGCATAAAAGAAGTTGGAGGAATTACCATTGCCCAGAAACCCGAAACAGCCGAACAGCCGGATATGCCTGAAACTGCCATCGATAGCGGATGTATCGATTTTATTCTTTCTCCTGAACAGATTGCCCGGGAAATTATAAAAATTGCCAATACAGAATCCTCGCCTGATTAGTAAGTTGTGATATTAAGAATAGATTTCACGCTACAACAATAGATTATAACTATGAAAAAACAAATTATTAATCAGGTGTTTTGGGTTGGTATCAACGACTGGGAACTGAGGCAGTTTCACGGGTACGAATATTCCACACACAAAGGTTCAACCTATAACTCTTATTTAATCAAAGAAGAAAAAACAGTTTTGATTGATACTGTTTTTCGCCCTTTTTCATCAAAGTTTATCAGCAATCTGAAAAAAGAGGTTGAACTGACTGAAATTGATTATGTTATTGCAAACCATGCTGAACCTGACCATAGCGGCGCTTTACCCGAATTGATGAATATTATTCCTGAAACGCCGGTTTATTGCACACCAAACGGAATAAAATCGTTAAAAGGGCATTACCACAAAGACTGGAATTTTAAACCCGTTAAAACCGGAGATGAACTGGACGTGGGAAACGGGAAAAAACTGATATTTATTCAGGCACCTATGCTCCATTGGCCCGACAGTATGTTTTGTTACCTCACCGGCGATAATGTACTTTTTAGTAATGATGCCTTTGGACAACATTTCTGTTCAGAGTTGTTGTTTAACGATTTGGTAAGTCAGGAAGAACTCTATTTTGAAGCGTTAAAATACTTTGCAAACATATTAAATCCGTTTAGCCACCTGGTTACCAAAAAGATAGATGAAATTGTTGGTTTTAATTTACCTGTTGACATTATTTGCCCGGCTCATGGTATAGTTTGGCGCGATAATCCAATGCAGATTGTAAACAAATATGTTCAATGGGCATCCAGTTACCACGAAAATCAGATAACGGTTATTTACGAAACCATGTACAACGGTACCCGCTCCATAGCAGAAAGTATTGTAAAAGGAATAAACGCAGCAGATCCTTTGGTTGATGTTAAACTTTACAACGCTGCAACAAACGACAAAAACGACATCATTACCGAGGTTTTTAAATCGAAAGCAGTCCTGATTGGGTGTCCCACTGTAAACAATGGTATTATGTCGTCAATATCAGGCTTGCTGGAACTAATAAAAGGCTTAAAATTTAAACATAAAATGGCGGCCACTTTTGGATGCTTTGGCTGGCACGATGTTTCTACAAATCTGTTGGAGAATATACTGAAAGAGTCAGGCTTCAAAATAATAGCGGCACCGGTAAAATGTAACTGGGAGCCTGACGATAAACTTTTAAGCAAGTGTTTTGATTATGGAAGAGAATTCGTAGCCCTGCTAAAACAAAAGCCTGAAAAAAAGAATACTGCATAAACTTGTTATTTTAAAAATGGAGGATTAAAAAATGAAACAGTTCAAAAAAAAGCTCATTTATTTTAGCATTACGTTGATTTTAATAATCAACTTCGATGTTGCTTTCGCTCAGAAAGCGAAAGTTGTTTCTTCTTACGGGCCGGTCAACCAGGATGTAACCTTTGATCAGATTAAAGCTGAAAGGATGAAGGTAAAAGCTGAGCGGGCAAAAGAACACAATGATCTGCTTAATGCCCGTTACGATTTGTCAGTTAAAACATCTCCGGATGTTGTTATGTCGGGAGGAAAACCCATACCTGTGGGACCTACTGCTAAACTTAAGGGAATAAACTGGGCAGATTTGGATAAGTTAACTCCCGAGGAAATTAAAGCGAAGGACCTTTTTCCCTACAAACCTTTACCCTTTGCCGACCATGCCGAAGGTGGTATGCTTTTTCCTCAAATGACTATTGATACGCTTGCGCGGCTTGTTCGTTTCGACCTTGATTTTGATCTCCCGGAGCATATTTTACCTGATCCGGCACCTCCCATTTATCTGACCACTCGTCCCGATTTGGGTGATGTATCAAAAGGCCGGATAATTACCATCGATAATTACTACGAAATTTTTAATGGAATTTTAAATCCAAAACAACTCGAAGGATTGCGATTGCTTGTCACCCAGTTTCCGCAACAGCAGTTTAATGCAACCGAGGACCGGCGAACTGACAGGCCCGATGGTAAGTTAGGCGTAGCCTGTTTCGATTGCCACGTCAACGGACACAGCAACGGGGCAAACCACCTGGTTGGCGATATAAGACCACAGGAATTCAGACACCGGATAGAAACTCCAACTTTGCGGGGAGTAAATATCCAACGGCTCTTCGGTTCGCAACGGGCACTGAAATCAGTTGAAGATTTCACCGAATTCGAACAACGGGCAGCCTACTTTGATGGCGATCATGTAATGGCATCAAAAAAGGGAGTTAACATTCTTGAACGTGGTTCGCAAGTTCATTTTATGGCCGAATTCCAGGCTATCCTGGATTTTCCGCCAGCTCCAAAACTAAATATTTATGGCGCGTTGGATAAAACCAAAGCAACTCCGTCAGAATTGCAGGGAGAAGCAATTTTTAATGGCAAGGGACGATGTGTTGTATGTCATCCTGCACCATACTACACCGATAATAACATGCACAATTTAAAGGCAGAACGTTTCTATAAACAGGAAATGGTTAACGGTATGATGATGGCGCATGATGGTATGATTAAAACTTTTCCGCTAAGAGGCATCAAAGACTCACCACCCTATTTGCACGATGGCAGATGTTTTACTTTGGAAGATGTTGTTGAATACTTCAACCTCGTTCAGGAATTACACCTGACAGCACAGGAAAAGGCAGATTTGGTCGCGTTTATGCGTGTGTTGTAAAATGGCTTATAATCAACAAAAAAACTAAAAATGAAGAATTTAGATTCAAAGGATGCAAAAGAGATCGGTGGGGAAATCGGAATAGATTGGGATGAAGTTAATTTGGAGGAATTCACAAAAGGTATAAATGTGGAGTTCGAACATGGGACAAGGTTTCCTGAAACTGATGTTACTAATGATGATAAAATTTTGACGGGAAAAATTGCCTGGGCCCATTTAAAGGAGTTTCCTGATTATTATTCCAGATTGGCAAAATTAGAAACGGAGGCAGCGGAATATTGGAAAAGTAAAGGACAAAAGCCTGAAAGCAAATAAGAAAGGAGAATAAATGCACCAGAATTTTGATCACCAATAAAAAGATAAATAATGAAAAAAATAAAATTCGCTCTGACAGTAATTGTATTCGTATTTTTTGGGTTGCAATATTCATTTATTGCACAAGCACAAAATACATCTGATAATCAAATAAATAAAATCACTAAAAAAGAAAACAAAATGAAAACAGCAAACAAATTCGAATTCCAGACGCTGCCTTATGCTTATGATGCGCTTGAACCTTTCATTGATAAGCTTACGCTGGAAATCCATTATGGCAAACACCATAAAGCATATTATGAAAATTTTTTAGCTGCAATTAAAGGCACGGAAATGGATTCAATGGATATAAAAGATATTTTCAAAAATATCAGCAAATATCCAGTGGCAGTGAGGAATAACGGTGGCGGTTATTACAACCACACCTTTTACTGGGAAGGCATGAAAGCTTCCGGAAGTAGCTTACCAACCGGAAAATTAGCAGATGCCATTACAAAATCGTTTACCTCTTTTGATGAGTTTAAAAAGCAATTTTCGGATGCCGGAAAAACCAGGTTTGGCAGTGGGTGGGCATGGTTAAGTTTGGATGATAAAGGCGAACTCTTTATTAGCTCAACACCAAATCAGGATAATCCTTTGATGGATTTGGCTGAAAAAAAGGGAACACCGCTGCTTGTAATGGATGTTTGGGAACATGCTTACTATTTAAAATATCAGAACAAGAGGCCGGATTATATTGAAGCATTCTGGAATGTTGTAAACTGGGAAAAAGTAGCCAAAAGATATGAAAAGGCTTTAAGCCAGGTAACAAAATGAGATCAAAAAATAAAGCAAGTCTGACCATCGTTCAAATGAACGACACCCATGCTTACTTTGATATCCACCAGGAAATGTTCTGGCAGGGCAACCATGCAGAATACCGACTGGCCGGAGGATACGCCCGTATCGCCACAATAGTTAAGCAAATCCGGGCTGAAAGCGAGGGGAATTGTCTTTTTTGCGACAGTGGCGATACCCTGCATGGCACCTATCCTGCCGTTGACACTCAGGGAAAAGCTATGATTCCTATATTAAATGCACTGGAGATTGATGCCATGTCAGCGCATTGGGAATTTGCTTTTGACCCAACAACATTCAACCAGAGGGTTGCTGAACTTAATTATCCCATGCTGGCAAATAATGTCTTTGATAAAGTGACTAAGAAGCTGGTTTTTCCGTCTTATACTATAAAAGAGATTGGCGGATTGCGTATCGGACTTACGGGAATTGCCTCAAACATTGTGGACAAAACCATGCCGCCCTCATTCAGTGAAGGGATATATTTTACACTTGGGAAAGATGAACTTCCTCCAGTTATTGATTTACTGCGTAATAAGGAAAAGGTTGACCTGATTGTATTGATTTCGCATCTTGGCTTTACCCAGGATATGAAGCTTTTATCGGAAGTACCAGACGTTGATGTTTGTCTCAGTGGCCACACCCATAACCGGCTTTACAAACCGGTAGTTAACGGAAAGACAATTGTTATACAGTCAGGTTGCCATGGTTCTTTTCTGGGCCGTCTGGATTTGGAAATACTCAACGGACAAATCGCCGGTTATAAGCACCAGTTGATTGAAGTTGAAGCGTCAATACAACCCGATCCGGTTGTGGCTGAACTGGCAGAACAGGCTCTTGCACCATACAAGGATAAACTTTCGGAGGTTGTTGGTGAAACATCTACAGCGCTCAACCGGGGAACAAACCTGGAAACCACCATGGACAATTTTCTTCTGCAGGTATTACTTGACAGTACAGGAGCACAGCTGGCATTTTCCAACGGCTGGCGCTACGGTGCGCCAATAGTTCCGGGCAACATCACGTTGAATGACCTTTACAATATTATCCCCGGGAACCCGCCTGTTTCAACCACAGAAATATCGGGAGAGGAACTCAGGGAAATGCTGGAGGAGAATCTCGAACGAACATTTTCGTGCGATGCATACCATCAAATGGGTGGATATATAAAGCGTTGTTTGGGGCTGAATGTGTACTTCAAGATAGAAAACCCCGCTGGTCTCCGGATTCAGGAACTGTTTGTTGGCAATGAAAAAATTCAGCCCGACAAATATTACTCGGCAGCATTCGTAACGATGCAGGGTGTACCACCAAAATATGGCCGAAAACGAAAAAATCAGCCAGAACGAATTATAGATGCCATGAAAAAGTATCTGGATAGCCACCACCCACTTAACGCAGAACTTAGGGGCACTTTTATTGCGGTTTAAGAAGTTTTAATACGAATTAAACAACATTGAATTAATTATATCATTTAGTACGATAAAATAGTTTTTCCAACTTGAAGATTTATATAACAACACGTTGCAATTTGAATTTAGATAAATGCGGATACTTATCCTGATATTTTGCACTATTGTTCTAATATCCACTGGGTTGCCTTTGATAAACTCGGCAGCCTGGTGGATTAGAATATTAGATTTCCCCAGAATTCAGATTGCTTTTTTAACCTTATTGGCAATAATTCTGGCAACTATTTTTTTAGATTTCAAATGGGAATACAAGTTGCCGTTGTTGTTAATTCTGGCCGTTTCTCTGGCATATCAGGTACAGTTTGTTGTGGTATATACGCCCCTTTACAAAACACAGGCAAAGGATAGCAACAAGCGGACTGAAGAAAACAGCTTTACCCTTCTGGTTTCAAATGTGCTTATGGAAAATGACGATAAAGAGCGTTTTCATGCACTTGTAAAAAAGTATAATCCTGACATCCTTCTGATAAACGAACCTGATCAAGTTTGGGCTGCTTCAATTGGTAAGCTTGACGGGGATTTTCCATATTCAATCAAATATCCGCTGGACAACACCTACGGAATGATGCTGCTGTCAAAACTTCCGCTGACTGAAAGCGCTGTAAATTTTTTGGTAAAGGATGATATCCCGTCTGTTTTTACCAGGATTACCTTGCCATCAGGAAGCAAAATTGATTTTTATGGGGTTCACCCCGAGCCGCCAATGCCGGGTACCGATACCTATGAAAGAGATACAGAACTACTTATTATTGCCAAAAAAATCCGGGAATCCGGGAATCCAACCATAGTAGCTGGCGACCTGAACGATGTAGGCTGGTCTGTTACTTCAAAACTTTTCAGGAAGTACAGCCGGCTGGTGGACCCCCGGGAAGGCAGGGGATTATTCAATACCTATAATGTTTCTGTGCCTTTACTTCGGTATCCGCTGGATCATATTTTCTACTCCACTGATTTTGGATTATTAACCCTTAAAAAACTTGAAGATATTGGGTCAGACCATTTTCCACTTCTGATTGGTTTAAATTATGAACCAGATACTGACAATTCAAAAGGTTTGGAAAAAACAGATGCCAGCGAAGAAGCGGAAGTTGAAGAAAAAATTGAAGAAGGCATGGAGGAAAGTACAGGGAAATAATGTCTAAAAATCAAATTACAGATACCTGTTTAGAAAACTTATGAAATCTACCGGAAGACACTTCAATCCGGCTTTCACACTTTTACACATTACGCCTTCACGTCACCAGGCACAACTGATTTATTCTTCATAGAGGAATGTGTGAATCATGTAAATCCTTTCTAAAATTCTGTAATAACCTCCATTTAATGGTTATCACCTTTGTATAATAATTTTTAGTCAGTTAAATAACTTTAAAATAAAAAGAAAATGAGAAAATTAATTTTAGTATTTGTAGCAGTTGCAATCAGCGCTGGTGCCTACGCACAAGCTGATTCAACTAGCAGAAAAATGAGTCCGCGCGACTTGAACAACAACAAAAATCAAAACGTGCAAAACCATTCCGTTAATAAATCATGTCCTGATGGAGTAATGATGCAAAACGGAAAAATGATGAAGGTAAAAAATGGTCAAACGACAACCTTAGACCAGGAAATGACCATGAGTAACGGAACAAAAATAATGCGCGATGGAAGCTGCATTAACAGCGATGGTGCAACAACGATGATGAAAGAGGGACAACATATGGATATGTCAGGCAATATGAGTCGCATGAATACAACAGACAATATGCATCGTATGGACGCCAACAGAGAAAACAACATGGATTTCAACCGGGACTTTGAAAACAATCCCGATAACGAATTTCAGTCTGATGGAGTAGTGATGCAAGATGGAAAATTGATGATGGTAAAAAACGGTAAAAGGACAACCTTAGACCATGAGATGACCATGACCAACGGAACAAAAATTACCACCGATGGAAATTATACCAAAAAAGACGGTACAACAATGAAGTGGAAAGAAGGAGAACATATGGATATGTCAGGTAACATGAATACCGAAAACACAAAGAAAGACAGAAACATGTATTTGGTTCCCGATAGCACCAGGAAAAACAAATAATAATCCTGCACACTAATACATTAATAATAAACAATTTAAATAATAATTAAGATGACAGATTATCAAAATCAAAATGCTGATAACAATACTATCGAACGCAGTATGTTAACAGGAATGTTTCGTGACCGTGAGAGCACAGAACATGCGTACAACACATTACATGAAAGAGGTTACACAAAAGACGACATCAACTTGGTTATGTCAGACAAAACGCGCAAACAACATTTTTCAGGTGATGTTAAAGATACTGAAATAGGAACTCAGGCTGCTGAAGGTGCTGGAAAAGGTTCTGCCATTGGCGGCGCTGTTGGAGCAATTGCAGGCGTTATAGCAGCAATCGGAACAAGTTTGGTAATACCTGGTCTTGGAATCGTTATAGCCGGCCCCATTGCTGCAGGTTTGGCAGGTGCGGGTGCAGGCGGTGTAACAGGCGGAATAATTGGTGCACTCGTAGGTTCAGGAATTCCTGAAGCACGTGCTAAGTTATATGAATCAGGAATCGAAGACGGACAGATTGTTATCGGCGTTCAGCCGCGCAATGATGAAGATGCCAAATACTTTGAAGAAAATTGGCGTACTCATAAAGCTGAAGAAATTCACAATTAGAATTTATATTGTAAATAAAAACGGAATGACCATAAAAGTTATTCCGTTTTAATACCAAATGAAAAATAATAATTCAATAAATAAAAACAAAATGAAAAAATTTAAATTCATAAAAAACACAATGATTCAGGCAACATTTGTTGCACTTATTGTATTGGTTGCCTCTTGCGGTTATAACCAAAAACCGAAGGACACCAAAGATGTTGCTGAAGAACGCAACGATGAAATGTTTGATAACAACAAAAAGGAAAAAGATGCACAATTCCTTGTTAATGCTGCCGAAATTAATCTGGAAGGAATTCAGTTAGGGCAACTGGCTCAGCAAAAAGGTGGAACAGCAGAAGTTAAAGAATTGGGAAAAATGATGGAAGTTGCGCACACTAAATCATTAAATGATTTAAAAGCACTTGCTAAAAGTAAAATGATTACCATTCCAACCTCACCAACCAATGATGCCCGGGATGCTTACAATGAATTAAATGAAGAAACGGGAAGTGATTTTGACAAAGCGTATGCCGATATGATGGTAAGCGAACACGAAGATGCAATTGAAACTTTTGAAGATGCATCCGAAGATAGTAATGACAATGATATTAAAAATTGGGCAAGAGCTTCATTGCCAGGCTTGCGTGCACATCTTGAACACTCGATTGACTGTCAGAATAATTTGACAGCATATAATTCTCAAAATAATTAAAAATTAAGAAAATGGAAAAAGAAAAAACAATAAGAGTGTTGAACTCACTCATCACTATCAACAACGATAGAATAGAAGGTTATGAAACGGCATCAGAAGAAACCGAAGAAATTGATTTAAAAACCATGTTTGCACAATTCATTTCAACCAGTCAAAAATGCAAACGTGAATTAGTTAGGGAAGTAAACAGTTTGGGAGGCGAGAAAGCCGAGGGAACAAAGGTTTCAGGAAAATTCTTTCGTGTGTGGATGGATGTTAAGGCAGCGCTCACAGGCAAAGACCGCAAAGCAATTCTCAACTCCTGCGAGTTTGGAGAAGATGAAGCAATAGATACTTATGATGAGGTTTTAAAGAATGAATTGGAACACCTGAGTGCAGAACAACAAACCATGATTGCCGGCCAAAAATCATTACTAAAAGCCGACCACGACCATGTGAAAGCATTACGCGATGCATTGGTAGATGCATAGTTGATACTTTAGTGAAAAACAATATGATACTTCAGTTAGATCCTTCGATACTGGTAGAGACTCCCCTGGGAACAGGGCAGGCTCTCTTCCTTATCGATTACGGAATGCATCAAAATACGTGTTGGGTTGTTGCACTTGTTAAAGACGGAATCATCAAACATTTTGATTGCAACGATGTAATTCTTTCTGCAAATCATACTTATGGTTTAAACCTCATAAAAAATAAAGAACCCCGGATAAATGTTGTATCCAAAAATACAGAAACATAATTGAAAATAGTATTTAAATGCAATGTAAACAGAATCAATTATTAGTCATTTTAATTAAAACATCGTGAGATATATTCTTTACATAGTTGCAGTGGTAATGATAATCTTTTGGGCAATAGGTTTTTTTATTTATAGCATAGGAGTAATTATTCACCTTCTGCTTGTAATAGCATTAATCTGTTTCCTGGTTAAAATTTTCTCAAAAAATAAACAATAATAATAAATTAATCCGCTTCAAAAGCATCCCTTCCGGGGAGGCTGGTGGGGCTTAAAACAAAAATAATTATGAGAACAGGTAAAGTAGTATTAGGAACATTGGTAGGTATTGCCATTGGTGCAACAGCAGGTATTTTATTCGCACCCGAAAAAGGTTCTAAAACCCGTAAACAAATCGCGGATAAAGGCGATAAATATGCGGAGGAAGTTAAAACAAAGGTTAATGAATTTTCTGATACCCTGACAAACAAATATGAAAGCACTAAAAAAGATGCTGAAAATTTAGTGGATAAAGGAAAAGCTAAATTCGACGATGCAAAAAAAGATTTTAAAAATGCAACGTCAAATTTTAAACATACAACAGTGTAAATTTTATTCAAACATTTAAAAATAATAAATATGGAAAATAAGAAAAGTAAAAATTCAACGACTACTTCCCAAAACGGAAATAAATCAAAAGAAAAATCAACAAAAGTTAGTATGCAATCTTCTCAACTCATGGAATTATTTGAAGACGAGCTAAAAGACCTTTACTGGGCTGAAAAAGCTATAACCAAAGCAATTCCCAGGATGGTTAAAAATGCAACATCCGAAGAGTTGGTTGATGCACTTACAAGTCATCTTTCTGAAACAGGAAACCAGGTAACCAGACTGGAACAGGTTTTTGAATCCATTGGCAAAAAAGCAACTGCTAAAAAATGCGAAGCAATGGAAGGCCTGATTAAAGAAGGTGAAGATATAATGGAATCATGCGAAAAAGGATCAATGCGCGATGCAGGAATTATATCGGCTGCACAAAAAGTAGAGCATTACGAAATTGCATCTTACGGAACACTTCGCCAGTTTGCAGATACATTAGGCTTAACAGAAGCTGTATCACTGCTTGAAGCTACGCTTAAAGAAGAAAAAGCGGCTGATCAAAAACTAACTGAGGTAGCAACATTTGCAATAAATGTAGAAGCAGCTCATCAGGAAGCATAAACTCAATTCAACTTGAAAATTATTTTCAAAGGATTAATTGCAGGTTACCGGGCAAAAAATACGACAGTGCGTTTAAAAACTTTTGTGGTTTTAAAATTATCTGGCTTATGTCTGGAACCTGCATTTAATTTATATAAGAGATAAATACTATGCATAAAATCAATAGTGTAATGATGCAGTATTTTCATTGGTATTCCCCTGCCGATGGAACATTATGGAAACAATTAGCCGAAAATGCGTCTGAACTTTCAATGGCAGGGATTACGGCCGTTTGGCTACCGCCTGCTTACAAAGGAATTGCCGGGGAAAATGATGTAGGCTATGGTGTATATGATTTATTCGACCTGGGAGAATTTGATCAAAAAGGTTCCGTTCGAACAAAATATGGTACCAGAGATGAATATCTCGAAGCCATAAAAGCAGCTCAAAAGGAAAATATTCAGGTTTATGCAGATATCGTTTTAAATCACAAATTGGGAGCTGACCACGCTGAGGAGTTCAATGCATTATCCTATGATGGCAATGACCGAAATTTGCCAACCGGAGACATGAAAACCATAAAAGCATGGACAAATTTCACCTTTCCCGGACGGAATAAAAAATATTCTGAACTTGATTGGCATTGGTGGCATTTTAGCGCGATTGATGATAATGAATTGGAAGATGATAAAGATGTCATCTACCTTTTTGAAGGAAAAAAGTTTGACCAGGATGTTGATCAGGAAAAAGGTAATTTTGACTATTTGATGGGATGCAATCTGGATATTAATAATCCGGAAGTAAAAAAAGAACTATTCTACTGGGGTGAATGGTTGATTGAAACAACCGGCGTCGATGGTTTCCGCTTCGACGGTGTGAAACATGTACAACCATATTTCTTCATTGAATGGCTTAATCATTTACGAAAACATAGTGGCCGCAAACTTTTTGCGCTGGGCGAGTATTGGTCAACCCACGTTGAAGCACTGAAGCATTTTATTGAAATAACTGATGGTGGGATGATGCTGTTTGATTCTGGTCTTCATTACAATTTTGCAACGGCCGGTAAAAAAGGAAAAGAATACAATTTGCAAGGAATTTTTGATAACACCTTAATTCAGGAAGTTCCGGATTTAGCGATTACCCTTGTCAGTAACCATGACACGCAACCTTTGCAGGCATTGGAATCTGTTGTGGAAAACTGGTTTAAACCTTTGGCATATGCGCTTATTTTATTGAGAAAGGATGGATATCCGTGTATCTTTTCTGCAGATTACTATGGCGCAAAATACAAAGATGTGGGGAAAGATGGGCAGGAATACGAAATTGATATGCCGGGCCATCAATGGATTATTGACAAATTTCTTGAAGCCCGAAAAACATATGCTTTTGGCGATGAATATGACTATTTCGATCATCCCAATTGTGTAGGTTGGACTCGCCAGGGCGATGAAAATCACAAGGGAGGTGTAGCCGTACTTTTAAGTAATGGAGACGATGGACTCAAAAACATGCAAACACCTTCTCCTGATACAACTTATATTGATATAACGGAACATATTAATGCTCCTGTCGTAACCAACAGTGAAGGTTGGGGCGAATTTCGTTGTCGGGCTGGTTCCGTTTCGGTTTGGGTGCCAAAATGAATTCTTTAACATATATTGATGGTTACCGGGAAGCAAAAAATACATTAACCTAAAAAAGTGTAAAATGGAAAATAATCACGGAATGAATCAAAGCAAAAAAAGTAAAGGTCACTACACAAAATTCGTTTTGATGTTGTTGGGCTCCTTTATAGCCATGTACATTACAATGTATTTTAATACCTACCAAACAGACCACGTTTATTTCAGCCTTACCCGTTTTTACATGACTTGTTTGGGAATTTCCGCGATGGCAGTGATAATGCTGCTGTTCATGTTAAATATGTACAGGAATAAAAAGAAAAATATTGCTATCATTTTGGGCAGTTTAATTCTTTTTACAAGTGCTTTAACTTTGGTAAGAACGCAAATTCCTGTTGGTGATGTACTGTATATGAAGGCGATGATTCCACACCATTCAATAGCTATTCTCACAAGTAAAAGAGCAGATATAAAAGACCCGGAAGTGAGGATATTGGCGGATGAAATTATTAAGGCCCAGGAAAAAGAAATTGCAGAAATGAAAGCATTGATTAAAAGATTGGAATCAGATAAATAATTTATTGTGGCAGACAGCTTTTACAATGAAAATCAATTAAAAAATTAAAATGATAAGTAGGGGACAACAATAAAGACAAACAAAATGGTTTAAAAAATAAAATCAAGGAACTCAACTAAAAACAATGGATCAAGGTATTATTATAGTTTTGATAATCCTGAGTATAACAGTAATTATGCTGGTACTTGATGTGGTTCGCATTGACATTGTTGCCATTGGATGTATGCTTGCACTGGGCTGGACCGGCATTTTAAATCCGCAGGAGATGTTTTCGGGGTTTTCGAGCAACGCCGTAATAGCCATGCTGAGCGTGATGATACTGGGACGCGGTATTGCCCGCACAGGAATCATGGATGAATTTTCAAAATTTATTATCAGCAAGGCCGGCACCCGCAAACGCAACCTGGTAGGCTTGCTTTCTCTTTCAACAGGTATTTTGTCTGGTTTAATTCAAAACATTGGCGCGGCTGCACTTTTTCTGCCCGGAATATTGCAGGTTTCGCGCCGCACAAAAATTCCCGCATCATCGCTTATTATGCCCATTGGATTTGCAGCCATACTGGGAGGAACCCTAACTATGGTCGGCTCAGGTCCGCTCATTCTGGTAAACGACCTGTTAAAAACTGAAGGGCATGAAGCCTACAACTTATTTGCCGTAACCCCTGTTGGCATTGTGCTTCTGTTGTCGGGGATAGGTTATTTTTTGCTGTTCGGAAAAAAGGTTTTACCCAAGAAGCAAGTTGGGGAAACAGGAAAAACAGAGCAGGAAAAACTGGTGGAGAAGCTTAATCTACCAAATAACATCAGGTTGCTGACAGTATCCCGTGAAAGCGCTCTGGCTGGAAAAACAACAGAAGAGGCCGGTTTATGGAACACATACCATGTCAACCTGTTAGGAATTGGGAAAGGGGAAGATGTGGTTTACGCACCCTGGCGTAAAACCAAATTTGAAGAAGGGCAAACCCTGGCCGTTTTGGGCTCTGATGAAAAAATTGAGCAATTTTCAAAAAACTTTCAGCTTGAGGATGTCTCAAAGTCACGTTATTTCTCCAACGACTTTAACCCCAATATCAGCGGTTTTGCCGAGGTAATTATTCCGCCGGGTTCAGAACTTGCCGGGAAATGTATAAGAGAATATTCCCTGAGAAAACGCTACGCGGTTGAGCCGGTAATACTATTCAATAAGGGCGAAAGAGTGGATGGAGATTTTTCTGATGTGAAAATCCTTTCGGGAGACACCCTTATTGTTTACGGCAGGTGGGTCAACATAAAAGATTTGAAAGAAAGCGCCGATTTTGTTGTGCTCACCGGGTTTGAAGTGGACAAAAAAGATAAGTCGAAAACCTGGCCTGCAATTGGCTGCTTTGTGTTTGCCATTACCCTGGCAATGGTCGGTTTTCCCATTTCTATGGCTTTTCTTACCGGCGCTCTGTGTATGGTTCTCACTCGAGTATTGAATATCGGCGAAGCCTATGAAGCCATTGAATGGAAAGTGGTTTTTCTGCTGGCGGGATTAATTCCATTGGGTGTGGCCATGCAAAAAACCGGCGCTGCCACTTTCCTTGCCGAATCCATTATGAGTGTGGTTATTGATTTGCACCCTGTTTTTATTGTTATTATGGTAGGGGTGTTGTCAACCATTTTTTCACTTTTTATGTCGAATGTAGGAGCAATTGTCGTGCTGGCCCCCCTGGTAATGGGCATGGCAGTTATAGCCGGTGTTGATCCCCGGCCACTTGTACTTTTGGCAGCGGTTTGTGCCGCAAACTCCTTTATTCTGCCCACACACCAGGTAAATGCCTTCCTGATGTCGTCGGGCGGGTACCGCAATGCCGACTATATAAAGGCCGGGAGTGGAATGACAATTCTTTTTCTGACCATTACAGTTTTTATATTCTATTTCTTCATCATTTAAAAATTCTTTACTATGCTTATTAAACATTATTTCATTAACAAGATTGCGCACAGCTCCTACATTCTGGCCGGATCGGATGTTTGTGCCGTTATTGACCCGCAACGCGACACCGATATTTACATTAAAGAGGCTCGTTCGCTGGGAGTAGAAATCACCCATATCCTGCAAACCCACCTGCATGCCGATTTTGTTTCGGGGCAACTGGACCTTGCAGAAAAAACCGGCGCCAAAATCTATGTGGCCAAATCGGCCAAATGTACTTTCGATCATGTGGCGTTAAGCGAGGGCGATACCATTGAGATAGAAGATATTATTATCAAAGTGCTGGAAACTCCCGGTCACACACCTGAACATCTCTGTTTTGTGGTTTCCGACACCACGCGCGGCAAAGACCCTGTATGTGCTTTTGTGGGCGACACCCTGTTTGTTGGCGATGTGGGGCGTCCCGACCTTTTCCCCGAAAAGGCCAAAGAGCTTGCCGGTAAATTATACCACAGCCTGTTTGATAAGATTTTAAAGCTTCCTGACTTTTGCGAAGTGCTTCCTGCACATGGTGCCGGTTCTCTTTGCGGACGTGCCATGGGTGCCAAGTGGCGCTCAACCATTGGTTACGAAAAGAAATACAACGCCGCGCTGCAAATCAAGGATAAGGATGAATTCATCAAGTCGCTTACAGAGCATATGCCCCCTGCGCCAGACCATTTTAGTCGTGGTACCAACATCAACCGTAAAGGGGCTGTCCTTGTATCAGAGCTGCCCCGCATGAAAGAGTTAAGCGTGGAAGCATTCGGAAAAATGATTAAAAAAGAAAACGTTGCTGTTGTTGATACCCGCAGCTATCTTGCTTTTGGCAGCCAGCACATTCCCGGTTCGTGGAGCCTGGACTACAACGGTAACCTGCCCACATTTGCCGGCTGGGTGCTGCCTGTTGACAAAGACCTGCTGGTGGTATCCGACAGTTTCAGAGAAGCAGAAAAAACCAATGTCTGGCTCAGGCGCGTTGGCATGGACCGTATTGTGGGTTATCTGGATGGCGGAATGGCTGCCTGGGTAACAAGTGGATACAAAACCAACCATGTTACTCAGATTTCAGCCGAAGATTTACATGAGATGGTTACAGGTTCCGAAAAATTCATTTTGCTCGATGTAAGGGCGCCACTGGAGTTTGAAGACGGCCATATTGAGGGTGCTATCAATATTCCTGTGGCCGATTTGCGTGAACGGCACACCGAACTAAAAAAGCAGGATGCCACTATTCTGGTTTGCAGTTCAGGGAACCGAAGCAGTCTGGGCGTGAGCATTTTGAGACAGCACGGGTTTAAAAATCTGTACAATGTAGCGGGCGGCATGACCGGATATAGCGCTGCCGGATACGCCAAACAATGCTCTGTCTGCCAAAATCCGCACGGTTCAAGGTTTTATACGAACGTTAAAGAAGTGAGATTTCATTTTAAAAAGTAAACCATGGAAACAATTGCTTCAATTTTAACTGAACCAAGATGGTCGCCCTATGCAGCAGGCATTGGGATTGGGCTTTTGAGTTGGCTGAGTTTTTTGATATCGGGCAAACCCATTGCCACTTCCACCACATTTGCCCGTACCGGGGGAATGATTGAAAATTTTATTACAGGTGGAAAAGCAGAACGAAGGCCCTACTATAAAAAAATCAAACTTAAAATAAACTGGCAGTGGATGCTGGTTGTGGGTGTTGTAATTGGGTCATTCCTGTCGGCCATCATCTCAGGCGATTTTCAGGTTGGTGTGTGGGTTCCGTCACTCTGGGCTTCAGCTTTTGGCGATAGCGTCTTGTTGCGGTTGCTTGTTGCTGTTGCAGGAGGCATTATTCTGGGTTTCGGTTCACGTTTTGCCGGCGGTTGTACCAGCGGGCACGGCATCAGCGGTACGTTGCAACTTGCCGTTTCAAGCTGGGTTTCGGCAATCTTCTTTTTTATTGCGGGGATTATAACTGCCCATATCATTTTTACAGTTTTCGTATGATAAAAATTTTGAAAAATGAACAAAAAGGCAAATGAAACAAACATAAAGGAAGTCCCGGACAAAAGACCTTTATTCTTTGGTTTGGGTTTTGGCATCCTGTTCGGCTTTCTGCTGCATAAGGGCGGAGCAACCAAATACGATGTGATTGTAGGTCAGTTGCTGCTCACCGACTATACGGTTTTGCAGATTATGCTTTCGGCAGTTGCTACCGGCATGATTGGAATTTATTTTATGAAGTCGATGGGCTGGATTAAGCTTTCACTCAAAAAAGGTTCGGTGGGTAAAAATGTGATTGGCGCCAGTATTTTTGGCGTTGGCTTTGCCGTGCTGGGTTATTGTCCAGGCACCATTGCCGGCGCTGTTGGTAACGGATATCTGGATGCCATAGTTGGGGGTTTGGCCGGAATTGTTCTGGGCACCTGGATTTTTGCTGTAATGTACCCCCGATTAAAAAATGGCATCCTGAAAAAAGGCAATTTCGGCGATATTACTTTTCCACGCCTGTTAAAGGTAAACGATTGGGTGGTGGTTGTGCCTGCAGCTGCCCTGATAGTTCTTGTGCTGTTTTGGATTGAAAAAGCAGGTTTTTAAAAACAACTCCCTATGGAAACATTGCTGAAAACTATTTTTGAATATCTGTACATAACCATCGGAACCTTTGGTGTCGCCATTATTGTCTGGGGTGTGATATTATCCGTTTACAAGCTGTTGAAGCTGGAATTAAGCAGATTGAAACATAAGTCAATTTACCGTGAGCGGGAATCGGTGCGCCACCAGTTTGCCTCGTACCTGTTGTTTGCGCTGGAGTTTCTGATTGCAGCAGACATCATTGCCACGGTAATACATCCAAAATTTGAGGAGATTGCAATTCTGGCCAGCATAGTGGTCATCAGAACAATGATTAGCTACTTTTTGGAAAAAGAGATTAGTAAATTTGATGTATCTAAAAGAGATTTATCAGCTTAAAGAAAACGGTTAGTGTTACATCAAACAAAAATTAATATTTTTAACAATTATGAAAGATCTAAACACCTCGGATTTTATCGTTACAAACCCGGTTAAGCTGAATGAAATTCCAACAATACTGGAAACCGGCAAATCGAAAAAGGAAAAGAAAAAAGCACTTAAAAAAGTCGGGAAGAAACTTGCTAAACTGCAAAACACATTGTATGCCCACAACCGTTATGGGGTGCTTGTGTGTTTGCAGGGCATGGATACATCGGGTAAAGATAGTCTGATAAGAGAAGTTTTCAGTAAGTTTAATCCACGTGGCGTGGTGGTTCACAGTTTTAAATCACCAACCAGAAAGGAACTGCAACACGATTATTTATGGCGACACTACGTTGCTTTGCCGGAAAAAGGCAAGTACGCAATCTTTAATCGCAGTCATTATGAAAATGTGCTGGTAACACGGGTAAATCCTCAGTATTTGCTTTACGAGAATATCCCGGGCATCGAAAAAGAGGAAGATATACCACCTGATTTTTGGGATAAACGATTTAACCAAATCAGAAATTTTGAGGAACATATTGCCCAAAACGGAATTATTGTTTTTAAGTTTTTTCTGCACCTGAGCAAGGAGGAACAAAGATTACGGTTATTGAGAAGGCTGGAAAAAAAAGATAAAAACTGGAAATTTGCACCCGGCGATTTAACCGAAAGGGAGCTTTGGGATGAGTATCAGAAATACTATGAAGAAGCTATAAACGAAACATCCTTTCCCCAAGCCCCGTGGTATATTATACCAGCCGACGACAAACGCACAGCAAGATACCTTGTGGCAAAAATCATTCATGATAAAATGGTACAATACACTAATATTACCGAACCTCCGCCGGATGATAATCTTCTGAAAAATATAGATAAATACAAGGAAATACTTTCAAAGAAAGAGGTTTGATTAACACGGTTTCAAAAAAAGAATATTGACGTGCGAATTCGCCAAGAAGTGATTGAAATTGACCCGAAGAACAAGCGCTTAAAGGTCAGGAATTTTGATGAAAACAAGGATTTTTGGGAACCCTGGGACGACCTGCTTATTGCAACAGGAGCCTCCCCCATTGTACCCAACATGGAGAATGTTGATGCCAGTGGAGTTTTTGCCCTTTCTACGCTGCAAAGCGGTATGGATGTTTTCAACTTTTTAAAAGAGAAAAAACCGGCCAAAGCCGTAATTGTGGGTGGTGGCTATATTGGAATGGAGATGGCTGAAGCCTTTCTCAGCCGCTCAATGGATGTTACCCTGATTGACATGGCTCCGCAACTCATGGCTACCCTCGATAAAGATATGGCTGACCTTATTCTGGAGTACATGACGGAACAACATGTAAAGGTTTTTCTGAAAGAGAAATTGGTGAGGTTTGAAAAAAATGCCGGTGGCAGCATAAAATCGGTAATAACGGATAAACAAACCATTCCTGCCGATATTGTTATTTTGGGAATGGGCGTAAAACCCAACGCTGAACTGGCAGCCCGGAAGTACCATTTACAAACAACCTTGCAGAAAGGGATATCAGGCCGGTAAAGGTTAAACAAAAAATATCAAACTACTTTCGTACTTTCAAGGGTGCCGAAATATATGCAGGAATCGAAGGGTTCATCCCGAGTGCTATCGGGACTGTCAGAAAGAATCAGCGAAATGTTTTTTCAGAATTATGTGCTACTTTTGAAGGACATAATTTTATAACTGGATAAAATACCAGGTAAAAAATTACAATGCGTACACATAATGTTTAAAAAATGATAGTAAAAATTGAAACCAATAATGCTGAAGGAATTCACAAAGCATTAAACCAAAAATTAAAAACAAAATACAGTAAAAACG
>JAWLCW010000028.1:0-59815 GCA_041686935.1 Mariniphaga sp. | reverse complement strand
AATTTTATGCGTAGTGTTTATGCAAAGTAGCCGTTGATTAATAGAGGGTTATACCGCTTTTCTTAATTTACTTTGCATAACGATATACTCCGCATAAAAAGCCTTATGCAAAGCTTTCCATAAAGCGTTCAAAGCTATGAAGACGGGCGGGTTCAACCTGGAAGATACACACCTGACCGACCTGGAACGGATATCCAAGCTCCTTTGTCTCCTTTGTATCGCTTTTGCTTTGGTTTACCTTGTCGGAGTATACAAACATTCCCACATTAAACAGATTAAGGTAAAAAAGCATGGCAGAAAGGCATACAGTTTTTTCAGATATGGATTAAATTATGTTGCCCATGCCTTCCTTTGCACTGTAATTCAAGATATTGAGGTTATCGTAAAAATTTTGTCATGTACTTAGGTGTTTCCGTTGTGAACTTTGTGACTTCTTGAAAGTAAAAATTGCCACCAAGATTCCAGAAATAACAAAGATTAAATCACAAATCGTTTTATTCCTTCTTTTATTTTTGGCACATTAAAGTTAATTAAAAATCCAAGACGATTATTCGTCAATTTCAAATGACTTAGAATTTGTGCCTACCACACCGGATTTACATTTTCAAGTGATTTTATTTCACAAATAACACGACCTTCAACAAGTACATCCAACCGCAAACCCTCTGGAAACTCAATTTCATCATAAATAATTGGAATAACAACTTGTCTTTGATAATCTAATCCATGTTTTTGCAATTCATAACAAAAGCAAACTTCATATACTTTTTCAAGCAATCCGGGTCCCAAAGCAGAGTGAACTTTATAAGCCGAATCAACAATAATTTTTGCAATTCGTTCCAAATCTTCACCCACTGGTTGAAATGCTTTTTTTTCCATAATTAACAATTTATTGGTTTATAATTTTGTGTTAGGCTAAACTTCGTAATTTCTTCGTGCCTTCGTGGCGTTAAAAAGAGTTGCCACTAAGCCTCCAAGACTCTAAGATTCACAAAATTTTTATTTCTTTTTCTTCTCTTCCTGATTTCTTTGTGACTTCGTGTCTTTGTGGTAAAAAAGAAATTTCAAAAAAATGCTGTTCCTGCTATTTACTTTCATTTTAATTTGCAAAATATTACCTCTTTTCAAAAGTAAAAAATTAATATTGTTTTTTTTAATCCCTGAAAGCGGATAAAACATTGTCATGTATTCAAAAGAAGAGGCAAAAAAAATACGGTTGCAATTTTGGGAACAGTTTGGCAAACGGTGCGAAATTCATCCAATGCTCAGCGAGCGACGGAAAAAATGGATGCTGCACCGCACTAAAGTTCCCGGCGTGGCGCTCCGGTTCGAGGCCGACCACTCCAACGCAAAGGTGATTCTGGAAATGAGCCAGCGGAATGAAGACAAACGATTGAAAGCTTTTGAAATCCTTCAAAACTACAAGGTGGTTCTGGAAGATGGGTTTCCCGACGGGTTGATTTGGAAATTTTTTCATGAACGTGAAGACAGCGGTCAGGAAGTTGCACGGATTTTTACAATTCTTCCCAACGTAAATCTGTTCCGCCAAAACCAGTGGCCCGACATTTTCAATTTTTTTATTGAAAACATGGCCCGGCTTGAAGAGAATTTTTTGCAAATTCGGGATATTTTAAAGGACGAACTGGACAATTATAAATGAACATGGAAAAACTGAAAGTTTCAACAGCACAATTTGAAAACCGCAGCGGCGACAAAGACTACAATCTGGCAATTATTGAAAAACTTACTCAAAAAGCTGCCCATGAAAGCTCCAAAGTAATCGCTTTTCACGAATGTTCCATTACCGGATACACCTTTGCCCGAAAGCTTTCCAAAAAACAGATGCTCGACCTGGCTGAACTGATTCCTGAAGGAGAAAGCATTGTAAAACTGCAGGAAATTGCCAATAAATACGATATGACCGTACTGGCCGGACTTTTCGAAAAAGACGGCGAAAACAACCTGTTTAAAGCGTATGTGTGTGTTGACAAAACCGGGCTGGTGGCCAAATACCGTAAACTGCACCCGTTTATCAATCCGCACATTCAACCGGGAAATGAATATTGTGTGTTCGACCTCCATGGATGGAAATGCGGTATTTTAATCTGCTACGACAACAACGTGGTTGAAAACGTGCGGGCCACCAAACTTTTAGGCGCCGATGTCATTTTTATGCCACATGTAACTATGTGCACACCTTCCTCGCGGCCCGGGGCAGGTTTTGTTGACCCCGAATTGTGGGAAAATCGCGAAAACGACCCCACCTCGCTGCGTCTGGAATTCGATGGCATGAAAGGCCGGCAGTGGTTGATCAAGTGGCTGCCGTCGCGGGCGTATGACAACGCTGTGTATGTGGTTTTTGCCAATCCCATTGGTATGGACGACGACCAGTTGAAAAACGGCTGCTCCATGATTATCGACCCCTTTGGCGATGTGGTGGCTGAATGCCGCACATTGGGCGACGGCGTGGTTACATCGATGCTTATTCCGGAAAAATTAACCCTAGCCGGAGGACATCGTTACACCCAGGCACGCCGGCCTGAATTGTACCGGAACATTATCGGTAAAGAACACAATCCGGAACAAAAAGTGAGTTGGATTTCTGATAAATAATTAATTCCTTTTAAAAACGTTTTCATTCCATCCGCTTTATGTTTAATTTGCTTATGCGCGAACTCAGGGTAGTTGGCGGAATCTGTAAAAGCGCTGCCGCCCCATCGGCACCGGAAATTTTCCAGTTGGTGATATTCAGCGCCTTCATAATGTTTTGCCGTTCCAGTTCCTGCATTTCCGCTTCGGTCAGAATTCGTTCATCTGTATTCATTTCCAGGTTTTTCGGTTTATCATGAACAGGCATAAGCCCAGTCAGATTGATTTTTCCATCCCGGCTGGTTATAATGCATCTTTCCATAATGTTCTGCAACTCTCTTACATTTCCGGGCCAGTGATAAGCCAGCAATTGTTGTTTGTTCACCTCATTTAATACTGGTGGTTTAACAGCCGACCGTTTGGCATACTTTTCCAAAAAAGCTTCTGCCAATACTATAATATCATTTCCACGTGCTCTTAATGGCGGTATGTCAATAGGGAATACATTCAATCTGTAATAAAGATCTTCCCTGAATTTTCCCCTTTCAATTTCTACTTCAAGAGCTCGGTTGGTAGCAGCAACAACCCGTACATTTACCTTTTGGGTTTTTGAACTTCCCACCGGTTCAAATTCACCTTCCTGCAACACCCGCAACAATTTGGCCTGCAATTGCAGAGGCAACTCACCTATTTCATCCAGAAAAATGGTACCACCATCGGCAAGTAAAAACCGACCTTCACGGGAATTTAAAGCACCCGTAAACGCTCCCTTCACATGACCAAACAATTCACTCTCAACCAATTCTGAAGGAAGAGCCGCACAATTCAGTGCCACCATCGGTTTGTTTCTGCGGTTGCTTGCCTTATGAATGGCCAGTGCAAAAAGTTCTTTTCCTGTTCCCGTTTCCCCGCGAATCAACACCGTTGAATCGGTTGGGGCCACTTGTTCAACAGCCTGCAAAGCCTTTAATATTTCCGGACTTTCTCCGATAATGTGGTCAAAATGTATGGTTCTGATTTGTTCACGCAACAATGTTGCTTCTGTACTCAACTGTTTTATCTCTTCCTGCGCTTTAACTCTTTCGCTCATATTTCTTAAAAACAAAGCATGGTAATCCCTGTTGTTAAACCGGTATTTTGAAATGGTAACCTCCGCAGGAAAAGTTTTCCCATCAGTTGTTATACATTGAAGGTAATTTTGAATAAAAGTTGACGTATATAATGCCGGTTGTTTTTCCATTCGGTTAACGGATTGAACAATTTTCTGAAAGCTTTCGCCATCAAAAAAAATTTTGATATGTTTTCCAGTTAAATTTTTGTCTTTAATTGCAAAGGTAATTTCAGCAGCTTTGTTTGCCTGTGTTATTAAAAACTCATCATTTATTTCAACCAGGGCTTCCTGTGCCCCGTTAACCAACCGATTTAGTTTTGCCTCGTTCTCAATCAGCATTTTCTCATAACGCATTCGTCTCATTTCCGCAGCCGCTCTCGATGCAAAAATTTTGAAAATGGCAAATGCCTCCGGCAGTTCTGCCATCGGCTTGTTATCCAGCAATGCCAGATGCCCAAGTACCCTGCCGTTCTCATCTCTTAAAGCCAGTCCCATATAGCTGACGGCATTAAGTCCGGGAAGGTCCGGATCATCGGGATAGAGATTGATCACATCTTCGGGCACATGGCAGATATTTTCACTTTCAAGCACAGGTTCACACGGTGTACCGGGAATATCATACTCATATTCATCCACATAATGGTCGTTAAGCCAAAAGGCCAAAGCCCGCAAACGATTTTTGTCCTTAACAAGTTCTGTTACCCAAACTCCATGCGCACCAAGTGCTTCTGCCAGGTTTTTCACCAGTAGCCTGAAAAACGTTTCACCGGTAAAGTCCGATGTTCCTTCCACAATTCTTTTTAAAGCGATTAATCCGGAAGAAAATTTTCGTGACGATTGAGTATCAGTAGCCATAATTTAAATCTTTTTACGAAATCAAGTTAACGAATTTTCGTGAATTACGAAATCTCGTAATCAAACTTTTTTATTAAATACCTTAAAATAAGTAATATAACATTTTGGTATGTCAATTGGCTTAACAGAAACATATTCGTTTAATTTTAAAAATTATTAAAAATGGAAACAAAAGTAAAAACTGTAGTGAACGGTTTCCGGACCGAAGAAATAACCGGAACAATCAATGCCATTCTGGAAAATCCTGAAATTGCAAAATTCAGGTTTCGTGCCAAAAACAAGTGGGTAAAAGGCGGCCATAACCGCGCCACAGTAAAAGACTTTTACGGAGGATGCCAGGAAGACACCTCACGCAAAAGAGGATGGACTTTCGATAACAGCGAACCGCCAATTTTGCTGGGGAACAACGAAGGAGCAAACCCGGTGGAATATCTGCTTTCGGCATTGTCGGGCTGCATGACCACCACCATGGCCCTTCACGCAGCAGCCAGGGGAATTGAAGTAAAAAGCATTGAGTCGAAGTTTGAGGGAGACCTGGATGTTCAGGGATTTCTTGGATTGAACGACCAGGTGCGGAATGGGTACCAGCACATCAGAGTATCTTTCGATATTAAAGGCGACCTTACCGAAGCTCAAAAACAAGAGTTACTCAATTTTACTTTGATGTCTCCGGTTTTTGATGTGGTTACCAACGGGACCCGGGTTGATGTTAAACTGGCAGAATAAGGTGCAAAAACAAGAAAAAAGTCCCGGCTGGAAAAAAATATAAGCCGGGATTTTTTCTTTAACCGACTCAATTTTATTGAAGATTTAACTTTTCCTGTAAAATGGAAAAATATATTATTCAACACAAGTCATTGAATACAAACAATTTAAATGCAAATATGCAAAATATTTTAAAAATTTTAGTACCATGTATTGCATAGTATTATTTTTTATTCATATATTTGCATAACAAATAACAAGGTAAAAAATAGTACAAGCCAAAAAAAAGTTCTATAAAAAGTGTAACGAAATAAAAACTCAGGCGTCTTAAAGTTGAATTTTAAAAAACAAAAACAGAAAAAATTTGAAATAAAGATTTAAAAAACAGGAGGATCAAGTCATGAAAACAATGAGCAGCAAGTTAAGAAAAGCAGGGATGGAAACAATAGCAACAGTAGCAGTTTTGGTTGCAACTTGTTTAACCATCAGCGCCCAGGGGGCAAAATTCAGTAACAATGAATTGAACGGAACAACGCTGGCAATGGCTGAAAAAAGTGAAAAAATGATGTCAGCAAATGCCGGTAAAGAAGCAGATGCCACATTGGCAGCATTTGCAGCATACCTGGTTGAAGAAAATGAATCCAAACTGGAAACCGAAGAGTGGATGTTAAATATTGACAACTTCTATATGGATATTCACATTGAAGAAGCAACCGAAAATCCACTTGAAATTGAAGACTGGATGTTAAACGGAAAATTATTCGACTCTTTTGAAAAGGCAGAAATGAATGTTGCAGAAAACACGGTTAAAGCCGAACCGAGAAAAAAAGCAGTTGGCATCACTTTCCAGGGTGCTCAGTTTGGAAGAAGGTCATTCATTCTAATTGAAGAAGATGATCCGAAACTGGAAATGGAACAGTGGATGGTAAGCTACAAACACTTTGATAAAAAGGAATAGCCAGAAAATGAAAAAACAGGAAAGCAGAAACAGAAAAGCCGGCAATTGCCGGTTTTTTTGTTTTGTCATTTTTTAAAATTGAGTTTCGGCTAAAAACAACCTGAAAACATTCCATTGAAAAACCTTTTCGGGAAATTTTCAGAAATCTTTTACGTAGAAACAAGAATGAATTCTTCAGAAAAAAATAAATTAAAAGCTTTTCTGTCCTTCTGGTAAAAAATATTCAAATAAAATATCCCTTCAAAAACATTAAAAATCAGGCATTTATTAAAATAAAATCAAAAACATGACAAAATTCATAGTACTATGTATTGCATGGTATTTGTTTTTATTTATATATTTGCATAACAAATAACAAGGTAACGAACAGTACATGCTTAAAAAAAGTTCTATAAAAAGTGTAACGAATTAAAATTTGAAGCGTCTTAATAGTGAATTTGAAAAACAGAATTAAAAAATTTAAAAAATAAAACAAGAAACAGGAGGACTAAGTCATGAAAACAAGAAACAGCAATTTAAAAGAAACAGCAGTAAAATCAATCACCACCTTCACCACCGTTTTTGTAATCGTTTTAGCCATTTCAGCAAATGCACTTGCCGGCAATACTAATTCAGAAGCTGGCAGTCTGGCCAATCTACTTACCGAAGAAAAGGACGCAGTAATCCATGTGGAAGAATGGATGCTCAACACCAACAACTTTTATTTCGACTATACTTTGGAAGAAGCTGCCGAAGCTGCACTGGAATTGGAAAGCTGGATGATAAATGAAAACAGTTTTGTTTACCACTTCAACCTGGAAGAAGCAACAGAAGAAGCAATGGAAGTTGAAAACTGGATGACAGACGCCAGCTATTTCGGAATGATAAATTACCTGGAAACCGAAATGGAAAAAGCTTTGGAAGTTGAAAACTGGATGCTGGAAGACAGTCTTTTCAGCAAAAAGGAAAAAACAAAAGCCAAAGAAAAATCAGAATCTGCCAATGAAAGAGAAGCTTTGGCCGAAGTAAAAACAGAAACCAAAAGAATAGCAGTTGGAACAACCACTCAGGGAGCTCAATTTGGCAGAAGGGCATTTATTCTTGTTGAAGTTGAAGATCAGAAACTGAAAATGGAACAATGGATGTTGGATTACCGTCACTGGAGAACAAAATAAAGCCATAAAAACAGAAACAGAAAACAGAACAAAAAAGCCGACTTGCCACCGGCTTTTTTTATTTTTAGTACAAATCAGACCGCAATCGTTTATTCTTCACCATTTGCTGAACGTATGCTTCGGCTTTTTCTTCAGACATACTCCCCTCGCGCGAAATGATATTTTTCAAAACAATTTTCACATCCTTTCCCATCGTGCGTTTGTTCCCGCAAAGATAAACAACAGCGCCACGGGAATCAATCCATTCGAAAAACTCCCTGCTTTTTTCCTGCATACAATGCTGCACGTATTTTTTCTTTTTCTGGTCGCGCGAAAAAGCAAGGTCCATTTTGGAAAGTATTCCCGATTTGTGGTAATAAGTCATTTCATCTCCATATAAAAAATCACTTTTCGAATATCTGTCGCCAAAAAAGAGCCAGTTTTTTCCTTTGGCCCCTTTGTGCTCACGCTCCTGCAAAAAAGCCCGGAATGGCGCAATTCCTGTTCCGGTGCCAATCATAATTAACGGGGTTGAATCATTTTCGGGCAGCCGGAATGTTTCATTTGGTTCGTAAAAGACCGGGATGGAATCACCTGTCTCCGCGCGTTCATCTAAAAATGTGGAGCAGACTCCTTTATGCCGGCGTTTTTTCAGCTCATAATCAATTACGCCTGCCGTAAGGTGCAGCTCGTCGGGAAACACCAGCGGACTTGATGCCACTGAATAAAGCCGCGGACTAAGTTTCCGAAGGCAGGAAAGAAATTTTTCCGGTGTAAATTCTGCCGGATAAGTTGTGACCAAATCCAATACATCGTGATTTTCGCAAAAAGTATTTATTCTCAACTCATCCAAAAGCATTCGTTTTAAATCTTCATTTCCCGAAATTTCAGCATATTTTTTCAGAACAACCGGGGTAACCAGCGTAATTTCGTAATCGTTTATCAACGCTTCTTTCAATAGCCTGGGAGACTCGGGTGAACCAACGGAATGCGCTCCGTCGAACCGAAGTTTTTTCAGCAGTTTATCGACCAGTAATCTGGAGTTGGCGGTATAAATCCCGAATGAATCGCCCGGATAAAATTTTGTACCGAAATTTTCCATCGAAAGCGAAAAATGGAGTGTTCGTTTCTTATAACTTTCGGAGGTAAGTAGTCTTTTTTCGAGCACTTTCGCATAAAAAGCATTGCCCTGTTCCAGTTCTCTTTTATTTAATTCGAATGCAAATTCCTTCTTTTTTCGATTTTTGGTTTTGGGTAATACTTTTTCAAAAGCTGAAACAGCTTCAGCAACCCAATTTTTGGCGTTTTCTTCGTAATCAATATCACATTCTACCAACGGACTGATTTCCTGCGCGCCCAGTTCCAGCATCCGGTTCCGGAAATCCCAGCCGGTTTTGCAAAAATCCTTGTAACTGCTGTCACCCAGGGCAAGTACACTGAAATTCACTCCCTTCATGGACGGAGCTTCGTTGCTATGAACGAATCGGTAAAAATCCTCCACCACGGCCGGCGGGTCGCCTTCGCCGTGTGTACTTACGGCGATTAAAATATTTTTCATCTGCTTCAACGTTTCAAACCGAAATGTTTTCATGTCCTGTAAATCGGTTTCAATTCCCAGATAATCTGCATATTCGTACGCCAGTGAAGCAGCGGCTTTGGAATTTCCGGTTCGGCTGCCGTAAATCACATACAATGTTGAATCGGTGGCGTCGGCTTTACCGTTGTTTCGTGCCCCCTTTCTTATTTTTGTAATGGTATCCATTTTTTATTTTTTTTCGAAAATACTTCAGATTAAAATTCTGTATTCCGGAAAATTACTTATCCGGAAAAATCAACCCACCATATTTTCGGCTGTTACTTTTTTCAACTGATTCAGCCATGTGGCTTCGTCATCGTATTCCAGGAAAAACGGGTTGAACGTTTCCCGGTAATCGCGGTGCCGTACATACTGCATCATAAAATACTTGTTACCGTCGGCAGGATTTTCAATCACGCCCATAATATGTGCTTTTCCTTTTGCTGCCGACATTACCGGGCCGGTAACAGTTTTGGCAAAACTGCCCGTTTCCCTGATGGCTTCCTGGAAAATCTGATACACCTCGGCCAATGGAATTTCGAAGTAATTATACGGGCCGGTTTCACGCTCGATGAACATGTAATAGGGAATCAATCCCAGACTAACCTGCTTTTTCCACATGCGTGCCCAAACCTTGCTGCTCTTGTTGATATGGTTCAGAATGGGTGCCTGCGTGCGAATTTCAGCTCCGGTTTGCCGTACGTTGTAAATGGCTTCCTGCACCACTTCGTTATCAAGCTCGTTCGGATGATTAAAATGTGCCATAAAAGCCAAATGAAAACCGTTGTCGGTAATCCGTTTAAACAAATCAAGCAATTTCTGGCCCTCCTCACCAAACTGTGGCAAAAAGGCAAATGGCCAGTAAGTCAGTGATTTTGTTCCGAACCGGATATTTTTAAGATTGGATGGCCGCTCGGCCAAAATCGCATCAAAATATTTCGAAATGGTAGCCGGGTCCATAATCAGCGGGTCGCCCCCGGTAAACAAAATTTCGCTGATATCAGGATTCCGGCGGATGTACTCCATCACTTTCCCGATTTCACGCATGGAAAACTTCATGTCGAGTTCCTTCACAAACTGCGGCCACCGGAAACAAAACGTACAGTGCGCATGGCACGTCTGGCCCTGGCTTGGGAAAAACAACACAATGTCTCGGTATTTATGCTGAACACCTTTCAGTTCCTCCCCGTCCATTACCGGAACATTGGTCATTTGTTGTGCCGGGTGCGGGTTCATCTCAAGCCTGATTTTCATAATCAAATCATCAATCTCCTTTTGCGGACGACTGGCTTCGATAGTTCGTTTCAATTGTTGGTAGCGCTCGGACCTTAACATATTTTTATTGGGAAAGTTCAGGATATAAATCGGGTCGGTTTCGTAGTTCTCCCAGTCAATCAGGTAATCGACCACATAATTGTTTGTTTTGAACGGAATAACCTTCGAAACAATGTCGATTTCATTTTTGACTTCCTCAGGAAGATATTTTACATACTCAATCTCCCTGAAATTTTTTGCATTAAAAGTTAAAAACCTCATAATATCTTTTATTTATTGATAAAAAATGGTGAAAAACCAATCAGCTTTGCGCTTAAAATATCAATAAAAAAAGAAAAATGCAAAGTTTATTCAGACTTATTCTAAATAAAAAAGTTAGGGGAAAGTGATAATTGACTAAAAAAGAAAAGGTTATCGCTTTTCAAGTCACAGGGTATTCGTTGTGAATGTCGGTCAAAACCTCGAAACCGGTTGGCGTAACCAAAACAGTGTGTTCAAACTGTGCCGACAATTTGTTATCTAGGGTTCGCGCAGTCCAGCCGTCCGATTTATCGATGGATGTAGATGCCCGTCCCTGGTTAATCATGGGTTCGATGGTAAAAATCATACCCGGTTTCATTTTCGGCCCTTTGTTACGGCGCGAAGTGTGGTCCACCTGCGGCTCTTCGTGAAACTCTAAACCTACTCCGTGTCCGCAAAACTCATACACCACACTGTAACCTTTTGCTTTGGCGTAACGGCTGATTACAAAACCGATGTTCCCGAAATAATTTCCCGGTTTTACCTGTTGAATGCCCAAATCGAGGCAGTGTCGGGTAACATCGATAAGATTTTTTGCGCCATTTGTAATTTCGCCAACGGTAAACATGCGCGAGGTGTCGCCGTAATAGCCATCGAGAATGGTAGTGATGTCAATGTTCAGGATGTCACCCTCTTTTAAAACAGTTTTGGTAGAAGGAATGCCGTGGCAAACCACTTCGTTAAGCGAAATACAGCTCGATTTTGGGTAGCCGTTGTAACCCTTGGTGGCAGGAATTGCTTTGTGTTCACGAACGAACTCCTCAATTTTATCATCGATAAATTCCGTAGTTACGCCCGCTTTCACAAACTGTGCAGCGTAGTCGAGCGTTTGGGCTGCCAGCCGGCTGCTTTTCCTGATTCCTTCGATCTGTTCCGGGGTTTTAATAATGATGCCACCCATATTTCCTGATTAAATTTCGTGCAAAATTGGTCAAAATCACTGGTTTTTCAAAACCGAACAATACTTTTGCAGAAAAGTTATGAAGAAGTCGGAAGTCAGAAGTCAGAAGTCGGAAGTTAGGAGAACAAGGACGGAAGGCCGAAGACAGAAGACAAAAATTCGTTGCAAGAAATAAGTAACCAGCAATCAATAGAATGAAACACGTCAATCATTTATCCACCCGCTCCTATTTTATCAACCGGTTTGGGAAACTTTCCACGTCGTTTATGTTTTACCAAATGCAGGACATTGCCTGGGAACATGCAGCCAAACTGGGTTTCGGTTACGACAACCTGAAAGAGGACGAGCAGTTTTGGGTGCTTTCCAAGTTGCTGGTAAAAATTGACCGTCGTCCGGTGTGGGGCGAAGATTTTTCGCTGAAAACCTGGTCGCGCGGTACCGACGGATTTTTTGGCTACCGCGATTTCAATTTTGTAGATAAGGATGGAAACAACATCATTCAGGCCACCAGCAGTTGGCTGGTACTCAATGCCAAAACAAAACGGATTGTACGATTGAATGATTTCCACAATTTCCCCAAATACGAAGAAAGTGTTTTCGGGGAAAATGCCGGGAAGGTTAAATCACCCGAATCTAATGCCGAACTTCATTTTACGCCGGTACGGTTCAACGAAATCGACATCAACCAGCATTTTAACAGCGGGCGTTACATCGAACGCATCATCGACAGTTACAGTTTTGACTTTCATCAGGAAAAAGAACTGATTGAATTCGAGGTGAATTTCCTGAAAGAAGGCCTTCCTTCCGACAGCCTGGCCGTAAAAAAACAGGAAATCGACAATTCAAATCACCTGTGCAGCGTGATACGGGAAAGCGATGGTGTCGATTTGATACGTGCAAGGCTGGTTTGGCAGAAGAGGTAAATTTATTCATAGTACGAGCGCAAAATCTTACGTTGAATTATTCCGACAATCAAATCGATTCAAAACACTAATTAGTAATTAGTAGAAATTCGTATATTTGCTAATTAGTAATTAGTAATATATAGAAATGACAACAAAATCAGATTATACTGAACTTATTACATTACAAAAGGAATCGCTTAAACGTGTTACTAAAACGCTTATACTTCGGAATATTTATCCCTTAAGCAAGAGCCTTTTAACCAGCGACAACCGTATATTGGTCATAACAGGAATGCGCAGAGTGGGAAAATCGACCCTTTTGCAACAACTCATGCAGGACCTGCCTGGTTACTGCTATTTAAATGCGGAAGACGAGCGATTAATCCATTTTAAAGCAGAAGATTTTAGCCGGTTAAACGAATCACTTATAGAAGTTTATGGCGATAGCAATTTTTATTTTTTTGATGAAATACAGAACATAAACAACTTTGAAATAATTGTCAGGCGATTACAGGATGCTGGGAAAAAAATTGTTTTAACCGGGTCAAATTCTTCACTCTTAAGTATGGAACTTGGAACCAGATTGACAGGCCGTTATATACAGATTGAGTTATTTCCATTTTCCTTTAATGAGTTTCTTCATTTTAAACAACAGAAAATCTCGAAAGAAGATTTTTACCTGCCTGAAAAAAAAGTGCAACTAAAGCAATTTTTCAAAGAATGGCTTGATTCAGGCGGTATGCCGGAATACCTGAACTATAAAGATATCAGCTATTTACGCACTTTGTTCGACAATATAATTTACCGCGATATAATTGCACGATACAATATCAGAAAACATACCACATTAAAAGAACTGGTGCATTTACTCGCAAATAATCTCACACTTCCTGTTACTTATACCTCATTAAAAAATAAGGTGGGTTTATCAAATTCTGATACAGTAAAAGAGTACATCAACTACCTGTGTAACAGCTACATGTTTTTTGAACTCAAAAAATACTCTGCTTCATACGCTAAACAGTTATTCAATCCTAAAAAAATCTATCTGATTGACAACGCATTTCATATTATGATTACGTTGATTAAACCGGAGAATATTGGCCGGAAACTGGAAAATATTATGCATCTGCACTATCGCTCAAACAATTACGAATTATATTATTTCAGCGAAGGACCGGAATGTGATTTTGTAGCTATTGACAATCAGGGCAAAATACAACTGACGCAAGTATGTTGGGAACTGACTTCATCGAACAAGGACCGTGAAATAAAAGGCCTGATTGCTGCTATGAAATTCTTTAATATTGAAGAAGGAACAATAATTACTTTCGACCAGGAAGATGAAATTGAAATAGAAGAGAAAAAAATAGATGTTTTACCGGTTTGGAAGTTTTTGCTAAAAACAAAGTGAATAGTTCTCAAATTCATCGTGGAACTCGAATTCATGCGGGGAATGAATCTATATACCAAACAACTCCAGCACCTTCCCCACTTTCTCTTCCATGGGCAAATTTCCGTCAATCCAGTGAATTTTTGTGCCCCGTTTTTCCATACCGCGAAACCAGGTCATCTGTCGTTTGGCAAACTGGTGAATGGCAATTTCCAGTTGCCGGAACATTTCGTCGTAACTTAATTCACCGGTTAAATGTAACGTGAGATACTTATATTCAAGGCCATAATAAATCAGTTGCTCTGGTGTAAGACCTGAATCCAATAGTTTTTGCACTTCGCCGAGCATCCCTTCATCCAAACGTTGTTTTAAGCGGTTAGTAATTCGATGGCGCCGGATTTCACGGTCAACTTTCACGCCTATATTCAGACTGCGAATTTCAGGCATTGGTGTTTCCAACTGCGGGTTTTCGCGGTAATACATTTCAATCTCAATGGCCCGAATGGCACGCCGGTCGGTCTCTACATCAGTTCTGTTGTGCAATTTCGGTTTCAAATTTTTTAGAATTTCTGTGAGTTCATCCAGCGATTTCCCTTCCAGCTCTTTGCGCAACTTTTTGTTTGGTGGAACCTGAATCAACTTGTAATCCTTTAAAACCGCTTCCAGATACAAACCGCTCCCGCCACACAGTACCGGGAATTTTCCCCGTTTGTGAATTTCTTCAAAAACCTTCACAAAATCAGCCTGAAACCGATAGACATTGTAATGTTTCCCGGGGTCTTCAATATCCAGCAAGTGTGACGGAATTTCAACACCGTTCACAAAATAATCGGCGTAATCCTTACCGGTACCAATGTCCATTCCGCGGTAAACCTGCCGCGAATCGCCCGAAATAACCTCGCCGCCGATTTTTGCAGCCAGATTTGCCGCCAGTCCGGTTTTCCCTGTGGCAGTAGGCCCGAGAATCGTTATCAGATTGTATTTTGGCTTTTTTGAATTCATATTATAATGTGTTAAACGAAAACGAGAAAATAATTGAAGTCCGCAAATCAGCCGGATTTCGAAATGGTATAAGATTCAAGTAAATTAACCGACGTTTACGATATAATCTTTTTGATTAGAGAAAAGTCAGTCCAATTTTTCTGTTCAATCCTTTTTCAAAAATCCGGATAAGCGTTGATAATTGGATATTCCCCCGGGCATTCTCTATCCTTGAAATATAACTCTTTTTCGTTCCCGCTTTTTCTGCCAGCTGTTCCTGTGTCATATTTGAAGCCTTTCGCGCTTCCTTAAGCATTTCACTCACAATAAAAAGCGTTGCCTTTTCTTCATATTCATTACGGCTGTCGGAACCAATTTTACCATGTTCCCTTTCAATTAACTCATCAAATGTTTTTATTCCTTTGTAGTCTGTCATGACATTTTGTTTTTAGTTGCAAAATACTCTTGTTTCAGGCGCATTGCTTTTTCAATTTCCTTTTTCGGTGTTTTCTGTGATTTTTTCTGAAATCCATTAAATAAAACGACCAGTTTCCCTTTATCAAAACAGCAAAAAATCCGATAAATGTTGGATTCGTATTCAACCCGAATTTCAAAAAGCCCTTCGTATCCGGTAATTGACGACAAAAATTTTGCCGGAACGTTATCAACTTGTTTTATCAACTCCAAAGCATATTTGATTTTCATTTTCACCTTATACTCCAGGGGAATATAAAAATCAAGAAAATAGTTTTCGTAAAAAATTATTTCTCTCGCCATGCCTCAAAGTTATCCCAAAAGTTAACAAATAAAAGTATTTCAAACCAAATATTTCCTAAAAATCGCAGTTTCTCTCAAACCAACAAAAAATGGGAGATTGCTATGACATTTTCGGTACAGCCGATTTTACAAACCACCCAGACTTTCTAAAATTTTACGATTATTACGATTTCCCAATTCAAGAATTCACGAATCAAATATCTTTGAATGTTGAAACGAATTAAAAAATGATAAAAGAAGCTTGTGTTGAAACTTTTGAAGAAGCGCTGTTGGCCGAACAACGTGGTGCCGAACGCATTGAGCTTTGCTCCGACCTGGCAAATGACGGTCTCACCCCTTCGTCCGAACTGATGCAAAAAACCTGTTCAGCATTAAAAATCCCCGTAATGGTGATGATTCGCCCGCGGGTAGGTAATTTTGTTTATTTCGAAGACGAAATTACCAAAATGAAACAGGATATCTATCTTGCGAAAAAAGTCGGGGCTGCAGGTGTGGTTTTCGGATTGTTGACACCGGAAAATACCATCGACCAAAAAAATACCCGGCTGCTGGCTGAATATGCCCAACCACTGCCGGTAACATTTCACAAAGCCATCGATGAACTGGAAAATCCAGTGGAGGGTGTTACTAATCTGAATGAAATAAAAGGAATCAAACGAATTCTTACCTCGGGGGGAAAAGCCACAGCAAAGGAAGGCGCTGAAACCATCAGAGAAATGCAGGATGTGGCTGGAGAAAACCTTATCATTCTGGTGGCCGGAAAAGTGACTGATGAAAATGTGGAAGAAATTCAGCAACTTACCGGAGCAGAAGAGTTTCATGGAAGAAGGATAGTGGGAGATTTGGGAGGAAGTGAGCAGTCGCAGTGAGCAGTCGCAGTGAGCAGTCGCAGTGGTCAGTCGCAGTTGGCAGTGGCAGTTGACAGTTGGCAAATTTTTTAATAAATAATTACAAGCAAATTAAGATACTCAAAATGAAAAAGTTAATTTTTATGATTCCCGTTCTGCTTGTGCTGATTTCCAATGCACAATACGAACACGAAGTAACCGGCTATGTGTGGCCCAAAGACGAACTTGTACTGCAAAAACTGGATGAGTGGCAGGATTTGAAATTCGGGCTACTGATGCACTGGGGTTCATACAGCCAGTGGGGAATTGTAGAATCGTGGAGTATTTGTCCGGAGGATTACGGCTGGTGCGAACGCAAAAAAGGGTCCAATCCGGATGACTATTTCACGTACAAAAAGGAGTATGAAAACCTGAAACTGTCATTCAACCCGGTAAATTTCAATCCAGAAAAATGGGCTGATGCAGCCCGCGACGCCGGTATGAAGTACGTGGTTTTCACCACCAAACACCACGACGGCTTTTGTATGTTCGATTCGAAATACACTGATTATAAAATCACCGATAAAGAATCTCCGTTCAGTGTAAATCCACGGGCAAACGTTACCAAAGAGATTTTCGACGCTTTTCGGGCCGAAGGTTTGTGGGCCGGAGCTTATTTCTCCAAACCCGACTGGAACAGCCCCTATTACTGGGACCCGAAATTCCCGCCGCTCGACCGGAATGTGAACTATGACCCGGAACTTTACCCCGAAAAATGGGAAAAGTTTGTGGAATTTACCCACAACCAGATTATGGAACTGATGACCGATTACGGGAAAGTGGACATTTTGTGGCTCGACGGTGGCTGGGTGGCTGAAAAACCGGCTTCAGTAATTGAACAGTCGTATGCTGCCAAAGCTGAAGGTACACCTTCGGGATTCATCAAAAACCGGACGGTGAACCAGGATATCAGCATGGATGAACTGGCAGCCAAAGCGCGCGAGAAACAACCGGGACTGATTGTGGTTGACCGTGCAGTGCGCGGCCCCAACCAAAACTACCTGACACCCGAAAACCGCGTTCCTAAAACACAGCTTCCTTACCCGTGGGAATCGTGTATTATTGCCGGCGGCGGCTGGTCATGGGTGCCCAATCCGCAGTTTATGACGCCCAAACAGGCGATTCACATGCTGGTTGACATTGTGGCCAAAGGCGGTAACCTTTTATATAACATTGGTCCGGGTCCCGACGGAACATGGCCCGAAGAAGCATACTCCCTGCTGGCAGCCATGGGCGACTGGATTAACGTAAACGGTGAAGCCATTTATTCAACACGAGCCATCGAACCGTATAAAACAGACAATATTTGCCTAACTCAGAAAAAAGACACCAAAGAAGTGTACGCCATTTATCTGGAAGAAGCATTTAGTGAGCATCTCGCTTCAAGCGAAAAGCTCACTGGAGGACTACCAGCATCATTCACTATAAAAGGTATTTTTGTGGAAAATAACGCAAGACTAAACATGCTGGGGGCCAAAGGAAACCTGAAATGGGAAAACACTGCCGAGGGTGTGAAAATTTATATTCCTGAAAAAATCCGTAAAAACCCGCCGTGCGATTTGGCGTGGACAGTGAAGATTTCGGAGGTGCAATAACCTGAAAATAAATTCAGCGGATGAACTTTTTTCATCCGCTGAATTTTTGTGGGTGTGGCGGTTTGAAACCGCCAACTTTCAAATGCGCGGTTGTACCAAAGGCATCGCTTCACGACAAACCGCGCCTCCCGTTTTACCGTTTACTCAACACTTCCTTTTCGTATTGCAGAATTTCGGTAATGTACCCTTCGCCGGCAGGAACATTGTTTACGAGGCAGTAATAATCCCAAACCGCACCGAATGGTTTGGTTTTCAGTTCTTCGAGCATGGCCAGCCGCTCAAAATATTTTCCTTCTTCTTCCAGTTTAACCAAATCTGAAGTTGGCTCGAGCAGCGCAATTAAAAAGGCTTTTTGAGTGGCGCGTGTTCCAATTACATAAGCCCCAATCCGGTTGATGGAAGCATCGAAAAAGTCGAGACCAACATTTACCCGGCTGAAAAAATTATTGCGAACAATTTCCGATGCAATTAACTGAACTTCTTCGTTTAATGTAACCACATGGTCGGAATCCCAGCGAACCGGGCGTGTAACATGCAACAGCACTTCGTCAACAAACTGCAGGCAGGATGAAATTTTGTCGCCCACTTGTTCTGTCGGATGAAAATGGCCGTTGTCGAGGCAAATCAGTTTGTTGTTTTTGATGGCGTATCCAAGGTAAAAATCGTGCGAACCAACGGTCATCGATTCGGCGCCAATACCAAACAGTTTGCTTTCCACCGCATCCTTCAACAACTCTTTCGGAAATGCTTTGGCAAACCCTTCATCCAGCGATTTTTTTAGTTGCGACCGGTATCCATTGCGGTCAACCGGAACATCTTTGGAACCATCGGGAATCCAGGTGTTGTGTACACACGGCGTTCCAAGTTGCCTTCCCATTTCCGCACCAATTTCACGGCAACGTTTCATGTGTTCCAGCCAAAACTGACGAATTCCTTCATCTTTGGAAGAGAGCGTAAAACCACTGTCAGCCTTCGGATGCGAAAAATAAGTTCCGTTAAAATCAAGGCCGATTCCATGAGCTTTTGCCCAGTCTATCCATCCCTGGAAATGCTTCACTTCAATTTCATTGCGGTCGACCTTTTTGCCACCAAATTCGCCATAACTGGCATGCAAATTCAGCCGCTGTTTTCCCGGCAGCAGTTGCATCACTTTTTCCAGGTCGGCACGCATTTGGCCGATGGTTTTGGCTTTGCCCGGGTAATTTCCTGTGGCTTGAATTCCTCCGCCCGACAAGGTTGCATCCGGTGTTTCAAACCCGCCCACATCATCGGTTTGCCAGCAATGCAGACTGATTACCACGTCTTCCATTTTCTCAACGGCCTTTTCCGTATCCACTCCAATGGCAGCATACTGTTCCTTAGCCAGTTGATAAGCTTTTTCAATATTTGTTGTATTCATAATCTTTTTAATTTGATTTCAATTTACATTACATAGGGTAGCTTAACCGGTAATTTCCGGAACCCAATTTCAACGTTACACTTCCGTCATTTTGTCTGAAATTATCTGAAACGCTTTTAAGTGGTGCACCATTCCTTAAAACTTCATTCACAGAGGCTGAAGGCAGTGTGATGGTTGCCGAGGTATTTGCCGGAATGCTCACATCATATATCATCTGGGTTCCTTCAATTTTCCAGTCCGATTTTATTTCCCCGTACATCGATTTATAAACCGCTTTGGCATGGGTCAGGCCACCTCCGGGATGCGGAGCAAGAAAAAAGTGTTTATACCCGGGGTTTTCCGGATCGATTTGAATTCCGGCAACATAATTATAGAGCCACTCGCCAATGGCGCCGTAAGCGTAATGGTTAAAACTGTTCATTCCGGCACTTTGAAAAGTTCCGTCCGGTTTCTGGCCATCCCAACGTTCCCAAATGGTAGTTGCCCCCTGCGTAACAGGATAAAGCCACGACGGATATTCCTTCCGGTTCAAAAGCATAAATGCCAAATCTTCGTATCCATGGTCGGAAAGGGTTTTGCAAAGCAGCGGAGTTCCCACAAAACCGGTGGTAAGGTGTTTGAATTTATCCACATCACCGGCCAGATATTCCGCAGCTTTGGGAACGAGGTTTTCGGGAAGAAGATTGAATGCCAGCGCCAGCGAATAGGCTGTTTGTGTGTGCGAAACCAATCTTCCGGCAGGAGTAACAAACTCATTTACAAAGGCCTTTCTCACCTTTTCAGAAAGGTTCGAATAATTTTCTGCATCGCCGGTTTTACCCAGAACCTGTGCAATTTCTGCCAGCATTCTGCTTGAATTGGCATAATATGCTGTTGCAATCAAATCTTTTTCAGTGGTTGCACCGGGATAATCGGAACGGGTGGTTGCAAAGGCAAGCCAGTCGCCGAAATGGGTGTCGCCAATCCATAGATAATCATCACCAGCCCGGTTTTTCATATAATCCACCCAGGCTTTCATACTGGGGTACTGCACTTCCAGCATCCGCTTGTCGTCGTATGCCAGATACATTTGCCACGGAATAATAATTGCTGCATCGGCCCAGGCAGTTGAGCCGCTGGCTCCGTTCAGCACATCGGGTACCACATGATTCACCTTACCGTCGGGAAGCTGATCTGCAGCCACATCTTTCATCCATTTTGTAAAAAAGGAAGCTACGTTAAAATTAAATGCTGCCGTTGGAGCAAACACCTGCGCGTCACCCGTCCAGCCCAGCCGTTCGTCTCGTTGCGGACAATCGGTTGGCACATCGAGGAAATTTCCTTTTTGCCCCCACTGAATATTATGTTGCAGTTGATTGATTAAAGGTTCTGAACAAACAAAAGTTCCGGAGGGCTCCATATCAGAATAAATCACCACTCCGGTAATATCATCCAATTGAGGTGTCCCGGGAAAATCTTCAAGCATCACATACCTGAACCCATGAAATGTAAACCGTGGTTCATAAATTTCTTCGCCATCCCCTTTCAGTATATACAAATCGGTTGCTTTGGCGGCACGGAGATTTTCAATGTAAAAGTTGCCGTCCTTGTCCAGAACCTCGGCAAATTTCAGTGTAACTGCATCACCCCTGTTTCCTTTTACTTTTAATCTCACCCAGCCAACCATATTCTGGCCCATATCGAAAACAATTTCTCCCTTGGGCGTGGTAATAATTTCTATGGGTTCAATTTCTTCCACCGCTTTAACCGGGACACCTTGCGGAGCAATCAGAGTATTTTTCGGATGATCCAGTTTCACAACTCTTCCCCAATTGCTGTCACTAAAACCGGTTGATGCCCGACCCGGCATTTCCATTCGCGCATCGTAGGTTTCGCCATTGTATATATCAGAGAAAATAATTGGGCCGGTGGTTGCTTTCCAGCTTTCATCGGTACCGATTGTTTCGGTTGTACCATCAGAATAGGTAATCTGAAGTTGCGCGATCAGGGCTATTTTGTCGCCGTAATAGTTACGTTGATTTCTAAACCCGATATTGCCACGGTACCAGCCATCGCCTAAAATAGCGCCCAGCATATTTTCAGACTTCAACATGGATGTAACATCATAAGTCTGGTATTGAATGCGATTTTTATAACTGGTCCAACCGGGTGTAAACAGTTCGTCGCCCACTTTTTCGCCATTCAGATAAAGTTCGTATAAACCCAGCGCAGAAACATAAATCCGTGCCGATTTTACTCTTTTTGAAGCAGTAAATTCTTTTCGCAAATAGTGGCTGGGTTTTGAACCTTCCATTTCCTTTTCTTTTTCCATGGTAATCCACGAAGCGGTCCAAAGTTCGGGTTGGGTGAGACCCATTTCCCAGAAAGCAGGTTCGCTCCATTTTGTGGCCTTGTTTTGGTTGTCCCAAACACGTACCTGCCAGTAAACACGCTGCATGGATTCAAGTGCGGGCCCCTGGTATTCCACATTTACCGACTGGCTGCTGTTTACTTTTCCCGACTCCCAAATCAATCGATTTTTACGGTTCAGGTTTGCAGGTGAGTCTGCCACCCTGATTTCGTAAACTGACTGAAGTACTTTTTCACTATCAGAAAAAATCTTCCAGCTTAACCGCGGATTTTGAACATCTATTCCTACCGGATTGGTGTGGTATTCGCAAACCAGCTCATCAATCCAGGTATTTGCGGAAACAGAAAAACCTAAACTACTGAGAATTAACCCAAAAGCTAACCTCTTTACCCAATGAATTATTCGTTTCATAATTGTATTGTTTTAATTGATTTAATTACTCTAAATAAAAAACCTCTTCCAAAGTTACAGAAACTGGCGAATTATCCGGATTCGTTTTCATAATATCTGCCATAAACTTCCACCACTTTTTCACAATTTCTGTTTGTCCCAAATCCTGAGAACCGCCTTCACCACTCACTTTCTGAAAAGCGAAAAGTGTGTTTGTTTCTTCATCCAGAAAAATGGAATATTCACAAACTCCAGCCTCTTTTAAAAGCTTTTTCAGTTCGGGCCAGATTTCGTCGTGCCTTTTTTTGTATTGTTCTTTTTGCCCCGGTTTCAGGTGCATTTTAAAAGCCATTCGTTTCATTATCCAAGTGCATTAAGTTCAGGATATAACCATTTGGCAATACCTACTACGGCTACCGCCAGCAGGATGGTAAAAATTCCCAACAGAATTGTGTTGTAGGTTTTCTTTGAAACGCCCTTCCATTCTTTTCGGTAAAACCCCCACAAGTTAGAGGTTAGAATAATGGTTGACATGTGCAGAATCCATGAACTGGCGCCGTTGCCAATTTTGGTTTCACCCATTCCATAAAAAAAGAACTGCAGAAACCACAACGTACCGGCAAGGATACAGAACAGGTAATTACTCACCAGCGGAGTAGATTTATCAGTAAAATCGCCCCAGGTTTTGTTTTTCAAAATGAGGTACCCTGTCCACAAAAAATTGGTGGTTAAACCGCCCCAAAGAATAACAAAAAAGGTAATGTTATTCTGAAAAATATAGTTGCCTGAATTGCCGGGATTTATCGCTGCCCAATTGCCGGCAGCCATTTCCGCCATTGGTTTACCTGCATCGATACCAAAACTGAAAAAGGCACTTAAAACACCTGAAACTACGGCAATTATTAAACCAGTTGACAATTTAAACTCGACATTGACACCATCTTTGGCGCCGCCCAGATCTTTATCTTTTTGCAACCCGGCTCGTCCGCACAAAATGATACCAGCCACACAAATTAAAACACCAAGAATTACCAGTAATCCGCCGGTACTACCCAGCAAATCTGTAAACGAAATTCCTGCCGGAACGTACTGACCAATACCCGGAATATTCCGAATAATTGGCAGGCCAAGCGACCCAACAACAGATGTAATACCCAGCAATACGGAATTTCCGAGCGACATCCCCAGATAGCGGATAGCCAGTCCGTAAGTCAGGCCACCCACACCCCACAACAGACCCATGATGTAAGTTGTTCGGACGACGCTGCCCGATGTCAGACTTAAAATTCCCTGGTAATCGGGAATGGTTAGCCTGACAGCCAGGTAGGGCACTATCAGCCACGAAAACAGTCCACCTGTAATCCAGAATATTTCCCATCGCCATTTCCTTACCCAGTTATAGGGCATGTAAAAACTTCCCGATGCAAAACCACCGAGTGAATGATAAAGTATTCCAAGTAATACCTGCATTTTTCAGATTTTTTAAGTTTATAATTTTTGATTTGCTATTTTTGATATATTTCTGGTAAAATTAAAAACCAAAACAGGCAGTTTCAATGCACAAAATGATTTACTGTTTGTATTTTTTGACACTTTCAAATGAAAGATTTTATTAAATATCTTACAACAGGTAACGATGACGTGGACTGGGGAATTTACATGAATTCGGCAGGTTCGTTAACCATTCCGCCAAAAACCAGGTATCCTTCGGGTGATCATCCCAGCGGATACTATTTTACCTGGGAACAGGGCCGCGAACTTCAGGAATATCAACTTAACTACATTACACGCGGTGCAGGAATCCTGGAAAACAAATCAGAAAGTTTCCCGGTGAAAGCAGGCAGTTTGCTGGTTACTTTTCCGGGAGTCTGGCACCGTTATAAGCCAAATTTTCAAACCGGCTGGACTGAAAACTACATCGGCTTTAACGGTTTGGCGGCTGAAAGTTTTATGAAACACCGGCTTTTTTCACCTGAACAACCTGTTATTCAAATAGGCGAGCGCGAAGAAATACTGGATACCTTTCTGAAAATTTTTGATCTTACTGAAACAGAGCAACCGGGTTTTCAGCAAATTGCAGCAGGATTAATTATAAAACTACTGGGATACCTTGTCGCCTTTGAAAAACAAAAAGAATTTTCGGGGAAAAAAATTGCCGAAGTAATTGAAGAAGCCCGGTTTAAAATGCGCAGCGAAGTAGGCCGAAACTTCGATTTGGAAAAATTTGCAGCAGAAAATAACATTGGGTACTCCTGGTTTCGCCGGATGTTTAAAAATTATACCGGCTTGTCGCCCCGGCAGTACTGTCTTCAGTTAAAAATTATGCGGGCCAGGGAATTGCTTTTAAGTACCAGCCTTTCGGTAAAAGAAATCAGTTACGAACTGGGCTTTGAGTCCATCCACTATTTCAGCCGGATGTTTAAACAGAAAACGGGAAAAAGCCCAATCGAGTTCAGAGGTTAAAAGGTTTTACTGCTTTTGCAACCAATGGCAGATGGTTTCCGCCGGAAGATTCCTTTTTAAAATTGGCGTAAAACTCAACATCTGAAAAACCGGCTTTCAGTAACAAATTTTTCAGCTCCCCACTTTTTAAGGCTAGTAGCGCTGTTTCATTATAAATTACCTCCCCTTCCTTTTTTAAATGCAGTTCGGATTGAAATGTAATCAAAGGATTGTTGGGTTCAAAAACGTAATGCCTTACAAATTTGATGTTTTCAGTTTCAATAAGCGGAAGGTCGGTAACCGGTTCAGCAATAATGTAATCGTAATTCAGAATTTGCAGCAGAAAAAAACCGCCCGGTTTCAAAACAGTATTAACTCCATGCAACATGTCCGAAATGAGTTTTTGAGACGTCAGGTGAACCAGTGTGTTGCCAAAACAAAGCACAGTATCGAATGTTTCGGGCTGAAAAATGCTTTTCAGCTCCAGCATGTCGCCTTTTTGAAAAGTTAGTTTTGGATGCATCTTTCCGGCTTTTGCCTGTTGCAGCAAATCTTCGTTCAAATCAATTCCGGTAACAACAGCGCCCGATTTAGCCAGTTGAAAAGCCAGTTCGCCGGTGGCGCAGCCAATATCCAGAATTTTTTTGCCACCCAATCCGCCGGAATTTTTACTTGTAAACATTAACTGAGCCGGGTTGTATGGGAATATCTCCGGATAGTATTTCGAAATGGAGGAATAGAATTTATTTTGAGTATTTGCCATAGCCATTCATAAAACACTAACAAATTAAATATTATTTCGACAAAAAAGTACAAATTCTTTTTTTTATGGTAAATTATTCTGAAATTTCGTAAGTAAATCAATTAAATTTTTAAATGATGAAAAATACACTTTTGAAGATTTTTGCAATTGTTCTGATGGTTGGAGTTTTTCACGCATGCAACGAACCGCTGATTGAAGAACAAACCATTGATGACGTGGAACTTAAATCAGCTCAAAACAGCAAAACAAGTTACATTGTTGTGCTGAATGACCCCGAACTGAATGCCGAACTTTCGAACCTGAAAGGCTACGAAAAAAGGCAGCAGGCAGCTCAAAAGGCTGCTGAAAAATTGATGAAACGCGCCGGAATTATCGATGGCGAGCTGGGCTTTGTTTATGGAACCGCCATTCAGGGGTTTTCAGTAAAAATTCCTCCGGGGCAGTTGAAAAAGCTGGAAAATGACCCGGCTGTAAAATATATTGAAGAAGACCAGATAATAACACTGGTATTACCAGATATAAAACCAGCAGCCAAACCAACCAAACCTGCACCTACACCTCCAGCCGAAGAAACCCCCTGGGGTATTACACGGGTTGGAGGACCAGGTAACGGAACTGGAAAAGTTGCCTGGGTTATTGATACAGGAATAGACCTTGACCATCCTGATTTAATTGTTGATGTTGCAAGAAGTGCTACATATATTCCTCGAACAACACCTGATGACCAGAATGGGCACGGCACCCATGTTGCCGGAACTATTGCAGCAAAAGAAAATGAAATTGGGGTTGTTGGCGTAGCTGCAGGTGCAACCGTCATTTCAGTCAGGGTGCTTGACAGAAGGGGTAGTGGAACAACTTCGGGTGTAATTGCCGGTGTTAATTATGTAGCTGGTAATGCCTCATTAGTAGATGTTGCCAATATGAGTTTAGGCGGTGGAGTTTCCACAACACTGGATGATGCAGTATTAAAAGCTTCTGCAAGTTGTAAATTTGTATTGGCTGCCGGCAATGAAAGTGATGATGCCAACAATCATTCTCCTGCCAGAGTAAATGGTCCAAACATTTTTACCATTTCCGCAAGCGATTTCAACGACAATTGGGCTTATTTTTCAAATTATGGAAATCCACCCGTGGATTATTGCGCTCCCGGAGTAAGTATAAAATCAACATGGAAAGATGGCGGATACAATACCATTAGCGGAACTTCCATGGCAGCACCCCATGCAGCAGGAGTCCTTCTACTTGGACCTGCAAAAACTGATGGTTTTGTTAATGGGGATCCTGATGGAAATGATGATGCAATTATTCACAGATAACCAATACTTTAAATAATTTTAACCCGGGTAGTTCTTATCCGGGTTTTTTATTTATACCGCAAATAAAAACACCATTTTGTCTTTATATTCGAATTCCCTATTTTTGTGGCACAAATTTTTGTATTGAAATCATGCAGTTACACAATAAAATAAACAGGGACGAACTGAAAGAACGGTTGATGAAAGAAACCTTCAGCCGCAAAACCATTTCGTTTTACAAATACCATTACCTGGAAAATCCGCAGGAATTTCGCGACAGCATTTACCGCGATTGGTTTGCGCTGAACTGTTTCGGACGTATTTATGTAGCCCGCGAAGGAATTAACGCGCAAATGAGCGTTCCTGAACATCACTTCGATACTTTTTTGAAAACGCACGAAAAATATGAAATTCTGAAACACATTCCCATCAAATATGCCATTGAGGACGACGGCAAATCGTTTTACAAACTCACAATAAAAGTGCGTCCCAAACTGGTGGCCGATAGGCTGGACGACGGCTCCTACGATGTGACCAACGTGGGCAAACACCTCAGCGGACTGGAATTCCACAACCTCATCGGACAGGAAAATACGGTGGTGGTTGACATGCGAAATTTTTACGAAAGTGAAATCGGGCATTTCGAAGGAGCGGTTTGTCCGGAAGCAGATACTTTTCGCGAAGAACTGGAAATTGTTACGGAAATTCTTCAGAACAAAAAAGACAAAAAAATTCTGCTGTATTGTACCGGCGGCATCCGTTGCGAAAAAGCCAGCGCCTATCTGAAAAATCAGGGATTTGAAGATGTAAACCAACTGCATGGTGGCGTTTTGGAATATGCCCGCCAAATAAAAACGGCTAAACTCGAATCGAAATTCATCGGAAAAAACTTTGTATTCGACGAGCGGTTGGGAGAAAGCGTAAACGGCCAAATCATTTCCCATTGCCACCAGTGTGGCAAACCCTGCGACACCCACACCAACTGCGCCAACAACAGTTGCCACCTGCTTTTCATCCAGTGTGAGGATTGCAAAACCAAATATAACGGCTGCTGTACGCCTGAATGTGCCGAAGAAAAAGACGGAAAATCAACTGTAGTCAAAGAAAAGCGGTTTATTTTTGGGAATAGACAGAAGTACAGGAAGAGTTTGGCGTTGGTGAGAGTAGAAACCGAAAATCACAAATAATAAATATCAGATAAAACACAATTAAGCACCAAAGAACAAATGTCAAATTTCAAATAAATTACAATTTCCCAAATGCGAAATTCCAAACAATTTCAAATTCTTATGTTTGGAAATTGATTTTTGGATATTGAATATTATTTGTTTTTTGGTAATTGTTGACTGGAATTTAAGTATGAATAATTTTTGGCAAGAAATAAAAAGTCCCGCATTTTCGCTGGCACCCATGGAGGATGTTACCGACACGGTTTTCCGGGAACTTGTGGCTGGGATGGCAGCACCCGGCAGGCTGAATGTTGTTTTTACCGAATTTACTTCGGTGGAAGGCATGAACCACCCCAAAGGCAGGGAACGGGTTTCGGAGCGGTTGGTTGTAAATGATTCAGAACGGGAACTGCTGAAAAAACTGAATATTAAGTTAGTCGCCCAGATATGGGGTCGTAATCCGAAAATTTACAACACCATAGCAAAGTACATTTCAGAAAATTACGATTTCGACGGGCTCGACGTCAATATGGGCTGTCCGGTAAAAAAAGTGATTAAAACCGGAAGTTGCAGTGCGCTGATTGGCGAACCCAACCTGGCCAAAGAGATCATTCTGGCCACAAAAGAAGGAACCAATCTTCCTGTGAGCGTAAAAACCCGTACGGGAATTAAACAACATCAAACCGAAGAGTGGATTTCACATTTGCTTGAAACCGATCCTGCCGCCATTATTTTGCATGGCCGAACCCAGCGCATGCAAAGCGAAGGCGACGCCGACTGGGACGAAATTGCGAAAGCGGTTCAGGTGAAAAATCAAATCAAACCGGAAATTCCGCTTCACGGCAACGGCGATGTGTTTTCGTATGCCGATGGTCTGAAAAAAGTGGAAGAAACAGGTGTTGACGGTGTAATGATTGGGCGCGGCATATTCCAGAATCCCTGGTTTTTCAATCCCGAAAAAACGGAAATTTCAATGGAAGAACGAATTGAAAAATTGCTTCAACACACCCGCCTTTTCGAACAAACCTGGGGCGGAGTAAAAAATTTCAACATTCTGAAACGGTTCTACAAAATTTACCTGAACAGCTTTCCGGGGGCAGCAAAAATGCGGGCCGACCTGATGGAGGTAAAAAGTTACGACGAGGTCTATATTTACTTCAACCCAAAATAAAGACGTTTACACTGTGTTTTCAGGCATTCGTTGATTTTCTTTACTTTTGGATGTAACTTCGGAGAAAAACCGGATACCATTAAACAAAATCATTGAATAAACCAAAATGAAACAGTTTATCCTATTTTTCCTGGCAGCCCTAATTTTTTCGTGCAGTAAACCGGAACCCCAAATCTACCAGTGGCGGGGTGACAACCGCACCGGCGTTTATCCGGAAACAAACCTGTTAAAAGAGTGGCCTGAAAATGGCCCAAAAGAACTCTGGTTTGCCGAAGGACTGGGAAATGGTTACGGTTCGCCAACGGTTACTGAATCAGAAATTTTTGTTACCGGTGAACAAGACAGCCTGGCATGGATGTTTTGCTTCGGACTAAACGGTGACCTGATTTGGAAACAACAATACGGAAAAGAGTGGGCCAAACATTATCCGGGCTCGCGTTCGGCACCCACCGTGGTTGACGATTTGGTATATGCAGGTACAGGAATGGGAATTATCTCCTGCCTGAAACGTGAAACCGGAGAACTGATTTGGGCCAAAGATTACGTGGCTGATTTTGAAGGTGTTCTTCCTTACCACGGCTATTCGGAAGCGCCGGTGATTTTTGATGACAAAATTTTGTGTACCCCCGGCGGAACGGAAAACAATGTAATTGCATTGAACCGCTTTACAGGTGAACTGATTTGGTCGTGCAAAGGCATGGGCGAGCGAATGGGCTACAATCCCGGAAATCTGATTGAACTGCCGGACCGGAAAATTTACGTTACCTTTTCTGCCTATCATTTGCTGGGAATCGATGCCGAAAACGGCGAATTGCTCTGGACACATTTGCAGGACAATACACTGGTGGAAGACCGTGAACCCGGGGTTGGCGACACGCACAGCAACAATATCATTTTTGAAAATGGAATCATATACTACGCTGCCGGCGACGGCAACCGCGGAGTAAAACTTCAGCTATCAGAAGACGGATTGCAAATCACCGAAATCTGGCGCACTCCCGATTTGGATAGCTACATGGGAGGTTTCGTGAAACTGGACAATCACATTTACGGTTGCGGTACACGAAAAAAGGACCTGAAAAGCTTTCATGTTGAAACCGGAGAAGTGGTGGATTCGCTCAGGGCCGGAACAGGTGCAATTATTGCCGCCGACAATATGCTGTATTATTATAACTGGGGAGGCGAACTTTCTCTTGTAAGCTGCGAAAACGGGAAATTGCAAAAACAAAGCGTTTTCAAAATTGAACGTGGAACCAAAGAGCACTTTTCGCATCCGGTAATAAAAAACGGGGTTTTGTACCAACGCCGCGGTGATGCGCTAATGGCATTTGATATCCGGAAAAAAACCGAATCCTAAAACGGAGCAGAAAGGTTTTCCCACTTCACATTCCAGTCTGTCGGAAATCCGGGATTATGGCTTTCATTTCCTTCGAAGCCGGTGCACATGGCTGCCACAGCCCAAAGTAATCCACCGTTTCCGGGAAGGTAAATTCGAAGCCGGTCGTCCTGATAATTGTGCCCGTTGGTCAGGTAAGTGTTTTTCTGAACATCCTTCAGAAGCAGTTCCACGGCTTGTTCGGGTTTTGCAAGCCGAACTGCACAAATGGCTGCCATGGGGTAATCCCAGCCCCAGGTGCGTGGCCAGTTCCAGTTTTCTGATATGTAGTTGAAGGTGTTTTCCATGATTTGTTTTTCAGCCGGAACTGTTTCGGGCAACAGTCCGAATGCTCCCAAAACCATGGGATGGTCGGAATAATAGTGCTCATTTTCATACGAATCGGGGGCACTTTCGGCTGCCAGATACAACCCGTCTTTATGTGCAAATGGCGGCAATCCGTCAATCACCTTTTGCCATTCTTGGTTTTCAGACAGGTTCATTCGCTGTCGCCATTTTTGGGCAACCGACAATCCCCAATGCCAATAGGCAACCTCAAATGGCGGATTGAACGTTTTTTCCTTTTCAAGGCTTTCCTGTGCCGGAATCAACGGCGACCCCAGAATGTATCGGCTGGTTTCATCATCCCAGCGGGCAAAATCAGTCATAAATTCTGCGGTTTCAAAAACCAACGATGCATATTTTTCCAGCGTTCCCCGATTAGGTTTTTCCCGGTAAACCAATTCGGCAAAATAAATAATGTGCGGTTGCTGCCAGATGAGAAACTCCCCGACACCCGACGGACTGTCATTTCCGCCCGGGTCGGTCATTTTGGGCCAGCGAACACCTTTGTAATCCTGAATTTCAGCCTTCTTTTTGGCTTTTTCAAAAATATCGGAATAATAACCGAGGCTTTTTTCGAGCAAATCAATCCGGTTCCACAAAGCCCAGTGAACACCATGCCACCAGTGCATTTCGAGATGAAATTTACCATGCCAGCTATTAAAAGTCAGCCCGGTTTCCTGAGGCGGAAGTTCTCCGGCACACTGAATGCGGGTGAGGTATTGCGAAAGAACTACCCGTCGCTCCAGTTCTTTGGCACGCGGATCATCAGTTCCTGAAAAATCTACAACACCGCCTGTTTCCCAGAAATTTTGCCAATGGCTGGCAGCGGATTCTTTTATTTGAGAAAAGGAAAGCGGTTTAGCAAAATTATTTTCCGGGCTGAATTCTGCTGAAAATGAGAAAAGATCTGATTTGTCATTCGGCTGCAGCACAAAATAATGTGCTTCTTTTTGAATGACTTCAGCTTTCCCATGCCAGTTCAGTTTCACAAAATAAGTTGTTGTATCAAGAATATGCTCAAAAACAGCGCTGTTTTCATTCTCCCAAATAATTTGGGAAAGATGTTTTTCCGGGCTTTGCCAGTCGGAGGCTCCGTCGGTATGATTTCCGGTAGGGTAAGGAAAACGCAAATTAATACCAATCAGACCATTTTTTATTCTTTCAGATTGAACCTCAACTGCAATTAAATCGCGCGATGGGTGACAGGTTGTTTGAACCTCCACATTTTCCTGTTCAATTTTAAAAAAGCTGGAAATGAACCCTTCCCATAGATTCAACGTTTGTTCAATATCAATAATTTCATCTGGTTTTACATGCTGTCCACTTTCCTTTAAAAGCTCGAATCCAATATTTCCAAGGTGAAGCCGGTGCGGGTTTTGTCTGAAGTAGTTGGCAGCATCCCTTTTTCTTCCGGGTTCGTTCCATTGAACAGCGTAGGGAACTTCTCTTCCTTCCACATCAAAATACTGAAATGACTCTTCCAGCCGGTAGTTTCCTTTGTTTGAAAAACTGTGCCAGCCCCAGTCCGATTGAGTTCCCAGGCAAACTCCGTTTTCATAAATTCCCGGGAAAGTTTGCAAACCGGTAGCATCTAAGGTTAGGGCAAAACTTCCGTTTCCAAGTGAAAGAGAAGCAAGCGAATCAAATTTATTCACCGTCACATCATGCCTGGAAACCAGCGCAAAACGGTCAATTTTTTCTGTATCAGAATTTTTCTTTTGTGAACATGACGCAAGAGCAATGAATATAATTAAAACGGAAAATATTGGTCGCATAACGCTGGTTTATGTTTGTTTACTAATGTATTCAATCATTAAATCAAATGTCTTTAAAGTTTTTTGGATCGCTGCTCGTGTGAATAATATTCAACACACGAATTTCGTCCTTTTCTACAGTATATATAATTTTAAAACTCCATTGTGTTACCGACCGATAATCACCTGGAAGTTCTTCCAAATATAGTTCTTTTGAAAAACCACTGAAATTTTTCAATTGCCAGCAACGATTTATTATTCCTCTAACCACGTAATCAGCAGTTTCCTTTGAAATTTCCTGAGCCAAATAATCATAAAAGTCACGCAAAGAATTTCTGGCTTTGAAAGAAATAATAACCCGCTTTTTTTTCATTACCAATTTTTCGATTCTTCTTCGAGTTGTTCCAGGGTAATGAAATCGCCATTTCTGATTTGGTCTTCAGACTTTAGAATATCCTCAATTAGTTTTTTCTTTAGGATGGGAGTACCAGTTGCGTCATATCCTGTAACCAAATTTTTTTCATTCACTTCAGAATAGATCTTTTCAAAAAGTTCATTTACAGTATTTTCATCCAATTCATGTAAATGATTTTCAATATATTTCTTTTTCTGGTTACTATTCATAACATTCAATTTTATTCAAATTTAGTGAGAAAAAATTGCAGGCACAAAAATAATGTTCACTAAAAAACAAACCTTCAAGGTTTCGGAAACCCTGAAGGTTTATAACGAACACAACAATATAGTTTACGACCTCAGCGAGGATGAGTGTTTATAGAAACTTCAAATTCCAATTGTATTCGACTCCAGCCGGAGTCGGACAAATATTGTAGAGCAAATTTTCTATAAACATGCAATCCCTCCGGGAATTATAATGCAATTATAACGTCCGAATCGGTTCGCTCAGTTTTTCAGCTTCTTCGGTAAGATATTTACGGAACCCTTCTTCGGTTTTCCACTGGTCTTTATCGAGACCCCAAACCGAAAAGAAGTAATGTTTTGCCGGCTGACCGCTAGTACACTTCTGCCCGATGTAATAGGTTTCAGAAATAATGTGGCTGAAGCCTTTTTCGGGAACGGTTTCGTAACCCAGTCTAAAAAAGTTGATGTCGGTGGTGCGTCCGATTTTTCCGGCTTCGGCAAGGGGAACAACAGCTGCCATTCCCAATTCGTCGTAGTTTAGCGACTGTACATCGTGGGTGCCAATAACTTGAAAATCTGCTGATTCGAAGGCAAACGGTTCTCTTTTCAAATGACTGGTAACAATGCCGGTAACAATTTGCGAACCTGCCGGACAGCCGGTTACGGTAACATCTGATTCGAACCAGTATTTTCCGGGATAAATGGAAATTTTTTCCACAGCTTTCAGCATTTCGCCATCCACATCCCAGCCTTCGTAGCGCAGTTCAAAAACCGAGCGGACGGGCCCTTCGGTAAGTTTGTGGTATTCGTAAACTTCGGTAGAACCCAACCTGAATAGTGAGTCGTTTTTCAGCAGGGCAATTCCGCCGGAACCCAGCGAACTTCCGCAGTGCAACACATCCATTCCCCAGTCAGCCAGTTTATGGTAATCACCCAATTCCGGAGTGTGGATTTTATCGATAATCATTTCGGGTAATCGTTTTCCGAAAAGGTCTTTCACATTGCGGCAGTCGAAGTAGTTGCGAAACCCTATCTTATCGTTTTCCCAGTTCACGCTTTCGCCCTGTGCAATCACTTTAAAACCATCGGTGCATGGCAAAGCCTGGTAATAGTCCACCTCTTTAAACGAACCGTCTTCCTGGGTAATTCCCAAACGAAGGTTGGTCCGTTTTTCAAATTCAGGCGGATAATTGGTGCCATCAGAAAACTCCACCACGATTTCCTTTGTTTCGTTGGGTGTAAAATTCAGCAGCAAGGCTACCTCATCCCAGTTGCCGTCATTGTCCATATCGTCAAGCTGAAACGGAACCAGCGAGTTGTCAGCATTTTTAAAAATCGGCATTAATCCTGCCGGCAATTCTACTTTTTGGCTCAGTTCCTCTTTGGTTAAAACAATAACTTCATCAGGCCGTTCCACATTTTGCGGGTTCTGAAACAAAAGGGTTTCCTGTTTGGCACAGGAAAAAAGGAAACCGGTGATTGTAATTAAAAGAACAAATCTTGTTTTCATGTTATTCAGGAATATCGTTTTCGCCTTTTACGTAACCGAAGTTGGCCAGAATGCCGCCATCTACATATAGCACATGGCCATTCACAAAATCGCTGGCTTTCGATGCCAGGAACAGTGCTGCATTTGCCACATCTTCAGGCTCGCCCCAGCGGCCAGCGGGAGTGCGGGTCATTACCAAATCGTTAAACGGATGTCCGCCTTCGCGAATAGGCGCCGTTTGTGCCGTGGCAATGTAACCGGGACCGATTCCGTTAATTTGAATATTGTATTTGGCCCACTCGCAAGTCATGTTGGCGGTCAGTAGTTTCAGTCCGCCTTTTGCCGATGCGTAAGCCGAAACTGAATTGCGCCCGTAAACGCTCATCATGGAGCACATGTTGATAATTTTTCCTGAGCGTTTTTCGATCATTTTCGGTGCAACCCGTTTGGAAATAATCAGTGGCGCCACCAAATCCACGTCGATTACCAGTTTGTAATCGGCAACTGACATATCGAGAATTGGAATGCGTTTGATGATTCCGGCGTTATTTACCAGAATATCAATCGTACCCACTTCGTTTTCAATTTGGGTAATTCCGCAGTCCACATCGGTTTCATCTGTTACGTCGAATTTTAATGTATATACATCAATTCCATCATCAGCATAGTCTTTTTTGCAGCTTTCCAGTTTTTCTTCGGAAATGTCGTTTACACAAATTTTAGCGCCGGCTTTTCCGAGCACTTTCCCAATGGCCATTCCAATTCCGTGTGTTCCGCCTGTAATAAGGGCTACTTTTCCGTTTAAATCAAATAATTCCTGTATCATGATTCCTTGTTATTAACGTAATTCTGTGGGTTTAATGTGGTCCATATCGGTATAATCGAGGTTTTCGCCTGCCATTCCCCAAATAAAAATATAGTTGCTGGTTCCGGCAGCCGAGTGAATTGACCAGTTGGGCGAAATCACCGCCTGTTCGTTGTGCATCCAAAGGTGGCGGGTTTCATCGGGTTGACCCATAATGTGGCATATCGCCTGGTCTTCGGGTAGATTAAAATAGAAATAAACCTCGTTGCGGCGGTTGTGCTGGTGCGGCGGCATGGTGTTCCAAACACTGCCGGGCATCAGTTCGGTTAAACCCATTTGCAACTGACAGGTTTCCACAACAGTGTTTATGAGCAACTGATATATTTTTCGTTCATTGGACGTTTCGAGCGAACCCAGGTGCAGCACATTGGCATCGCCTTGAGTAACATGCTTTACCGGATATTCTTTGTGAGCCGGCGCTGAATTAATGTAAAAATGAGCCGGCTTTCCCGGATCATCTGAACGGAATTCAATTTCTTTGCTGCCTTTCCCAATATAAAGGGCATCTTTAAAATTCATTTTATACTCCGTTCCGTCAACTAAAATGGAGCCGGGACCTGCCACACTGATAACTCCCACTTCGCGGCGGTAACAGAAAAACTCAGCTTTTAACGGATCGATTGGTTCGAGTTTCAGCGGCTTGTCAACCGGAACGGCTCCGCCAACAATGTAGCGCTCAATTGCCGAATAAACCAGTCTGATATTTCCGGGGTCCATTACTTTTTCCACCAAAAACTCTTTTCTTATTCTTTCGGTATCATACGTTTTAAAATCGTCGGGATGGTACGCATACCTTTCTTCATAAATGGTTGCCATAATCTTTTATTTTTTTAATTCCTGTTGTCTTTTTAATGCTTCCAGATAATAGTAATCAGCATAGTTTATGGCCACATCAACTTCACTGTTATTTGGTTTGTGCCCCACACTGTGCTTTAAAAGAAAACCTCCGTTTGAACCGCCATTAGCTCTGTAATTCAAAGAAGTAAGACTTCCTGTTATTTTATTTGCCGCATCAAGATAGATTTTGCCATTTTCTGAAAAAGTACTTAATTCATACATTGCGGAAGCCATTATAGCAGCAGCAGATGCATCGCGGTGAGTATCCGGGATTTCCGGATCGTTGAAATCCCAGTATGAAACCATGTCCGCCGGTAAATTTTTCAAAATATAATCTCCAATGTTCTCTGCAGCATTCAAATACTTTTTATCACCTGTTTCGCGGTAACACATTGTATAACCATAAAATCCCCATGCCTGTCCCCTTCCCCAGGCCGATTCGTGATGCAAACCCTGGTGGGTATGTTTTACCACCGGTTCACCAGTTATTGTATCGTAACTTACAACATGATAAGAACTCCAGTCGTCCCGGAAATGGTCCCGCAGTGTGACATCGGCATGTGAAACAGCGACTTCCCTGTATTTGGAATCGCCGGTAACTTCAGACGCCCAGAACAACATTTCAAGATTCATCATATTATCTACAATAACCGGATAATCCCACTTGTCGCGATTGTGGTCCCATGACCTGATACATCCAATAGTTGGATTAAACCGTGTAAGCAAAGATTCAGAGGCCTGAATGATAACTTTTTTGTATTCTTCATTCCCGGTTAAGCGATAAGCATTTCCATAACTGCAGAACACCATAAATCCAAGATCATGGGTAGTTGTACGATATTGAACGCCATCAAGTTTCAGGGTATTTTCCAGTGCAACCTGCTTCCAGTATTCATCGCCGGTCATTTCGTACATCAGCCAGAATGAACCAGCCGGGAATCCGCAAGTCCAGTCCCTTATACCGACCATCCAGTAATCACCGTCTTTGTTAGGATAAGATCGGGGTACCTGATCATCGGGAATAGCCTTCACCAACACTTTTAACTGATTGCTTAACTCTTCTTTTAGCTGATTAAATTTCACTGTTTTGCCTTTTTCTCCAGCACAGGATGCTATCATTAAGGCAACCATCACAAATAGTAAATTCTGTAGTTTCATATTTTGTTTTTAATTTTTTACAAATATACAAGATAAAAATTAAATTGCAATCGATTGCAGATATAAATTATTTTTATTAGTTTTACCGTCAAATAATTGAACCAATGGAAAAACATAGCGAAACAACAATTCACGACATAGCAAAAAAGCTGAACATTGCAGCTTCCACGGTTTCCAGAGCATTAAACAACAATCCGATTATTAGCGAACCAACACGTAAGCTGATAGAAAAAACGGCCAAGGAAATGGGTTACCGGCCAAATATTATGGCAGCCAATTTCAGAACCAAAAGGACAAATACAATTGGTGTTGTGCTGCCTCTGATAAACCGTCATTTTTTTTCATCGGTAATCAGCGGAATTGAAGAAATTGCATACAACAGGGGTTTTGCTGTTTCCATTTCCCAATCGAACGACAATTTTGAAAAAGAAACGAAAATTGTTCAATCCCTTTTTTCAAACCGAGTGGATGGAATAATTATTTCTATTGGAATGCAGACCACCAATTTTGATCATATAAAATTATTTACTGAACGCCAATTGCCACTTGTATTTTTCGACAGGGTGGTACAGGAAATTGATGCGCATAAAATTGTGGTAGATGATTATCGGGGTGGCTTCAAAGCCACAGAGCACCTGATTAAACAGGGTGGGAAAAATATCGCTCATATAGGAGGACCCCTTAATGTAAATATATATCAGGATCGACTTTCCGGCTACAAAGATGCCATGCAAAAAGCCGGACTTCCAATTGATGAATCGATGCTGATTCACAACAGTCTGAATCGAGCCGATGGCACGAATGCAATAAAAAAGCTTATGCAAAACAAAACAAAACCCGATGCTATTTTTTGTGCAAACGACACAACTGCTCTTAGTGCAATAATTTACCTTCGCCAAAAAGGAATAAAGGTTCCCGATGATATTTTAATTGTAGGGTTCAGTAATGAACCATTTTCAGAGGTGGTGACTCCTTCGATAAGTACCATTAAACAACCGGGTTTTGAAATGGGAAAAAAAGCTGCCGACCTGCTAATCAGACAAATAAAACAAAAAGACAAGGAAATCAGGCATCAGACTTTTGTAATGCCTACCGAACTAATAATAAGAGAATCGTCGGTAAGAAAAGGTTAAACAATCTGTAAAAACCATCTATACAAATGACCTAAACCTGATTTTTCAACCAATCTTTACTGAAGTCATGGTTAAAGAGCCCGCTACCGCCTTATCATTAAAAAGTTCAATTTCTTCTTTATTTCCGCTTAATGCCAGCGAACAGAGCAACGGCAAATAATGTTCAGGAGTGGGAATAGCAAGCTGAAACGCTTTTCCCTGCGAAGAATAATCTATTAAAGGTTTGTGATTTCTGTCCAGTATAAATTCTTTCATTTTGGCGCCGGCTTCAATTGCCCAGTCGTAGCCATATTCTTCGGCATTTAATTTATTCCAGGCAACCCGGCGCAGGTTGTGCACCATATTTCCGCTGCCCACAATTAAAACACCTTTTTCCCGCAACTTTGAGAGCTCTTTCGCCAGTTCATAATGCCAGGCAGGAGGCTTGGTGTAATCGAGGCTCATTTGAATGACAGGAACATCAGCATCGGGATACATGTGTTTGATGACCGACCAGGCTCCGTGGTCGAGGCCCCAGTTTTGGTCCAAACCAATTTCAGCCTTTTGAACCAGATTTTTTGCTTCCATTGCCAGCTCAGGATTACCCGGTGCGGGATATTGCACCTCGAACAATTCTTTGGGAAAACCTCCAAAATCGTGAATTGTCCGCGGCTGCTCCATGGCTGTTACATGCGTTCCCCTGGTTTCCCAATGAGCTGAGATACACAACACTGCCTTTGGCTTTTCAAACGATTGGGCCGTTTTTCGAAATCCCTGAACAAATTCATTCTCCTCAATGGCATTCATGGGACTGCCGTGACCAAGAAAAAGTACCGGCATTTTTCCGGTACTTTCAAGAGGGTCTGTCATTTTTTTTAATCCTTCCAGTTTCATTGTTGCTCCTGTTAACGGCAATAACGAAATTGCCTTAATAAAATGTTTTCTTTTCATTCTGACGGGCATTCAGTTACCTTTTGGCTGTTTATGCTGCAACAGTCTTTCTTTTCAATTGTTTGGACAAAAGGTAGTCAATGGAGTATTTCCCTCCGCCTGTTATCAGCAGAACAATAAAAATCAGAGCGTACAAAAGCGACATTTCCTTTCCTGAAAAAGGGTCGTTTGCATGAATGTAAAAAGCTGCCGTCAGCATGGTAACGATGAGTGGCATGGCTGCCAGCCGGGTTCCCATTCCAAGGAAAATGAATACCGAGCAGACTACTTCTGCAAATACCGCAAGCGCAAGCGACAATCCCATACTCATACCCATTACACTTGCAAAAGCAATGGGTTCAGCTGAAAAAAACTGCATGAGCTTCGGAATTCCGTGGGTCAGCATCATCAACGCTGCACCAAAACGAAGCACCAGAAGGGCAATATTGGTATTTGATTTCTGCATTATCCTGATAATCAATTCATTCATTGTTCCTATATTTTATTGTTTTCAAATGTTTCCTGAATTTTTCTGTTTGAGGACTTCTTAACCGACCTGCTTTACAAACTGTACATCTGCCTGAATTTTAACTTCGTCGCTAACCAGAACACCACCTGACTCGAGCGCTGTGTTCCAGTTCAGTCCCCAGTCTTTCCGGTTGATTTTACCTGTAAGTGAAAATCCAGCTTTTTCATTTCCCCAGGGGTCTTTGTTGGTTCCGCCAAATTCAACATCAAGAGTAACTTCCTTCGAAATGCCTTTTATCGTGAGCATTCCTTTGAGCTTGTATTCGTCGTCGTCTACTTTTTTTAATGAAACCGATTCGAAAGTAAGCTCTTTGTGGTTTTCCACATCGAAGAAATCGCCACTTTTCAAATGATTATCGCGGTCGTCGTTATTGGTAAAAACCGATGAACTTTCAATTATTACTTTCACGGGAGCTTTGGTGAAATCCTCTCCGTCAATCTCAGCAGTAAATTTTCTGAATTCTCCCTTTACATTGGTTATCATCAGGTGTTTCACCTTAAATAATATTTCGCTGTGGGTTGGGTCGAGTACCCATTTAGTTGTTGCCATAATTTTCCAAATTTTTAATGATTAATAATTATTGCACAAAGATACAGACATTTAGGGGCAATGTGGTTACAGTTTTCGGAAAAGCTGTTGTAAAATCAGGAAACAAGCTTTTTCATTAAAATCCGAAACGTTGATGGAGACTCTCCGGTTTTCTTTTTAAAAACGTTGCTGAAGTATGATTTTTCGTTATACCCCAACTCAAAACCAATTTCTGCAATTGTTTTGTCAGTTGTAATCAGTAAATTTTTTGCTTCGGTAAGTTTCCGTGTTTCAATAATTTCGGAAACACTTTGCTGGAGAATATTTTGGCAAATCATATTCAGGTTCCGGGTAGTCATAAATAATTTTTCAGCATAAAACGAAACATTAACGGGTCTTCTGAAGTTTTCCTCGAGCACTGCCAGAAAGTTTTTGAATGTTTGGCTTTGCGTTTTTAGCAGTTCGTCAGAGTCGGGCAGTAATTTTTTTCGTTGCGATTCAATCATAATGAATACCGCCTGCAATAAATGCCTGATAATAGCCAGGTCGGGGCTTTCCTGCCGGTACTCCTGGTGCATCATTTTACAAAGAGTGTTAATGCGGTCGAAACAACTTCCCCGTTCGAACTCAATATTGGCCTGTTCATGGTAAAAACCGTAAAGCTGGAAAATGATTTCAGGAATAAATTCACTTTGAAAACGGATAACCCACGCAAAAAACTTTCCATCTTCCAGCCGTGGCTGAACCCGGTGCACCTTGCCTTTTGTTACAAAGCTGATGTAAGGCGGTTTGCTCCATGTGGAGCCAAAATCGATAAAATGCTCCAACTGCCCTTCAATACCCACTATCAACTCTTCATAATCGTGTTGATGCGGTTCATTGGGGGCAGCATTAATATGTTTTACCTCCTCAACCGAAATGGGATATATTTTAAAGGTTTCATTCATTTGTCTTTATCCATGTACAATACTACAATTTTTTTTCGCAGAAATTCACTCCTGTTTTTTCTTTTTCTGACATGCGCACAGAAAGTCCGGTTTGTCTGAAAACGTTTCTAAAAAAATAAACTACCTTTCATCGCTGAAAAAGAATAAAAAACAATAACTTTTAACCATGTCGAATATAAAACTTATCATTGAAGAACGGGCGGCTGACATTGGCAACTTTATGGTTGGGCGGTTGCTGCCCTTCCGGCAAAAAAGAACCGTTGGCCCATTCATCTTTTTAGATCACATGGGACCGGCAAAACTCAGCAGTTCAGAAAATCTGGACGTTCCTCCGCATCCGCATATCGGACTTTCCACACTTACATATTTATTCGAAGGGGCGCTTATGCACCGCGACAGTGTGGGCTCAGTTCAGGAAATATTACCCGGTGAGGTGAATTGGATGACAGCCGGGAAAGGTGTGGTTCATTCGGAAAGAACGCCGGGAAACCTTCGTGATAAAGAAAAAACCTTTCACGGACTGCAAATCTGGGTCGCACTTCCCAAAAAAAAGGAACAAACAGAACCCACCTTTAGCCACATTCCTGCCAGTGAATTGCCCTGCTGGGAACAGAATGGCGTAAAAATGAAACTAATTGCAGGGAAAGCTTTTGGGAGAAAATCGTCTGTGCCGGTTCACAGTCCGCTTTATATGATAGAAATGAAAAATGACGAAGAAGTGGAATTAACAATTGGCCATCATCTGTATGGTGAAAGCGCATTGTTCATTCTGGAAGGAAACATCAAAGCAGAAGGAAATATTTTTGAGCCCAACCATTTGCTTGTGGCCAAAGAGAGTTCGCTGTGCACCTTCACAATGAGCGCAAACACTACGGTTTATCTGCTTGGCGGTGAGCCTTTTCCTGAAGAACGTTTTATTTACTGGAACTTTGTCAGCTCTGATAAGCGGCTGATTGATCAGGCGAAACAGGATTGGGAAGCGCAACAATTTCCGTCCATTCAGGGAGAAACGGAATTTGTGCCGTTACCTAATAAGTAGTTTGGTTATTGGTTTTCAATTGTGCAAAATTGCCCCAATTTTTGCCATAAACTAAAAAAAGACCCCTTGATAATCAAGAGGTCTGTCGCGGGTTGAGGTTCCTGGCGGATTCGAACCGCCGTATACGGTTTTGCAGACCGCCGCCTAGCCACTCGGCCAAGGAACCATTTTTTTATTTCGGATTGCAAATGTAGAAAAATTTGCAATGAATACCATACATTCAACTCAAACATTTTCACCGAATCAACGTCACACTGGCCTTTTCAATTTGCCCGCCCATGGGAGGATTAAGCTTTGAAACCTTGATTTTTGCTGTTTGTATGGACGGAAATTCGTTAAGAAGTGCATCGAGAATACGCCCTGCAACATGCTCCAAAAGATGCGATTTCACCTGCATTTCCCGTTTAATCAAATCGTAAACCGCCTGGTAATTCAATGCATCTTCCAAATCGTCGGAAGCAGCTGCTTTCAAACAATCTGTTTCAAGGGTCACATCCACCTGAAACTCATTGCCTACCACTCTTTCTGCCTCAAAATGGCCGTGGTATGCATAAAAGTGCATCCCTTCAATTTCAATTATTCCCATGCTCCTTTTTTTTTGCGAAATTAAGAATTAGTGATGAATGCAAAGAAAATACTTAGGTGCTAATCGTACTGAGAAACCTTTTTTTTAATTTTGTGCACATTGAAAACCAGTTGAAATAAATAAAATGGCAAACAACACCGAAAACAAAGAACCGGCAAAAAAATCGAATTTTATTCACTTACAGATTGAAAAAGACCTGGCAGAGGGTAAAAACAACGGACAGGTGATTACACGCTTCCCCCCGGAGCCCAATGGATACCTGCATATTGGACATGCCAAGTCGATTTGCCTGAACTTTGGCATTGCCGAAAAATTTGGTGGCAAATGCAACCTGCGTTTCGACGATACCAACCCTACCAAAGAGGAGATGGAATATGTGGAATCCATTATGAATGACGTCCGCTGGCTCGGATTCGACTGGGAAGAGCGGTTGTTTTATGCCTCCGACTATTTTCAAAAACTCCATGATTTTGCTGTGAAGCTGATCAAAGAAGGAAAAGCTTACGTTGACGATCAGAATTCAGAAACCATTAGCGAACAAAAAGGAACGCCCACCCGCCCGGGAACCGAAAGTCCTTACAGGAACCGGACACCGGACGAAAACCTTGATTTGTTTCACCGGATGACAGCCGGCGAATTTGATGAAGGTTCGCGGGTATTGCGGGCCAAAATCGATATGGCATCGCCCAACATGCACATGCGCGACCCCATTATCTATCGCATTTTAAAAGCGCATCATCACCGTACCGGCGATAAATGGTGTGTTTACCCGATGTACGATTTCGCTCACGGCCAAAGCGACTACTGGGAGGGAATTACCCACTCCATTTGCACGCTCGAGTTTGAAGTACACCGCCCGCTTTACGACTGGTTCATCGACCAGCTGATGGATTCAGATTACCGTCCGCGCCAGATTGAGTTTGCCCGGCTGAACCTCACGTACACCATTATGAGCAAGCGCCGGCTGCTGGAGTTGGTGAAAGAAGGCCATGTAAACGGCTGGGATGACCCGCGGATGCCCACCATCACCGGATTGCGCAGAAGGGGTTATACGCCGGAGTCCATTCGCAACTTCTCAGACCGCATTGGAGTTACCAAGGTTGACGGAATGATTGATGTTTCGCTGCTGGAATACAGTGTTCGCGAGCACCTGAATAAAACCGCCCAGCGTGTAATGGGTGTTCTTAATCCGCTGAAAGTGGTCATCACCAATTACCCCGAAAATCAGGAAGAAGAACTGGAGGCCATAAACAATCCCGAAGACGAGAGCATGGGAACGCGGAAAGTTCCGTTTTCACGCGAACTTTATATCGAACGCGACGATTTTATGGAAGACCCGCCCCGGAAATTTTTCCGTCTGGCGCCCGGTCGCGAAGTGAGGTTGCGTTATGCCTATTTTGTAACCTGCACCGATGTAATCAAAGATGAAACAGGTGAAATTACCGAACTGCACTGCACCTACGATCAGGCATCGAAAGGCGGAAATTCGCCCGACGGACGTAAAGTAAAAGCCACGCTGCACTGGGTATCGGCGAAAAATGCCATAAAATCGGAAGTTCGTTTGTACGACCGCCTGTTTAACGACGAAGACCCGGCAGGACATAAAGACATTGATTTCAAAGAATTCCTGAACCCGGATTCGCTAAAAATTTTGCCGGAATGTTATATAGAACCCTTTGTAAAAGAGGCCAAACCGCTCGACCATTTTCAATTTGAACGGCTGGGATACTTTAGCCTCGATTACGATTCCACAACTGAAAAGCCGGTATTTAACCGCACTGTTCCATTGCGCGACTCCTGGGTGAAAGCGCAAAACAGTAAGTAAATCAAAAACATATCGAAATGGACCGCATTTTTTTAAATTATATGCAGTCCTTTTCTATTTAAAATTATTCCATTTACCGATTCAATCCCTGTGTTAACCGAATGTTAAGCCCCACCACTTAGGTTTATTTCTATATTTGTTACCTGCAAATAAAGGGAGAAACAAAATGGAGAGAGAAATAAAAAAGAATAATTCACGAATGGTGTTTGCTGTTTTCCTTATTTTACTGGGTTTCATCTGGTTAATTCACAAGGCAGCACCCGTTTTCAATTTAATCGGTATTCAGTTTAAAAACCTGTTTTTTCCTTTCCGGCAAATTTTTGCTGAATGGGGCAGTTTTCTGTTTTCATGGCAGGTGGTTTTAATTCTGGTTGGGCTGATTTTACTTGCCGGCAAAAGATCGGCAGGTATCGTTTTAATTGTATTGGGAGGTTTGTTTCTGGCGCCAAAAATCTTGATGTTCCCGCAATTAACCCTTTCGTTCCTGATCCCGGTTATTCTTATTGGTGCAGGAATAGCATTAATTGCAAAACTGGTATAAAGAATTTGAATACATAATGTTATACTAAGGAGAAGAATTGAAGAATATAATTCAAAAAAAGAGAGAAATGGACAACAAAAGCACGTCAAACAGAAGGGTCTTATTCGGATTATTTTTAATCGCGGTCGGCGCTTTCTGGATATTGGTAAAATTAAATCTCATTCCAAATGTGTGGACAGATGTTTTAATATCATGGCAAATGTTACTTATCGGAATTGGGATTTTTTCGTTTATTGCCGGAAACCGCACAGCCGGAACAATTCTTATGATAATTGGCGGCTTTTTCCTGATTGACGAACTGGTGGTTATACCCTACCAATTGCGTCAGATAGGTTGGCCGGTATTAATTATTGGCATTGGAGTAGCATTGTTGCTTACCCACCGAAACCGCAACCAGCCACCTGTTTTAGAACCTTCTGTTCAAGGCATGGACCTTTTCGACGATTTTGTCATTTTTGGCGGAAGAGAAATTTTTATCAATTCAAATAAATTTCTGGGAGGAAAAATAACCTCCATTTTCGGAGGTGCAGAATACGATTTACGTCAGGCAAACCTTTCAGAAAACGGGGCAATTATTGATTGTGTTTGTATTTTTGGAGGAAGTGGATTTAAAGTACCACCCGACTGGACAGTAAAAAACGAAGTAACCACTATTTTTGGTGCGTTTACCGACAAACGTGGTGCATCAGTGCATAACATCAGTTGCGACCCCGCAAAAACACTTGTAATTAAAGGCTTTAGTGCATTTGGTGGTGTGGAAGTAAAATTTAACTGATGGATACAAAACACCCGTTTATTTCCAACCCAAAGCTTGCCATTTATTATTCTTCGGTCTGGATAGCCATTCTGACCGGAAGTGTTTTGCTAAAATGGCTTGCTTATGGTTTCGACCCCGGCCTTGCAATTGCTGAAGCAGTAGCCCTGCCTTTTACATTTGCAATAATTGGAGCATCGATTTGGTACGTTATCAAATTTAGTACACTCGAAAATTATTCTGCCGGACGGGTAATTGTTTCACACCTGATTGCAGCAACCATAATTGTTTTTATCTGGCTTTACCTGGGTGTGGTGTTTATAAAGCTACTGCATCCATACGACGAACAATGGATTGACAACAATCTGGCAGCCAATATCTTTGGAGGCTACATGTTTTACCTCACCTATGTTATATTCTTTTATGCGGTAAATTATTACCAGGGATTTAAAGAAAAACTCAGAAACGAAGGAAAACTTAAATCACTGGTAAAGGAGGCTGAACTTCATGCACTGAAATCGCAAATCAATCCTCACTTTCTATTCAACAGCCTCAACAGCATCTCGTCGCTTACCATGACCGACCCTGCCAAAGCACAGGAAATGGTTATTAACCTTTCGTCGCTTATGCGTTATTCGCTCAAACACGACCAGATTGATAAAGTTCCTTTCAGCGAAGAACTTAATAATAATAAGCTTTATCTTCAAATAGAAAAAGTAAGATTTGGGAAAAAACTGAATCCGGTTTTCGAGATAGACGAAAACTGCCTTGATGCCATGATTCCAAATATGATTTTGCAACCAATCTATGAAAATGCCATAAAATATGGCGTTTACGAAGCCACTGAACCCGTTGAAATTATCACTCAAAGCAAATGCATAAACGAGGTACTTGAAATTACCATCACCAATAACTACGATCCGAATTCCATGAGTAAAAGAGGCGAAGGAATCGGACTGCGCAACATCCGCGATCGTCTCCAGATTATTTATGGTAACCCGATGTTAATGAAAGTAGAAGACAACAAAAAAGAATTTAAAGTAACTTTGGCTATTCCACAAAAATAAAATGTTATGAACGAGAAAATACGAACCATTATTGTTGAAGACGAAGAACTGGCCCGCAATCTGCTGAAATCATTCTTAAAAGATGCCGGAAACATTGAATTAATTGCTGAATGTGAAAATGGGTTTGAAGGTGTGAAAACCATCAACGAAATGAAACCAGACCTGGTATTTCTCGATATTCAAATGCCTAAAATCACCGGTTTTGAATTGCTTGAGTTGCTTGAACACAAACCCCATATCATTTTTGCAACAGCTTATGACCAGTATGCACTAAAAGCTTTTGAATACAATGCTGCCGATTATTTACTGAAACCCTACTCCAAAGAGCGACTGATGGAGGCCGTTGAGAAAGTTAGGGAACGCATTAACACCGAAGGGCCAAACTCTGATGTAGCCGATAAAGTAAGCGATTATCCGCGGGAAGAAATGCTTGACAGAATTGTAGTGAAAGACCGCTATAAAATTCATATTATTCCGGTTGACCAGGTGCGCTACATCGAATCGATGGACGATTATGTAATGATTTATACCCGCGAAGGCCGCTATATGAAACAAAAAACCATGAAATATTTTGAAAATGCCCTCGATTCAAAAGATTTTGTACGAATTCACCGGTCTTACATCGTAAAAGTGGAAGAAATCAATGAAATTCAGCAATATGAAAAAGAATCCTACATTGTTATTCTCCATGACAAAACCAAACTTAAAGTGAGCAAAACGGGCTATAAAAACCTGAAAGATGTGCTCAATTTCTGAAAAATAGTTTAACTTGTCCCAAACAATTTTTGGGAATATGGGAATTTTATTTGCAGTAACCATTGTTTTTCTCTGGCTGGGGCATTTGCTCTTCGTTTTGTTTTACGTTGAACCCAATTTTTTATCCGCTTTTTTTTACCTGCACATTCTCATTCAAACCTATTTGTACACAGGCTTGTTTATTACAGGGCACGACGCCATGCACGGAACCGTGGCAAAAAACCGGAAACTGAACAATTTTTTCGGACATCTCTCTACCACGTTGTTTGCCTTTCTGTCTTTCCGCGTGCTTTCGAAAAAACATTATCTCCACCACCGTTTTCCCGCAACAGATAAAGATCCCGACTTTTCGCCCCGCAGCAACAACTTTTTCATATGGTGGTTCACCTTTATGAAAAATTATACCACCTGGTGGCAGATCCTTTTCATGGCTGTCGCTTTTAATGTCCTGCTAATTTGGTTTTCCGAAGTCCAGTTGCTGGCATTCTGGGTTATCCCGGCTATTCTGTCCACTTTTCAGTTGTTTTTTTTCGGAACCTATCTTCCTCACAGACGTCCGTTTACCGAAAAAATGAAACCGCACAATTCGCGCACCCTCATTAAAAACCACGCACTTGCCATGCTTTCCTGCTATTTTTTTGGGTACCATTGGGAACATCACCAGTCGCCTACAACCCCCTGGTGGAAACTTTATCAAATGAAAAAGTAAATCTGAAAAAAAACTTACCCAATCACCGATTCAATATCCCGAACTGAATATTCAGGAACGGCCCCGTGTTGTGAGGCAACAAAAGCACCTGTGGCACAGGCATATTCCAAAGCTTTTTCCGGCGAACTTCCCGAAGAAAGTTTGGCGATTAACCCGGCCAGAAAGGAATCTCCGGCTCCAACAGTATCAACGGCTTTTACCTTAAAACCATGGAGTTCGATCAACCGGTTTTCGATGAACAGTGCGGCTCCGTTAGCGCCCCGTGTAACACAAACCGCCGGGCAGTTAAAAAATTCTGCCAGCCAGGTTATCAACTCCGCTTTGGTACCCTTCCGACCGTTCCACCGGGCAATTTCAAACAATTCATCATCGTTCAGTTTTACAAAATCGGTCAGGTAAAGCAGCTTTTCAACCACTTCACGTGAATCGAACGGTGGACGAAGGTTTACATCGAGCAGACGAGTTGCCTGGGAAATTTCCAGAAACCTCATCAAGGTGTTTCGTGTGGTTTCATTTCGCGAAGCGAGCGAGCCAAACACCAAAAGGTCAGTCTTTTTCGCCAGGTCATTTAACTCTTTTTCAGGCTGAATGTTGTCCCATGCTACCGGTTCACAAATTTCATAAGTCGCATTTTTATGCTCATCGAGCTGAACCAAAACCTGGCTTGTTGGCAAAGTGGCATCGGTTTGCAAAAAGCGTAAATCCATTTTCGAGTCCTGCAAAAACCGGAGAAGTTTCTCCCCTTCCCTGTCGTTACCAATTCTGCTCACAAGCCAGGGATGTATGCCCTGCCTTTTCAAATGAATGCCCACATTCAGTGGTGCACCGCCGGGTTTGGCGCCACCGGGCAACATGTCCCAAAGCACTTCTCCAAAGCAAACAACCGTTTGCAATCCTGTAATGTACATTTCCATTTTTGTTTCCGCTAAAAATAGGTTTTTCAGGCAGATTTTGGGTTATAAATTTTTCATTTTTTAAGAATCAAAAACGAATAAAATATTATATTTGCAGCCTCAAATAAATGGTGGTTGTAGTTCAGTTGGTTAGAACGCTGGATTGTGGTTCCAGAGGTCGCCGGTTCAAGTCCGGTCTACCACCCCAATAAAAAACAGAAAGGGTAACTATTAAAAATTCAAATAGTTGTCCTTTCTGCTTTTTAATAGTTCAACTCTTCTTTCAGGAACTGTGCTGTGTAGGATTTTTTTACCCCGGCAATTTTTTCGGGTGTTCCGGCACAAAGAATTTCCCCACCGTTTTTCCCGCCTTCCGGTCCGAGGTCGATGATGTGGTCGGCCACTTTTATCACGTCCATGTTGTGTTCGATAACAATCACAGTATTGCCGCGGTCAACCAGTTTGTTGAGCACATCGAGCAAAACCCGGATGTCTTCGAAATGCAGGCCTGTTGTCGGTTCATCCAGAATGTACAGCGTTTTTCCGGTGTCACGTTTGGCCAGCTCGGTAGCCAGTTTTACCCGCTGCGACTCGCCTCCGGAAAGGGTTGTGGACGATTGGCCCAACGTGATGTAACCTAACCCGACCTCCCGTAACGTTTTCAATTTGATGGCAATGGAGGGGATGTTTTCAAAAAACTCCACTCCCTGGTTGATGGTCATTGCCAGCACATCACTGATGGATTTTCCCTTGAAGCGCACTTCCAGCGTTTCACGGTTGTAGCGTTTGCCGTTGCATTTGTCGCAATGCACATACACATCGGGCAGAAAATTCATTTCGATGAGTTTCATGCCGCCGCCCTGGCACTCTTCACATCGTCCGCCCTTTACGTTGAATGAAAACCGGCCCGGTTTGTATCCCCTGATTTTTGCCTCTGGAAGCTGGGTGAACAGGTTGCGGATGTCGGAAAACACTCCGGTATAGGTTACCGGATTCGATCGCGGCGTGCGGCCAATGGGCGACTGGTCCACCCGGATAACTTTGTCCACAAACTCCAGGCCTTCCATTGATTTATACGGCAACGGGTCTTCAACCGAATTGTAAAAATACTGGCTTAAAATGGGTTGCAATGTGGCGTTAATAAGGGTTGATTTGCCGCTGCCGGAAACACCGGTAACACAAATAAAAGTGCCCAGCGGAATCTCGAGGTTTACATTTTTAAGGTTGTTGCCGGTACACCCTTTTACCTTCAGGAAATTCCCCGAACCTTCTCTTCGTTCGGTTGGAACTTCAATCTTTCTGCGGTTATTCAGATAGTCAGAAGTAAGTGTTTTTGCTTTTAATACCTCTTCCGGCGGGCCAATGGCCACCACTTCGCCGCCATGTCTTCCGGCCATTGGTCCCATATCAATGATCCAGTCGGCATGAAGCATGGTATCCTTATCATGCTCCACCACAATCACCGAATTTCCGCTGTCGCGCAGTTGTTCCAGTGCGTGAATAAGTTTCAGGTTGTCGCGGTGATGCAGCCCGATGCTGGGCTCGTCCAAAATGTAGAGCACATTTACCAGTTGCGAACCGATTTGTGTAGCCAGCCTGATGCGTTGCGATTCACCCCCCGAAAGACTTTGTGCCGTGCGATCGAGCGCCAGGTATTCAAGACCAACGCCCAGCATAAATCCCAGCCGGTCGCGAATTTCTTTAATCACTTCTGTTCCGATAATCCGTTGCCTTTCAGAAATTCTCTCTTCCAAACCGGTAAACCATTCGCCCAGTTCATTCAAATCGAGTTGGGCCAGTTCCGAAATGTTTTTCCCGTCAATCTTAAAATGCAGCGATTCCTTTTTCAGACGCTGCCCTTCGCATGAAGGGCAAACCGTTGTTTTCACAAACTGGCTGGCCCATTTCTGCGCCCGTTTGGCTGGATTATCCTCACGCTGGCTGTCGATGTATTTCACCACTCCGTCGTAGCTCATCATGTAATTCATGCTGGTACCAAGAGGCGTGTTCTTCAACTGAATCCGTTCGTTTGTCCCGAACAAAACAGCATCCAGTCCATCTTCAGGAATGCTTTTAATTGGAGTTTTCAACGTGAACCCAAATTTTTCGCCCAGGGCTTCAATCTGCCAGAAAATTAAAGAGTTGCGGTAAGCTCCCAGCGGCGCAATTCCCCCTTTGGCTATACTTTTGGATTTGTCGGGAACAATTTTATCGATGTCTATTTCAGTAACCCTTCCCAGACCATTACATTTTGGGCAGGCCCCCTGCGGCGAGTTAAAGGAAAAATTATGAGGTGCCGGTTCGCTGTAGGAAATTCCGGTGGTGGGGCACATCAGCAAACGGCTGTAATATTTGGCCTGACTCGTATCGTGGTCCAAAATCATCAAAATTCCATGTCCGTGTTTCATGGCCGTTTGCACGCTTTCTTTCAGGCGCTTGCTGCCGGCTTCATCCACCACCAGTTTATCGATAACAATTTCTATGAAGTGGTTTTTGTACCGGTCAACCCGGTGATTGTGTTTTATTTCAACGATTTCGCCATCCACCCTGGCCTGGATAAACCCCTTGCGGCGGATTTGTTCAAAAAGCTCGCGGTAATGGCCTTTTCGTCCTTTTACCACCGGCGCCAGAATGTGTATGCGTTTTCCGGCAAAATCGGTTTTTATCAACTGCAAAATTTTCTCTTCCGTGTATTTCACCATTTTTTCGCCGGTGTTGTAGGAATACGCTTCGGCTGCACGGGCATACAGCAAACGGAGGAAGTCGTAAATTTCGGTAACCGTTCCCACCGTTGAACGCGGGTTGCGTGTGGTTACCTTTTGTTCGATGGAAATAACCGGACTTAGCCCGGTGATTTTATCCACATCGGGCCGTTCCAGGTTTCCCAAAAAAGAGCGTGCATAGGCCGAAAAAGTTTCAATGTAACGCCGCTGCCCCTCGGCATAAATGGTGTCGAATGCCAGCGACGATTTGCCACTGCCGCTTAACCCCGTAATTACGGTGAGTTTGTTGCGTGGAATCACCACATCGATGTTGCGCAGGTTGTGCACCCGCGCCCCGTGAACCACTATCTTTTCTTCGGAATCCAACTCCTCATCCAAAATAAGTTCTTCTGCATATTTTGTTTCCTGCATCTTTCCTACTCTCCAATTTGCATATTTTTGGGCAATTTAACTTAATTAAAAACCGGAATGGTTACTGAGTATTTTTTGCCTGAAGGGTTATTCAAAAAATTATCGCGAAGCCACGGATTAAAATCTTTCAGCAATTTATAGTTAATTCCATGTTCAAGGGAAAAATCGGCAAAATCTGCCACCTTTCCCGTAATTTCCACCTGGCGGGTTGGCACAATGGGGTATTTTTCTTCTTCAGCAACGAAAAAATTATACTTTTCAGGATTTTCCATAATCAGTTTCAGCGCGATTATTCTGAAAACATAACGACTGGTTTCTTCGCCAAAAAGCAAATCGTAATAGGAAGCCACTTTCTGCCGCTGAATTTGACGTTGCACTCCTGTATTGCCTGCGTTGAACGCAGCCGCGACAGTTGCCCACGAACTGTATCTTTCATACGAATCGAGAAGGTAATCGCAGGCAGCATAAGTTGATTTTTCAACATGGTAACGTTCGTCCACTTCTTTATTGATTTCGAGCCGGTAATCGCGACCGGTACCTTCCAGAAACTGCCACAGTCCAACTGCACGGGCCGGCGAAACAGCACGCGGATTAAACCCGCTTTCGGCTACAGCCAGATATTTAAAATCATCGGGCACTCCTTTTTCTTTCAAAATGGGTTCAATTATGGAAAAATAACGCGGCGCCAGTTTAATGTAGCGAATGGTTTGCGAATGGAAATAAGAATTCACCAGCAACTCGCGGTCGAGCGCTTCACGCACATCGAACCGCCAGAGCGGAACAGGCTCGCCGGCAAAAAGCACCGAGTCAGGGATTTCAACTGCCCGGAATGCGGCAGGCGGCACCTCAACCGTTACAATTTCCGGCTCATCATTAGCCGATGATCCGGTAATTACCAAAAAAATTATGCCAACATTCATCGCCAGCACCAGCGACAATAAAATACCCCAACCCTTTTTTCTACTCATCTTTTCTATTTATTACGAAAACGCAAAATTACACTTTTAGTTGTTGGCTGGCAAAGGGAAAGAGTTGAAAGTTTGAAATGGAAAACAATATTGCTGAGTTATTCAAAAATCAACCATTTCGGAGATAAAAACAATCTGATCATTCGGACCGATATAATATCCCTGCAATTAACCCATTTATTCAACTATGCAAAAACTTTTTGACGTGTAAAGTTGTTTTTTTTCTGATGTAACTTTTGGTTCCTTTACCTGATAATAAACAATATCATGAAACCTGGAAATTATCTGAAATTTAGTTTGGTTGTACTCTTTTCGCTTTTCCAAACAATTTCCTGTAAAGGGCCTGGGAAAATCACAGGTAGCTCAGAAAAAATTGAAATACCGGCAGAATCTCCAAAAATTGCCTTTTTGAATTTTTCAATAAAAAATGACTCCATCCATCCGGAAAATTCTGTACGGTTAATCAATAAAATATTAACCGATGGAAAATTAAAAGACAACCCGCCATCGGTTATACCAAAACCCAATGATTTGAAATACATTGTTTCAGGAAATAATTCAAAAGAATTACAAACCGGTTTTATTCCCAATCCTCTGAAACAAACACTGGAATATGTGACTGAAACCGGACAACTTGCCAAAAGAGATATCGAATCAGACAGCACACAGTTTTCACTGCGAATACAACTGGAACCAGACGCCAGATACTTTTCCCTGAAAAAGTTTGCCGGTCAGGATTCGGAGCTTATACCTCTGCTGAAAGTCGATTTATTTCAAAACAATTGAAAATGAAACAGTTTTTTATAACCATAGTAGCTGCAATACTTTCCCTGCCGGTATTTGCACAAAAATTTCCAACCGACACCATCCTTTATCATGGCAATCCCGAACATTTCATTAATATCGTGATTTTAGGTGACGGATACCTGGAAAACGAACTGTACCAGTTTTCTATAGATGCACAGAATATTACAAATGCCTTGTTTAACGAATCTCCATTCAAAAATTATCAGGAATTTTTTAATGTTTTTACCATAAAAGTTCCGTCGAATGAAAGCGGCGCAGCAATGAATCCCAACAATTTAATTGATAATTATTTTGGAAGCACTTTCGGATATGCCGGAATTGAAAGATTGCTTGTTCCCACAAAAACCGCCAGCATTACCAATGTTCTGGCCAACAATTTTCCATTATATGATCAGGCATTTATGATTGTTAACTCGTCAATATACGGAGGCTCCGGCGGACTGGTACCAACAGCGTCCACCCATTCATCATCCAGTGAAATTGCCATCCACGAAATGGGACATTCCTTTTCCAATTTGGCCGATGAATACTGGGCCGGCGCACAGTATGCCCGAGAAGCGATAAATATGACTCAGGAAACAAACACAGCAAACCTGAAATGGAAAAACTGGTTGGGCGATTTTGGAATCGGACTATATCCGTATGAAGAATCACCCACCTGGCAAAGACCTCATCAGAATTGCAAAATGCGCTACCTGGGTGTACCCTTTTGTTCCGTTTGTACCGAAGGAATTACCGAAAAAATACACAGTATGGTTTCACCCCTTGTTGGTTTTGAACCGCAAAATACCAATATCACAGATATTTTTTTTCCACTAACTTTTAAAATTGAACTGGTTCATCCCAATCCGAATACATTAAAAAGAATCTGGACTTTAAACGAGATGGCTATTGAAACCAATATTGATTCCGTTGAACTTTTTGAATCTTTTCTGACCGAAGGATTGAATACACTTACTGTTTTTGTTGAAGACACCACTCAATTATTAAGAACAGACCACCATTCTTCCATTCATTTTTCAACAGTAACCTGGGAAATAGAAAAAACAACCACGGGAATTGAGCATATTTCAGGTGTTCCGAAAGAATTTTTTATCTCACTGTATCCCAATCCTGCAAATGATCACCTGAATATTGAATTTCAGGGTGAAACCCGCGGAAATTACAAACTGGAAATTACTGATATTCAGGGAACTGTTAAATCTTCCTATCCATTGTATCCGAATCAAAAAAATTTAATTGACCTGGCAAATCTGCCACAGGGAACATACATCGCCGGTTTTTCCGCAAACAATATGTTAATGGCAACAAAAAAATTTATTAAAACAAATTAACCCTTTAAAAACCTTCAGTGTTTCGAAAACCTTGAAGGCTTAAACCGCATCAACATTAAAAATTATTAAACGGATTTCAATGTCGTATAGTTAACGCTGTCAAGTCTTTAGACGTTGACAGGTTATGCACCGCAGACTTGTCAGCGTGCGAAGCTCCTGACAACGTCAAACAAATTTGAAATACAATATTTACTAAACTAAACGATATTGAAACAGATTTTGAAAATCGATTTATAAAATTATCAATTGACTTCATCAATGTCCACGGCAAAAAAATTTATTCTTCTCCTCTGCTGACCTTGGTAGCCGGGCAGAACACCCACATAAGAACTACCTTATTCACCTTATTTTCAAGAATTCTGGTTAAAGAAAATAAGGTTAATGCAAGCGTGGATAAAATCATTTTCATAATGAATAAGTAATTGAAAATAAGACTATTGAATTCAAAAAAAAAAAAAAAACCCCCCGCTTTTTTTATTGTTTTTTCGGGTAAACTTTAATAAATTTGAATGAAAATCAGAATTTTTAAATTTTAAAGCCATGAAAAAGTTCGTAACCTTACAAATCGTTTTTTCCCTTTTCCTGCTTGTATCCTGCGAAAAAGATCCCATGCCTGATGAAGTGACCCGGACAGATGTTTCCGGTTTTGTGCAGAAAGGACCGTTTATAAACGGCACCGATATTTCTGTTGCCGAATTAACAGATGAACTGACACAGACCGGGAAAATGTTTTCTTCCCAGATTGTGGACAACAAAGGCACGTTTGACATCAGAAACATTGAACTGACCTCGCCTTTTGTTGAATTGAAAGCCAATGGGTTTTATTTTAACGAAGTAGCCAACGAAAATTCGCCGGCACAGTTAACCCTTTTTGCTCTGGCTGATGTTACAGAAACCAGCGACATCAATGTAAATGTATTTTCCAATCTGGAAAAAAACCGGGTGCAGAATCTTGTTTCGGGCGGCATGAATTTTAAAGAGGCAAAACAACAGGCTCAGGCGGAGATTCTTTCCATTTTCGAAATTGGGAATGAAGGCATTACCGATTCTGAACTGCTCGACATTTCGAAACCCGGCGACGGAAATGCTGCCCTGCTTGCAGCTTCGGTTATTCTTCAGGGCTACCTGCCGGTTTCCGAATTGTCGGAACTGCTGGCCAACATCAGTACCGATATTCGCGAAGACGGCGTTTTAAACAGCGCTCAACTTGGCACAACGCTGATAAACAATGCGCGAACAATAAATCTTGCAGAAATCATGCAAAACCTTGCATTGAAATACGAAACCCTGGGTTTGACAACTACTGTCCCCGATTTTGAAAAGTACGTAAATCAGTTTATTAATAACACCGATTTTGAATTTACTGCTTTTATTGAGTATCCACCTACTGGAAAACATGGCCTGAACCTTTTAGACCCGGAAAAAACAAACTACACCAACGGGACTTACTCATTGAGAGCGATTCTCCCTGCAGGAACAAGTCTGAAAGTGGAAATTCGTGGCAGAAACTGGATGTTTCCTGGCGAACAGGAAGACACTGGCTGGTTAGTTGGCGAATGGAATATGGCGGATACCTCGCGAATTTTTACTTCTAAACGCATCGGCGATTTGGATTTTGAAATGAGATTGAATGATTTTGGCGAGCCGTCTCCCTTTCCGATTAAGATTGAATTTTATGAAAATGAAGAACATACGCGGACCAAGAATTTATATTTAAATTGAAATAATTCGGGGAAAACCTTATTCTTCTCCTTCTCTCCTGGCCTTAGTAGCCGGGCAGAACATCCACAAAACCTAAACCATATTCACCTTATTTTGGAGGAATTCGCATTAAAAAAATAAGGTTAATGTATTGGGGAGACAATCACTGCTACTAAGGTGAAGATTCTGAAAATAAGGTTTTTAACTTGCAAGTCCGCCACATCGGATGGTTTGTCCTCCTGACAAGGGGGACGAGTTCCGACAAGCCGGAACGGAGGGGGTTGATTCAGCAAATTCAATAGAATCATTAAAAAATATAGCTAACCGATTTTATTTTAATCTGATGAAAAACCTCATTTTTTCCTTCTCCCAAACCTTAGTAGCCGGGCAGAAAATCCACAAAACCCAAACCTTATTCACCCTATTTTGGAGGAATTCGCATTTAAAAAATAAGGTCAATGTTTTGGGGAGCCAATCACCGCTACTAAGTTGAAGAAGATGAAAATAAGGCTTTTACAAATTAAAAATCAAGTCATACCATCACTTGTAGTGATAGTATGACTGTGCTAAACATTGTTTAATTGTTGTTTTTTACCGGGATAAAACTTACCTGGCGGATATCGTTGATATTGGAGTAATCGTACTGGTAAAATCCGTCGTTGCCAATCATAAACAGGTAGCCGTTTACGGGAATCACATCGTAGGTGTTGATGTTTGAAAAGCGGGCAATCATGTGGTCGTCGATGTGATGTTTGTCGGTTACGTCATAAACCTTCAGGCCGGCATCGCCATCGCACACAAACAAAATATCTCCGTCGATTCCCAGTCCGTAAGGCCCGTTAAGCGGGTACGACTGCAACAGCGTTGTGTTTTTGTAATCAGCAGAGAGTTTCAGCACATCCAGCCGGTTTACGTTGCTGCCGCACTGGTTTCCGCCGCGCAGCGTCACATACGCATAACCGTCGGCAACCACCACCGGGTCGCAACTGGTAACGTGCCAGAACTGCCCGAGGTATTTCGGCACGGTAGCCACTTCGAGGCTGTAAATAAGCATTCCTGAGCGGGTACCGAAAAACATGTGCCCGTCGTAAATAAACATGGTTTCCACATCCCAGCCCACACTCTGGTTGCCAATGCTGTGCGGGTTTTCATCGTCTTTCACATCGAACATGTACAGCGTGGAATGGTCAACCGCATACAGATAGTTGCTGTACAGCCCGAACCGTGCCATACTTCCGCCAATGCCAAACGTGCTGCCTGCCGGTGCTGCACCGCCGCTGAAAGAAGCCTCGCTCATGGCCATATCCATTCGTGCAAAGCCATAATACACCGGGTAATAGTGGTATTCCATTTCCTGGCGCACCTTTTTAATTTCCCAGTCGATGACCACACCTTTTTCCTTGTCCACTTTGGCCAGGCGATAATCTTCGTTGGCTGGCGGAGGTGTGGAGTATGGAAAAACATCTTCCACCCGGTTCACCTCAACCGGATTATTCACATCTGAAATATCGATGGCCACCAAATCGACAAAGCTGTCGGCATACAAAATATCATTTTTTATGGCAATGTCTGCGTTTCCGGGAATTTCAACAAACCCGATTTTTTGTGGATTTTCAGGATTTCGGTTGTCGATGATGTGAAAACCTTTCATCAACTCATTGATGTAAATGTAACCGTCCTTGAAATAAATTTTCCCCGGATTGACTAAATCGCGCGGCGCCGATTTTTTCACGGCTTCGCGTAAGTCTTCGTAACTCATGTAAACAGGCGAGTTAGCGGTAAACACTTCGGTATATTCGTCCATGCAGGCGTTGGAAACTGCTACTAAAATGATAAAAGCAAAAATATTTCTGATTGTTTTCATAATTCCTGTTGTTTAGTTAAAAATGAAACCCAGTTTAACGGTAAGCCGGTTGTAGTCGATGTCGAGTCTGTAATCGTCTTCACCTTTGTAGTGTAACCGGTGAAACTGGTAACCAAATCCCATCGACATGCCAAAGCCTGGAGAAAACAGATGGGAATAACCGATTCCCGGGTTCACCAGAACTCCTCCTTTGGGATTGAGTGTGCCGTAGTTGTGCACAGGTCCTGGCCAGATGCTGCTCCAGGCTGGCCACACGTCGTAGTAAACCTCGCGGGAGTCTTCCAGCGGAACCTGATAGCCGGCCTTAAGAAAAAAGTAAGGCGTTGACCACGAATTCCGCACTTTGTATTCGGCATTCACAAAAGCCGGAAGATACGACTCTTTTAAAAATTCGGCGCCAAAACCA
>JAWLCW010000027.1:0-73317 GCA_041686935.1 Mariniphaga sp. | reverse complement strand
CTCATTAAAATTATTTTTGCCGCAGAGACGCAAAGGCGCAATGTTTTTGTTTACGACTCCGCGTCGAAGCGGTGTTAAATTTCTTCTAATAATGTTCCCTGAGAAAACAGCTCTTTTATTTTGAAGGAAACGAACACCATTTTTTCGTAAGGTCTCTTTTCGCCTGCTTCAAAAAACAGCCCCACCTGTCCGTTGGGTAATTTTACGAGGCAGGAGTAGGCCGAAGGACCACCATAAACCAACTTACTGTTACTCCAGCTACCACAATTGTTGAAACTAGTTTTGATTGTCATGGCAGTGCGGCCAACTGGTACGGCGGGGTTTGAAAACAGATACAGGTTTTCTTTTTTGTATTCCCCAAAATTTAGCAAGCTCGCCTGGCACTTCGATTCCACCAGTTGAAAATCATGTTCAATTTCTGACCAGGATTCGCCCCCATCCTTACTGAATGCCACGGTTCTGCTGTATTGATTGTTGTATGAACGCATATTCATTACTAGTGTACCGTCAGTAAGCTCAGCTACCTGACTTTCGTTACATCCCGGACGAATAGGTTCACTCATTTCCCAAGTTTTCCCGTTATCGTTGGAATAAATTACATGCGAACCAAATCCGTAAGGGCCATTATGTATATTCCCTTCCGGATCATCATAACTGTGGTTGGCAGGAATGATCAATTGTCCCTTATTATGTCCCCTTTTAAGTTGAATACCAATTCCCGGACCCGTGGCATACCATCCCCATGAGGGATCTTTCAATCCAGATATTTTTTCAGGTTCCGACCAGGTTTTTCCGTCATCATCCGAATAGCATAAATATGGCCAGCGGGTATCCTGAGAACGTTTATTAATGATGTCCCGCTCATGGTCTTTCCCGTTATTCCGGGTAAGAAACAGCCAAATCCTGCCGGTTTCTTCATCCACCACCGGGCACGGATTTCCGCAGGTGTTTGAGCCGTCGTCCCACACCACCTGTTCGGCGCTCCAGGTTTTACCATTATCTTCAGAACGTTTCAGCAGGATATCGATATCTCCGGTATCGCCTGCTTCACGGCCTTCACAAAAGGCCAAAATCGCTCCCTTTTGCGTAACAATCACCGAAGGAATCCGGTAATTGTTGTATTTTCCAGTTCCCTGTTGCCATAAAACTTTCGAAACAGTCTGGGCCAATGTCAATTCGGGAAGTATCATCAGGATGGAAATCAGGGAGGTAAATATTAGTATTTTATACTGATTATTATTCATTCTATTTGTTTTAGTTAATCTTTTACAAAATCTTCCCAGTCTTTTCCATTAGTAACCCAAGCCAGGTTAAAACGGGCCATTTTCGCGCCACCATCACTTTCATAGAAAAGGTAAATAAATCCTTCTGACGGGGTTCCCTTTCGGCCTGCTGCCATCGAAGAATAAGCAAAACTGCCTTCTTCTACCAGTTGTTTCAACGGCCAGGTTTTTCCTCCATCGAAACTTGCCCAAACAGTGCCGCGAAACCGGTCACCTCCTCTTCTTTCGAATTGTATGTCTTCTTCACCTTCGGTTTTGGGAACGTCAATATTGCTAAAAATAAGTACATCATATCCCTCAACAGGAAGCCTTACCAAGCCACCCATTAGTCCATAATCGGTGTGCTGGTTACCATCGGGCAACACATTGCTGATAGTTACATCGTCCCAGGTGCGGCCACTATCATAGCTATAGCCCGAATAACGCCAACGGGGACTTTGCCCGTCGGTTGACTTATGGCGTCTTGAATTATAATATAATGTACCGTCGTATAATTCTTCTATGGCAGCCTCTCCTGTTCCGTAAACAGGAAAAGGCTCGCTGGCCTGCCAGGTTTTACCTCCATCATCGCTGAACATAGCATTGGTATAATGTTCATCCCAAAACTCACGGCCATTTCCGCTACCGTAATAGCGAGTAGGCCGGATAAGCCTTCCTGCGTATTTCCCATGTTTAAGGGTTATTCCCCGTTCATTCATGTGCATGGCAGGAACATGATCAAGACTGTTGGGCTTAATAGTTACCTCTTCAGCGTTCCATGTTTTGCCGTGGTCTTTGCTCCGATAAACAGTGACGGGTGCAGGAGGGTGACCTTCTTCCACAAAAACCAGTATATCACCGGTATTTTCATCCACGGTTGTTCCACCTCCCTGGAATCCCGGGTTGGCCACTGTAATTTCCGGCCCCCATGTTTTTCCTCCGTCTTCGCTGCGGCGGACCCTGAAATTTTCACGCCCCCAAGAAGTTACTACTGTTCCGTCTGTTGCAACTACAACATTGGGAAAACGTTCCTCTGAGAATATTTGTTGAACTTCAAAAAGAGGAGTACCATCTCCCCAAAATTCATTTTTCACCTCGGTTTTACAGGAAAAAAGAATAATAGTCAGAAATAACAGGTTATACACAAAAAATAATTTTTTCATTTTCATTGTTTATTGATTATTAATATATTATTTGTTCTTTTGATCTGTTGCCTCATACATCGCCACAATATTTTTCGTGGGAATATCGTCCTGGAAATTATGGGTAGGCCCCAGGAAATAACCGCCACCGGGCGACATAATTTTTATCATTCGTTTCACCTCATTTTTTACTTCGTCTGGTGTTCCATGGGGCAGGATGTGCTGCTCGTCAATTCCTCCTGAAAAAGTTAACCTGTGGCCAAATTCTCTTTTCAACTCTTCAGGATTCATTTCAGCAGCACCAATCTGCAAAGGGTCTATTACTTCAGCACCGGCTTCCATAAAAGTTTGTATTAAATCTCGGATGGACCCGCAGGAGTGCTGATAATAATGCGCCCCGTATTTTTTTGCTGTATCGGCCATCTTTTTAAATGCGGGCTGAAAGTATTGTTTGAACGTATCTGTGTCGAAAAGAAGTCCCTGCTGGGTGCCAAAATCATCTCCTAGCCTGAAAAAGTCAATTTTACCATTTGCTGAGGAAAACATTTTGTCGATAAAATTAACCTGAAATTCAAGAATTTTATCAATGAGTTTCTGAAAAAAATCAGGATTTATTAGCGGTTCGGTAAAGCTGCGTTCGTTACCTATTAATGGTTGAATGGGAGTTTGTAAAACTCCCGGCGATGCGGGGCCGGGAGCAGTCATAATTGCGTAATCAGAAAATTCATCGCATTGCTTTTCCAGGGTTGAAAAATCCCAGTCATTAATTGAAGGCCAGGGGTATTCTTCAAGTTGTTCCGGTTCGGAAACATTAGCCAGCGGGTGGGCAATCTCGTTCCAGTAACCAGCGCCATCGCTGAACCGGGTATATTTCCATTCCACGCCCCAGATATCTCTTTTATTTCCATTAGGCAGATTTAACGGTTTCCCAACGTATTTGGGTTCCACCCACCTGAAGTCAATATCAAGGTATCTGAAAAGTTCCTCATCGGTAGCCAGGTTCAAATCCTTTTTCAACCTTGCCCTCACTTCTGGCACATCACGGTACATGAAGGGAACCCTGTCGGTTTCCTGGTGATTCAGTGCTTTTATTACTCTTTCTTTATGAGTCATTTTTTCAGATTAATTTTCTCTATATCAATTCAGTAAATTAACCTTCTAATTCACCTTAAATGCTAAATTTGAAACAGCAAACCTGGCATTTGCTTCATGTAATTGCTTAAAAAGTTTCTCTTTTAATTTTTTGACGAGTTCCGGCTTTTGCGAACTGAGATCATTTAATTCCTCTATATCATTTTCTAAATTATACAATTCAACACTTTCATTTTCATAGAAGTAAATTAGTTTAAAACTATCTTCACGAATAGCAGAGCAAGGTTTTGTTCCTTCGTAAAATATTGGTGGATGGTAGTAAGGGAAATGCCAGTAAACGGATTTTCGCTCCAATTGGGAAGAATTTCCGGTGAGAAGCGAAAGCAGACTTTCTCCATCCACATTTTCAGGAATAGGTTGACCAAACAATTCACAAAGTGTAGGTAGAATATCCCATTGTATAACAGGAATCCTGGATTTTGTATTTGATTTGATTTTCCCCGGCCAACTTAAAATAAAGGGCACACGAATGCCACCTTCATAGAGGTTCCATTTATTTCCGCGTAATGGTGCATTATCGGTATAAGCCGGGTGACCGCCATTATCGGAAGTAAAAATAACGAGCGTATTTTCTTCCAAACCATACTCTTTTAATGCTTTTAACAGTTGCCCATAATAATAATCCATGGTTTCCACAAAGACGGCGTAACTTATTTCATTTTCCGATGAATCGGGCAATTGTTTTCTGTATTTTTTAATTAACCATAAGTTATTTGGAACGACAGGCGTATGCACATAATAGCTCGAAAAAATCATCAGAAAGGGTTGATTTGCATTTTGTTGTTTTTTCAAAAACCCGATTGATTTTAAAACCAATGAGTCTTCAGGGAATTTTCCTTCCGGTAGGTGAACCATCTCCCGGTTTTTTTCATCGTACGGATGCGAACCGTAGTTATCACTACCCGTGTCGAATCCTTGCTGAAGAGGGCCGTGCGTGTCGCTCCATTTCAGGTATCCGCCGTTGTGTTTTGCAATGTGCCATTTTCCGAAGAATGCGGTTTTATAACCTGCTTCCTTTGCAATTTCGCCCAGCGTTTTTTCTTCTAATGGAAGTTCGAGGGTACGTTTGGGCGGCATAAGCGGTTTATCGGTAATATGTCCTTCGGTCGATACAAATTCAAAATTTAATCGTGCCGGACTTTTTCCAGTCATAATGGAAGCGCGCGACGCAGAACAGATCGGGGCGGGGGCATAGGCATCGGTAAACCGGAGGCCCTCCGATGCCAACTTATCGAGATAAGGCGTTTCGTTTGTTTTGCTTCCGTAACAACTGATGTCGGACCAGCCAAGGTCGTCAGCATAGATAATCAGAACGTTGGGTTGCAATTTTTCACTTGAATCAGAACAGCTCCAACCAATAAAAAAACCAAGAAATAATATTGATAGCGCCAATTGTTTCATATCACTTTAGAGATTGGGTACTTGTTTCGCATTTTTTTTCGGAACATATTTTTTTAATTTTTTAATTACGATATTATTTCTTCTATCGCTGGCAACATTATACCATTCATTGGGATCGTTTTCATGATCATACAACTCCTCTGTACCATCTGCATATTGAATGTAACGCCAGCGTTCAGTTCGAACAGCATGGTTCCCTTTCATGTAAGTCATTAAAGCCGGAGGTATATTCACTGTTTTATCTTTTAATAGTGGAACCAGGCTAAAACCATGAGTATGTTTGGGAATATCCAATCCACACAATTCCGACAAGGTGGGGTAAATGGTTGTCATATCCACCGGGTTATTAATAATAGTTCCAGGTTGTGTAACACCGGGAGCAATAATAATGAAGGGAATATGAGTGGTTTTTTCCCAAAGTGCAAACTTTTCTATGTGTTCTTTTTCTCCCAAATGAAATCCATGATCGGACCATAAAATAATTATCGTATTGTCACTGTATGGACTTTTATCTAACGCATCAATGATTTTTCCAATCATGGCGTCGGCAAACGAAGCACATACCTGGTAAGCTTGTACAAATTCGAAGTAGGCATTTGGATTTTCTTTTTGTGCTTTTACTAAGGCATTCCATAGACCTCTGCCTGAACCTGTACCCTTGCTGGTCAATTCAAATAAAAAATCAGCTCCTGATGGTAAATCATCAGTGTCATTCTCTTTTATTTCAGGCAACTTTAAATTATCTATGGGATATTTAGTAAAGAACTCTTTGGGTGCGAAAAATGGTGAATGTGGTTTGTAAATTCCAATGTTCAGAAAAAACGGTTGATCATGCTCTTTTTTTAGGATATTGATTGCATACTCCGCAGTTCTATAATCAGGAGTTTTTTCGATATTATCCGGCCAGATACCCCAGTCAGTGTTCCTGCTTCCCATCCAGTCAAATCCATTAAGTTTTTTGTCCGGATAAGGTTCGTTTACTGACATCATTCTATAGTCATGAAATGATGCATTATCGTGAAAAGCCCAATCTCTGTGATGATGAAAAACTTTCCCGGACCCACAAACAAAATATCCGTTATCCTTAAAATATTTTTGAACGGTTGGAATATTAGGAAGTGTTCCCCTCCAGTCTGAGCCATTCCCATAAATTCCTGTTTTATGCGGTCGGGTACCAGTCATAACTGATGCACGGGAAGGATTGCAAGCAGGAGATGAGCAATAGGCTTTTGTGAAAAATGCTCCTCTTTGCGCCAGTTTTTCAATATTGGGTGTCTTTATAGGATTTGATTTATCAAATACCGTGGTCCAGTCGTTCATGTCATCAATAGTGATAAACAAAACATTGGGCTTGTCTAAAGATTGAGACCAGGAATGTAAAGAAATTAATCCCATTCCTAAAGTAATACATGCCGTAATAAATAAACCTTTTTTATCCATGACAAATCATTTTTTAAACATAAAATAATGTTTTTAATACTTTTTTTCTTTAAATCATTTTTCGTGAGTAGATCGTTTGGAAGAAAAAAAGAGGAAGTAAACCCTATTCCACCCAATTTGAGACTTTTTTTTTAAAAAAATCCCGTCGCGTAGTATTTTCATTCATAATGATAAAGTTTATATTTTAGCTTATCTTTATAACTTACAAAACTTTCAGGCCCCATATCAGAGAAACTAGATAACTTTAATTAATTCTGAATTATATTCACTCTAAAAGAAACTCAAACTGATGAAACGACTCAGTTCTCCAGGCATATTGGTTAGTAACAGGAGAAATTGCAAAAAGGGGAGAAAAGGTTTTTACTTTCACCGTTTTTCCATCCGGAAGAAACTCCAGGATACGCAGAAATCCATCCCCTCCGTTGCCCGATTGATTGCCTCCACCCCATGTTTGCGCATTAAATACCATTTGATGTACTTTTTTACCACCTGAATTCGTGTCTGTACGAAATGCGATCCCTTCCCCACCTATATGGCCTGACAATACAATTTGAATATTCCTTGAAGTCTTTACTAATTTATTCCAAATGTCTTTCCCTGTAGCGCCTTCATTATTTATTTTATATCCTTCTTCTTCATGAAATTCACTATTCCCGGTTAAATAATAGTGCGTGACCAAAATAACTGTATGGTCTTTATAATCTTCTTTATTTACAATACTTCTTGCCCAATCTATTATTGTATCTCGCGGAGACATTTCCAAAACCATAAGTAAATATTTTTTCCCGTGAAGGGATGAAAATTCTAAAGTTACATTTTCCAAACTCGCATTTCCCTGGGCATCCGGAGCCGAATCCCGTATCAGTTCCTGTATCCGTAAATTTTTGTCGATTGGAAAATACTCCCCGTAATGTGATTTTCTGTTTTCAAAGCCGGTGTATCCGTAATCATGATTTCCCAGGGAACTAATATATGGTACTTTTCCATCCAGTCGGCTGAAGGAACGGGCAATATTTTCCCATTGTGCCTTGCTTGTTTGATCCCCAATAACACGATGGATATTAATCATTTCATTATGCTGAACCAAATCACCTACACAAACTACAATTTCAATATTCAAATGGACAATATTGGTGCTAATCCATGCTGTCATTAAATCTAAATTTCCATTATTTCTCTCCCACTTAACATAGTTCTGAAGATCAGGAAGCATAATCATTGACCATGAATCAGAATTACTTAAAGTGGGGGCTTCATATTCGTTTGATTGGGACCAAGTATTACAAAAAATAGTAAACAACTGTAGGGCAATTAAAAACAGTTTTCGTTTCATTTTGATAATTTTATAATAAGCATTCTATGATCGCTAGCAATTCCTGTATCTCTTCCAACCCTTTCAGCCGGTCTTGCTCCTGCGGAATCTTCAATTATTTTATAATGTTTTAAATGAACCATCAATTTTTGGGATACAAACATATAATCAATCGAAGAACCTCCTTCCACTATACCTGGTGTACCAGATGTAGGTTTAGTTATCCGTTCGGGGTATGACACACCATTGTGAGCATTGAAAAAACCAGCATTGAAAAATGGATCAAAAAAATGTGACTCCTTTGAATTATGGAGGTTCATATTAAAATCTCCACATATAATTATCCTGTCTTTTTGTGGGTTGAGATTTCGCTTTTGCATGTCACATAAGATAAGAATTGGTATTTTTGACCGGAACTGCTCCCATTTTTCGCCGGCACTTGAATGTATGCCATAAATCCAAAGAGGATTTTTTTCTATTATGTACTTTGATACTATAAAACCTCTTGGTTGAACCTGCTCCACATCTGTTTCTAAAATTTCAACTTCAACAATACTCTCAGCAGGTAATCTACTGAATATTGCATGTTCGTGACGACGCCCAGCGGTGCTTCGTGGAGGAGAACTTTGATTTTCAAGATTTTCATATTTCTTAATATTACTCGAATTTTCATTATCCATGCAATACGCAGTTACAGCGACATTAGGATAAGGTTCATTAAGATTTTCATTTAAAAATAGTGCCGAAGAATAACTATATACCTCAGCAGCAATTAATATAGTAGGGTCTTCACGATCTATGATATGTTTGACAGCCACCAATTGGTTTGCCACAGAGGTCGATTTAGGCGGTTGTTCAAACATTCCCCCTGGCCAGTATTCAATATTCCAAAATGCGATTGTAAAATAATCATCTCCTTTTATTTGTTTAACTGAATCCACTCCCATTGAATAAATAAATGGATTTTCTTCATACAAAACATAATTATCACACTTTATCTTTTGTTGCTGTGCTATGGAAGAATTTATTAATAAACAATTGAATAAAACAATTAAAAAAAATACTATTAATCGTTTAGAAATAGAAAATTTTTTCATCCTTAGTCGTATTATTAAATCGTTACCTATTATTTAAATCACAACGCTGTTACTGCAAAATTGATCTCTTTAAAGCCATCAGCCACAATCCATTCCCTTTTTATGTGATTTCTAAACCTAATCGTGACATTTATTTCTTTTCCTATTTTTTTAAGTACGATAAAACAACCATTATTATGAGCTTCATCTCCTGTTGGAAATTTTTCTTTTCCAGTATATTCATAAATTGGTGCAATACCAATTCTTCTGAACCCATATTTGGTATCATTATCAATCGACCATACATGCTCATGTCCATGAAACCATGCCTGGATATTAAAGTTCATAATTTGTTTTTCAAGTGTATCCCAAAAATTCCATGAACCATGTCTGTCGGGACCTTGATGAGAAAAAATGAAAATGGGTTGTTTTGCATGTTTATTTAACTCAGTGAAAAACCACTCTTCTTGTACTTTTTTCATTTCACCTCCATAACTTTTTATTTCGTCACTAATAAAAATAAACCTGATTCCAAGTACATTCTGTGACCAATACTGAGATGGTATTACAATGCCACCTTCGTCATTAAATTCATGGTTTCCTGTAATATAATACCATTCTTTGACATTAAGATTATTCATTGCATCGAAGAAGCGACTGGTTTTCTCACCTGTTTGTATTTTATCAGATCCTTTCAATAAATCTGCCCCACCCAAATCACCCAGTATTATTGCTTTGTCGGCTATTTTAAGTTGATTAACATCTTTAATGCAATTTTCCAAATTATTATTATATCCCTCACGGATTCTCATTGCCCGATATGCGACATGCGGATCAGTACCAATCCACCAGGTATCACTATCATTATTTAATTCTCTTCCATGTATTAATTTATTAATACAGCCTGGTCCGGAAAGAGAAACTCCTCCGGTAATAAAGCAAAAATCTGAAATAAATTTACGACGTGAGGGTTTAATTATGCTTTCGGACTTAAAGGGAGCATCCCACCTTTTACTATCTCTCATTTGAATAATTTTTATATTTTATAAAAATCTTGGTTAGTAAGACTTAGTCGTAACTTGTCATTTTCTAACCAAGATTTTAATTCTTTTATTATAATTTAATAACCAGGTGTTTGTTTTATATTTGGATTGGTGTTAAGTGAAGAAGAGCTAACTGGCCATCGTAAAATATTTTGTTCAGATTCCCTTCCCCTTAAAAATTCTACCTTTTCAAATGCCACACCAAATCTTACATAATCCCACCAGGTCTTCCCTTCTGTTGAGCCAAATTCTCTAAGCCTTTCATCAATAATGGCGGCATCTATTTCATCAGAATTAAGGCCCTGATAATAATTTTCAATCTTATATGCTCTTTTAGCAATTTTATTTAGTTGCAATAGAGCTTCGCCAGTATTTCCTAAAGCATTTTCAATTTCTGCTTTAAAGAGAATTGCTTCCGCATATCTATAAAGTCTTATATTTGAAGTGAAATATCTGGTTTCATTAATCCATTGCCCGCGAAATTTGTTTATCCATCGATGAAGTTGATTCTTTACCGGATCATAATATATATAAAAGTTTACCTCGGCCCTTGTATCATAATCTTTTTCATATAGAAACAATATAAATTCTTCAGCATAAGAAACCCATTGTGCACCATTTTGAACTGGAACTGGATTTTCAATGATGTCTGGATTAAAAACATGTCCAACTTCTGTTAAAAAATAAGTAGGAAATCCTCCCGTTGCCTCATCAATATCAAGATTTATAGCAAAAATAATTTCTATGTTTAGTTCGTCCCTGAAAACATCTTCATAATTGTCGCTTAGGCGCAGGTTGGGATTAGCCAACACTTCATCAACAGCAGTTTTAGCCAAACTCAGAGCGTTATTACCTTTGTTATTAACTTTGGCCAACCATAAGTAGAAATCTGCTTTCAGCATATTTGTTGCTGCTCTTGATCCATAAATACCTTTTGGTTTTATATTATCATCAGAAAATAATTCAAGTGCATTTTTTATATCGTCCTCAATCCTTGTAAATAAATTTTCAACAGGTTCTCTTGAAGGGTAAAGGTCTTCTTGGATTGCACTTTCTATTGGAGTTATCTGAATTGGCGCATCACCCCATAATCTTGCAATCCAATAATAACAAAATGCTCTTATGAAATATGCATTCCCTAATATAAAATTTTTATCATTTTCATTCCTGAAATCAATATCAGGAACATACTTTAGTATAAGGTTTGCATCATTTATAGTTCTATAAAGCTGTGTCCAGTCCGTACCTTCGGATTCCCTGGTCAAGGCATTCCATCTTAAAGGCACTAACCATTGTGGTGAATTATATGGACCTTCCCATAAATGACCAGCCCTACAATCTCCCCATCTGGCATATTGAGTACTAAACGTAGTGCGAAATTGACTCATCATTCCGTTTAACGCACCCTTCGCATCTTCTTCTGAATCCCACATTGAAGCAGTTGTCAGAACACTTTCGGGTGTAACATCAAGCAAATTATCGCAAGCGATTGTTACACAGAAAATTATTGTTAATAAAAATATTTTACGTTTCATTTTAAATTATTTTATAGTTTATTCTATAATCCAATTTTTACACCAATAGAAAAACTTCTCACTGGAGGATAAGGAAAATAACCATGAGAATAGGTTGATTCTGTTCCCGTTTCAGGTGAAATATATTCCACATCAGTAAAATAGTGTAAATTATTACCTGTAATATTAAGAGCAAGGTCATTTAATCCAAATCTTTTTATCATGGTTTCTGGTATTGTATATTGAAGTGTTATATTTCTTATGCACAAATAACTTGCGTCTTGTACCATAAAATCGCTTCTTCGAAAGTTCATTCCGCCATCAGCAAGATCGTTTGCTACAAATTTTGGCCAAGGGCCATCACCCGGTTGAGTCCAAAAATTTTTAACCTCATATGGAATGGGTGCCTGGGTGCTCATTGTATTTCCCAAAAATCTTTGCCAGCTCTCATCGTAAATAGAATGGCCAATAGCATAATCCATATAGATATTTAAGGACCATTTTTTATATTGGAAAATATTACCAAGGCCCCCTGTTGAATGAGGAGCTGTTCTCCCAACTTCAAACTGATCTATTTCATTAATTCTTCCATTACCATCTTTATCAATCCATTCAAACATACCTACAGCTTTACTGCCAGGCCTCCGTTCTTGCCTTACGGGATCCCATCCTCTTGCAATTTCATCATAATGTGCTGCATCAGCCTCTTCCTGGGTTTCCAAAATATGAGAGACTTTATAGCCAAATATCCTGTATAAAGGTTCACCTTCTGCAATTCCCCCAAAAGATGTTCCATCAGGGAGGTTCCATCCCCCTATTCGGTTTCCGTCTCTGCCATTATCAGGAAGTTTTAACACTTTATTTTTTACAAAACTCCAACTTAAGGTAGAATTCCAGTTAAAATCACGTGTGTTGATATTATTTGATTTAACTTCAAATTCAAATCCATAAAATTTAACTTTCCCAATATTTTGCTCAACGTTTGAAAAACCTGCTGTATTTGGTAATGGAACAGAAAAAATCAAACCTTCAGTATGCTTATTGAAATAATCTGAAATTATTTCAATTCTATTGTTTAAAAATGCTAAATCAATTCCTATATCTGTCTGGGTTGTTGTTTCCCAGGTTAAAGCCCTATTTGGCATTGATGAAGGCCGAATTCCTGCAGTGCCATCATACTTATAAGTCGACCCATATGTTCCAAATGCATCATATAGGCCTACGGTGTTGTTTCCAGTTTGTCCCAAACTTGCTCTTAATTTTAACAAACCCACATTGTCAATTAAATTTTCAAAAACAGGTTCTTCGCTCATAATCCATCCCAATGAAATACCAGGGAAATAGCCCCACTGCTCACCTTTAGGAAATCTGCTTGAGCCATCTGCCCTTATTGTTGCCGAAAATAAATACTTGTTTAAGTAACTATATGATAAACGTCCAAAAGTACCAGCTAAAACTTCTGTATTTATTGAAGTAGTGGCATCATATTTATCAGGCGCTGCATTTAATGTGTGTATTTTATCAGTACTAGCTCCTCTTGCTCCTGCACTTAAACTTTTATTTTTAAATTCTGTATAAGATAACCCTGCAGTAACATTTAAGGAATGATCTTCATTGAATATATTTTTTATATAATTTATATAGGGCTCGAAGGTAGCAATTTGACCATACCTATAATTTGATTCTGCGTTTCGAGCACTACTAAATTCATGTGCTAACTCAAAATAATCATCCTGATAATTTCGTCGGTAAATAGAACCCGTTACAATTGCAACTAAACCCTCTGAAATATTATATGAAAGAGAAGAATTAAAAGTAAACCGCTGTTCAAGATTATCATATGTTCTTGTAGAAGTATACCAAAGGGGATTGGGTGAGGAAGAATTTACTCCTGGTGTGGGTCTGCCATCAGCCCAATACATTTTTTGTGTTGGACCACTATATAAACCACGTGAGATAACATCACGCTGACTGCTATATTCATCTGTTGAACTTTCAGAGAAATTGATACCAGAACTAAAACTTAAATTATCAGCAATTCGAATATCGGTATTAAATCTGGCATTTAATCTTTTGTATCCGGTACCTAATGCTACTCCATCATCCTTTATGTATCCAATACTACCTGAATATCTTATATTTTCAGTACCCCCGTTTACCCCAAGATTATATTTTTGCCACATTGATGTGCCTGCTATTAATTTAGTATAGTCATTGTCTTGAAAAATAAGTGTTTTACTTGGATCAAGTGGATCCAGCATGCTTTTATACCCATCTGGCACACTTTCACCCTCAGCTAAATATCTTGTGGAAAATATACTATTATCAGTATTACCTGAGCTTTGTGGATAACCTGTAATATGATTCCTTTGCGGGTAGGGACTAATTGCAGTGGCTATTCTTTTTATAGAAATCTCTTCTGCTGCCGGCAGAAATTTATAAAATCGCTCTGGCTCCTGATATGCAACTGTTGCTTCAAAAATTATTTTTGGTGCCCCAACAGATCCTTTTCTTGTTGTAACAAGAATAACTCCATTTGATGCTCTTGAGCCATATATTGATGTAGAAGCAGCATCTTTAAGAACTTCAATAGACTCAATGTCATTCGGATTAATATCTTTAAAAGATATTTCAACCCCATCTACAAGAACCAATGGCTGATTACTTTTTTGTATTGATGAACCACCTCTAATTGTGAAAGTTGGTTCAGCTCCAGGCGTAAAATTGGTCTGATGGACTCGTACTCCGGGAATTTTGCCTTTCAATCCTTCTCCAACAGTACTTATTGGAATAGATTGTAATTCTTCTCCTTTTACACTTGAAATTGAAGTTGTAAGATTACGTCTTGACATTTCACCATAACCCACTACCACAATCTCTTCCATTCCTATGGTTTCTTCTTCCATCCGAATATCAATTTGTGATCTGGAATTTACCGGAACTCTCTGTGTGCTCATCCCCACAAAAGAGAAGACCAATGTAGCATTTCCAGATACATTGATCGTAAAAACGCCGTCACTATTGGTAACGGTTCCATTGGTAGTACCTTCTTCCATTACAGTGGCTCCAGGCAAGGGTTGCCCCTGTGCATCGGTAACCGTTCCGCTTACTGTTACCGTTTGTTGTCCGTAAACATTCAACGCAAAAATGAGTTGAATACCTAACAGTGCAATGAGAATTCGGCTTAACATACACCGTTTCCCTTGCGTTACTTTTCGATTTTTCTCGAAGTTTTTCATAGATTTGCAAACTTTTTAAGATTAATTTAATTCATTATACATTTAATGGATTAGTTTTCAAGGTCCCGCTGTTGAGGAGCGGGACCTTTTATCTAACTAACCTAAACTATACACCGGATTTTTCCGGTTTTAAAACACCTATACTTTCTATTTCATTCACAAAATTTTCATAATTTTTTTCTTGCAGGTTTTTTATTGGCAGCCTGCAAGGCCCGCAATCCACACCAACTTGTTTCATCAACGCTTTCCCTGCAGCTATAGCGCCACCATACCTGTTTAGGATTTTCACCACCCGAATGGAAATTGCCTGTTTTTCGCGGGCAGCATCCAGGTTCCCATTTTCAAAATCTTCCATAACGCCGTAATACAATGGCGCTATAAAATTGTAGGTGCTACCTACAGCTCCTTTAACTCCAAATGCCAGTCCGGCCAGAAGTTGTTCGTCGTAGCCGTGCAGAATATCCCATCTGCCATTATCTAATCTGAGGCATTGCTGCATATCCATAAAATTGTTGTCAGTAAATTTTATCCCGGCCAGATTGGGGATTTGCTCTTTTGCCTTTTGAATAAATTCAACCATAGAGATTCTAATTCCTGAAACGGAAGGTATATGATAATAATAAAAAGGGATATTAGGTGAACCCGAAGCCGCTTCTACACAAAATCCCACCAATTCATCCACACCGGAAGGTGGTAAAAACAGCGGTCCCATGCATCCCACTGCATATGCGCCGTTTCGTTCTGCATGTTTTGCCAATTCTTGGGATTGTTTTGATGAAGTTGTTCCAACATGAACAATGACTTTGAATTCTTCAGTTTGTTCGGGAATCCATTTTTCTGCCATTTCCATGCGCTCTTCAGAGGTCATCAACATACCTTCGCCGGTTGTGCCACAAATGAATACCCCTCTCAATCTGTCATTTTTTAATTTAGCTGCATAATCCGGGATCACACCGGTGTTAATCGAGCCATCCTCGTTCATAGGGGTAAACGGAGCGGCAATAAGTCCTTTGATTTTTTGAATATCCATATTATTTATCTGTATAGTTATATAAAAACTCCCAGTATGGCTGCAGGTGCATTCGCATGGCATTCCGGTACCCTTCAGAATCCCGGGTTTTAAGTTTTTCCCAAATATCTGCGTGTGTAATAATTTTCTTTTCTTCCAAAAGTTTGCTGTTTATGGGTTGAAAGTAGTGTTCATAGTTTTGTTTTGAAAAAACAAATACAGGATGCATTAATTCCTGAAATTTCATAATAAATTGATTTCCTGCAATTTCATAGATTTTTAAATGAAATTTCAATTCATCCTCAATTGAAAGGTTATTGATACCGATCGCTTTCTGTCGGGCAACGATTTCATCCAGCTCCTTGATATCTTCATCGGTAATGTTGGCAAAAATAAAATCGGTAATCCCAATTTCAAGAGCAAGCCGCATGCCCATCATATCTTTAATGGTACTAATGCTTAAAAGCTGGGGGTCGAGTACTTTACTAAAGCCATTCAGCAGGGGAGGTTCGGTAACAATAATTCCCCTTTTTGTGCGGGATTGAATGAGTCCCAACATCCGCAAACGGCTCATAGCTTCGCGTACTACATTCCGGCTGATGCCCATCATTTCAGAAAATTGCATCTCATTGGGAAGTGAATCTCCGGGAGTTAAATGGTTCTTTTTGATGTACTCTATGATTTTTTCCTCTGCCTGGTCGGCAAGGGTTATGGTATGTAGGCTGTTTTTCATTATTGGTCTATTAGAATAAAACCTATTTGTAGGACAAATTAAAACAATATTTTTTATTATCCAAAATTTTTTTTGATTTTTTTCGCTCATGGAAAGAATAAGGAAAATGACCTTGCAGAATTTTTCTAAATTGGTGATTGCATCTATACTGAGACCATCTCCAAAAGTCAATCTCATTATTGAATTGGCGCGCTGGGCTAAATGCCCACCGGAGCACCTCTTTCTCTACAACCTGTAATTGTCGGGTTTCGCACTCTGTGGTTCGCTAAATCAAGTCACCGAATGCTTCAATTCATGCAGCTGACTATTTACCTGACCTGAATAATTTTTCTTTATCCATAAATGATTTTCACCGTCGCTCCAGTTTGAGGTTGAGCTAATCGAACAAAGGGGTCAGCTTACTCCGGAATATCCTTCTTACTTTACCATTATTGCAAATGTCTTGCTTGGCTTGAAAAACGGAATGTTATGAGCTGGTATTTGGATGGCCGTATTTTTTGAAATATTACGGGCAGTTTTTGCTGCCCTTCTTTTGACTATAAACCTGCCAAACCCCCGTAAATAAACATTTTCATTATTTACAACCGAAGATTTTACAGTTTGCATAAAGGCCTCCAATGTTTTTTTCACTACTGATTTTTCTACTCCTGTTTGGTTGGAAATTTCTGTTGCAACTTCATCTTTTGTCATGGAAACTTGATTAATGGGTTTATATACCAGCTCAAATATAGAATAGAATATTTCACAAATATCCTACTATGTTTTATAATTTTTCGGATGGTGTGAAGTTAGGGGCCTGCGGGTCATCTATCAAGACGGAGTTTGTAGAAGGAATACTTTGCCGTGTGTAATTTCCTGTTTTGCCGATTCGAAATTCTGATTGAAAAACTTTTCAAACTCTTCGGCAAAAACAAGCTGTCCGGGAGTTAAACCACCGTCGCCGCTCTTTTTTTAGATGTATCTCGAAAAGGTTCCGGAAGTGAATGCAATGTTGTTGAACAATTAATCCATCAAACTACATTCGACTCCCGCTACTTCAATTTGTTTTGTCATAAATGCCGGCTCAATGCATTTCGGTACCGCAAGCTCCCAAACCTCCCCTGTAATAGTTAAATTGCACATTGGGATGGTCAGCCAGTAATGACATGGGCACAGCAGAATCCATAATTTTTTTGCCAATCATTAGTGCAGTCATACGTTGGCCAAAAGGATTGTCATGTGTACCTGCCTGCCATATAGATATTTTTTCTGCCTTCCAGGTTTCTTTGGGACCTACCGTAATCGCTTTTGTAGGGATTCCAGCAATCACACCCCCGGCACTTGTCCGGGCATTTTGCATGCAGGTTATCGGGTGGAGATCAACAACACGTGTTGATAATTTCCTGAACTCTTCTGGTGTAGGAGGGGCATCTTTATACTGACCTTCTCTTTTTACCGGGTCGTTAAAAGCCCAGTGTTTTACATCTCCTTGCCCTCCCTGCATGACTAGACAACGAATTCCATTATCCCAGCTGTTAATATATTTGCTGGTATCGGCTTTCGGAAAGTGCAGGTTGGATTCAGGCATCCTGAGATTGTTATCAATCCGGTTAAAACAAAGTTCTCTGTCTGCCCTTTCAAAAGAAATAGGGCTGTCCTGACTTATTTCTTTTCCATCTACGTACCATTCGTCCATTCCCCAGAAATGGGCATTCTTTAAATCCAATTTTAATTCATTAACCAGGCGGGCAACTAAGGGCAATTGCTCTGTTGGACCAATAGGTCCGCAAATACCTACCGGGTTTGATTCTGTTGCCTGTTTCCATGAAGTTATATATTCAAGGGCTTCAGCCAGATAAAAATCTTCCAATGTATCGTAAAACACAACCTTAAAACCGGACCTTGAAAGTTGCAATAAATCCTTAGGTGAGAGGTTCGCTACATCATTTAATAATTCGTCATCCAATGTGGTAAAGTCCCACCAGTCAGGAGCCAGCATACTTAATTTTCGTGCCATAATGTATTTTTTTTATATTTATTGATAAGTTTCATATTACAACCGCCTGTTTGCCGAGTATTTTTTTTAATATATTGTTTTGCGGATATCCGTGACCCAAATGTTGACGGAATCCTTCTGCATATTGAGTTTTGATTTCTTTTCCTCTTATTTCTGCAAATCGTTTCATGGCAAGAATATATTCATCCATTTTATGGTGTTTCAGCAACCAGTCTCGCTGGCTTTCATGACAGGCCAACATTTTTTCCTTTACAGGCATTTCGTCTGAAATATCTACATAAATTGCAGGTTGCAGCGGCTTCCCCAGTTTGTTTTTTCCTTCCATGGCATCACAATAATACAGGTAGGGTACTGGCTCGTAAATTTCTTCCTGTACTTCCATGTTTTTAATCCCGCAGGCAAAACAAGCCGTTTGTACAATCATGCTTGTCATTTCATGATCTACCATATAATCATCAGGACTTGCAGTAAAAACAATATCAGGCTTGATTTTCCGGATAAGCGCCGTTGCTTCATTTATTGTTTTACGATCATACAGGATGTATGCATCCTCAAATTCAAGACAGTGGTAAGTCCCATCAATTAATTCGGCAGCTTTTTGAGCTTCCGACTTTCTGATTAAACTTATTTCTTTTCTTGATAACTCTGCCGTACCTTTATCACCCGGCGTCATAGTGGCGATATGAATTTCCCATCCTTGGTTCTTTAACAGGGACAAGGTTCCGGCACACATGAGTTCTGCATCATCCGGGTGGGCAAAAATTGCTAAAACTTTTTTTCTCATTTTAAATTTGTCACTCTTAATATATCTTTCAATTTTTTATGAACTCAAATCAGCAGATTTGTCAGCCGCAAAAATGAGTTGATGTGTTTTTAGTGCATCAGCCAAACTGGTTAAAGGCATTTCTCTATTTTCATCAATTGCCTTATAAAAAGCTTCAAATTGAACCTGATAGGGATGATCGCTTACATCACCGGAATCGAGAAGTTTCATAGAAAGTTCGCTCCACTTATTTTTATTCAAACTGCCTAATTTTGTAGAATAAAATTTATTATCGAGAAGAGTCCCCTCACTTCCAATCAGGTGAAAGTGAAAATAGTAAGGTTGAAGGCAATCAATAACAGAGGCTACTTTACCGACAGAACCATTCTTAAATTTTATAATGGAAACAGAACTGGTAGGATATTCATACTTCGCAAAATCCTTATTTAAAGAATAAGTTGAATAGCTTTGTACTGTTTCAAACTCACTGCCCATGCACAATAACAAAGCATCTAAAGCATGACACCCGGCAGACAACAGACTACTTCCTGCTTCTTCTTTTTTAATATTCCAGCGAAACTGGCCATACCAGGGGCCTATTCCATGATAATAGTCTACTTCTCCATAGTGTATCGTACCCAATATCCCTTGATCAATTATCGACTTGATTGTAAGAAGTTGACTCGAGAATCGACATTCAAAACATACACATGTTTTTACCCCTTTTTTTTTAACTGCCTGTTCCACAGCGAGGCAGTCTTCCCAATTCAGAGCAATTGGTTTTTCTATTATCAGATGTTTTCCCGCTTTGGCAGACTTAATGGCTTGCTTTGCATGATTTGCAGGATAGCTGCAAATGGAGATTACATGCAGATTGGAATCGGCTAACATTTCATCTAAATCCGTATAACACTTGATAGTTCCTCCATATTTTGCACTTATTTCAGATGAATTGAGTTTGCGGGAAGAACAAAGGGCTGTTACCTGGGCATATGAAGTGTTGTTAATCGCTTCGATATGGGCGCCCGCTGCCCAACTATAACCAACTATTCCAACATTGAATTGCTTCATAATGTGATAAATTTATAAATTTTTCTTTAAAAAACAGATTTGATTAACTCATTTCCCAACCAGTTCTTACAGGTTCCCGTATAATTTGATCAGCTTCCGGCAAACCAATTGCTTTCATGTTTTCACTATCCCAATAAATTTTCTCGCCACCCATCCGTAATGATAATACTCCTAATAGGGTTATCTCGGTGAGTCTGGAAGCATATTCAAAGTTTGACATTGGTGATGCCCCACCTTTTATTGCATCAAACCATTCGCGATGATGCCCTTTGGAACGGGGGATGGACTGTGGGGGCGGGGTAAAAGATTTACGTAAGCTTTCCGGAAATATCTCAGGAGGGCTAACTGCTCCTCCATTGGTAAGAATAACCCCTTTTTCTCCAATAAACATGGCTCCTCTTGATTTTAACCTGACATCACGGGGCAAAACTGTTGGGTGTTCAGGCAGAAGACTCCCTGACAACCAAGTCAATTTTAATGGGGGACGATTTTCCTTTTCTGCAAAATAATAATAACCTATTTCCCCGTATGGCGTAACTTCATTGCTTCCTCTGTTGCCAGCAGGAAATACCTGTACACTTTCGGGACACTCAAGATCGAATGCCCAGGTGGCCGCATCCATATCATGGCATCCGAAATCACCCAATGCCCCATTGCCAAAATCCCAGAAATCACGCCAGGTAAAAGGAGTATATGCACTATGGTAGGGCCGGAACCTAGTGGGGCCAAGCCATACATCCCAGTTAAGACCCCTGGGGACTTTCATCTTTTCGGTAGGATAACCTGAAATCCCTTTCAAGTATCTTGTTGCCCCAACCCATGAATAAGCTTCATGGACCGTACCTATAACCCCGGAACGAAGATATTCAACCGTTTCCCGGATAGTGTCAAGTGCATGTAACTGGTTACCCATCTGGGTAACCAAACCCGTCTCCCGGGAGACTTCACGTACTTTTCGTGCTTCCCAGATATTATGTGTCAATGGCTTTTGACAATAAACATGTTTACCTGCCCTCATCGAAAGGATAGATATATAAGCATGTGTATTATCAGAAGTACAGCATATAACCGCATCAATTGCCGGGTTCTTTTCCAACATTAGCCGGAAATCTTCATATTCTGTTATTCTGTAATTGGGTGTTTTTTGAGAATAGTGATTCTCTATTAATTTCTTCCTTGGCCCCCTGCCACTTTCCTGCCTGTTTAAAATTTTATTATCCCAATAGTTGGAAGGATCTGCAACACTTATTACCTGGACATCGTCATATTTAAAAACCTCATTTAGGTGATGCATTGATATATCACCTGCTCCAACAAGCCCGATATTAAGCTTATCACTAGGTGGAACAAATCCCTTACCACCTAAAGTGCACCGAGGTAGAATCATAAAACCCGCACTGGCAACTGCGGCTGCTTTGATAAACTTTCTTCGGGTGGCAGTGGGCTGTTTTTCTTTATTTTCCATATGATTTAATTATTAGCAGACAATCAAAAAATTGTAATTACATCCTGAGAATTTTTTGAATATTTCGTTAGTATTGTCCATATTTTTCAACTATTTAGGATAATATTAATAAACGTTCAGCTGATACCATCGAAACAATTGAGCAGGCTCTACTAAATATAAATCCTTTTCCTATTGTTTTTTCAATCTTAATAATGCGGCGTACATTATTCCAAGCATTTTCGTCATTGAGAATAGCCTGCAATTTTATTTCATCTGTTGTTATAGGCTTTTCTGTCAACACATCCACCCCAAAGTTCCATACTTTTGATAATGAACTCATGGCGGTAGGAGTCCATCGTATGTTCAAAATTGGTATAAATCGGACAATCCATCTCCATATTTTTTTGGTCAAATCCAAACTTCCGGGATTAATATCGCAAAGCCTGTCAAACTCGACCAAATCACTGTAATTGTCCACAAATCGTTTCCCCAGAAACTGGCATCACGGATGCCTGTGCCAAGCAAAATAAGCTTTTTCTTTGTGTTTCCTGCAACAGCAGCTTCTGCCGGATTGGAGAACGGTGAAGTGCCGGCCTCAGCCTCGGCAGAAATGGAAATAAAATTACGACGTTTCATAGATGTTGAATTTTTAAGTTTCTATTTTATCCATTCGCTAAACAGGGTTTCCGGATTTTTTATTAATTCCGGCTTTTGGATTTCTAACCGGTTTTGTACATTGTTGCGAATGTAAGTATTTTTTATTACTTCCAAATCTTTTTCAGTTTCTTCAAGACTAGGCTGTTCATTGGCATTAGTCACTCCTGCGATTAGCAGTTTAGCGGGTGCCAATGACGAAGCCAGGTCAGGCATATCATAGCCTTTCAATGCACCAGGTACCAGACTATAAACGAACCTGGGTTTGTAAAAACGGTTTATTACAAAGGAACGGTAAGAGGAAATGGGTTTTATAAGGGCACAACACGGGAAATGACAGGATTAAATACTGTCGCATGTAATAATACTGGCGACATTTTTTTCCGGGCGATGCCAACATAAATTATCAAAATTGCAGAAACTAGTTAGTTACACTCCTCTTTTTGGAATGGATATTTCTATCTTTTCCCTAACTTTAAGTATAATTTTTTGTTATGCCTGTATTTCCAGCAAAAGAACGGAAAAGAAAATCAACCATAAATATCCTTTTAACATTATATTATTTTTAACCATTGATTATCAAATTACTTATTATATCATTTGCCTTTCTGTAATACTTGTCCACTCGATTCATGGCTTCATCAACTTGCTTCAATGCATGGTCATATTCTTCGTACACAGTCAATAATTTGTCTGAAATCTGTTTGCCTGTGCTTTGCTCTATTTCAAAAACCCAATTGGATAACCCTATATCACGGAACATTTGCCCTTTGACGGTGTCTTGAGGTTGGCGTAGATAAAACGCCGGACGACCGCATATAAGCGACATGATGGGAGAATGACATTCAAAACTTATCATTGCTTTTGCTTGAGAATATAAAGACATAGCTTCGTCAGCAAACCAATAATCATGTTTAACTACATATGTTTTTATTTCATCAGGCAAAGGTTGGAATAAAAGTTCGTCATATAATTCCGGCTGATAAATCATTTCCGAACACAACACGACTTTTTGTTTGGTATGTCTTATCCAGGCGATGATTGCTTCGCGCATCTTGGCATGATCGTTTTCTTTCCATTGATCGTTTAGTGCTGTATATTCTTCGATTTGTTTGGTCGAATAGGAATTGCTTGGATTTATTTTCCAATAAGGACTTATGCGCAATCTGGGGATGACACAGATAAACTTATCTTTTTCTAACCCATTATCTTTCATGAATTTGACTGTCTTTTCATCATTGAATATATTTGTCCGAAAAGTGGTGTCGGGGGTAAACATGATATTTCTGCAAACTATTCCGGTTTGATGTAATACCTCCAATGATACAGTTTCGCGTGTGAAAACAAATGCGGCTTGATTCAAAAGAGATGCCAAAGAATTGGAAACATGTTCAATGGTTACCCCAAAAATTCCAAAGGGTTTTTGAGGCACTCTTTTGACCCACGATTGCAGATCGTTGGTAGCAACACCAGCGCCCGATACTTGAATCAGTATGTCGGATGAATCAATTGCCCTGTTTACTTCAGGGCTTTCGTTGCCAACTTTATCTCTCATACTAATAACGATTTCTACTTTGGGAAAATACTTTTTGATCAGCGAATCTGTCGGGTCATTATCGGTTTTTTTCCACAAATAGATTTTTGATCTCGGAAAATCATTTTCCAGTATATGCAGTAAACCCGCTGTGTGACTAAAAGAGCCTATATTGCCATACAAATTTGTTCCTCTGACCAAAACCATTATGGTAGATGCTCTTTTTCCCGTCGAACAAGTTATTTGTGTAAAAAGAGCGGAGCCGAGAGATAAAAGACCAGCCTGTTTTATAAAATTTCTGCGTCGCATATAAAATGAAATCTTAAAATTATTTGATGATAAATGATTTGTTTGGTAAAATACCTGCTCTTGTCGTACTTACAGAAGCAAAACCTTCAATTTCTTGATTACCATAAACCCTGACAGTAATAGTCACGCTATTGACAGTTCCTCCATTTGCGTATCCGGCATTTCGGATAGTTTCAGCGCCTCCGATATCGCGTTGAGGTTGTTGCACAGACGGTTTTACCACCACCGGTTCAGGCAAAATTTTCGCCAATGGTTTTTCTCCTTCAACGGCAGATTTTGAAAGCGTTACCCTTACTTGATCCTGACGAACAATTTTTACCAAATCGGCTTGACACAGGGCTGTTGGAAGTTTACCCACATTTCGGTAAGAAATTTTAATCTGATAATCAACTGAATCTTGCTTATACGCTTTTAATTTTCTTACATCAATATTTTTCCATTGCAGTTCGGGCAAATATTTGAGCATTTCCAAATTGAACAATGCTTGATTTTTTACCCATTTTTCAAGTTGATCCGTTGGAGGGTTTTGTAGGAAAAACTTGGGATTCCATCCGCCTATTTCTACTTCTCCGAAATGCGGATGTTGATAAGGTTTCCAATTGAAAAACAGTTTTCCGTTATATTCCAGGTCATTCATCATCAACCGGTCAAGTTCGTCAATCATTCCATCATTGTTATAATCTTTAGCGACAGCGCCTGTATTCCATATTTCATCACCATACCAGATAGCCCCGTAATACCAGTACCCGAAATCATTCCCCGTTCCAAACCGGGGGGAACTTCCATGAAAATCCTCATAAGAACTACCCGCCCACATATAACCTGTGATACTTTTACCAATATCATCGAACAGTGTATACCATTTGTTGTCTTCGGAAAACATGGCAGATGAAGGTGCTGTAGCAGGAGGATGCATATGCATCGGTGCGCTTGTGTGCATCGAATTTATGATGTAGATATTTGGGTTTTCCAGCAGGAACAAAACGGTTGATCTTACTTCTGGTTCACTTAACGGATATTCACCGCTTTGCCGCTGTGTCCATCCTCGGCCTGTTGCTTCCCGGCTTGGCCGCCAATTTTCCACAAGATTACGGTTCAAATCCAACCCGCCGATATCATCTTCATTAATACGACCATCGCCGTCATTATCAATACCTTCCTGGATTATTTTGTAATTACCTTTCCCAGCGCTTACCTTTTTCATCGCTCGTCTGGAGGGATCCCTAGGATCAATAATGTAGTTTCCGTCCGGCGATTTATAACGCATTTGCAAAATATACCCATCTCCAGTAAGGTCTTCGGGTACATCTTCATCCAACAGACCATCTCCGTCATTATCAAACGGACGAACCGAACCCCTGTGTCTTACTGCCGTGTGCATGTATAAATTATGCCCGTCAGGATGCACAATGGGCTTCAGATATATGGCATTTTTATCAATAATTTTGGTGATTTGCGAATCCCTGCCATAGTTTTCAAGTAAGTATTTCAACAACCACATCACTGATTCGCAAGCAGTTACTTCGCCACTGTGTATGCCCCCTTCAAAATAAGTAGCCGGTTTTTCAGTCGCTTTTCCCTTTGCTTTGTTAGTGAGCGTTATCTGGTATATAGGACGTCCTTCGAAACTGTGCCCTACTTCATACATATCAATAAGATTCGGATATTGTTCCGCCCATTTTTTCATCCAGTAATATACGACATTGGCGGAATGATATTGATCAAAAGTAAGCGTTGAAGAAGGTGTATACTCCACTTCAGGATATTTTACTTTAGGGAAGAAACTAACACCGTGGCGATATCCCTTGACCGTATAAAACTCTGCTTTCGGATCGCTTTCCGGAAATTTTTCTTCTACTAAAGGCTTTACCACTTGAGCATGAAGGAATGTACGTATGGATAATGTTAAAACTATAAAAATAAATAAATTACGTTTACAGATCATATACTTAAAATTATGAATTAGAAACCCGAAGGCTAATCAACGATGTTGTTTTGAAAAAATACGAGTTAGTTCAAAATATTTGAACTAACTCGCTATTAGATTATTTATAATTTGGATTCTGCGGCATTTCCTCGTCCAGATTGGTATCAATAACCGATTGAGGCAAGGGATACAAAATGTTGTGTTCTTGAAGGAGATGCCCGGATTGATAATTGTGTTGCGCCCTTTCCAACAACTTATTCAATCGCAACAAGGTATATCTTCGATGTTCTTCCGTTAGAAGTTCTCTAATTCGTTCATCAAGAATGAAATCAATATTCACCTGTTCAGCTGTGACTGGCGAGGCATTCGATCGGGTTCGCAACTTATTGATGGTGACTGCCGCTTCATCCGATTTTCCAAGCAAAAATTGAGCTTCTGCCAATAAAAGGCATGTTTCGGCTAACCTTAAATAGGGTTGATCGTGGTATCCCTCATTTGCACTAGGGTTTTGTGGATCACCATCGTCCCATTTTCTCGTTGAGGGTCTGTAAATATCCTGGATGTCCGGAGTATCCTGGAGATAGGTAAAAATGGTATCACCAAAGTCATTGACAATATATCGGTGAATGGCATGTTCGCCGGCTCTGTCGTCTCCCGGTTCATACAAATTGAAGGCGAAATCCGTTGGCGACATGAAGTACGAACCGCGTCCAAATTGTGCCATCGCATTGGTGGTATTAGGTATCCTTTCATAACGAGTTAAATAACATCTTCTCATCGTATTGCCGCCGCCACCAATAACGTTCTTCTCGTACGGAAATTCCCAAAGAACTTCCGTATTTCCCTGATTGTAAAAAACGTTGCCATTCTTAAATTGACACATAAACGGTACACCCGGTTCATTAGCATTTACTCCATACATTTCGGTAATCAGTTTAAAATTTGGATTGTTGGTTACGGCTAACGCCGCCGTTTCTGCTTGTTGGGGATTCCCCATGGCTAAATACAGTTCTGCCAGATAATGTTGGGCTACCGACTTATTCAAACGTCCCGGCAGTTTATGTATATCCGGAAGATATTGCGCTGCAAACTTCCAATCCTCTTCCATTACAGCCCAAACCTCCTGCTTGGGCGTCCGGGTCCAGTCTAATTTGATGTTGTTGCCCGATGATTCGCTCAATGTAAGCGGCACATCACCCCAACAATATGTCAGGTGGCGATAAGCCCATGCCCTGATGCACTTAGCCTGAGCTACTACTTCGTTTTTAGCGTCATTCGAGCTCCATCCGACTTCATTTCTATCGGCTCTTTCGATTATGGTATTGGCTGAATTGATGACCTGGTACATCAGTTCCCAAAAATCTTCAATACTGACTACGGTTGAATTCATGTATTCTCCCCAATAGGTAAAACAATAATCGCGTGCTGCGAATAATGGCATATAAATGGCATCGGAACCAGCAACTGTAAAAATACCTCTGATGGTTCCGGTTCCACCCTTATAGGTATTTCTTTCCAACCGTACCATGGCATATAGGGCATTTAGTCCGTAATCAAAATCATCGGGGGTAGCATACAAATTATCCGCGGTTAATATGTCCCGAACATCTTCTTTCAGGAATTTATCTTCGTTACAGGCGACCATGCCTGCCAATAAGATGAATAAGCAAAAATATAATAGATTTTTCATGTTTTTAATCATATTAAAGTTTATAACTCGATTTTTAATCCGATCATGTAGGTACGATCAAGCGGAACACCTCGTTGGTCGGACAATTCAGGATCCATTCCTTTCCATTTGGTAATGGTAAACGCATTCCGTACATTCCCGTATAATTCCAGATTCTTCAGTCCAATCGATTGACGCATCCGGTCGGGAAGTTTGTAAGAAATCGTTACATCGTTAAGCCTGAGATAGCTTGAATTTTGATAGAACCGTACAAGATATGGATTGGTATTGTTACGATTGGCAGGATATTCGTTGGTAGGATTGTCTTCGCGCCACCAATTCATCATAAAGACGTTTTCCCGCATCATTAATCCTGCTACATCCGTGTTCCATATTGGATTCATCCGCGTGGCTCCTAAAGGAGAATAGAGAGAAAAACTGAATGTGAAATTTTTATAACCCACAGTATTCGTTAATCCAATCCGATATAACGGGGAGATTTGCCCCATGAAGTCGCGATCATCGGGAGTTATTTCACCGTCTTTGTTTGTATCCTTTACTTTTACGTCACCCGGAATAGCCTGTGGTTGAACGGCATTATCTTCTCCTATTTGCCAAACACCGTCGAATACATAGTCCCAATTCACATCTATAGGCTTACCGATAAACCATTTATTACTTGGATCTTCTGTTGTTTTATCGCCATACAGGTCAACAATTTTGTTCTTGTTATGTGCAAAAGACATTTCGGTATTCCAGAAGAAATCAGATTTTTGAACATTGATTGACCGGATAAATATTTCAAGTCCTGTATTTTGTGTACTTCCGATATTCTGGACAATTGAAGTAATACCATGAATCGAAGAAATAGACCTATCCATCAATAAATCATACGATTTTGTTCGGTAAACATCCAAGTTGCCCGATATTCGTGATTTTATAAGCTGAAAATCCACCCCGGCATTAAAAGTTTCAGATGTTTCCCATGTTAAACTGGGAGTTGCCAGCGAAGATGGGTAATACCCTGCCAACGTCGAGTTGGCGAATTCGCCTCCAAGATAAGGCATGCTCTGAAGTTTCGCCATTGTTTCGTAGGGATTGATTGCCTGATTACCGTTTCGTCCATACGAAAATTTTAATTTAAGATAAGATATCCAGTCGATTGGTTGCATGAATTGTTCATTGGAGATATTCCATCCTAAGGCAAAGGAAGGGAAAATGCCAAACTTGTTATCTGCGCCAAACCCGGAATATCCGTCTCTTCTCACCGTAGCGGTCAACAGGTAATTGCTCTGAAAACTGTAAACCAACCGTGCCATTTGAGAAATATAACTTGTCTTACGATAAGAGGTATTGGGTGTAAGGCTACCAGCAACATTGGTCTGATACCATGTCAATACATTCGATGGAAACTGTTGGGCACTAAGATTCCTTCCTTCCGAAGAGGTCCTTTGGGTACTGTAAAGACCCGTAAAGTGAATGTAATGATCGCCCATAGTTTTTTGATAATAAAAAATATTCTCCATTAGGCTATTCTTGTTCCATTGATCTGATGAGTAGGATCGACCGTCATTTTGTATTCCCGTAAGTGTATTATTCCCGTGAAAACGATTGATTCGTGCATTATATGCTGTATACCCAGTATTCAACTTAAAAGAAAATCCTTTGATAAAGGGTAATTTAATGTCTAAAAAATTGTTGGAGAACAGACGTTGTGCATAATTTTCATCCAATACATATAAATTTGTCAATGGGTTATCAAAAAAAACTTCTTCGGGCCATGGTCTGAGCGCATAAGTTCCATCATCCGCGTATGGATTGACGTATGGATTCTGCCTATAGGCGTTATTTATATCTGGGGACAACCCTGATCTATCAATATAAGTGTATTGGGAATTAGTTCCGACAGATAACCAATCGGTAATATTAACCGTCAAATTTGTTCTAACTACAGCCTCCTTAAAATCATCTCCCAAAGCAATTCCTTTTACACCCGAGTAAGTTCCCGACACATAATACAAAACATTTTGATTGCCACCTCTTAAACTCAGATTGTGTTTTTGTTCCTGACCAGTTCTTGTTACAAGATCCAACCAGTCAACTTCTTTTCTAGCTTCATGATTGGCTCTAATCGTGGGCCAATTATTTATATACACATCGCCTAATCTTTCAGTGTGTACATCCCACCATTCTTCTCCCGACAGAACAGGAGGAAGATTGTCAATTTGTTGAAAGCCGTAATTGCCTTCATATCTGATGGAAGGCTTGCCTTCCTTCCCTTTTTTAGTGGTGATCAGAATAACACCGTTGGCGCCTCTCGCTCCGTAAATGGCTGCAGAAGACGCATCTTTCAGCACTTCAATGGATTGAATGTCGCCTTGATGTATTTCATTCAGACCTCCGTCCCAAGGCACTCCATCCAAAATAATCAGAGGAGTATTACTTGCTTTGATCGAATTTTGTCCCCTAATAATAATATTGTATGAATCATTCGAAGCGCTACTTGCTGCATGTTGGATATTCAAACCAGGTAGCATACCTTGCAGGGCTTGGAGAACATTTACCTTTCCGCCATGTTTTTCCAATTGCTCCGAATTGACTGAACCGATTGAACCGGTCAAATCACTTTTCCGCATCGTACCATAGCCGACTACTACTACTTCTTCAAGAGCGCGGACGTCTTCACTTAGCGTGATGTTGATAATACTTTGACTGCCTACCGCAATTTCCTGTGTCCGCATCCCTACAAACGAAAACACCAGCATAGCATTTTCAGGAATGTTGGTAAGAGAGTAGTTCCCATCGGCATTGGTCACCGTTCCCTGTGTGGATCCTTTTACCACCACCGTAACACCGGGCAACGGCTGACCGGATTGGTCAGTTATTTTTCCGGAAACAGCGGGTTGCTGCTGCTGTTGTTGCTGTCGCTCAACAATAAATTTTTTTTCCCAGGCGTTAAGAATAACCACGTATCGATCGATGATATCGTAAGTTATTCCTTCAGGAAGCACTTTGTCCAAAATATTTTCCAAAGTTTCATCCGTAGAATCAATTTTGATTTTTTGTTTGGAATCAAGCTTTGAATTGGAAAATGCAAACCGGAATTCAGTTTGTTTTTCAATCTCTTGAAACAATTCCCCAAACGGAATACTCTCAAACTTTAGGTTTAACCTGGTATTTTGCGAGTAAACGCTCGCAGAAACCATTAGGGTTGTCGCAAATACAAGAAACGTTGTTAGTTTCATAATCCTTAAAATTTTTCGAAACAGGAGAAATTCTTCCCCTGTTAGGAAAGTTTTTCTTTTTTTCATAAATTTGACAAGTTTTAATTAATAAAAAATATTACATTTTTCGGGCATTGCCGCCGCTAACGGCTTTGCCCGTTTTTTAATTCAAATTTTCTCCTTTTTTGTTTTTTTCAATTTTAATATTTTTCCCTTCAACAAGATAGTTGAATCCGTTTGCTTTTGAAAATACCCTCAACACTTGTTCCAGGGTTTCATGTTTTTCAAACCGCACCGTAAGTGTTTCAAATTTAAACAGAGCCGGATTGAATTCTATATTAATATTGTACCATTTTTCAAGTTTGGTAATTACATCGTCAAATGGAGTTAACTGAAAGACCAGTTGATCATTTTTCCAGCCTAATTCATAATCTTCATTGAAAGTATTTATCACAAATCTTTCACTATTTTTATCCAGTAACACCTGCTGACCTGGTTCAATTATTCTTGAATTGTTTCCGAAATTTACTTCAACTGACCCTTCAATTAAAGAAGATTTAATTGATGAAGATTCAGGATAGGCAGAAATAACAAATTGAGTACCTAATGCTTTTGTAATTAAATTACCTGAGGAAACCTCAAGCGGGATTTTCTCATTTTTAGCCACTTCGAAATATGCCTCTCCTTTTAACTCAAGCTTTCGGGATTTAATGCCATAACTAACCGGATAACTCAGTTTAGAATCCACATTGAGCCAAACTTTAGAACCATCAGGAAGTATTACGTTTGATATTTCACCTTTTTCAGTATAGAGTGTAAGCATCTCATGCGAAATAGATTGGTTGGTAAAATAGTAAAGAACAGAAGCAAGTAATGGGATTAATAAAACTGCTGCTGCCTTTCCTAAAACTATGAACAATCGGTTCATCTTCACCTTAAAAGATGAGACTCTAATTTTATCCTTAATTTGTTCGAATTGTAATTTAACTTCTAATGGCTCGCTCTGGATCCATTTCATTTCCAACATTTTGGTTAGTTCTTTCTGGCGATGCAGATTATTCAACAAATTATTGAGAAATGAAAACTCTTCCTCCGTCAGCCTTTCTCCTGAAATAAATTTGTTAATTATATAATAGGGTTCTTGATTCATTCAATTCTTTTATAATTTTGTTTACAGTATTGAATACGTTTGAACCCGATTTTTCCGTGATTGGTGAAGTTGAAATTTTATCCTTTTTTTGAACCCAGCAATATAAACACAATATTATCAGATAAATAACAACATAGAAAAAATACTTATAAACCAACTGCCTCAAAGTATCTCATAAATACGCCAAAATCAAAATGCTTAAAAACTGCTTCATTTCTTTGCGTAAAAATGTAAGGGCGCCACGCATTTGCGTATCAACTGTGTTTTCAGATATATCAAGTTTTTTGGCAATTTCTTTATAGGTCAGTCCTTCAATTCTGTTTAATTTGAAAATAATTTGTCTTTGTTCAGGTAACCTTTCAATTAATTCATGAATTTTTTTTTCTAGCTCAGAATACTGTAATATTTTTTGACCATCCAGACAATCACTCACTTCATCGTTTAATTGACTGCACAATTCTTCCAGGTATTTTTGTTTGTGATAACGTTTTCGCATAATATCCACAACAAAATTCCTGGCAATGGCAAAAAGATAGGTTTCAAAACTCCGGTTTGCTTTTATAGATTTTCTGGATGACCAAATTTTGAGATAAATTTCCTGAATGATGCTTTCCTCATCTTCACCAACAGGCAAAACTTTCAATAGAAAACCTTTTAACTTTCCCTTAGTGCGATGAAAGATAACTTCAAAGGCCATTTCATTTCCGTTTCGGAGTTTTTCAACTAGTTCCTTTTCTATTATCAGTTTAGACATCGCAAAAAGTAAATGCTCAAAATTAAGATTTAAATTGTAACAGCAAAAAGTTATTTTTTTCACGACCTCTATTAACTATAATTTTGATGCTTCAACTCACGCAACTGACTATTCATCCGACCGGGAAAATACTTTTTTAGCCAAAGATGACTGTCGCCGCTGCCCCAGTTGTTGCATAGAAACATTAACAAAGGAGTTAGAATCGTTTGGATTATTCAGCAATTGGTCAAATATTTATTGGGATACAAACACATGCAGGATCCAATCATCACCATCTTCGGGGGTAAAAAAATCATACTTTCTTTTAATTCTTGGACCGGGCCTTATGTCTTCAGGGTTTTGCGCATTGATCCATCTCGATTTAAAAGTATTAGGATAATCAAGAAATAGCGTTATTTTCCCTTTGCTTTCTCTGTATATATAATATTCCTTTCCTTCGTTTGCCAAACAAAAACCACCGTATATCAGATCATATCTGGATGTCATTTGATGAAATGGAATTGTTTCAAACCAATCCCATACTTTATTCAATATATCATGCCTTTCCTGATAACACTCGTTCAGGTCCATCGATCCTGAAAATCCTGAAGAAGAGTCACCATTCATGTCGCCAAAGTTTAGTATATAACCCGAAAATAAAATAGTATACAAATGTTTTCTCAGATGTTCACTTGTATATTTTGGATGATACATATTTCCGCCCCATAATGTCTCCTGTGCATATGCAGGCTTATAGCGGTTACGGTTTGAAACAAGACCAACATACAATTGTTCAGGATTTAGCGTTTTGGGACCCTGCATGGTACTTAAAGTGTACCATGATTCATCAATAAAAAGATCTCCGTATTTTGTTGCCATAGTTTCATTGTGAACTGTAAGGACATGATTGTGAATATCAAGGCTGTCGATTAGACAGCCCAGTCGCTGAATATCATCAAAACGCATATTTCCACCCATACTCTCCCTGTTTCCGAATATTAAGGGTTCTGGTCCTGAAACAGACAATATAATATTTGGATAATGCCCAATCCTGGCAAGGGTGTACTTAATATATAATTTTTGTTCTTTATGATCTTTTGGCCAACTGCCACTGACACCAAAAAAGCCGGCAAACGGAAAGACTGTTATGTCTCTTTCCTTAAGATCATCAAGAATTGTTTCCAATTTCTGGTATTCCTCATAGTTTAATGGCCATAGCATTGGAGTTTCCCAACCTCTGCCACGTCCCCTCTGGTCACGATTTGTGTAATGGCTGGCAATAGAAAGCATGTTGTACTTATTATCCTGTAACCAGTCAAGAAATTTTGTGCGTGGATTTCCGTCTGAATCATTGGACGGATCATCCCAGTTTATGGCAAAAAATCGGTCGCCTACATGTAAGCTGCGAAACAATGTCTTCTCTTCCCCACCTTTTCCCAGCCAGAACGGATTGATTTCATTTTTCATTACTCTTCCTGGTTTTTCAGAATCAATGCAATGGAAAGAACCAGAAATTATATTTGATTTATCTGAAAACCAAGCTTGAAATTCCCAAGTTCCCTTTTTATCCGGACTAAAACGGATTTTCCAATTATTATCACCATCATAAAATCCGTAATGCAATAATTTTTTCCCATCAGGATCTATCAATTCAATTTGTAATTCAACATCGCGGTAAGGGTCGCTGTAATTATTGTAGTTTTCCAGACTAAATTCAAAAAGCTGGTAAATTTCTACCAGGGCGCTGTCTTTTCTTTCTTTTTGGCATGCCCAAAACGAAATTAAAATTATCCCCAAAAAAATACCGCAAAAGAAGAGGTTTTTAAATTTAAGTAATAAGGAATTTTTCATATCAAAATACTATTTATTAAGCTTACCTAATCAGTTTTAATTTTATCCCATCCCAGTCAACCGTAAGGTGTTTTCTTCTAGTTTACCCCTAATGCGTATGTCAACAACAGAAGCAGAATAAATAAAAGTTTTCAGTCTGTTTATGTTTAGAATAATAGAATCTGTCATATAAAAATCCATTAATTTCCAAAATTTATTACGAATGAATAGGAATACTCATTGTCAGATAGCCTGAACTGAGGATGGGCTGCTGCATGTGACGACCAGGAATCATCTCCGCCGAGTCCCATTTGTCTATAGTCAATATTCATTATCAGAATGTTTCTTTCTTCAAGTTTGTTGATTTGGGTTGCCAGCTCCAAATTTTCCATGGACCAAGGCCACATTGAAAAATCAATTGCCGGGAAACCTTTAACACTTATTTTTTCCTTTCCCCCTGAAAGTTTAAGCCATCTTACATCACTGCGGTTGCCATTTTCCTGAGGGCGTACATACAGGTAAGGTAATTCAGATGTATTCATTGAAAACAATCCCAAACGGGCACTTTCCTTGCGGTCCCAGTATGATTCGTGGGGGCCTTTTCCATAAAATTCCACATCGGAAAATTTGTCTGAAATTCCACATTGCATTCCCAGTCGTGGAAGGGGAGGTGTGTTTTCTCCTTTGGTAACTTTCAGTTCAATCTGAATTGTGCCGTTTCCGGAAATCCGGTAAACCAGGTATAGAAAACTGCTTTCAACTGGAAGCTTGTAGTTCGCACTGATTGTTGTCATCCCTTCATTTTCTATGACGTCGCAGTTTAACAGTTTCATATTTTGAACTGCCTCCCGCCAGACTGTCATTGATTTAAAAAGATTATTTCCCCCGGCCAGATCATTGTCTGTAGGGACACGCCATAAATTAGGACGAAGAGGTTCCCGAAAAATTTCTGTTCCATTCTTAACATATGAAACCAAAGCACCGGCAGATTTGTCGAACAGGAATGAAAAACTTTTTCCTGTAATTTTAACAAATCCGTCTGGACTTTCCACTTCAATTTTACCTTCCGGCTGCATAGTTAAAAGTATACCCGGTCTCTTCAATTCAAACTGGTCCCATGCAATTTCAAATCCTTTCGGTGCCCAGGAATTATCGTTCCTTAACCGATAACTGGTTTCCAGGATATACTCCAATTCGTCAGCAGTCCTGAAAGGTTTAACATCCAGTTTGACTTCGACACTTCTTCTTGGCAGGCATGAGGGCAATTCTTTTGTGCCCGACTGAATTATTACCCCGTCGGCTAATAAATTCCAGACTAGTTCCACATGAGACAGGTCAATGTGTGAATGACGGTTAAGTATGTTAATTCTAAAATTTTCGTTATCTCTTAGGGTTGTTGATATATCCTGAAAAATTTTTTTTACTTCCCACAAGGCTGGTTGGGGTGTTTGATCGGGAGACACAACACCATTTATACAGAAATTGCCATCATTGGGAGTATCTCCAAAATCACCCCCATAAGCCCAGAATTTCCGGCCATTCTGGTCAGTCTGCAACAATCCCTGGTCCATCCAGTCCCAGATATAAGCCCCTATAAGATTGGGATATTTCCTGATAATTTCCCAGTATTCTTTCAGATTTCCAAGAGAATTACCCATAGCATGGGCATATTCACAAACCAAAATAGGCCTTTTGATGTAAGGACTATTTGCGAGGTCATCCAATTGTGCAGGGGTGGGGTACATCCTGCTGAGTACATCAACATAATAAGGATCGGTCGGATTTGCCATGAATGCTGGTTGTTTATCAGAGCCGGGTTTTATATATGCAGAATGTTCGTGATTGCCTTGTGCACCTTCATAGTGGATAAACCGAGTGGGATCATAATCTTTCGCCCACGCTGCTGCAGCAGCGTGGTTAGGTCCACAACCTGATTCATTCCCCAATGACCAGGAGATAATTGAGGGGTGGTTTTTATCGCGTTTTACCATTCTGATTACGCGGTCGAGAAAAGCATAAGACCAATCGCTACGGTTGGACAGCCATCCTCCCACATCGTGGGTTTCAAGGTTGGCTTCATCCATCACATAAAGTCCAAATTCATCGCAAAGCTCATAAAAATATGGATCGTTGGGATAATGGGATGTGCGTACAGTGTTTATATTAAACTTTTTCATTAGCAGTATATCATTCAGCATTTCTTTGCGGGTTACAGTTTTCCCACCTGACTGACTGTGGTCATGCCTATTCACTCCTTTTAGTTTAACTTCCTGTCCGTTTATAAGCAACTGCCCGTTTTTGAGTAGTACCTCCCTAAAACCTACTTTGCACGAAACAGCTTCTACTACCTCATTTTGGTTATTTTTAAGCACTACTACAACGGTATATAGGTAAGGGTTTTCAGCTGACCACTGACGTGGGTTGTCTATATGTGTCTCCAATATCCCAAAATAAACATTATCACGTTGGGGGTATGTTTCCAGATAAATATCATTTGCCGGAATCTGAAGTGGTTTTTGAAGTACATTGTTCCCCTGTGCATCAAAAAGTCGGACTTCCACATTCCAATCACCCAAATCTATTTTATTTGTATTCGATAATTCAGGACGGATTTGCAACAAAGCATCTCTGTAGTTTTTATCAAACCGGGTTCTTACTGTAAAATCCCGAAAATGTACTTTAGGGCGTGCCATCAGTAATACTTCCCGATGAATACCGCTCATCCGCCAGTGGTCCTGATCTTCCAAATAACTACCATCACTCCAGCGAATTACTTGGACAGCAAGAAGATTTTCACCTTCCTTAATGAATGAGGTAATATCAAATTCTGCTGGCAAACTGCTATCTTGGGAATAACCTACTATTTCACCATTTAACCAGATATAAGCTGCAGATTTGATACCTCCAAAATGCAAAATGACCTGATCCCCAATCCAGTCTTCCGGTACAGTAAATTTTTTCAGGAATGATCCAACTGCATTTTTTCTTTCAATAAAGGGTGGATTTACAGGAAAGGGATACCTTATGTTTGTATAAATTGGGATTCCGTATCCTTGCATTTCCCAGCAAGATGGAATTATAATGTCATCCCAAACATCATAGTCCATCTCACTATTAAAGAAATCCAACGGCCTGTTTTTTAAATCTGGTGTAAAGTGAAATTTCCAACTTCCATTAAGTGACTTAATACGTGCCAAATCCCGATTAGTTGTTGCAGCATTCTCAATTTTTGTATATGAATAAGATGTTGCCCTTGCTGGTAATTTATTGATGCCCAAAACCTGTTCATTTTCCCAGTCATTTTTTTGGCTATTTGCCATTCCAAAACACAGCATTGCCGATAAAAAAGAAATAGAAAATTTGTTCATGATATAATTTTTGATTAAATTTTAAACTGTTTTATTTCCATTCAATTACCAGTGTATCATTATCTTCCATCGTTAATCTGGAAAAGTCAACAGTTTTCCGATCAGAGTTTGAAAAAATTAGGTGTGGGATTAAGGATTTGTATTCCAAAATATCTGATACATTTTGTGTTTCCCCTGATTTATTGACAATAATGGTAACATAGCTTTCTCCTGAATGCATGGTTTTCATAAATACACCTCGAACCGGTCTATCAAAACGAAAAGGAGGTTTATTTACTTTTTGGATCTCTTCACTAAGCCAGAGACTCAAAGCGTTGTAATCATTTTCAATTCTGCTTCCTAATCCCAAAAGTGAAGGTATCCAAACAACTTCACCTTTTCCAAATGTATTTCGTATTGCATAAATGTCATTATTTTGGCTTGATAAAACTTTACCGGTTTTATTTTCAACTGTTCCCCTCCATAAATGTGCTGGAATTTTATGACTATTAATTAAGAAATTGAAAATGCTTTCGACTAGTTTAAACTCGCTTATATTACCACCAAACAATTCTTCAAAAGGAAAACCTGTTTTCATAGTGTTGTGAAGATTTTCATCAAAATATGCAGTCAGCCCGTCAACAATCAAGATTCCTCCCTTTGTAACAAAATTTTCCAGATTTGATACATAATGAGTTGGAACAGAAAGCTGATTTGGTAAAATAATCATTTGCCCAAAATAGTTCTCTTTATCAAAATCAAATTCTTTAAATTCTTTCAAGTTGCAGTTAATTCCCAATTCACTTATGGCTTCAAAATATCCAAGAACCGATTTCATAACTGCACCATTTTCACGTCCCTCATAATTTTGTTTTGAAGGGGTTGCCATTGCATTTTCAGCCCATAAGGATTCATGAATATAAAGAAGATTAATGCCAGAATCAATTATTTTTGCATTTCGGAACAGCTTTTCATTTTTGTGAATTGTGTTCGCTACATTTTTTACTGCTGTCAGCCTGTCGGAAGGTTTATTCTGAAATGTTAAAAGGGCCCATTCCCCAGCTTCGATTCCTGAAGCTCTCGGGTTAAGTGACCAGAAAATGCTCCCTTTTGATTCTGAGCCAATGGTTGTCCACAACCATTGGGTTATTTCTTCTTTAGTAGGACAGAATGGTGACATTCCACTGTATGTGTTGTTTCCTCCCTGAATCTCTGTCATAATCCATGGTAAAAGGCCAGCGCCTGAACGAATAATTTCACTATTTGCAGACATTGCGAGGGCATACTTGCTTCGGTCAAAATATCCATAATGCCAACTGGGATGTGCAGAACCTCCCAAACTGTTAAGGAATTTGCTCCACGCCGGAAAATCGTATTCTGCAATGAGACTAAAAATGGCATGAGTATTTACGTGTAAATGATTTTCCTGATCATATTTCCGAATTTCATTGGCCAGCCAGCTTAAATACCATGTATTGAGGTCCATTAGGAACCGTTGTTCCGTCAAATCCATCAAAACAGGAAATCCTTTTTCAGTATATTCTTTCGGTGGATTTTCAATCAGCCATTCCTGAAATTTTTGTCGCACAAATGGATTTTCCGGTATACCACCAGACCCTGGCTCATTAATTAAAACCCATCCATACAGGCTTTTATACTGTTTGAAATGAGTTGCCAAATGACGAATGAATTCAGAAATTGAATGCAAATGCTGTTCGCTATTTGGAAATTTAAATCCACCAATGTCTGTTTTTTCAGTATAGGGAAAAACAGTAGCAAACACCTTTACTCCATATTTGTCTGCAGAATGAAATGCATTATCAAATAAAGTAAAATCCCAGGTACCATCTTCCTTTTTCATGTATGATTCAAACATTCGTATTCGGCATAAAGACATATTGTTTTCCTTCAGAATACGAAACCAGGAGTCAATTTCTTCTTGTGTCTGACCAGGTTCAATAAATACCTGGGCCCCAAAAAGTGGGATACCATCAGCATTTATTTGAGCAGTAATTTTCGGTTGGTATCCAATGATAAACACCGAATTAATTAGTATTATAAAAAATACCTTTTTAAGAGTCACATTATAATTTAACATGGTTATTTCTTTTTCCCAGTTAATTTTTCAGGATTATCTTGTTATAAACTGTTTTCTCGTTATGTATTTTAAGTATATATGATCCCTTTGTCACAATTTCAGTATTTAATTTGAACCTGCTGTCCTGACCAAGAGAAAATGCTTCAGACAATATTTTCGTTCCGGTTAAACTATACAAATCTATATTAACCATTGATCCAAATACTGATTTTAATTCTATATATATATATTCATAAAAAGGGTTAGGGTACACGAGGTATTCATCTGTTTTATAATCAATTTTTGCTGAAGTTATTGTCAAATCGGCATAATGCAGAAACCGGACTTCATATGGGAAAAGAGTGATTTGATTTGTAAATCCTTCTATCGTCACATCAACATTTTCATTGAGATGATTGACAAGAAGTATTGTTGTGTCAGTTGCGAGCACTGAGATAACCTCTTCCTGTGACAAGCTGGCATTGTAAATTTTTATTCCTTCACTGAAATAGTTATGTAATCCCTTATGAGTATAATAAAAGGGGGTAGGCTGCCCGCCACCGGAAATTTCTGTATTAGACCATATTCCCAACGGATATGACAGCCCTGAAGCATCGCCCTGAGGCTGCCATATCAACAAGGTTGAATAACCCGCTTCGATAGATTTGATCATTCCTGCTGCCATATATGCATTCAGAAAATTTTGGTTTACTGGCGTTCCCCGCACATAATCCTCAGGGTATGCATACCATTCTGCCCACCAAACAGGTAGGGATTCACCACCTGGGCGTTGCCTTATCCAGTTTAATACATCCACAAATTTTTGAGACGATTTAAAACCATCAGTCAACCAAATACCATCTTTATTACTATTACCTCCATCAATTGTAATAAAATCAGCACCTTTTTTATTTTGGAGCCAATAATTGATTACGTCTAGAGGGCGTTGATCTAAAATGCCATATTCTCCACGAAGGTTCGACGGATGGCTAATGGAACTATGCGACCATGAGTCCATGACAACATATGGTCCACCAACCAGAATTTCAGGATTTACTGCCTTGAGTGAGTCATAAACCATGTTGTACATTACGGTAAAGTTCTCATAATCCCATCTGTTTTTTGAGGCATTGTAAAAACCTTTGAATTCGTTCCAAACCTGAAAGTATAACACATCGGGATATCTCCGTGCTACTTCTGCACACAGATGGGCAAAATCATCGTAATGAACTTTGGTGGGAGCTTTTTCAAGAGCATTCCAGTCTGTTTGTCCATTCATTGAAGGATTATGCATCCAGGTAGGGGCGCCACAGAGTGTTAAAACAGGGACTCCATTGGTTTCCCTTATCAGTTTGATACGGCCGTCAAGTGACGACCAGTTCCAATTATTTGGATTTGTAACAGTTGAATCCGGCCAGGGATTCAAAGCTCCCCACCCCATAATATGTTGGTTCTGATAATGCGTGACAGAGTCCAATAATAATTTTGCATTTCTGATGGCAGTGGAATTCCCCCATGAATCGATACTTCTTTGAGTATGTGTGACTCCAGCCAGATAAGAACTTATTAATATCTCTTCTGATAAGTCTACTTTTACATTTACTAATACATTTTGACTTTGAATAAAGTTGTATAAAAATATACCCAAAATCATCAAAATTATTTTTTGATTCATTACTTAGAGTTTTTCGTTTTTGGTTATAATTTTCTTAAGATTAATTCGAAGCAGTTATTTTCACGACAAGTGAACGATAAAAAGAAGGAAGAGCTACATTTGTGCCTATTGATTCTTCTTGAGTCCATAGATCATTCCATGGATCATAAAATTCAATCTTTTGAATAGATTTTCCGGCTGTTAACCCTATAATATCCAAAATTTCATTTTTTACTAATCTTGGAGCAATTTTTTCTTCGAATTCATTCCTCCATGTGTTTTCTTTGTCCCTTATCCATATCAAAAAGGTGTTTCCTCCTTTTAGGGCATAAACCCTTATCCCCGCAGTTTCCCAATAAATTGGTATAAATTGCTCTTCTATCGGATTAATCTCCTTTATTGCTGAAGAAAATCGTCCATAATGAAACCAAAGGTTATTTGCATCTACATAATTGTTCCAATGCCAGTTTTGACCAGCACCAGCAGAGCCTGCAAAAAAAGGTGCAAATAAAGCATCATGCAATAAAATACCATCCTTATCCATTCTGTAGTAACGAATAGGGCCTGTATGTTTGGGTTCAACTCCTCCTGTTTCTGCAAGGAGAATTGGTTTCCTCAGATTGTAGGAAAGCAGTTCCCTGACGGCACTCGATGCAACAATATCCATGGGTGCGTGGCAGATTTCCATTTCAGCTCCCAAATCAAGATACCTGTGCACTTGCGCAACTTCATTTTCATTCATTGCATTGAGCATTTGATAAACTTTTCGCCAATGATTACGATCAAAACTACCAAGACTTTGCATAACTAAATTATTCGGAAAACGTTGTTTAAGCTTGGTCAACATCGAATGATGCCATGGATAAAAAACAGAATTTTCCGGATCAGCCATAGCATTGATCTCATTCCACAATTCCCATCCAAAAAATACCGGATCACTGCCATATCTTTTGGCAAAAAAATCCATTCTGTTTATAAGTAACTGACGACCTTCATCTGTTGTCATATACTCGTTCAAGGAGTTTAAAGGTCCGCCTTGTGATATATGATAAATACTTTTTGTTGCCCACCTGGCTGACTCATCAGGAGCAACTCCCCGAAAATGTTCCAAAGTCATTTTCAACCGAATATTATATTTTCGAGCCAATTCAATCAACATATCAATCCGGCGGGCTTGATCTTCATTAAATTGACCGGCTTCAACATTTTCAACCTCCCAAAATCCATTACTAAGCCATAACCTGATAAAATTCCCTCCATTCTGGGATAGCTTTTGCATCCATTCTTCAATTTGCTTTAGCCCTTCTTCTCCATTGGTATCACTCACTCCAGCACCAATTATATTCAGACCAATAGGAATATAGGGACTTCCGTCAGATAATTGGAAATAACTGGGATGTTCGTCACTAACAATAACATACTGATCATCTGTATTAGCAACTTGCATTTCATTTTTTATACTACCTGAATTACAACTTCCAAAGAAAAAAAGGAGAATGGTAACTATTAAAATTTCCAATTTAATTGGACCAAATAAGAATAATTTTAAGATCTTTTGTTTTTCCATAATAACAATATTTCAAATTTATACGAGTGCAAAAAGTTCTTTTTTATAATACATTATCTCTTGCAAATTACTTCTCAATGAAGTTCTGCCATCAACCATAAGGTAAAAGCCACCATAGGTGTCCAATACTCAGCTATCTGCCAGTTGCCTGTACCTATAATTGGCTGATCTGAACTGTTTCCGCCAAGACCATTCATCACAGCTCCTGGCAGTGTAGGGGTAAAGGGATTAAATTCCCCTCCACCTCTCATTGGGTTTGGCTGATTGTACCCTACCGAAATGATAGTCGAACTGTTATACGGATTTACGCCAATTATCCAATCCAGTTGTTTCTGTGCAATTGCATACAGTTTTTTATCATTTAATATTCTGGCCGCTTTCACCAATCCTATACCAGCAGAAGCAATATTTGCATTAATTCCAACCCACCAACTCAATTCAGGCTGCATGAAATAACGGTAATAGTAGTTCCCGATTTTCCTGTTTCCTCCGGGATCTTCCCCTGTGTAAAGTCCAAAGGGAATAATTCCGAAGCTGTTTTTCTGTGATATTAATGAAAGATACCTATGGGCGTATTTAGTGATCATTTCTGTCCATAAAGGAACGTCTTTATGTGTGGGAAATGTTTCTATTAAATCGCTGACCGAAATAAACTCCAAACAACCACGGGAAATGTTTTTATGAGGTTCTCTGTCTGAGGATGAGATATAAAAGAATCCCTCGACATTCCCGTTCAGATCAACTACCTGCAGTTTTCTCAACTCGGAAGCCTGCTCAACTGCAAAATTTTTATATAAATCTTCTTTTGTGGTTTTATACATTTCAATTGCTGCCTGGATGGAAGATCCAATGGTTCCGGCGTCAAACTCTTCATCAGTTTCTCTGCACCAGGTAAAACATTTAATTGCTGCCTGAAGACATTTTTCTGAATATTCAGGTTCAATATTTCTGGTAATCCTTGCCATCATTGCCTGAGCAGTTATAAAATTGTATTGCGCAAGCAAATTGACTGGATCTGTACGTATAACCCGATCGTCTTTTGAACCAAAAACTAACATTTCCCGCATTGCCTTGCCTGTTGTTGGCATGACATTTTTAAGTTCTCCCCCCTCTTCTCCTATTTCGTTATCTGTCCAACGGTTACTGTCTGAATGGCCTTTAACATCTCCTCCAACAAAATTCATTACATAGCCATCAGGTTCCTGCATTTTCAAAAAATACTGATTCCCCCACTTCAACTCTTCAAGAATTTTATATCTGTCAGGATTGAGTATTCCCTTCAGTTCATAAGCTTTACCAAGGCCAAGCATTCCATATATAGTAGCACCAACCCATTTCCTCAAATCACTTGCATCATGCCAACCTCCGGATACATCCTGATGTTTCCCATTGTCCATTCTAACTCCGTCATCAAGATGACAAGGTGATAAATATCCGGTTGAACTCGCTCCACATCGTTGCAGAGAAAAATAACCAAAAATTAAATCCATCGGTGCTTTATAAACAGATTTCGAGATTATGAAAGGATAGGAACGCAACGTATCAGACTTTATATAATAGTGTCCTTCCACATTTACTGAAGTGAAGTCAGCGACTGAAAATTCCCCGAAATCACAATTATATGGACTAAAGTTTCCTTCGTAAACAACTTTTTGTGTCTCAATATTTATAACTTCAAATTTTCTTGTGGTATTTCCTTTTGTTACTACGTTTTTTCCCGTATTAGGGACATATCCGACATGATTTATAAGTAAATCTACACTTAGATCTCTTGTGAAACACTGTGCATTTCCATCAATGCTTAATCCCCGGCAAAACAGAATCAGGATGGAAATGAGGAATATTTTTCCTAAATAAGAAAAACTGTTATTTTTCATCTTCTTAATTTTTTTAAATATTGTATTAATTCAGGTCAAAATAACTTGAATGTTTTTGCACTCTACATTACTGTGGATCATATTGATAAACCGCAACCCAATCTACCATCAAATTTCCTGAATTAGTACCATAACCCTTTGTCTCGGTTTGTAATTGCCATCTCATTGGTTTGGTGGGTATCCATCTATCAGAATCCAGTATAACTTCATCATCTAAAATATATTTAATATTGCCGGGTCTCCACTCAATAGTGTATGTATGCCATTCGGTAAATTCTTTTTCAGAAACAGCTTGATCCTGGCATCCCCGGCATGCTCCATCTCCGGCATAATGATGGAAACCACCAATCTTTCCAGCGAGAGACCCTTCTGGGAAATCTTCTTCTCCATCATCAGGCCATTTTTCGGATTGGGGCCACAGTAACCATGCTACATAATACTCGGCCAGATTTGGAGTATCTACCTTAAAACGAGCAGTATACCGCCCGTAGGTTTGATACTGACTTGTACCTGTAATTAATGGTGATGGATTTGCACCAGCTGGTTGTCCGTCGACATTATGTAAATAAAAGTTTAAAACCCCATTCTTTACACTTAAAATCGAATCGGCACGATACGGGCGTTTTTGGTAAGTATCATTAAAACATTTAGGGTATGACTTCCATTTTTGCCCTTCCGCTCCAACGTAAACAATCGCTGAATAATCACATTCGCTGCCCCAGGACCCCAATTCAGCATCTTTAGTGAAGTCATCATAAAATATTTGTTTCCAGTCCGGCAAGTCACCAATCGGTACTGATTGACCTGAAGGAGAATTTACTATGTCTGAATTTTCAAAATTTTCTTTGGATTTTCCTGAAATTCCAAAAGTGACAAACCAAATTATTAAGTACAATGTGAAGTTTTTCATTTTTTGAAAGATTTAAATTTTTAAAGTTTAAGCATTAGCTAAAGACACCCCGGAGTAAAATAATTCATTTTAGCATCCCATGTGAATTAAAGTTTCCTGTAGTTCAATTCATGTCAGATTTCTTTTTTATTTATCACCTATTAATTGGTCATTTTTGTCCCTGGCACCATCCATTTTCTATCTGCGTCCTCCAAAATCAAAACCCAGTCATTTTCAATTCCTGTTGAAGGTGGTTCGAACGATAACTTTCCTTCTTTTTTGAATTCTCCAATCTTTTGTGATTCTGCATTTCTCGGATTAAACCACCATGCAACTATTTTAGGCGCATTGATCCATTTAGTGCTTACTTCAATTTTTTTCCCAACAGGCAAATATACCATGCCATAGCTCCCTGAAGCATCCCTGAATGCCATTATAAATTCACCTTTCTCACCCTGACCGCTAACGACTATGGATTGGTCAGGAACCCGGTTAAGAGGGGGTCTTGACAATATCAGGTTTTTTAAATACCCGGCCTGAAAAGCACCTGACCTGTCCAACGCTTCAGTCCAGAATCTGTCCGGATAACCTGCCGGCTTTACTTCGGGGCCATAGAACTGTCTAATTGCCTGATGTCCATAAGTTACACCACATGCACCTGCAAATACGGAACGGTAAAGCTGTTTTCGTACATCATAATCCCTGAAATAACCATTTTCAAGTTTCCAGTTAACGGGATGATCCTCATAAGTTGATTCCCCGTCAAGAATCGGTTTTGTGGGGGAAGAATTGTAATCCCTTGCAATCCAATCCCATACCGGTATATCATGACTTTTATGACCACTCTGTAGCATATTAAAATCCAGGATGTCTTCATCTTTCCAAAAATCTGTTGTTGAGCTTTCCCCCCAGGGATGATAGGTTATCAGGGCTTTCCCGTTGGTACCCTCACGTATACCCCTAATCATGGAACGCCATATTGGTCTCCAGTCATTTGTATCATATATGGCTGGCCGGTCACCTCCGGTAATCCAAATAATATTAGGATAATCAGAATACCGTTGACCTAAAAAAAGTCCATAACTGTAGGCATTCTTTTCGTCGAATATCTCCGGGCCTTCCCCCCAAAATTTACTTATTTTATCACCCCATGTAGGCAATAAACCTATGAATATATTTTTTTCAAGTGCAGTTTGCACAGTCCAATCAACAAGTTCAAAATATTTTTCATTTGGCTTTTGTGGATCGAGTTGTTGAAATGGAACGTTGCCATAACGGTTTGGCTTCCTCAGACCATTCATTTCAGCCAATATTACAGCTTGAATTACATTAAAACCTTTATGTTGCCTGTTTTCTAAATACATTTTAATCTCTTCCTTATTCAGGCGGTGAAACAATTCCCAGGCTGTATCCCCTAACCAGAAAAAGGGAGAATCATCTTCAAACTGAAAAAAATGATCGTTACCAGAAATTTTTAATTTTCCTGAAATCCAACCTGTTTCAATAACTTCGGAATTACTTTTCTGCCCATATCCAGAAATCCATGTAAGTAAAATTGCAATTATTGTAAACTTTTTACCTGAAATCATTATTAGGTTTTAATATTCAACTAATTAACATTGTATATTTTAGTTATTTAAATCTTTCTACTTGACGTAAAAATTCAAAAACTGTTTTATGATATTGATCAAAATCTGGATCCGGGATTCCAGAAGGAGGGATTGGCTTAGTGCCATAGCCAGTTTGAAACATATCATGATGATAAATTGGATGTCCGCCAGCCTTCCAAACATTATATATATGAATAATATGATCAAAAGGGCTGGTTACATCTTTTGGGCCGCCAAGCCATTCTGATTCCCTGGTACCACTGCGGGCAGGTTCATCATCTACAACTGGTTTATTAAATTTATCAATTAATCCCTTTATTTCTTCTCCTACTTTCTCCCAGTGTTTTCCGTGCCGTGAAGTATGGGGTGTAAGAAAATCGAGTAATTCATTATGATCATCATTACCTAATGTTCCACCTCCTCCAGGACTATTACTTACCAACCTGTAAGGATCGTTTTCCTTTATGATTTTGTAATAATCTTCCACACGATAGTCAAATTCATTCCAAATTTGAAAAACCAGATTCCTATATGGCATTAATTCTCGGGTAATATTTTTAACAGCTAAATTGGCTGCTTCATCAGAAAGTTTTTTACCCTTGCTTTCTGAAGAGAAGAGTACATATTCTACCACCATGTCCAAGGACGCTGATGCCTCTAATAATGATTTAATTCTATTGAGGTAAAACGTGCGGATATTTCCATCACGTTTATACATAATGCATGAATCACATGTATCAATGAATCCAAGATCGTTATTCCATTCTCCCCAAATTCGAACAACAGTGATACCATTATTATTTAACTTTGTAAGCCAATTAAACATAACCTCTTCACTACTATTGAATGTAGGATTGTAAAGTGCATTAAAAAAACTAATTCCTATGTAGTTAAAAGGTTTTTGATCTAACACAAAATTTGTACCTTTGATGGTTAGAACTGGAGAATGTTTTGTATCGGACAGTTTTTCTGCTAATAGGTTGCCTGCATTAGAAATGAATGCAAAGGATAGCATAATGGCTATCACAAGTAATCTTACAATTGAAAATTTCTCTCTCATATTATCATTTATTAAAAATTTAGTTTTTCAAAAGCCAACACAGTATGTTTTTCTATGTCCGGCACAGTTATGGGTAATGCGTTATTAACAGCCTTCACCATTTCATCCCTGATCACATCGCCTGTTTCAGGATCAATTTGTTTTACGTGATACTTTCCCTGAGTCAATTTCTTAATATTTAATTGTAAATCAAATAAATGCACCGGATTCTTTTTTAATACTTCAAGATAAATCCGATTTAGTGTTTTGTTTTGCAGGTACAGGAATCCACCTTCGGCATGTGCTTGTCCATCAATTTTCACGAGCTTCGTGGGAATTTGCATAATCCAGGAAATATAAATGGTGCGAATACGTGCCCAATCACCATTTGTAATATCAAGAAAAATTTCCACTTTCCCTGCCGGTAGTTCTACTGTGACCTTTCCTTCCTCGTCATTTAAATATCGACGACCGCCGGTGAAAGTATGTGAAACTGCCTGCTCACCGTTTACCTTAATTTCGATCTTACTGGTTCCAGAACCAATTTCAAAAAAATCGACTGTAATAAAACCCGGTGAAGGTAAGTGGGCAATGAAAGTAGGAGGATTTCGCCACTTTTCATGATTCTTTCCATACAAAGTTCTGCTGAACCCTTCCAGCCATTGTCCTCCCACAGAGTCCAGATCAACTTCAAACACATTCACAGAAGAACGGCTGCCCCATTCTGGTATATCACCATAAGCTTCAAGTGAAACAAATTCCATTAACTCATCATCAGAATCGTTATTTGCTTTATCGACCCGTATCATAGAGACGTTTACTGTTGCACGCATCCAGCCCGCTTGGTTCAGTTTCTGTGTAGCTGCAAACTCCATAGTGGGACGAAATACGCTCCATGATTTGGTCCGATCTACCTGTTCGTGCGGCCATACCATCCAGGCACCGAGACCTCGAGTCAGTCCCATCCAGGTTTGTTCAAGTACCGTATGTTTAAACCATTCATCGCTTTGCGAATGATACCCTTCCTGGGTTACATTTGGTTTTGTTGATATAAGTTCTACTCCAGACTGGGCATAATCAGTCACTTCTGTTGAATTATATCCGAAATTACTCCCATAAATGATCGGCCGCCAACCATCGACCGCACTATGCACATAATCCCGCATTTCTTTTATCCAATTCACTCTTATCTCATCTGGATTGCTCATATCATTCCAGGAATTGATTGCCCAAAGACAATCACTGTACCCCCAGCGCGCCAATATATAGCGAAGGCGTTTCCGGTAAATATTTCTGGCCTCAGCAAGTGAAAAAACCTCACCAGGCGTATTGCACGGTCCTCCAAATATTTTGTTATATGGATTCCCGGCCCATCCTCCGGCAGTATTGTCCTCAAAATGCTCATTATTGTCTTCTGTAACTAGCATAATTCGGAGGTTTTGCGCTTCGGCAAGAGAAAAAACACGATCTAATGTATCTGCTATCATCTGGTTATAATAGACCACACCACCGTAATCAGTCCAATTTGTCATTGGTCGATCGATGAAAGGTGTCCATTCCAACCAAGCCCAGTGACAGAGCCATACCCGCGTGGCATTCATTTCCCCTTTTGCCTTTCCAAAATAGTACTCATAACTGCGTGACCTCGTCCAGGCAACATTTGTTCCTACTCCCCAGAAAAGTGAGTTGTCCCGGCTGTTTTCAAAATACATGGGATTATTTTGACTTATCTGCACATAACCTAATCGCGAAGAATCTGTAATTTCAATTTGTATGGAGTCCGAACTCACACTCCTTCCGTTTTTCTCCCTTGCTTCTAATATGAATGTATGAGTTCCTGTTTCTCCACTGCTGAAACGCAGTCGCCATTCTCCGTTTCCTGTGCGGTAATATTGAACACCCATTGTCATTTGTGACAGTCCTTCAATTGCCTCACATGGTTCATAATAAAAGGCTGGGATCCTCGCTTTCTTTCCCGAGGGCATTCGGGTATATCCATTTACCAAGATGTCATCGGGATCATACGGATTTTCATAGGTGGCTTCTAGTTGAAATCGGATTTCACATTTCTCAAACAGACTGATTTGGCGGTCTGGAAGCTGAATATCATGAATGGAAATATTACCTGATCGTTTTGCCAACCGGGCTCGGTTTATCCTGATTCGTTCTATTATAGAATTAGTATCCTCTCCATATAATTTTAAAAAGGGAACGCTGGTCAATGCAGCAGTTGCTGCACTAATTGTTGCTAAAAATTTTTTACGGTCCATTTTCTTATTTTTTAACAATTGACCGGGAATAATGAAATTTTAATTACTATTATGAAAAATTCTATCCCTATAATTAATTATTTCCCGGTGCACTCCAATTTTTATCTGCATCCTCCAAAATCAAAACCCAGTCATTTTCAATTCCTGTTGAAGGTGGTTCGAACGATAACTTTCCTTCTTTTTTAAATTCTCCAATTTTTTGTGATTCTGCATTTCTCGGATTAAACCACCATGCAACTATTTTAGGTGCATTGATCCATTTAGTGCTTACTTCAATTTTTTTCCCAACAGGCAAATATACCATGCCATAGCTCCCTGAAGCATCCCTGAATGCCATTATAAATTCACCTTTCTCACCCTGACCGCTAACGACTATGGATTGGTCAGGAACCCGGTTAAGAGGGGGTCTTGACAATATCAGGTTTTTTAAATACCCGGCCTGAAAAGCACCTGACCTGTCCAACGCTTCAGTCCAGAATCTGTCCGGATAACCTGCCGGCTTTACTTCGGGGCCATAGAACTGTCTAATTGCCTGATGTCCATAAGTTACACCACATGCACCTGCAAATACGGAACGGTAAAGCTGTTTTCGTACATCATAATCCCTGAAATAACCATTTTCAAGTTTCCAGTTAACGGGATGATCCTCATAAGTTGATTCCCCGTCAAGAATCGGTTTTGTGGGGGAAGAATTGTAATCCCTTGCAATCCAATCCCATACCGGTATATCATGACTTTTATGACCACTCTGTAGCATATTAAAATCCAGGATGTCTTCATCTTTCCAAAAATCTGTTGTTGAGCTTTCCCCCCAGGGATGATAGGTTATCAGGGCTTTCCCGTTGGTACCTTCACGTATACCCCTGATCATGGAACGCCATATTGGTCTCCAGTCTCTCTCGCTAGTAAATGCTGGTTGATCTCCGCCTGCTATCCAGATAATATTTGAATAATTTTTATACCTTTTCCCTAAAAAAAGTCCATAACTATAAGCACTTTTTTCATTAAACCGGATTGAGCCTGTGCCAAATAAATCACTGACTTGGTCTCCCCAAGTAGGTAGTAAGCCTATAAAGATGTCATAATCAAGAGCTGTTTGCACAGTCCAATCAACAAGTTCAAAATATTTTTCATTTGGCTTTTCTGGGTCTAAATTCTGAAATGGTAACTCTTTATATTTATTAGGTACAGTTAGATCACCCCTTAAAATCGCTGCCTGAATGACATTAAATCCTTTTTCATGACGATTTTTCAAATATAATTTTATTTCTTCCTTTTTCAATCGAATAAATAAATACCAACCAGTATCTCCAAGCCAAAAAAATGGTGTTCCATCTTTAAACTGAAAGTAATGGCCATTTTCAGAAATTTCTAGTTTTATATGACCCCAATCTTCACTTTTAAATGCAAAAAACATTACAATCTTAAAAAATATAAAAAAGATAATAATGTATTTTATAAAAGTTTTTAAATTCATGATATTCAATGAAATTGGATGTCATCAAAAGTTTTTGAACACCTCAAATATTTAGAATACTAAAGGAAATTAAAAGTAAGAGCCTGAAAATTCAGGCTCCCACTAACACAATAAACTTTAAGTACTAATTTTTTACAGCCTTAAAACGACCTTTAACTTTTTCCTTGTCACTAATGATTATAAGGAATAATCCGGCAGGTTGATCGTCGATTGAAAGTACTTCGAGGTTACTCTGTACTCTAATATCGCGAACCATAACCCCGGAGGCAGTGAAGACCTGAATTCGGTTTCCTTGTTCCACACCCCGAACATTCAATTTTCCATTAGTCGGGTTCGGGTAAATTTCAACTTGATTATTATCTAGTTGTACTGCTGAAGTACCCAGATTGAGTGTGTATAACACCACAATTTTACCGTCCTTGGATGTTACTTTCAACATGTCTCCCACATTCAGTTCCCCTGACAATTTTTCGTCTCCGCTGGCATCAACTAGAACGGCAGTAGCTCCCATTACAGGTGTGATGCGTGAGTAAAATTCAGTAAGTTGCGTAGTGCCAGTAGGACCAGTAATTTCGTAGTTCACCTGGTCAACCTGGTAAATATTTGACAATACATATGCCAGATAAGTTGGCTCCTGAATGTACTGAGTGCGTAACATGGCAAGATGATATACTCTTGTAATTTCGCCATTGGGAGATGTTACCACCACTTTATCATCTTCGCGGATTGTTCCTTCTGTTCTTTCATTTCCCATTTTGTCCACTACTTTTAACGTCGCACCCATAGATGGTATAAGGTTTGAAATCAAAGTCTGGGCATTGGTTCCACGCGGCACAAACTGAATCAGGTTATTAGCTTGCATTACTACGTATTTATCTGAAAGGATAAAGACATCATTTCCAGAGGTTCTGGGTTGCAATTGGTAAACAATTGTAGTTAAACCGTCTTCAGCCACCACATGAAAATAAGTATTGGAATTAACAGTTACTCTAACATATGTAGTATCGAAATTGAGCATTTTCAAAGGAATATAAGCACCTTCACCGTCAATAATATCTAATGATGCACCAAAAGGAACAGTTACGTTATTTAACACAGTACTCAACTGAGTACCATATTCAAACCCGGTAATGTGTCCAGAACCCATATTGTCGTTGGTTGCACTTTTCAGTGGATCATCAGTAATTTCAATTTCGTACAAGTTGGAAGTAAGAATAGCATTTGAACTTAATCCATCTTCAGAAACGTTAAGTAGATATTTAGTAATATTGGTGCTATCAGCGGATAATACAATCAAAGTATCATTCATACTTAATAATGCATCACCAGTCAATATAGAACCATCGGATGTTGCTTTAACAGTTAACGTTTGATTTTCGTTAGCTTTAATAATATTAGCAATAAAATTTGCAACCGGAGTGCCAGTTGTAATTCCCCTAATTTCTTCACTCATTGAATAACCTTCACTTACTTTATATACTGTCGAAGAAACAGTAGAAACATAATGAGTGGGTTCATTCATATAATGTTGTCCAATATCATATCCTACAAGTATTGCTCTCCATGGCCAACCATAACCTTGTTCTGCATAATAATTGGTGCCATGAATAGTCCATTCGCTATCATCCGGATCTGTGCCAAAAGAAGCACCCAATAATGGATTTCCTTTAAAGATTTCAGGTTTTCTTCTATAGCTTTGCACCCTGTCAGTTCTTACTCCCCCTATAACCCAAGTAGATCCATCACTCATCCCAAATGCATCAATTAACTCAAAATCATTGGGGTCATTGGCTGGTTTCAAGCCCAATTTGATAGAATCATTTAATATTCTGAATAAAAACCAGGATGAATTATTCCACTTCCGAATTGGGGTTCCAGTTGAACTTACTTCTTCACCCCAAGGATTTGTATAGACAGGATGTCTACCACTATGGAATTGTACATCTAATTGTTTAAGCACTTGCCAGTTTTCCAGTCCAATTTCTCCATTTATATAACCATAATCCCAGATTCCACCCATACAAAAAACATCACCTGGTTCAATTATTGGGTTTACTGTTAAATCTAGTTCTAAAATGCCTGGACTTACAGCCCATGACGCCTGATCTACCCATTTATAACCTGGAACATATTTGTCATATCGGTGTAACCAGTCATCAACCCCCATTCGAGATTCTATTACACCAGCAGGATCTGTATTAAAAGCCATAGCAATCATATAATCACTTAAATCTATCCGTTGATTACCGGGGTTACAAATTTCACCAAAACTGTTATTCCATGACTCCCAGAATACTAATTCAGATAAAAAAGGTTCAGCTTTATAAGGTTGAATGTCCTGAGGATTTTTTTCTTTTACCAGCTCAATATTATACTTATTTGTAACACTATCATCTTCTGCTGTAACATCAAATGAAATTGTGCGATCTTCTACTGTCCCGGTAAGTGATTTAGCCCTGGTTACTTGAGTTTTTGCGTTTAGATTCTCTGGCTTTCCTAGTAAAGCTGGTACTCCTTCAACATCAAATGGAACCTGTACACGATAATTAAACGTTGTAGGTGTAAAATTAGGAATAGTATCACCTGTCCATCCAAAAATTCCTTTGTAAAAGTCTGGAATGTCTGGCCAGGTAATTGAAGCAAGGTTGGCATTATGGCTAGGACCATATGGCTGAACTTGAATAAAATATTCTTTTGTAGCACCATTTTCTGATGTTACTTTTAAAATGTCACCATTTTTTAAATCAGGTCTTTCAATATTATCAACCCAAACTAACTCCCAACTTGCTTTTTCAGGCTTTTCCAAATATTTTAATAATGAATCTGTACGAAGAGCATTTGGAAGTCCTCCCCAAGTACCGGTAATCGTATCATTACCATGACTATTTTCTGTTACTCTTGGCCAATCAAGGCCTTCAATTCCTGCTTGCGTGTTTGTCCTGACTGGTCCTCCCTGAAATACTGATGCAATATTCATGCGGGCTTTAGGAACCACAATGTTCACATCTGCAGTAGGTTCTGAAACAACTATATCAAAAGTTATTGTCTGTAATTCGTTTCCAACAACATGAACTGTCAATTTATCTCCTGTACGGGCAGAAAGATAAAGTGAGTCTTCTATGTTTGAATTAAAATGATAATTCCATGCAATACCAGGTTTCTTTACCATTTTTCGCATAATATCGTCGAGTCTGCGAACTCCCCATGGAACATTTAAGATTTTGTTAGCAAAATCAATTTCAATGACATCCGATTCCAAAGTATTTTCATCAAAAACATATGGGCCATGGTTACCAACAGTCCACCAAAGATCACGCCATGCATTATATCCATCATCTAAGGGCATTGGAAGAGGAAGCCACTCAGAATCTTCAAGCCCGACACCTCTCGCATTGGCAAAGTCAAGGTTGCCTGTATTTATACTATACTTACGGACAAGTACAGAATTTGCTGTAGCTTCTGTAACGCCTGCAACATCATACCCTTGATAAAAGTTACGGCCATTATCATCAAAAACACCACCGACTTGATCCACAACCGCTGAATCCCCTGGTGCAAAATGATGTTCAAGATAAAAGCAACCACTACCGAAGTTTGTGTACAAGAAAGTTTGTAAATTATCTCCATATTTTTCATCTACAGTTGCACTATCTTTCACACCTGGATATCCTGTTTCTGATTCTAGTGCATGAATTAATAAATCTGCTAAATCCAAAAATTCAACTTGCTTGATACGCTCATATCCTTCCCAACCAGGAATCCTTTTTTTATACATTGCCGGCCCAAAGTCCCACCATCCGGATATTACATACGAATCACCGGGTTTGAGAACTTTATCTGGCAACATAAACATACGATCTGCTTCTGGAACCCAAGGGTCATTCCAAGGATCAAGAATTGGTTGGGGTATCCAGGGACGCATATTCCCAATTTTAAATTCATTGAGATTTATATCCATGTTACCCATGTTAGTAATTTCAACATGCTTTTCAGGATTTCTACCTGTAAGGCGAACTTCAGAAATTATCAGTGAACGATAAGGCTCTTGTGCGTAAAGAATCCCGGCTAAAAAAATCAAGTAAAGTAAAAGTTTTAATTTCATAGTGATTGATTTTAATAATTAATAAAACACAGAAATAATTCTATTCAAATATGTGATTGCTTATCCTGATTTTTCTGTCGCAATAATTTTAATTTAATACAATACAAAAAAACAAATTTATTGTGTACAATATTACAAATTTTTTTTGTACAAAAAATTATTCAAATAAAATTTTTAGGATAAAACTTTCAGAAAAAATTTGTTGAAAAGAATAAAATTTAATACCTGTATGACTTAATGCGAATTTTCAATCTCAATAAAAGTATAGTTGACCTTGAAATCAATAATAAAATATTTCTTGAATTATAGCGCAATCTAAATGACAATCCAGGCTTATTATCAATAATTTAACAATCACTGTTATTTTGATACTTCGTTTTTCTGTTGAGAGAGATAAATTAAAATAACTCGAATAATAATCCATTGTATATTTTTTTGTATTTTTTTGTATTCAAAAACTATATATTTGTGTTTTAATTAATTTTTGAAAATATTAAATTTCTATACTTAGTTAATAAACATTTTGAGATATTAAAGCAATAATTTATGAGCAAAACAAAAATGATTAAAGTTAACAAGCAATATTCTCAACTAACAGCCTATGAAACAATTTTGGAGAATATCATCAAAGGTTATTTAAAACCTGGTGAAGTCGTAACTGAACTTTCTCTCTCGCAGGAATTCGGAATTAGTAGAACACCTGTAAGGGAAGCACTAAAACGCCTTGAAGTTGAAGGACTGATAGAAACCACAGGCAGAATGAAACGAATTTATTATCTATCTCTTCACGATATTGAAGAGATTTTTGATTTAAAAATTGCGATTGAATCCAAAATTGCTAAAAAAGCAGCATCCAGTAACAATAAAAATTTAAAAGACCAACTAAGTGATTTATTAATTGAGATGAATCAGTTAAAAGATTCAAAGTTTGTCGGTACCGAAGAAAAGGAACGATTAGACAAGTGGATCTCTTTAGATATACAATTTCATAAAATTCTGTTTCAGCTTGCTGATAACAAACGGGCAAAGCAATTAATTGAAAGATTAAATATTCAGTGGCATAGGATTAAATTTGGCATTATGGCAATTGAAGGCAGAATTGAAAAGGCAATTCAAGAACATACTATTATAGGTGATACAATTATTCAAAACAAACCAGAAGAGGCTGCCCAACATATGGAGTTGCATCTGACCCGGCTTAAGGAATTTTTAATTCAATTGATGAGTACCTTTAGATAAAAAATAAAGATAATGAAATATTCTCAAAATGAAATTGAATATTTAGAAGACAAAGCTTATCAAATTAGAAGGTTATCGGTAGAAATGATTACCTGCAGCAGATGGGGGCATATTGGTGGTTCATTATCTCTCGCTGAAATAATTTCTGTATTATATTTTAAGGAAATGAAACTCGATCCTGAACAACCAAAAATGGAATCACGTGACCGGTTTGTTTTGTCTAAAGCTCATGGCTCTCCAGCAATGTATGCAGCACTTGCACTTCGTGGTTTTTATCCTGAAGAAAAAATATATGAATACTGCGAACCAGGCGGACTGGAAGGCCATACACATATTTTGAGCGCTCCCGGCATTGAAGCTTCAGGCGGGCCGTTGGGTATGGGATTGTCGGTTGCAGTGGGAATGGCTTTGGGATTAAGACAAAAGGAAAATCCACGATCCAGAGTGTATTGTTTGGTTGGTGATGGTGAATGCAATGAAGGTAATGTTTGGGAGGCGGCTATGTCTGCTGCACATTATCACCTCGACAATTTAATTGCAATTGTTGATTACAATAAAGTAATGGCTAAAGGTATGTTGTGGCAGATGATGTCAATAGAACCCTTTGCCGACAAATGGAAAGCCTTTGGCTGGAATGTTCATGAAGTTGACGGGCATGATATAGAAGCACTTTTGAAAGTTTTTCATAAAGCACGATGGATTACAGCCAATGGAAAACCAAATGTAATTATAGCACATACGGTTAAAGGGAAAGGGATTGAAAGAGCTGAGTTTAATTATAAGTGGCACACCCATGCACCCGACCCTGAAACAGCCAATGAGATGATTTTGGAAATGTCAAAAACCTATAAGAAACCTGAGATAGGTTATTCAAAATTAAATGAAGATAAACCTAAGGAGTCATTTTATGGTGGAGAGTAATCTAAACTTGAAAATTTTATGAATAAAAGACAAGAAATGCGAAATGCATTTGCCAAAACATTGGTTGAGTTGGGGCAGAATTATAAAAATATGATTTTTTTGGATGCCGATCTACATACATCAACTAAAGCATCTGAATTTAAAAAGCATTTCCCTGACCGTTTTATTCAAATGGGTATAGCTGAGCAAAATATGTTTGGTGTAGCTGCGGGATTGGCATTCGAGGGATTTATCCCAGTGCCTTCAACATTTGCTGTTTTTGCTTCACGTCGTGCTTTGGATCAGATAGCTATTTCAATTTGCTATCCTAAGTTAAATGTGAAAATTCCAGGATCTTATGTGGGAGTTCCCACAAGTAGGGCAGGTGCTTCACACAACTCCATCGAAGATATTGCCATCATGAGGTCAATGCCCAACATGCTTGTTGCAGACCCTTGCAGCAATAACGATTTAAAAGCTATAATGCGCCAAGCAATGGAAACAGAAGGACCTGTTTACTGGAGAATTTCGCGTTATGAATTGCCCGAAATTTTTTCAGATGATCATGAATTTGAGTGGGGGAAAGGGGTTGTAATAAATAATGGCAGTGATGTATCCCTTCTCGGAACTGGAATAATGACTGATTTCAATATCCGGGCTGCAGAGCTTCTCCAAAACGATGGAATAAATGCAGAAGTGATTCACCTTGCCTCTATTAAACCTATTGACGAGAATCTGATAGTTAGTTCGGCAAAAAAAACCGGTTGTGTTGTCACAGCTGAAAATGCTTCAATTAATGGGGGTTTCGGTGATGCTGTTCTGGAAGTTTTAGCCTTGGAATTTCCGGTACCGGCCTACAAGGTTGGTGTACGCGATCGGTTCATTGAAAGTGGTGGCATCGAAGAACTGTTTACGATTCATAATATGCAGCCCAATGATATAGTAAAAGCAGCCAAAACAGTAATAAAAAAGAAAAGCAAACATAAATGAGGCAAATTAATAAAAGTAGCTGGTATCACAGAAACTGGAGGTGGTTTGTTGTTTTCACTCTAATGTTTGGCACATTTCTTAATTATTTTGACCGGCAGACACTTGGTCTGGCAATTGATCCCATCAGTAAGGATTTTGGCTTGGATAATATTCAAAGAGGAGTTTTATTGTCAGCATTTGTTTTCGCCTATGCTTTTTTTCATCCCATTATCGGGTTGATAACAGATAAAATAAAAAACATTCGACTGTTTTTTTCAATAATGGTTATCGGTTGGGGATTAAGTACTACTTTGGCAGGATTTGCCAATTCATACCATCAGCTTTTTGGGCTGCGCATTGCCCTCGGAATACTTGAGGCGGTAAACTTTCCAATATGTCTTATGATAATTTCACGAATATTTCCTCCCAATGAGCGTAGTCTTGCTTCAGGAATTTTTGCCAGTGGTGCTTTTCTGGCAACTTTGGTTGCACCTCCTGTTATTGTTTATTTTGCAAACAATTTTTCGTGGCGGTATGGCTTTTTTTTAGCAGGAGGAACAGATTTTCTTTGGTTAATTCCATGGTTGCTTATTTTCAGGAAGCCCGAATTACGCTCTGAAACTTGGAATTCAGCTGTTTCACTGATATTTACCGAACCAATTGTGTCGTTTAAAGAAAAACTTTTTTACATGAAGGATACCTATACCAGAATACTTGCTGCACCCGGATTTTGGGCTGTGGCACTTATGGGCCTCGGTATAATTCCTTCACTTTACTTTATTACCCAGTGGCTTCCCAGTTTTTTCACTCAGGGTTTAGGTGTGGCATATGACAATACACTGGCAAAAAACCTGATGATAATATACCTGATGCAAGATGCCGGTTTGTGGATTGGAGGCGCAATTGTATTAAAATTAGCTTCTGGGAAAAGGTCTATAATTTATTCCAGAAAAATAGTTATTATCGGAGCTTGGCTGCTGATGATTCCGGTTTTGTGTATTCCGTATTTAAATTCAATTAGATTATCTGTTTTCATTTTGGCCCTTTTTGTTTTCGGACTGGGTGGATTCTTGGGAAATCAGCATGCATTTAAACAGGATATAATTAAAACTCGTGTTGCTTCTGTCGCTGCACTAGTGGGTTTTATCGAAACAGGATTTTCTGCCTTTGTGATAAAGGAAATAGGTGTCCTTACAAATGTGACAAACGATTTTACTAATGTTTTCTGGTTTATTGGCGGGTTATCTACCTTTTCAATTTTGGTTGTAATTTTTATGGTAAAATCCCGATGGATGAAAGTTGAATGAAATTTTTGTGAAAGGCTATAAAAAATAATTATTATGGGAGAAGTTAACCCAATAGAATTGTTTGGGAACTATATGAAAATCACTGGAGTTCCAACTCTTGGTTTTGAGGAGGCAGCAGACAAAAGGCTGCAGGGGAAAAAACTTGGAGTTATAAACGGATCAAGTTGGACAAGCCTTTGGAGTACCTGGTTTGGAAAAATGATTTTACCGGGAGTTAAAATCATTAATGTAGGAAATGAAGCTGTGCAGTTAAATTTTATGCAGGCCCATAAAAAAGGAGAACCTTGTCCACCCCAGATAAACATCGATTTGTTTGAACGATACGCCCATGAATTATATGATTTGTTCCAGGTGGATGCAATTCTAATATCATGCTCTACCATGAATAAAGCATTCCAACAGGTGAAACGGAGCATGGAGCCTTTAAATGTCCCGGTTATGCAAATTGACCAAGCAATGATGGACCAGGCGGTTCAAACTGAAGGGAAAATTCTGGTAATTGCCACTCATGGCCCAACGGTAAAAAGCACTCAGGACCTTCTGTATGAAACTGCAAATCGACTGAACAAATCTGTCACTTTTTCAGGCACTACTGTTGAAGAAGCATTTGAACTACTGGGGAACGGCGATATTAAAGGACACAACGAGGTTATTGCCCGGGCAATTCGTTCAGCGCAAATAAACGACAAAGCAGACATTGTTGTGCTTGCGCAACTTTCCATGTCGGTTTTTAAATTCAGTTATCCCAACCCTGAAAAGGAATTTGGGATTGAAGTGTTGACATCGGGTGAATCAGGGTTTCAAAGAGTTAAGGAGATATTAATTTACAGATGAAAGCAAATCGAATTAAAAAGAAAACTATCCTCAATAGGCAAGTCCCGGAGTGGCCGAATTCATTTTTGCCTGAAATTCAGAGACAAGTTAAACACAGTGGCCATACCATAGTAGTACTCGACGATGACCCAACCGGTACCCAAACAGTTTATGATATATCTGTATTAACCTCCTGGTCAACAGAAATATTAGAAAAAGAATTACATCAAAAACCTGATTTATTTTACATCTTAACCAATTCCAGAAGTTTGCCGGTAAAAGAAGCACAAAATCTAAATATGGAAATTGGACGGAATCTTGTAACTGCTTCAAAAAAAGCCAAACGCCCTTTTGTTGTTGTAAGCAGAAGTGATTCCACATTAAGAGGCCATTACCCTGAGGAAGTAGATGCCCTTGTTTCAACTTTTGAACAAGATATTGACGGTTATTTAGTAATTCCGTATTTTTTGGAAGGGGGGCGTCTAACTATTGATGATATTCAATGGGTGGAACAAAATGAATGGTTAATTCCTGCAGATGAAACACCTTTTGCCAAAGATAATTATTTTGGTTATACAAATGCGAATCTTAAAAATTGGGTGGAGGAAAAAACCAAAGGAAAAGTGAAATCCGAAGATGTAATTTCGGTTTCAATCGATGAAATCCGGATTGGCGGACCTGAAAAGGTATTTACTAAACTTATGGGGCTTGAAAATGGCACCGTGTGTATTGTTAACTCAATAACACTTAGGGATATGGAAGTATTTGTCAGTGCGCTTCTAAATGCCGAAAATAAAGGTAAACGATTTCTTTACCGTACCGCAGCCTCTTTTGTGCAGATCCGGGCTGGACTAAGCACACGAGAACTTCTCAGACCAAAAGAAATGGCCGGGAATCATAAAGTCGGAGGACTTTTCATCGTGGGGTCATATGTTCCCAAGACAACAAAACAACTGGAATGCTTAATTGAAAATACATCAATATTTCCAATAGAAGTCAATCTACTTGAACTCTTGGAAAATACAAACATGAAATCGCAAATTCAATTAATTGCTGAGTTAACAGAAAATAAAATAAAAAAAGGTATCGATGTGGTTATATTTACCAGTAGGAAACTGGTTCAAGGTTATGATTCTGATTCAAACCTTAATATTTCTAATCGGGTATCTTCAATTCTTGTAAGCATAATGAATGAAATCCGGACAAAACCACGTTTTTTGGTTGCTAAAGGAGGAGTAACTTCCAGTCATATTGCAACGGATGCACTAAGGATTAAACGAGCTATGGTTATGGGACAAATTCTTCCTGGTGTTCCTGTATGGAAAGCTGGGGAAGAAAGTTTATTTCCTGGTTTAATGTATATAATTTTCCCGGGAAATGTCGGGAAAGAAGATGCACTTGTAAAAATTTTTGATATACTCAATTGAACTATTCTGAATTATGTCACCGAATGCTTCAATTCATGCAACTTACTGTTTGCTCCATCGGGAAAATACTTTTTTAGCCAGAAGTGGCTATCACCGCCGCCCCAATCCGAAGTTGAAATGCCAACAGCATATTGGCTGCCCCGAACATTCACAATAAACCATTTGTATTTCGGGAGAAAAGAAGTGATTGCTCGTTCAATCTTATCTAGCAAGGTTTTCTGTTTGTCCTTTCGGTTCTGCACCCTGTTGTTAAAATTCCTGGCAAGGTTCACGGCTCGCATATCTTTATTGTAATCTGTAATGCTGTGATAAACCTGTTTTTCCACTTTCGGAATTTCTCTCTTTTCCGGAATCTTCGCATTCTGAACCCGTAAATATCTTGAGACCAAAATTTGTAAAACTTCGTCTGCTGACAACCGTTCTGATTTTTTCAATACTGCTTTATATTTCTTTTTACCCATCTCTCCTGATTTTTGCGATTATACTTAAAATACTCATAACCAAATTGATAAAAACTATCAACCCTGTAACGGTTGTACTAATTTTTTTGATTAAAATGGAAGGAGAGAGGGCGGCTGCCCCCACTCCAAACATAACCAATAAAATACTCACAGCCTGAAAGTTTTCATATCTGCTACTGCTCATGACAAACTCCTTTAATGTATTCCCACTTGATCTCTGCCAAGAATTCATCCAGAGCGTAAAGCGTTTTTTCGTCTGCGGATAAGCCTCTTTCAGTTAACCACTTTCCAACCAAATCTAAGCTGAACTGGTCCAGATAGGCCGGGCTTTTTGTCTGCATCCATTCCAAAAAAGTTTTTCTGATTTCATCTTTTTTAAAGAGAAAATATAAATAAGGTATCTCTGTGTTAGATATAAGTGCCATTATCCAAAAACTATTTCGTTCATAACTACATATTGAAACCAGACATCTGCCGTTTCAGCATCCCAATCATCACCCCGAGCCTGATGGTAAAACTCCGGGCTTTTTTCCTTCATGGTCATTTCACCCTCACTCATGCGTTCCAGGCTGATTTCTCCAAGCTTCTCGCCGGTTTCGGCATCAAATACCGGAAACTCACGGCCTATCATTGCTGCCTCGAAAATCCGAATTGATGTTGGTTCTCCTTCTTTGATTCCTTCAATCTCCGGTTTAACAAAGTCAAGCTGATACCAATAGTTACTACCCCCTTCCAGAGCAGTAACCAGCAAATCTTCTCTTGTTCTAATACTTAAATCCATACCTTTCTGTTTTTATTGATTATTGAAAAAAGGGGGCAGCAAATCCGCCCCAAAGAGTAAATTCAAAGACTTCCCTTAACGAACATTCACCGGATTAGTGTAACGCAGCGTGTTTGTCAGTTCCAAGTACTTCTGTCTTGCTTCATCCAGTTCTTCATTCTCACCAAGGATATGAACCAAACAATCTTCATCAAACCATGCAGTCCAGACGCTTCCTGAACTTTTCCATGCAGCCCGTTTCCCGGCGCTTGATTTTCCCCAGCCCGGCTGAAATTCCCCGCCTTCAATCCATTCACATAACCCGTCAATATCCATGTTTTCAACCGGGTAAATTTTGGAAATAAGCCGTATAGCATTGGCTACATCCATTGCTTCAATTTCTTCTCTGTACCATGCTGCCACAAACTTTGCGATTTCGTTTGTGATTGAAGCTGTGTTTTGGATAACTTTTTCAACCTTCTCTTTCATAACTAATTGATTTATTGATTATTGGATTACATTATAAAACTAATTATATTACAAAAGAAAAACAAACATAATCATAGAAAATAACAGAAAAATGTATAAAAAATAACCAGAAAATTTTGAGGTTTTTCCGGTCTGAGTATCGCTTATTAAAACGGCAAATCACCTTCCTGAGGTTGAAAATCAGGATTCGCTTCCGGCTGCTGTGCATAAGAATCCATCCGGCTTGATTCTGGATTTTCACCCGACTTTCCACCCAGCATTTTCAGCGAATCGGCAAATATCTCGGTGATGTACCGTTTTTCGCCCTGCTGATTTTCGTACGACCGGGTTCGGATTTTTCCCTCGATGAACAGCTTATCGCCTTTGTTGACGTATTGCTCGACGATTTCAGCCAGCCGGTTCCAGACCACTATATTGTGCCAGTCCGTGTGTTCGACCTTTTTCCCTTCTCTGCTTTTGTAGGTTTCATTCGTTGCCAGCGAAAAGGACGCCACCTTTGCCCCGCCGTCCAACTGTTTAAAATCTGGTTCCTGCCCTACGTGACCGATTAGAATAACTTTGTTTACCATTTGCGTTGTTTTTTAATTGTTTAAAATCCGGACATGTCAATATCCGTTGTTTGTAAAAGTATTTTTCGTACCTGCAATCTCTGTGATACTTGCAGCTTAGACAATTTCTCATGGATTAAGCTCCTTAGAATGAACTGGATAGTATTGTTGTATGGATAACTTTTGAATAGCATAAGAAATTGAGTTAAGAAACGTTTACACCCACCTTGGAGCGGATTACAGACTTATTATCCAGAATGAAGTAAGGTTTATTCTTCATTTTCCTGACCCTGTCTGCATTGTCAGCCATCCATCTTTTGAAGTTACCCGGCATTTCTTCCATAGGAGAAACATTCACCCTTTCGCTATGCAAACGCCTTATAAAATCACTTTTTCGCATCCGTATCGGTGTGACATTACAAAAACACTGCGGATGCCACCCGGTAAACACGAAGCTTTTCGGATATTTCCCCTGCAATTCGTCGCATATATCATAGCGTGGGTGCTGCGCTGACAGGTTCACCCGGTAACCCAAAATGAAATCCTGTTTCTGCCACCTGAGATTATCTGCTCTGCGGTAGGCCGCATTGATTTCAGTCCGGCTCATGCGAAAAGCATTTTTAAATGAGGAACGATACACGCCCGTTCCGGGATTGAGTTTTTTGGCAGCATTGCTCAGCCTCAAATCCCCTTTCGGGTCCCGGACTTTCCGGAACAAATCATCAGGTCGGTTCAGGTATTGCTTCACCTGTTCTGCAATGTCAGCGGCGCTTTTCCCCTCGGAAACTCCGATAAGCAGGTTGGCTTCCAGTTCATCCCGGAACCTGTTGGCCGTTTTCCAAACCCGGTCAGACAATGTCCGCGAATTCCTTTTCCGGGAAATGAAAGCGTTCATGGATTCCGTGTTTCTGGCCATCATTGCTTTTTGCTGCGCTTTGAACCCTTCAACACCTGAAAAATAATAGGTCACGTATTCATCGTTCATTTCATTGCCAACTCCCCAGGCGCTTTTCATTCCACCGGAAATGTTTTCGTAGAGTTCCGTTTCAAACCGTCCCATCATTTCTGTAAGGTCTTTGTTTAGTTTTGGATTGGTTTTAAACTGAAAGCTTTCCTGCGTCCGGATAATCGGCACGTTGGCAAACTTTTCAGCAAACTGTTTGGATACCCGGATAAAAGCAGACTTCATTGCAATCTCCTGCCTTCTCCGCAATCTCAATACTTTCCTGCGATATTTTTCTTCAACCTGCATTAAATAAAGCTTTCTCCACCAAGTTCCTGTTTTTCTTCTTCCTCAATTCGCTCGATTTCCTTTTCAGCGTTTTCCACCATCGGGTTCAGTTCAACGCCCCGTTTCCGGGACATTACTTTGCCGTTGTTGGTAGCTGAAACCAAAGCATCCACAATCTCCTTCGTGTTTTTAGGCATGTATGGCTCCATCTGCGGAACAATAACCATCTGTTTGAACTCACTTTCGAGGCCGTAAAGCATGGCAACAATCCGGCTGATAATATTCACCCGCCTTTGCAACCCGATTCCGAAGATTTCCCACTTTGATTCGGCTTTCATGTGGGGATCGGAAAAGAGTAATTGCAGCAAGGCATTGCTGTTGTGGGAAAATGACTTGATTTTGGAGAATGAAATGTTGGGAACCTGCGTTCCGTTGAATATAAGGTCGTCATTTATCTCGAATTCCGTTTTTGTGGATTCAGGGCCGGAATCCCATGTCAGGTATTCAACATCACCTTCACCTTCCACGGTAATGATTTTTCCCTGTTCGCCTTTGTCGGCAAATCCTTTGACCTCTCCTCTGACCTTTACCATCGGCGAACCGAAATAGTCATTCGTATCTCCGAAGTTTGAAACAAGTGTTTCCTGTCGTGAACAGGTGCTTTGAACATCGTGCCATTCCGGGGCAATCTGATTGTAATAAACGATTGGGATTTTTTTCAACACATTGGCTTTGGGAGTTTTTTCATGTATCCAGCCGTTTTCCTTTTCCACCAGATAATACCTGAGTTCTTTGGTGAACACATCCATTTTACGGATTGTCTCACCCTCGTTAACCTCAATTTCATATTCCCGGCAAAAAATCTCCAACTCTCCAAGTTCGTTGAAGTAGGGTAGGAGCTTGTCCCCATCGAAGGGAGAGAAAATTTTCAGTTTGAGCTTGTACTTATCGTCCATTTCCGTTTCTTCATTCTCTGCAACATGCCAGTACTCGGCCACTTCCATTTCGGACAGCAACCGTCTGAGCACTTCCCGGTTTTTAAAGTCCAGTTTGGCATCCTTCCAAACTTTTTTCACCCGGTTAAACAGTTCACTTTCTTCCTTTCTTTCCCCGAAAAACTCAGGAGTGATTTTGATTTTGTTTCCCAGCATTAAACCAATGAGCCTTTCAACAATAAGCTTCTGGTAGGGTATTCCTATCCGGTTTACCGGCTGTGTCGTGACATCGTAGATTGGACCGTTTTTCCCTTCGCCCCGGTACTGTTTGATAATCTTGTCCGGTCTTTTTGTTGTATCAAATACATCATGCAAATCCACATCAAACTGAGCTTTTGCATCCTGATATTTTACTTTAAAAGAGGGTTTCTTTTTCTCGATCTGTTCAATCGCTTCATTAGGTTTTTCTTTTAACAAATCAGTTAATTTCATCTTCAAAAACTTTTAATGGAACATTCCGGTTAAATCAACTTCTTTGCTTTGTCCGATGCGTGGATAGAAAGTATTGGCCAGTGCATCCGATTTGTCAGGCGACCGTCCAATCCTTTGAATTATATCTTCTTTCGGCTCGATAATGATTTTGCCGTTTGACTGAAACTTGTATTCGATGGAAGTCAGTTCCTCAGTCAGTTCATCATCCGGTGGCAGGCAGGCTTTGGAGCTAAAGGCAGGATTCAGCCAATCCCGGATACACCAATAGAGGTAAGCCCGTATGTTCTCGAATTCATACCCATCGGTGTAGTCCTTTAATCCTTTAGCTCCCTCAGAAAACTTGCATGAAACAGCCCTTTTCATGCCCTGCTCTTCCAACCTTGAATACACCCCGGCGCCCTCTCCGATGGTGTCAATGATGGCAATGCCTTCGCTATCTTCGTTGAGTGTTGCCTTGATTTTCCCGGCAGTTTCCATGTGGCCGGACTTCCCGTAAACCTTAAAAGGAAATACCACCCAGCCTTTGCGTGAGCAAAAGACTGTCATGTCCCGTCCCATTCCCGCCACATCAACGCCAAGACACAACGAATCAGGAATTCTCCAGCCCTGTTCCATCTGCACAAGGTATCTTTCCTGTGCGGCTTCAATCCAGCTAATGGGTATCAACTGTTCATCGGATTCTTTCGGGAACTCTCCGAGCACTTTTACCCGGAACAGGTCACTTGGCCGGTACCACTGGCCGTTCCACTGAAAATCAAACTCAGCGGGATTGACCTCGTTTTCTGAAATCTTGACAGCCCAACCGGGTTTTTTAATTTTTTCATCCACCCATTCATAATCCACCTGGCCCGGGATCCGCACCCGCTTAAATTCTGCTTCGGTAATTTCACCTTGGAGCATCTTCCCGTAATTCACCACATTCGGGGCGTTCATGCAGTTCAACACAAACTTGTGGTACTGCCCTGATGTTTGGCTTTTATAGGCTTCTCCGACTGTCCGGTTGGGATTGAAGATTAAAACAAGCCGGGAATTTCCCTGTAAAATTCCTTCAATACTGTCAAAAGTTGTCTGGCTCAAACCTGATGCTTCTGTGATAACTACCATCACGTTTTCAGCATGGATTCCCGACCAGGATTCTATGGCTTCATCATCTGCCTTGAACCCGTGCAAATACCAGTCTTTGTACATGGGTTGCTCCCAGCGGATTCCGTCAGACATCAGCCGTCCGAGCATGTAGTCCAACCGGCCTTTGGAGTAAAACTTTGAAATTTCAGGGATCATGATGTTCCGGATTTGCCTGCCTGTGGGGGCGGTATTAATCACCTTAACGGACGAGTATTCGGCAAATTCACCTACCTTGTTCCACGCTTCCAGATACAAAAACAGGATTGAACCCACAGCGCCAACAAAGTCCTTTCCCCGCGCCGTGCCTGACCTCACTGATGTTCTGCGGTTCTTTTGGATGGAATGGAGAATGGCTTCCTGCTCCGGATCAAGCCTGACACGAACCATTTCCCTTGCCGCTTTGCAGTAGTCTTTTTTCCATGCAAAGTATTTTTTCCAGAACTTTGGATTCATGTCAATCCTCACTTTCATCTTCGTCAACAAAGTTTAGGAACGGATGCGTTTCAATCTCCACATGCTGTTTCTCTCTCCACTGATTAGGTTTGCGGTTCTTCAGCCAGTTCATGGCAGCAGCAGGATTGGGTGGAAAATATTTTTCGGTTTTTTCTATCCGTGCCGGTTTCTGTTCTCCTTTTTCGTTGATTGTAACAATCACTTTCTTTTCAGTATGGGAAAATCCGTTTGCCAGTTTGTAAAATGAAAACTCCACATTGAAGTCAGCCGGTTCCCTACCCATTTCAACTGCGTCCGAAAACTCTCTGATTTCAGCCTTCCACTTGTTGAAAGTTGACCGGGCAATCCCCATCTGCGAGGCAATTTCTTTTCCTGTAAACCCCTGCATAGCAAGACCTCTGGCCCAATTCAAATGAATATCCGGATTGTATTTCGTAGGTCTTGCCATGGTTACTGATTTTGGTTTTTGTACAGGTCAATGACATAAGAAAGCCCTTCCCATTTGCGGTGCTTTGAAATCTTTTCATCCTTTTCCAGCGCATCAATAACCGTTTTCACCCTTTCGGCTATTTCCACGGGAATTGCAGCATTTCCAAAGATTTTTGACAGGGGAACCCATTCTTCGTTTTCATCAAATCCGGCATTATCCATCACCTCGTTTGCAATCTCAATCATCTTATGGATTGCAGCCCCGACGTTTTTTATGTCCGAAAACTTCTGGTATTTGGATAGGGTGGATAACAGCCCTTCAAACTGGTCAATATGCGCTGCGCCAATAAAATCCTTGTTCCCTTCCACATTGGAAATAATCAGTTCCAGGTCCTTAACCTGGTGCGGCAAAAAGATAAACTGCATATCCTGCCAGTCATAGTCCAGCATGGGAGAAATCAGTTTGTCCAGCGTTCCTTCCGGTTCACCCAAAATGTCTTTCCCGATATAACTTTCAATCATATCGTCCACATCATCAATCAGGGCGGCAATCTCTTTCAGCACTGACTTGTCATCAAACCCGTTTATGGCGTTGTGGGCAATCTGCTTTGCCGCAATCTGGCTCCGGTTCAGGTTGGTTATATCCAGTATGGCAGGGATGGATTTAAGCCCCGCTTCCTTGGATGCCCTTACCCGGTGGTGCCCGGAAACAATCTCTACTCCCTTGCCGGTTAACGCCAGAAAAGGCAGACTTTCCAGCGTACCCCGTTTTTTGATGTTCTCATGCAACTGCCTGAACATTTCAGGCTTCATCAGGTGGGCGTTCTTATCCTGTTCTCTCAGGACATTTACATCAGCCCTGACAATAAGCAGTCCTGAACCAATATCCGCTAAAACCTCTATTCCCTGCGGGATTTCGACTTCGCTCTTTCTTTTCTCCATCTCTCCTCTTTTTTGATAAATTCTGCAACTACTTCTCCGGTTGTTGACTCCCTGATTTTACAATGATATGTCAGTTTGTAGCCCAGCTTTCCTTTCTCCTTTTTCTTTAGTTTCATAATACCCCGCATCTCTTTTGATTCCGGGTACTTGGTAAGCTGGGTGGTTTGGATTCCTTCAAATTTGTTTAGCCTGAATTCGGGAATAAATGCCTTTAAGGTTCGCCGGTTGATGGCAATAAGGGTAAGCAGGCGGTTTAACCGGAGGTAATCATGTTTGATGGTTATTCCATACATGATAACAATCTCTTTGAGCTCCTTTCCAAAAGCTATCTGATAACCCAGCACCCCGGCAATCATTCCGTCGATGAACAGCCCGATGTTTATTTGTGCCTGGCCGCCTGAGAAATTGTGCGTCCATATTGCCCGGTAGTAAAACGCATTCTGTGGTTCTATTTTGGTGAATGTAATCTTGCTTTTTTCGGTGATAACGTAGTTGGATGGAAGTATGGAACAATCCAGAGGACCAAGGTCTCTTTCATCAGGCCGAACCACGATTTTTCCACCGGCCAAACGAATTGCCTCGTCCGGATTATTGGTAGTCAGGTAAACATTAACTCCTTTCCTGACTCCGTATCGGGCAAATACCGGATACCCGGCCATCTTCCCCACTTCATTTTCCTCATAGCAAAGTATCAATGCCTTTTTGCCAGCCATCCGTTCACGCATCAGCTCAATCAGACCGGTTTCAGGGTCAAAAATGTTGTATTGAGGTTCCTTCCATGATAAATTGCCTTTGGTGTCGTACCATTTTTCGAAACCTGCGCGATAGGTCGGAGGATTGGCGAATATCAGGGCTTTTTCATCGTCCATCACTTCGTCCAGATGGTCGTACATATCCAGCGGGCGGTAATTCATTCCATGCAGCAGTTTTTTAGCCCTTTTGAGCTGGTCCCGGATGGTTTTGATGTGGTGTTCTTTCCGGAATTCCAAATCCTTGAGCATCGAGTAAAAAAAATCACTTCCTGAATTCACTGTGGTCTTTAAAAGCATAATGGCATAAAGCACAATGGCAGGATCGCGCAACTCTTCCCTGGTAAATCCTTTGGCTTCGATTTCGAGCGGTTCCAGTGATTTCTCCATTATGGCATAGCCAAAAACAGTGCTGAAAAGCGTAACATCACTGGCCTGAATTTGAGAAGGTTTAAATCCTGACTGAACGGCAAGGTGCGACATGGCCAGAGCACCTGAACAAGGTTCAATGAATTTATCGTACCCTGATTTTTTAGAATTTTCAAGGATTTTTTTGAGAAATTTTTGCTCAGAAGGAACGAGCGTCCCTAAAAAGAACGCTCCCGGAGTTTGTATCGCCATCTTCAAAAAAATTTTGTCCGCCCTACGGGATTCGAACCACGTAACCCCCGGATTAAGTGTCCGGTACTCTACCAATTGGAGCTAAGGACGGTAGTTGTTAAAATAAACCTAACTGCGTTGCAACCGGCTTTTTGTTTTCCCCCAAATCGTACTCTTGTACGTCAAAACCTGCCTTGTTCAGCCATTCAGCCACCAGCGCCCGGTGACATTCTTTCTGCAATCGTTCAAAACAAAGAAGCACAATATCCTGACCGTCGCTGATCCTTTCCAGTTGCTGAACAATTGCTTTTTGGTTGCATACACCCAGAACGTGTTTTTTATACTCCCGGTCAAATACAGGAGCTGGCATTGTTCTGCTCATCATGTATCCTTTGGGAGCAAGAGGTAAATACTGGTGTCCCGAAAACCACTCCGGGGGATAAAGCGCTATGGCAATCGGACGCAATCCTTTTTGTTCATAAACTTTTGTTTTAGCAAAATAGCCAGTATATATTTTCATTCCGCTTGTTTTAAGTAAATCTACAAATAAAATAATATAAAATCAAATATTTTGAAAGATTTACGAAGGTGTTTTCAAAGAACTTCTGGAAAAACCGGGGCAAGCACAATTGCCTGCCCCTTTTCAACCTATTCTCTCCTAAACCCACAACCAGTAGCGGGAGCAGGATTCGAACCTGCGGCCTTCCCGATTTAAATCGGGACGAGCTACTCCCGAGCCCTCGGGACTCCACCCCGCTATGTGGGAGAGTAGGGAAGCAATAAACGCCTCATTTCAAAATACCAATCAATCCTTTCATTTACCTGGTTCCCTCTCTCCCTGAACTTCTCAATAACCAAAAACCAAATGAACTACTCATTCTCAATACTTTGGAGAATGACTGAATATAT
>JAWLCW010000026.1:0-75596 GCA_041686935.1 Mariniphaga sp. | reverse complement strand
TTTTTTATTTTCAATTCCTTTCAAAGAACATTTTACAACTTCAAAAACCCGTAATCGTGGCTGTTTTGTAACTCTCTGATTTTCAAAATGAAACATAACGTATGTGCAACCCAACAAGTTGGGTTATATCTCTATTGTTTGGTTGGGATACAGTGCCCAAAAGGGTGTGCAACCCAACTTTTTTGCTAAAGTAGTTCATCCAGCGGATTTTTAAAGTTCTTAAAGTTATGTTCTGAAACATGTGTGTAGCGTTGAGTCGTTTTTAAACTCTCATGCCCGAGCCATGCTTGAATAAAACGAATATCCACACCTTGTTCCAACTGATGGGTGGCAAAGCTGTGCCTCAGCATGTGCGGATAAACACGTTTTTTAATTCCGGCTTTGAAAGCCGCACCTTTCAGTAACTTCGAAATACTTTCTGCTCCATATTTTCCTCCTTTCTGTCCTTCAAACAACCAAATTTTTGGTTTGTATTCACTATAATACTGTCGCAATAGTTTTAACAATCCTTCCGATAATTGCACATATCGGTCTTTTTTCCCTTTTGCACCGTTTATTTTTATCATCATACGTTTCGAATCCACATCAGCTATCTTAATTTGTATAACTTCACTTCTCCGTAATCCACACGAATAAATAACAGAAATTATAGTTTTGTGCTTCAGGTTATTCGTGGCGTTTAAAATTTTCCCCACTTCTTCTTTACTCAATATTTCGGGTAACAATTTTTCTTTTCGGGGGCGTTCAATGTCATATACATGCCTTTCTTTTCGAAGCACTTTTTCGTAATAAAACTTAATGGCATTAATTCGCTGATTTTGTTCGCTAATAGTAATGTCCCATTTTCTGATCAAATTTAAAAGGTAATCGTTTATTTCTTCACTTGTAACCTTTTCAAGATTCGATTCGCTGAAATAATAGATAAAATCTTTAAAATAAGCCGAGTATGTTTTTATCGTGTTTTTGCTGTATCGTTTTTGCTGAAGCAATTCCGAATATCCTTTAGGCAATTCAATTCTCCGGCGATGCGAATAGTCGCGCTTTTTGGGTGTGGGATTTTCCTGCTCGTCAACAATTTTCATGGCCGAATAGTCAATCCACGCCACCGGTTTCATGGCAGTAAAAAATTCGCTTAAATTAAAATTGTTTTGGGGAATGTACCAGCAATTCATGTTGGCGCTCCAGCGCGCGTTGGTGCGGGTTTTCAGCTCGTTAATCAATTCGCTGTTGTAAGCAAATTCAACTTTAACCACCGGTGTTTCACTATGAAATGCGGCGCTGAGCGTTATTTTCGGTTTTTCGTTCAATTGCTGCTTTTTGGTTTTCAGGTTTTAAAAATAGGAATTTATTTTTTTATTTTTTTCAAAACTTCCTTCAAACCTTCCATGTTTTTTTTCAGAATTAGTTCCACATCTGCGTCTTCCACATGGCCCAGAATGCCAAACGGTCCGGTATATCCGGCGGCTTTTAAAATAGCCAGCATTTCAGCCTCTTTTTCGCCGCTTCCAATGGGCAGAATTTTCGGGCCACCGGGATTCATGCCGTTCAGGTTCACCGCCCAAAGGTGAGGTTTCATCAGTTTTACCAGTTCAGGAAATTCGTTTATCATATCGTGTGCATGGTGAAAATTGAAAATGATTCCCACTTCTTGCCCGGGCAGCGCTTCACAAATTTTAACCAGGTTTTCGGGCCGGCCAAACCAGCCGCCGTGGTTGTATAAACCCACGTTGCAACCCAGTTTACGGGCTTCGTTGTTTACGTATCCAATCATTTTTTCAGCCTTCTCCAGCCGTTGCTGTTCGTTCATATCGTCGAAATAGTTTTCCGGGAAACTCACCCAGATTTGCGTTTGCAGTCCGGTTTCCTCAAGCGCCCGCAACACTTTTCGATTATTTACCGAAAGTTTTCCGGGCGCATCGTTATTGTCCAGCCACATCCAAACGGCATTTATGTTGATTCCGTTTTCGCGGGTCAGATTAATTTCTTTGGCCATTTCGGACAGGTGTTCCGTGCGCCAGTCGTAAGCATACGATTTAAAACCCAGGTTTTTCAACATTTCTATTCGTTGTTCTGGTGTCCGGTTCTGGTTGTCGAACGGCACAATGCACCAGGCAAAATAGTTGTCCATGTTAAGTTTTTGTGCAAAAATCAGGGTGGGGAGCAGGAGGAGAAGCAACAGAGGAATGGAAATTTTTTGTTTCATTTTTAATAGTTTTTTTGTGTACGACAAATTCAATTTTTTAAATCTATTAACGGCTGAAGCCTGCTTTTATCTGTTTTTTTGTTCGTAATCACCGGGTTTTCCGAAGGTCCTAAGCCCCGGAGGGATGCCTGTGGCAGACTCCCAGGGAGAATCCCATTGGGGAAAACCGCGGTGTAAAATATACACCCACTGTTTTTATTCCATGATTACAAATGTAGTAAACATTCTAAATTTACATTTTCCCATTTTTTAAAATTAAATTCTTCAAAAAAAAAGACAAAAAGGTATTTGATTTTTGAAATATTCGTTTACATTTGCACCTGAGTTTTGTGACAAAAGTCACGCAAATAAATGAAATAAAAATGATAAAAAATTCTTCTGACATAAAAATGAAACCGATGGCATGTATGATGTGTATGTGTTGTAATCTCATTTTGGTGCAGAAGGAGGATTATATTTAAACAGCAAAATAGTTTTAAATAAGGCCGGAGGCCCTTCTGCAAAAGTAGAAGGGCTTTTTTGATTTTACTGAAATGAAAAAGAATTTTCTGCCCATAGCCATTAATATTTCAGGCGAAAAAATCCTGATAGTGGGAGGTGACCAAAGCGCTTTGAAAAAACTGCAGATTTTGAAGCGGTTTGGCGCCGAAGTGGAAATTTTGGCCAGGGAAGTATGTTTGGAGATTAAACAAAGCGGGGTAACCTTTTTCGAAGAAGCTTACCACAAAAAATTTCTCAATGGCTACCTGATGCTTTATTCGTGCACCAACAACGAAACGCTCGACCGGCAAATTGTAGCCGACTGCCGCGAAGCCGGCGTTTTGGTAAACATTCACGACAAGCCGGCACTTTGTCAGTTTGTTTCACCTGCCATTTACCGCAACGGAAACATGTCGGTTGCGGTGAGTTCAAATGGCGAAGATGTGTATGAATCCATAAGACTTCGAAATAAAATAAGTGAATTTTTAACAGATAATTATCATAATAATAGAAATGAGTAGTAAATCGAATCCATTAACTGATAAGCAGAAAAATGCTTTAAATGAATTGGTTAAAGAGGTAACAACCGAACAAATTATTTGGTTGAACGGGTTTTTGGAAGGCCGGCTGGCAGGAATGAACGGTGGAACCATTCAAGCCGAAACGCCTGTGGCAGAGGTTACTGTGAAATCTGCTGCTGCCAACCTTACCATTTTGTATGGTACCGAAACAGGCAACGCCGGCGAACTGGCCAAAAAACTAAAGGAAAAGGCTTTGTTCAGGAATGTTGCTGTGAACCTGGTTAATATGTACGACTACGACCCCAGAAAACTGAAGGAGGAAGAAAATGTAGCTGTTCTGGTGAGTACACATGGCGAAGGCGAACCGCCAGATATGGCTGAAGATTTTCACAAGTTTGTAACCGGGAAACGGCTTCCGAAGCTCGAAAATTTGCATTTCTCAGTGCTCGCACTGGGCGACAAATCGTACCGTAATTTTTGCCAGACAGGCGAGGATATATATAATGCCATTAAAAAAAGCGGTGCATATTCGATTACACCACTGGTAAAATGCGATTTGAATTATGAAGTTCCGGCCGAAGTCTGGATGAATAATCTCTTGTTGAATTTAGCTCCGGCTGAAAATGCACCCGCACTTGAATCAGGAACTATTGCAGCGGCTCCCGTTCAGGTTGCCGAAACTCCGGCCGGAACATTCTCAAAAACAAATCCTTTTCCGGCTACTGTGCTCGATAAAGTCAGAATTACCGGCCGCGAATCAGATAAGGAAGTTTATCACCTGGAACTTTCACTTGAAGGTTCGGGACTAACCTACGAACCGGGTGATTCTTTAGGAATATTTACAAAAAACCCTCCCGAACTGGTTGAGCAGATTATTCAGAAAGCAGGCTTCGACCCGGAGAAAAAGGTTTTGTTTAGCGAAGAGGATGAAGTTTCAGTATTCCATGCGCTTACCTACCGTTTCGAGATCACAGTAGTAACTTTCGATATGTTGCAGAAGTATTATGAACAAACAAAAAATCAGGATCTTAAAAAGCTGCTGGATGACGATAAAAAACTGGATGAATACCTGTATGGAAGCGATTTGCTCGACCTGCTGGAGGATTTTCCTTTCGACTGGAATGTAAACAAATTGCTGGAAATTCTGAGGCCCCTTCCTCCGCGTTTGTATTCCGTTTCTTCAAGTATGGAGCGCGTGGGCGAGGAGGTTCACATCACCGTTTCTGTAGTGAATTTCGAAAAGAAAAACCGAAAACGAACAGGAGCATGTTCTTCAAATCTGGCTGCTGAAATTGAAATCGACGATGAAATTCCGGTTTATATTGAAAAAAATTCCGGGTTCCGGTTGCCGGCCAACGGCGCCAGAATAATTATGGTGGGAGCGGGGACAGGAATTGCGCCTTACAGGGCATTTATGCAGCACCGCGAAAGCCTGGGAATAACCGGAAATACCTGGCTTTTCTTTGGCGACCGCAGATTTAACTCCGACTTTTTATATCAGGCCGAATGGCTGAAGCTGAGGGAAAAGAAACATCTGGAAAGAATGGAAGTAGCATTTTCACGCGATCAGGAGGAAAAGGTTTACGTTCAGCATAAATTAATCGAAAATCAAAAAGAAATTTTTGAATGGATTGAAAACGGCGCTGTTGTTTACCTGTGCGGCGACCGGCGAAGCCTGGCAAAGGATGTGAATAAAACCCTGCTGGATATTATTCGCACCCAGGGCGGAATAAGTGAAGAACAGGCAGAAAAATACCTGAAAAATCTGAAGCGTGAAAAACGGTTTCAAATGGATGTTTATTAAAAGATAACATTGAAAAAATGAGCGAAACAATTGACTGGCAAACACTTTCGGAAGTAGAAAAAATAAAACACGATAGCAACTTTTTGCGTGGCACAATTACGGAAAGTCTGGCCGACCCGGTTACCGGCGCTATTTCACCCAACGATACGCAAATTTCAAAGTTTCACGGAATTTACCAGCAAACCGACCGCGATTTGGACAAAGAGCGGAAATTGCAAAAGCTGGAACCTGCCTTCTCTTTTTTAATCCGGCTGCGTGTGCCCGGCGGATTAATAACCCCGCAGCAATGGCTGAAAATGGATGCTTTGGCTGATGATTATGCCAACAGCACCTTAAAAATAACCACCCGCCAGACTTTTCAGTTGCATGGTGTGTTGAAGAAAAACCTGAAAAGCACCATTCAAAAAATAAACGAAAGTCTGCTGGATACCATTTCGGCGTGCGGCGATGTAAACAGGAATGTAATGTGCCACGCTAATCCGGCCGAATCGCCATTGTACCCTGAAGTTATTGAACTTGCAAAAAAAGTTGGTCGCCACCTGCTGCCCGAAACAAAAGCGTATCACGAAATCTGGCTCGACCATAAACTGGTGGCCGGCAGTAAAGCCATTGAACCTTTTTACCGCGACCGATACCTGCCACGCAAATTCAAAATCGGTATCATCATTCCGCCCAGCAACGACTGTGATGTTTTTTCGCAGGATTTGGGATTTATTGCCATTGTTAAAAAAGGAAAAATTGTTGGCTACAACGTGGTTGTTGGCGGCGGACTGGGTTCCACATTCGGTATTCCCGAAACTTATCCCCGGGCTGGAGATGTAATCGGATTTTGTAAACCGGAACAGGTGATTGATGTGGCCGAAAATGTGGTGGCTGTCCAGCGCGACTATGGCAACCGCCAGGACCGCAAACAAGCCCGGCTGAAATACACCATCGACCACCGCGGGCTGGACTGGTTTCAAGCTGAACTGGAAAAATACCTGGGTTATCAACTGGAAAAGTCCCGACCATTCAAAATTACACATACCGGCGACAGTTACGGCTGGAAAAAAGGAACCGACAACAAATGGCACCTTACCTGTTTTGTGGAAGGCGGTCGTGTTAAAAATTCAGGCGATAAAAAACTGAAAGATGCCTTGCGGAATGCAGCCCAAATTACGGACGGCCATTTTATTTTAACCGGAAATCAGAATGTAATTATTGCCGGGGTCGCAGAAAAAATGAAACCGAAAATTAATGCCATCCTGAAAAAACACAATGTTTCACCAGAAACTATTTCCGGATTGCGAAAAAATTCCATTGCCTGCGTGGCGCTGCCCACCTGTCCGCTGGCCTTTGCCGAAGCCGAAAGGTATTTACCGGCGCTGGTTACCAAAATCGAGGTTATTCTTGAAAAAAACGGTCTTTTTAAGGAAGACATCGTCATTCGGATGACCGGTTGCCCCAACGGTTGCGGGCGGCCTTACCTGGCTGAAATAGGTCTGATTGGCAAATCGTTGGGACATTATAACCTTTACCTGGGCGGCAGTTTCGAAGGCGACCGGTTAAATAATATTTACCGGGAAAACATTTCCGAGGTAAAAATCCTGAAAGAACTGGAGACGTTAATTGAAGATTTTGCCACAACGCGAAATAAAGGCGAACGGTTTGGCGATTTTGTGATTCGAAAAAAATACGTGAAAGAAATAAAGGAAGGCAAATAGTTTCGCCATTAGAACAATGAGAATAACCCAAAAAAAATAAAGAAATGCGAACAACAATATCCATATTAGGTTGTGGCTGGCTGGGAACAGCGCTTGGAAAAAGCCTGTTGCAAAAAGGCTACATCGTTAAAGGCTCAACCGGCACAAATGATCGACTTAACGAGCTGGAGTTTACCGGAATTCAACCGTTTTACATCCGGATTGAACCCGATTCGATAGAAATTGACTATTTCAGTTTTTTTAATACCGATGTGCTGGTAATTGCCATTCCGCCCAAACGGGTGGAAAACATTACCGACATTTTTCCTGGTCAGATTAAAAAAATAATTGAACTCATCCGGCAAATGAAAATCCCGAAAGTGCTTTTTGTTTCCTCCACCTCAGTTTACGAACCGGTAAACAAAGAAGTGCGCGAAGGCGATGAAGGAAAACCAGAAAAACCGGGCGGACGCGCAATATTAAAAGCTGAAAAAATACTTTTAAAAGAAAGCGATTTTCAAACTACTGTGGTACGGTTTGGCGGTCTGATTGGCGCCAACCGAAACCCCGGACGCTTTCTGGCCGGAAAGAAAAATGTTCCGGCCAATACACCGGTAAATCTGATTCACCGCGACGATTGTGTGAACATGCTTACCCGAATTATTGAAAAAGATATTTGGGGCGAAGTGTTTAATGCCTGCAGTCCGGTGCATCCAACCAAAAAGGATTTTTACTCCAAAGCGGCTGAAGTGAGCGACTTGCCGGCACCGGAATTCACAGATGTTTTGGAAAATTATAAAATCATCAACAGCGATAAACTGGTTCAGCGGCTGGACTACACGTTTAAATACCCCAGCCCGATGGATTACCTCAAAGAGTTGCAGGCATGGGATTACCGCATTTGATTTCCATTGTGGGCGCCGGTCCGGGCGACCCTGAATTGCTGACCGTTAAAGCGCTTAACCGGCTGCAGAATGCCGACGTGATTCTGCATGATGCATTAATTGGCAACGAAATGCTGACACTGGCAAAACCCGGAGCGGTTAAGGTATATGTGGGAAAGCTCAATAACGACGGGCAAAATCAGGTGGAACGCCAGGACGGTATTCATCAGCTTTTTCTGCACTGGGCTGCCAAAAACAAAAAAGTGGTACGCCTGAAAACCGGCGACCCCATGATTTTCGGACGAGGAGCTGAGGAAATCCGGTTTTGTAAAGCAAACAACCTGAATTTTGAAGTAATTCCGGGTGTTACAGCCGCAGTTGCTGGTTCCTCCCTGTTTTCCATTCCGCTTACCGAACGCGGTAAAAGCAATATGCTGCTTTTTTACACCTGCCGGAAAGAAAACGACTGTTTTCCGCAGTTGGAACCGCTGGTGTCCGTTTTACAAACCGGCTCGCCTGTGGTTTTGTACATGGGTCTGCATCATCTTTCTGAGCTGGCGGGAAAACTCCTCGAAGACGGGATTTCCGGAAAGATGCCGGTGCAAATCCTGTGTAAAATCTCGCAACCCGGGCAAAGCAGTTATTCAACCACCCTTGAAAAAGTGGAAGAGTTTTTGGCAGAAAAAAGGCCGTGCACACCTTCGCTGGTGATTGTGGGGGAATATGCAAAGAGGATATGATGTAGTTCATAAGTACATTTTCCAATCCCTAAGGGTTGTGAAACTCCCTTAGGGTTTTATTCAAAATTGAATTGCCCGAATAATTCATAAATTATTCTTATCGCTGATAGCAACTAAGATTCACTACAATCTTTTACAAAAATCATAGTTCATCTAAATCGGGGGTAAAAAACAGGAATTTTGATTATTTCCATTGGTTATAAATGAAGTTCGTTATTATGTACTCTAAGGGAACTGCGTAACCCTTAGGGATGCTTGTGGGCCTTATGGAAAGCTTTGCATAAGGCTCATTATGCAGAGAAAAATATTATGCAAAGTAATGCTGATATCTGCAAGTGTATGAGCAATTTGCAAACAGATTACTTTGCATAACACTATTAAAAACTTTTCAGCCAGGTTATTAAATTTGCATTTTCAGTCCAAATTGGTTCTTCGTCCGGATTTACATTTATGTATGCTTTTTCCAATGCTTCGCGTTTTTGTTTGGAATCAGCTCTTGCATAAATCTCTGTAGTTTGAACAGATACATGTCCCAATATGTCGCGAATGTATACCAAATTGACCCCTGCCTGAAGTAAATGCATGGCTTTTGAATGCCGGAGAGAATGACAACTAATATCTTCAGGAATAAATGATTTATTTGTCTTTATGGCCTTTTCAGCATATTTTTTTACGATATAATTGATTCCAGCTCGGGTAAGTTTTTCTTTTCGGCTGTTAAAGAAAAGTGGATACATATTTGCAAATTCTTCATTTAACCGATTCTCGCTTATATAGTTTTTGAGAATAACCGTTTGAGCATCAAGCAATGGAACCAGTCTTACTTTACTTCCTTTGCCAATAATCTTTATTGTTGCAGGTTTATTAAGCCTTAACGATGAAGGAGCCAAATCAATTATTTCCTGTACCCGTGCGCCTGAATCATACATCAAAGAAAGAAGAGCAAGGTCGCGTCTGCCCTTCATGCTTGATGTGTCAGGTTGTTGTAACAGCAGTTTTATTCCTTCGATTGTCAGATAGCTTATGCTTTCCTTTTTGGTTTTCTTAAATTTGATGGATAATATCTTTTGGCATTCGTGCAAATGATCCAAACTTTCAAGTTGTAAATACCTGTAAAATGAATGAATGGCAGCCAGCCGATTATTGCGGGTAGAATTACTGCATTTTCTTTCTTTTTGTATCCAGTCAAGAAACTCTGTTATTGTAATTTTCGTGATCTTATCAAGTGTAAGTTTTTCTATTTTTATCTGTTTTTTATCCTGGATAAAATTTAGAAGCAAAACAAAAGTATCCCGATAAGAGGCAATGGTATTATGGCTTGCTCCTTTTTCATCTGTCAGATACCTTGTTATAAAATCGGATATATATTTTGAAAAGTCAGTCGCTTTCATAATTGCTAATTTTAGGAAATACATCTAAACAAACCATATCTACTTTTTTGATTAAATCGGGATACATATTTGCGGTTAACCTGACATAATGATTTGTAGCTGCCAGGGATTGGTGTCCCAGATAGTTCGAAAGAACTGGTAACGAAGCATACAAATCAATTCCCGATTCAGCCATATTTGCAAGTGCAGTTACAGCAAATGTATGCCTCAAGTCATGTATCCGGGGAATTTGATTCCCTTTAATATCAGGAACATCCGCCTTTTCCAAACATTTTTTAAACCATGCATTTACACTGCGCCCACATTTATCTCCATTAAGCTTGACAAAAAAATAACCGGATTTAATTTTTCCCAGGGGAAGATGATTCCGGTATTTTAAATATTCTTCACAAACGGACACCAAAGATTTAGAAATGGGTATTATCCTTTCTTTTCCGTTTTTCGAATCCTTTACCTGCAGATAATTTTCATTCAAATTAACCTCTTCATCTTTTAGATTTAAAGCTTCACCTTTTCGTATGCCAGTTGCATAAAGGAGTCGGAGCAACACTGGCATACAAAATATTACAGACGTCGGATTTACTATCTCTAAAATTAAGGCATCACATGCTTTAAAAATCGCATCAATCTCATTCTGTGAGAAGATGTATGGTATAAAAGTACTTTTAGGATAATGCGGTAATTTCGGGATATAAGAATGTACTCCTAAATCAAGCAGGTAGGAAGAAAACTGAGCAAGGATTCTTATTCTGTTATATCGATAATTATCAGACTCGTGCGGTCTTTTTTCGCTCCAACTTTTTGCAAATTCTCTGGTAATACCTGTTGATGTTTCCTCCCTTTGTGCAGCAAAACGATCAATCTGACACAAAATGACAGCACCTGTCACATACTTAAAACCAAGAGCTCGTTTCATTTCGATAAATTGCTTTATGTGCAATCCATATATGCTGTTATAACTTTTATCCATAATAGAAAGCTCCTCCTTTCTGTATATAAAAACCGGCAGCTACCGGGGGAACATCGAGTATACATTGCTTCATTGATTCAAGATCAATCCTGAGATAGTATTTCGTAGATTCCGTGGTATCATGTCCAAGTACTTCGGAGATTACCGGTAAAACAGTATTCTTTTCCAACATTCTAAAACCCAGGCTATGTCGCAAAGAATGTGGCCCAAATCTTCTGTTATTGATGTCAATTCCTGCTTTTTTAAACGCCCTCTGGACAACATGTGTCACAACGTTAATTGTTGAAAAACTTCTGCAGGGAGGCCTTGCTGTTAATAGCACATATGGTTCATCTGATTTGATACGGCCATATCTCAAATAATCAATAATAGCATTACCAATATCAGCCAGCATTGGCAGTTCCAGCTCTTTTCCCGTTTTATGCTGTTTTATTTTAATTGTACTGATATCCCAAAACAGATTGTTAAATTTCAGATTACAAATATCGGACGCCCTTAAACCTAACCTCGCCGCAAGAAGGATAATCACATAGTTTCTCTTTCCCGTTGAAGTACTGCGGTCGACTGATGTAATAAGTTTTTCAATCTCTTCTTTCGTATAAGTGGAAGGTAATTTTGGTTGTCTGATTAATTTGTATCTGGGAATCTTTTGTGAATAATCGATCGTCATGTATTTTTCCTCAAATAAAAATTTCATAAATCCACGAAGCGATCTAAGTAATGATTCCATCAGAGTGGTATTGTATTCTTTTTTTTGGGATACTTCATTTATAAAATGAAGAATAAGAGTCAAATCTATTTCATTAATAGCTGTTACACCTTTTTGATTGCAATAATTCAGAAATTCGGAAAGATTGCGATGATAGCTGTGAAAACTGCATTTGGATAATCTCTTTTCTATTTTTTTATTGAGAAAATCTGTTATTAATGAACCTATTGGTCCGTTAAAAATATTCCATTCTTTAACTGGTTGGGCAGGCACATTAATACATCCTTTTTCCTGGAAATCAGTCAGCATTTTGATGCTATTGAAAAAATACTTTTCATTAACTGAAAGCTCTTTTACAGTTCGGTTTTTAAACTTGTCAAGCAGGATTAGTTTTCCTACTTCCGAGTTATAACACTTAATCCCTTTCGAAGCCATGAAGTTTCTGAGTGACTTCCAACATCTTCGATAATTTTGAATTGTCTTTAATGAGTAATGAAGTTGAAATTCCAAATAATCTGCAGCGCCGATTATGAGCTCATTAAAATTTTTGATTTGCTCATCCATAGTACCAATTAATTTAATTGTGAATAATTCATTTATCGGTAAATAATTTCCGAAAAATTAATTGGTTATTCTACACTTTGAATGGTGAGTCTGCAATCTCGGATAAGCTTATTGTTTACTCAGATATATTAATGTAAAGTAAATATTGTATAATCACCTGATTAACTGAGCTTAAAACAAATTACTAAGCATAAATATTTCCTTGGCATAATGGTTCAAAATAAAACCCGGGATTTTTAATTTTACTTTCCCATCACCTGACTTTTGCTATTTTTGCATTTCATGTGAATAAACCAGAGAAATGAGAAGAGTGAAGTTTTCCATCCTGTTTATAATTTTTGCAATTGGTTCCCTTTCGGCCAAAGAGGGGATGTGGATTCCGCTTTTGCTGGAAAAATACAACCTGGCCGAAATGCAGGAGATGGGTTTTGAACTGACAGCACAGGATATATACGACATCAACAATGCCAGCATGAAAGACGCCGTGGTGGTTTTTGGCGGCGGCTGCACCGGAGAAATGATTTCACCCGAAGGATTGTTGATAACCAATCACCATTGCGGCTACCGGCAAATTCAATCGCACAGCTCGGTGGAAAACGATTATCTCACAAACGGTTTCTGGGCTATGAGCAGGGAAGAGGAGCTTCCCAATCCCGGCCTCACGGTGCGTTTTCTGGAATACATGGAAGATGTGACCGATGAAGTATTGGAAGGCACAGAGGTTTTGGAAACGGAAGAAAGGGAGAAAAAAATCAGGGAGAATACTTCCCGGCTTGAACGGAGGGCTTCGGAAAGAGGCAAATATATGACCCAGTTAAAACCGTTGTTTTACGGCAACCAGTATTATTTGTACGTTTATAAAGTTTACCGCGATGTGCGGCTGGTTGGTGCGCCCCCGTCGGCGATCGGCAAGTTTGGCGGCGACACCGATAACTGGATGTGGCCCCGCCATACCGGCGATTTTGCCCTCTTCAGGGTTTATGCCGGCGAGAACAACGAACCGGCAGCTTATTCGCCAGACAATGTTCCGTTTCAGCCTAAAAAGTTTTTCCCCATTTCGATGGATGGCGTTCAGGAAGGTGATTTTACCATGGTTTTCGGAAACCCGGGCAGCACCATGCAATACATCCCGTCGCACGAAGTGGATATCATTCAAAACCAACGAGATCCTGACCGGATTGCCATTCGCGATAAAAAGCTGGAAATTTTGAATCAGGCTATGGAATCGGACCCGAAGGTACGCATTCAGTATTCAGCTAAACATGCTTCCATCAGCAATGCCTGGAAAAAATGGCAGGGCGAAATTCTCGGTCTTGAACGACTGGATGCCATAAATAAAAAACTGGCCTTTGAAGCAGCGTTTAAAGAGTGGGCCGAAGCAAACGGAACCTGGGAAAGTGAATACCAACAAGTATTTGAAAACTTCGATGCGTTGTATTTTTTGTATAAAGATTTCATTAAAGCCTCCGACTATTATTCTGAAATAGTGCTGCGTGGGATTGAAGTTTTTCAGGTGGCATCGCGGGTGAACGACATCATAAAAAATATTGAAAGTAAACAGGATAAACGGATTGACGGACAGTTGAAAAGCACTTCGGAGTATTTGCCGAACTTTTTTAAAGATTACCACCAGCCGGTGGATGAACAGCTTTTTGAGACGCTGCTGCCGTTACTTTCGAACGATTTAAAATCTGAATTTCTCCCCGGATATTTAAACGAAGTTCTGGCAAAAAATGACAAGGATAATCTGGTGCGAAGAGTTTATCAAAAGTCGCTACTTACAGATGAGAAAAAGCTAAAAGCATTACTTGAGGAAGGAGATGAAAAGCAATTGTTAAAACTGCGGAAAGATCCGCTGGTTGAATTGTACAACAGGTTGAATTTTCATTATGAAGCGAACATCAAACCGATTGTAGATGCACTCAACAGCCGCATAAATCAAAACATGAAAATTTATATGGCAGGAATTATCCTGATGAAGGAAGGAGAACCGCTTTACCCGGATGCGAATCTGACCTTGCGAGTGACCTACGGAAAAGTGGAAGGCTATGAACCGCACGACGGTGTAAAATACAAGCATTACACCACGCTGGCAGGCATCATGGAAAAAGACAACCCGGAGATTTATGATTACAATGTTCCTCAAAAGTTAAAAGAGCTTTTCCATTCAAAGGATTATGGTAGATATGCGGACAGCGAAGGATATCTTCCGGTGTGTTTTACGGCATCGAACCATACTACAGGAGGAAACTCCGGCAGTCCGGTGGTAAATTCAAAAGGACAGTTAATCGGGGTGAACTTCGACCGTTGCTGGGAAGGAACCATGAGCGATATTATGTATGACCCGGAGCAATCGCGAAACATTTCAATCGACATTCGTTATGCTTTGTTCTTAATTGACAAGTTTGCCGGCGCCGGATATTTACTGGAAGAAATGGAACTGGTGGGAGAGAAGGCGGAAGTGGCACAATATTAATTTCTGTAAAACATCAATCAATCAATTAAGGGAAAGATTCTGTCCATATATTAGAATCCTTTATGCATTACTTTCTTAATTTTCCCGCAACGCTTTTTTTACTGTGCTTCCAAAGCCTGGCATGGATTCAACCATTTAATGGTTGAGAATCCTGAAAAGGTGTTTTTGTTTTTGTTAACGAGGTTGGTTTAATTTTTTAAAAATGCAGGTGTAACCGAGAGCATAATATACCCCCAGTGTTGCCCTGCAGTATGGTCTCCGCCTTTGAGCAGTTCCATGCTTTCGTCTGCAAACATGAGCGACCAGCCTGCGCTTAAAACGGCATTAGGCTGAATAGTATATAAAATATCCAAATCCAGTTCGGTGCCGAGGTATTTCCTCGCATCTGCCGAAATTTTTCCTGCCGAAGCGAAATAATGCAGGTGGACGTTAAACCCGAATTTTTCTTTTTTGTAAGCGTACTTCACATAAACATCGTTTAAACCAACCGAATTGATGTGATTCCCCACGTAGAAATAATCCATAAAGCCGTTGAATTTATGGTTGGTTCCGAAAAATGGATTGAAGGCATAAATCTTGTCGTTTTTGTCGTAACTGTTTCCTGACAGGTGCTCAAAACCACCTGTAATTCCGTTTTTCATCGAGGCTTCCAGCAGAAAGTTCATCGCACTGATGTCGGTGTCTGAAACATGTTTTCCGGTCTGAAAATAGAGGTTTGCAGCCAACGATACATCTTCAAGAGAATTGGTTATTCTTCCGCCAAAAGTCTGGCTGTAACGGTTTTTCTGTTCCTGTGCCGATACGAAAACCGGAACTCCGTTGTTCAGGAACAATAAACTTAAGCCGGTATTTTCCCAGGTTTTGTTGAACCACAAAAACTGCAGGTCTTTGTATGCGTCGGGTCCATTGTAAAAATTGTTGGTAATGTCTGCATTTTCGTGGTGGGCAATTCCAAGGTGGAGCTTGATTTCGTTTTCAATTTTGAACAAAGCCAAATCGTGTGATCGTGCCTGGTGCGCCCAACCCACGTTGCCAAAAATGCGTGAATCGTCGTACACCAGCTCCTGCCGGCCTGCCCTAAGTGAAAAGTTTTCTGCAAGTTTTACTTCTGCCCAAGCTTCGTGAACTGATGTCGCATAATCTTCATTGGCAACCAGTTGCGGCTGGCTTCCCCAGAACCTTACATCCTGCAAAACCAGTTTGGCCTTAACAGACTCCGTGTTGTAGAAGGCATTCAACCGGGTGCGTTGAGCTGTAGCGGTTGACATTTTTTGGTCTTCCGAAGCAAGCGACCTGTACCCTCTGCTAAATTCGGTGCGGGGCCTGAATTCGCCTGACAAAGTAAATTGTGCATAAACCTCTGGCAGGAAAAAAAGCATTCCTGCCAGAAGGGTTAAAAAACCATTTTGTTTCATTTTTTTGATTTTTTAAACGGTCTAATTTGTTATGGAAACGCCCCATGAAGCTTCGCGTTTTTCAGCTTCTTCAAGCCATTGTGGAAGCAAGGTTTTCAGGAATTCCTCTTTTTCGGCATTCAGTTTTTCCATATCGAGTCCGATAAATTCCTGGGCTTTGGCCTTGGTTGAAATATCAGGGTAGGGAATTTCTTTGTTGTGACCGAGATTAGCCAGCAATCGTGCCAGTTTAATGCGGGTTTCCTGAGCGAGGGTGATACCGTTTGCAATGGTTCGGCTCGATTCTACCGGAGAATGGAACGAACCGCCATGACTGGCTGCAACATAATCCCAACGCCACTGGGCATGGCGAATTCCCATCAGAATATCTTTCATTTGTTCTTCGGTGGCGCCCAGTTCCCATGCTTTTTTAGCCTCTACGTGAGCTCTTACCAGTTGCTTTTCCAGTTCTTTCCTGTTTTCCACAATCCGGTCCTGCCGCTCATACACATCCTGAACAAGTTGTGCCGCTTCCTCCCGGTGGCAAACCTGGCACGAGTTGGCAATGTTATTCAGCGGCGACTGCATCTTGTGGTCGGTGAATTTTTGTCCGCCTTCGCTTATGTAAGGCAAGTGGCAATCGGCACACGAAACACCGCGTTTTGCATGAATTCCGGTCATGTAAACTTCGTAGTCGGGGTGCTGGGCCTTTAACATGGGTGCCTTGCTTAGCGCATGAGTCCAGTCGCTGAATTCAATATTGTCGAAATACGCTTCCATGGCTTCTGCAGTAAATCCGTTATCCCACGGGAAAGTGAGGTAATTGGCGCCTTCCACAATATTTTTATTAAAATAGTATTCCACGTGGCATTGGGCACAAACCAGGCTTCTCATTTCCTGATAACTGGCTTTGGTAATGTCTTTTCCCTGGCGTTCAAAAGCCTCAACAAGCGCCGGTCGCGAAATACGCAGGTTCATTGTTTTTTCGTCGTGGCAATCGGCACATCCAATCGGATTTACGATTTCGGGACCCAGCCGTGCCCACGCACCGGTATAAAATTCGGCCACTCCTTCCTGTTCCATAATTCTCGGAACATCAGGGCTTTTGCAGGTCCAGCAGGTGGATGGCTGAGGGCCGTCGTTTGCATGTTTTGGACCACCTGTGCGTAATGTGTTGTACACATCGGTTACGGCATAATAATGACCCCGACCCTGTTTGTAGTCTCTTGAAAACCCGTAGCCGGCCCAGAGAACAACCAGTTCGGGCTCCTCCTCAAGCATGTCAATCATGGCGTTTCCTCCGTATTTGCTTCGGAAAGTTGTGTCGGCTGTTCCGTAATAGGATTGGAATTGCCGGGGAAAGTTTTCCCCCCAAACTTCGTTGCGGGGTTCATACAACCTAATATCAGTGAGCGGCTTGCTTACATAAACGGCTTCCATTCTCCGTTCAACAATTGAAGAGGCCAGAAGTCCCAAAAGAAATACCACAATTATAGTGGCAAAGAATAGTACCCACGCCAGCCAGGGGCGTTTTTCGGTTATTTTCAAATTGTTACTCATTTCTATTACGTTTTTAATTATTAATGTATTTTCTTAACCAATCAGGAACAGGATTTTGGGGAAGGGGAACCCGGGCATTGGGAACACTGGATAGACTGTTCACCCTTCCGTGCGGAACTTCGCGATGACATTCCCAGCATTTTCTGTCGGTACGGTGAAAATGATGGCTTTCAACTGTTGCCTCCAGTTTCGGATCAACAAGAAGTTTCGAATGGCATCTGATGCAGTTTTGATGAACAGCTTCAGCCCCTTCTTCTTTAATGAAAATAACCTGGGGCTCGTTTCTGAGTGTAAAAACAGTAGCATGCCGCATTCCGTCTTTTGCCTTAAAATAGTAATGGTTAAACACATTGTTGTGCGGAACATGGCAATCGTTGCAATTGGTCCATTCCCGGTGTGAACTGTGTGCCCATGTAGCATACTGTGGCGCCATAATATGGCAGTTGGTGCAGGTAGCCGGATCATCTGACAAGTAGGAGTGGGCTTTTGAAATGTAAATGGTAAAAAGACCAAGCCCAACAAATATGGCGGAGGCTATCAAAACCGGAAACCTCCATTTTGGCGGTGGAAGAAACTTTTTTATCATAGAATTGAACAGTTTGATTTTTGGTTCAAATATTATTTAAGTCTTACTTCAAAGATGTATCAGATGTTACAATTAAGCAAAAAAAATCGAATTTGTTTTCGTTATTTAAAATGAAAATAAATTATCAAAGCAAAGGGTATTGTTTAGCTCCACAGATTTATAGTCCGTTCTTTTCTGTTATTTTTATAGTTTTCAAAAAACAAATTAATGAACCAAAAATCAAACAGAATATGAAATCGTATTTATCTGTTCTTTTCGTTTTTTTTGCATTTTTTGTTGATGCCCAGGGATTTCTTACTTCAAAAAATATTAAAGTCGATTTTTCAGGTTTTGTCAGAAACGATTTTATTTTCGATTCCAGAAAAAACGTTTGTGCCTGTGACCATTTACTCGAGTTTTATCCGTACAAACCGGTTTACGACGACAATGGTGAAGATATTTATGCACAGCCCAATGCCCATTTTTTAAATACATTTACCCGGTTCGGAACTCGTTTTACCGGACTTGAACTGGGAAAGGCCACTGTTTCAGCTTATGTGGAAGCTGACTTTACCGGTTTTTCGGAAACCAATGGCCTGAGATTGCGCCATGCTTATACCAGTTTTTCCTGGCCAAAAACTACCTTGCTTTTTGGAAGAGCCTGGCATCCTACGTTTATCGAAAAAGTTTATCCTTCGGTTTTAAATGAAAATACAGGCCTTCCTTTTCAGGTATTTAACCGGAGCCCGCAGTTGAGGCTTACGCACCATCTGGCCGAAAATCTCGATTTTATTGCCGGAGCCATTTACCAGTTTAATTACTCCAACATGGGGCCCGACGGGAAAACATACCGGTACCAGCGCGAGGCAGTGATTCCTAACCTTCATGCCCAGTTGCAGTTTTTTAATGAAAACTGGGTGGCCGGTGCTGCTCTAGACTGGAAAAGTATTCAGCCCCGGATTTCAACAACAGGTACCAATGGCACGTTTATAACAAGAGAAAAATTGAATACCTGGGCTGGGCTGGCTTATTTGAAATATTCGAAAAATAAATTTGTGTTTAAAGCGAAATCCATGTACGGTCAGAATGTGAGCGAAAGCCTTTTGCCCGGCGGGTATGCGGTTGCAACATTAAATGAATCAACCGGTGCTGAAACCTACACTCCGCTGAATCATATTTACAATTGGGTCAATTTTACTTACGGTCAAACCTGGAAAGCAGGATTTTTTGCAGGCTATTTAAAAAACCTTGGAACCAGCGATAATCCTGTTGGACCATTTTACGGTATGGCAACAGATATTGATATGGTGTATAAAATATCGCCTCAACTGATTTACACATACAAGAATTTTATGTTTGGCTGGGAAATGAGCTGGACCACTGCTGCATACGGCGATATAGATTATACCAATTTCGGCAAAATTAAAATTGCCGAAAATGTAACAAATTTCAGAAATATGCTGTCTGTGGCTTACAATTTCTGATTTTCCTTTTATTTTTGTTTGAAATTTGAAAATAAACAACTGCTTTTTGCAGCAGTGAATTACCAAAAATCAACTATTATGGCTTTTGAAGTTTCTGTTTTTCTTGAAAATAAAATTGCTCATTTTGAGGGAATTACCAATATTCTGAAAAAGGAGCAGATCAATATCCGGTCGCTTACCCTCAATAATATTTTGCACGGCTGGGGTGTACTCAATCTTTTGGTCGATCAACCTGAAAAAGCCTACCGGGCATTGGCTGATAATGGCAATTCAGTGGCGTTGCGCGAAGTAATTGCGTTGGAAATGAAAGATGAGGCCGGCGGACTGGACGAATTGCTGATGAAAATTTCACGTGTGGGTATTCATATTGAAAATGCTTACACCCGGCTAATTTCGCAAGCCAGTATGGCCATTCTGGTGCTTGATGTTCCTGATGTGCTGGAAGCGAAAAAACTGCTCGAACAAAACGGGATTACGATACTCGACGATCAAACGGTTTACGGAAAATAACCGGCAAAATTCCCTTTCACAAATTAAAAACGGTATAAAATTGTTTGAAAAAATACGGATGATTTGGAACGAAAAAATGGAGTGTGCATCGCGCGTGGAAATGGCGGCTGTTCAAAGCGAACGGCTGGTGCAAACTGTGCGGCGCATTTACCACAATGTGCCCGGATACCGGGCTAAAATGCAGGAAAAAGGTCTGGCGCCGGGCGATATTCAGTCTGTGGAAGATTTAAGTAAACTGCCGTTTACCGAAAAATCGGATTTGCGCGACAACTACCCGTTTGGTATGTTTACCGTACCCATGAGCGAAATTGTGCGGCTTCATGCCAGTTCGGGAACTACCGGAAAACCAACTGTGGTGGGTTACACACGCAACGACTTGCAAATGTGGTCCGAAGTGGTAACACGCACCCTTTGCATGGCCGGAGTACACAAAAACGATATTGTGCAGGTGGCTTACGGCTACGGTTTGTTCACCGGCGGCCTCGGTTTGCATTATGGAACCGAAAACCTTGGCGCCACGGTAATTCCCATTTCGGGTGGAAACACAAAAAAGCAGATCCAACTGATGCAGGATTTCGGTACTTCGGTTATTGCCTGCACGCCTTCGTATGCACTGTTTTTAGCCGAAGTGATGCAGGAAATGGGAATCGAACCCGACTCGCTGAATCTTCGGGTTGGTATTTTTGGCGCCGAACCCTGGAGCGAAAACATGCGCCGCGAAATTGAAGCGAAACTGAAACTGAAAGCCATCGATATTTACGGACTGAGCGAAGTGGTTGGGCCGGGCGTTTCCTGCGAGTGTGAACACCAGACGGGGATGCACATCAACGAAGACCATTTTATCCCGGAAATTATTGACCCGGAAACACTTGAGACACTACCTGAGGGAGAACTTGGAGAGTTGGTTTTTTCCACGGTTACCAAAGAGGGAATTCCCATTTTGCGTTACCGCACGCGTGACCTCACCCGGCTAAACTATGAAAAATGCGCCTGTGGCCGCACGCTTGTGCGTATGGAAAAATGTACAGGCCGGTCCGACGATATGCTTATTATTCGCGGTGTAAATGTGTTCCCGTCGCAAATTGAAAGCGTTTTGCTGGAGATGAGTGAAACCGAACCGCACTACCTGCTCATTGTGGAGCGCGAAGGTTCGCTCGATGTGCTGAAACTTTTAGTGGAAGTGCAGGAACAGTTTTTCTCTGATGAAATTCGGGAACTGGAAGCGTTACGCAAAAAAATTACCGCCAATATTCAGGGAACGCTGGGAATTTCGGTGGATGTAAAACTGGTGGAGCCGAAAACTATTGAGCGAACGGCAGGCAAAGCCAAACGGGTAATCGACAATCGAAAAATCTGAAAAGATATGAAAGCAAAACAAGTTTCTGTATTTCTGGAAAATAAATCGGGCAGACTCAACGAAGTAGCTCAAATTTTGGGTGAAGCAGAAATCAATATTTCAGCGTTTACCGTGGCCGATACATCGGATTTCGGGGTATTACGACTCATCGTATCCGATCCGGACAAAGCATGCGATGTATTAAAGGAAAAACATTTTTCGGTGCGCACCACGGAGGTGGTTCTGGTAAAAAGCCCGAACCGTCCGGGAGCTTTGTCGCGAATGCTGCAGATTCTGAATTCGGAAGGTGTGTTTATCGAATACCTCTACGCTTTTTCCATGAATGATGATACTGCAGTTATTGTTATCAGGCCGGCAAATCTTGAGAAATGTCTGGAAATTTTTGAAAACCATAAAAACGAATTGTCAGGAAACGACTCCAGTTACCTGTTGTAAAATTTTAAATTCAAAGAACTAAAAAACCTGTGGCCTGTTCTAAGTTCATAATGTGTATATTTGAAATTAATTTTAAAACAAACAAATGAAGCGTATTGCTGTGCAGGGAATAATCGGATCTTTTCATGAAGATGCGGCACTGAAATATTTCAGCGAAAAAATTGAAGTTGTTGAATGCAAGTCGTTTACCAGTGTTTGTCAACTGGTGGATACCGATAAAGTGGACTGTGCCGTGATGGCAATTGAAAATTCCATTGCCGGAAGTTTGCTGAAGAATTACCAGTTAATTCGCGACTATCATTTAAAAATTATTGGAGAAATCTACCTGCACATACAAATGAATTTAATGGCCATTGAAGGTGTAAAACCGGCCGATATTACGGATATTTATTCTCATCCCATTGCTTTGCAGCAATGTATGGAATACCTGGAAAAATATTTTCCGAATGTGGAACTGCACGAGGGAATTGATACCGCAGGAGCCGCCAAATTTATTTCGGAAACCCGGCCATTAAATGCTGCTGCCATTGGCAACCTGCGTTCGGCCGAGTTATACAAGCTCGAAGTATTGGAGACCGGAATTGAAACCAATAAAAAGAACTACACCCGGTTTCTTATTCTTGCAAAACATGGGAATCCAACCGATAAAGCCAACAAAGCATCTTTATGTTTTGAAGTGGGGCATTTTTATGGCTCGCTGGCAAGGGTGCTCAATGTTTTTGCCGAAAATGAGATCAATTTAACTAAGATTCAATCGGTTCCAATAATAGGAAAACCCAACGAATATACCTTTCATGTGGATGTGGAGTGGGAAGATCTGGAAAACTATGAAAAGGCGATTCACCAGGTGTTGAAAAGCGTTTCGAGCCTGGCTATTCTGGGAGAATATGAAAGAGGAGAAACTTCAATAAGCAATGGGAATTAAATGAATTCGAAAATGATTATGAAAGTTGTTTCACAGAAAATATACTTGTTTTGGAACAAATAATCTAACTCGAAAACTGTAAATAAAAAGATATGGACAAAATTGCAATTTTCTTTGGCCCGCTCGACGGCGCTGTTCATCGGGTGGCCAAAAAAGTAAAAGACGCCATTGGCGAAGATAAAGTAGTATTGGTTCCGGTCAAAGATGCGAGTGTAGCTGATTTGGAAAAATACGACAAAATTATTTTTGGCATTTCAACCGTTGGAAAAGAAACCTGGCATGCGAAATATAATAATACCGACTGGGCCAATTTTTTACCTGAAATCGGAAAAACACGTTACGAAGGTAAAATCCTTGCCATTTTCGGTTTAGGCGACCATGTGACCTATGCAGCCACATTTGTAAATCACATTGGTTTGCTGGGCCGCGAACTGATGGAAAATGGCGCCACTCTCGTGGGAAAGGTTCCAACCGAAAATTACGAGTTTGACGACTCCGAAGCAGTAACCGATGGTCAATTTATGGGTTTGCCCGTTGATGAGGATTTTGAACCTGAACTGACTGACGAACGGGTGAAGAACTGGGTGGAGCAAATTCGTCCGCAATTCGGATTTTAAATTTCTATTCAAATAGAATATTGAATTTGCACCGGAGTTTCGGCCTGGTGCAAATTTTGTTTTTACCGGCAATACATAAAAAGAGAAAAAACAATCATGGACAATTCACCTTTCGAAAAAGAAATTATCGATAAAAAAATAAAAGAACTCCGCATTGCTGATCCGGGGAAAGCTTCCATTCGCGAAATTGTTGCACTTGTAAATTTGGTGGAAGAAGAAACCGGCCAAAAATATGTACGCATGGAAATGGGCGTTCCGGGCTTACCGCCGGCAAAGGTGGGAGTGGAGGCCGAAATTGAAGCGTTGCTGCGGGGAGTAGCAGCCATTTATCCCATGGTTGATGGAATAAAACCACTGAAAGAGGAAGCTTCGCGCTTTGTTAAAAATTTCCTCAACATCGAAGTTTCTCCCAAAGGTTGCATTCCAACGGTGGGTTCCATGCAGGGAACGTATGCTTCTTTTATGGCTGCGGCCAATGCCACTGTTGGAAAAGACACCACGCTGTTTATCGATCCGGGGTTTCCCGTGCAAAAACAGCAAATGATGGTGCTGGGGCAGAAATTCGAAACATTTGATGTGTTCAACTTCAGGGGGAAAAAACTGGGTGCCAAACTGGAAGAGTTTCTTTCCAAAGGAAATATCTGCTCCATTGTTTATTCCAATCCGAATAATCCCACCTGGATTTGTTTTACCGATGAAGAGTTGCAGATTATTGGCAATTTGGCGAACAAGTACGAGGTGATTGTGATGGAGGACCTGGCTTACTTCGGCATGGATTTCCGGCAGGATTTTTCGAAACCCGGCCAGCCGCCTTATCAGCCAACGGTTGCAAAATACACTAACAATTTCATATTGTTTATTTCCAGCTCAAAAATATTTTCGTATGCCGGTCAGCGGTGCGGTCTGATGGTGATTTCCGATGTTCTTTTTAAACGCGATTACCCGGCGTTGCAAAAACGGTTTGGAGGAACTGATTTTGGCAGTACTATCACTTTGCGATTACTTTACGCTCTTTCGTCAGGAACCAGCCATTCTGCACAGTGGGCACTTGCAGCTATGCTCAAAGCCGCCAACGAAGGCCGTTTTAATTTTGTAGAAGAGGTGAAGGAGTATGGCGAAAAAGCCAAAGTAATGAAAAAACTTTTCCTCGAAAACGGATTCGATATCGTTTATAAAAAAGACATTGACCTGCCGGTTGCCGACGGGTTTTATTTCACCATATCGTACCAGGGAATGACAGGAAACCAACTGGTTGCAAACCTGCTTTATTATGGAATCAGCGCCATTGCACTCGATAATACCGGAAGTAACGAGGAGGGAATCCGCGCCTGTGTTTCGTTTGTGAAACGTGAGCAATTCCCTGATTTGGAGCACCGGTTGAAGTTGTTCAATACCAGGTTTTCAGAAAAGAATTGAGAGGAATTGGGATGGATCAGAAAAAGGTAATTTCCAGGTATAAACTTACACTCGAACTACTACAGAAAGTTGAATTAAAAAATAAACTTTCAGTTCTGAAAAAAGGGGAATCATTTATCGATTACGATGAAAAAACACAAAAAATTGGCATTCTGATAAGCGGACTCCTCTATTCCACCTACATTGCTGAAAGCGGCACAGAGTGGGTTTCACGGTTCTTTTTTCCACCCAACAATTTTATTGTAAGCAACCACCGAAGTTTTTATTTGGGTAAAAATTCCAGCGAGTCAATCCGGGCATACGAGGATTCGGAATTAATTTGCATTGAAAAAGAGGAGTTTAAGTATTTGCTCGACCACAATCCCAAGTTTGAACGCACTGTGCGAATCCTGGCCGAAGAAAGCTACATTCAGGCACTGGAGCGTATTCATTCATTCCAGTCGCTGAATGCCGAACAGCGAATCCGTAAATTTTTTGATGAATATCCGGAGCTGGGAAAAAAACTTCAACGCCAGCATATCGCTTCCTATCTGGGCATTCACCGCAATATTCTTACCCGTTTTCTTTACAAAATCTGATAACGCAACATTAGTTGCATAGTTTCCGTCTGCTAAAAAATAGTTTTGTCAAACAGATTCAAATTTTAATCTGAACTAACGAAAAACTATCGATTTGTCAGATGTACATTCCATTGGTTTACAGATTTTAACCTTCCTTAAAAATAATGGAATAACCTGATTTTTATGGTGTTTTTCGGTAAAAAAGGGTATTAATTTTAGCAGAAAATTTGAAATAGATATGGCAAAAGTAAGAGGAGCTGTCGTTGTTGACAAAGAAGGTTGCAAAGGATGTGCATTATGTGTTGAGGCTTGTCCTGAAGATGTTTTGGCTTTGAACAAGGATGTAAACAGCCGCGGGTATCACTATTCTTATATGGAAAATCCTGAAGCCTGTATCGGATGCGCCAACTGCGGCGTGGTTTGTCCTGATACCTGTATTACGATTTATAGGGTGAAATTATAATTGCCTTTTACATTTCTTATTCGATATTTTAGATTTATAAATTTTTTCAAATAGATAATAAATGAATGCAATGAATTGATTGCAATTTTTTTGAAAATTATTGATACGGCGAATAAGAACAGAAGGAAATAAGAAATTTAGAACATAAAACTTATACAATGGGAGAACTTAGATTAATGAAGGGGAACGAGGTGCTGGCCGAGGCTGCCATCCGATGCGGATGCGACGGCTATTTTGGCTATCCCATTACACCTCAGTCGGAAGTGATGGAAATGCTGATGGAGCGCCAGCCCTGGACTGAAACCGGGATGGTTGTTTTACAGGCCGAAAGTGAAGTGGCAGCCATTAACATGCTTTACGGTGCTGCCGGTTCCGGCAAAAAAGTGATGACTTCATCTTCCAGCCCCGGAATCAGTTTGATGTCGGAAGGAATTTCCTATATCGCAGGTGCTGAGTTGCCTTGCCTGGTAGTTAACGTTCAGCGCGGCGGACCCGGACTGGGAACCATTCAGCCTTCGCAGGCCGACTATTTTCAGGCTGTGAAAGGAGGCGGCCACGGCGATTATAAAATGATAGTGCTGGCCCCGTCGTCGGTGCAGGAAATGAACGATTTTGTGGATTTGGCTTTTGAACTGGCCTTTAAATACCGAAATCCGGCCATGATTTTAACCGATGGCGCCATTGGCCAGATGATGGAAAAAGTGGAACTGTCGGATTACAAAAAACGCTGGACCGATGAGGAAGTAATTGAAAAATGGGGCAGTTGGGCAACTACCGGCAAACCGTCAACACGCGAAAGAAATGTAATTACTTCACTGGAAATGGATTCGGCAAAAATGGAAGCCAACAACCAGCGGTTTCAGGAGAAATACAGGAAAATGGAAGCTGAAGAACAACGGTATGAAGCCATCCAATGCGACGATGCGGAATACATTCTGGTTGCATTTGGCACTTCTTCGAGGGTTTGTGAAAAATCGGTTGAAATTGCCCGTGAAAAAGGGCTAAAGGTTGGTTTACTCAGGCCCATTACTCTTTTTCCGTTTCCAAAAGACGTTTTAAAAGAACTGGCTCCAAAAGTGAAAGGATTTATGTCGGTTGAAATGAGTGCCGGACAAATGGTGGAAGATATAAAACTCACTGTTTATGAAGCGGGTGTTCATCGCCGGGTGGAATATTTTGGACGAATGGGAGGAATTATTCCCTCACCTGGGGAAGTAGTGGAAGCGTTGGAACAGAAATTTTTAAAGGAGGGTAAATGATGGATATCAAGGAAATAATAAAACCGGAAAACCTGGTTTACAGTAAGTCGAAAGTGCAGATTGACACCATAACACACTACTGCCCGGGATGTACCCATGGAGTCGTTCATAAACTCATTTCGGAACTGATTGATGAAATGGGCCTTCAGGAAAAAACAGTGGGAGTGGCGCCGGTTGGATGTGCAGTTTTTGCCTACAATTACATTGATATCGACTGGCAGGAAGCAGCTCACGGACGGGCGCCGGCAGTGGCCACAGGAATAGTGCGCCTGAATCCTGACAAATTCGTTTTTACCTATCAGGGTGACGGTGATTTGGCTTCCATTGGCGCAGCCGAAATCATTCATGCCTGCAACCGCGGCGAAAACATTTTAGTGGTGTTTATAAACAATGGTATTTACGGCATGACCGGCGGACAAATGGCGCCTACTACCATCGATAAAATGGTGACTTCAACCACTCCATGCGGACGTGACAGCGAACTGAACGGTTATCCGCTGAAAATGACCGATTTGGTGGCCAAATTGCCAGGAACTTCTTACGTTACCAGGCAGTCGGCGCAAACAGCAGCATCGGTTCGCAAATGCAAGCGGGCGCTGAAAAAAGGCATTCAGAACGTGCTCGACAAAAAAGGGACATCGTTTGTGGAAGTGGTTTCCACCTGCAACTCGGGCTGGAAAATGACACCGGTGCAGGCCAACAAGTGGATGGAAGAAAACATGTTCCCGTATTATCCGCTGGGTGACATGAAAGACAGTGAAAAAGGTGAACCTGTTTCAAACAATTAAAAACCAGAAGTTATGACAGAAGAAATGATAATAGCCGGTTTTGGCGGTCAGGGCGTACTTTCCATGGGGAAAATTCTCGCCTATTCAGGAATTATGGAAGACAAGGAAGTTACCTGGTTCCCCTCGTACGGGCCCGAAATGCGCGGTGGAACAGCCAACGTAACTGTTATTGTGAGCGACAACCGCATCAGCTCGCCGGTATTGCACGAATTCGATACAGCCATTATTCTGAACCAGCAGAGTATGGACAAATTTGAAAAAGCGGTGAAACCGGGTGGTACGTTATTGTACGATCCCAACGGAATAGTAAATCACCCTACCCGGAAAGACATCAATATTTACAAGGTTGAAGGCACAAAAACGGCTGTGGAAATGGGCAATCCCAAAGTGTTCAACATGATTGTTTTCGGTAGTTTCCTAAAAGTGAGACCCATTCTGAAACTCGACAATGTGGAAAAAGGCCTGGAGAAATCCTTGCCCGAGCGCTACCACAAACTCATACCGCTAAACCTGGAAGCTATTCAGAAAGGGCAGGAGATTGTGGAAACGGTGCAGGAGGTGTGAGGTTGTTTTTCTTCTTCAAAAACCTTATTTCCCGTCTTCAACCTTCGTAGCATTTTGTCCCCCCTTGAAAACCGACCTTATTAACCCTTCTTCACTTGCCTTTGAATCGAATGAGGTGAATAAGGTTTTGGAACAAATGGCGAAGCCCGTTTTACTAAGGTTTAGGGAGATTGGGAAAAGGTTTTTATCTTTTAGATGCAAAAAATAAAATTAGTTTTTATCTGGTTTGACCACCCCGACTTCGTCCAAAGGAAACAGTAGTATGATTTTCTTTCATTCAGGACTTCAGCCACCCCCGTCCGAACGGAGTTCAAGCCGGGCGGGCCTCCTTTAGGCAAAAATTTATTCCAATTGTTAAATTCGTTAAAGGAGGGGGAATTTCGTGTTATGATATTTTATTTTGTTTTATTGCAGATTCCCATCCAGCAAAACCTCTTCTCCCACCTTTGTTTCTTTTTCCACCATTCTATTCCCGTACATCACTTTGCATGGATTGCCGAGCAGTGATTTTATTTTGGCTTCGGTTAGTTCTCCGTTTTTCCAAGCCAGGTCAACTTCAAACCCGCCGCGGGCACGCAGGCCTTTCACATGGCCGTTTTGCCAGGAGGGTGGGAGGGCAGGCAGCAATTGCAGCACCCCATTGTGGCTTTGCAGAAGCATTTCGGCAATACCGGCAGTGCCGCCAAAATTTCCGTCAATCTGGAATGGCGGATGGTTGTCGAACAGGTTGGGATGCGTTGATTTGGCCAGCAGCGCCAGAATGTTTTCGTACGCTTTTTCACCGTCTTTCAGACGGGCAAAAAAATTGATAATCCATGCGCGACTCCAGCCGGTGTGACCACCGCCATGCCTCAACCGTTCCTCAATGGACTTGCGCGAAGCCTCCATCCACTTCGGATCGCCGGGGTCCGTAAATTCCTCGCCAGGATACAAGGCATACAGGTGCGACATGTGCCGGTGCCCGGGTTCGGCTTCGGGAAGTTCTTCCGACCACTCCAATACGCGTCCGTCGGAACCGATTTGCGATGGTGTGAGTTGCGCCAGCATGTTACGCAGTGTGTCGGCAAACGGCCTGTCGATGTTCAATATTTCGGATGTTTTGATGCAGTTGTTGAAAAGTTCGCGAATGATTTGATGATCCATGGCCGGCCCCATGCAAACCGCTGCAATTTCTCCGTTTGGCGCAATAAACTTGTTTTCGGGCGACATGCCCGGTCCCGAAACCAACAGCCCGGTTTTCGGGTCTTCCACCAGGAAATCCACAAAAAAGAGGGCGGCATCTTTCAATACCGGATATGCTTTTTCGCGTAGGAACTGTTCATCGCCGGTGTAATCGTAATGTTCCCAGAAATGGTCGGAGCACCAGGCGGCTCCCATGGGCCACATGCCGTAACCGGTCATGCCAATGGGGTCGGTGAATTTCCACACATCGGTAGTGTGGTGGGCCACAAAACCGCGGCAACCGTAAACTTCGCGGGCAGTTTGGGAACCCCGTTGGCGCAAACCGTCAACAAACTCAAAGAACGGTTCCTGCGTTTCGGCCAGGTTGGTGACGAGCGCCGGCCAGTAGTTCATTTGAATATTGATGTTGATGTGGTAATCGGCGTTCCACGGTGGCGACAATGTTCCGTCCCAGATCCCCTGCAGGTTGGCTGGTAAACCGCCGGGGCGTGATGAGCTGATAAGCAAATACCGCCCGAACTGGAAATAGAGCTCTGTGAGGTGGTCGTCGCTGGCGCCGTTTTTTACACGTTCCAGACGTTCATTGGTGGGAATGTTCAGCGTATCGGGATTATTCAGGGCCAGATCAACCCGGTTAAACAGTTCCTGGTATTCTGCAATGTGATTTGATTTTAATTGATTGAAAGCGGTTTGGGTAGCTTTCCTGACATCTTCAGCCGCCTTTTCCGTTTCGTGATCGCCCCAGAAATTCGTTCTTCCTGAAACCAGAATGAGCACTTCATCGGCATTTTTTACTGTAATTTTTCCACCGGCTGCAACCAGTTCACCGCCTGTTTTTTCGACATTTGCCACCGAGGCAAACCGGGTTCCCCGCCCTTCGTATTGGGCAAAACCGGTCATAAGCAGTTGGTTGCCGCTGGCAGAAACCACTTCTGCATTGCCGGGCCGTTCCATCCATGTGGTAAAATTCAGTTTTCCGTTTTCTGATGCAGAAAGTTTAACGGCAATAACCTGATCGGGTGCCGAGGCAAAAACCTCGCGGGTATAGTTTACACCGTCCGATTCAAAAGTGGTTGTTGTTAATGCATTGCGCAGGTCAAGTTCCCGTTTGTAATCTGAGACATTGCTTAACCCTTCGAATTCAAAAAACAGATCGCCAAGGGTTTGGTAAGTATGTTTTCCGCCGTCGATGCGTTTCCCCATAATTTTTTCCTGTGCCAGCCGGTCGCTTTCGGCATATTTCCCTTCAAAAAGTAGCCGGCGCACTTTATCCAGGTTTTCAAGCGCTTCGGGGTTTGCCCGCTCAATGGGGCCGCCGGTCCAAACCGATTCTTCGTTGAGTTGAATTCTTTCGGTTTCGGTACCTCCAAAAACCATAGCACCCAAACGTCCGTTTCCAATGGGCAGGGCTTCCACCCATTCACTGGCCGGTTCGTTGTACCAGAGTTTCAATTCCCTTTCCGGTGTGCCATTTTGTGTCTTACAACTTTGAAAAACAAGTGCAAAAAAAAGAACGAACAGGAAAAAAAATCGGGACATTTTTAATCAGTTTGGTTTATTTTGAAATGAAGAATTAATCGTTTCCGCGTTTGGTTTCGATGAGAACCACACCGTTGGCTCCGCGGGAACCGTAGATTGCAGAACTTCCGTCTTTAATCACATTGATGCTTTTTACCTGAACAGGGGGGATGGAATTCAGGGCACTTCCGTCAACCGGAACGCCGTCAACAATAATCAGGGCAGCGCTGCTGCTGTTAATTGAATTTATTCCCCGGATGATGATTTCGCCATTTACCACCTGCACACCCGCAAACCGGCCTTTTATCAGTTCGTAAATGTTACTATACTGTGTGAAATCCATGTCGTTGCTGTTTAATGAAGCCAATGCGTTCAACTTGTCCCTGTCGGAAACATGTCCGTAACCTATGGCATATTCCCGGTTTTTTTCGCCGGGTTTTAGTTTCAAATTAATGGCTGCAAATTTGGTTTTTTCTTCCAGTTTTACCCGTTGATTGAAAAAACCGGATGCGCTTACCCTTAACCGATCGTCTGGATTAACTGCAACTGAAAACATACCGAGCGTATCGGTTGATACGGTTTGTTTGGTGCTTCGTACCTGTACCTGGGCGTCAATTAACGGAATACTGTCAAAAGTTGTAACTACTCCGTGAATTATCCTGTCCTGTGCAGTTGCCAACATAGTTAAACATACTGCTGTTATAAGTAAAATTGATGTTATAAATCTTGTCTTCATGGCGTTTTCTTTTATTTATGAACGTTGTACAAATTTAATTTAAAATTCAAATATTCAACAGGTAAGCTTCAAAAAACATACCGTGTTTGATAATACCTGCTATTTTTCAATTGCCGGAATTACCTTTTTTACCCTGTACGGCTTTTTCTGCTGTGATTCGAAGTAGGTACGCATCTGCAATTCGGCAATAATTCCGATGGTAACAAACTGAATTCCTCCCATCACCAAAAGAATTCCCAGTAATAGCAGTGGTTTCCCCCAAATGTTATGCCCAAGGATTTTAAGGATTAGCATATAGAGATTGATGAGTGCGCCAATTCCCAGAGTAATAATTCCCAAACCGCCGAAAAAGTGCATGGGGCGTTGCATATATTTTTTAAAGAATAGCATCAGAAAAAGGTCGCTCATTACCTTCGTGGTTCGGCTTAGGTTGTATTTTGAGGCGCCGAATTTTCGGGGACGGTGGTTCACGTCAACCTGGGTAATACGAGTAGCTCCTTCCAGCGTAATTAATACCGGAATAAAACGGTGCAGTTCGCCATAAATATGAATGCTTTTTATCGTTTCTTTGGTAAATATTTTCAGTGTGCAACCCAAATCTTTCATTTTCGTTCCGGTTGACCGGCGAATCATGTAGTTAGCCAGTTTCGACGGAATTTTCCGCAGAAACATACCGTCTTTCCGGTTGGCCCGAACACCGGCAACCATGTCCCAATTTTCAGCTTCAATCAGTTTCAGCATGTTGGGAATGTCTGCCGGATCGTTTTGCAAATCGCCATCAATAAGCGCCACAAATTCTCCTTCAGCCTGGTCAATACCAGCCTGCAAAGCTGAGCTCTGCCCATAGTTTCGCTTCAGTTCCACCAGAATAAAACGTTCGTCGTTGATTTTAAGAATCTCAGACCGGGTGCCGTCTGTGGAGCCATCGTCAACAAAAATGGCTTCATAATCGATGTTTTTTAAAGCATGCTGAATTTGTTCTGAAAGGGGTTTTATATTGGGCTCTTCATTAAAAACGCAAATTACCAGCGAAAGTTTTTTTTTCATCATTCTGAAATTAATTGATTGCTGAACATTTTGAAATTTTGAGTAAAGGTAAACAAATCCGTTGCAAAATTGGCTTTCTTAATTCTCCCTCTTCAATTTCCAGATATACGAAATCCTGACTGTTTTATATTCCCAGTGCTGCAAACCGTGCTGATATTGAAAGCGCAACGCGTTATTTTCAAAATCTTTCCGAAAGTCAAAATTGAATTGCATGGGCCGATCGCGTTCATTTTTATAACCCGAGTATCCCGACCAGGAAGCTGAAAACAGCCAGTTATTTTTAATGAAATCGGTTCCTAAACCGTAAAGGAGGGCATCGTTTTGCAGGTTGAGCTCGTCGTTGGTTTGCCATGTATAAAAACCAATCATCGCAAATGGTTTAATCATTCCGGAAAATTCGTTTCCGAAATTTTTTGAAAAACTGAGGTCAAAAAAATAGGCAGGGCTATCCGTATAACGTGCACCTTCCAATTGATTCCCCGAAGCGGTTTTGGTGGCAAACCGAAACAGGGTATTCGGAATTTTTCTGTCTTTAAATAGCTGAATCAGAGTACTGAAATAGAAATCGCCAATAGCTGTGCCTTTGCCGTCTTTTATCCGGGCAAAACGTTCATTCCGTATTTCTTCTGAAAAAGCAAATTGCTCAAAGACAACTCCATACATTTCAATTGCAACTTTGTTCCCGGCAAAGGGAAAATAAGCGTATCCTGAAATATCCTGAGTTGGATCGCCTTTTTGAAAATGATTTGAAATGGTCAACTCGAATTCGGGACTTTTAAAAAGGTCACCCTTGAGTACATGGGGAACTGGAAGGGCATTCGGGCCAAAATATCCGGGAGAAATTATCATCCAGTTTCGCCACCCCGGGTCTCCCACTTTCCAGTTATGCAGTTTGTTCCACCACGAAATGTCGTTTTCAGACTTTTGTGCCATTCCTGACAGAACAGGTAAAATAAGCAGGATGAAAATCAAACGATAACTCATTTTCAGTAAAACAGCCGGGTAAAAATAAAGTAAAAAAGGACTGCAATTTGTTTGCAGCCCTCAATATGATTAAAAGTTTAGTTTTTCTCTTATTCCGGGAGGAATGGCATCTTTATGAACCATGATACACATGGTTTTGTAATTAACATAAGGTTTCGATGCATAAAAATAGCCATTGTGTTTATTGTAATCGCCCCAGGAGTTTTTTACTTTATAGAATGTTTGTCCAAGGGAATCTTTGGCTTTTCCTACAATGTGCATTCCATGGTCGTCCGTAGTCTGGAAATTGTCGAAAGCAATTTGCCTCATTTCCTGGGTTACGTCCATTTCAGGAACCGGTTTTTCCAGTTTGTAGAGTTCGTTTTCGCGTTCTCTTTCAGGCAGGGCCTCCCATCGCGAAATTTCAGCATCGCTCATGTCTGTTTGAGGTGCTGCCGGAACCACTGCAATACCTTTATTTCCTGACAAAAACCCTTTTTCACTCACATCGGCTGCCCAGGCAATGGTAAACCCATTTTCAAGCGAGTAATCAATAATTTCCTCCATCTCGTTTAAGGGAACATTATACATCTTGTCCCACGACCAGTTGTCGGGAACTTCGAGAATGAACCGGGAATAAAACGGATGATGGGTGTATGAAGTAATTTCCACATAATCGTTCATGTTTAGCCCAACGTAATTGTCAGCAAAACTTAACGGGGTATAGGTTCTTCCTTCGTATTCAAATTTTTGCGGAATTTCTCCGAGGTAAGTGTCGAGAATTTGAAGAAAAGCATCGTGCCAGGCAGTACTCAGCTTGCGGTTTTTATTTTCCACTACCGCATCCACATATTCGCGCAACACCCGGTCCATTTCTCCGTGCACATGTTTATCTTCTCCATATTTCAAACCGTCGTAAACCGATTCGGGAACTACGCCGTATTTTGAAATCATATTCGTTACATCATGGAAGGCGCCACCGGCAGAAAAGTTCAGGTTTCCATGCATTCTGACATGTTTTCTGGCTTTTTCGGCATAAGTATGCCAAACGATAAACATTTCTGAAAGATTTACTTCGGGTTTGCCCAGCCGCATCATTTCCGACTGTAAAAAAGAAAGCCCGGCAAACGACCAGCAAGTGCCCGACCGGTGCTGATCTTCAACCGCTGAGGTGGGCAAAAGAATAACATCTTCGAATGACCAGGGGTCTTTTCTGTCCTTTTTGGGATCATCGCCTGCATGGGCTGCCAATAAAAAACTGACAACAAAAAATACTGTCAGTTTAGATTTAATGTAAAACTTCATTTAAAAACTCGTATTTTTTATGAAAGCCAAAAATAAGAATAAAAATTTTTTAACGAAAATTTTAACATTTAGAAACAATTCAAATAAGTTAAATAAAATTAATGAATCTTTATGGGCTTGTCTATTAATATTATTTTTGCTGCTTCAGGAGAAGGAAGATGAAGAAATTAACTGCCATATTGTTTTTATTGCTGGCTTCAGCTTTTATTGCTGAGGCTCAATTAAACATTAACCACTACATGCGAGTTGGACGAACGCGTATTTCAATCGGCAATTACACCGGCGCCATTGAATATTTTAATATTGTAATAAAATTTAAACCCTATTTGCCCGAAGCTTATTTTTACAGGGGTGTGGCAAAACATCAACTGGAGGACTTCAGGGGAGCTATTATCGACTATAATAAGGCAATTGATATAAAACCTTTTTATCCGCAGGCCTATATGAACCGCGGAATGGCCTATCACAACCTGAGTGAATACGAAAAGGCCATAGAGGATTATAACCGCGGACTTGAATTCGATCCGGAAAATGAATCGATTTATAATAACCGGGGAATTGCCAAACTTGCCCTGAAAAATGTGGAGGGTGCCATTGAAGATTACAACAAAGCGCTGGAAATCAATTCTAAATCGACACATGCGCTGATGAACCGAAGCAATGCACACATTGTGGAAGGCAATGTGGAGGATGCTATTCGCGATTTGAACCAGGTAATTATTATTCGACCCCACTTTGCTGGAGCATATCTTAACCGCGGCCTTGCCCGTTTTGAAATGGATGATTTTGCTTCAGCTTTGCGCGATTACGACCAATCTATCAGGCTGGAGCCGGAAAATGCGCTGGCATACAACAACCGGGGAATAGTAAAGCATAAACTGGGAGATTATGAAGGAGCAATTATGGACTATGATGTTGCACTCAGGCAAAATCCGGAAATGGCCAGCGCCTATTTCAACCGGGCAATGGCACGCGAAATTTTAGGGCGACCGGGTTACGAGAATGATTATCGTATTGCAGCACAGCTTAATCCCCAGTTCGATTTGGAAAGCCGGAGAGTGGATGCCGAACAACTGGCGCAAAACCAACAGAGCCAGTCGCAACAGAGTTCTGCACAAAGCCAGGCAAACACACAACAAAACACCACTTCCCAAAACAATACTCAGCAGAATAACAACAGCACATCTTCTCAGGATGAATCATCTGCTGAAGAAGACGAAGGTGAAAACAGAAGAAACAGGCGTCAGCGGATTAATCTGATTGTTGAAGATACCCGGGAATTACCCTCCGACGACGAGGATGTGGACGACGGAAGGGTGCAAAACCGCAATATCGTAATCGATTTGCAACCGATATTCATTATTTCGGCATTTGAAAAGAATGCAGTGGATTACGAAAGATCGCAATATTACAATCTGGCCATTGATGAATTAAACCAGAAAAACAACTATAATCCAATTTTCACCATTACGAATAAACCGGTGGAAGAATACCGCGATGTATTTGAAAATTTCATTTTGTACTTCAATGCCCGGTTAGATATCAATAAAAGCAGTCACAATTATCTGAACCGTGGAATTTTTTATAATCTCACAGAGAATTATAACAGGGCAATGGAAGATTTGGACCAGGCAATTGACGCGGACGAACAACAGGCGATGGCATTTTTTACCCGTGGAAATACGCGTTATAAAATACTGGAACAGATTGAGTTGTTAAATTCTGCAACGGATGAGTTTACCGTTTCTGTTGGAATGGCACCTATTGAGTCAGCAACTTCAACTGATTTGATTTCGCTGCCTGAATACCGGAAAATTCTTGAAGATTACCAGATTTTACTGTATCAAAAACCCAAATTCTTTTTTGGCTATTACAACCGGGCTTATATGAAGTTGCGTTTGAGGGAATATAAAAGTGCTATTGAAGACCTGAACATGGCCATTGAACTTGAACCGGAATTTGCGGAAGCCTATTTTAACCGTGGCCTAACCAAAATATTTCTCGACGATATTGAAGGCGGTGCACTTGATTTAAGTCGTGCCGGCGAGCTTGGAATTCAAGGAGCATATAACATTATAAAAAGGTATTGCAATTAGTAACATGCGAAAAAAACGGCTCAGGTTATTTTTTTAAATTTTATAAAACAAAAAAAGCAACCCATTTGAGTTGCTTTCCTGCGGTGCGGACGGGACTCGAACCCGCGACCCTCGGCGTGACAGGCCGATATTCTAACCAAACTGAACTACCGCACCATTTATGTTTTATTTTTTTTTGAACTCCCTGTTTCCGGTTGTGTTACCGTTTGAAAAGGTGCTGCAAATATATACTTTCTTTTTTTCCCTGCAATGCAAATAAATAATATTTTTCCAATTGATTCCAAGTAGTTGATTTGTTGGTTTTTATCTTTTGATTATTTTTTAATTCTTATGAGGTTTTCATGTTTTAGGGTGCTTTCTCCGTTCCACCGGTAGGCAAGAAGCGTCTTGCTTCCGGCAATACAGGTGTCAAGACAACAAATATTCGGTTTGATAATATGCGGTCCATTGCTTCTGCAATAGTGCCCGAAAAAAACGGCAGGCGCTTCTTCAGGGTAGGGAAGACTTTCAGGTAAAATTTCCCGCGGAATAGTATAATCAGGCAGGTGAAATTTACTTTCGAACGACATCTCCTCAAAGGTTTTTCCCGTTGGATTTTCCCACCAGCGCATCCTGAATGAACGTGGTGAAACTCCTTTGTTATTGATTATTTTTAAATCTCCGGGCATTTTATAGTGTATTCCCTTTGTAAGCAGCCAAATGTTTTTAGCCAGTTCAGACCCCGGGTTTTTATAAATTTTCCTGAAAACCTCTTTTTTAATTTTTCCCGGCGGAAGATTTTGTTTAATGAATTCTATGGCTTTGTCAGACCAGCAGGCGTGGACGATTCTTATTCCTTCCAATTCAAGGAAAAGGGGGAGTGTGCGTAACCAGCGTAAATGTTCCTGCCACTCTTCGGGAGCATCAATAAATTCGTTAAAGGTTTTTAGCCCTGAAATAAAATTTTTCAGAGGTGGTTTTACCAGTGGATTACCTTTTTTGTCTTTCAGGTAGGCAATAATAATATTGATCTCGTGGTTCCCCAAAACAGCGAGTGCATTTCCGTTTTCAACCATTTTTCTTATTGTACGGATGGTTTTTCTGATTTGCGGCCCGCGATTGATAAAATCTCCCACAAAAACAGCTTTGCGGTTTGGGTGAAAGTACCCTTCAGTAGTTTTTTCATATCCCAGTTCCAGCAATAGTTTTTTCAATAGCTGGGCATGCCCGTGAACATCTCCAATTATATCGTACATAACCTAATATTGAACTTCGAAAATAAAAAATAGCTGCCAGAAATGACAGCTATTTTTAGTTTTTATTTTACATGTTGATTACCAGAAATAAGCATAGAATACCAGGATAATGGCGATAATTATTACCGAGTTAATCACATCCCAGTGATTATACGAAGCGCGAACCTCGGCCAATTGTTCTTTGGATGCGGTTCCCAGTGTAAGTCCGGCTATTACCAGCGGATCTTTTGGTTTGGTAAAGTAACTGATTATTACCATGGAAACAATAACCAGCACAAACAGGTAAATTTCGTAGTGCAACCAGTTGTGTACCAGGAAAATTTTGTAAATGAGTGAAGTTTCTTCAATACCTCCTGAGAAAATGTTCAGACCCAGGCGGGTCATACCCAGTGTAAACCCGATAAGTAATCCCCAGAAACCGGCTGCCGGAGTGGTTCTTTTTGAAACAACTCCCAACAGGAAAACCGCAGCAATACCAGGTGCCAGCAACGACTGCACGTCCTGAAGATATTCATACAGCACTTTCCCAAGTCCTTTCATAACAGGTATCCAGGCAATGCCAAGCAAAACGATAACAACAGTTGCTATACGGCCAACAATTACATAATGCCGCTCTTTTTCGTTTGGTCTGTATTTCTGGTAAAAATCAATGGTGAACAGCATGGCCGATGAGTTAAACAACGAAGCCAGCGAGCTCATTAATGCTGCAAGAATTCCACCGATTACAATACCGGTGAATCCCATTGGTAGGAGTTCCTTTACCATTGTTGAGAAAGCTGCATCGTTGGTTTCAAGCGTAAGCAAACCTTTTTGCTGTAAGGCGTATGCAATCATTCCCGGAATCAGGAAAATAAAAACCGGTGTAAGCTTCAGGTAAGCACCGAAAATAGTACCACGGCGCGATTGTTTCATGTCGCGGCCCGAAAGTACACGCTGAACAATAAACTGGTCGGTACACCAGTACCAGAAACCAATAATTGCCGAACCGAGAATAACTCCGGTCCACGGAAAATCAGGATCTTTTGGTGAGCGCATCAGGCTGGTCATCGAATCGCCATGAACGGTTACATTGGCGCTGCAAATTTCTATCATCTCATTCCACCCGCCAACTTTAATCAAGCCTAAAACAAGAACCGCAACAGAGCCAATAAGCAGAATCGGCGTTTGAAGTACCGATGTGTAAAGCACAGCTTTCATGCCGCCAAAAGTTGTATATAAACCAGTAAGAACAACAAGTCCTACGGCACTTATCCAGAAAAAGTCGATGTTGTAACCAAAAAAAGTGATATAGTCGATGTTAAAAACATCTTTGAAAACAACACCGCCGGCATAAACAGTAACGGCCACTTTTGTAAGTACATAACTTACCAGTGAAATAACCGAGAGGAAAGAGCGGGCATGCGGGTTGTACCTTCGCTCAAGAAATTCGGGCATGGTAAAAACCTTGCTACGGGCATAAAAGGGTACAAACAACCAGCCGAGCATCAGAATCATCCAGCCGTGCATTTCCCAGTGGGCCATTGCCATCCCGCTTTCGGCGCCAGCGCCTGCAAGACCTACCAAATGCTCCGAACCAATATTCGAAGCAAAAATAGATGCACCAATGGCAATCCAGGTGGCATCGCGTCCGGCCAGAAAATAGTCGGTTGTGTCTTTGTCTTTTTTTCTTAATGCATAAAAAACAACGCCAATTAGTCCAATTACAAAAAGTCCCAGTACAATCCAGTCGAGTGTTGTCATCGCAGTAACTTTTATGGTTTAAAATTCTGTTTAGTATATAAATTCTTTTAGTATTTAATAATTCTTTCCAATTCCTTTTCGGCTTTATTGGGTTTTACCCGGTAATAATAAGCGCCTTTTTTCGATTCCGTTGAATTTTTATGGTCAAGCTTATCAAGTACGTCCAGCGAAAGTATTTTTTTTCTGAAATTTCCCGGATCGAAGGTTCGTTGATAAATGGCCTCGTATAGTTTCCGCAACTGAAGCAAGGTAAACTTTGAGGGAAGTAATTCGCTGCCAGCCAGGCTCGACCCGGCTTTTTGCTGAAGTTTTTTCAGAGCCTGCGTTATCATTTCCCTGTGATCAAAAATGAGTGGCGGCAATTCGTTTACCGGCCACCATTTGGCGCCAAATTCTTCGGCTTTGCTTTTTTTGTGCCGACCAATCCGGATGAGCGCAAAATAGGCAATGCTGATAACCCTTTCCGTAGGTTCGCGTTTAGGCTGTGAAAAGGCATTCACCTGTTCCAGAAAAATATCGTTTAGCCCGGTGGTTTGTTTCAAAACTCTTGCAGCGGCTTCGTCCGACGATTCGTTTTCCTGAACAAAACCACCCATAAGCGACCAATTGCCTTTTTCAGGCTCAAAGGCACGCGGGTAAAGCAGAAGCTTCAATTCCCCTTCTTCGTAACCGAAAACCACACAGTCAACCGCTACCAAAAACCGGGGATGTTGTTTGTAAAATTCCATTTTTTTAGAAATAATGCGTAAATCTAAAAAAGTGTTTTTTACTGTTTTCTATTTTGCCGGGTTTTTTATGAAAATATGTTATAAAACAGTTTGGGGAGAAACACAATCAGGAAAGTTAAAAGATAGAAATAAGACGGGAAATATTCTGCTTCCCTGATTGTGTTATTTTTGTTATTTTTTCCGAAGTCCTTTTGCCGTGCGGTCTTCCAGCGGCGGAGCAGGTGTCATTAAATGTTTGTTTTCTTTGGTGAGTTTCAGAACTTCCTCCACCACTTTCTCCATTTGCGGATCGCGGCCTTTCAGCAGAATGTTCGGGTCGTCCCAAACTTCAAAGTCGGGCGAAACTCCTTCGCCTTCCCAGAACCAGTGGCCGGCATTGTCGTAAAGGCGGGCACCCGGAACGGTAATGGAACCTCCATCGATTAACTGGTGGCCTGTTGCCGGACCAACCAAAATGCCAAGTGTACGTTCGCCCACAATGGGGCCTGCTTCCAGTACTTTAAATGCCCAGGGCAGACCGTCGCCACCCGAACCAGCCCAGCCGTTAATGAGCATTCCCACCGGTCCGGTATTGGTTTTTATGGGATTGGTGTGATCTTTCCCGTGGCGCCAGTGCAGGTTGTAAGTAACCGGGCGCTGCAGCAGTTCCAGAAACCGGTCGGCCAGTTGTCCGCCACCGTTAAACCGTTCATCCAGAATAAATCCTTTTTTGTCGAGCTGTCCGTAAAACATGCGAACCAGTTCCTGCTGCCCTCGTGCTGAAGTGTTTGACATGTAAATATATCCCAGTTGTCCGCCGGATAGTTCATCCACCATTTTGCGGTTATTTTCAATCCATTCCAGGTAGCGAAGGTTGTTTTCCTGTCCGGGCGACAAACATTCCACAATAACATCTTTTAAATCTTCTTTTTTCCCGCTGCGGCTTACACCGAGCTTCACCGTTTTTCCTGACAGCCCTTCGAATGCAGCATACGGATCTTTTTCCGGATCGAGTGAAACACCGTTTACTGACAAAATGTAATCGCCATCTTTTACATCCACGCCGGATTTATCAAATGGCGAACGCACTTCGGTATCCCATACTGCAGGTTTTACAATGCGTTTGATGCGGTATTGTTTTCCATCTTTTTCCCAGTCGATGCCCAGAAATCCGTTGGATCGCGAAGGAGCACTTTCAGTGTCTCCGCCACCTGCGTAAGTGTGCCCGGCGCTCAATTCAGCAACCAGATTTAACTGCAGGTTAGTAACATCCCAGCGGGTGCGTACATCGTTAAGAAGTTTCCCGTAACGGTCGCGCATTTCTTCCCAGTCGAGCCCGTGCATATTCGGGTCATAAAAGAAGTCGCGGTGCCGGCGCCAGGTATCCATAAATATTTGTTTCCACTCTTCTTTGGGAATTAGGTTCATCACCAGTCCGTCGGTTGGAATCGGTTTTTCAATTTTCTGGCTTGCTGTCGGCTGAATAATACCGTATTTGTTCTGGCTGGAAACCAGGAGTGATTTGCCGTCGGCTGTGACAGCTACCCGGCTTACATCGCCCATAATTTCTTTTTCTTCACGTTCTTTCAAATCGAAAAAGTGAAGCGACGAGGAACTTTCGCCTGATCCGGTATTTGGTCTTCGCAGATAAACCAGTTTTCCTTCAAAAGGAATTAAAGCGGAAATATTTCCTGCTTTTGGAGGTAAAATAGTGAGGCGTGCTTCCAGGTTTTCAAAGTCGATTTCCACCTTTTCGGTGTCTTCATTTTTATCATCTTTGCCGTTCTTCTTTTCTTCCTTGTCCTCTGCCTTTTCCTCTTGCTTTATCTCCACTTCATCATTTTTGGGTTCCAAAATTGATGGAGTATCTGATTTTAGGGCTATTGACGCAATCTGTGTGGAGTTGGGATAAATCCAGGTACCATCGCCCAGTGAGGAATACGCCGCATCCATGTTTCGGTTGGTGAGGTAAAACAGGTATTTCCCATCTGCACTGAAAGCCGGGAAATTATCATCGTAAAAACCGGATGTAACCTTTTGTAGTTTTTTATTGTCAACATTGAAAACAAAAACAGCGGAATTTGAATTATCGAGACCCTGCGCAAATGCCAGCCATTTGCTGTCGGGAGACCACGAAATCGGAAACCCGAAACGGGAGCCATGTCCCACATTCCAGCGGTAATTTCCGGCTTCAGTAATATTTCCCGATTCCACATCAACTATTTGAATGGTGTTGGTTTCGTCGATAAAAGCAATCATTTTACTGTTGGGCGACCAGAACAGTTTGTACCCGAATCCTTTTCCGCGTTTTGAAAGCTGCTTGGCGGGTTCTTTCCCTTCACTGTCCTGAAGATAGATTTCGTATTCACCCGATTTGTCGCTCCAGTAAGCAATGGTTTTCCCGTCGGGCGACCAGGCCGGATTTTGGTCGAATGCGCCACTGGATTGTGTTATGTTCATCGTAAATCCTTCTTTTACCGGTACGTTGAACAATTCGCCCCGCGCTTCAAAAACCACCCGTTTTCCACCGGGCGATGCGGTCATGTTTGAGATGCGGCTGCTCACATCTCTGCTTTGAGGCATTTCCACCGATAAATCGCTGATAATTTTTACTTCCACTTTATTCGAAGTTAAAGAGGCTAAATCCATCAGGTAAAGGTCGCCACCCATTTCATAAACCAGGTCTTTCGGACCGGCGTTCATAAACGAAATGTCGAAATCTTTGTAGCGGGTAATTTGTCGGGTTTCTTTGCTTTCTGTATCGTATTCCCAAATGTTCAAACGTATATTTTCGTCGCGGTCGGAGAGGAAATATACTTTGTTGCCTGCCCACGAAGGCTGTCCGTCGTTTCCTGAATGTTCAGTGATTTTTTCGGCTGCGTTCTTTTTTAAATCGAATAGAATTACATCGGAAGCAAGTCCGCCAAAATAGCGTTTAAAAGGGTAGTTCTCAGTAATTTTGGTGATATAGGCCAGTTTGTTTCCGTCAGGCGAAAAACTGGCCAGTTCGCCGTATGGAACCTGAAGTTTTTCGGGAAATCCGCCGTTTTTGTCCACCAGAAAAAACTGGCTTAGGCGCCCAACCCCATTTTCGCGGGCTGAGGCAAAAAGCAACCGTTTTCCGTCAGGGTGCCAGTCCACCATACGGTCGGGAAAAGAATTGTAAGTGACCCGTGTGGGAACACCACCGGTTACCGGCATCACATAAACATCGGAATTGCCGTTGTAATTTGCGGTGAAAGCCAGGTGTTTTCCATCGGGTGAAAACCGTGGCCACGTTTCTTCTCCGGGTGAGTTGGTAACCGGAATGGCTGTTCCGCCGTTTTTGTCCACTATCCAGATGTCGCCTCCGTAAACGAAAGTTATCTGGTTTTCAGATACATCCATGTAACGCATCAGTTTGGCACTGATTTGAGCTTCTGCACCAAACATAATGAAAAGCGCAGCGAAAAATAAAAACAGTTTATTCATTTGACTTTGAATTTGATAAAATTTTAAAGCAGTTTTTTTAATCTTTTCAGAAAGATTATAAAAGTACACAATTGGTAAAAAAAAGGAACTTATAATTACGGAAAAAAATGCGAAATTATTTACAGAATAAATTCCGTTGTTTTATAAGATTGATTTACATTTGACGATAAATGAATTTAAAATGAAAGATTTAAAACGCTACTATTCCATTCCGGCCGAACCGAAAGATGTGTATAACGCACTGACCAACAAAAATATGCTTGAAATATGGACAGGCGAAGATGCTGTTATGGAACCCGTTTCCGGCGCAGAATTTTCGTTGTGGGGAGGAAGCATTACCGGCATGAATCTGGAGTTTGAAGAAAACCGGAAAATTATGCAGCAGTGGTTTTTTGGCGAACAGGATGAACCTTCAATTGTCACCATTATTTTACATCCCGATAAAAAAGGAACCAGTGTGGAACTGCGCCACACCAACATTCCCGATGAGGCTTTCCATAACATTTCGGATGGCTGGGACGAGGATTATTTTGGAGCGTTGCGGGAGTTATTTATCTGAAATCGCAACAGAAAATCGTTATAATCCCTGAAGTTTTTCGGTAAAATAATTGCAGTAAATCATTGGATGATTGAATTTTATGTTTTAACTTGCCAGGCAGGAATTCAATTGTCAAAAAACCAAAAAAAATGAAACATCGCCTGAACCTTTTGCTGTTGGTTTGTTGGCTCCCGCTGTCTGCTTTTTCTGCCCGGATTATTTCACCATTTGAAATTGCAAGGTGGTATCTCGATGCCGACCTGGTATTCGTTTGTACCGTTCAAAAAACTGACACCATTTTTATCAGCCGGTTTGATTCTCTTAAAGCTGATGGTTATCGAATTCAGTATGACAGAGTGATAGAAAAGTATCATATTGTAATTGATTCAATTCTAAAATCTTCAACAGATGCAGAACTTCCTGATACGGTTTTTTCGCAGGAATTCACTATTAATTCAAGGGAAATCAAAATCGTTGAACGCATATTTGAAGGAATGGATGAAAACGGGGACTCGGTTTTTTCTTATCTAACTGAAATAAAAGTGGCCCCAGGTTACGATGACAGTTATCTCAGGTTGCAGGATGAGAAATATACAGTCATTTTATCGAAAAAAGATTCCGTTTATGTAATTGATTACTCCACAAAACTCGAAACCTGGATTACGAAGTTACTTGCTGAAGTTGAAGAAATGGGAGAATCATATTTTTACAACTTTTCAGCTGAAAATTTACCTTATTTTCCTTTCCCCACAGAAAATGCCCAATGGAATGTTTACCTCGAATACAGCATCTCTGAGGCTCCGGTAGATACAGTTTTGCTTCGCTATTTTTTATGTGGTGACACAACGGAGAACCAATTAAATTATAAAAAACTTTGCCTGGAAAAGGGCAGTTTGGCAAATCCGGTTCAAGAACTGGCCGGTTTAATCAGGGAACAGAATAAAAAAGTTTATTATAAAGGAACTGATTTTTTGGGCTTTCCGCATGAGGAAGAATATTTATTGTATGATTTCGATGTACAGGAAGGCGATACAGTTTGGCATACAAATTCAGGATATGATTATACCGTGATTGAAACCATTGATTCTGTTGAAATTGACAGTCAGTTCAGAAGAAGATATAAAGTGAATTCCATGCGAAACTTTTATTTTCAGGACGAAGAATATTGGGTAGAGGGGATTGGGAGCGTGAAAAACGGTTTATTGGGGCATATCACTGATATTCCAACGTGTTGCTACCATTTTTGGGAATTTGTTTGTTACAGCGAAAATGAGGAGAAAAAATATTTAAATCCTTCTTTTGATGACTGTTATCCTTCGTTTCTTTTTAGCTCGACGGAAGGCGGGTTAAAATTGCCGGAAATTTCAATATATCCCAATCCTGTTGCCGGGCAGGTAATCATTGGAGATGTACCTCAGGTCGACGATTTTCACATAACCCTCCTAAATTCCACGGGTCGGTTTATTCTCAAAAAACAGTTGCAGCCAGGCAAAAATGTTATTCAGTTTCCTGCATTTGACGGACTGGCAATTGTTGTTATTACTAACTCAAGTGGCAAAGTGGTTAAAGTGGAAAAGATGGTTTCAAATAAAATTTTGCATTGAAACAGAAACAGATGGAAAAATTCAGGCGCGATTTCGAGCCTCCTCTGGCCATTGAAAAATGGGGCTGGCGTTTTCATCATATCGGCATTCCAACTTCGGAAAAAAGGCCGAATGAAAAATACCTGCCTCACCTGAAGTTTTATACTTCCGGATTTGAAAAAAGTCCATTTGGTATTGAATGGATGCGGTTTGATGAAGACTGTCCACTGCATGAACTGGTAAAAACAGTAACTCATGTTGCTTTTGAAGTGAATGATTTAGACAAAGAATTGGAAGAACATCGATTCAATATCATTACTCAACCCAATGCTCCAGGCGGTGGCGTGCGGGTTGTGATGATTGAACACAACGGGGCGCCGGTTGAATTAATCGAATTTTTAAAACAAAAAGGTTGATCTACTTACCTGACTGTTTTAAGAGCGGAAGTTTCCCGGAAATATATAAGTGCATCGTACCGAAAAGCCGGGAGGGTGGGGACATAATTCCCTGATTCCCATTGCGGGTTGTATGTAACGCCAATGGCGCGATGGCCTAAATAATTGGCAGCGAGCAACTGTTGTTTTCGGTCTTCTTCTTTGAAAAGGATAAAAAACTGTTCGTGAGGAACCTGCCCAAGATAATAATCCAGACTGCCTTTTTGCGCTTTTGGCACTTTCATGATTCGCATACGGGCACCCCATTCAGTTCCGGCATTCACTTTCCCGCGGTAAGTTCCGAACCCTGCAATAAAAACATTTTCTTCACCCAAAGTCTTTCTGCTCAGTTCCCCAATGTTATACTGGTTGATTGTTCGCATTGTTGTAGCTCTGGAGTCACCCACATGTGTGTTGTGTGCCCAGATAATTCCTTTGGCGTTTTGGCCATAAAAATCAAGCAATCGGGTTATGGTCAACCACATGTGATCTACGCGGCTGTTCCACGAAAGTATGTTGTTTTGAACGGCAAGCCGGTAAAAACTTTCAGCATTCTGAACTACCAGAGCATTCTGTTTGGCCCGGAAGTAGGCTTTCTTTTGCGCTGTGGGAACTGTTACTTCGTGGTTGCGAAGAATTTCAACCACTTGTTGCAATTCCTCCTCGCACGAAATTTTTCCAACGGCCACTTCTCTGGCATATTGCCATTCATCATTACCGTATTCGGAAAAGCAAGTGAGTTTGCCAACGATGTCATTGTGTTTTTCACTAAGATGTTCATTTGTATAAACCAATAAATCTTCCAATGCCTGCCATTGTCCGTAAACATCGAAACCATAAAAACCTACTTTCTTCTCAGGCGGCAGCGTTTGATTGTACTCCTTCAGCCATTCAGCCAGTTCCAGAATATCGGTATTGGCCCACATCCATTCGGGCCAACGGTTGAACGACTGCAATACTTCTTTGGCCGAAGATTTTGCATTTTCCAGGCCTTTTACATATTTGTTCAGCCGGTAAATGGCGGCCCAGTCACCTTCTACCGCAATGAAGTTGAAATTTTTTTCAGTGATCAGTCGCATAGAAATTTCAGCCCTCCAGTGGTAATACTCATGGGTTCCGTGAGACGCCTCACCTAAAAGAACAAGTTGTTTCTGTCCGCATTCATTAATAAAAAGGCTTAAGTCTGAAGCATCGGTAAATGGGATTGCTTTCGATGAAAAATAAGAAACCAGATCGGAATTATCCTGTTCTTGTTTAAAAGGGAATGAACGGTTAAAAAGGAGAAACAACATTACCAACAAAACTTTTATTACCATAGCTGAAACTTAAATTTGAATAAAGATACAAAAGCCCTGGAAACTGGCATAATTTATGTATTTTTGTACCGGTTCTTTGGCAAAATTTTGCCTTTTTTTACTGGGGCTGATTGGTTTTGACAGCGGGTAGAAGAGGCAGGTAAGCATGCAGGGTTTTGGTTGTTGACCCTTAAAAAATAATGATCAAAACCATAATTGGCGAAAATAATTACGCTCTTGCTGCGTAACCGAATTAAGTAGGTTACAGCTTAATCCCGATGCAAGGCGTCGGGACAAGACATCGCCCGGGTGCTGTTGCCACGAAGCGGCCCGAACCGGCGGTGCAAGTAAATCGAGGCTAGTTGAAGTTTTGCTCTGCAACTTCGGCGAAATTAAAGGAGCTAAGGTACCAGTCGGTGGCCCTGATCCAGCCGGTACACGAAAATTAAGTCGGGGCTAAGCATGTAGAAAGCTTGTGGCTTCCTCGTTTGGACGCGGGTTCGACTCCCGCCAGCTCCACGGATAAAATTTGTATTCGTTTGATTTATAGAATTTTGTGAATGTTGGTTTTTTTATTTGGTCAACGTTTGGTCAACATTATTTTTTTAAGCGTTTTTTTGTTGAAAAAATTTAATGCTTAACTTTGAATAGTTATTTGTTGCCACAAATAACATTTTAACGTTTAAAGGGGTGCAGTTGCACCCCTTTTATTGTTATGGAGAAAGGAAAAAGGAAATTTTTACCTGTGGTTGCAAGGCATAAAAACAACGGCTCCAGGGTAACTATCAATAAAATCTTTTGAAAGTTCTTTTGTCAGTGTATTGTCTGAATAATATTTGCCGTTTTCGGTAATAACAATCATTCCGTTACTGGCTCCCTGTTCAATCAAAACACCTTCAATGATTTTTGATTCACCTTCACTGATTTTTTTTAGGATTGAAATTTTTTCATCTTTTGGCATATTCTCAATTTTCATAACTCTTTTGTATTAAAGTTTCCAAAATGTAATCAATATCATTTTCAGGTAAATTTTCAAAATTAACTGTCAAATTTCCCTCTGTTGGCCGGGGCAAAACATAGGATAACAATTTAGTGAGAACGTCCAGACGTTGCCGGGGTTCCAATTGCTTTAAATCCCGGTCAACCTTTGCAGCGGTGAAATTCTTTTTTAATATCCCGGTCAGGATTTCTTTTGTTTGGCCGGTGGTTAAATTCCGGGTTCCCTTTGGCCTGCCTGCCGGGTTGTTTGTACGTCCTTTTGGTAGTCCCATTGTTTTGAAAATTTTTGTTGTTTACAAATCAATCTTTTTCGGTTCGGACGGGTGCAGGATTGCATCCCCTTTGGTTCTTTTCCCGAAAATAGCTATTTGGTCACCGGGTAACATTGAATTACCCAGACGGCCAAATTTTACCCAGTGGTACGAAATACAGATTTTCCCTTCGTTTTCAAAGGTAAATTGAGGAATGTGAAAATCATTTGCCTGAATGTGTGGGAATTCGTTTAGAATTGCGTTCATCCCTTCAACAACCTTTTTTGCAAGCTCCAGACGTTTCAATTCGGCTTCGCTTTCGGCATAGTCCCGGTGTTGGTCTTTTAGAATTTCAACCTGTGGTTTGATTACTTTGATTTTTTTATCAAACTCCAAACAGTGCCAGTATTGAGTTGGTTGTATTGCTTCCAAAGAATAAAGTATCATTCCCACTATTGGCCGGTTTAAAATTCGTTTCATCTCATCTTCATCAAAATCAGGGTATTTTGATTTCAATTCTCTGGCCTTAATACTCAAAATGTGGTTTTCAATACGGGTTTCAACCGGGTTCCCTTTGCTGTCATAAAAACTTTTCAGTGTTTCAACGTCCAAAGGTGCAGGATTGCCTAAATACTCTGTGGTTAGTTGCTGCCAGTCTGTAAAAATTTCCTGAAATTTCTTTTGCAGGTTTTCAACTTCGACATCAATCTGATTTACCAGATATTTGTTCTCAAAAAATAATTCTTTCATGTTATTAAAGTATTGATAATTAAAAAATTAGTTCCCTTTTTTCTTCGCTCATCAGCTCCTTTGTTTCCCACAATTTCGGACCTTTGGCCTCAATGTTATTGTAACTTTTCCATGTGTTGTTTGTTGGATTGCGCCGGGTGTTTGATAGATTGCACCGTATTTTGTGGGCTATTTCTTCAAACCATTTTTCCAGTGGTTCCCCAAAGTGCCGGGTTTTCCATTTCCGGGTTAATTTAGATTCCAGTTTTTTTTGATAGATTCCATATCCATTTTCACAATACCATTTAATGTCTGAATATGTCAGGTATTTTTTTCCGGGTGCAGGGTTTTTTATTGGTAGGTTGGTTACAATACAGTTTGTTACTAAATAACCGTTTATTGTAGGGTTAATTTGTCCGGTTTTTTGTTTTTCAGGCTCCATTTTTAAAGTGGTTAATTTGTCCGGGTTGGTCAGGTTGTCCCATTTTTCGGAAATAAACTTTTCCAACTGTTTTTTTATTTCTTTGGTTCCTGCCAGTTCGCCAAACTTTTTAATTTTTTCATTTTTCCGTTGCCGGGGCAATTCCTGCCAGAATTCCGGGAAACGTCCCTGCAAAAACAATTCACGGTCTTGCAAAGTGGTTAATTTGTCCGGGTTGGTTTTCGGGTCAAACAAAAGAATTCCGTTTAAAATGTCCAGTAATATTTTTTTAAACGCCGGGTAAATTTCCGGTTCTTTAAGGTCTGACAATGTTATCCCGGTTATTCCAAACCTCTTTAGAAATTCAATCCGTTTGATTTTTACTTCAAACCTCATCAGGGGTTCAATTAAACCATATTGCAGGCTCTTATTATAAACTTTGATAGTAAACTGTTGGGTTTCACATTTGCGGCCAAACCCTTTTCCTTTTACGTGCAGGGGTGTAAATGGATTATTCCGGTAAATAACCAGGGTTTTTATTATTTCGGTCGGGTCGTTATTCAGTGGAATGTTTACACCAACCTCAATAAAATTGATTGCGGCCTGCTGTGGGTCAAATTGGAACGTTTCAGCCAGTTTTTCAATGGTTGCCTTAATATCTGTCAAATGAAAGTCCCGGTAATTTGTGCCGCCCTCAAAATGTTTGTGCAGGCTCCCTTTTAAACTGACTTTGTTACCTCTAACAACAAACTGTAATTCCTGCCAGTGTGCCACCTGTGAACGGTTCATTATTTCGCCTGTGGTTGCCACGTTTGATAGTGGAAACGTTAACCGGTCATTATTCAGGATTTCAACGGTCTTAACCGGTAATTCATGTATTTTTAAGTAATCAATCATTACACTTTTAACGGTTGGATTGCGGCCTCAACTTCTGAACGTTTATAATAAACACGGCCAGCGATACCATAAGACTTTAGTTTTCCTTTTTTTGTCCATCCCCAAACTGTTGACAAATCCACTTTTAGCAAGTCCCGGACTTCATTCCGGGTCAAAAACTCAACGGGTTCCTTTGGTTGGTAGTGGTTTTTAAGATTCTCAAAATCCTTTTTAAACCTGTTGTAAATTCTTTCTTCCAACTCATCAGGGGTTTTTTGAATAATTTGTAAAACTTCCATTTGCTTAAATTTTAATGTTTGCACAAAGATTATTTGAGCTAATTGAGTTACAAAAAAATAGTTGTAGTATTTCCAATACGCATTGTAGTATTTTCATTAAGATTTGATTTTTTAGGGTTGCATGAAATTTTATGCTATTTTCTTTAATGGATTGTTTTGAGCAAATGTTTACATTTGGCGAATATACAAAAAACAACCACTTTCAAATTGAAATGTGATAAATAGATGAAAATCAATACTTTAAAAAATTGGATATTCTCGGGAAATTAGAAAAAATGAAAAAAACCCACTTTCAAATCGAAAGTAGGTCTGTAACTTACTGTTTTTTAATGTCTTATCCTATGGTTGTCCTATATTTTTTATTGTGTTAAGTAGGTTTCTTAATTGTCATTTTTTGCAATTTTATCTTTCAATTCTTTGTATCTTATTTCCCTGTTTTTTTTCTTTCCGATATTTTCCCATGTTCTAAAATTATAATCCAGTTCTTTTTCTTTTTCCTTTTCCTTTTCCTTAATATATGTTTCATTATGCCATTTTGAAAAATCGCTGGGGCCTGCTGAATCATGTATTAATTTAGGGTTTTCCCGGTCGTGCATCATTCTGTAAATAAAATAACAACCAGATTTATAATCTTCATTTTCCCCTGAAATGAATTTTTCAAATAACTGCAAACTTTCAGGGGTTTTAAAAATAAGATGGCTCCAGGGTGCTGGGGTTTCCGGTTGTTTCTGTTTTTCGATTTCTTTTTTCAATCTCACTTCAATTAATAGCTGAATAATCGTTTGAAGATCTTCAAAACTTTTGATATACTCTTTTTCGGTTTTTAAAAAAGTTTCTGAAATATATGTTTCCGGTTTTCTTATTATTTGCGTAGTATTCCGGATAGCATTTAAAAATTGTTTTGTTTGCACCTGCAATACTTTCAACCGGTCAATGGTTGGTTGTTTTTCCGTGCTGTAAAGTTCATCTGTAATTTTTACATATAAGTTTTTCCAACTTTGAATAGCTTCACTATGTTTCTGTTGGTTCTTTTGCTCACAATCTAAAATGAATTTTTCCAGTTCCTTAAATTCGTTTGGTTCCATGTTGAAAATGTTTTTAAGATTCATTTGCCCTTTTTACTAATTTCAGGTGAAAGTTTGGCAAAGGTTGGCCGGTTTGTTTGTTAGTGCCTTCATATTCAGATAATTTTTCTTTCAATTCCCTGTACATTGTTGTTAATAAACTTATAGTTTCATCTTTTTTTCTGCAATTAGAACATAGTAAAATTTTCCTTTCCAGGCTCTCGATTTTTTCTTTCATGGTTATTTAGTTTGCTTGTTTTAATACGGTCATTTGTGGTTCTTTTTTGGCCTTCAATGCCTCTTTACTCCAATATTCAGCTAACTGAATAGCGTAGTCATTGGCAGATTTTCCGATATATTCCAAAAATTGTCTTTCAGTGCTGTGTGCTGTAATATTCATCAGAATACTGGTTGGGATTTCACCGTAAAAATTAGTAGCAAATGAACGTCTGCAAACATGGGATGAAATAAGTTCCCATTTCGGAAATATTCCGTATTCTTTCCGGGTCATTTTTGTTTTTTCATCTTTTACCATTTTTCCGCCCTTTGTGGGTTCTGTTATTCCGGCCTCTTTGCAAACGTCTTTTATATATTCATTGAATTTTGGGTCTGAAATTTTATAGGAAAATTTCCCGTTTCTTTTATTCAGAATTTCTTTAACCTTTGGATGAAGTGGAATTGCTACACGTTTCCCGGTTTTCTTTTGGGTCAATTCAATTAGTTCAAGTCCGTTTCTAATAGTCAGGTTTTCATTTGTTAACGGTAACAGGTCGGAAACTCTTTGGCCTATGTAGCAGCCTATAATTAACCAGTCTTTAGCGTTTTCAAGTGCCGAACGTTTGTAGGTTGTGTTCTCTATTTTTTCCAATTCATCAAACGACAAAAATACTTTAGCGGCCTCATCGGTATAACCTTTGATTCTTTTTAGTTGTGGGTGTGCCGGTATGCCTTTTTCATTTTCCGCCCACGTGCAAACGGTTTTTAGAAATTTAATATAACGGCCTGTTGTATTGCTGCCTAATTTGTCAACCTCATAAAAATACTTTTCCAGTTCCTCAATGAATTTCAGGCCAACATCTTTAACAAGTATTTTTTTCTTTCTGGATGCTTCAAAGTTTTCAATCTTAACTTTCAGACTTTGGTATTTTTGGATCGTTGCTGCTGCTGCTCCACGTTTTCCGTTTCTTTGTTTCTTTCTGGGTAAAAAATCAATATAACCCTGTAAACAATTTATCAAACGATCCTCATCTGTTGTTTTTACTTTTCCCTGAAAATTATTTATTTGCTGTTGCAGCCATTTACTGTCAATCTCTATTCCGTTGCCTGTTGCTGTATTCAGGTTTGTTTCAATAGTGTTTGCCAGTTTTTCCAAATCGGTTTTCAGATTTTTTTGTGATACGTTACCGCCCTTTTTTGGTAGGTTGGTTTCCGTACTCCATTTTTCCGGGTCAATAACATATCCGGTTTTAGCCCTGAAAATTTTACCCCTGCCAGCGGACAAACGAACGGTAATATTTGCAGGGTCTTTTTTACCTCGAAGTAAGAATTTAATTGTTGCCATTTTTTATCATTTTAACGTTTACGAACCAAAGATAAAAAATTTGGTCAACATTTGGTCAACCGTTTTTCATTTTCTTTCAATATCATTAAATTTCATTCAATTTCCTGAATTGGCTGCAAACATTAGTGTTTATTGAAGTGCAGGTCATTTTTTTAGTGTTTTCAGTATTTACATAAAGTTGAAAAATTGCCGGGGTTTGGTTCCGCCAGCTCCACTTTTACTCACAACCATTTGATTTTTACCTTCCGTAATCACCTATTTTCGGGAGGTAAAAATCATTTTCCAATTGATTGTATCGTTGTTTTAACGCACTGTTATCTAAGTCTTTATGTGAGTGGACATAACGCACCACAACAAAATTACAGTCATAAAATTTATGATTCAATATTTTATTGGCTATGGTGGTTTAATTAGATTTTTCATCAATTCTGTTGGACTTTTTGCGACCACATTTCCAACTATCACAAAAAAGTCCGGAAAAAGTCCAACAGAGCATCTGTAATCACCTGTATTATAAATTATTACTTATTGAAAAATGTAATGTAATGAGTAAATTTGCCGGGGCAAAATTGAATGTCATTTTCGCTAAAAATTATTAACAATTAAATAATAATTCGCAACTACCTAACAAACAGCAAATTTTTCGACCGAATTGTCAGAAAAGGTCAACTTTTAGTATAAAATCTTTCATTTTGTTCAAAGCATATTTACCCTCATTTTATTCTTTAAAGATTTTTTTCTTTATTTGCGAAACAAATCAACAGCAGGATTTAAACAGAAGAATAGCAGTAAAAGTTAAGCTGATAGAAGGATAAGAGTTAAAAAAAAAGATTGAAACAAAAACAATAAATAAAACTACAGTTTGGAATAAAGAAATATTTCTTTATAAATAAGATTGAAATAAATTATTTTTCAATTCAGATAACAGAAGAAGATTGATTACAAGGATGATTTAAGGAAACAGACATGAAAGTATCAGAAAGAATTGAACAATTAAAACAGAAAAGGGTGGAAGTTTTGGCCATGGGTGGCAAAGCCAGAGTGGCCAAACAGCGCGAGAAAGGCAAGTTAACGGCACGGGAGCGCATTGATTTGTTGTTCGACAAGGGCACTTTTCGCGAAATCGATATGTTTGTAAAACACCGTTCGGTGAATTTCGGCATGGAAAAAGAAAACATTCCTTCCGACGGGGTGATTGTTGGCCATGGAAAAGTGAACGGACATACAGTATTTGCTTTCTCACAGGATTTTACTTCTCGGGGCGGTTCACTGGGCGAAATGCACGCAGCAAAAATTTGCAAAATTATGGACCTGGCCGTGAAAGCGGGAGCTCCGGTTGTGGGACTGAACGATTCGGGCGGCGCCCGCGTGGAAGAGGGTGTGGATGCCTTAAAAGGGTATGGTGAAATTTTTATGCGAAACTCCAGAGCTTCGGGCGTTATTCCGCAAATTTCAGCCATCATGGGACCATGTGCCGGCGGAGCAGTTTATTCGCCCGCTATGACCGATTTTGTTTATATGGTGAAAAAGCAAAGCCACATGTTCATTACCAGTCCGTACGTAATTAAAACGGTTACTGGCGAAGAAACCACTTTTGAAGCGCTTGGCGGGGCTATGGCACACAACTCCAAAAGCGGTAATGCCCATTTCGCCTGCGAAAGCGATGAGGAAACCATCGAATCGATAATTGAACTGCTGGGATACCTTCCGAACAACAATCTGGAAGATGCGCCGGTTGTTCCCATGGGCGACGATCCTGCCCGCATGTGTGATGAACTGGACACCATCATTCCCGACGATGCAAAAACACCTTACGACATGAAAAAGGTGGTTGAATCGGTACTCGATCAGGGGCATTTTTATGAAGTGCACGAACACTATGCCGAAAACAGTATTGTGGGATTTGGCCGTTTAAATAATCGTTCGGTTGGTATCATTGCAAACCAACCGCTCGTTCAGGCCGGATGCCTCGACATAGATGCATCGGATAAAATCAGTCGTTTTGTGCGTACCTGCGATGCTTTTAATATTCCGCTCATCACGTTTGTGGATGTTCCCGGTTATTTGCCTGGTGTTCAGCAGGAACTGGGTGGAATTATCCGCCACGGCGCAAAACTGTTGTGGAGTTATGCCGAAGCCACTGTTCCCAAATTTACGGTAATCACACGTAAAGATTACGGTGGAGCTTATCTGGCTATGTGCTCCAAACCGTTGGGCGCCGATATGGTATTTGCCTGGCCAACAGCAGAAATTGCGGTGATGGGAGCCAAAGGCGCGGTGGAAGTAATTTCTACCTATCGTAAAGAAATAAGTGAGGCCGAAGATAAAGCAGCCAAAACCCGGGAAAAAATCGATGAATACGAAGAAGCATTTAACGTGCCCTACCTGGCTGCTCAGCGCGGATATATCGATGACGTGATTATTCCATCGGAAACGCGCATACGGTTAATTGATGCGCTGGAAGCGATGAGTACGAAAACAGAAGTGCTTCCGGCTAAAAAACACGGTAATATTCCACTTTAAAAAAATACAGTTATGAATGCATACGAAAAAAAGAGAAAAGCAGCGATGATAGCTGTTGCTTATTACATAGAGCAGGAAAAAACAAACGCAACTGCTTCAGCCGAACTAAATCGTTCGGGAGCATGGGTGCAAACCGGTAAAGAAATTGCCATGAGTAACCGGTATGTGATTCAGCGCAGGGGGCGCATGTTGCGCAGTGCATAATTTTTTTTGAAAACAATTGAACGCGATTAAGAAATGGAAAGGATGAATTACGATAAACACGGAGTATTGGAGATGACGCCGCTTCATTTTGAGGCTGATCGCCTGAAAGCGGCCAACCCGGTAAAAATAAACGACGTAAGTTTACGCGATGGTCACCAGTCGTTGTTTGCCACACGCGGCCGTACCGAAGATTTGCTAACGGTGGCCGAAATGATAGACAATGCAGGATTCAATGCAGTGGAAACCTGGGGAGGTGCAACCTTTGATACCATGCACCGCTTTTTGGGAGAAGACCCCTGGGAGCGCCTGAGGGTGCTGAAAAATCACATGCCCAAAACTCCGTTTTCCATGTTGCTGCGCGGACAGAATGTGGTGGGATACCGCAACTATGCCGACGATGTGGTTGAAGCATTTGTTCAGCGTGCCATCGACAATGGCATGGATATTTTCCGTTGTTTCGATGCGTTAAACGATTACCGCAATTTTGAAACGGCGGCAAAAGTCATCCGGAAAAATGAAAAGCATTTTCAGGGTGTGGTCTGCTATACGCTGAACCAGCCGCGGCTGGGCGGCGATGTTTATAATATGGAATACTACATTAACAAGGTGAAAGAGCTGATTGAGTTTGGCGTGGATTCCATCTGTATTAAAGATATGGCAGGTCTGATTGCGCCTTACGACATCTACAATATGATTCGGGAAATTAAAAACTTCACCAATATTCCGTTGAATTTGCATACACACTTTACTTCCGGCATGGGCGACCTGGCCATATTTAAAGCCATTGAAGCCGGAGTGGATATTGTTGACACGTGTATTGGACCTTATGCATACCGCACATCGCATGCTGCCGTTGAACCGATTATCATGTCGTTGCTGGGTACCAACCGCGACACAGGCATGGATATCAACCAAATTACAGCTATAGCCGACGAGATGGAAAAACACATTCCAAAATACAGGCATCTGGATAACAACCCGAAATATGCCATTACCGATATCAATGTGCTGCTTCACCAAACGCCGGGCGGTATGCTTTCGAACCTGGTTAACCAGTTGAAAGCCATGGATGCACTTGATAAACTGGAAGATGTTTTCCGGTTATTGCCGAAGGTGCGCAAAGACCTGGGTAATATTCCGCTGGTAACGCCAACTTCACAAATTGTGGGCGTACAAACCGTAAACAATGTCCTTTTTGATTCCTACGAAGGCGAATATGCCAAAATTACAAAAGAGGTAAAAGACCTCTGCTACGGTTTGTATGGTAAAACCACCGATCCCATTAATCCTGAGGTAATGAAAAAAGCGCTGAAGGATTATCCGCGCGGGGAAGTACCTGTTACTGTTCGTCCGGGATCAATTCTCGAACCTGAAATGGACGAGGTTAAAAGTAATTTCAGCGGACTGGCGAAAGACATCGACGATGAAGTGCTTTGCGCGTTGTATCCGGTTACCGGAAAACGGTTTCTGAAATGGAAGTATGGTTTGGAAGAAATGCCCGACGAGGTAAAACCCAAAACCATGGAACAGGTGAAAAAAGAAGCCGATATTATCCGTAAAGCGCTGGCAGGCGAACTAACCACAAAAAAAACATCGGGGAAAGGGCGCGCTCTGGAAGTTACCGTTGACGGAGAAACGTTTTCAGTCGAAATCAACGATCCGAATGTGGCAGCAGCACCGGTCATGCAAATCCGCGGACGGAAAAACAAATCCGCAAATAAAGAGGTGGAAAAAACCGGCAGCATCACTGCACCGCTTCCGGGAATGATTGTGGAGTATAAAAAATCAGTAGGCGAAAAAGTAAAAGCCGGCGAAACCGTGGTTGTTATCGAGGCCATGAAAATGATGAACAATCTGGATTCAACAGTTGACGGCGTGGTGAAGGAAATCAAATTTGAAGCGAGTGATTCCGTATCCAAAGGCGATGTGTTGATGCACATTGAAACGGCTGTTTAATTTCGGGTTACCTTGAAAAACAAAATTTCAGAAAAACTGATGAAAAGCGCAGTTACATAGATTAATTTTAAAGTTTACAACACCGAAACGGATTTATCGCATAGCAGAAGTTAGGAGATAATCCGTTTCTTTTTTGTGTTATATCTGAGAAGAAAATCAGACGTAACTTATAATTTTATCCATCCGTTCTGAAATGTCTTTCAAACGGTTTCGGTCGCCACCGCTCACTTCAGCAATTATCCAGCCGCCCTTGTAGTTGATTTCCTTTACTGCTTTCATTACTTCGGGCCAGTTGTTGTCGCCTTCCAGGAGGTTTACCTGGAATCCTTTTCGCAGGCCTTCGTCATTCATCAGTTGGCGGCTGAATTCCTTCACATGAAGTTTCATGATACGGGAATTCAGGGTTTTAATCCAGTGCTCAGGCCAACCGTAACGCAAAATATTACCCACATCGAAATACCAGCCTACCAGCGGGTGGTTGATTTCATCCACAAAACGCCGGGCTTCCACCGGGCTAATCAGGAAATTGTTCCACACGTTTTCCAGCGCAATTTGAACACCGGTTTTTTCGGCAAAAGGAATAAGCTCCCGGATGGAATTCATGGCTGTAACATAAGCCTGTTCGTAAGGTACTTTTTCGCTTACAACACCCGGAACTAAAAGAACGGTATCGGCGCCAAAATCCTTTGCCTCCTGCAGCGATTGGGCAACCGACTGAATACACTCGTTTCTCACCTCCGGATCGGGGTCGGAGAGGGGTTTCTGCCAGTGGTCTTTGTTCACCACGCTGGGAAGTTCAATTCCAGCTTTGTCTTTGGCTTCCAGAATTTCTGACTTGTTAAGATCGGTGGGGACGTTCAGTTCCACACCATCGAATCCCAAATCTTTTACCAGCTTGAATTTATCGGTCAGTGATAAATCTTCCCTTATCATGCCAAATCCCAGCCCTTTTTTCAGCTTGATTTTTTGTGGCGGTTGGCCGGGCGAAACAGCAGATGATACTAACGGATTGGCAACAGCCGAAACTCCGGCAAAAAGCGCAGTTGATTTAATAAAATTTTTCCGGTTCATTCTTTCAGGCTTAAATTTTTGTAAATATACATTTTTTAGTACCTGAACAGCGCATTAATTTTCGATGATGAGTCGGGAAGTGTCTCTTTTTCTTCCAGGAAAACTTTGCCACCCTGCTCAAAAACTTTTATTGCTGCCAGGTTTAACAGCGACATACCCGAAGTGTTTTCTCCGTTTAATATTTTGGTTTCGCCTGTTTCCGGATCAAAAGTTCCAAAAATTTCTCCGTTTTTTTCGAGAAAAAGGGTATCAACCTTGCCCAAAAGTGTAGCTGGCATTATTTCCAAAAGGTTTGATGAGGTTTTCCCCGATTTTTGCAGTTCAAGGTACTGGGCTTTTTTATCCTGGCGTTTCCTGCTGAAATGCGATTTAAGCAAATCCCAGGCTCTTTCGTGCAATTCAATGGAGTCCATGTCCGCCGGATTACCTGAAATGTGTTTTGGATATAAGTTCTGGTACGAACTGGCCTCTTTGTAAATCGGAAAATGGTAATCAATGCAGGCCACAACCAAAGGAGTTTTCTGATCGTCGTGCAGCAATTTCATCAACCCCTTGTCGATGGCACGAAAATACTGTAACAGTTCTGTTTTAGCCTTTTCGTCGCTTTTGGCATGACCGTGAAATGAACCGGCTCCCTGATTTCCCTGCTGGGTTCTGAACTGCAGACTTTTCTGCTCAAAATCGTATCCCACTACATCTTCCAGACGCGAAGGTGTGAGGTCATCAACTTCTATTTCTGTGATATAGTAGCGGGTTCCTTCATAAAAACTTACTGCATCTGCTTTCAGCGTGAGCAGATAAAAACGCCCGTCGCCATTAAAAAGCGGCATCAGCGGTTTCAGATAAAATTCGTTTGAAACGGAATAAAATTCATTAAACCTGACAGGTACTGTATATTTTTTGAACACTTTTTCAGAGCAGAAAACAGCCAGTCCGTCAGACTGATGCCGCCAGAATTCGCCGTCGTTAACCAGATTGGTTAAGGGTTTTATTACAGCATCAACTTTATTTTTTTGTATTCCCTGTTTTTCCAGATTTTGTTTTACATGTTTTAACTGATTTTTCAGCCTTTTGGCATCTACCCCGTTTAGCGTTTCTTTTCCGGCACGATGGGTAGGAATAAAAATTGAAACTGCAGGTGTGTTCCTGATTTGGGCCAACTCAATTAATTCTTCTCTGGTAATCATAATGGTGTGTATTTTGATTTAAAATGAAAATTTAACTTATTCAACAGTCAAAATGCAGTTGTTTTTAAATTCTAACGTGTCAGAATTTTTATTGTTCTGATTTTTGGGTAAGAAAGGGAGTAGTTTTAGTTTTTTTAAGAAATCAATTTGTACACAACAGGTTATTTAAAGTAATTCCGGAAAAAAACAAAATAACCTGTTTTTTGATTACAACTCTTTCGCGAATTCCTTAAGCCACTCACGCAACGGCACGCCAATTTCCTCATGTTCCAGACCGTAAATGATATTGGTTTTTAGGAAGTCGAGTTTATTGCCGATATCGTAACGTGTGCCTTTGAATTTAACTCCATACATGGCATATTTTTTCACCATATCGCGCATGGCATCAGTCAACTGAATTTCGTTGTTTTTACCTGGTTTGGTTTTGTCCAGGTAATCAAAAATTTCAGATGTAAAAATATACCGGCTGGCAATTGCCAGGTTCGAAGGCGCTTCTTCAACTGATGGCTTTTCAATAAAATCTTCAGCAATCAACACATGTTTTTCCAGCTTTTTGCCTTTTATCACACCATAGCGGTGCACATTTTCCATCGGAACCTCTTCAAGTGCCACAACCGAACTTTTGTAACGTTCATAAACTTCAATAAGTTGTTTGGTAATGGGCTCGCCTTCGCCGGCAATGAGCGTATCGCCAAGTAGAACGGCAAATGGTTCTTTACCAACATGATCGCGGGCATAACGAATGGCATCTCCCAATCCATTCATTTCCTTCTGCCAAATAAAATGGATGTTGGCCAGGTTCGATATTTTCTTGACCTTTTCAAGCAAATCAAACTGTTTTTTTGCTATCAGCGACTCTTCCAGTTGAAGACTCCGGTCGAAATGTTCTTCGATGGCGCGTTTGCCTTTTCCGATAATCATGAGGATATCGGTAATTCCGCTGGCTACGGCTTCCTCCACTACATACTGAATGACAGGAGTGTCAACTATCGGAATCATCTCTTTTGGTTGCGACTTGGTAATGGGTAAAAACCGGGTTCCCCAACCGGCGGCGGGGATTACTGCTTTTTTAATCATGTTGAAATCAATTTACTATATTGGGTTTTATCACTTCTATCTCTTTTTTTGACAGGGTTTTAACCAGCATTTGGTACATATTTTCATCTTCAAAAGTGCCAATAATTGCACCGCCCGAACCGGTAAATTTTGCCGATGCACCCACCGAACGGGCCGCTTCCACCATTTCAATGTTTCCTTTTGTAATGGCAATCAGGCTGCGGCGCAAATCAAAATTGGCATTTATCAATTCGTGCATGGTTTTGCAATCGCGTGTTTTCATGGCTTCCCGAAAACTTTCGGTATAACCGGCCCATTTTTCCATGGCCTCCAGCACTTGTTTCTCGCCAATATTGAACCGGGCGCGCAGGTTGTTGTGCAACACTTCGGTGCCTTCCGAAAGATTTTTCCGGAAAGCGATATACATATTTGGGAACTTTGAGGCATCAAGCACTTCGTAATTACCAAAACCTTGTTTTTGCATTGTTTCCTTGTTGAAATCCATGTAAACCGGCTGACCGTAAGCCTGCGCCACACGGTCCTGCAAGCCGGCGGCAATGCCAAGTTCCTTATCTTCAACACTTAATACCAGGTTGGCCAGAATGGGTTTGGGAATGGCCACACCATAAAAAGAAATCAATGCTTTCATACATGCGGTGATGATGGCACTGCTGCCTGCCAGGCCCAACCGAAGAGGAATGTTGGAATCGTAACGGATGGTGAAATTCCGTTTGTCGAGCTGAATGTGACATTCCTGGCAGTAATCGTAAAAAACCTTGATGGTTGCTTTGAGTAACCGGATTCCGCCATAATAACCGGAACTGTTTACATTTTCAACCAGTTCTTTAATGCTGTTGAAGCTTGTTTTATCAAGCCGCTGTGGCTGGATATCCAGTTCGGGTGTTTGGTAAAGTTGTACTTTTGCCTGAAAGTTGGAAAAAAGAAAAGCAATGGTTTTTCCGAAATATCCGTCTGACGGATTTCCGATAACCGCTGCCCGTGGGTAACAAAACGTTTCAATAATCATCTTCCGGGGTTTTTTATATTATGAATTCCATTTTTTTATTGCCGCCAGGTTCACATCGTTCATTGCATTTCTGGCAAGCGGTGTATATAAAAATTCAAGTTCTTTACTAAAATATTCGCAGATTTTTCCGCGAACCATTTTCATGGTTGTATTCACCAATCCGTTTTCCTGGTTAAACGCCTCGGGCAAAACGACAAAAGCAGCCGGCAACCAGCGTTCAGGAAACATTTCTTCGAATTGCCCTCCTTTTTTGAATTGATTTATTTCGTTCAAAATTATTTGGAGCGACTCATTATTGCCTTCTTCGCTTCCCGGGTTTAAATTTCGTTTTTTTAGTTCACGGTTAATGGCATCAATATCAGGAACAATCATGGCTGATGTGTAAGGGTTTTGGTTGTTGTAAAGCATCATTTGCTGAATGAAAGGCGATTGCTCCACAACGGCTTCCTCGATTCCTTCGGGGCTGTATTTTTCGCCGTCGTTCCCAATAAGCAGGCTTTTAAATCGTCCCAAAACATACAGGAATCCGTCCCTGTCCATATACCCCATATCGCCGGTATGCAGCCAGCCATTTTTGATGGTTTCAGCAGTGGCGGTGGGATTGTTCCAGTACCCAATCATCACATTGTCGCCTTTCACCACAATTTCACCTTTTTGTCCGGTTGGCAATTCGTTGCCGTCTTCATCCAGAATTTTTACTTCCATATATTTGGCAATCTTTCCGGAAGAACCAAATTTAATGGCATGAAGCGCGTTTGAAGAAATTACAGGGGCAGCTTCAGTTAATCCGTATCCCTGGCAAACCGGCATTCCTATGGCATAAAAAAACTTTTGCAAATCCACATCGAGCAGGGCGCCGCCGCCAATAAAAAATTTCAGTTCACCTCCAAAACCTTCCTGTATTTTCTTAAACAGAATTTTATTGAAAACCCAAAGGAGTGGTTTCAGCAGAAAACGCCATCCCTTGCCGCGGTTATAACCCATTCCGTTGTGCGCATAACCCACTTTCAAGGCAAACTGAAAAACCTTAAAAAGTGTTTCACCTTTTTTCCGGATTTGCCCTTCGATGTTTTGCCTGAACTTTTTGGAAAATGCAGGCACACTCATCAGAATGGTTGGTTTGATTTCCTTTATGTTTTGCGGAATGTTTTTTAAGGTTTCCAGCGGCGTTTTTCCCACTTCTACAGAGGCAATGCTTGCACCTTTATACATAAACGCATAAAGACAGCAGGTGTGTGCAAAGGCATGGTCCCATGGCAGGATTGCCAGTGTTTTCCAGTGGGAATGAAGCTCCATCAGGGTATTGGACTGAACTACATTTGCTGCGTAATTCAGGTGCGACAACATTATCCCTTTTGGGTCGGCTGTTGTACCCGATGTGTAGCTTATATTGGCCAAATCGTTGGGTTGAATATTTTTCCAGACTGATTCCACTTCTTTTTCATGAGTTTGGAGATAATCTTCACCGAGTTTTATCAGGTCCCGGTAGTTTATATCGTTTTCTCCCGGATTTTCTTTTCCATCAAGAAATATAATTTTTTTAAGGTCAGGAAGAGAATCGCGAATATTTTCCAATTTTGCAGCGTGCGGACCCGAAACGAAGATGTAGTTGCTGCCGCTGTGCTGAAGCCTGAAAATTAATTCATTTTCCTGTAGCCGGATGGAGAGCGGAACATTTACCCCGCCTGCATACAACATTCCCAACTCGCTGATAATCCAGTCGTTTCGGCCATCGGAAATAAGCCCAGAGCGATCGCCCTTTTTCATGCCTGTGGAAATTAAACCGGCTGCGAGTTTCAGCACCTGTTCTCTTGTTTCTTTGTAGGAGGTTCCTTCAAATTTTCCGCCCTTTTTTTCCCAGAGGTAAATGTTGTTTGGATAATTGGCAACTGTGGTTTCAAAAAGTTCGATGATGGTTTTCATGCCTTTTGATTTGGTAATTTTTTGTTTTTCGATCCAAATGTAACAAAAAATGGGAATATGCAGAGGTTTTAAAAGACGGGTAAAAAAGATTGCAAAAAAAATATCACCAGATGATTTATGCTCACCTGGTGACAGCTAAAAAAACTCACTTATAAAACTGAAAACCGGTAAATTGTTTTTTCGTTGTATTTTTCACCGGGCTTAAGAAATGCAGACGGGAATTGAGGCTGGTGTACCGAATCCGGATAATGCTGGGTTTCCAGTGCTACACCAGAATAACTGCCAAATTTCTTTTTTCCGTTAATGGTTAGTTCAGGAATCCAGTAACCGGTGTAAAGTTGCATTCCGGGCTGAGACGTGAAAATTTCTACCTGCCGGCCGCTTTTGTTTTCACGTAAAGTTCCTGCATATTTCAGCTCTTTGGTTTCGTTATCGAGCACAAAATTGTCGTCATATCCGGTTGGCAACTGGTCCAAATCTTTTGCAAATGTTTTAAAGTCGCTGAAATCGAAAGGCGTATTTTTTGTGAAAAGTATTTTTCCGGTGGGGATTTGTTCCTCCATTTCCGTCATTTTTGTGGCCGAAAGCTTCAGCTCATGGTTTAAAATGTTTTCTTTTCCTGCAGTTAAATTAAAATAGGTGTGGTTTGTAAGGTTCACCACGGTAGTCTTATCAGTTTCGGCCACATATTCCAGAACCAGTTCATTGGCAGCCGTAAGCGAGCAAATGCACCTGACGTTAAGATTTCCGGGATAATTTTCTTCCAGATGCGGACTCAGGTAAGAGAATTCTACCCCAACAACTCCATCGGCCTGGTATGGTTTTGCATCCCACAAACGCTTATCGAAACCTGTTTTTCCCCCATGTAAATGATTTGGACCATTATTTACTGCCAATTCATACGTTTTTCCTTCAATTTCGAGATGGCCGTTTGCAATTCGGTTTCCAAACCTCCCGATAATGGCCCCGAAATAAGGATAACTTCCCAGGTATTCTTCGCTGAGGTAATCTTCCAGTTTATCAAAACCACAGGCAACATTTTCAATCAGTCCGTTTTTATCCGGCATTTCAATGCTTGTAATAATCACCCCGTAACTGGAAATTTTAACTGTCAAACCATTGTCGTTTTTTAAGGTGAAAAGTAAAACCTCTCTTCCGTCGGGAAGGTTTCCAAAAGTTGTTGTTTTTACATTCATATTAACTGTTTTTTTACTTTTATTTTTACCCGAATTCCTTTTACTTCATTCCGGTTTCAATTTAGTGCATTCAATTTTCAGAACCCGATTTACAAAAATGCAAATTTTGAAAACTTTAACTGGTAGGTACTGGTAGTGTTATAGAACATGTTTATTTTTCCCCGTTTCGTATATATTTGCTCCAAACCTAAATCAAAAAACCTTGAGACGAGTTATTAAAATCAATTCAAAATCATCACAACCCAAATACCGGCAAATTATTGAATCGGTTTATAATGCCATTGAGAACGGAGGATTTAAAAAGGGAGATAAAGTACCTTCCATTAACCAGATATGCGCAGATTACGGATTAAGTCGCGATACGGTAATGTATGCGTTTAGCGAATTAAAAAGCCTTGGAATTTTGGTGAGCCAACCCGGAAAGGGGTATTATATTGCAACTACCGAAACACAACGCGGCGAAAAAGTTTTTGTTCTTTTTGATGAATTAAATGCCTTTAAGGAAGATTTATACAACTCGCTTGCGGCTACAATGAAAGGAAAAGCCAGTGTGGAGATATACTTTCATAACTTTAACTACAAGGTATTCAAAAACCATATTCTGGAGAGCATTGGCAATTATACCAGTTATATTATTATGCCTGCCACTTTTGACAATACGAGCCACATTATATCAAAACTTCCGGCAGACCGGGTATTTATTCTCGACAGAAAAAAAGAGGATTTGTCAGAATATCCGGTTGTTTATCAGGATTTTGAAAAAGATTTTTATGACGCTTTGGTACAGGGCGTTTCTTTACTGAAAAAATATCGAAAACTGGTTTTTGTGAATCCGGGAGGAAAGGAGCCCGTTGAACGGGCAAAAGGATTTGAGCGGTTTTGCCGTGAAAATCATTTTGATTATCAGGTAGTGAAATCACTGGACGGATGCAGGCCCGGGCTCTATGAAGCCTGGTTTCTTGTTTCGGATCGCGATTTGGTTATACTGGTAAAACTTGCGAAGGATTATAAATATAAACTGGGCGAAAAATTTGGCATCGTTTCGTTTAACGATACCATGCTCAAAGAAGTGGTGGCAGGAGGGATAACAACCATCTCCACCGATTTTAATGAAATGGGTAAAAAACTGGCAAATATGTTGCTTAATCACAAAAACGAAAAAATACGTAACCCGTCGAAATTAATAATCAGGAAAAGCCTTTAAAAGAGTGGTGCTATGAAACATTTTTCCAATTCAATCGCTTTTCCGTTTTTAAAAACTATATTTGCGCTAACACCTACTGGTACCTACCAGTTTAAATTGGAAACAAAACCTTTGCAAAAGAGTAACCAAATATAAAATTATGGCAAAAATTAGTACTTTAATTGAAAAAATTAACGGTGGGAATAACCCGTTATTCCATGAATTATACGGAACCGATGAAAAGGTTTTAAAAGAACAAACTGAGCGGTATTCCGTGCTGATGAACGATTTCCAGACCACATACGGAACAGATGATGTGTTGTTGTTCAATTCACCTGGTCGTACCGAAATTGGCGGAAACCATACCGACCATAATTACGGAAGAGTTTTGGCCGGCGCCGTTAACCTCGATAATATAGCGGTTGTTGCCCCTAACGGAAGTAATGTTATTCGTATAAAATCCTCGGGTTATCCGGAGTTTCAGGTTGATATTTCTGAGCTTTCAATTGATGTGGCTGACTTTTTTACTTCTCATTCGCTGGTGAAAGGCATTTGCGCCAAAATGAAGGAAAACGGCTATAAAACAGGTGGTTTTGATGCCTGTATCGACGGAAGGGTTCCCAAAGGTTCAGGATTAAGCTCGTCTGCTTCATTTGAGGTGCTGGTTGGGGCCATTCTGAATGAGTTGTTCAACGGCGGAAAAATGCCGGCTGTTGAAAATGCCATCATCGGACAATGGGCCGAAAACAATTATTTTGGAAAACCATGTGGCCTGATGGATCAGACTGCCTGTTCAGTAGGAGGATTAATCACTATCGATTTTAAAGACCCGGCTAATCTGGTTGTAAAAGAGGTTGATTTCGATTTTGTTGCTACCGGATTTTCGCTTGTGATAACAGATGTTGGCGGCGGACATGACGATGCCGCATCGCAGGCCGAATATGCTTCTTTACCCACCGAAATGAAATCGGTAGCTGCCGAACTTGGTGCAAAAGTATTGCGGGAAGTTACCCTTGCACAAATCGTTGAAAAAATTCCTGAAATCCGCAAAAAAACCGGCGACAGGGCTATTTTGCGCGCCTACCATTTTCAGGGCGACAACCAGCGTGTGGTTGATCAGGTAGCTGCGCTGGAAAACAATGATTTTCAGGCGTTCCTGAAAATGGTTGTGGAATCGGGTTACAGCTCATACATGTACAACCAGAACATTTTCGATGTGGTTCATAAAGACGAGCAGGTGGTTTCGCTGGCACTGGCACTCAGTGAAATGGTACTAAAAGGAAGTGGCGCATGGCGTGTTCATGGCGGCGGATTTGGCGGTACTATTCAGGCCTTTGTTCCGCAGGAAAAACTGGATGAGTATGTGAAAACGCTGGAACATGTTTACGGAAAAAGCAGTTGCCACAAATTATTTATCAGAAGTAAAGGCGCTGTAAAAGTAGATCTGTAAAAAGTTACTGCTTTCCGGCTTTTTTGATAACAATAATTTTATACTTTTACCACGATCGAATAAATTCGGAAATTTCAGTTTCAGATAACAACTATAAATAAATAAAAAATTACTTAATCCATTTAAAGTTATTATTATGAATCAAAACAAAAGTTATGTGCTGCCCATCATTATGATGATCTTACTGTTTGGTATGATCTCATTTGTTACCAATTTGGCTGCGCCTATGGGTATTGTTCTGAAAAACCAGTTTAATGTTCCCAACTCGCTGGGGATGCTGGGGAATTTTGCAAATTTTATTGCCTATGCGGTAATGGGTATCCCGGGAGGAATTTTGCTTCAGAAAGTGGGATACAAACGCACGGCCCTGATTGCAATCGCAGTTGGGTTTGTAGGTGTTGGAATTCAGTATCTCTCCGGCCATGCTGAAAGCTTTGGAGTGTATCTGTTAGGTGCATTTGTGGCGGGTTTTTCCATGTGTTTGCTGAACATTGTGGTAAACCCGATGCTGAATACGCTTGGCGGAGGCGGAAACAAAGGTAACCAGCTCATTCAGGTTGGAGGGTCTTTTAACTCAGTAATGGCTACATTCACTCCTGTTTTTGTAGGTATTCTGATTGGAGAAGCAACAAAAGCCAATATTACAGATGTTTTTCCCATCCTGTATATTGCTTTGGGTGTTTTCGCTCTTGTATTTTTTATTCTCTGGGCCACTTCTATTCCTGAACCGCACGCCGATCAGCCCAAAGAACCACTGGGCAGTCTGATGAGCGGTGCGTTGAAGTTTCGTCATTTTGTATTGGGTGCCATTGCAATTTTTGTTTATGTAGGTGTTGAAGTTGGAACACCTGGTATAGCAAACTTATATATGACAACACCCAGCATTGAGAAATCACAGGAAATTCTATCCACATACAGCACCAACCCCGATGCAGTGAGCCAGGATGCGTACGAAACCGCCCAGCGGATTCTCGACGGAAGAGATACTCCGGGACTTGGAATTGGCGCAGGCATTGCCGGTGGGGTAGTAGGTTTCTACTGGCTGCTTATGTTGGTTGGCCGTTTGTTCGGTGCTGGTTTCGGGCATAAAATTTCAAGCCGGAGCATGTTAAGCACTGCTTCGCTGGCAGGATTGATTCTCGTGCTTCTGGCCATATTCTGGCCCGCAAAAACTGAGTTCTCAATGCCAACGTTCAATGTAGTGGGAGGTGCGTTGAAATTTGGACTGTATTCTGTGCCGATTAAGTTCTTTTTCCTGGCACTGGTTGGATTGTGTACCTCAATTATGTGGGGAAGTATTTTCAACCTTGCTGTTGAAGGCCTGGGCAAATACCTTGCTGCCGCATCCGGAATTTTTATGGTACTTGTTGCCGGCGGTGGAATCCTTCCTGCCATTCAGGGATGGGTTGCCGATGTTGCCAATTATGAAATGAGTTACTGGGTAATCGTTGCAGGAATGGCTTACCTTTTATTTTATGGTGCTTTAGGAAGCAGAGTAAACAAAAGGGCCGACGATCTTCATCTTGAAGGCAAAACTGTTTTAGGAGCTGCTGAAGAGGTTTAACCACAAAAAATAAATTCCAAATCAATTCGGAATTATTAAACAAAGCCGTCTCAAAACAAGTTTTTGAGGCGGTTTTTTGTTTATTCTGCCTGCCCGGCTGTATTTTCGGACGGGGATACTGGCTGCTGGCTACTGCAATTTTTTGTACTTGAATCTTTTTGGGGTTGCTTCCCCCTGGCGTTTTTTGCGGTTTTCTTCGTATTCAGTAAATGAGCCTTCGAAAAAGTAGGCCTGCGAATCGCCCTCAAAAGCCAGAATATGGGTGGCAATACGGTCGAGGAACCAGCGGTCGTGGGATATGACCACGGCACAACCGGCAAAATTTTCCAGGCCTTCTTCCAGAGCACGCAGAGTGTTTACATCGATGTCGTTGGTTGGTTCGTCCAGCAGCAGTAAGTTGCCTTCAGATTTTAAGGCCAGCGCCAAATGAAGCCGGTTGCGTTCTCCACCCGACAAAACACCGCATTTTTTTTCCTGGTCGGCGCCGGTAAAGTTGAACCGCGCCACATAAGCCCGTGCATTTACCTGCCGGTTGCCCAGCATAATGGTTTCCGTTCCGGCGGAAATGACCTGAAATACGCTTTTCTCCGGGTCAATGGCCTTATGGGTTTGATCCACATAACTGATTTTTACCGTGTCGCCGATTTCAACTTTGCCCGAATCGGGTTCCAGTTGATTCATAATCAGTTTGAACAGTGTGGTTTTTCCGGCACCGTTTGGTCCGATGATTCCGATAATTCCGGAGCGGGGAAGTTTGAAACTCACACCTTCAAACAGCAGGCGTTCGCCAAACCGTTTGGAAACTCCTTCCATTTCAATTACTTTGTCGCCAAGCCGCGGGCCGTTCGGGATAAATATCTCAAGTTTTTCTTCCTTCTGTTTTACATCTTCGTTCACCATTTTGTCGTAGGCACTCAAACGGGCTTTCGACTTTGCCTGCCTGGCTTTGGGCGCCATACGCACCCATTCCAGCTCGCGTTCCAGCGTTTTCCTGCGTTTTGAATGTCCTTTTTCTTCCAACTCCAGCCTTTTGGCTTTTTGCTCCAGCCACGAGCTGTAATTGCCTTTCCACGGAATACCCTGCCCGCGGTCGAGTTCCAGAATCCAGCCGGCCACGTTGTCGAGGAAATAACGGTCGTGGGTAATGCAAATTACAGTGCCTTTGTATTGGGCCAGGTGCATTTCCAGCCACAGGATACTTTCAGCATCAAGGTGGTTGGTGGGCTCGTCGAGCAGCAGCACATCCGGTTCCCGGAGCAACAAGCGGCACAAAGCCACACGACGGCGTTCTCCTCCTGAAAGTTCACTCACAGGCTGCTCGTTGGGCGGGCATTGAAGGGCGTCCATCGCACGTTCCAAACGGCTGTCCAGATTCCAGGCATCCATTTGATCGATTTTTTCCTGCAATTTAGACTGTTCTGCCATTAACCGGTCCATTTCATCCGGGTTTTCATAAACTTCAGGAAGCCCGAATTTCTGGTTAATTTCTTCGTAGGCGTTCATTACATCAACAACTTCCTGTACCCCTTCCTTTACCACTTCAATAACGGTTTTCGATTCATCCAGATGTGGTTCCTGTTCCAGTAATCCCACGGAATAGCCCGGTGCAAAAACCAGTTCACCGTTAAAGTTTTTTTCCATGCCGGCAATAATGCGCAGCAGGGTTGATTTTCCTGAACCATTCAACCCAATAATGCCAATTTTGGCTCCCAGAAAAAACGAAAGGGAAATGTCTTTAATAATGGTTTTATTGGGTGGGTAGGTTTTACTCACCTTGTACATCGAAAAGATGATCTTTTTATCGTCGCTCATTTTAAAGTTATTATTTGGGACAAAAATACAACAGATTACGATATTTTAATCATGTTTGGGACTTTCTGGTATGACAGACGCTTTTTTCATTTTACACCATGCTTTCCCCATTGGGATTCCTTCGGAAAGCTTGGTGAAGAGACTTTATACACGAAATCAAGGCTTTAGCCGTTAATGCTTATTTTTTCCTTTTTTTTCGAATGAATTTGATCAATTACATTGTTAATGGCTAAAGCTAATTTGTGCATTGTCTTACTATACACCGGGCTAAAGCCGCGGTGTAAAACATTATATTTCAAAATTTTACACATTGTCTAAAACATATTCCTAACTTCTTTTAAATATACGGTTCCCAGGGACTTTCGGCTGAAGAACAAAATTCTTTTAAAAAAATATATCCCTAAAGACTCAGTTTTTCGACCGCTTCTTCGTAATCGTATTGCAAATCTTCGTGAAGTTTGGACCAGGCATTGCGAATGAGCTGGACTTGACGCTGGTACATATTGAAAAGGACACGGTTGTTTTTCAGGCGGTATCCCATGTTTTTCATTTTTTCGCAGAAAAAGAGGCGCAATTCAATTTCAGTTTGTTTTGAATTTGAAAAACGGATGTATTTATTTGTGGTCCGTAAAACTTTCCGGAGTGTTTTTTTTGCAAGATAGATACTGGTTTTGTTTAAATGGGTAAACTGTTCATCCATTTCTTCTTTAACCGATTCAATAAAAGCCTGATCGTTTTGGGTATCAAAAAGAAGGTAACTAAGCAGTTCCTTATTTTCCTTTTTGTATTTTGCCAAACGAACTGCCAGTTCCTGAAGTACATCGGGAGGAAGGGTTTTTAGTTCCTTTTTTATGATGCTAACCGAGGCTGTTTCCATCAAATCCTTACCGTTTAACCGGTTTTCCGTCAACCTCAATCCAGTCGAGGCGAGAGCAGGAGGCCGATTTTCCGCCAGGCATCAGGTCGGTAAAACCGATTTCCTCCACGTTTGAAAGGTCGGGGTTTGAAACCGGCCCCACTTCAGTTACACGGTCAATATCGAGCCGGTACCAGTTAATATCCTGAATGTTGAATTCACTGATGCGCCAGTCTTTCGACGGACCGTCGGAAACGTCGCTCACCAGCCAGGTTCCGTTTGCCAGTTTCAGGGCAATTCTTAACTCTCTTAGTCCGGCCTGCTTCGACCGCCACCTGAATTTTGCAAAGCCCGTTAAATCAACATTGAATTCTTTGTGCTTTAATGAAACCAGCCAGTTATCCAGACAAAGACCCGACCATACATAAAACGGATCATCCACCGGACGGTCGTGGTTGCTTTTTTTCAGGCTGTCCTTTCCGGCGCCGTAAATCTGAACCAGTAACTCAGGGTTATCTACATGTTTTTGTGAAAGCGGAATTTCAGGTGGAGATTCTTTCCAGTCTTCCCTGAAAAAGAGTTCAGGGCGGTATGATTCCTGGGCAAAAACAATTGTGGAGGCCAGTAGAAGTAAAAATACAATTGGTGACTTCATATTTTATATCCGTTAAATTCAGCGTTTTATTTTAAGAGCGCATCAATTTTCGATAACAGGTCATTTCTGCTTATTGGTTTGGTTACATAATCGTCGCAACCGGCCTGAAGTGCCTTTTCACTGTCGCCCGAGAGAGCATAAGCAGTCTGGGCAATAATTGGGATTTTGGAATCGAATTCCCTGATTTGTTTGGTTGCCAGATACCCATCCAGTACAGGCATTTTCAAATCCATCAGAATAAGATCAATTTCAGGATTATCCTTAAAAAGGTCTATTGCCTCTTTTCCGTTTGTGGCATACAACAATTTGTAATTGCGCGGAGCCAGATATGCCTGGAGCAGCAGAAAACTTGTTTCGTCATCCTCTACAATCAGGATAACTTTGCTGTTGGTATTAATCACTTTTTCGGCCATGATTTTTTTTGTAATATTAAAGATATTTACAAAGAAAACACAAAAATAATGAAAGAAACCGGATTAGCTTATACCAATTTTATTACATTCGTCTTTTTAAATTAGAATCTGAATAAACCATAAACGTGAACCGGGCTGACGAAAAAGAATACTGGGAACTCATCTGGGAAAAGTTCAGGGCAGGCGACCGCCGGGCTTTCGAAACCATCTACAGCGAATTTGTGGATGCCTTGTTTGCTTATGGTTTGAAAATGACTTCGCACCACGCACTGGTGGAAGATGCCATTCAGGATACTTTTCTCGATGTGTATAATTATGGCAGCCGGTTACGCAATCCGGGTTCGCTGGAATTCTACCTCTATAAAACCCTGAAACGTATTATTATAAAGAAACTGAAGGAGAAATACCGGTTCGCTCACGCCGATGATTTTGTGGCGCAGTTCGAACTCAAATTTCCGCTCGAAGAATCGGAACTGGAGGATATGGCAGAACATTCGGGGATGCTTAAAGGTGAGCTCAATAACCTCGATTCAAAAAAACGGGAATTGCTTTTTTTAAAATTTAACAGCGGATTAACCTACACCGAAATAGGAGAACTGCTTAACTGCAAAGCCGACACCGTAAAAAAACAGGTGCACCGCATTTTAAAACTCCTCCGCGGAAAACTGGGAGAGGATTTTCTGAATTTGTTTGTGATGTTCGTCAGAAAGGGAAGAGGGAAGAGGTGATTTGTGAAGATTGGTTGAGATTTTTTGGGATTTGTAGAGAAGAATTCAAAATAGAATGAATGAATGCGTAAAGGATTGAATGCATGAATGAAAGATTGAGATTCGTAGAGATTTTTTGTGATTCATAGAGATTGATGGAGATTTGTTTGAATGTCATTTATTCAATCAAAAGAACAAAAAGCGGCAATGTTTTGCAGTAAAGTTGTTCAGAACGCGTCCCTTTGGCTGATTTGTTGCCATGAAAAACGGCTGATGTATGCCAAGGGGGAATGAAAGGGGGACGAGACCCACTGATGTTTTGCAGTTCGTTGTTCGGAGCGCGTCCCCCTTCTATGTTGTGATCCAAATTTTTCTTGAAGTTTTTTTCTCATAATCAAACATTTAATAAAAACTGTCAATTACCTTCGGGTAATACTGAGCC
>JAWLCW010000025.1:0-85231 GCA_041686935.1 Mariniphaga sp. | reverse complement strand
TCAGGGTATTGGGATATAAAATTGAGTAAATTCATTATTGTTTCCTGTTGGTAATTTCTAAAGATACCGATTTAGGTATTACATCCGACAATCATTTAATATTATTATTGTATAAGGCACGAAAATAACAAAAAGCCATAGAAATCTGTTACTCAAAGTTTGTTCAACTTTAAAAAATATGCATATTTGGAACTCATTTGTCAGAAGTTACACTTGCTTATACAGGGTTTTTTTAATTTCGGGCATCTCATACAAAACGAAATATTGGATGTACTTTGAGAATGATATACATGAACTGATAGTCAAATTGTTTGCTGGTGAAGCATCTCCGGCGGAAAAAGCAAAAATTGATGACTGGTTAAACAACAGCCAGCAAAACAAAATTCTATTCAACGACTTGAAAGACATTTGGATAAATGCCGAATCAGGGGATCTTCCTGAAGGTTATGATGTTGAAGAAGCAATCCGTAATTTTATTCAAAAAACCAGGGCATTAAGTGAAAGTAATAACAGAAAACCGCGTATATACAGCATTTTACGATATGCTGCTGTTTTTATTTTGGCATTGGCAATTCCGTTTACCTGGTGGCTTGCCCAAAAACCTGGCACACCATCTGCCGAAGCTTTTACCACAATTTTATGTGCGTATGGCGACAGAACTTCCATTGTATTGCCCGACAGTTCGCTCGTTTGGTTAAACTCAGGAAGCGAGATTACATTCAGTAATAATTTTGACAACGGTTCACGTCAGCTTTTTTTGGAAGGAGAAGCCTATTTTTCAGTGAAAAAAAATCCTGAAAATCCATTTATTGTAAATACCTCCGATATGAATGTTAAAGTTTTGGGTACTGAGTTTAACTTTAAAGCCTATTCAGATGAAGAAGCTGTCGCCGTTACACTGGTAACCGGTAGCCTTCAGGTTAATAACAGTCGGGAAATGGCTATGGTAACTCCGGGACAAAAACTTATATACGAAAAAGTAACCCACAACATATCAATTGAAGATTTATCAGATTTGGCGCCAGAAACAGAATGGATTAACGGCCGTTTGGTTTTCAGAAACGAATCTTTGGAAGAATTGGAAAGAAAACTGGAAAGGTGGTTCGATGTTGAAATTGAATTTGCTGATGATCAGGTAAAACAACGCCGTTTTTCAGGCACCCTGGAACGTGAAAGTATTCTCGAGGTCATTTCCTACTTCGGAACTTCACAATATGTAGATTACGCCATTGAAGGTAATATCATTACATTTTACTCGGAAGTTCAGTAAATTTAAAAACCTTTTCCTGCTCTGTTTGAATCAGAAAGTGTCCATTTTCAGATTCTTTCTTACAGATAGTTTTTAAAACGAGGCATTACCGAAATTCTTTTTTATTTTTATCGGGTTAAAACGATAAAACGGGCAGAAAACAAGAACTGGCAAAAAAGAATTTCGGTTATGAAACTTTCCAGGCTATTTATTCTGGTAATTATTTTACATATTTCTACTACGGTCTGGTCGCAAAACACAAACCTTACCTTAAAACGTAACGACATTTCGCTTCAGGAAATATTCAATACCATTGAAAAAGAAACCTACTATCGTTTTTTTTACAACAATGATGAAGTTGACGTTTCAAAAATCATAGATATTGATATCTCAAATAAGCCTGTGGAAGAGGTTCTGAAACAAGTTTTTAAAGATCTTCCTTACACATTCAGAGAATTTGAAAATAACCTGATTTTGATAGAATCGGTCTCAGCATCTTCTGAAAGTACTGGCAATATCCCATTTAACAGACATCAGAAAAAAGAAATTACCGGTTTAGTAACTGACAAATCAGGCAGTCCGTTACCCGGTGTTACAGTTATCGTGGAGGGCACTAATTCGGGTACAATTACCAACGCCAACGGGGAGTTTTCTTTAGCTCTTCCTTCCAGTTCAAAAATACTTACCTTTTCATTTGTTGGAATGAGAACACAAAATATTCTGGTAGAGGATAAATCGACATACCGGGTTATTTTAATTGACGAAACCATCGGACTTGAAGAAATTGTGGTAATTGGCTATGGTTCAATTAAAAAATCGGATTTAACAGGTTCTGTCGCTGTTGTATCTTCCGATGAATTAAACAAATTTCCAATCAGTGATTTTACACGGGCATTGCAGGGAAGGGCTCCGGGTGTTATGGTAGCCCAGTCGGGTGTTCCCGGTGCGGCAGCTCAAATCAGGGTTCGGGGAATAGGTTCCATCAATCAGACATCCGGCCCCATTTATGTAATTGATGGTGTTATAACCAACAACCTTTTAAATATCGATCCTGCTGACATAGAAGGCATCCAGGTATTAAAAGATGCTTCAGCAGCAGCAATTTACGGTGCCGATGGTGCCAACGGAGTAATAATTGTTTCAACCCGACGCGGAGAAAAAGGAAAGCCAAAAATTTCTTTGTCAAGCTTTTTCACCCTAAACCGGGTGTCAAAAAAAATGGAGATTATGAATGCCAGCGAATACAGTTCGTTTTATTCCAGGCTTTTAACTGAAAATAATATTACAAAGCCCCTTGCCTATACTGAAGAATTCAGGCAGTGGTATTATGGAGAAGGATGGCAAAACGGAACCGACTGGCAGAACGAAATTACCCGAATTGCGCCGGGTCATAACCACAATGTACGGATTTCAGGTGGTGGTGAAGATTCAAATTATTCTGTTTCGGCCAATTATTTTAAAGAAAATGGCATCCTGCTTTCAACTGATGCTGAAAGGTTTAATTTACGTGCAAATTCCGATTTCAATTTAGGGAAATTCATTAAAATTGGAGAAACAATAAGTCTCACGCGATTGATTTCACAAAATGCAAGTGTACACGAAGGCAATCCCTGGCAAATATCGCTTATTACTTCGCCTTTGATGCGTGTGCACAATGCGAACAACAAAGGTGGTTTTGAAGGCCCGCAAATCCCTTTCGAATATATGGGACCAACCGGAGAACCCGAAATTGTGGTAAATACCGGTTATAATGATAAGGTAAATCCCAGGGCACCGCTTGAACTTGGAGATTTCCGAAGCTACCAGAACAATATACTTGCCAGTATGTACGTGGAAGCCAAAGTTTTAAAATGGTTTACTTTCAGAACAATGCCATCTGTTGATTTTAGTTCGGTCCGCCAGAAAAACTGGTTTCCTGCTTTTGACCTCGGTGTAAGAAGCCGCAACCAGGCCCAGTTAAATGAAAGTTATAACGAAGGTATGACCCTTTCTCTCGAAAACCAGTTAACTTTTAACAAAACCTTCAAAAAACACCAGATTACTGCTACTGCGGTTCATCACGTCAGAAAAAGTGAAAATAACATTATTGAAGCTACTGCACAAGGGTTTCCGTATGAGCAACTTAATGTTATAAGCCAGTCGTACGAGGAGGGGCGTCAGGTCAGAGGCACATTTAATCCGTTTGCTTCCGAATCGTACCTCGGAAGAATTATTTACAATTATGAAAACAAGTATTTGTTTACAGGTAGTATCCGTCGCGACGGCAATTCACGTTTTGGACCTCAAAACCGCTGGGGTACCTTCCCTTCCCTTTCTGTTGCATGGAAAGTGAATGAAGATTTCCTGAAAAATCTGGAGCAAATTTCGATGCTGAAGATGCGTTTTGGCTGGGGAATAACCGGAAATTCAAATATTGGCAGTTTTCAGTACATGTCCCTGCTGGATGGTTTTAGTAATTTTTCTCCTGTTTTTGGAATCAATCAGCACATGGTTCCTGCATTAAATGTGATTCACAGTTTTGGAAACCCATATATTAAATGGGAAGCCGCTGAAATGCTGAACCTGGGTATGGATTTAAATCTGTTTGACAACAAAATTCAGTTTATCCTTGAATATTTTATTAAAAACCAAGATGATCTTCTGGTAAAAATTCCCATGTCGGCAGCTTACGGCAGGGTTTCCGGAGCCGGCGATCCCTGGGTAAATCTTGGGGAGTTGCAAAACAAAGGGTTTGAATTTACCGGTATTTACCGCAAAATGGAAGGTGCATTAAACTATAATGTTTCTGCCCATTTTTCTACCATAAAAAATCAGGTAAAATATGTTCCCGGGGAAATTCTGTCAGGAAATAATCTCACTTCAACAGGACACTCCATCGGAAGCTTTTACGGGTATGTAGCCGAAAGGATACTGACCGGTTCCGATTTCGATGCATCAGGCAATTACCAACACGCTTTGCCAGCCACCGGAATTCCATCTCCCGGCGATTTAAAATTTAAAGACCTCAATAACGACGGCATCATAAACGATTTGGACAGAACCATTATTGGAAAAGCGATTCCGGATTTTAGCTACAGTCTTAACATCGAAGCTTTCTGGAAAAACATCGACTTTTCTGTTTTCATATATGGTTTGCAGAATTTTGATATTTATAATCACCTCAGAGCCGACATTGAAGGCTTTTCGTCTCAGGACCTGGGCCACAACAAACTGAAAGATTTTGCATTTAATTACTATACTCCCGAGCGTCCTTCCACCAGATACGTCAGGGCCGATTTGAACAATACAAACCAAAACAACCGCCCTTCTTCCTGGTTTCTCGAAAAAGGCTCTTTCCTCCGGTTAAAAGACATCCAAATCGGGTATTCGGTACCTTTAAAACACACTATTCCATTGGGAATAGCTCAGGCTCGTGTTTTTTTTAGCGCAACCAATACGCTTACTTTTACCGGATATACCGGCCGCGACCCGGAAGTCCCGACGATCAGTGATCCGCTCAACCCTGGAAATGATAACGGAACCTATCCAATGCCACGCTCAGTTACTGCCGGTATTCAAATTGGTTTTTAAAAAGTAAAATATCACAGTTTTTTTGCTTTTTCACTTGTACGTACAAGTTTTTTGTATATTTGCTTGTGTTTTACGTAGAATGAAAAAACCAAAATACAGACAGATCCAAAACTACCTGAAAAGTAAAATCCAGCAGGGGGCTTTCAAAGTAGGAGAATATCTTCCTTCTGAAAATGAGCTATGCAAGCAGTTTTCAATTACCCGAACAACTGCCCGAAAAGCGCTGGATGAATTATTTAAAGAAGGATTTATTGAAAGACTTCAGGGGAAAGGCAGTCGAATAAGAGAACGTAGGCAATCGCTGGGTTTATTAACGGTGAAAGGATTTTCGGAAGCAGTTGGTGAAAATGTTAAAACCGTTTTCCTCCAAAAACCCATGAAGGGAAATTGGGACGAGAAAATTATTCTTCCTCTGTCTGAGACCGAAAAGAATACCCCTTGTTATTATTTTGAGCGGTTGCGATTTGTGGGAAACATTCCGGTAATGCGTGAGAAAAACTGGTTTTCCGCTGTTGCACTTCGAGGATTTCTTAAAGCGGATTTTGTTGATGGTTCCTTTTTTAAAACCCTGAGCCAAAAATATTTTATCGAAATCACCGGCTCAACTCAGGAACTTAGGGCTGAATTTGCAGATGAAAAAAATGCAGCGTTATTAAAAGTAAATGCGGGAACTCCCCTTTTACATATTTCATTAAAATTTTCTACAAGCTCTCCAAAATTGAATATCTACAGCGAGTTGTACTGCAACACTTCTTCATACCCGGTGGGCAACAGTTACTTTTTATAAAAAACGACAATGAATAAAAAACTTCACTTTTCCCGACGCGATTTTGTAAAAACAGGCGTTCTGACAACACTGGCTGCCTCGGGTGCAGGTGCGTTAAGTTCGTGTTGTAAAAATTCAAATAAATCCGATCCATCAGAAAATCTAACCGTTTTTCAGCATAAAAGCTGGAAACCTGCCGACGGTCCGGCAGGGATGCTTTATTCACAGTTGGGCTACGAACCCGGACTCCCGATAAGAATAATTATGCGGTTACCAAAAAAGGAATTACTACCTGAAAATTCAGAATGCCATCTCATACCAACGGACAATAAAAACGTGTACAAAACAGAATGTATTTATTGGGGCGAGATTTGGAAAAGCCACTGGTGGGTAGCAGAAATTCCTGCCACGGAAGAGGGAGAATGGAACGTTGAAATTATTTCTGACGGAAAAACAATTTTTCGCGATTCCGGCTTAAAAGTGCAAAAAGATATACTTTGGAATTCTACCATCGAGTGGTCTTCGGTTGATATGCTCGAACGCCGTCGCCATTTTACCGGAGTGGGCGCCGGTTGGCAGGATGCAGGAACTCTTTGGGTGGAAAGCCCTGCCCAAAGTGCCATGATTATTTCATTGGAGGAACTGCTGGAAAAGAAAAAAGAGATTTTCGATAATCAGTTTTCAGACAGAATTTACACTCAAATCACGGTTGGTTGCGACTATCTGGTAATGACTCAGGAAAAAGCAGAAGAACTGGGCTTTCCCAAAGGTTCGATGTCGCACGATTTAAAAGGGCACGAAAAAGACATTTTGCCGCATGATGCCATGAAAGCTGTTGTTGCGCTGGCAAAGGCGGCACTATTGCTGCCTGAAAAATATGCAGAGAAAAAACAGCAATATTCGGACGTGGCAAAAAAAGCTTTTCAGTGGTTGACAACTTCAGCTAAACCCATGGCCACCTTTGGATATATGAAAATGCAGCGCGGATTGCCGGAAAATGCCGAGATACCAAATAATGAGTGGCCTACCCGCGATTTGCTGATGATGTGCCGCGCATCGCAGGAAATGGTGAAACTGGAAATTCCGGGAGCGGAGGAACTTTCTATTGAATTCGCAAGAAAAGTAATGGCCCGGCAAATTCCGAAAGAAAAGGCGGAAAGCGGATTTTACGGCCATTTTTACGAGTTCGAAAGTACAAACCATTCCGAACCTTCGTGGACTCATGGAATTGTACCTGCTGAAAACGGTGTTGAATTTGGCACCGATATGGGTGGGGTTTATCCAAACTATCTGATACCGGTTATCGAACTTTTAAAATCTCACCCTGAACATGAAGATGCCGAAAAATGGAAACAAACTTTAACCGATTTTACTTACGGTTACCTGATTCCTTCCTGTGAAAAAAACCCGTTTTTGATTGTTCCGCAGGGAATTTTTGGAAAGGAAGGCCCCGTTTGGTTTTGCGGTACATTTCACGGTACAAATACCATTTATGGTTACACTGCTGGGCTTGCCCTTGAATTGGCTGAAATTCTCGAAGAACCAAAACTAAAAAATATTGCGTACGGAAACCTGCAATGGCTGGCTGGATTAAATGCCGGAATAACGCAGGATAATGTCAAACTCGGTTGTGTGGTTTACAGCACAGATTTACCAGAAGGTGCGGCAATGCCTGCCAGTATGATTTGCCACATTGGAAAACGCTGGGCGGGAACATGGTTTCAAACCCGTGGAGTAATCTGCAACGGGTTTTCAACCGGTGAACAATTTAAATACGATGTGGAACCGAAAAAAGAAAACGACGGTCCGTTTTCATTTACAGATGAAGACTGGATTCCGCACAGTGCAGGTTGGCTTACCGGATTAATGCGTTTGTAAATAACATCAAAAAATTTAAATCCATAAAAAATGAAACAACTAATTTTTTTCTTTCTGATACTGTTTTTCGGAACAGATTTGACCGCCCAAACCAAATCCTTCCAAAAATCGCCTGTTTTAACCGAGGCAACTCCTGAAAGTGTTGGCATTTCGCCGGAACGGCTGGCACGAATTGACCAGATGTGTGAAGATGCTGTTTCTGAAGGCCAGGTACCGGGAATTGTTTCTCTTGTTGTCCGCGATGGTAAAATTGTGCACTGGAAGGCATATGGAATGGCGAATAACGAGGAAAGACGAAAATTGAAACGCGACGACATTTTTCGTATTGCTTCACAAACAAAAGCCATTACATCCACCGCTGTAATGATGCTTTGGGAAGAAGGAAAATTCCGACTGGACGATCCCATTTCAAAGTACATCCCGGAGTTTAAAAATCCGCAGGTGCTGAGTTCTTTTAAATACAGTGATACAACATGGACCGGAATTCCCGCCAGTAGCGAAATTACCATCCGACACCTGCTTACACACACTTCTGGAATTGGCTACGGAATAATTGATGGCGACGAACAGATGAAAATGATTTACCAGAAAGCTGGTATAACCGACCTTTTCACCACCAAAAACATTACCATTGAAGAAAGTGTAAAAAAGCTGGCCAAATTGCCGTTACACCACAATCCGGGCGAAAAGTACACCTACAGCGAAGGATTGGATGTACTTGGCAACTTCATTGAAGTGGTTTCGGGAATGCCGTTCGACGAATTCCTCAAAACCCGTATTTTTGATCCGCTGGGAATGGAAGATACCCGGTTTTACTTTCCCGACTCAAAGGCTGACCGTCTGGTAGCCGTTCAGCATAAAGTGAACGGAAAGTGGAAGAAATACCCGGTTACCTTTTACGATACCGATTATCCGGTGAAAGGTGCAAAAACCTTTTTCTCAGGCGGCGCCGGACTTTCGAGCACTGCAAAAGATTATGCCACATTTCTGCAAATGTACCTTAACGGTGGCGAATACAATGGAATACGTTTGTTAAGTCGAACAACAGTTCGTAGTATTATGGGCAACCAAACCGGAAACTTATGGGGAGGAACTGAAAAGTATCACGGACTTGCGTTTGGTGTGGTAACTCCTGAAGGACAAGACAAAGGCGGAATTGGAAGCACCGGAACTTTCGACTGGGGAGGCTATTTCAATACCCAGTATTTTGCCGACCCGAAAGAACAGGTTATCGGCCTTATTTTCAAGCAAACCCAGGGGCCTGTAAACGACGAAACCGGATGGAAATTCAGACAGTTGGTTTTTCAAACAATAGATGATTAAATTTTCTAAAATGAACAAAGTAAAAGAATTGGCAAAAATGATTGACCACTCCATTCTTCATCCCACAATGACCGATGAAGATTTACGCAGGGAGTGTGAAGTAGCTAAAAAGTATGATGTGGCGTCGGTTTGCGTGAAACCCTATGCCGTAAAACAAGCCGTTGAGCTGCTCAAAGATTCGGAGGTGCTGGTGGGCTGTGTTATCGGTTTTCCTGCCGGGAATTCGGCCATGGAAGTAAAGGTATTCGAAACCGAAACAGCCTGTAACGACGGCGCTGTGGAAATCGACATGGTAATTAATATTGGCAAGGCCCTTCAGGGCGACTGGGATTACATTGAAAAGGAGATAGACGCAGTTACCCGAAAATGCCACGAAAACGGAGCCATCGTAAAAGTAATTTTTGAAACCGATTATGTAACCAAAAAAGAAGACATTGTCAAACTCTGTGAAATATGCACAAAAGTGAGTGCCAATTATGTGAAAACATCCACAGGTTTTGGTTTTGTAAAAGACGACGGCGGAAAATATTATTACACTGGTGCAACGATTCCTAATCTGGAACTGATGAAAAAAAGTGTTGGCCCGGGTGTTAAAGTAAAAGCTGCCGGCGGTGTTCGTACACTTGACGGATTGCTGGCTGTGCAGGGAGCCGGTTGTTCGCGTTGCGGCGCCACTGCTACAATCGCAATGATGGAAGAAGCCAAAAAACGGTTTGGAAAATAGCGGGTGCAGCGGTTTTTATTTTCCGTTTTATTTGGAGTTGAATACCGCGTCACATTAAAACCAATAACTTAAAACTTTTAACTATGTTTATTATTAATTCTTATGCTCTGGCAGTGGCATTCACTTTTATTACCATGCTTTGCTGGGGTTCATGGGCCAATACTTCAAAATTTACGACTTCAAAATGGCAGTTTCCGCTATACTATTGGGATTATTCAATAGGACTGATAATAACAGCTCTTATTTTAGGCTTAACAATGGGAAGCATTGGCGATGAAGGCAGGGGCATGTTACAGGATCTGGCACAGGCTGATACACGTTCAATAGGTTTTGCACTTTTGGGAGGGGTAGTTTTTAATTTGTCAAATTTATTAATTGTTGCAGCCATTGCAATAGCTGGTTTATCTGTAGCCTTTCCAATTGCTGTTGGACTCGCACTCGTGCTGGGTGTTTTAATAAATTACATCAATGTTCCGGAGGGAAATTCCTTTTTGCTCTTTTTGGGAGTCGGACTGGTTGTTATTGCCATGATATTAAATGGTATAGCCTCACGAAAAGCGGCAAAATCAAAAGGAAAAACTTCTTCAAAAGGAATTATTGTCTCCGTAACATCCGGTTTAATTATGGCTTTCTTTTACCGGTTTGTAGCCGAGGGAATGACACTTGATTTTTCCAATCCTGAACCCGGAAAGCTGACACCTTATTCTGCAGTGCTAATCTTTTCTGTCGGATTGTTCCTGTCAAACTTTATCTGGAATACATTCTTTATGTACAAACCAATTACGGGTACACGAACAACTTACAAAGATTATTTTAACAACGGAACTGCCCGTTTACACCTCATTGGAATTTTGGGAGGCATAATATTTAACATCGGATTTCTTTTTAATCTTGTAGCTGCAGAAAAAGCCGGTCCTGCTATTTCATACGGTCTGGGACAAGGAGCAACAATGATTGGAGCAGCCTGGGGCGTTTTTGTTTTTAAAGAATTTGCCGGCGCCCCAAAAGTGGTGAATAAGTTGATTGCTGCAATGTTTGCATTTTTTATTATCGGGTTATCTGTTATTATAATTGCAAGGCTAAATTAGTATTGAGGAATTAGTACAAAGTAGTGAGAACGTTTTCAAATTGAAAAAATACTCAAAACTTTATACGCAAATTTATTAATCTATGAAAAACAAAATTGTTGTCATTGGCAGTTCTAATGTCGATTTAATAATGAAAATGGACCATTTGCCGGGCAAGGGCGAAACAGTAACCGATGCCGAATTTTTTCAGGTTTATGGCGGGAAAGGCGCAAACCAGGCTTTAGCGGCAGCCCGTGCCGGTGGAAATGTTTCTTTTGTAAACTGCGTGGGTGAAGATGCCTATACCCCGCTAATGGTTCAGAACTATAAAAATGATGGAATTGATACACAGTTTGTTTTCCATGAAAAAGGAATAGCAAGCGGGCATGCGCTGGTAATGATTGGCGACGCTGGAAATAATTACTTGTCGGTGGCGCCGGGAGCAAATTACCGGCTTACACCTCAAAAAATTGATGAAGCACAACCGGCTATTGAAGAAGCGGCAATGATTGTAATGCAATATGAAATACCGGCTGAAACCATTAAATATATTATTGATTTGGCCAACAAGAAAAAAATTCCGGTACTCTGGAATTTTGCCCCGGCACGCAATTTCGATTTATCTTACATTCCAAAAGTTAATATTTTGGTATTGAATGAAGTGGAAGCCGGATTTCTGGCACAAATGTCTGTAAAAAATAAAAAAGACGCCGAAAAAGCTGCCACCATTTTGGTTGAACAGGGCGTTGAAAAAGTGATTATCACACTCGGTTCAAAAGGTGCTTTTGTTCTGACAAAAAACGAAAAAGTGAGTGTTCCTGCGTTTCAGGTTAAAGCGGTTGATACAACTGCCGCAGGAGATACGTTCTGCGGTGCGTTTGCTGTGGCATTAGTGGAAAAAAAACAGATGAAAGAAGCCCTGCAATTTGCCAGCGCTGCCGCAGCCATCTCGGTAACCAGAATGGGGGCACAACCTTCGGCACCCAAAAGGAATGAAATTGAAAAATTTCTGCAAATTCGTTAAAAAAAATATGAGGTAAAACCTAACGCGAAGAAACCACCAGCTTTTTAACCACAACTTTATGTTCGGTAGTTTTAACCCGTACAAAATAAATTCCGTTGGGTATATCTTCCAGTGACAGTTGGTATCTTGGCGTTCCGAATTCAACTTTCCGTGTAAGAATTTCTTTCCCGGCAATATTTACCAAACGTATTTCTGAAATTTCACCGGTATTCATCTCCAGGGTAATTCGTCCTGTTTCGGTTGGATTGGGATAAATTTTCAGCTCAAACTGACTGGTTTCATAAGAAACAGACGGTTTTTGATCAAATAAAAAATTTACTGGCCCGTTGGCAAAGCCGGAGAAAGTAAAAAAGGAGAGTATAATAAAAAGTATCAATTGTTTCATGGCAGAAAATTTACAAATACTTTTCTTATTCAGCAAATTTTATGCCTTTTATTTTTGAAGCCATTCTGCAGCCAGTTGTAAATCTTCCGGAGTATCAATGCCAATGCTTTGAAACCGGGTAACTGCCGTTTTTATCCGGTAACCGTTTTCAAGCCACCGCAGTTGTTCCAGGGCTTCAACCCGCTCAAGTTTACCGGGATTGAGTTGGGTGATTTGCTGAAGGACTTCCTTTTTATAGGCATACATTCCAATGTGAGCCCAAAATGTATTGGCCAGCAACCAGTTATTCTCCTTTTCACCACGCACATAGGGAATGGGCGATCTGCTGAAATAAAGTGCATTTTGATTTGAATCGAGTACCACTTTGGGCCGGTTCGGATTAAAAAGCTCATCGGCCGAATCTATTTCTTTTACCAGAGTGGCAATTTCTGTATCGTTTTCAAAACAGGACATCAATTGCCTGATTTGTTCCGCTTTAATAAATGGTTCATCTCCCTGAACATTAATTACCACATCAAAATTTAGTTCGTTTTCCAGCTTTTTTGCAGCTTCGGCACATCGGTCGGTTCCGCTTTTGTGTGTTGCCATAGTCCATACCGCTTTTCCACCAAATGCCTCCACTGAATTAAAAATGCGCTCATCATCGGTAGCAACCCACACATTTTCAAGAGCCGAGGCAATATTTTCATAAACCCATTGGATTAAAGGCTTTCCGCCTAACAACGCCAACGGTTTTCCGGGGAAACGTGTTGACTGAAACCGTGCAGGAATAAGTGCAATAAATTCCATTTTGTTCTTATAAATTTTTGTGCGCCAAAGATAATGAATAAAAAACCGCAATCTGATAACCCCCAAGAATATTGGTAATGAGTGTTCAGAAAAAACAAAAAAGGTTAATTGAAAAAGTAAAACAAACATTGCCACCGAAAAATTGTAAATTTGCAGTTTTATTGATCAGCAATCGAATATGGACATTCAGGATATTAAGCAACGGTTTGAAATAATTGGAAATTCACCAGGGTTGCAAAGGGCAATTGAGGTGGCAGTTCAGGTTGCTCCCACTGATCTTTCGGTTTTAATTACCGGGGAGAGCGGAACAGGCAAAGAAGTTTTTCCCCAGATTATCCATCAGTTTTCGAGCCGTAAACACGGTAAGTATATTGCAGTAAACTGTGGCGCTATACCAGAAGGGACCATCGATTCTGAGCTCTTTGGACACGAAAAGGGTTCGTTTACCGGCGCGCTTTCCGACCGCAAAGGGTATTTCCAGGAAGCGGACGACGGCACCATTTTCCTGGACGAAATCGGAGAACTTCCGCTTTCAACCCAGGTAAGGTTGCTGCGAGTGCTTGAAACGGGCGAATTTATTCGCGTTGGTTCATCCAGCGTAATTAAAACCAATGTGCGCGTAATTGCAGCCACCAATTTGGATATTCCAAAAGCAATCGAAGAAGGAAAATTCAGGGAAGACCTGTACTACCGGTTGAATACCGTACCCATAAATATTTTGCCCCTGCGGCAACGCCCCGAGGATATTCACCTGCTTTTCAGAAAGTTTGCACGCGACTTTGCTGAAAAATACCGGATGCCTCCGATTCGACTCGATGAAGATGCACGCATTTTACTTGAAAATTATCGCTGGCCGGGAAACGTAAGGCAATTAAAAAATATAACCGAACAAATATCCATTATTGAGCAAAAACGCGATATTACTGCCGAAGTTTTACAGCATTATCTTCCGTCAATTACTTCTAAAAATTTACCGGCGCTTCTCTCCAGGTACGAAGAAAAAAGTTTCTCGAATGAGAGGGAAATTCTTTATAAAATCCTTTTCGATATGAAAAGAGACATGAACGATTTGAAAAAGCTGGTGCTCGACATTATGGAAAACAAAGAAGCACCCATTTCCGGCGATCATGCTCAAATTATACGGGATTTATACGAAGCTGAAGAAATTAACCTTTCACCACGTGAACAGTCGTCAAAACCCTTGCACATACCCCACATCGACAAAAGCAATATTCAGGATACCGAAGAAGTTATTGAGGAATCGTTATCTTTGGAAGACAAGGAGATAGAACTGATAAAAAAAGCACTGGAAAAACACAACGGGAAACGCAAATATGCGGCTGAAGAATTGGGTATTTCGGAACGAACGCTATACAGGAAAATTAAGGAGCACAATATAAAAGGCTGAAAAATGCGAAAAAAGTTTATTTTGTTATATACAATGGTAATTTTGCTGACTGGGGTTGCCATATCCTGCAGAATTAATTACTCGTTTACCGGAGCGAACATCTCACCCCTGGTAAAAACCTATTCGGTTTACTATTTCCCCAACCGTGCGCGACTTGTAAATCCCACATTAAGTCAGTCATTTACTGAAGCACTCCGCGAAAAACTTCAGCGTCAGACATCGTTAAACGAACTGGCCGAAGACGGCGACTTGATTTTTGAAGGCCAGATTACCGGCTATGAAGTGCGCCCAATGTCGATTCAAAAAGAAGACATGGCTGCTCTAAACCGCCTGACAGTTACAGTTCGGGTGAAATACACCAACAACATTGAACCTGACCAGAGCCTGGAACAGACATTTTCAGCCTTTGAGGATTTCGATGCTGCCAGTTCGCTTAGTGCGGTGGAGGATGGCCTGGTGCCTGAAATTATTGCGAAACTTACCGAAGATATTTTTAATGCAACCCTGGCAAACTGGTAATCATGCAAAAAGAAGATTTTTATAAATTATTGGAAAACCCTCACCTGCTATCCGGCGATACGCTTTCTGAGTTGAAAATCGTAACCGAAAAATTTCCGTTTTTTCAGGCAGCTAAAATACTTTACCTGAAAAATCTTAAGGTAATAAATCACCCCGATTTCGAATCGGAACTTAAAAGGGTAGCTCCGCTTATTCCCGACAGAAAACAATTGTACCGACTTATACATTCAAATAAGGAATATTTATCCGGTCCTTTTCAAATGGATTATCAGAATGAAGCTCCGTTGGTGTATTCGTTTGAAAAAAATGAAGAGCCCCCTGTTGGAGACAACCTCATCGATAAATTTCTTTCGTCAGATCGAATCTCTTTAAAAATGGAAAATAAAGCTGGTGAAAGTATGCCTGAAGGTACTGAGAATGAAATACTGTCCAAGTCGGTGAGCGAAAGTGATGAGCTGATAACCGAAACACTGGCTATGATTTATTTCGAACAAAAAAAATACGACAAAGCCCTTGAAGCTTTTCAAAAATTAAGCTTGAAATATCCGGAAAAAAGTGTTTACTTTGCAAGCCGAATTGAAGAAATAGAAAAATTAAAAAACATTTAACTGCTATACAATGTACACGTTAATTACAGTTTTAATATTTATAGTTTGTGTTTTGCTTATTCTGATAGTACTGGTGCAAAACTCAAAAGGTGGCGGTCTGGCCAGTAATTTCCAGTCGTCGAACCAGATTATGGGCGTTCGCAAAACCACCGATTTTCTGGAAAAAGCAACCTGGGTTTTAGCCGGATCACTCCTTGTGTTATCTATTATGGGTTCAGCTTTTATTCCTCGCGAACGGATGACCGAGGAACAATCTCGTGTAAGGCAACAAGTTGAAACGGCTGTGGATCCGATGCAAATTCCCAATTTCCCGACAACTGCTCCGGAAACGGGCGCAGGAGACGAAATTCCCCCGATGCCTTCAGAAGGTGACAACAACTAATTTTAAAAACATAAATGCTTATGGAAAGTCATCTGCCGAAAGACAGGTGGCTTTTTTTATATTTCATTCCTGTTGAATCATTTTCAACACCTCATCCAGATTCACATCGGGTTGGGTAATCCGGTAGTGAGCCTTCGCGTAAAATTCATTGCGCTTTTTTAGGGTTTCATCAATAAACTGCACAAGCTCTTCTTTCGATTTTCCCTTGATGAGCGGGCGCTCGGTTTTTGATTTTACCAACCTGTCTGCCAGGATTTTCGGATCAACATTCAGGTATATGGTTTTGCCGGTGCGGTTCATTAAATCAACGTTGTCGAAAAAGCAGGGAGCGCCGCCCCCGGTGGCAATTACCACATTCGAAAACTCTGAGAGTTCTTCAAGAGCTTTTCGTTCTTTTTTCCGGAATTCAGACTCACCTTCTTCGGTAAATATTTGCGGAATGGTTTTGTAATTGCGCTTTTCAATGTAATGGTCCATATCGATAAACTGGAGACCGGCATGTTTCGCCAGCCTTCGTCCAAGTGTCGATTTACCGCATCCCATATATCCAATCAGGTAAATTCTCATTTTTTAAAAACTATTCAACCAACTTCGAACCTTCAAACGCTTCAAATCCTCAACCCTCTAAAACAGCGACATCTGATTTGGATCCTCCTCCTTACCCGGTCTCTTTATTTCAAAAGGAATATCATCGAAATCTTCTTTTGATTTTTCAATTTCTTCAGTTTCTTCAGGCTGGGGTTTGTCGTGTTCATCTTTCACAACCGGTTCCACTTCTTTCACATTTTCAATATTGTAGTTGGATAACCGTTTACCTTTTGCTTTCCATGATTTTATTCCGATAAACTCTGCTACTTCAATGATTTCATTTTCCCGTTCGGCATATTTGCCGCCAAATTCTATTTCAAGACGCGGGTAGCGCACCCAGGTAATGCTCACCAGTTTATTTTCAGGATTTTCGCCTATAAACCGGAAACGTTTACCCTCCGCCTCGTCAATTTCAAATCGTTTTACGTAGTAAAAATCCTGTTCGGCATCGTAATAAACCACGGAGAGAATTTTTCCGTTGTCGAATTTTTCAATGGTCAGAATTCCGGGATCGAAATGGTTGCTCAGGTCGAAGTTGTACAACTCAAATTCGCCATTTTTATATATTACCAGAATTTTTTCCTCGCCTGAAAACTCGCCCAAGTATTTTCCACGGTTGTCGGCATTTAGCCGCAGCACATCTTCATCAAACCAAATTCTTCTGCCACCTAAAGTTGAAAGTCCTTTTTCCTTGAGAGAAATTTTATAAACCTCGTTCTTGGTCAGAATGTTCCCCATGGATTGCCTGCCTTTTATGGCCAGTTCGCCCATATCCACTTCAAAAGAAAGTTTTTTGATGCGCGGTTTTGGCTTTAGCAAAATTTTCAGCGTTTCTGCTTCGCCATTCGGGTTAGCCGAAAAATAGGTAATCCGCGAGCCGGCTGTTCCTTTGGTAACATCGTATTCCTTATCGCGGGTGACGCCGGTAACCGAAAAGCGTTTCATGTAGCTGTAACCGGTTTTGCCGTCGCGATAAACCACGTTGTAAATGGTGCGTTTATCATTTCGCTTGAAAACGGCCAGGTGCAGCGGGTTTTTTCCTATAAATGCCTTGTCGGAAACCTTTGTTATAAAGTAGGTTCCATCGCGGCGGAAAACAATAATATCATCAATGTCGGAACAATCGCAGATGTATTCGGCTTTTTTCAGGCCAATTCCCATAAATCCTTCTTTACGGTCAACGTAAAGTTTTTCGTTTTTCACCACCACTTTAGTGGCTACTATGTTCTCAAAACTTCGAATCTCGGTTTTCCTTTCGCGCCCTTTGCCGTATTTGTCTTTCAGGTGCCTGAACCACTGGATAGTATAGGGTACAATATTGTCTATATTATTTTGAACTTCTTCAATTTCATCCTCAATGGCAAGAATACTTTCGTTCGCTTTGTCTGTATTAAATTTAAGAATACGCGCCATGCGGATTTCCATCAGTTTCAGGATGTCTTCGCGGGTAATCTCCCTCTTGAAACGGGATTTCCATGGTTCAAGCCGTTTGTCGATATGAGCCACAGCCTGGTCCATATTTTCCGAATCTTCAAACTTTTTGTCTTTGTATATTCTTTCTTCTATGAATATTTTTTCAAGCGTTGAAAAATGCCAGGCTTCCTCCAGTTCCGATTTTCGTATTTCCAGTTCCAGTTTCAGCAACTGCAGTGTACTGTCAGTAGATCGTTTAAGGATTTCTTTAACCCCGATAAAAAGCGGTTTATCGTTTTCAATAATACACGCATTGGGCGAAATGGAAACTTCGCAATCGGTAAAAGCAAACAGGGCATCGATGGTTTTATCAGACGAAACACCGGGCGCCAAATGAATAAGGATTTCAACATTTGCCGCAGTGTTATCGTCAATTTTTTTGATTTTGATTTTGCCTTTGTCGTTGGCCTTAATGATAGACTCGATGAGTGTGGTTGTGGTTTTCCCGTAAGGAATTTCGGTGATTACCAGGGTTTTATTGTCCTGTTTTTCAATTTTTGCCCGTACTTTTACGGTACCGCCCCGCAGCCCGTCGTTGTATTTGCTGCAATCGGCCAGTCCGCCTGTAGGAAAATCAGGCAATAATTCAAATTCTTCTTCTTTCAGATACGCGATGGAAGCATCGATGAGTTCGTTGAAATTGTGCGGAAATATTTTAGATGCCAGTCCCACCGCAATGCCGTCAACTCCCTGAGCCAAAAGAAGTGGAAATTTTGCTGGCAAGGTAACAGGTTCCTTTTTCCGTCCGTCGTACGAAAGTTTCCATTCGGTTGTTTTGGAATTGAAAAGGACTTCCAGACCAAATTTCGACAAACGGGCTTCTATGTAACGCGGAGCAGCGGCACCGTCTCCGGTAAGCATGTTTCCCCAGTTTCCCTGTGTATCTATAAGCAACTCTTTTTGTCCCAGGCCAACAATGGCATCGCCGATGGAAGCATCGCCGTGCGGGTGATACTGCATGGTTTGCCCGATAACGTTGGCCACTTTGTTGTAACGCCCGTCGTCCATTTCGCGCATGGCATGCATAATGCGCCGTTGAACCGGCTTCAGGCCGTCGTTTACATAGGGCACTGCGCGTTCCAGTATTACGTACGATGCATAATCGAGAAACCAGTCGCGGTACATTCCCGGTAAATAGGTAATCTCCTCTTTGATGCCATCTGAACCTTTATCAGGCAGTTCTTCCGTATTTTCGCTATTTAATTCTTCTTCTGACATTCTGCTATATTGTACTTTCTATCTTTTAGGCGACCTCGTCTTTTTCCACATACAAATTATCTATAATAAAATCCTGCCTTTCCGGTGTGTTTTTACCCATGTAAAACTCAAGCATTTGCGTTACTGACTCGTGCTTTTTCATCAGTACCGGATCGAGCCGGATGTCTCTGCCAATAAAGTGTTTGAACTCATCGGGTGAAATTTCGCCTAACCCTTTGAATCGGGTGATTTCAGGTTTTCCTTTCAGTTTTTTAATGGCTTCGCGGCGTTCTTCCTCGGAATAACAATAATACGTTTTCTGCTTATTCCTCACCCTGAAAAGAGGCGTTTGCAGAATAAACACATGCCCTTTTCGGATAAGTTCCGGGAAAAACTGAAGGAAAAATGTAATAAGGAGCAGGCGGATGTGCATTCCGTCCACATCGGCATCGGTGGCGATAATTATTTGGTTGTAACGCAGGTCGTCGATGCTTTCTTCAATGTTCAGCGCGGCCTGCAGAAGGTTAAACTCTTCGTTTTCGTAAACCACCTTTTTGGTGAGTCCGTAGGTATTCAGCGGTTTTCCACGCAAACTGAAAACGGCCTGCGTATTTACATCGCGCGATTTGGTAATGGACCCGCTGGCCGAGTCGCCCTCGGTAATAAAAATGCTCGATTCATCGGCACGTTCATGGTTGCTGTCGAAATGAATACGGCAATCGCGCAGTTTTTTATTGTGCAGGCTCACTTTTTTAGCCCGTTGTTTGGCTAGCTTTTTAATTCCCGAAATGGCCTTTCGTTCACGTTCCGACTCTGTGATCCGCCTGTGTAGAACTTCTGCGGTATCGGGATTTTTGTGCAAATAATTATCCAGTTCCTTTTGCAGAAAATTTCCAACATGGGCTCTTACGGACGGACCGTTCGGGCCAATATCCTTTGAACCAAGTTTGGTTTTGGTCTGCGATTCAAAAACCGGTTCCTCAACTTTAATACTTACGGCAGCCACAATCGAAGCCCGGATATCCGACGGATCAAAATCTTTTTTGTAAAAGTCGCGGATGGTTTTTACATACACTTCACGAAAAGCCTGAAGATGCGTTCCACCCTGCGTTGTATGCTGGCCGTTCACGAAAGAATAGTAATCTTCTCCGTACCGGTTTCCGTGAGTTATTGCAATCTCAATGTCTTCACCTCTTAAATGGATAATAGGGTAAATGGGGTCGTCGTCAATGTTTTCTTCCAGCAGATCGCGCAGCCCATTGCGTGAATAGAAGCGTTCGCCGTTATATTCGATCACAAGGCCGGCATTCAGGAAAGTATAGTTTTTCACCATGTTTACCACATAATCGCTGATGTAGTGAAAACTGCGAAAAACATCCGGGTCGGGTTCAAAAGTCACCAGCGTTCCGTTGGGTTCTTCCAGTCCTTTCAAATCCTTTTCATTGGTTATAATACCCTGACTAAACTCGATTTCCTTTGCCACACCTTCGCGTACCGAACGAATGGTAAATTTGGAAGAAAGGGCATTTACCGCTTTAATCCCCACACCGTTTAATCCAACTGACTTTTTAAATACTTTGGAATCGTATTTGGCGCCGGTATTCATTTTGCTGGCCACATCCAGCAACTTACCCAGCGGAATTCCCCGCCCAAAATCGCGAACGGTAACCTTGTCGTCTTCAATTTTGATGGTGATTTTTTTCCCGTTCCCCATCATAAACTCGTCCACCGAGTTGTCCATCACCTCTTTCAGCAGCACATAAATGCCATCGTCGGCAGCAGTGCCATCGCCCAGCTTTCCGATGTACATTCCCGGCCGTTTCCGAATATGTTCCTGCCAGTCGAGCGTGCGTATTGTTCCTTCGTCGTAATTCGGAGTCATATTTTTCCTGAATTTTGGCACAAATATAACCAAAACGACGCGGTTTTCTGTCGCGAGTTCTTAACCAATAACTAACAGCCTAAAGTTGAAAAGTTTGGATGAAAATTCCTTTGAAATGTCAGAAAAAAAACCGGAGATGCAGAAAACTGCTTTAGCGCGTTTTCTGCATCTCCAAAATTGCTCTTATACTTTTTAAATGGTTTTTTCCACGTTCCATACAAATGCCCGAACACCTACTTCCTTGTTGATTTCGTCCATTTTTTTTACAGCTTCAAGTAATCTGTCAACTGCATCATCGGGGATAATGGTAAGTGCGGAAGAGTTCATTTCGGGCCAGGTGTGTGTTCCCATGCGGGGTTCGCCGGTTTCGGAACCACGCCCTTTCACATCACTAAACCACGTAAAACCCCTGATTCCCAGTTTGTCAAACATATATTCCACCCTTTCGGTATTGGCCTGGTTGAAAACTATCATTACTGCTTTCATATTCTTTTGCTTTTAATTTTCCTTATACGCTCACACTCTTACTCCATAAACCGGAATTGCCTGGGAACGCTTTTTTTGCTGTTTCGCTCACCGCGATGGGCCAGTAAACCATACATTACCGGTACAATTACCATAGTTACAACAGTTGAAAACGCCAATCCTCCGATAACGGTAATCCCCATTGGTCGCCAGATTTCAGCTCCCTCGCCGGTGCTGAGCGCCAGCGGCAACATCCCTAAAATGGTGGTAGCGGCAGTCATTAATACCGGTCGCAAACGCGATTTTCCTGATATGGCAATGGCTTCGTACAACTCCAGTCCCCTATCGCGCATCAGGTTAGTAAAATCTATAAGCACAATTCCGTTTTTCACCACAATACCAATAAGCAACACTGCACCCAGGGCAGCAACCAGGCTCAGGGTTGTTCCTGTAATAAACAGGGCCAGAATTACTCCGGTAAAAGCAAATGGAATAGAGAACATAATTACAAACGGCATGGTAAAAGACTCGAACTGCGAGGCCATTACAATAAATACCAAGATTAAACTGATGACCATTAACAATCCCAGGTCCATAAAGGATTCCTGCTGCTCCTCGTAAGCTCCACCCACATTTAGCAATACTTCCTGAGGAATTTCAACACCGGCAATTTCAGATTGAATGCGGTTGGCCAGTTCGCCAAGTGCAATTCGATCAGGTTTGGCAGAAACAGTGACTATTCGTTCCCTTCGCTTATGCTCAATATTTGGTGGAGACCAGTATTCTCTGATTTCACCCAATTCTTTCAGCTTTATCCGGGCGCCGGCTGGTGTTACAACTGTAAGTTCTTCGAGGTCGGTAAGCGAGCTGCGGAATTCCTCTTTCAACCTTACCCTGATGTCGTATTCTTCGCCTTCTTCTTTGTATTGTGAGGCAATCATTCCACTTATCCGGTTGCGAATATTTGTTGAAACCATAGCAGTAGTAAGGCCATGGAGCGCAAGTTTATCGCGGTCGAGCACAAACTGCAATTCCGGTTTGTCGTCTTTTCGGCTCACCTGCACATCAATGGCACCGGAAACAGTCTCCAGTTTAAGCCGAATATCTTCGGCAAGCGCATTGGTCACATCAAAATCATAACCATATATTTCCACATCCACGGTATTACCTGTTCCTCCCATTTGCATTCCGGCAGTTTCAACACTAAAATTGATCACTTCAGGCAATGCTGCAATTTCCTCGCGTAAAGCCGCAGCCAAATCCCAGACACTTCGATTCCTTTCCCCGATTGGAGAAAGACGCATCATAAAATTGATCATATTTGAACCGGTTGTGGTAAAAAGGGAAAACATACTTCCTTCATCATCTGAGCCGGAAGATACAGCCATTACCTCTACTTCCGGAAACTTTTCCATAATAACATTTTCCAGGTACCTGGCGGTTTTAATTGTTTCCTCTACACGGGTGCCTGTTTGCAGTTCAACGGATGCGGTCAGCCGGCTTTCATCTGTTTCGGGCATAAAATCGGTTTGAACAAACTTTAAAAGTAAAATGGAACCGACAAAAATGGCAAAAGCAGCAATCAGGGTAAAAAGTTTGTGCCGAAGCGCCCATCGCAAAGTTGTTTCGTAAAAACCGTCGAGCCAGCCTAATCCTCTTTCAATGGTTCGCTCGTAGCTCAATAACGGAGCCTTTTTCTTCCTTTCCCTTAACCTCAAAAATTTGGACGACAACATGGGCGTGAGTGAAATTGCAGCAAGTGTTGAAGTAACTACTGTTATGGTAACAATCCAGCCCAACTGGTTAAAAATTACACCGGTCATACCGCCAACCAGAGTAAGAGGAAAAAATACGGCCACAACAACCAGCGTGGTGATAATTACTGCCAGCCAAACCTCGTTTGTGGCATATATGGCTGCTTCACGCGGTGTGGCGCCACGTTCAACATGCCGCGTAATGTTTTCCAGTACCACGATGGCATCGTCAACCACCATACCAATGGCAATAGAAAGGGAGGTAAGAGAAATGACGTTAATTGAACTTCCTGTAACGAAAAGATACAGAAATGCAACAATAAGCGAAATGGGTATGGTAAGCACAATTATAAATGTTGCACGCCACCTTCCGAGGAAAAACAAGACAACAAGAACAACAAATAACAGGGCCCACATCAGGGTTTGCGACAGGTTGTTAATGGAACCTTTTATAAAATCTGAGGTATCCATTATCAAATTAATTTTCACATCCGGTGGCAAACCTTTCTGCAATTCATCAATTTCTGCACGTACCTGGCGGGCCACTTTAACTGTATTTGCGCCCGACTGTTTCATTACAAACATGCGCATTCCTGTTTGCCCGTTTATTTTTTCGTCAATAGAAAGATCTTTCAGTGAATCGCGCACCACAGCCACATCGCGAATATATACCGGTTTCCCGGCCAGGTTTCCCACCACAAGGTTTTCAATACGTGAACTGGTGCTGAATTCTCCCTGCACCCTCAACTGGTAATCAAGCTGTCCCATTTTAATATTACCCGAGGGAAGGTTCATGTTCTCGGAGGCAATGGTATTTCCGATTTGTTCTATTGTGAGGTTATAGGCATCGAGCAGGCGCGGATCGGCATCCACATAAACCACACGGCGGGGGGCACCCATCATACCTATGGAACCAATGCCTTCAATCCGGTTTAACGGATTAATAATCTTCTCATCCAGCAACTTTTCCAGCCCGGGATAACTTTCATTCGCCGTAACCGCATAAAATACGATGGGCATCATGCTGGTATTAAACTTAAAAATCATGGGACGTTCTGCGCCTTCCGACAAAAAATCAATTATCCGGTCCAACACATCCCGAATATCGTTCGTTGCTTCATCGAGGTTCGCGCCCCATTCAAATTCGAGGTTAATAATGGAAAGATTATCCGTTGAAACAGAAGTAATTTCCTTCAAATCATCCACCGAGTTCAGGGCATCCTCAATGGTTCGTGTAACATTTGTTTCTATATCTCCGGAATTTGCTCCCGGATAGGTAGTCATTACCGAAATAAAGGGAGGATCCATTTCCGGATACAAATCGATTGGAATCTGAACCAGTGAATAGATTCCCATTACCACAATGGCCGTGAAAATCATAAATGTGGTAATTGGCTTGTTTACTGCACTTTTATATATACTCATACCTTTTTCTTTATCATAAAAATTTGAAGGAAATTACTTCCTGACCTCAACCGGCACTCCGTCGAGTAAGCGGGCCTGTCCGGTCACAATAACCCGGTCTCCGGGATTTAATTCCTCCGAATATACCTCGATGTTATCGTCGTAACGTTTTCCGGTGGTTACCGAAATCCTGCGGGCTTTGCCGTTTTCTTCCTTAAACATGTACCGGTCATTTGAACCCTGCATTTTTAAAACAGCCATTGACGGAAGCAGAAAAGCCTCTTCCTCGTCAAGATCGAGATTCATGCGCGCAAACATTCCGGGACGCAGGTTCCCCTCCCTGTTGACAACAACCACCTCCAGATTAAAGGTCCGGTTCAACGGATCAATAGTAGGATGAATACGCTCTATACGACCTTTAAAAACCTGGTCAGGATAAACATCAACAGTCAGGGAAGTTTCCATACCATTTTTCACCTGCGGGAAATATTTTTCTGACAGGGGCACGATTACTTTCAGCCGGTCGATTTGTACAATGGAAAGAACTGCAGCCTTTCCGGCCTGGGTATTTGGCGCACCTGAGTACATTTCACCCGGTTCAAAATACCTGCCTGAGATAACCCCGTTGAAAGGAGCATTCAACTGTGTATTTTCCTTCAAAAACTCCACATTCGATTTGGCCACTTCAAATTGGGTTTTCAACTGGTCGTATTGCTGTTGTGCCACACTCCCGTATTTGGCCAGTGTATCGAGCCTGCGGTAATCAACTTCCATATTTTTCAACTGAATCTCAGCCTGATGAAGTTGGGTACGATCCATTTGCACGAGCAGTTTACCGGCTGAAACCCGGTCTCCCACCTTAGCAAAAATTTCTTCAATCCGCCCCGGAGATGCCGGCGACAAATGCACTTCTTCATAAGCCATTAATGTTGCCGGGTATTCTACCGATCGGGCAACAGTCTGCAACTGTAGTTCCATTACCCGCACCACTTCTCTTTTCTTCTCGGTTTCAGCAACAGTCTCCGTTTTTTGGTCTCCCTGCGTGCAGGCGCTGAAAAGGGTCACGGTAAACGTGATTGCAATAATGAAAATGAAATTCTGTTTCATGTTTATTGTTTTAATTGTTTGTTATTCTTCCTGTGAGTTTTTCCAAAGCATTTTGAGACTGCAATACTTCAAGTATCGAAGTCAGGTATTCCGATTCGGCCTGCAGATAGTTGCTGTCGGCTGTGGTTAGTTCAAGGCCAGAAATCATTCCCTGTTCGTACTTTCGTCTCAAATTCTGATAAACATCGCGCGAAACTTCCACATTTTTCTTTTGAGTCTGGTAACTTTCAAGTGCACTGGTCAGATTAAACTGCAACTGTTTATACTGAATATCCAACTGCTCTTCAAGTAAAGCCTTGTTATTGCGTGTAGTTTCCAAATCAATTTTGGCCTGCTTTACTTTTGAACGCCTTTCTCCGCTGGAAAAAACCGGAATATTCATTTGAAAACCTACCAAATGTTTGGGCGACATATCGAATGCAGGTTTCAGTATTTTTTCGGTGTAATTGTAAAAACCTGTGACCGTTGGAAGGTAATTTGCCTGTTGCATTTTAATCATCTTCTCGGTCATCTCCTCCTGGACTTCCATCAGTTGAAAATCGACATTCTGATCCGGTTCAAATGCAGGATTAAACCCCATAATAAGATCATCGTCAATAAAATCGGAAAGCGATTGGGTAAGTTCCAGTTCGGTCTCTGCGGGAACGCCAAGTTGCACCCGCAGTAAATTTTTAGCCAGTTCAAACTGACGTTCGGCCTGACGAACAGCATTTGAAAGGGAATTTACCTGCACCGAAAGCTGGTCAAGTTCCACTTTTTCCATCATACCCACCCGCACAAGGGGTTCTGTTTTCCGGTAAACTTCCTGCAAATTTTCGGTATTGTTCTGCAAAATATTCACCGATTCTTCTGAAATCAAAACCAGGTAATACCCTTCAACCACCTGGCTAACCACTTCTTGCTCTGTTTTTTTCAGGCTTTTCTCAGAAAGCTGTTTGGCCAGTTTGGCTGTTTGAATGCCTACCCAATAACTTCCGTTAAAAATAAGCTGACCCACCTGCAGGTTGAAATTGCTGGTAGGTTTAATGGGAATTTTGGTTGCAGGCATGTTCTCATCAAACTGAATGCTTATTTCGGCGCCTAAAGCGTTGGTGTAATCGGCCCCCGCATTTACCTGGGGAAGGCCAGCGGCAATGGTTTCCCAAAGCTTCTCCTGCGACTGATCAATCGCAAGCCCCGAGTTTTTAATGGTGCGGTTGTAGTTGAGGGCATGTTCTTTGGCGGCTGCCAAATCAAGAGTCAGCCGCTCCTGGGCGCAAACCCGGCCAAACAACAACAATCCCAGAAAAATAATTAAAATCTGTTTTGTTCTCATAGTATTTCGCTTTTCTGTTTATTGCATTAAACTTTAGAAACCTGAATAATTTTTTAAGTTTTCTTATCATACTGCTAATCCAGCATTTTATCTGTAATTTCAATTCCCTTTGTGGTTGAAATGCCACGCATAAAATTGATGATCAGGTTTTTGAAAACCTCTACATGGTTGTATTCCTCTTTTGGGAAGACCGACTCGTCAGAAATCAGATTCATCTGTTCATGAAACAACTTCGAAACTATTGGAATATTGATGTCTTTTCGAAAAACTCCCTCGTTCAGTCCCTTACGAAGCAGTTTGTGCGTTAAGTTTTGAGCTGTTCTGATATTTTCCTCGTGGACGGAACTCCAGACTTTTGGGTAAAACTTTTTTAAATCGAGAAAAAACACCGGATTAATAAAGTTCATGGTTTTTATTCCCTCCTGCATAAATGCAAAAATGGTTTCAATAACATTGCCCGAACCGGAAATTATCTTTTGGTTTCGCTCTTCGTGATGTTTCGCCAATTCCTTCATGCAGGTCTGTACCAGTTCGGTTTTGTCTTTGAAATTCTCGTAAACCGTTCGCTTTGACATTCCAAGAGAAGCAGCAATATTATCCATGGTTACATTCCGAATTCCGTATCTGAAAAACTGCTGTGTTGCTTCTTCAATAATTCGTTCGCGTACTTCCATTATTATCAATTTGGAGGGCAAATATAAATGAAAACTTAAAACACGCTGAAAGTTTTCTGTGAAATGAATGATTTTACCGGTGAATTAACGAACAAACATTTTTATGGCAGCATAAATACTTCAAATGCTGATTCCATCAATAAAAAACTCATTTTACACCGTTTTTAATCACGGAAAAAGCTGTAAAACAAACCGTTTCTCAAAAAATTACCGAGCCCGAATTTCTGAAAAACCAAAGCTCGGGTATTATTGTTGTTTGAAATAGAAATGGGTGTCGGCAACGAATAAAACGCGATAATTTCCAACAGGTTGTGAATAAAAAGGTTGGTTTATTTATCTGTTTTTTAAAAAAAAATAGGGCTATTAAGTTGAACCAGATTCTGTTAATAGTCGTTTTTTAAAAACTTAATGGATTGTAATTTTTATTTGAAATGAACAACCAATATCAGTAATTTTACAAAACGCTGACATCGGACAGGGATTAAAGTACAAGAGTAATTTCTGTTGAATTTCAGTTCATGCGGCAATACAAATTATAAAAGGGCAAATAAAGGACACTTAATTATATCGAAAAATGGAAAATAAATTCAACAAACTGCAGGACATCATCGACTCAAAAATTTTAAACGAAAGAAAAGTATTTTTATGGGGTCAGGTTGATGACAAATCTGCCAAACACGTCATAGACAGGATTTTGTATTTGGAACTAACTCAACCGGGCAATGAAATACAGTTGATAATCAATAGTCCCGGAGGGATTGTAACTTCCGGATTTGCCATATTAGACGCTATGAAAAGCATATCAAGTCCTGTTTCTACAGTTTGTTCGGGATTGGCAGCATCAATGGGTTCAATTTTATTATCTGCCGGTGAAAAAGGGCGAAGATTTATTCTGCCTCACGCAAAAGTTATGATCCATCAACCAAGTGGAGGTGCCGGAGGACATGCCTCAGACATTGAAATTCAAATGAACGAAATACTAAAAACCAAAAAACTTGGTGCGGAAATTTTAGCAAAAAATTGTGGAAAAAAGGTAGAGCAAATAATGAAAGACTTTAATCGCGACTACTGGATGTCTGCCAACGAGTCTGTAAAATATGGAATAGTTGATAAAATTCTTGACAAAATCTAAATTGTGTATTTCTGCAACAGGTACACTGCCATGCACATATACATAACGGTACCCAGGTCACTTTTGGTTTTGAATGGTTCACATTCTGCAATACAAAAGGTGATTGACTAATGTTAATACATTTTGTAATTTTGTTTTGGCGATGTTTATTTTTTTATGCAAAATAGTTACTATATCACGCTGATTGTCTATCCGTTTGAAAACCTTTCGATGGAAAAAGAACTTGACATTTTCTGTCGCTCCTTCAGCGAGGACCTTGTTATCGAACTTTCCCGTTTCCGCCAGCTAAGGGTAATTAAATATCCTGATTATAAAACGTCCGTTGATTTTCAACAAATAACAGATAAATTTAAAAATCGCTATTATGTGCAAGGGACATTCCGCTCAGAGAAAGAAACCGTACGAATCAATGTGCAACTTTTTGATAATGAAAATGGCCACCTGATATGGGGAAACAGGTTAGATGGCAATCTTACCGATTTGGGGGAAATTCAGGACAACCTGCTTATTAGTATGGTTGCAGCATTGCAAAAGCAAATCGACCTGAACCTGTTGTCAAAAATCAGGCAACGACCAAAAGTTGCATTCAGTGCATATGAACACTGGCTTTACGGAATGGAAGAATTGCAAAAAGCTTCAGTGGAAGCGGATTTAAAAGCCCGCGAACATTTTGAGCAATCGTTGCAGATACAACCAGATTATGCTTTGGCCTATACTGGCATGTCGTTATCCTATTTCAATGAATGGACCTGCCAGCTTTGGGACCGCTGGCACATAAGCAAATCGGGAGCTTATGAGTGGGCGCAAAAAGCTATTGAACTGGACGATCAGAACCATGTAATCGCTATGGTGCTGGGTAGAATTTTTTTATATGAAGGATCGTACAATACAGCAGAATACTATTTTAAAAGATCCCTGATGCTGAATTCCAATGACCCGGACACCCTCTTCCCTATTGCGCTTTATTTGGTTTATGTGGGATTGGAGAAGGAAGCGCTGGAGTTGTATGAAAGAGGCTTGCAACTATATCCGTATTATGCAGTTAACCACCTCCGTATTGGCGGGTTTATTTATTTTGAATTGGGAGAATACGAAAAGGCTGCATCATTTATTGAACACAACCAAACCGGGAAAGCAATGATACTTGATACGGATGCTTTCTGTGCGGCTGTCTTTTATCATTTGAGACAATTCGATAAAATGCAGTACTTTTGGAATCAATTTCTTGATATTTACAAGAGGTTAATCAGTAAAGGCAAGGATTTTACCGAACAGGAAACAATAGAATGGATTTTAAAATTAAATCCTCACCGTTACAAAACCCATCTGGAAGAATTTCTGCAATTCATCAGCAAAGGAAGTTTTAAAAAATATCCTGTGCAGGAAGAAGTGGAGAAAAAAGAGGGCGTACATGACTATTTATTCATGAAAGAGGTAGCAACCTGGAAATTTTCCTTTGACGGATACAGCTCGCAGGCGCCTGAATTAAAAGGCTTTTATGACATCCGGAAATTGCTTGAACAACCCCGTCAGCTTTTTCATTGTGCCGAACTGATGGGTAGTAACCTGCAAAGTACAGGAGAAAAACTCATCGATGAAAAAGCCCGTATGCAGTATCAGAATAAAATACTTGAACTGCAAAGCGAAATTGAAGAAGCTGAACAATACAGCGATTTCGATCGGCTTGAAAAGTTACAGGAAGAATACGATCAACTGATTGAGTATTTATCAAAATCCCTGAACCTGAAGGGGAAAACCAGGGAGATCGGAGGACCGGTTGAAAAAGCAAGATCAGCAGTAACCTGGCGCATGCGAAAAGCCATAGCACGAATTGAACACTACCACCCCCTTTTAGGCGCACACCTTTCCAACTCCATAAAAACCGGAACGCTCTGTTCCTATAAACCCGACAGGGAAATTATCTGGATTACTTCGTAAGTCTGCCGAAACTTACATTGTAAGCGATAAACTTACGCTATTTCAGGTGTATTTAAATTTAAAATTAAAACATTATGAAAAAGATTATTTTTATGCTTGGAGTAATTACATGCTTGATCTCAGAATCCTGTACAAATGAACAATACATCGATTCTGACAGTAAAAACCTTTCTAACAAGGTGATTTTGGAATGGAATGAAGTGGCGTACCATGCTTTTGGTGGAGAAGCTTATCTCCATTCATTGATGGCATCGAGAATTAATGCAATGACGCATATTGCGATGCACGATGCATTAAATGCCATTATTCCGGTTTATTCCACTTACGCTTTTCAGGGTAAAGACGCCGGTGCGAATCCAATTGCAGCGGCAGCAAGTGCTGCCCATATTGTATTGGTGCATGAAATCCCGGGAAAAGTGCAGTTTCTCGATTCGGCTTTGCAGAAAACACTGTCTGCAATCCCCGATGGCGATGCCAAAAACAGAGGAATCGGTTTAGGTAAAGAAGCAGGGCAGGTTATTATTAATGCCCGTACAAACGATGGTTCGGTGGGAGATCCAATGAGTCCGGTGCCGCCGTCTGCCGGACCGGGCAATTATCAGGCTGTGCCGCCGTTTGACATTCTGTTTGCTCCTTATTGGGTAGATCTAAAACCGTTTGGTTTACAACAGAAGGATCAGTTCCGTTCCATCCAGCATCCTTCAATTCAAAGCATTGAATATGCTGAAGCCTTTAATGAAGTGAAAGAAGCAGGAAAACTGGAAAGCAATTCCCGAACGGAAGAAAAAACTGCCTACAGCCATTTCTGGTACGAATTTTCCGAAGCGGGCTGGAACCGTGTAGCACGAACCATTGCCTCCGCCAAAAAGTTGGGTTTGCATGAAACAGCCCGGTTATTCGCGCTTGTGGATATGGCAATGGCTGATGCTTATATTGCCGGCTGGGATTCTAAATTCCATTATAATTTATGGCGCCCATATACTGCCATCCGTCAGGCGGGTATCGATTACAATGACCAAACTGAGGAAGATCTGCAATGGGAGCCGCTTATGCCAACTCCACCGGTGCAGGATTATCCATCCACACACAGTGCTTTGGGAAATGCAGCAGCAACGGTGATGACAAAAATACTGGGCACCAACACGTCTTTTTCAATGAGTTCACCCACTGCTTTGCCCAATAGCGGAGCAAGAAGTTTTACCAACGTTATGCAGGCGGCAGATGAAAATGCGGATTCAAGGGTTACAGCCGGTATTCACTTCCGGTTTGCCTGCGACGCTGGTCAGGAAATGGGAAACAAAATCGGCCAATGGATGGTGGACAACTACCTTAAACCTCTGAAATGACAGAGACCATTTTCTCTAAAATTTTTAATCATATCCCGGGTGCTTTTGCAACCGGGATATTTGGTTCAAATATGTTATCCATAAACCGGAATTACGTGATGAAAAAGTTATTGCACCCAAACAGCGTTCATCTTTTTTAGTTCATTATAATTGCGGGCTAATTCATGTAACTGAAATTGTACAACGAGGGTAAAAAGTTTGCTGAATTGCATTTTCTCTGATACAGGCAGTTTGCTTCAGGAAAGTTCCCGGGTTTTTTCTCCATGAACGAAAGGAAACAAAATGTAATCCACATAAGATTTTTAGTTTCACAATCAGTCAAAATACCTTCAAAATTTCACGATTTTTCTGTTCCCGGTTTTCCCTTCCGCACTGTAATTCAAAATATAAACTCCCGATGGAAGTGAGTGCAAATCGAGCGTAATGGTTTGTGCGGAAACGTTCCGGAAATTTTGGCGCAACACGGGAATTCCGGTCATGTCGGTGAGCCAGACCGAAAGAGAAGCCAAATTACCGCTTACATCGATATGCAGGAAATGCTCAACCGGGTTTGGCCGAACCCGAACGGCCAAGTCATTTAGTGCCGAATGGTCTGAAACTCCCGTATTTATCTGTTTAACAAATGTGTGCGCATCAGGGTCAACCGGTGCAAATTCTTCGTTCAACGCATTATCATAAGCGATGGTATAAAATTCATAGTACGAGCCGTAATTGCCCTGAAACAACAAAAAGGTGTCTTTTACCTGTGTGCCGGCAAAATACCAGTTTCCTCCGTTTTCCCTGTAAACCACATCATAGTGTTTGATTCCTGAAGTTGCATCGCTGCCGCTCCAATGCACCATAAACTCACTGGTAAAAACAGTGTCGGCCAGTTGATTTACCTGGCTTACCGGCAAATCATTATCCGCTTTCAGCAGCCATTCATTCGTGATGATCGGTTCATTAAAATCAAAATAAATTGCTGCCTGGTTTCTGATTTCGGTTCCCGGTTCCAGGTTTTGAAATACCTCAATATCATAAAACACCGAACCCCTGCCGCTGATGCTGTCGGTGTCGGGTGGCAGAAAACCTTCCATCGCGCCGGTTACCGGTTGCATATTTTCAGGATTGAGGGTAACAAACTCCCAGGTTAACTGCCCGCTCACTGAATCGGCAGAAACATTGAGCTCCACCAGATAAGGCAGTCTGGGCCGGAGATCTGCTATCGTGTTGTAATTTGCGCTGGCTGATTGAATGTTGTAAATGCTGTCGGCTATGGTAAATCCTTTTAGCTGTAGTGTTGAAAGGTCAAAAACCATTAAATCCAGCGTATCTTTGATTGTAACCTGTTTGGCCGGAGCCGTGGCTTCGGGTTTGTTTTCAAACCGAATCATATACGGAAATGTTTTGTTTGTATTCAGCCAGCCTTCGGCACCCTGTCCAACCGGACCGCTTTTATCGTTTGGGTCGCAGGACGCGACAAACTCCCCTCTGTTATCGGCTTTATCCTCCGGTTTCGTGCAAACCTGTATCATTTCGTAAATAGCATGTGCATTCAGCAGGGCTTCCAGCGCATGTTTAATTATTCCGGCAACACCTCCGGTAACAACATCTCCTCCGCATGAAAGCGCTGCCGACACCAAAACTTCGAGATAACTAACCGTCCAGGAGGCCGAACCAAATTCCGGATCCCAGGCATAATCGGTAAATGGTGAAATAACTGCATCCAATACACCTGCAACACAACTGCCAAAAGGCACAAAACCTATTACATTCAGAAAAATGGCATCGAAACATTCGCCGGCATAATATTTAAGCGGCGAGCCAAACATCGGCCTGTCCACCCAGGCTCTCGAGTAAAAATCCCCTTCTTCGGTTCCTTTAATTTTAAAGGCAACCATAAAACTGGAGCCGGCGGGAATTTTAGGGATGATATAACTGTAAATTTTTGCTTCGTAAGGCTGGCCCAAAAGAGAATCTATCAAAACAAACTGCGGAATGCTGTCGTAATGAAGGCTGGAGGGTTCCATTGTACGAATGATGTCGAAACCGGTATCCAGCACTTCGATATTCGGTGAAAAGGAGACCCAAAGCGGAATGCCGTGTGCATCGGTGTCTCCACTGTTGCCGTAACTCAGGTAAAAAAATTCTTCGGCCCCGGCGGTGACAAAATAGGGCGTAACCAGTTCCGCCCAGGGATTCGGTCCCATTCCCACTTTAATTTCAAACGCATTGGTTAAAACAATAACCGTATCGTTCGGAATGTTGAGCACAATGTCACGGAACCCGGTTTCAGCGCCAAGCAAATTGAACGTAGCGCTCAACCTGACTTCGTTGTAATTAAAGGTAGAATTTGGCGCCGCTGCAATATCCTGCATTCCGTCTTTTCGCAATAAAATTTCTGATCCTTCTTTTAAACCAGAACCAAAAATTTCAATGGTTACGTCGCCGGTGTTCCCTCCTTCTTTTGGTGAATATTTATCGATTTTACCACCTGCAACAGGCTGGTTGTCAGATGAAAATATATAAGCAGCAAAAAAGGGATGGTATCTTTCTTCGAGCAGTTCAAACGAGCCGCCCAGAAAGATGGCCGAATCCAGGATTTCCATCGCATGAACCGGCTGTCCGTCGCCAATGCCAAAATAGGGAATCATATCCAAAACCTGGGCCGATTGTGTTCCCAACACCGCCAGACTGGTAAAGGCCTGTCCTCCGATTTCAGGAATCCGGGTTCCTTTTACCAAAAGAGCGTTGTTAAAAGGTTTTATATGATCGATGGAACCTTGCAGTGGACTAACAGGAAAAGCATTGGCATTCCAGTCGAGCACATCGCCGGTGAGCGGGTCAACGGCCCCAATACGTTCTCTGACTTCACCACGGATTGATTCAAAATTACCGGATAAAAATACTTTGTCGGTCATGGGCAAAATCTCGCTCAAGTAAATAGCGCTCAAAGCCAGCCTTGAAAGTTCAGGATTCCAGGCGGAAAGCTGACCGCTAAAATCAACCGCTGCCGTTTTTAACCGTTCCGTATTGTTAACTTGATCAAAATTCCCGGCAAAATAAACCAGATCGTGTTCTTCGGAAACCACAATTTTTCGCACTTCATGGTTTGGCGAAACACTAAACGGAAGTAAACTGGCATCCTGATCGATAGCTGCCATCCTGTTTCTGTTTTCCCCGTTAACCTTAGAAAACGCCCCGCCGATATAAATATCCCCGGTTTCGTTGTTCTGGTCGATGGCATAAACAGCACCGTCAAATACCCACTCCCATCCTTCGAGCGGTTCGCCGGTAGTTCCGTTAAAAGCTTTAAAGTGTTGCGATGTCTGAGAATCCCAGCCGCAAAGGTAAACCACGTCCCGCAGTTCATCCACTTTAAGGTCATTTATGGTCAGAAAATTCCCTTGTGGATTCCAGTCCAGCAACTGACCTGTATTTACATCCATGGCGAAAACACTGTTTCGCTGTTGGGCTGACAGCATATCAAATTCACCTCCTGCCAATAAATAATTTGCGGATGCGGAAAATGACCGGACCGCCCAGGAAGGATTAATCCGCCACGATTCATCCACTTCACCATTCAGGTTAAACCGGGCAATATGGGGTAAATCGTGACCGCCGAACGTTTTGAAATCACCTCCGGTATAAATATAATTATCCTGGTAAAACAGGGTGAAAACTTCCGCGTCCGGCTCGGGTGCAAAATCCGACACTGCGCCGTTTTCTTCCAAGGCGCCCAAATTTTTACGGCTTTCCCCGTTAATCTGGCTGAAGCTCCCTCCAAAATAAATGGTTGAGCCAACTTTCAGAATCGCATTTACATTTACCCCGAAAAATGAACCTGTAATATTGGGATTCCAGCCGGTTTTCGTTTTTGTCTGCAAATCCACAGACATGGCGCCTCCGGGAAATGTACCGGCAACATAAAGCATATTTCCGTCTGTAAAAAGGTCGTTCGCTTCGCCGGAAGGCAAAGCCGGAAACGACTGAACCTGTCCGTTCGTCAGATTTATGTTTGCAAGCCCTCTGAACGTCGAATCCCCAACACTTGTGAACCTTCCTGCCAGAATCAGCTCATTGTTGTGCACTTCAATATCGTAAACCCATGAACTGGGCGAAGGATTAAACGAAGTCAGGGTATTCGCAGAAACATCCCAGGCAGCCAGGTACGACCGCTGCTCACTACCGACCATGGTAAACCGGCCCCCGAAATACAGCGTGTTGCCGCTTAAAGCAAGGCAGGTTACCATGTTGTTTACTACCGGTTGGAAATCAGGGTCAACTTCCATAGTAGAAAGAATATGCACCAGGTTCGACCGGTTTAAACTGCCGGCACGATCGAAGTCGCCACCCACGAACCAACCGCCCGAACCGTCGGGAATAATGGAATAAACTTCTCCGTCGATGTAAGGAAAATCCAGGTCGGGTAGTAAATCATTTCCATTCAGTTTGGCGGTTCCGCCGCTTAAATACCCCACCCGCTTAAAAGAACCACCAACATACAAAATATTGTCCTTCAATTCCATATCAAATACATGGCCATCCGGACTTAAACCTCTTTTTTGAAGAAACTGGCTGTAACCTTCTGTTACAGAAAAAAACAAAACGATGGACAAAAAATAAACTTTCATAACTAAAAAAGTTGTAATTTGTTAATTCATATTTTTAGACATTTTTATCCTGATTTTAAGCATAAAGTCTGAAAATTCAGATTTACAAATTGTTATAATAGGTGCTTATACAAATTTATTACTGGCAGAAACAAAACTCAATACCCCATTTGGGGTAAAAAAAAATAAAAATTCAGCATAATGAACAGTGAAATACCAATCCTGATTCCGATTAAAAAAGCTTTTGGCAAGCAACATTATTTAATAAAAGATGCCATACACCGGGAAAAAATTTTAAATCATCCGCTTGTCAATACGCTGTATTCCATTGGGAAATCTTTTGCGGTAATTGCCAATACGAGCAACTGGAAAATTGAAGCGGTTACCGGCGATTCAAAAGATCTGACCGGTTATACCACCGAAGAAATTTACAACATGGGAGGCGGATTTGTGATGAATTTTACAGTTCCGGAGCATTTGCAGGTGAACATGGCTACGGTAAAAACCTGTATGGAATATTCAAATTCCATTCCCGAAGAGCAACGCGAATCAATTTTTGCCATTTATTACTACCACGGAAGAAAAAAAAACGGCGACATTGTTGCGGTGCAGCATCAGAGCATTCCGCTGGTGTTCGACGAGCAAAAAATCCCGTTTATATTTTGTAATATTTATTCCGATATCAGCTTCCTCGACCCGCAAAATATTCCGCATGGCGTAATGGTGAATAAATTTACCGGAGAAGTGTTTCATCTCAACAAAAAAAGCCTGAACCTTGAAAAAAGGGAAGACCAGTTCAGCAAGCGGGAAAAAGAAATTATCAGACTGATGAGCAACGGCCTCACCAGCAAGGAAATAGCCGAAAAATTGTTTATAAGTAACGATACCGTGCGCACACACCGAAAAAATATTTTACGGAAAGCAGGTGTTACAAATACCATTTCACTGATTAAGTATGCGATAATTAACAGTATTTTATAGAGCATGAATATCATTTCATGCGAAGATGTTTTTTTGAGTAATAAACAGGCATTCAGTTATAAATCAGTTTTAACTAATGATAATTTAAATAACTTTCACTAATTTAATGCGCTAAATCAAAAGTACTTGTGTTATGAAAACTAAAATTAACAATTTGCATTCATTGCTTTTCATTTCTGCAGCCATAATTTTTTTTACCGGACTTTCATGTTCACAGCAAAAGGTTGGAATTAACGCAAAACCACCCGCCGGCGCTGAACTGCTGTTTGACGGATCGCGCGAAATGCTGGATGAAAAATGGACGTACTGGGAAGGACCTCGTTTTTCTGCTGAATTGCCAATCAGTTGGAAGATTATTGAAGATCCTGTGGATAATGGCACAGTAGTTAGCGCTAATGATCCTGCAGCAGAAGGCGGGAAATACGGAGCTGCCGATATTGTAACCAAAAAAAAGTACCGTGATTTCAGACTGCATGTAGAATTTTTGGTTTCAAACCCCGGCGGCAACAGCGGTGTTTATTTACAAAACCGTTATGAAATTCAGATTCTCGACGGTGATTCAACGAAACACGGAATAGGCGCGGTGATAAACGAAACCGAATCACCGTATCACGCATACAATGGAACGGGGAACTGGAATGCATACGACATTCAGTTCAGAGCTGCCCGGTTTGAAAACGGTGAACGAACAGAGAAAGCGCTGGTTACCCTTTATTTTAACGGGGAAAAAGTGCATGTTAACGTACCGATTAACCAGGTTTGGGGTGGACCAAATTCCGGAATTGATGGTGGAAACAACGGAGGAAAAGGTATTACCGACCGCCCCGGTGGAATTAAACTTCAGGCAGAAGGCCACGAAGTTTTGTATCGGAATATCTGGATTAAGGAATTAAACCTGGAAGAACCGGATACCGACTTTTAGCGGGAGAATTAACCCAAACCCCAGATAGCAGATGCAATTCGGGGGTCAGTGTCCCCCGTTTTTGAGCAAATTAAAAAAGTGGGGTCAGTGACCCCACAATTGATAAACCCGGAAATTATGGACTGGCTGATTGGTTATTATAGTGTTGAGTTTGAGCAAAACGGTAAAGATCGGGCGGAATATTAAAATCCACAATATATCAATTTTCACTGTGCATCTCATCAATCCATAACGGAACAAATATTCCCTTGCTTTCCAGTTCCTTTCTGTTTTGCAAATGAAAACTCAGTGAAGTAATTTTTTTCGTTTCCTCTTTCGAATCACACATATTGTATTGAATGGATGCTTCTTCGCTGGTGTAGGTGGTAAATTTGTTCAACATTTTTTTGTGCTGCGCCAGGTAATAGTTGTGAAAACGAATGGCCTGCGAAAAAACATCATCTTCAAAATGAACCGGGTTTTGGTAATTCCACCTGAAATAATCCCCTTCATTTTTAAAAAAATCGTATTTGATAAAAAATGGCGCATCGTCGCCCACGTCTTCATATTTCAGCAACCAGTCAATAAGTTCCTCCTCAGTTTGATTATTTTGAATTGCAGCATTTGCATTTCTGATTTTGGCCATATTTTGTGAAAGATAATTGCGGATATCTTTCAAATCGGAATAAAGCGAGATAAACGGCGACCATTTCATAGGCTGGTCAAACGGATCGTCATCTTTAATTAATTGGTATGCAACAGCATGTTTATCTACCCAGTAACTCAAATCCTGAAAATCCATTTTTCGGGGTGGCGAAGTAATAATTTCATTCCATGCAGTTGTTGCCGCATTTAATTTTGCCAGGTATTCCGGAGTTTTTACAAATGAAACCCTTTCATCTGCATTGACATCAATTTCATGCTGATATTTTAGTTTTTTAATTTTTTCGTCCGTTTTAAATAGTGCACAGCTATTTATATTCGTTATTTCGTCTCCTTCCGTTTCAAAAAGCAGGTCCAGATAGTTTTTAGTATGATTGCCCACAAACCGGTAACCTTTTTTTCCGCAATTCGGGCAGGTTTTTCCGCCACATTTGCCCTGGTAGATAATCAGTTCTGTATCTCTGGCATTTTTAAAACGCCTGAAAATCTTTTCTATCTCGCGAAGAAAAACTGCTTTGGTGGTTTCCTCATAGGAATATTCATCTTTTAGATGAAGATGAAGCTTTTCAATTTCCAATGAGGAGAAAGCGTTCAGAATGGTTTGAATATATCCAGGCATAATTTTCTGTTAAAATCTTTTTGATCATAAACTCAAATATACAACCCCCGAAACAACTCTACTAACTTTTTTACTTGCTTTCAAAATAAAGTTTTGAACAGGTTAACTTGGCACTATGTGATACAGTGATTTACAATACTATTTAGCAGGGTTAAAACTTCTTAACAAGTAACGAGAATGATACATTAAGAGAATAATGTCAATTAATCAAACCCGTAAATATCTCCATATCCATTTTGTAATGCTCTCATAATATTCTCTTCAGAATTAGGATCATCAGAGAAATCATCTCTATGCTCAATATCAAGAGGTTCAATGTCCGGAAAAATATCTTCTAAGGTTATAGTATCCGCCCTTTTCATTTCCTCTATATCCCGAATAATTTCATCAAAAGAATCTTCATGATTTCCTTCTTCAATGTGATCTTTGTATATTTGCTGCAATAAGGTAATTTTTTCAGATTCCTGTTTGAAACGGACATCGTTTTTAAATTCCTGTTCAAGCAATTTGCAAATTTTAGTAGATATTTTGGTATTTGGGTTCGAATCAATATCAAATCCTTTTGCATGAAGGGTTTCAACAATTGTGTGGATTCCAACATTTAAATATTTAGCTATTTTGCTAAGCCTAATCACTTTACCTTCGATAACCATATTATAGAAAATTTTTTCGTTTTTGATGAATTACTCTATTTGTATCTAATCAGGTAATTATTGAGAATAAATGTACGCAAGAAATATTAGAATTACAATATTTTACTTCTCATCTATTCTGGAAATTGTGTTTGTAATTTAGGAACAAAATTTTTGTACTTAGTTCGTTAGTCATTATTGCCTCACTTGTTGAAATTAAAGATTGTTATTGCTTAATTTAAAGACTATAGATACTATAAAAATTATAACAAAAAAAGTAAGCCAATCCAATTCAAATAACAACCAAATAATTCCCAATGGCAATCCGACAATGACTAATGGCTATTCCGGTTCGATTTGTTTCTCAAAACGATTTCAACATATTTAAAAACCCATTGGATGATATTGATTTGGAGGATGAAAGTTAATATCTATTATATACATTTGTTGGTAACTATGGTAAAACAAACAGTAGAGATATGAAACAATGCAAATTGTGTCACGAGACTAAGACTTTAATTAACAAATCTCACATAATTCCTGACTTCTATTACAAAAAATTGGGGTTATACAATGACAAACACCAACTCCATAAAATAGAAGCACAGGAATTTGTTAAATCTAAAAAGTTCAAACTATTGCCAACAGGTGACTATGAAGGTGGTATTCTCTGTAAAGAGTGCGATAACGAAGTGATTGGAAACTTGGAAGACTATGCTAGAAGATTATTCTTTGGAGATTTACGCCCTAACCAAGCGATTAAGATTAATAAATTTAAAAATCAGTTTGACGGATTTGAATTTACGATATGCGAGAATGTTGATTATAAAAAGTTTAAGCTATTTCTATTATCAATACTTTACAGAGCTTGTATCTCATCAAGAGAGATTTTTAAGGAAGCAGAAATACCATCAGGTGATTTAGAAGCAATTAGAAAAATGATTATTAACGAAAATCCGGGAAAGGTAAACGAATATCCAATTGTGATTTTAAGCTACCTTAACGATGATACAATGCCTATTGACTATGTTTTTCAACCTATTAAGTCTGTATCCCCAGAGAAATTTTTAATTACGTTTTTCATTGGCGGATTTGTATTTATTTTTAATATCACAGATAATTACCCTGATATAAACGAAATAAAAGATTTGACAATTTCACCTGAAAACAAGTTCACACAATTACATTTAAAAAAAGGGACAGCAATGGATTTTCTGCTAAAATTTGCAAATATTAAATAACCACAGTTGATTACATGATATAGTAATATAGTGGGGAATGGTGGGAGTTTTACAGCCTCTGCTCCGCGTGGGCTTTTGTCTCGGCGGATATTAACAAAGCCCGCAAACCCGCTGGCGCAAATTTGTAATTTGTGCCAATTCTTTTTACAACTGAAATTTCAATACTTGGGTGATGATCTGTTTACTTTCAAATTACACTATCCAACCAAGTCTTTTCCATCTTTTTATTTAGAATTAATCTACGTACTTTTTAATTACGATTTCCACTACATTGTTCTAATTTGCATGAACGAAAGATAAAATACTATTATATTAGGGTAGTTTTAAAGCCAAAAAATTAAAATTCAAGATGTTTAAATTTTACACTATAAAAAAAGACGATACCATTGAAAATCTTATTGGAGAAAAATCAAGTATCAAATTGTCTTCTGCATTCAACCTAAATGATCCATTTGAGCTAAAGTACAATTTAGATTTAGATCCATTGGCTGAAGGACACGAAAGTGAATTTTACAAAAACCGACCATCAAGTACTAAACAAGATTATTTATATTGGCAACAACACGCATTGGGACACGATGGTTACACTAGGTATATTGAACAACAGCAGAGAAATGATATCGCACAGGCAATATCATTATGCTCATTTACTGAGGGTAACACAAATAATTTAATGTGGTCTCATTATACAAATAATCACGAGGGGATTTGTATAGAATATCAATCAGAGTTGTTCGACTTCCTAAAAACATTAGAAGGCTTTCTTGTATTCTGGAAAGTAAATTATTCAGACGAACCACCCACAGTTAACAGTTTAGAAAAATTTACTTCAAAAATTGAAAAGATAATGTTTAATAAACAATCGGAATGGAAATACGAAAGGGAACACCGTATAATTTTTATTAGCAGTATGGACGAAAACTTTATCCCAATTGACAAAAAATTCATAAAAGCTGTTTATATAGGTTCACGAACAAACTTTGAAACCATAGAAAAAATACAAAAGATTTGCAAGAATACCCACATTGATATTTATTATGGAATTACACTCGGAAAAACATATCAAGTAAACTTTAAAAAACATAAGGATGGAACACTTTATTCAAGAGCATTTTGGTAATTACAAAAACTACCGCCGATTGCCGCATTGGTCTCAGATACACAAGATTAAAGGTTTTTGCTACTTAATACCCAATATGGTAAATGATAAATTATTGTTTATTAACTTATAACCATCTCTAAGTTGCAAAATATGACGATTAAGCAAATTGAAAAAACATGGATACAGCATTTTAAAAAATCTCCACTTGTGTCTGATGGGATTTTCAGCCCTTCTATTGCAAGACAATTGTTTTACGGAGTTGATAAAGATTTTAAAATACCATTTGAAGAAGGTTTTCTCCAATTCAACGACAATTTTGACTATACTAAAGCAGACAAACAACTTGATAAAATAATAAAATATCTTCATTTCATTGGAATAACTATATCCAAAAAGTCAATCACAGATGCAATTGCAAGAGGAACTACCTCTTATCAAAATATATTAAAAAAGTCATTCTACATATTTAAGCATTTAGCTGGTTATGATGAAACCCTAAATATTAACGATCCATTTCACGACAACATGGGAGACCTGTTTTTCTTTTTAAGAATTGAAGAGGGTAATAATGAACAACCAAAACAACTTACATTTTATGATGAGCTTGAATTACCTGATTTTTATAATAAATACATTGAATTACCAAGTGGTTACGAAAATGATCAATCAGCAAAATTATTATTTGACCTAATTGAAAACTCTAATGATTCAATCTTTCTTACAGGAAAAGCAGGCACAGGGAAGTCCACATTTATTCATTATTTCACAAAATCAACAGAAAAAAATGTATTGCTTGTCGCATTCACGGGAATTGCAGCAATTAACATTGGTGGACAAACAATTCATTCATTTTTTAGATTTCCATTGAAACCTTTGTTGCCTAACGACCCTGATATAACAATATTTAAACCGTTCTATCAAAAACGGAAAATACTTGAGAAAACCGACACAATTATTATCGATGAAGTTTCAATGCTCCGGGCTGACCTTCTTGAGGGTCTTGATTACTCATTGCGGATGAATGGCGGAGACCGAAATAAATTATATGGTGGTAAACAACTTATTTTTGTCGGAGACATTTTTCAACTTCCTCCAATTTATGACCATGCAAACGAAGTGGAAAATGAATTATTTAAAATTGTTTATAATAGTGAATATTTCTTTGATAGTGTAGCCTTCAAAAACCTAAATCCAGTAATATTTGAATTTAATAAAGTTCATCGTCAAAAAAATGCAAACTTTATTAATTTGTTAAACAGTGTAAGAGACTGTTCAATTGGTGATGCTGGTATAACGGAACTGAATAAAAGATTTAATCCAAACCACATGCCTAATTTAGATGAATTTACAATTACATTAACCACAAATAATTATTTAGCTAAAGCAGAAAACATCAGTAAAATCAGCAGTTTACCTTATAAAAGTCATTTTTTCAAAGCTAATATAACTGGTGACTTTAAAGAAGATAAATATCCAACCGACCCAGTTCTTGAATTAAAAAGAAACTCACAAATTATGCTTGTCAAAAATGATAGTGAAGAAAATGGTAGGCGATGGGTTAACGGAACCATTGGGAAAATTGAATTTATTGAAGATGAGAAAGTAGAAATTCGTCTAAAAGATGGTTCTTTATACACCTTACAAAAGGAGACTTGGGAAAACAGACATTATCAATGGGATAAAAATAAAGGACGAATTACATCAAAAGTTGTGGGGACATTTGAACAATATCCAATAAAATTGGCTTGGGCTATTACTATACACAAAAGTCAAGGTTTGACATTCGATAATGTAATCATTGATTTAGGTTCAGGTGCATTTGTTAATGGACAACTATACACCGCTCTAAGCAGATGTAGAACACTTGAAGGGCTAATTTTAAAAAGACGAATTCAGAAGAAGGATATAATTGAAGACAAACGGCTTATTGACTTTTATAACAACAAAATAAAAAATGGTTCAATCAAAATATAACCTTAAAAAACAGAACCCATCCAAACTGATGGTTCGTATTGACTAATAGCTTACATTTCATTCATTTCACCCCCCAATTTCAGCACTTCAGTAAATTTTTTCAGCAATCATCTTTATGCAGTCCCTAACTTTCGGCCGTTTTTTTAAAATTCTGAAAGAATTCAACGAAAAAATTTACACATAACAAGCTATGAAACATTTGATAAACAGTGTATTTATGTTATTCGTCCTGGCTTTGCTGGCCGGTTGTGCCGGCAACAACAACGGGCAAACCGAAATCATCCGCAAAGTAAAAATTGAACCGGTGCAGCAGGCCGATTCGCTGCAGGTAAAACAATACTCAGGAATAATTAAGGAAGCCGCCGAGGTGAACCTGGCATTTCGGGTGGCAGGCCCCATTCAGAAAATTCTGGTGAAGGAGGGCGATTATGTGCGGGCCGGGCAGGTTGTTGCCCAAATGGACACCCGCGACTACGAAGTGCAACTGGCGACTGCACAGGCGCAGTACGAACAGGTGAAAGCCGAAGCCGACCGCGTAATTGAACTGCACAACCGCCAGAGCATTGCCGGCAACGACTACGACAAAGCCGTGTCGGGTTTGAAAATGGTGGAGGCCCAACTGAAACACGCCAACGACCAGATGGGCGACACCAAACTCACCGCGCCGGTTTCGGGATACATTCAGAAGGTCAATTTCCTGGAAAACGAACTGGTGGACGCCGGAATGCCGGTAGCTTCGCTGGTGAATGTGGGGCACTACCAGGTGGAAGTGGAAATTCCGGTGTCGCTCTATGTGCAGCGGGAAAACATCATCTCTTTTTCAGCCCAGCAACCGGCCGTTTCCGAAGAAGAATTTCCGGTGGATTTGCTGAGCTACAGCAAAAAAGCCAGCAACAACCAGTTGTATAAAGTGCAACTGCGCATAGATCCGGCCAGCCAGCCCAAACTGGCCCCGGGAATGGATGTGCAGGTGAACATAGTTTTGAAAAGCAGTACCGGGCTTGTGGCCTGTGTCCCCCTCAACGCCTTGTTTAACGAAAACGGTAAAACGTATGTGTGGGTTTACCAGTCAAACGGCACGGTGCAAAAACGCGAAGTAGTTACCGGCAAACTCACCGGTGACGGCAGAATACGTATTGAAAGCGGGGTGCAGGTAAATGAACAGGTGGTGGTTGCCGGAGTGAACCAGTTAAACGAAAACGAACAGGTTGAACCGCTCGAACCGGTTTCTGAAACCAATATTGGAGGGCTGTTGTAATGTATTTAACTGAAATGACCTTCCGGAGAAAGGCAATCATCTGGTTTGTTTTGTTTTGTATGGTGGCCGGCGGCATACTGGCCTTCCGCTCCATCAGCAAGCTGGAAGACCCGGAACTGGTGGTGATGATGTCGCAGATTGTGACCGTTTATCCCGGCGCTTCGGCCCATGAGGTAGAAATGCAGGTGACAAACATCATCGAAGAGGAACTGAACACGCTGGGCGATGTGGAAACCATCCGGTCGAAATCTATGCCAAATCTTTCCATTGTTACGGTGATGCTCGAACTTACCGTTCCGCAAAAAGAGATTGAGCAGCGCTGGGATTTCCTGCGCCGCCGGATGAACGAGGTGGTTGCCAAACTGCCCGAAGGCGCGCAGCCGCCTATGGTTTTCGACGATTTTGGCGACGTTTACGGCATGTTTTACGCCATGACCGCCGACGGCTATTCGCACAAAGAGATGAGCAAAATGGCCCGGTTCATCAAACGCGAAATGCTCGGTGTAAAAGGCGTTGCCCGGGTGGAAATTTACGGAGAGCAGCAGCCGGTTACCGAAATTGTTTTCAATCCATCCAAAATGGGTGAGTTGGGCGTGTTCCCGTTCCAGGTGATGGCGGCGCTGCAGGCAGAAAATGCAGCGGTTTATCCCGGCGCACTGCAAACCGGCAATCAACTGCTCGGCATTTCGGTGAACGGCAAAATTGCCAGTGCCGAAGATGTGGCCAGTGTAATGATAAAAGGACTCGACGGCAGCCTCTTCAGGCTTGCGGACATTGCTGAAGTGAACGAAGTTTATGCAGACCCACCCCGGAATACCATGCACCTGAACAACAAAAACGCCATTGCCATTTCACTTTCCATGGAATCGGGCGAAAACATTGTAGATGTGGGCAACCGCGTGGAAAAAAGGTTGGATGAACTGAAAAAAAACATTCCGGCGGGCTATCGGTTTGAGAAGGTGTTTTTTCAGCCCGACCTGGTCAAAAACTCCATCGACGGGTTTATGTGGAATCTCGTGATGTCGGTGGTTATAGTTATTATCGTGCTGATGATTTCCATGGGATTTCGCAGCGGGTTTATCATTGGTACAGGACTGGTGCTCACCATTCTGGCTACCTTTCCCATTTTGCTGGCAGCAGGCGGAACCTTGCAACGCATTTCGCTGGGAGCTTTTATAGTAGCCATGGGAATGCTGGTTGACAATGCCATTGTTGTTATCGATGGCATTCTGGTGGATTTAAAAAAAGGCGTGAAACGTAAAAGGGCGCTCATCCACCCCGCCACACGAACGGCCTGGCCTTTGTTTGGCGCCACATTTATTGCGGTGGCTGCATTCCTGCCGGTTTACCTTTCGCAGGATGCGGCCGGAACCTACGCCCGCGATTTGTTTGTTGTGTTGTGCATTTCTCTCTTCATAAGCTGGGCACTGGCCATGACACAGGTGCCGCTTTTTGCTGAAAAATTACTGAAACGGAAAAAAAAGAAAGACAACGAAGAATTGTATCATGGCTGGGCATACCGGAAATTCAGAAATATGCTGGGCTTGCTGTTGCACTACAAAACGGTTACACTTATTGTTACCATTTTATTGCTGGCACTGGCTGCATTTAATTTTCAGAACATCAAAAAAACGTTTTTCCCCGATTTCAACTACAACCAGGTTTATATTGAATACAGGCTTCCGGCAGGCGCCGGGCCGCAAAAAGTAAATGAAGATTTGTTCCGGATTACCGAATACCTGCAATCGCTTGAGGAAGTTAAAATGGTGGTAACCAGTCACGGACAAACGCCTACCCGCTATGCGCTGGTGCGGCCCATGGGCGAAGCAGCCGACAATTACGGCGAGCTGATAGTAAATTTTGAAGACTACCAAACCATGACCCGGATGAAGCCGGTGCTTAGTGAATACCTGCACAACCATTTCCCGGATGCCCGTTCCAGGATTAGGAAGTACAACCTTTCGGTAAAAGCATCGCACACGGTGGAGGTGGAATTTACCGGCCCCGACCCGGCAGTGCTGCGCGATTTGAGCCGCCAGGCACAGGAAATTTTCAGGAACAATCCATACGCAGATTTTTATACCATTGAAGACGACTGGGAACCCATTGGACAGGCACTCACTGCCCGGTATGCCCGGCAGTCGGCACAAAGGGCAGGCACAAGCCGCTCTGATGTGAGCAACGCCATCCTTGCCGCTACCGACGGGCTGCCCATAGGCGAATATTTTGAAGGCCAGAACCGCGTGGGAATTGTGTTGAAATTACGAAACAACGACGGTTCCCGAATTGAAAACCTGGAAGACATTCCTGTTTGGAGCATGCTGCCAAATCTTTCAGGATTGAACGAAACCACAATTCAGAAGCTGCTTACCGGGGTAACATCCATCGACGAACTGACCAAAGAACTGATTAGTCCGGTGCCGTTAAGCGCCGTAACACAGGGAATCGACCTCGACTGGCAGGAGCAGGTGGTGCGGCGGGTAAACGGACAACGCGCCATTCAGGTACAATGTGAACCACTGGAAGGTTACAGTCCGGCCCTGGTACGCAAAACCATGCTGGAAGACATTGAAAACATACCGCTTCCCGACGGATACAATGCAGTTTGGGTAGGCGAACACGAATTGCAGGGCGATGCGCTGCGCAACATTTTCCGATATTTGCCTATTTCCATCGTGCTTATCATCCTCACACTCATTCTGCTTTTTAATGATTTCAGAAAACCAGTGATTGTATTAAGCTGTATTCCTCTGGCTTTTATTGGAATTGTTCCGGGGATGATTCTGACTGGACAGCCGTTTACTTTTATGGCTATTATCGGCTCCTTCGGACTGATGGGCATGATTGTTAAAAATGCCATTGTGCTGCTCGACGAAGCCGAAACGCTTATTGCAGAGGGCATTGAAAAATACCATGCCCTGATAAATGCCACCATTTCGCGTACCCGGCCGGTATTGCTGGCGTCGTTCACCACCATCCTGGGAATGATTCCACTGCTGGGCGACCCCATGTATGTGAGTATGGCCGTGGCTATCATCAGCGGTTTGCTGGTGGGAACGCTCATTACATTGATTTTTGTGCCCATTTTGTACGCGGCATTTTATGGCGTAAAAAGAATTGAAGAACCTGAAAACAGAACAGAATTAGCATCATGAAAACATTAAATAAGATTATACTTTTTGTTTTTATAATAATTGGAATACAGGGTGTTGCGCAAGAGGAAATGACATTGCAGCAGGCCCGGGAAATGGCGCTTCGTAAAAACGAAAACCTGAAAATGGCCGGCAAGCAGATAGAAAAAGCCGAAGCTCAAAAAGCAGCCGTACGTACACTGCGATTGCCTTCGCTATCAGCAACCGGAATGGGTATTTACCAGGATAAGGATTTTGAGATGGAACTGACTTTGCCAACCCAGGTTCCCAATCCGCAAACGGGTGAGCTGGAACCCAACATTATGATGAACCCGGTAACCGGACAGCCGGTAATGGGGCCCGATGGCAATCCCGTGTTTAACATGTATGCCTGGCTGCCGCTGAATGTGAGCCTGAGCGGAGCTTACCTTGCCGGGCTGGCGCTGGAGCAGCCTGTTTATACCGGCGGGAAAATCAGTGCCGGCAACAAAATGGCTGACATCGGACTTGAAATGGCCGGAGAGAACAAAACTTTGCAGCAGATGAATACCATTGCCGAAGCCGATAATGCTTACTGGACCTACATTTCGGTAACCCAAAAGGTGAAACTTGCGCAGCAGGCGGTGGATATGCTGACCGAATTGGTGGGAAAAGCCCGCGATGCACACGAGGTGGGAATGTCGGGCCGGAATGATTTGCTGAAAGCGCAGGTAGAACTGAACAACGCAAAGCTGAACCTGCAAAAAGCAAAAAACGGACTTGAACTCAGCCGCATGGATTTGTGCCGGGTTACCGGTCTTCCGTTCAGCACGGCGATTATGGCAGTGGACACGGTTGTTTCTGTATCTCCGCAGGCAGAAATAATTCCGGCGGAGGAAAATGTTAATCAGCGGCCTGAGTACCGTTTGATGCAGAAAAACATTGAACTGGAAGAACAAAACATCCGGATGGCCAAAGCCGATTTTTTGCCTGTTGCCGGAATTCAGGCAGGGTACAACCACATCGGGGGCATCGATTTTGGCGGAACCGATTTTTCAAACACCAGTCTGAATGTGCTGGCGTCGGTAAAAATTCCGCTGTTCCACTGGGGCGAAGGGGTGAAAAAAATCAACGCCGCCAAAATTGACAAGGAGATAAAAGAGCTGGAACTGGAAAAGAACAAACAACTGCTGCAACTGGAAGCCAAGCAGGCCCGGCTAAACCTGCAACTGGCCCGGGAACGGATTCAGATGAACGAAACCGCACTGGAACAGGCCGAAGAAAACCTGCGTGTTACCCGCGACAACTTCGAAGTGGGTATGGAAACCATCACCGAAATGCTGATGGCACAAACCAGTTGGCAGCAGGCTTACAGCGAGCTAATCGATTCCAAAACCGATTTCAAAATAAAGGAAACCGCCTGGCTGAAAGCCACCGGGAAGTTGGCTGTTTCACCTGCTGAATCAAAGTCAGCTGGCGAATAAAGCTGAAAACATAATTGAGCAGGTGGACTTAGAGCCACCAGCTCAAAGGTTGAATTCACCTGCTGACTTGAAGTTCAGTTGGCGAATAAGAGAAACAACGACATAATTAACCAGGTGATCCGCCGGCTGGCGGACACCAGCTAATTTACCACTATTGAGCAGGTGACCGAGGGTCACCAGCTCAACAAAAAAAAGTACCTTTGGAAAAAGCAACAAACATAGGAATGAAAAACAGCGAACTCCACTTTTTGAGCCGGCTTTCGGCTTATACCCTGCAAAGTTTTCTCATCAGGGTGGCTCTGGTAAGCGGTGTGGGATTGCTGTTCTTTTTTCTGGCTATGGAAATTACAGGTGATCCCGGCATCCGGGTTACGGCACTGGAATACTTTCAGGTGGTACTCATTTTCAATATTATCAGCGAAAGTAATGTGTTTTTTGACCACCTGGCCGAACGCTTCCTTCCCATTCCGGAAAAAATAAGCTTGCGCGTCGTGTTGCATTTCGTTGTCAGTTTGCTCATTGCAGTGGCCGTTGTGTTTTATTTTTCCGTCATTGTAAAGGAAGCGTTGTTCTTTTCCCATCCCATTGTGCAACTGATGATGCTCCTCGGACTAATCTTCATTTTCATTATCACTGTTTTTTCGGTTTCACTGCGTATTATTGAAAAGTGGATTTATTCTGTGCGACAACTGGAGGAGCTAAAAAGCCTGAAGCTGAAAAGCGACTACAACTCTTTGCAGGCACAGTTGAATCCGCATTTTCTGTTTAACAACTTAAGTGTACTAAAATCGATGATTACCTTTGACCCGGATGCAGCCGTTCTTTTTACGCAAAATTTTACTGACGTTTACCGTTACGTATTGCAAAGCCGGGAAAAAACCACGGTAAAACTCTCCGAAGAGCTGGAATTTCTGGAAGCATATATCGAAATTCATAAAGAACGGATGGGTGATTCTTTTAAAGTAAAAACGGAAATTGATGAACCCGCACTGAAAAAAGAGATTCCCCCATTGGCCCTGCAATTGCTGGTTGAAAATGCAGTGAAACACAACATCGCGGTAAAAGAAGAGCCGCTTGTCATTCGCTTAAAATCGAATATTCAAACGCTCACTGTCAGCAATAACTTGAATTTGAAAGAATCTGCCTACTCTGAAAAAACCGGATTAAAAAACCTGATGGAGCGTTATGCCCTGCTCACCGACCAACCGGTGAAAGTGATTTCTGACGATAAAATATTTAAAGTGGAAATTCCTTTGTTATGAATCAAACCGTTAAAATAATTCTGATTGAAGACGAACCGTATAACCTCCGGCTGCTGGAGGAAATGATAAAAAAGCTGCGACCCGGATGGGAAGTGGTTAATACTTTTGAAAGCGTAAAAAGCAGTGTTAAATGGCTGCAGCAGAATCCGCATCCCGACCTGTTTTTTATGGACATTCAACTGGCAGATGGACTTTGTTTCTCCATTTTTGACCAGGTAGAAGTAAAAAGTATGGTGATTTTTACAACTGCTTACGACAATTACGCCATCCGGGCTTTCAAGGTAAACAGCATCGATTACCTGCTAAAACCCTTTAAAGAAAAGGATTTGGCGGCAGCTATTGAAAAATTTGATAATTTCAGGCAATTGTCAGGTAAAGTAGTTGCTAATCAGGATTATTCGGAGATTCTGGAAGCTATTCGCCAGGGTGAAAAAAAATACCGCAAACGGTTTCTGGTGTCGAAGGGCGATGTATTTTGCAAACTTCAGGTGGACGACATTGCTTATTTTTTCAGTGAAAACCGCATTACCACTGCCGTAACTTTCAACCGGCAAAATCACGTTATCGATTTTTCTCTGGAAGCGCTTGAAGAGCAGCTTGACCCGGAAAACTTTTTCCGTGCCAACCGGCAGGTAATGGTTAACATTCAAGCCATAGAAAAAATTGAAAACTACTTTGGCGGCAAACTCAAAGTACGCCTTAATCCGCCATTTGAAGGCGAGGTGGTGGTGAGCCGGCTAAAAGCTATGGATTTCAAAGATTGGGTAGGACAGTAAACAATGTTTAAAAAATTTATCAAAGGCAAATTTTTCTGAAAAACAATTGAGTTTTTCGTTACAGACTTATTGACCTTCTTTTGCTAACGCTATGCTTTTGTGAAAAAATAATTTAAAAAGTTCCGATAATTTTAGAACTTTTATTTATCTTTGGATTGAAAATTAACAAAGCACTAGGTTTTGAAAATCATCAATAAACACATTTTAGCGAAACTGGTTCGTAAAAACCGGGGAAATAAAAAATTGCTGGATACAGTGCAACGGTTAATTGATGATATTGAAATGGCTAATTGGAAAACACCAGCAGAATTGATAAGCGAGAGACCCGATGCTGACCATGTTTATGGCGGCGAATTTTATTTTTTTGAAATTGAAATACACAGAACTTTGATTTTAATTGAGTTTGAAGAAAATGGTGAAGCAACAATTATTTGGGCTGGCAGCCATGATGATTATGAACGAATCTTTAAAAATAACCGAAGTGTGCTAAAAAAATGGTTGAGGGATAATAACTGGATAAATTAGAAAAAAGGATGAAAGAAATAATGGACATAAAAGAAATTGAAAAAATTGAAAGGCTTGAAAATGAATATGACTTGCAAAAAGCGTCAATGCTTGAACGAAAACTTCGGCTAATGGTACATGAAAATTCTAATTTAAAGCTGGTTCGTGAAAAACTTCGCAACTTAATTAAAGAATACGAAGACAGAAATTGGACAGATTTTGAAAAAATAACAGATTCACAGGTTGAGGAATCAGACACAGCCGAAGAAATCGTTCAAAAAGAAGAAGTATTTATCAGGAAAAGAAAAACTGCAATTCGTAAAAAACTGAAAGAGTTTGATATGACGCAACAGGAACTTGGTGTTTTGTTAGGGCATCCAAAATCTTATATGAGTGAATTAATAAACGGAGTTTCTCAATTTACACTAAAAGATTTGGTAATCATCCACCGCATTTTCGGCATCAGTTTAAAAACCTTGGTGCCAACCTATTTGCAATCGGAAACAAGAGACAAGGTAAGGGATTCTATCAATAAACTGAATAAGCCAAAATTAAAACTAAAAAAAACTGAAATGGTCTGTCATCATTTCCCAAACACATAAATGACTGAACTGCACCTCTTTTTATCTACCAGGCTTTTCAGCCACGAAATTTTTCCGTGCAACAAACCTTTGAATAAAGCCAGTTTCGATTTTTTATACTTTTCGCTTAGAAGCGAAACATAAAACGAATCGAACGGCATAGTGTGCAGCGATTTGAGCAGGAACCCGTGTCTTTTCCCCAACAGGTTCATCTGCTCGGGAGCAAAGTGCCACAGGTGGCGGGGAACATCCCAGGCAGCCCAGTATTGTTTGTAATGACGGGCATCGTACGAAGTGTGATTTGGCAGTGCGATTATCAGTTTACCTCCCGGTTTTAACAGCCGGGCAAAAGTTTCCATATTTTCATTCAACTGGTGAATGTGTTCCAGCACATGCCAGAGGGTAATTGCATCGAAACTTTCTTTTTCAAACTGAAAAAGCTGTTTGGGTTCTTCAATTTCCAGTCCGAATTCATTTTGCACAAAAGCCCGTGCGTCGCCATTTTTTTCTGTTCCGGAAACTTTCCAGCCGTGTTTTTTCATTTCATTCAGAAAAAAACCAGTGCCCGTGCCTACATCCAGTAAACGACCGGTTTTCAATCCAGTAGTTTTCTCAACCAATCTCCGTTTGCGCCCCAGCATGTAGTTGCGCACCCGGTGGTAAACGGCATTTACCAATCCTTTTGAAGTGTTGGAATGAGAGATGTATTCTTCGCTCTGGTAATATTTTCCAATGTTTTCCTCATCTTCGGCATTAAATGTGAATTTGAATCCACAGCCTGTGCACTCCCTGATTTCAAACTGCTCGCCGGAAACGAAAAAATCGGTGCAGGTAATAAAGGATTTAAAATTGTTATTGCCACAAACCGGGCATCGGTTGATATTGAAAACAGACATTCTGAAAATTTTACCGAAAGGTAAGGGTTTTAATTTTTCTCCGTATTTATTTCGCGGTAGATTTCGCGGATCTTCGCAGAACAGAAAAAAATAATCTGCGTTTATCTGCGAAATTTGCGGGAACTTAAAGACTCTATTTGATTCTGAACCGTGCTGTTACCTGATAGGAAATGGTGATGTTCTGTACCTCCTCAACGGATTCATAAGCCATTGCATCTGCCGCCATCATCATGTTTTTGGCCATGTAAGGGCGCGAATAACCATCGTTCATTTCATTTATGGAAAGTACTTCGCCCAGTTCTTCACCCAGGCTTTCAACCATATATGCAGCTTTTTCCCGGGCATCTTTCAGCGCATCGGTTTTTACCTGTCTGCGAAATTTTTCCAGTTCGGAATGGCTCATTTGTCCCACGTTCAGCGAGCGAATTCCTTTGGCATCCACTAGTGAAGTAAGCTGATTCACTTTTGAGAAATCAGTGATTTTCACTTCCAGATTTTTGCTAAACAGAAACTCTTTGCCCTGCTGCCGCCAGTAATTGCCCATACTGCGCACCCTGATGTCGTCTTTTTCAATGCCGGCTTTGCGTAAACTTTTAATCAGCTCATCTTCAATTTTTGCCAGCGGAACTTTGGTTTTGTAATCTTTAGGTTCTTTGTTCTTTTGAAATTCTTCCTCGAAGTACTCCTGAATGGTGATGGACAATATCATTTCATCGGGCTGAACTTCCATTTCGGCACTTCCGTGCACTTCAATAAAACGCACCTCTTCGCTGTTTTGTGCCGAAAGCGACAAGGCAAAAAACAGGATGGTAATAAAAATTAAATTTTTCATGATAATCATTATTAAACAATCAACATGGCATCGCCGTAAGTGCCAAAACGGTAATCGTTTTTCAGGGCAACGCGATAAGCTTCCATCACAAAATCGTAACCTCCAAAAGCGGCTACCATCATTAGTAAAGTAGAATAGGGCAAATGAAAATTGGTAACCATCCGGTTGGCCACGCTAAATTCGTACGGCGGGAAAATAAATTTGTTCGTCCATCCTTCAAATGGTTTCACAAATCCCTGTGTTGAAACCGAACTTTCGAGGGTACGCATAACCGTAGTTCCCACTGCGCAAACATTTTTACGTTGCATTTTGGCGTTGTTCACTTTTTCGCAAGCTTCCTCCCTAATCCAAATTTGTTCCGAGTCCATTTTATGTTTGGTGAGGTCTTCCACGTCTACACTTCTGAAGTTGCCCAACCCAACATGAAGCGTAACGTATGCAAACTCAGATCCTTTTATTTCGAGCCGTTTCATCAACTCACGGCTAAAATGCAGACCGGCAGTGGGTGCGGCTACTGCACCTTCGTGTTTTGCAAAAATGGTTTGGTAACGATCTTTGTCTTCCGGAACCACGGCACGGTTAATAAACTTCGGCAGCGGGGTTTCTCCCAGGGTATATAATGTTTTTTTGAACTCGTCATAAGGACCATCAAACAAAAAACGCAGCGTACGTCCGCGTGATGTTGTATTGTCGATAACTTCGGCAACCAGTGCATCATCCTCGCCAAAATACAGTTTATTGCCTATTCTGATTTTCCGGGCCGGATCAACCAAAACATCCCAAAGACGCATTTCACGGTTTAATTCGCGGAGCAGAAATACCTCAATTTCAGCACCGGTTTTTTCTTTGTTTCCGTAAAGCCGGGCAGGGAAAACTTTCGTATCGTTAAAAACAAACACATCACCATCATCGAAATAGTCCACAATGTCTTTAAACATTTTATGTTCGATTTTACGTTTTGCCCTGTTCAATACCATCATTTTCGATTCATCCCTGTTGTATGCCGGGTGCAAAGCAATTTTATTCTCATCTAAATCGTACTTAAATTTCGATAACTTCATATACAGCTTTTTTATTTTTTTTTGATTACAAACGTTTAAATCTTAATTCCGTCTCTCTTAACAACAAGTTCAGCTTAAATTCAGAGTCCCGTTTTACGCATCAAATTTCAGTTTGTTACAAATGAATTTATATTATTCAAAAAATAATCTACTGAAATGGCATCTTCCACGTTAAACTCACCAATGCGTGTGCGGCGCAATCCGGTAAGGTAAGCGCCGCACCCCAGCTCATTACCGATGTCGCGTGCAAGGGCCCTTACGTAGGTTCCCTTGCTGCATACCAACCGAATAGTTACATAAGGCAAATCAAACGATTCGGTAACAATCTCTTGTATAACAATTTTTTTAGGTTGAAGTTTTAGTTCTTCTCCGTTTCGGGCATAATCGAAGGCCCGCTTTCCTTTCACTTTTACTGCCGAAAAAACTGGTGGAACCTGTTCTGTTTCACCGATGAATTTTTTCAGAATATTTTCAAAATCTTCTTTTAAAACACGGTTGAAATCGCTTTTGGTATCCTCTTCCGTTTCCAGGTCGAATGAAGGTGTTGTTGCACCAAGTTTCAAAGTTGCAACATACTCTTTTTCCTTTTCCTGAAACGATTCAATGAGTTTGGTAGATTTCCCTGTACACAATATCAAAAGCCCGGTTGCAAGCGGATCGAGCGTGCCGGCATGGCCAACTTTTAATTTTTTTATTCCCATTGCCCGGCAAAGTATATTTCTCACCCGCTGAACCAAATCAAACGAAGTCCACTCAAGGTCTTTGTCGAACAGCAAAACCTCTCCTCCTAAAAAATCATAACTTTCTTTTAGGTCAGACATGCACAAATATTTAATATACAGTGTTTTAACAATTCGAAAAATCAGGCTGCAAATATAGCAATTAACCCGACAATCAGGCAGTAAACAGCAAAATAAATCAATTTTCCCTGTTTAACTACTTTTATCATTAACGAACAAGCCAGAAGGCCCGAAATAAAAGCGGCTAAAAAACCAACGAGTAGCGGCGTGGCACCCACAGCACCTTCCTCAGAAAAATCGCCATTTAAAATATCCAGAAATGCAGCTCCTAAAATGGGGACCAGAACCATCAGGAACGAAAACCGTGCTACTTCATCTTTTTTTGTTCCCAGCAAAAGGCCTGTGGCAATTGTTGCTCCGCTGCGCGAAATGCCGGGCATAACGGCAAAAGCCTGCGCAATTCCTATAACGAATGCCTTTCCCCAGGTAATTTGCAAATTTCTTTTTTTTACAAAATGAGCAAATGCGAGCAGGAGTGATGTAATGAGCAACATGCTTCCCACGAGAACCAGATTACCCGTAAAAAACTGTTCAATTTGTTCTGCAAAAAAGAGCCCTAAAAAAAGTACGGGAATGGAAGAAAAAAGAAGTTTGGCAATGTATTGCGTCGATTCGTTCCATTGAAATGCAAACAAATCAGACATAAGCCTAAAAATATCCTTACGGAAAACAACCAGCGTACTTAACACTGTGGCAACATGCACTGTAACAGCAAACAACAGATTATTTTTAGTATGCACGCCTAATACGGCATGTCCTATTTCAAGATGACCACTGGAACTAACCGGCAAAAATTCAGTGAGTCCTTGCAGAAAACCAAGGATAAACGCCTGTATTTCACTCATTTTAACGAAGAATTATTCGTCCTCTTTCGGTTTTTTCATGATGGCGTAAATCTCGAAAATGAACCCAAAAAGTAAAATCATGGGAGCAAGGGTAATGCGCCTGAAACTGAAAATTTCGGGATTGAATACATTGGGATCGTCGCTTCCGCCGCCAATCATTAAAATAAAACCGAAAACAATTATTCCAAAACCAATGGCCATTAGTTTGTAATTTTCCCTACCAAGTGCAAACCCGGCTTCACCTGACGATTTATCTTTTGTTGTTGTTTTTTTCTTCATAAGGGTCAAAGATAATTAATAAAATAATTCATCAAATTTCATTTTCAGGAATTTGTTTACGGCGAACCAGGTCGAAATCCAGGAAATAGCCATTCCCAAAACAAAAACCAAAATAAATACCGGCCCCAGAACCATCAAATCTGTGGGGTCAATCATGCCTCCCAACTCTTGCCTGAAAGAATAAACAGCAGCAAAAAGCAGAAGATTTGCAATAAATGCACCCCAAATTCCCAATGACAGGCCCCGTCTTAAAAAAGGTTTGCGAACAAACGAACGGGCAGCGCCCACCAGCTGCATTGTATTAATGGTAAACCGTTCGGAATAAATTGAAATACGAATGGTGTTATTAATGAGCGACACAAAAATGAACCCGGTTAAGCCGCTCACAATAAGTAAAAAAAAACTTATTTTACTTACGTTCTCGTTTATTACCCCCAAAAGGTCTTTTTGATAATAAACTTCTTTTACCTGCGGGTATTCCAAAAATTCCTTTTCAATAAAAAACAGACTGTCGGATTTAGTGTATGCAGCAAAAAGTTTAACATCGATGGATGCAAAAAGCGGATTAAATCCGAGAAATCCCATAAAATCTTCGCCCAGTTCCTCAGTCAGTTCGCGGGCTGCTGTTTCTTTATCGATGTATCTGGTCGATTTCACATAATCTGATGCGTTAAGCACCTTTTCCAGGCGCTGTATTTCGGTTTCTTTAATGTCGTCGTGCAGCACCAGGGTGAACCCGATTTGTTCCCTGACATAATCGGACAAGCGGCCTGCATTAATCAGCATGAGCAAAAAGGCCCCAAGCATAACAAGCACCAGCGAAATGCTCACTGCAGAAGTTATCCACGAGCGAAAGACACGTTTTTTCAGTTTTCTGGGTTTTGGCGCTTTCATCGTTTATTTTTAGAATTATGTGGCAAATTTATAAAATAAAAGCACCCGGACTTAAACCTGCATGTATTGTTCGTAAAGCTGATTAATAGATTTTGGTTCTCCAATGATGGTAAGTACGTCGTTTTCGAGCAAGCGGGTATTTCCGTTGGGGGCAAAAGTTGCGCCGTTCCGTTCAACCAGTGCAACAAGTAATTCGGAAGGATATTTTACCTCCTTCAATTGTTTTCCAATCATTTCAGCCTGCAAAGTATCCGGCAGTAGCTGGATAGTAATATACCGATCGTTATGTAACAGGTATTCTTTTATTTCACGATGATTTTTAAGTTTCAATATATCATCAGCAAAATTATCTCTTTCAATGATGTCAATAAGCCTTGATAACATTCTTAATTGCTGCCGCGGTTCTTTTGCCGGGTTTACCAGGAAAAAGAAAATGCGAATAAAATCTTCTGAAGCAATGCCGTTTTTTACGACCGGTTTATTGATTCCATGTTGAGACAACACAATATGCAACGAAGGATGATCCACTCCCTCTTTTTTTGCAAAAAGCACCGAAACTTCCGGGATAATAAGAGCAGGCTCTATGGCAGTTGTGGTAAGAAATTCATTTTCAAGGTCTTCTTTTTTTACATGCATTTCGGATGAAAAAATTCCGGAAACATAATTCAGAAGGTGTTCAAAATCAGTATCCTTATCGGCTTGAGTAATCCGGGCCCGAATAATGGTTTCATCAAAGGGATCGCCCTGCCGAAGACCTTTCTCTTTTATAATGCTCATAAACTCACTTTCCAGTTCGGCATACTGGTATTTTCCCAGCAACGCAAACCAGTGAAAAATAGCACCTTCGCGCTCAACCCGCTGCCTGGCATAATATTTATACCAAAGTACCCCCAATAGAATAATGGCTGCTGTAAAAAGAATGGCCATCCATCCCATATAAGCAATCAGCACAATTGAAATAATAATACCTGTCACCTGCATATAAGGGTAAAATGGTGAACGATACCCGGGATCGTAGGATTCGATTTTACTTTTCCGGAAAACAATAACCGAAAAGTTGATGAGCATAAAAATAAAAAGCTGGAACGTACTGGCAAGTTTGGCAATTCCTCTTTCTGAAAGCACAAGAATAAAAAACAGAATAAACCCGGTGGTGAGAAAAATAGCAAATACAGGTGTTCCCTTCTTACCTACTTTTGAAAATCCACGGGGAAACAGGCTGTCGCGCCCCATGGCAAACGGGTATCTTGAAGATGAAAGCATGCCTGCATTTCCGGTAGAAGCAAAGGCAGCCATTGCGGCGCCGGTCATCAGGTATGCCCCCAGATTTCCCGGCATCCAGTTAAACAGCTTCTTTACGGCAGTTGCAGCAGGCGCCAAATCGTTTGCAAATTCAGCAGGCTCAATAATGGCCACCATAACAAATACACCGAGGAAATAGACCAGCCCCGTAACCGCCAGCGAGAGCAGCATACCCAGCGGAATGTTACGCTCGGGGTTTTTTATCTCTTCGGCTACACTGGCAATTTGAGTTAAACCAAGATAGGAAACAAATACAAATCCGGCAGTTACAATGACACCCTCAAAACCATTTGTAAAAAAAGGTTTAAAATGTTCGTTTGCCCGGGGGATATCAACTCGTTCAGTAAAAAAAACATTATATAAACCGTCAATAATGAATGCGCCCAGGACGATGAGCAGAAAAGAAACAAAAAAGTTTTGCAGCCCCGAAGATTTTTTGGCTCCAATCAGGTTTAAAAACATAAAAAACAGGGTGGCTATTATGGCAATGGTTTTAATGGGAACTTCCCAGAAAATAGCGGCATACGCTCCAATACCAATAATGGCAAAAGCTGTTTTAAACATCAGTGCAAAATAGGTTCCCAGGCCTCCAATGGTACCTATCATTGGCCCCAAACTTCGGTCGAGAAAAAAATAGGCTCCGCCCGAACGAGGCAATGCTGTTGATATTTCAGCTATGCTGAACATGGCCGGCAAAATTAATATTCCCGAAACCAGATAGGCTACAAAAACAGAAGGTCCTGTGTAATGTGATGCCAAACCGGGGAGCAGGAAAAATCCGGAACTGAACATTGCGCCGGTGCTGATTGTAAAAACCTCGAATAAACCTAATTCCTTTTTTAGTTTTTCCTTGTTTGCCATACGTTCTTTTAGTATCAAAGGTAAATTGATTGAAAAAGTTTAAAGATACTTTATTATAACTTTCTTTTCAAATATTAAAATCCTTTACATATCCCGGCATTAAAGTATTTTTATTAAGCTTTAACATTTTTTGACAGGTTGTTCAGGATAAGCTTTGTTCCTTTGAAGTGTTATAAAAGTAAATCTTAAATTTTAAAATTTTATTTGTTATGATTTTATTAAAAAAAATGTATTTCATTGTAGTATTCTTTTTCCTGAGTATTTCCGGCATCTTTGCACAACTTCCTCAACAGCCGGGCCAACCCGTTGAAATTAGCGATGCAGAGTTATTGCAATTTGCATCTGCTTACACCAAAATTCAATTAATAGATCAGCAGTTGCAGCAAAAGATGTTGGCCGCGGTTCAAGACGAGGGTATTGAGGTTCAGAAATTTAATGAAATTTTAAATGCTGAGCAGAATGCCAATCAGAAGGTGGATGCAACTGAAGAAGAACTTGAAAAGTTTGCTGCTGCCCATAAAGCTGTTGAAAGAATTCAAAATCAGGCACAGCAGGATATGCAAAATGTTATTACTGATAACAAGTTGACTGTAACCCGGTATCAGGAAATTATTATGGCTGTTCAGACCGATCCTGAATTACAACAAAAACTTCAGAAACTATTGGAAGAATAGGAGTGTTTGGACAATTCTTCTATTCCGTAACGTCTTTTATTTAACTGATTTATTTTTTGCAGGTTGATAATTTTAAAGATATTATGGATTGTTTGCATAAGTCTTCTGTTAAATAATAATGGATTTAAAAAGGAGAAGACGATATGGAAGAACAACAAATGCGCTGTTGTTCTAACATACGATGATGCTTTAAGTGTGCATCTTGATAAAGTATTGCCGGTTTTAGATTCAGCAAAAATAAAAGCGACTTTTTATGTTTATGGAAATTCTGTGGTTTTTCAAAACAGAATAGATGAATGGAAGTCGCTGGCAATGAGCGGACATGAATTGGGAAATCATAGTTTATTTCACCCATGCAATGGAAAAACAAAAGGAAATGAGTGGGTTAAAAATGATTACGATCTTCAATACTATTCCATCGAACGTCTTTTGGATGAATTAAAGCTGGCGAATACTTTATTGAAAACAATTGACGGCAAAAACCGAAGAACCTATGCTTACCCATGTGGTGATAAAATAGTTGAAAAGAAAAATTATAAGGACACACTTCAACACATTTTCCCTGCTGCAAGAGGGACAACTGTTGGCCTAAACAAATTCTCTGAAATAGATTTATACGACATTAAAATTTACCCTGCCAATGAAAAAACGGGAGAGGAAATGATTCAAATTGTCCAGGAAGCAAAAAAAAAGCGGGGGATGGTGGTTTTTATGTTCCATGGTGTTGGAGGCGGACATAAATTAAATATTTCACTGGAAGAGCATAACAAATTAATACGCTATTTAAACGAAAACGGGAAAAGTATCTGGACAGCCCCATTAATTGATATAGTTGAATATTTGAATAACTTATAGCTCTCTATTTGAAAAAAGAGTCCAGCTATAAATAGCTAAACCCTCGGTATTTTTAATTATACACTTTGTGAAATAGTGTCTCTTAAAATTTTTCCAGAATCTCATCTGCAATTATTATTACACTGTCAAGATTTTCTTTAAAATTTGTTTCGAAATCATCCCATTCTTCCATGGAAACATTTCTCAGATTATTTAACTGTTCGTTTGCCTCTTCACGTTTATTTTGAAGTTTATCAAGCGCTTCTTCCTGATCTTCACTCAGATTAGCTGTTTGTTCTCCAATTTTGTTGTTTAGTTCTTTAATTTTTTCATTGATATTGGCTAGCTTATTATTGGCTGTTTGTGTCAGTTTATTTTGTTTCTCCTGTAGTTCAGCACTTACCTCTGTTTTTAATTCTGAGGTATTATTTTCTTCAGCATTCTTCTTCTGGCCTGAACCGCACGCTGTAAGTACAATTAAACCAGCACTTAAAATCAATAACGTAAAATTTTTTTCCATTTTCAGCATAACATATATTTTTAGTATTTGATTTTTTTAACGAGACAAATTCCAATTTTGTTTAATCTTTTACAAAATAATTGGCTTTTGTTTAACTGTCGCTTACATTTAGTAAACGACTTATCATTTGATACACTTTTATTTTTTCCTCAACTGGTTCAGTTATACCGTCAGGATATTCAACCCTGAGATTGTTAATTACATCCTTAACCCCAATAACCCGGGCTGCATCTTCACTGGCGGAAATTTTCCCCGAATAACTGGCAACCGTTCCTTCCAATATCACCTTTTTACCCGAAACTTTTACCTTGATATTATTCGATCGAACACTTTCATCCTGTTTTAACTGTTTTAGAACACCTCTTTTAATTAATTCTTCATTCGTTGGAATCATATTAAACTTCTTTTTTTGTTTCTTCTAAATATTGAAACGATGTTAAAAAAGATGTGTTATAAATATCATGTTAAAATAGTTTAAAGAATTCAGGCAGGAAAAAACGTTTATTAGGGTAGTATTTCCTGTGCTTTTTGGAGGTGATCTTTTAAAACCTGCAGTTCAGCTAATGGCGACGGAACAACGTTAATTATCTGACCGGGCATTTCATTCCTGATCCGACATTTAACACCCTTATTTCTCAGTTTATTTTTTAATTTGGTTAATTCCTCAATATTATCCGAATTTTTGACTGTTATATAACTCATAAATAAATTTTTATATTTTAAAAATTTAGTTTCGGATAGATTTTTCATATCAGGTATCCGTATATCAGGTATCCGTAAATTGCTATTAACACAAAGCTAACAAAAGGTATTATAAAAAAAATTAACTACCGGTAACTTTTCCAACTTGCCCAAATCAATCAACCTAACAATGTTGGCGTAAAAAGTTCATTTCCGTTTGAATAAACCGGCAATTGTTTTTCCTATTTCATCCAGTTTTTCAATGGGTTCGAGCAGCGACGGGTAATTTAAATCGGTTTTCTTTATTTGCCCTTCGTTTACCTGCATGGGAAAAACCAGGATAAAACTGTTTCCCATAAAATATTTGTTCAGGTATTTGGGCACATTGGTCATATTTGAATGATAAGAAATCTGATTTTTCCTGCTTAAAACAACAATTAAATTATCATCGGTTTTAATGTCGCGTGAAAGGATTAAAAAATCGTCCCAGTCGTCAAAAACCGTAAATTCAGCTTCAATGGGGTGCTTTGAATGTATATTGCGTACAAAACCCAGCGTATCTTCTGTTCCGTAAAACAACAATTTCGCACCTGAATTCCGGGAAATATTCCAGGTTTTAAGTAACCAGAAAGGAAATCCGGCTTCTTTTTCAGCATTTTCGGGCATCACAATAAAATGGCGCGCAACTGTTGAAATGGGTTGGGCAGGTTTGTAAACCAGTGTTGTAATATTACTTTTCGCCAGGATTCCTTCAGTCAGGTTTCCCAAAAAAGATTCTGAAATGCCCTTTTTTACATGAAGTCCCAGCACCAGGTCAGTAATCCGGTGTTCCCTAATTACGCTGGTAATTCCGTTAACAATATTAAGATCGTAACGGAGAAGTTCTGTAAGATGAATATCGGTTGAAGATGCTGTTATGGCCGCTTTTTCCAGCAGTTTTTTTGCCTGTTTTTCTGCCCCGGGTTCTGTTGAATTGTGATTAAGAATTTTTAACGCGAACAAACCTGATTTATTTTTTTTCGACCGGACCATGGTACTTAAATGAATCAGTTCATCAACGGTTTCGGGGTTGCTTACCGGGATAAGAATGCGTTCATCAGATGTTTGTTCCCCATCTTCAATGCCGGCATTTTCGGTACGGGCAATGCTTTCGGCGCCCCGCTGGGTTTCAAACGAAGCAATGGTACAGGTTACCAGAATCATAATAATGGTTCCGTTCAGAATACTTTCGCTTAGCAACCTGATGGGCTCTCCGTCAGCCGTTTCGCCCAGTATGACGTTGTAACCAACCAAAACTGCAGCAAGTGTTGCGGCAGCCTGCGCATTGCTGAGCCCAAATATCAAACGGCGCTGATCGACTGAATACCTGAAACTTTTTTGAATTACCCAGGCAGGAATGTACTTCCCAACCGTGGCAATAACCGACATGGTTACGGCCACAATAACGGTTTCAAAATCGGTAAAAAAGGCGCGAAAGTCGATTAGCATTCCCACACTCAGTAAAAAAAAGGGAATAAAAATGGCATTACCTACGAAATCAATCCGGTTCATAAGCGGGGAAGTGCGGGGGATAAGCCGGTTCAATGCCAACCCGGCCAAAAATGCTCCGATGATTCCTTCAATGCCGGCCAGTTCGGAAAGAATTGCGCCCAGAAAAACCAGGACCAAAACAAAAACATATTGCGAAACATTATCGTCGTACCGTTTGAAAAACCACCGGGCAAGGATCGGAAAACCCAGCATGATGATGGAAGAAAAAATGATGAAAGAGACAGACAGTTTCAGGGCAAAATTCTGAGCGATATCGCCGGAGGTCATCCCCACCACAACTGCCAGCACAAGTAAAGCAAGTACATTGGTGATTAGAGTACTCCCAACAGTAATGTTCACGGCCTGGTTTTTGGCAATGCCCAGTTTACTTACTATGGGATAAGTAATTAGTGTATGGGAAGAAAACATACTGGCCATCAGTATCGATGTAAAAAAAGAATATCCCAAAAGGTAAAGGCCAGCCGTTGTGCCAAGCAACATGGGAATTATAAATCCAAGCATTCCCAGCATTGTGCTTTTGCCAGCATTTTTTTTAAAGTCGGCCATGTCAATCTCAAGCCCGGCCAGGAACATAATGTAAAGCAAACCCGCCGTTCCTGAAAGAATTATGCTGCTGTCGCGGGTTATCAGGTTAAAGCCGAATGGGCCAATTATGGCGCCGGCAATAATTAAACCCAAAAGATGCGGAATTTTTACCCGGTTCAGCAAAATGGGTGCAAACAAAATAATGAGCAAAATAACAAGAAACTTCAACACCGGATTGGCGAGGGGAAGTGTTGTATCTATTGCATTAAAAAAAACTATCATAATTTGTTATTTCAGCGCCAAATATAAAAAACGGTTTTGGTTTTACAGTTTTATTCTTTCAACTATTCAAATGGAATTGCTATGCACTGTATTACCCCGGTTGATTCAAATCATTTCCCTTATGTTTATTCTTCCAGCAAACGCTGAATATTTTTTTTGTGCCCGTAAATAACCATCACATCTCCTTTGTTCAACACTGTTTCGGCTGTAGCGGTTCCATATAATTTTTTTACCAGTTTTGCAGTACCCAGTAAATTTCGCTCTTTCACCTGTGTCATGGTGGTGAGTACGATAACACGAAAATTCTTGTTAAATCCAATTTGGCCAATTGTTTTACCGACAAATTTTCCAGGCACTTCCATCTCCACAATCGAATAATCGCTGGTCAGTTCAAATGAATCGATAAAACCGCTCGACGTTAACCTGCGAGCCCACCTGATTGCTGATTCTTCCTCGGGCCTTACAATTTCAGTAATTCCCATGGCTTCGAGAATGGTTTCATGAATAGGAGAAACCGACCGGCTTATTAATCGGGGCACCTTTATTCTTTTTAAATGCGCAGTTGTAATTAAGCTTGCCCCCTCGTCCTCGCCAATACATACAATCACTGCATTGGAATTCTGTAATGGTAAAGTATTCAATGCTTCCGGATCTTTACTGTTCAAACATACGGCATAACTAATCCTGTCTTTGATGGCTTCCACTTTTTCCATTTGGTTATCTACGCCAATCACTTCGTGGTTCATGTTGGTTAGTTTTTCTGCCAGTGTGTTTCCAAAATTGCCAAGCCCAATGATAATAAATCTCATACTAATTTTTTTAATGAATTAAAATATCTTCAGCAGGATACTGGTATTTGTACCTGGTAACTTTTTTAAACAGTGCAATGAGCACGGTTAACATACCTACCCTTCCCACAAACATGGTAAAAATTAAAATGAATTTGCTGTAATTGCTCAGGTCTGCCGTTATCCCCCGGCTTAAGCCAACAGTGCTGAATGCCGAAACACATTCAAAAGAAATACTGAGCATATCTTTTTCTCCATCAAATAAAGCCACCCCAAAAACAGAGATGGAAATAACCAGTACCGATAAAAAAATAATCGAAAAAGCCCTGTTCACAGAAACCTGGGAGATTTCGCGGCCAAGTATCTCCATACGCTTTTTTCCTCTTGCCAGGGATAGAAAATTAACTACTGCCAGGGCTAAAGAGCTGGTTTTTATTCCGCCCCCGGTAGAAGCGGGTGAAGCTCCCACCCACATCAAAAAAAATATCATTAGAACTGCCGGAATACCAAGATTTGAAGTATCGGTGGTATTAAAACCGGCTGTACGCGGAGTAACTGCGCCAAAAAATGCAGAAACGATTTTTCCCCGAAGACTGTGTTCTGCAAGCGTATTATTATACTCGAACACAAAAAAATGAACGGTTCCCACAAAAATTAATATAAGCGTAGTGATTAAGACAATACGGGTATTGATATTCAAAATCCAGGGCAAATGAGTGTGTTTTCGACCAATTAGCTTAAAAACTCCTTTAACCAGCTTATTTTTCAAAAATTTGAGCAGGTTAAACACAATGGGAAAACCCAGTCCTCCCAAAATAAAAAGCGCTGCAAGAATAAGATGCAGGGAATAATTGAAACGAAATGCAGCATCGTACAAACTGTTTTGCAACGTGGAAAAACCGGCATTACAAAAACCGGAAATAGCATGAAACACTGAAAAAAATATCCGGTCTGATTGTTCCGGAAAAACTTCATTATTTAAGCTTGAAAATATAAAAACAGCACCTGCGGTTTCAATCAACAGAGTAATAATAATAATTCTTTTCAGCGTGGAAAATACTTCTCCCAGTTTTCCCGACCAGATTAGTTCACTTAACACGAGCTGTTTTTTAAATGACGAAGACCCCTTGAAAAAATAACCGAAATAACTGGCGAAGGTCATAATTCCCAAACCACCCGCCTGAACCAGCGAAATGATAATTACCTGGCCGAAAGGCGTAAAAAAACTACCGGTATCAACAACCGTAAGCCCTGTAACACACACCGCACTGGTAGCGGTAAATAGAGCATCCGTTAGCGAAATTGAAGTATGGGTAGCATTGGGAAGAAGCAGCAAAAAACTGCCTGCAATAATCAAAAACATAAAACTCAAAATAAAAAGTTGGGCCGGGTTCACCACCGTCCATTTAAAATTTATATGCAAAGCTGAAACCTCACGAAAAAAAAATATGACTACCAGGAGTTTCAGCCAAAAAATGCGATTAAATAAAGATTGTGAAGGAATTTCTGTGCTGCCGGATTGCACAACAACAAGAAATACCGAAAAAAGAACAAGAAAAATATCAAATGGAAGAACTTTTAAAAAAGGCCTGGTCTTTTTATAAAAATACCTGAAAGCAATGGAAACCGCTCCGACAAGAATGCATACAGAATAAATATTCTTCAGGAAACTTTTTTCTCCAGGTTGTTTGTCAAAGCCCAAAACGTAAATAATAATCAGAAGCGTGAACGCGCAGAATATAAGGGGTATTCCTTTCAGTACGGCAAAAATTTCCCTATTGATCTTCACATTTATTTTTTTCTAAATATAGAAAAATTACAAAATTTTTATATCAGTTCTGCCAAACCTTATAAATCATTTATAAAATCCTAAACTATTTTGTATAGTCAAAATCAAAGTAAAATGGAAATTACAAGTTGGCAAATATTCAAAATGATTGTCCTGATTTTTGTTTTTCCTTTTATACTTCTTGAAGCTGCCTGGTTAATAATCAGAAAATTAAAACATTACAGTGATGGACTATAAAACTCTTAAAACAATTCTAAAACAATTAGGGAGTTTACTTATTGTCCTTGGTTGTATAGAAATTTTACCCGTTGTGGTGTCGGCAATGTACACCGAATGGTACACTGCAACAGGTTTTTTAGTGTCGGCATTGGTTACACTGTTGACGGGACTGGCATTATACCGGGGTCTTTATGGTGCTGAAGAACCGCATTACAATCACTATCTGATTATTGCTGCTTCCGGATGGCTTGGAATTACTGTAATGGGCAGCCTGCCATTTTTTATTATTGCCTATATTACCCCGGTTGAAATAATGAACCGTTTTATTCCCGACGGGGCAGAATATACCGTTTCAAGTCTAATGTATTTTAAAAACCCGTTACACTGCTTTTTTGAGAGCATGAGCGCTTTTACCACAACGGGTTTAACCATGGCCGTGCATGAACCTTCGGTTGGAAAAGGAATTCTGTTTTACCGTTCGCTTGCCCAATGGGCTGGAGGGGCGGGTTTTATTGTAATGACACTGGCCATTTTCAAACAAACATCGGGCAGAAGCGCTATTTTACTGTATGGTTCCGAATCAACCGGCGAGCGGCTAAAACCACGTATAATAGATACCGCCCGATCCATTTGGAAGGTTTATTTATTTGTTACTCTTTTTTCTGCGGTATATTTATTTGCTGGCACTATTTTGATATTGCCCGAATATCCGCTGAAAGAAGTTGTTTTTGATGTGGTAAACCATGCCATGACCGGTCAGTCAACCGGTGGTTTCAGTACGCTCGACGACAGCATTGCCGGTTACGGCTCGCTGCAAATGGAGATGCTTTATTTGCTGCCCATGATGTTGGGAGCATTTTCAATTCCATTCTATTACAAGGTGCTTTTCAAAGGGAAATTTAAGGAAGTGTGGCGGGATATTCAAACCCGCTTCCTGATAATTGCTTTTGTTTTGGGGAGTATAATTTTTTCTTTATTGCTGATTCATGCCGGGATTGTTCCAAACCCAATTCGCGAGGGAATTTTTCAGTTTATCAGTGCCTTGTCAACTACCGGTTGGCAAACTTCCGATATAGGTGCATGGGACTGGTTGTCAGTGATTTTTATTGTTGGATTAGCTATGTTTATAGGTGGGGCTTCAGGAGCAACAGTTGGAGGAATAAAAATGATTAGAGCATTAATGATTAAAAGGGGAATTATCTGGCAAATCAGTAAAACTTTTCTTTCAGAACATACCGTTAAAAGTATAAAATTTAATGGCAAATCAATGCTTCCGGCCGAGATTAACGAAGAGTTTACAAAAGCTGCTTCTCTGGCATTTTTATTTTTCCTGTTAATATTTAGTTCTACAGTCTTAACTTATTTTATTACTAAAGGTGAATATAACATTTCTTCCATATTGTTTGAATCAGCTTCGGCGCAGGGTACAGTTGGCTTGTCATCCGGATTAACCGGCCCTTATATGTCACCCGCTGTGGAAGTAATCTACATGTTTCAGATGTGGACCGGAAGGCTTGAAATTATTCCGGTATTTGTTTTGGTGAAGGTTTTATTCACCGGAATGAAATGAATTTATGCTGTTGTATGCAAATCTGTTTCAACATTGAAAGTTTCTGTTGTAATTTAACCATTCTCCTTTTTTGTCATTTTTACCTCAGCCATAATTTTTTCAATAATATCTTCCAGTTGTTTCATTTCATGCCCTTTTTTCAGCTTCACTTTTTTGTTGAATCCCTTTTCGTAAATATCTTTCAGTTTCAAGACAAGATGATCGACTGGCCTCAACAAATAAAGTGGTAAAAAAACCAATAGAATACATAACAACGCAAGCCCTGCTATTCCTACATTTTTTTGCAGGGATAAAACATGCTGTGCATGATTTTTTATGGCATCGTTTTTTTCTTCAAGCGAAAGGGCATTCATCTGATAAATTTCCAGAATATCTTCTCTGACCTCCTGGAAGTAGAGGTTGTATTCAGTCCAGTAAAACGGCTGTTCTCGTGCAACCAGGTATTGTCGGAAAGTGTCAAATGACTTTTGAAGGTGATTGGTTAACTGCAATTCACCCGGCTCGGTAATATTTTCGGTTTGAAGTTTCAGCGGCTCTTCAAATTGCCCGAGTTTTTCAATAATTCTCAGGGTAAATCCGGCAACCGAATCTTTACTTAGCCCCTGCGCAACAATCACATTTACATCATTCAATAACCGGAGCATTTGAAAGGTGTGTTTCAGAGAGGCATAATTGCTTGTTAGAAGTTCATCTGATTTTTTTACGATGCTTTGGTTGGTCCCCATATTCACCATCATAATGCTGTAGGAAATCAAAAAAATTATCCCGATTCCAATCATCAGCTTGGTTTTAATTTTTCTCATGGTAGTAATTTTTGAATGAAATTTACAATTTAATTTTCACTTTATTATTCTCCAAACCGGTACCCGATGCCCGATTCGGTAATCAACAGCTTGGGTTTCGACGGATTGTCTTCAATTTTTTTTCGCAACTGGGCCACAAAAACCCTCAGGTACTGCGTTTGCTCAATGTAGCCATAGCCCCACACTTCCTTAAGAATATACTGATGGGTGAGCACGCGTCCCCTGTTTTTTGCCAGCAAAACGAGTAAAGAAAATTCTGTGGCTGTTAGTTTCAGAATTTCATTATTTTTCCTGACTACATGACTGGCAAAGTCAATATTTAACGAACCAAACGATATTTCAGTTGTATTGGGCGATTCATTTCCCAATCGTAATGCAACCCTTATCCGTGCAAGCAACTCTCCGGTTCTGAATGGTTTGGTGAGAAAGTCGTTTGCCCCGTTATCCAGTGATTTAATGATTTCATCCTCTGAATTGCGCACCGAAAGGATAATTACCGGTTTCTGGTACCAGTCTCTGAGTTTTTTAAGAATTTCATTTCCGTCGGTATCGGGCAAACCCAAATCGAGCAGAATGAGCGAAGGATGCTGCGTTGCTGCATCTACCAGACCTTCTTTCCCGTTTGCCGAAAGAATCACTTTGTAACCATTTGCCGATAAGGTAATTTCAAGCAATCTGCGAATCTGTTTTTCGTCATCAATAACGAGTATTATTTCATCTTCTTTTTTCATCTTGTTCCTGTAAGTTTTTCATATCAGGAATTTCAGTTGGAATCTGAATGGTAAAAACGGCGCCTTTCTTTTCAACGTTTTCAACAGAAATGGTTCCGTCGTGAGCTTCTACAAAACCTTTGGCAATTGAAAGACCCAATCCAAGTCCGCCGGTTTTGTTGCTGTCAACCCTGAAAAACTTTTTAAATACATTTTTAATCTCATTTTCCGGGAAACCTGGTCCTTTGTCTGTAACCTGAATAACCAATACTCCTTCAGAATAGCCTGTAGAAAGGGTAATTTCAGATGCGGGCGGTGCATATTGTGTGGCATTCAACAGCAGATTATATAAAACCTGCTCCATCAGGCCAAAATCAATTTTTACAAACGGCATTTCATCCTGAACATCAATTTTCAGGGTAAAAGGTTTCAGTTCATCTTTCAGGTCGTCAGCCACTTTATTCACCAGGTCGTTAATGTCATACCAGTCGAGCCGTGCAGAGATGTGACCGCTTTCGAGTCGTGAAATATTAAGCAGGTTTTCAATTAGCCGGTTTAACCGCAGCGATGCTGTAAAAATTTCGTTACTCAGGGCTTGCTGCGTGTTTTCCGAATTTTCAGAGTTCAGCATGGAATCGGAGGCGCCCATAATGGTTGCAACCGGAATGCGCAGTTCATGAGAAATGGAATTAAAAAGGGTTTTATACAACCTGTCTGATTCATCCAAAAACCGCACACGTTGCGCCATTTCTCCCAAAAATTCGCGTTCGAGTGCGTTGGAAATCTGCACCAGAAAGGTATCCCAATAGGTTTTTTGGTCTCCTGAAAAATCTCTGTTTAGTTTAACGGCAACTACACCCGGGCTTATCCGGGTGCCGGCCAACGGAAAAATAGTAAAATCAATCCCCATGGTATTCGGGGTAAAAGCACCCGCTTTTTGTGCATGGTTAAAAACCCATTCGGCTACATGATATTCGGCAGTTAAAAGTTTCTTTTCTTTTTGCACCCGGCCAACATCATTCAGCCTGTTTTCTCCATTCTGAAGGATAAAAAAGGAGTCAACCTGAAAATTGGTTTCTATTTCCCGTATGGCCACCGTCAAAACTTCATCAATGCCGCTGGCTTTTGAAAGCTCTTTGGTTAACTGGAAAAGGGCGTTGGTTCGTTTTTCGCGGTCGCGTACCAGTTTCTCCTGCTTTCGTACCCGCGTTGTTAAAACCCCGTTTACCAAAGCAATGATAAAAAAGAGGCCAAAAATCAGAATGTCTTCGGTTTTTTCAATGTGAAATGTGTATTGCGGCGGAATAAAGAAAAAGTTCCACAAAATGGCACTAAGCGTGGAAGCCAGCAATACCGGTCCGGTTCCCATAAATGTGGCCAGAATAGAAACCACAAAAAGCAGAATAAAAGAAACCACATGGTAGTTTTGCGTATTGGCCAGCGGAACGCAAAGTAAAGCAGTGCCTGCGGTGATTATTACCGCAAGAATAAAATGATTTATTCCCTGCTTTTTATTGATTCTTATTTCTGGCTTCATTTTTTCATTTCATCAACCGGATTTTTATCAAAAGTAATTATCGCAATCGTTTAATTGTTATTCTCTCCAAAAATTTCTTGTAAATAAAATAAGTACGGTATAAATTTCCAGCCTGCCTAAAATCATCAGCGCCGACATGGTCAATTTTGCAAAATCTGACAAATGTGCAAAGTTGGAGGCAGGACCTACCGTGCCAATACCCGGGCCTATTCCCGCCATTGCAGTTGCCGCTGAACTTGCCGCCGTTTTTCCGTCAAGCCCGGTAAACGAAAGAATTATGCTTCCAATTACAAAAACTGTAATATATATGGCCGGATATGATAATATTGAACTGTTTGTTGATTCATTAATTACCTTGCCATTCAGCTTAATGGGCACTACTGCTTTAGGGTGAGATGTTTCCCGAAAAAAACGCTGGATATTTTTAAACAGCATCAGGTACCGGGCCATTTTTATTCCGCCCGCCGTGGAACCGGTGCTTCCGCCCAGAAACATGGCAAAGAAAATAATCAACCATCCCTGGAGAGGCCATTGTAAATAATCAGCCGTTGCATAACCGGTGCAGGTAACAATGGAAATAACCTGAAAAAACGATTCCCTGAATAATTCTTCAAAGTTAGTTCCCTTGCTGCTGTATAAAATAGTAGTAACTACTGCCCCAATTACCAGTACAGTTAAAAGATAAAACTTTACTTCTTCGTTTTCCTTTGCTTTTTTGAATTCCCTTTTCAGCAAATAATAATGGATAATAAAATTCATGCCCGACAGCAACATAAAAAACATCACAACATATTGAATATATGGCGAATAACCGCCAATACTTGTGTTTTTTGGTGAAAATCCGCCGGTGGCAATAGTACCAAAGGCATGGCATACACTCTCAAACAGGTTCATGCCCCCGGCCAGCAATAATATTGTTACGGTGGCCGTAAGAAAAATATAAATATACAACAGCCGCAGACCGACCGATCTTATTCGTGGATGAATTTTTTCCTGAAAAGAAGACTCGAGTGTAAACAAATGATAACCACCTTCATGCAACGAAGGCATAATTACAATAAACAAAACGATAATACCGATGCCGCCAATCCAGTGGGTTAAACTGCGCCAGAAAAGGATGGATTTGGGCAGCGCTTCAATATCGGTTAAAATGGACGATCCGGTTGTGGTAAAACCGGAAACCGATTCGAAAAATGCGTTTACAAATGAAGGAATTGCACCTGAAAAAATGAATGGCAAACTTCCCAGAAGACTTATGTAAAACCACGAAACAGTAACGGAAAAGAAGGCTTCTCTTCGCTGAATTATTTCATCCCCTCTTTGTTTGCGGTTTTTTACCCATAAACCCGCTCCTGTAATTACAGACAAAAGAAATGTTAGCAAAAAAGGCCGGACACTTTCTGAAAACACAAGGGCAACACCAGTTGTAAATAGCAATGCCGCTGCTAAAATGAATGATATTCTGCTTAAAACATTAACTATGGCTTTGAAATTAAGAATCCGGCTCATTGCTATTTGTCAACTGATTTTCGCCGGCAAAATTGGGGATGAATTCATAAATGGGATATAAAATCAGGATGAAGGAGTATAAAGATTTTATAAAGACGTTTAGTAACATCAGGAGCAAAAAAACAAGAGCAGAGAAGTTGATTTTTGTATAAATTGGTTGTTTTCAAAATTCTGTTTCTCATTTTCAAACAGTTCATTTTCAATTCTGTCGGTTTGGTTGTAACTTTGTCGTCCGGGGAATTCAGATTTAAAGCTTTATGGCAGAAAACACAGAAACTTTTTCTACAAAACCTTTCCCCCGCATTCGTAAAGCCACCATTGGTGTTTTGCGGGCTGCGCGCAAAAAAAATATGATTCACACCCTGGTGGAGATGGATATTTCCAAAGCGCGGAATGCTATTCGTCAATTGCGCCGGGAAACAAAAAACTACTATTCGCTTACCGGATATATTATTTATTGTGTGGCAAAAACAGTTGAACAAAACAAGCACATCCATGCCTGCCGGAACCGGAAAAACCAGATGGTTTTGTTCGACGATGTGGACGTAAGCACCACCATCGAACGGACAATAAACGGCAATAAAGAGGTAGTGGCAAGAATCATCAGGGCTGCAAACCGGAAAACGGTTGCTGAAATTTCGGAAGAGTTAAAGGATGAGAAAGCGGGTGATGTTCAGTCTGCCGAGGTTTATCGTTCGGTGCGGTTGTTTCTGGCCATTCCAGGGTTCATCCGGCAGTTTATTTTCAGATTGCTCGACAAATCGCCCCGACTCATGAAAAAACGGGCGGGCACGGTAATGATTACATCAGCCAACATGGCCGGGAAAGGAGCCGGCTGGGGAATTCCGGTAGCCACGCACACACTGAATATTACCGTTGGCGGAATTGTTGACCGGCCTGTTCTAACCGGCGGCAAGCTGGAAAACAGGGAACATATTTGCCTCACGCTCAGCTTCGATCACGACATTGTGGACGGCTCCCCGGCAGCCCGGTTTATCCGGCACCTGAAAAGGCAGATTGAAAGTGCAGAAATGTAAATTAAAACCATATAAAATGAATCTCGAATCCATCGGAAGCGTAAACAAAGAAGCAAACGGATTTTCCATTCACCTCGATCAAAAATTAGCACCCGGGTTAACCGGACTGCAAGGTTTTAGCCACCTGCAAATTGTATGGTGGGCACACCTTGCAGATAATCAGGGCGTTCGAGAAAAGCTGGTTTTCGAAAAGCTGTTTAAAAAAGGGCCCGCCCAAACAGGTGTTTTTGCCACCCGGGCTCCTTCGCGGCCCAACCCAATAATGGTAAGCACCATAAATATTACGAGAATCGATTTTGTAAAAGGAATCATCTACACCCCGTTTATCGATGCCGAGCAAGGCACACCGGTTTTGGACATCAAACCTTACCATCCCATGGAGCGGGTGCAGCACTGCGAAGTTCCCGAACACCGCCGCCACTGGCCCCAGTGGTGGGAAGAGGCTGTTGATTTTAACTGGAAGGATGAGATTATGAAAATTCAAAATGAATAATAAAAGGTTTCATTTTTTTAACTATCCCCTCTTTTTATCAATTTGCTTAATAACAGCAGTTTACGCTGAAGGATTGCAGCTTTACCGTGCATTGATCTTTTTAATCACTTTTTAATCTCTCATTCATTCCGGCTTAATTCGGTGTACCTTTTTTTGTTTCGTAAACATTGTGAATTCAGAAACAGATTAAAAACAATTAAAAGATTACAGAAATGAATTACCTATTAAATCCAGGAACATTAAACAGGAAAAGGACAAAAGAAGGAGTTGTAAAAAAACAACGAAAGGAAGCCAGGTACAACATTTACCAACTTTGGCAGGAAGAAATCGAAGAAAAGGGATTTAACCGGATTAACCGTTTTAAACAGGGGCTTCTTGTTTTCACTGCGCTGGTATTTATGACATCGTGTGTGAGTAAAAAAATACTGGTTGAAGAACAAAACCGTTCCAAAAATATTTCAAAAAATTTGAATCAGTGTGAAACGGAAAATCAAAAATTACTCAATGCCAACAAAGATTTATCAGGTAAAATCATTTTACTTGAAAACCAATTGGCAAACGAGCAGAGCAAGGGCAACATTCTTGATCAGCAGATGCACTATTACCAAAGTGCCAATACAAATCTTTTAGACAGGCTAACTGACCTGTCAGTTGTGAGTAAGACCGGCGCAGAGAGTATAAAAAGATCGCTCGATGCCATTAACGATCAAAACAAATACATCAAGGACTTAACATCGGCCATGCGCGCGAAAGATTCGCTCAACCTTGCGCTGGTGATGAAGCTAAAACGTTCGCTGGTGGATATTAACGACGAAGATGTAAATATTGAAGTGAAAAAAGGAGTGGTTTATATATCGATTTCAGATAAAATGCTGTTTAAATCGGGCAGATACGAAATTAACCAGGCAGCCGATGTGGTCCTTGGAAAAATTGCCCGCGTGTTAAACGACCACAAACAGCTCGACATTCTGGTGGAGGGCCATACCGACAATGTACCAATTTCGACAGCCGAGCTGGCCGACAACTGGGATTTGAGTGTTAAACGGGCAACAAGTGTGGTTAGGTTATTACAGACCAAATACGAAATTGCCCCGGAAAGAATGACTGCAGGCGGACGTTCTGAATATGTGCCCAAAACAACCAATTCAACCTTTGAGGGGAAAGCCCTGAACAGACGAACCGAAATCATAATTCTGCCAAAACTGGACGAGTTTTTTGAACTTCTGGAACCATCACCAAACAGATAGATTTTCTATTCCAAGTCCCGGGGAGTGGCTCCGGGGCTTTTTTTTTGCCGGGGTTTTAATTATATTGCTGACACAATTTATTCGAATGAAAATATTAGTTGTAGAAGATGAAGTAAAGGTAGCCGAATTTTTAAAAAAGGGGCTCGAAGAACAGGGCTATTCAACCGACGTTGCCTATGACGGACAAATGGGGGAAAAACTTGCACTGCGTAACCAGTACGACATCCTCTTACTCGATGTTATTTTGCCTGGCATAAACGGGTTTGAACTCTGCAAAAGAATCCGTGAAAAAAAACCAAATGTCCCAATTCTTATGCTTACAGCTTTGGGCACAACAGAAGATAAATTATCCGGATTTGATTCGGGTGCTGACGACTACCTGGTAAAACCATTCGAATTTAAGGAACTTCTGGCCCGGATAAGGGCTCTGGTAAAACGAACAACGGGGGTGGTACAAACTTCCACCGTAATTAAAGTAGCCGATTTGGAACTTGACCTGGACAAAAAAACGGCCCGAAGGGGAAACTCAAACATTGAACTTACCGCAAAGGAATTTGCCTTGCTCGAATTTCTGATGAGAAACAAAGGCCGGGTTGTTTCCCGCACCGATATTGCTGAAAAAGTTTGGGATATTACTTTTGACACCGGAACCAATGTGGTAGATGTTTACATAAACATACTCCGAAAAAAACTCGATAAAAACTTTACCAAAAAACTTATTCATACACGCGTTGGGATGGGTTATATCTTAAACGACCAGTAATGGATATTCGCAAAAAAATAACTTATCAGTTTCTCGGAAGTGTTGCCCTGCTGTTGTGGGTTTCTCTGATGGCCATTTACTTTTCATTTTCACAGGCCCGAAAAGAAGAATTCTACGACCGCCTTGGCAGAAAAGCCAAATTGGTTGCAGAAATGCTAATCGATATTGAAGAAATTGACTCAGAGCTTTTACGAAAAATTGAAAAAAATAACCCCCTCAACCTGGCCAATGAAAAAATTGTTATTTATGATTTCCAAAATCAGGTAATTTATTCAACCGATGAAGATAACTTCTTAAATCTTCCCGAATCAACCATCGGCGAGGTTCGCCTCGAACAGGAAATCCGGTTCAGAAAAGGGGACTATGAGATTTTCGGGCAGTTTTATACCGGACAATATGAGCGCATTGTAGTTTTTGCAGCGGCAACTGATATTTTTGGCAGAAACAAGTTAAAATGGCTAAGATTGATTATGATTGTTGTTTTTACCCTCAGCCTGATTTTTGTTTGGTTTGCCGGGCGCTTATTTGCCGTTAAGGCACTGGCGCCTATTTCTACCATTGTAACCCAGGCAAACAAAATTGAAGCAAAAAACCTGAATGACCGGTTAGATACAGGAAACGGAAAAGACGAAATAGCCCGGCTTGCAAAAACCTTCAACAGTATGCTGGAAAGGCTTGAACTGGCATTCAGGGTACAAAAAAATTTTATTGCCAACGCATCTCATGAATTACGTACTCCATTAACCGTAATTACAGGCCAGTTGGAGGTTGTGTTGATGAAAGCAAGGAAAAATGAAGAGTATAAAAACACCTTATTAACGGTACTTGACGAAATAAAGGATTTAAACAACCTTTCAAACAAACTGCTGATGCTTGCACAAACAAACCTCGATAAGGGTGAACTGGACTTTTCAACAATCCGGATAGACGATGTAATCTGGAAATGCAGGAATGAAGTGTTGGGCCGAAACGCCAACAACACCATCGATATTTATTTTGGAGATGAAATTGATGACGAAAATAAAATGCAGATTTATGGAAATGAATTATTTCTTAAAACAGCAATTGTAAATCTGATGGACAATGCCTGCAAATACTCAGATAACCACAAAGCAGAAGTTTACCTGAATGCATTAAACGATCATTTGATTTTGAAATTTTCAGACCAGGGTATCGGAATTGCTGGAAAAGACCTGGAAATGATATTCGAACCATTTTACCGGTCAAAAAATGTTTTACACTCTCCTGGGCATGGAATCGGATTATCGCTTGTAAAAAAAATTGTATCGCTACATAATGGTTCAATTCATGTAAAATCGGAACTCCAAAAAGGTACCGAATTCGAAATTGTACTTCCTGCAAAAATCTAATTAACAAGCACTTAATTCTGCCACTTTTTTTAATCTCTTTTTAATTTCATTTTCATTTGTGGTTAATTCCATGGCTGTATGTTTGTTCCGACAATTGAATTATGAATAAATAATAGAAAAGGCCATGAAAACAATTATTAAACAAAGAATCTTACTTTTTGCGGGTATTACAGCAATTGCTGCTTTATTGGCAGTTGCAGGCGTGTTGAAGGAAAACAACACAAAACTGAAAGATAATTTATACAGTGAAAAAATAAAGTCAGAAAACCTGTTGTCGCAAAAATTACAACTCGATAAATCGCTTAATCTCACAAAAAAAGATCTAACCGATATTAAAGGAAAGAATTCCTCTCTGGAAAAAATGATCCTGGACACCAATCAAAAAATTATACAGAAAAATGCAGAAATCAACAGATTGAGGGCACAGAATGTTTCTGTGAAAGAGCTGCAGCTAAAAATTGATGAACTTGAAAATTTGAAATCACAGTTAAACAAACAAATCAGTGAGTTGGACAAATCGCTTGCCCAGGCAAAAGCTGAAAATCTTAAACTGAATGATAAAATAGCATCAAATGCAAAAACCACTTCCGATCTTTCTGCTGACAACTCCATATTAAGAGCAATTATTTCGGATAACTACCGTACCGAAGCGCTTCGTGGAAAAAACGATAAATTAACTGTAAATGCCAGAAGAACCAACAAATTGATGATAAGTTTCGATTTGCCGGCCAATGTTTCTGCCAAAGAGTTTTATTTTACCATTACAACACCCGAAGGGAATCAATTTGCAAGCAATAAAGATTTGGCTGCCGCAATGGAAATTACCTGCACACCGGGAGATTTAACTGCATCAGCCAACCAATTAACTTCGGGGGCAACCGGAAAAACAAGGGTTGAAATGAGCTTCGTTCCAAAACAAAAACTTACACAGGGAATTTACACTTTTAACCTGTACAACAGCGGCAGGTTTTTGGGAAGCACGCAACTCAGGCTGAAATAAGTATAAAAAGAATTTACCATGGATTTCTATTCAAAGAAAAAAGAAAGCGAAGAGATCTTTTCCCTGAACAGGAAATCATCTCTTCCCATTTCGGAGCCAAAAAACCGAAATGCTTTTTATCACAATAATAAAGATAATAAAAGCAGATACCAGTTTGTAGTTGACTGGCAGCTTCCCTGATGGCACTTTTGGTTTAATTCTTTGCAGGATTAATCTTCAGATTTTTTACATCATGAATTGAAATGTAATGAGACCATTTATAATCTATCCGCAAATTACAGCGCGCAATGTAATGTCGCTCCAAAAATACATGGACGAAGTTAGAAAAACAGAACTACTCACCGTTGAACAGGAAACCGAATTGGCCAAACGTGTGAGACTGGGAGATTCACAGGCAAAGGAAACTCTTGTAAAGTCAAACCTCCGGTTTGTAATTTCTGTATCAAAAAAATATCAAAATCAGGGGCTTAGTCTTCCCGATTTAATTAGTGAAGGTAACCTTGGTTTATTAAAAGCAGCTGAAAGTTTCGATGAAACCCGTGGATTCAAATTTATAACTTATGCCGTTTGGTGGATTCGGCAATCCATTGTTCAGGCAATTTCAGAACATTCACGTATTGTCAGGCTTCCTGCAAATATAATCTGGGAAATTCACAAAATAAACAAAACATGGTACAACATGCAACAAAGTTTACAGCGCGATCCATCGGTTAATGAAGCATCTGAGAAACTGAATATTTCAACTGAAAAAATCAAATTTTCCCTAAACTTCTCCAATATGCATTTTTCGCTTGATGCTCCTTTGGATAATGAAGTAGATATAAACCGATACGATTTTTTAAAAGATGAAGACACGCCAGAACCGGATCAAAACCTGCTAAAAAGTTCTTTACGAAAAGACATAGAACTTTCGCTCAATAGTTTAACCAAAGGTGAAGCCCAAATTTTAAAATATTATTTCGGATTGAATAATCAACCACCCCTTTCGTGCGACGAAATTGCAAAAATAATGGGTTTATCAGTGTATAAGATCAGACAAATAAAGGAGGGGGCTATAAAAAAGTTAAGGGATAAAAAAAGAAATTTCCTGCTCAAATCATATTTGGGAATGTCATAAAATAATCTTCCACTAATTTGATTAAATGCATGAAAAAAACAATTAAGTAGCCACTTTTTCATTTTATCTGTTCTGAAAATTCAGATACATTATTTCGCAAAAACATATTTTTAATTCCCCTCTTTTCCCAATATTTCCTAAATTGCCCCTTCATTTTTTTTGAATCTTTTCCATTGTTATGAAGCTGAATCCCGTAAAACCCAGAAAAGCGCTCAACAAGGCCTGGCTGAAAACCAAGCCCAACCGCAGTCAGATTGAAACCTTCAAGCAAAACCTGCAGCAGTTGTTGGGGCACATCAGTGAAACCGAATCGGAAGAATTTCATAAAAACCTGGTGAGCCATTTTCTGAAAAATACGTATTACCACGACCGGTTTTTCATCAACACCAAAGAGCGGGAAGATTTGGCCATTTACACCGGTAAAAATGCCGGCAGCCCGGTTGGTGTTATCATCGAAGCCAAAAAACCATCGAACAGAGCCGAAATGCTCTCCATAGAGAACATCAACACCAAGGCACTGCACGAACTGATTTTGTATTACCTGCGCGAGCGTATTTCCGGGAAAAACCTCGAACTGAAACACCTGGTAGTTACCAACATTTACGAGTGGTTTATTTTTGATGCAACCGATTTTGAAAAATGGTTCGCCCAAAACAGAGCTTTTGCAAAACAGTTTACCGACTTCGAAGAAAAGCGGCTTAGCGGTACCGACACCGGTTTTTTTTATAAAAACATTGCCGCCCCGTTTGTGGAAAATTTGCAGGAAGAAATCACTTTCACCCATTTCGATTTGCGCGATATTGAAAAATCGTTGTTAAGCAAAAACCCGGAAAACGACACGAAACTGATACCGGGTTTCAAGCTGTTTTCACCAGAACATTTACTGAAACTGCCGTTTGCCAACGACAGCAACAGCCTCGACCGCGGTTTTTACAACGAACTGCTCCATATTATCGGGCTGGAAGAAACCAAAGAGGGCAACAAAAAAATAATTGGCCGAAAAACCGAAGAGAAACGCCATGCGGGTTCGCTCGTCGAAAACGCCATAACTATTCTGAATTACGAAGACTGCCTGTCATCGGTAAAACGGTCGGACTATGGCGCTACCAAAGAAGAACAACTTTTTAATGTGGCTCTGGAACTTTCCATCACCTGGATAAACCGCATCCTGTTTTTGAAATTACTGGAAGGCCAGCTCGTAAAATACCACCGGAACGACAGATCGTACCGGTTTTTGAATACCGAACGTATTCCCGATTACGATGCCTTAAACAAACTCTTTTTTCAGGTGCTTGCCGTGCGCGAAACCGAACGCAGCGAGCCGGTAAAACAACGGTTTGGTAACATTCCGTACCTGAACAGTTCGCTGTTTGAACCGAACAATCTGGAGCACAAGACCATTCGTATTAGTAATCTCGAAGATGAATATGTGCTGCCGGTGCTGCCCGCTACCGTGCTCACCGACCGCACCGGCAAAAAGGTAAAAGGTGAAAAAAACACGTTGCATTACCTGTTTGAGTTTCTGGATGCCTACGATTTTGCCAGCGAAGGTTCTGAAGAAATTCAGGAAGAAAATAAAACACTCATTAACGCATCGGTGCTGGGGCTCATTTTTGAAAAGATAAACGGTTATAAAGACGGTTCGTTTTTTACGCCGGGATTTATTACCATGTACATGGCCCGTGAAACGGTGCGGCGGGCGGTGGTGGAAAAATTCAATGGTCTTAACCGGGATTCAGGGAAACGTCTTAACCAGGATTTTTCTGATTCTGGGATTACCAGGATTAGGGAAGAAAAAGAAAATAGAAAGTATAAAAGTATAGACGATGTGTATAATGCCATCAGATCGGATTTTACGATAGAACAAGCCAACGAAATTATCAACAGCCTGAAAGTGTGCGACCCGGCAGTGGGATCGGGACATTTTCTGGTGAGTGTATTGAATGAAATGATTGCGTTGAAAAGCGATTTGAAAATCCTGACTGACCGCAACGGTCGAATTTTGCGCGACTATCACGTAGAGGTGGCCAACGATGAGTTGGTGATTACCGACATTGAAGGCCGGCTGTTTGAATACCATCCAGGAAACCCCGAAAAACAGCGGGTGCAGGAGGCGCTTTTTCACGAAAAGCAAACCCTCATCGAAAATTGCCTGTTTGGCGTTGATATTAATCCCAACTCGGTGAAAATCTGCCGGCTAAGGTTGTGGATCGAATTGCTGAAAAATGCGTATTACAAAACCACCACACCTGAGCTGGTGACTCCAAGTCACCTGTTCAGTAATACAAATAATGATCAGGTGACCTCCAGTCACCAGCTCACCGGAACAAATCACCAACTCACCGAAAAAACCCTCGAAACCCTGCCCAATATCGATATCAACATTAAAACCGGCAATTCCCTCATCAGCCGTTACCCGCTAGACAGTAACCTGAAAACCGCATTGAAAAACAGCCGGCATGGGGTGGATGGTTACCGTCTGGCTGTGCACACCTACCGCAACGCCAAAAGTAAGGAGCAAAAACACGAAATGTTGCGGCTTATCGAAATCATTAAAAACGATTTTGAAACCGAAATTGCCGCCAACGACAAACGGCGAGTCCGGCTGAACAAACAAAAAGGCGAACTGTTTGCCCACAGCAACCAGCAGGGGTTGTTTGAACTGAGCGCCACCCAGAAAAAGGCTTTTAACAAAAAAACCGAAAAGCTGGCCGCCGACATCAAAAAGCTGGAAACGGAACTGGAAGAAATCGCCAGCAACAAAATCTACGAAAACGCCTTTGAGTGGCGTTTCG
>JAWLCW010000024.1:0-105284 GCA_041686935.1 Mariniphaga sp. | reverse complement strand
ATACGAAGCAGCAAAAAAATGGCAAATAAGCACAATAAGAGCCTCGCTGCTAAAAGTAGGTGCAACTATAAAAAAGACCAAAAGACGGATATATTACAGGTTTTCCAAAGCTTTTCCATATCAGGATTTATTGCGGGAACTTATTTGCCGATAGTGCTAAATGAGGCATTCATGGGATTGGTATGTCTTGTCGTGAAAAAATAGGATTTCCTCGATTTTTGACACATAAAACAGGGCACATTTTACCCATAAACGAGGAATATCTTACCCATAAAAACCAAAATCCCTTACAAAAATCCATGTCCCGGCAAAAATCTTGTGCAAATTTTTAAAATAAAGGCCGTGATGAATAATGCGGGTTAAAACATCAGGATAAAACCCATAAAGTAATCTGTTTACTAAATTCTGCTCTGCGTGCAAATAATCGTGGTGGTTTTCATATTCTTCCCAAGAAATCGGGAATAATTGATATTCCGATTATAACTTTTAATGAGTATATTCACCAAAAGTTATGTTTTTATGTGAATGTATTTTGTTTTGCTACTACCAAGCGTTATTTCCTTAATTCTGTTTTACAATTCAAACAAAATTCCCGATGTACCGAAATCCCTGAACCACAGACATCACAAGTCCATCGCTTTTGCTCATTTTTAAGAAAACTTTCCATTCCATTCGCTCTGATAAAATTGAGATTATCTATCATGCTCATGTTGTATTTTGTCCGGTAACGTTTATCAAGTTGTTTTAATCTTGAACAGGGAAATTTATCGCAATCGTAACAAAATCCGGATTCTGTTTTTGTTAAAAACGCACAATTTACTATGGCACAACTTCTGCAAACATTGGGTTTGTTCAAATCATCTTTTTTAAAACATCCTCCACAGGGCTTCTTTTCGCGCAGATATCCAATGCATAATCCGCAGTTCATACCACATGCTGCAATCAGGCCCTGATATTTTTGTTCCTGAATCATAACCTCATTTGTTTGTAAACCGCATAAGTTTTTTAACCGAAGTTACATTTTCTACCGAAGTTAACATCTCTAATAATTTAAAGGAAACATCTAATCCTGTGGCCGGTCCTGTAGATGTTATGATGTTTTTATCTGTCACAATATGCTCATCCTGAACATGTGCACCATAACCTGCCAGTTGTTTCCTTCTCACACCATCCGATAAATCGTAAGTGGTTGCGTTTCTTCCTTTTAAAACTCCTGACTTTCCAACTGGTATTGCAGCAGTACAAACCGCTGCAATTATTTTTCCGTCTTTATCAAACTCCCGTATCAGGTTTAGAAATCGTTCATCAAAAACATCTTCATAAAATCCGGCATCTTCAAATCCACCTGGTATGGCTAATGCAGCATAGTCCCTGGTATCGATTTTATCAAATTCAATTTCGGGCCGGACATTAAAATTCCATTTGCATTTAATCTCGCGTCTAAGTCCTGTTGTTATCAAATCTACCGGTTCTGTGCCCAAAACTCTGCTCCAACCAATTACATCAGTGAATACGGCAGCTTCGTATTCTTCAAATCCTTGTGCTAGAAACAGTAATACTTTTTTATTCATTTCGTTTTTTTAACTCTTTGGCATTCTCAAGGCAGTTAACGGTTCAGTGCAAGTTTTCGGTGAGTGAACCCGCCGACCGCGCACCACCAGGCGCCGCCCTTAAATTTGTATAATGTTGTGTGGTCGTATTTTTTTTCAATTTAATTCTTTATAAATTTCTGTATTGTCATTTGTTTTTCAATAGTTTGCCCAACAAAAAAATATACTCCTGTTTGAAAATGTGAAACATCTATTTTAGTTATTGCCTTAATTTCATCAGACTGCTTTTTTAAAACAGTTCTTCCTGACACATCTATAATTTTTATTTCTGAAAAATTACCTTTAATCGAAATAAATTTACTTGTAGGATTTGGAAAAATATAATTTGTTAAAATGTCGGGATACTCATCTGACACGGTATATTTTGCGATACAATTTTTGAGATTTGGACTCTTAAGTTGCGCTGTTGTTAAAATATTCCCATTGTCTAAAACTTCAATATCCCAAATATGCCAGTATAAGTTGGAAGAATTTTCTCCTCCTAATTCACTCCATTCATACCCGTCCCATTTTGCAACATAAACATCGTTATTTCCATTAGTGAAAAGTCCTGCTGCATATAAATTTCCATGAATGTCTGTGGTTAAAGTTGAAATACCATTATTGAAGACAGATTCATTTGTACTGTTTAATTCTTTCCAGATTTGTCCATTCCATTTTGCAACATAAAACTCATCATCTGAGTTTTTAAAATTACCAGCACAAAAAACATTTCCATACAAATCGGCTTCAATTGCTACCACATTTCCATATTCAAATGTGTTTTCAAAAACGCCCAAAACAGTCCAGGATTTCACGTCCCATTTCAGTACATTTATGTATGGTGGTTCTGTTGGATTATAAGTCGCCAGGTAAATATTTCCTAAATGGTCTAAAGTCATTGAATTTAACATCCAATATTGATTATTTGGTATTTCAAGTTTTTCCCAATTGTTACCATTCCATTTAGCAATATACCTTTCGTTGTGTTCATCTGTAAAAATTCCTCTTGCATATAAATGTCCGTTATAATCGCAAATTATTTGTGAAATTGACTCGTTAAAATTTGATTTATTTTCTCCTCCTAATTCACTCCACTTTTTCCCATCCCAAACAGCCACGTACCAATTCCTATTTGTATTTGTGAAAGCACCCGCAACATAAAGATTCCCTTTATTGTCGGCACACATTGATAAAATACTTCCGTTGAATATTGAATTGTTCTCGCCTCCTAACTCCGACCAATTGGTACCGTTCCATTTGGCGACAAAGGTATTGCCATTAGTATTGGTAAAATATCCGCTTGTATAAATAAATCCATTACTGTCAGTGCAAATATTCTTAGTGTAATCGTTAAAGGAAAAATTTGAAGAACCATTGAGTTCAATCCATTGGGCAATTAGAATACTTGGTATTAAAAAAAATAGAATAATTGATAACGTATATTTCATGTTTGTTCGTTTGTTTTCATTATGCCACACAACTCTGTTGTCTGTAATCCAAAACTATCCAATATTTCACATTACCGAAAACATATTCAACCCCTGCAATATGATAAAACCCTTTCAATAAAAGAATTACAAACGTTTTGAATCCTTCAGAAATACGCGGTTGAAATTTCCTGCGGCCAGGGAAGTTTTTGTTTTGGTAGTTCCTGAATATTTAGTGTTTCAGTATATACAGTTTTTATGGTTTATAGCGATTAAAGTTAGGAATTTTTTCTTTAATCCAAACAAACGGTTAAACACACTGGCAATTCAAGGAATATTGCTACACACTACACTATTTTTAAGCAAAAGTCTTAAACATGTATTCGATTAATTCCCTTATGGGTTGATACTTATCCAATCGAGATATTCAATTGTTTTCCTAATCCAATTTCAATCAGTTTACGGTATGTTGATATCTGAATATCACTTTGTCCGCGTTCAATTCTAGAAATATAGCTCTTTTTTGTCCCAGTCCTTTCGGCAAGTTCTTCCTGGGTCACATTTGATTCCTTCCTCGCTTCTTTCAACATTACTCCTAATCTGAATGCAAGTGAATCAGCATCGAACTTATCTCTCGAAGGAGTTCCTTTTACTCCATACTTTTCTATTAAAATGTCTTCGAAATCAGTTACATTTTTCATTTTATTGTCCTCCATATTTTTCTTTCAAGTAATCTTTTTTCAGTCTCTCAGCCATCTTTATTTCCTTTCTGGGAGTCTTCTGAGTTTTTTTTAGAAAGCAATTTGTCAATAAAACGAGGACACCTTTATCAATCCTTGTATGCAATTACCTTTCTATTCATCACACAAAGTTAACTAATCAGTTTACATTTTCAAAATCGAATCAGAATTAACTTTTAACAGTGTGACTCTCCATCTATTGCAGACAACTCTGTTGTCTTTAGTCCAAACAAAATGAGCACATCAGTCACCGATTCATTCTTTCTTTTTATTTTTGCCAAAATTTTCAGGGAAAATTGGAACCTGTAACATTTCTGAAAAACTTTAAGGGGCAGAAACATTTTGCCGGACTGGCAAAAAAACTGGCTGCCCCCCCGGGTGAAAAAATTCACCTGCATGGGATTATTGGCTCTGCCAAAACCATTTTAACAGCCAATTTGTATCTGGAACTCCGCCAAAACATGGTGCTGTTGCTCAACGACCGCGAAGAAGCCGCTTATTTTTACGACGATTTAACCAACCTGGGACTGGAGGAATTCATCCTGTTTTTTCCGTCGTCGTACAAACGTTCCATACAATACGGGCAGCCCGAGCAGGAAACCATTGTGCAACGAACCGAAACGCTGAACAAACTGTGCGACACCGAAACCACAAACATTGTGGTGACCTACCCCGAGGCGCTGATTGAATCCGTAATTTCGCAAACCAACCTGGAGCAAAACACGTTGCAGGTGACCACCGGCGACAAAATTTCCATTGAGTTTATCAACGAATTTTTGTATGAATACGGTTTCGAACGGGTGGATTTTGTGTATGAACCCGGTCAGTTTGCGGTGCGGGGAAGCATCGTGGATGTGTTTTCCTATTCCAACGAAGACCCTTACCGGCTCGATTTTTTTGGCGACGAAGTGGAATCCATCCGCAGTTTCAACATCGACAACCAGATTTCAAAAGAAACCTTCAAAAAAATAACCATTATCCCCAACATTCAAAACGAAAAACTGGAAGGAAACCGGGTTTCGCTGTTTGAATTTCTTCCGGAAAACACCCTCTGGTTTGGCGACAACCTCAACCAGTGTTTTTATTTGGTAAACGACATTCACCGGCAAACCATTTTGGCCAAAGCCGAAGAGGAAAACCTGCCGGAGAGAATTGTTACAGGCGACACATTAAAAAAACAACTTCTAACCAAAACCGTTTGCGACTGGGGCACCGACCTCTGTTTCGAGCCGGATTCGGTTTTTAAATTTTCCAATGCCCGCCAGCCAGTTTTCAATAAAAATTTCAATTTATTGGGCGAAAATCTGGAAGAACACCAAAACAACGGATACGAAGTTTTTATCCTGTCGAATCAGGAAAAACAAATAGAGCGATTGCAGGCCATTTTTCGCGACATCAAGGCAACTGTGCGTTTTTCCCCGGTGAATTTTACATTGCACGAAGGTTTTGTGGATCACGATCTGAAAATCTGCTGCTACACCGACCACCAGATTTTTGAACGCTACCACCGGTTTAAACTGAGAACCCGGAAAGCCCAGCGCGAGGCCATTTCCATGAAGGAGCTGAGTATGCTTCATCCCGGCGATTACGTGGTGCACATCGACCACGGCATCGGAAAATTTGCCGGACTGGTGCGTACCGAAACCAACGGCAAAATGCAGGAAGCCATTCGTTTGGTTTACAAAAACAACGATTCGCTGCTGGTGAATATCCATTCGCTGCACCGCATTTCGAAATACAAGGGAAAAGACGGAACCGAACCTACTTTGAACAAACTGGGTACCGGCGCCTGGCAGAAAATGAAAAACCGCACCAAGGCCAAGGTGAAGGACATTGCCAAAGAATTGATTGCCCTTTATGCCGAACGCCTGGCTGAAAAAGGTTTTGCCTTTTCACCCGACTCCTACCTGCAAACCGAGTTGGAAGCTTCGTTCATTTACGAAGACACACCCGACCAGGAAAAAGCAACGGCTGCCGTTAAAGAAGATATGGAGAAACAAATTCCCATGGACCGGCTGGTTTGCGGCGATGTGGGGTTCGGCAAAACCGAAGTGGCCATACGGGCTGCGTTTAAAGCGGTAACAGACAGCAAACAGGTGGCGGTGCTGGTGCCCACCACGATTCTTGCATTGCAGCACTACAAAACGTTTTCCGAACGGCTTTCCGATTTCCCGGTGCGGGTGGAATACATCAGCCGGTTTAAATCTTCAGCCCAAATAAAAGAAACGCTGGCCGGCGTGGCTGCCGGAAAAGTGGACATCCTCATTGGTACGCACCGGCTTGTGAGCAAGGACGTAAACTTTAAAGACCTGGGACTGCTTATCATCGACGAGGAACAAAAATTCGGAGTTTCAGTAAAAGAAAAACTGAAACGGTTGAAAATAAATGTGGACACATTAACGCTGACCGCCACACCCATTCCGCGCACGTTGCAGTTTTCGCTGATGGGCGCCCGTGATTTGTCCATCATTCAAACGCCACCGCCCAACCGTTACCCCATCATTACCGAGGTGCACGGATTCAACGAACAACTTATACGTGAAGCCATTTTATACGAAGTGGCCCGCAACGGACAGGTGTTTTTTATTCATAACCGGGTGCAAAATATTGCGGAAGTGGAGGCCACCATCAAACGGATTGTTCCGGGCGTTTCCACCGCTGTGGGGCACGGACAGATGGAAGGCCACCAACTGGAAAAGGTGATGCTGGGTTTTATTAACGGCGAATACGATGTGCTGGTAGCCACAACAATTATCGAATCGGGACTGGATATTCCCAACGCCAATACCATGATTATCAACCACGCAGAAAACTACGGACTGAGCGATTTACACCAGTTGCGCGGACGTGTGGGGCGTTCCAATAAAAAGGCATTTTGTTACCTGATTACTCCACCACTGGCAACGGTAAGCTCCGAAGCAAGACGCAGGTTAAAAGCCATCGAAGAATTTTCCGATTTGGGCAGCGGTTTCAACATTGCCATGCAGGACCTCGACATCCGCGGGGCCGGAAACCTGCTGGGCGCCGAACAAAGCGGTTTTATTGCCGACATCGGGTTTGAAACGTACCACCGAATTCTTAATGAAGCGGTACAGGAACTTCGGCAGGAAGAGTTCAAAGGCGTTTTCAAGGAAAGCGACCATAAACAGGCGGAAGCTTTTTTGAAAATTAACTTCGCGCAGGATTGCCAAATCGATACCGACATGGAACTGCTGTTCCCGCAAAATTACATTCCCGGTAGCTCGGAACGGATGTTATTATACCGGGAACTCGACAATATTGAAAACGAAAAACAACTGCAGCAGTTCCGTGGCGGACTGGAAGACCGGTTTGGCACTCTTCCAGCAGAAACACGAGAACTACTGGAAGTGGTGAAACTCCGCTGGAAAGCCATTGAACTGGGGATGGAGAAAATCATTCTGAAAGAAGGCAAAATGATATGCTACTTTATTACCGACCAGCAGTCGCCGTTTTACCGGTCGGTACTTTTTATGAAAATTGTGCAATTCATACAGAAAAGCCAAAACAAAGGGCAGATGCGGGAACGAAATAACAAGCTGACACTCACTTTTAACCATGTGCCGAATGTGGAGACTGCCGGGCATATTTTGGAGGAGATGTTGGGGGAAGTCATTCAGATGATGAAATAAATGACCAAAAATTTTTATAAATTTGCCCCTTCCCTGATTTAACCTTTTACAACTTCAATAGTCAAACCAACCTGTAAAAGAAAAAAACCAAATTGATATTTATATAATAATTAAAGGACGTGGCAAGTAAAAATATTTTCAGATTTTCCATAACCATTGTGTTAGTACTGGTGCTGGCAGGCATTATTTTTTATCCGAAGTTAAAACCAATTTTCAGTTCAGGCGAAGGTTCCGGCCCGCAGCCGGGCATGCGTGGAATGGGTGGAGGTCAGCAACCGCTGTTTGCAAGCGGTTATGTTTTGGTTCCCACCAAAATGAACGAAATGATTTATAGTACCGGCTCATTACTTCCCGACGAGGAGGTTGACCTGGCTTTTGAGACCTCGGGTAAAGTGGTAGGTATTTATTTTGAAGAAGGCCGGAGAGTTAAAAAGGACGATTTAATGGCTAAAATAAACGACAGGCCGTTGCAGGCCCAGTTACTGAAATTGCAGGCACAAAAGAAACTTGTAGAAGAACGTGAATTCAGGCAGCGCCAGTTACTCGACCGCGACGCCATCAGTCGCGAAAGTTACGACCAGGTAGCCACTGAACTGCAATCCATAGAAGCCGACATCATGCTCATTGAAGCGCGTATTGCCGAAACCGAACTGCGTGCTCCCTTTGACGGCACGGTGGGATTGCGCATGATTTCTGAAGGCGCTTTTGCCACTACTCAAACCAAAATTGTAAAGCTGGTAAAAACACGACCTCTGAAAATCGAGTTTTCCATTCCTGAAAAATATGCAGGCGAAGTAACACCGGGGTTTTCCATTTCATTTGACATCGATGGAATTCCAAAATCATTTGAAGCTCAGGTTTATGCCATCGACCCGAAATTGGATTTGAATACGCTTACCATTGTTGCACGGGCACTTTATCCGAATACCAACGAAGAACTGAAACCGGGCCGGTATGCCAGGGTAAGGGCCATGCTTTCGGAAATTGAAAACGCCGTTTCCATTCCTACTGAAGCTTTAATTCCTGAAATGGAAGGAGAAAAAGTCTTTATTATGAGCAACGGAAAAGCGCGCGAAAGAAAAGTTACAACAGGATTGCGAACAGAATCACATATTCAAATCAGAACCGGATTAAATTTTGGGGATACGCTGCTCACCTCTGCAACTCTTCAGCTAAGGGACGATCTTCCAGTTCAGCTTGATACTTTAGTTACAAACCAACATTTAGTAAACGAAATCCAATGAGTCTTTCATCCGTCAGCATAAAACGACCGGTACTGGCCACGGTATTTTCCCTGGTCATTTTGCTTTTTGGCGCCATTGGAATGACTTTTCTGGGAGTAAGGGAGTTTCCCAGTGTCGATCCGCCCATCATTTCGGTAAGCACCTCTTACCCGGGTGCAAACTCCGATGTTATTGAGTCGCAGATAACAGAACCGCTGGAACAGTCTATTAACGGTATTCCGGGAATTCGCACTTTGACCAGCAGCAGCAGCCAGGGACGAAGCCGGATTAGTGTGGAATTTGAGTTGTCGGTTGACCTGGAAACCGCTGCCAACGATGTACGCGATAAAGTTTCGCAGGCTCAGCGGTTTTTGCCGCGTGACTGCGACCCGCCCACTATTTCAAAAGCCGATGCTGATTCCGAGCCTATCATGATGATTGCTATAAAAAGTCCGAAACGCTCGCTGCTCGGACTTTCGGAAATTGCTGAACTGACTTTCAAGGAACAGTTGCAAACTGTTTCAGGAGTTAGTTCAGTAGGCATTTGGGGCGAAAAACGTTATGCTATGCGCATTTGGCTCGATCCGGCCAAACTCGCAGGATACCAGATGACTCCGCTTGATGTGCGGAATGCCATTATGCGCGAAAATGTGGAACTCCCAGCCGGAAGCATTGAAGGAAACACAACGGAACTGACTATTCGCACACTTGGGTTAATGACCACACCGCAGGAATTTAACAATCTGATTCTGAAACAGTCGGGCAACCAGCTAGTCCGCGTGCGAGATATTGGACGCGCCGAGCTGAGTCCGGAAGACCTGCGGGGAATAATGAAGATGAACGACATTCCAATGATTGCCACCATTATTATTCCACAACCGGGGGCAAACCATATCGATATTGTGGATGATGTTTACCAACGGCTGGAATTCATTAAAAGAGACCTGCCAGACGATGTGGAAATTGAAATCGGATTTGATAACACCAAATATATCCGTTCATCCATCAGCGAAGTACAAACCACCATTTATCTTGCATTTTTTCTTGTGGTAGTTATTATCTTTTTCTTTTTGCGCGACTGGCGCACTACCATAATCCCCATTTTGGTCATTCCGGTTTCGCTTATCGGCTCATTTTTCATTATGTACCTTGCCGGATTCACCATTAATGTGCTTACTCTGCTGGCTATTGTTCTTTCCATCGGACTGGTGGTTGACGATGCCATTGTAATGATGGAAAATATTTATGTAAAAATTGAACAGGGGATGACTCCGATGGAGGCGGGAATGAAAGGTTCGAACGAAATATTTTTCGCCATTATTGCCACAACAATTACATTGGTTGCAGTATTCTTTCCTATTGTTTTTCTTGAAGGAATGACCGGTAGACTTTTCCGTGAATTCAGTATAGTAATTGCAGGGGCTGTTATGATTTCTTCTTTTGTTGCGCTGACTTTTACGCCCATGCTTTCCACCAAGCTGCTGAAATCGAGGCAAAAACACAACCGGTTTTATAACTGGTCGGAAAAATATTTTGTAAAACTTAATAATGTATACAAAAATTCTCTGGAAGGATTTCTGAAAAGAAAATACCTTTCACTACTTATTTTATTAGGTTCTTTTGTATTGATTTACAGTTTATGGCGAGTTATTCCTGCTGAAATGGCTCCGCTTGAAGACCGTTCGCAAATGAGTGCGCGGGTTACCTCACCTGAAGGGGCTACTTACGAATTCAACTACGACTATGTTGAAGATATCGCAAAGTTAGTTGAGGATGTTATTCCTGAAAGAGAAAATATTACCACCCTGGTACGCGGAAGTTGGGCCTTTGTGCGGGTAGTGCTTACCCACCCGGATAACAGGGAACGCTCGCAGCAGGAAATTGCCAATGAACTGACCAACGAACTCAGGAAAAAAACAAAAGCCAGAACCACCGTGGTACAACAGTCAACCTTTGGCGGAAGACGTGCCAGACCACCTATCCAATATGTAATTCAGGCACCCACAATTGAAAAACTCAGAGAGGTATTGCCTGAATTTATGGCCGAGGTGAACGACAATCCCATATATATAATGCCCGATGTTAACCTGAAATTCACCAAACCAGAATTGCAGATTGAAATTAACCGCGACAAAGCCAACCTGCTGGGTGTTTCTACTCAGAACATCGGACAAACCTTGCAACTGGCGCTTAGCGGACAACGTTTCGGTTATTTTATTATGAACGGAAAACAGTACCAGATTCTGGGTGAGTTGCACCGGCAAGACCGCAATAAACCACTCGATTTGAAATCGCTTTACGTTAGAAACGACAAAGGTGAAATGGTTCAGCTCGATAATTTTGTTACCCTTAAGGAATCGACTGCTCCACCTGAACTATACAGGTACAACCGCTTTGTTTCAGCAACCATTTCGGCTAACCTTGCACCCGGTACAACCATCAGCCAGGGAATTGAGGAAATGGACAAAATTCGGGACAAGGTGCTGGACGACTCATTCAGGACTGCACTCGACGGTGATTCAAAAGACTTTATGGAAAGTTCATCAAGTCTGATGTTCGCTTTTGTTTTGGCTATCGTACTTATTTTTCTGGTGCTTTCGGCCCAGTTCGAAAGTTTTAAAGACCCGATTATAGTGATGATGACGGTTCCGTTGGCCCTTACCGGAGCGCTAATATTTATGTGGTATTTTGATATTACCATGAATATTTTCAGCCAGATTGGAATAATAATGCTTATTGGTCTGGTTTCCAAAAACGGAATTTTAATTGTGGAATTTGCCAACCAAAGAAAAGCAGCCGGAATGAATAAATTTGATGCGATTAAATTTGCTTCGGCAGCCCGATTCCGGCCAATACTTATGACCAGTTTGTCAACCATACTTGGAATTTTGCCCCTGGCACTGGGGTTTGGTGAAGGCGCTCAAAGTCGCGTAGCAATGGGTACTGCCGTAGTTGGTGGTTTGACAATTGCCACTTTCCTTACATTGTATGTTGTACCCGGAATTTATCTCTTTATTTCAAGCGAATCAAAAAATATAAATGAAAATGAGAATACTCCTGACAAAAATGAACTACCCGCATAAATTAAAAATCCTTATATCGGCTTTTCTCGTAATCATTTTCCCGGATATTATTCATTCTCAGGAAATATATGACCTTAGCCGCTGCGTGGTGACCGGTCTGGAACAAAATTTTTCAGTAAAAGTGGCCCGCAACCAGGAAGAAATTGCCGGAAACAATTACACAAGGGGTAATGCAGGATTTTTACCCAATATTACAACTACCAACAGAATTGGCGGTAACTTAACTTCTACCACCCAAAACATGAACGACGGGACGCAGCGGATTTCGAGCGGCATTCACAATACAACAGGTCAGGCTGCTTTAAACCTGGATATGCCCTTGTTCAGGGGTTTTAACATTCAGACAACTTATCAGAAACTGAATGAATTGAAACAAATGGGGGAACTCAATACCCAAATGTCGATGGAAAACCTGGTGGCCCAGATTGTAGCCGAATACTATTACCATATTCAGCAGTTAAACTATTTCAACAACATGGAATACGCCGTTTCACTTTCGAGGGAACGTGTGCGGATTGATGAAGAACGATACCTGCTGGGCGCTTCATCCAAACTTGAGTTGTTGCAGTCCATTGTTTACCTGAATGCCGATAGTTCGCGGCTTGCCCGGCAAAACGAAGCCATACTCGAATCGTCGGTACGGCTGAAAAAATTGATGGCGCTGGAAAATCTGGAAAAGGACATTGTCCTGCTTGATACATCTATCGTTTTCAGTCCCGATTTGCTTTATGATGAGTTACTGCAATCGACACTCGATTTTAATACCAGTTTGCAGATTGCCATAAAAAACCAAATCATTTCTGAACTCGATTATAAAATTATCGCTTCCCGCTCCTATCCTTATCTGAATCTTTCTTCAGGTTACAATTATTCTTACCGTGGTTTAGGCACCGGTACCATAAGCGATTATGGTACAGTGGAATTAAAAAACCAGCAAACAAGAGCTTTAAATTACGGCCTTACCCTGGGAATGGATATTTTCAGCGGGTTTAACCGCCGGCGCGAAAAAACCAATGCTTTAATCGAAGTAGAAAACCGGATGTTTCGCTATCAGGAAATTGAACAAGACATTAAAGCCGAACTGCTTACAGTTTATTATGCCTACGAAAATAACCTTCGCCTGGTGCAGATGGAAGAACAAAACCTGGATGTAGCCCGCGAGAATCTGGAAATTGCACTGGAGCGTTACAGACTGGGCGCATTATCGGGAATCGAGCTCCGTGAGGTGCAAAAAAGTTTACTTGATGCTGAAGAACGGTTAATTTCAGTAAAGTTTCAGACCAAGTTGGCCGAAATATCGTTGCTCCAGATTGCAGGAAGGATAATGGATTACGTTTGATAAAACCAAATTGAACAAGTGAACTCAAGTCACCAGTTCAAATCCCCATACTATTCATATTCCTGAACAATTATACCAGCCATTCGGAGTAAAGCCGTTTGCGTGTCAATAAAATTGTAAATGGCCTCCAGTTCAAGTAAAGAAGCATCCAGGAAAATATTCTGCACATCGCGGAAGTTGAACGAATTGATGGCGCCCGACTCGAATTTTTCGCGAGAAATCTGCAGGTTTAGCCTGGCTGCTGTCAGATTTTCTTCAGCTACAGTCAACAGTTCTCTGCGAACAAGATAAAACTCAAACAAATTGGCGAGACTGTTTGACAGATCGTGTTTAATTTCATCAATTTCCACAAGTCCGGTTTCTTCCTCTATTTGTGCTATTTGCAGCGCCCGTTTCCGGTTTCCGCCGCTAAAAAGATTAAAACTCAGGGTGAAGTTTCCGTAAAAAGTAGCTGAATTATTCCAGCTTTCGCTCCGTTCAGTATAATTGCTTCGTACAGCAGTTCCGGTAACTCCGCCTCTGAAATCAAGAGAAGGAGAAAAAGCACTTTTTGCTGCTGCAACGGCATTTTCAAGCAACCTTTGATTAACGTACTGGTTCTGCAAAATCTTGTTGTTCTCAAAAAGTTGTGATTTCAAATCTTCGAGGTTATAATCAACCGGAGCCGCCACAAAATCCGAGGTAAGTTCCCAGGCTGTATTTTCCTTTTCTGCCATCAGGTAATTCATATCCCGTATGGCATTTTTCCATCGCACTTCCTGCAGAAGGAAACCGGAACGATCGGAAAGATAGGCGTTTTGTGCCTGCAACACATCGTAAGTCACATAAGTGCCAAACTGCTGCCGTTCTTCGGCTTGCCTGAAACGGTCTTCAGAGAGTTGCATCACCTCACGGTAAGCTTCCAGTTTTTCTTTTTCGAGCAATACCGCGAAATAAGCCAAAATTACCGATTGAATGGTTCCTTCAACCATAATTGCTGTATTCTGTTTCGAAAGCTGTTCCAACTCCTCAAACCGTTGTTTATTTATTCGCACTGAAAATCCGTCGAACAATGTCCAGTTTAAATTTGCCCCGGCCGAAAACCTATTGGTCACAACATTTTCGTTTTCATTCAAATTAACGGAATTCTCATCGCCAGCAGACAAATTGATGTACGGATACCTCCCTGCGGTTCCCCAATTGTTTCTAATTTCTGCAATGCGCTGGTTTTCACTTACAATGCGCATACCGTAGTTGTTTTCAAGCGCGCGTACTATGGCATCATTCAGGCTCAGCGGGTGCTGGGCAACGACATTAAAACCTGAAAAAATAATTATGAATACTATTTTTAATAACTTCATTTTACTTTTTGTCTTTGGGTTTATTTCCGTTTTCAATTTTTCGCCGGGCATGAATCCAGGCAATTTCCACCTCCTCGCGTTTCAGTTTTTTGCCATGCCACAATTGGCGCAATTCCCTGCGAATATCATTTAAAATAAGAATGAGGGCAGGGAAAAACAGCAAAATAAACATGGTTCCGAATGCTACACCGTAAACCAGCGATATGGCCATGGGAATCAGAAACTGAGCCTGAAAACTTTTTTCGAGAATAAGCGGATAAAGCCCAAATGATGTAGTAAGTGTGGTTAAAATTATGGGGCGCAACCTCGATTTACCTGCTTCAATAATCGCATCAATCACTTTGTTCCCTTCTTCTACAAGCAGGTTAAATTTTGCAAGAAAAACTACGGCATCGTTTACGATTACTCCGGTAAGTGCCACTATTCCCCAGAGGCTTAAAATAGAAAGCGGTTTGCCGTGGATTCCGTGACCCCAGATTGAACCCAAAACAGCAATAGGAACCATAAACAAAATAATAAGTGGTTGTTCAAACGATTTAAAATTAATCATCAATACAAAAATCATTGCCAAAAATGCCAGCGGAAAAAGGAACAAAAGGTCGGCCATGTTTCGGTTGCTTTCTTTTTGCTGACCCTGGAATTCTACCGCCAAACCCGGGAAGAGTGCCCGCATTTCGGGAATAATTTCTATCCTTATCTGGTCCAGAATTTCGGTAACCGAGGCGTCGGGATTTACCAAATCGGCATTTACCCTGATTTCGCGGCGGCTGTTAAACCGGTTAATATTTACCGGTCCGCGTTTCATTTCGTAATCCACCAGTTCGGTTAGCGGAAATTCGCCTTGCGGGGTTTTTATTTTCATGGTTTCCAGCTGGCCGATTCGCTGCCGGCCTTCTTCGGGGTAACGCACCCAGATACGAAGTTCATCTCTGCCGTCCTGCAGGCGTTGTGCCTGTCCGCCGTAAAATCCCTGCCGCACCTGGTTTGCAATGCTCATTTCATTAAACCCGAGCATGTAGGCCTGAGGTTTCAGTTTTAGTAAAATCTCCTGCTTCCCAAGGGCATTGGTATTTACCACGTCTTTCAACTGAGGCATTTCCTGCAACTTATCCATTAAAAAATCGCGCGCTATTTCCAGCTCTTCAATATTTCTTGAAAGCAAACCGATTGATACCGGTTCTCCAAACCGGGCACGGGCACCAATGGAATACTTTTCAGCTTCTGGCAGTGGTCCGATTTTCCTGCGTATCCGGTCAATAATTTCATAAGAACTGATGCCTGTTTCCTCGGAGTTCCGGGGCGAAACATCCAGGTTTCCGGCATGGGCGCCACTTTCCTGGCCGTTAAAAGATGAACCCAGCACAATAATGCTGTTTTCAATAATATCGGTGTTAAAACCGTAATCTGCCATCAATTCTTCGTTCACAGTCCAAACAATACTGTCGAACCGTTGCAGGTAGTCCATGGTCTGCCGTTCTCCTGATCCAGGAGTAAAAGCAATGTTGATGTTGAAGGAATCGAACTCCATTCGCGGGAAAAATGTAGTGCGGATAAACTGGCCGCCTATTAACCCCAGGGTGATTACAATCATGGCAGCAGGAACACCGATAACAATGTAACGCCATTCCAAAATTAGTTTCAAAACCCTGTCGTAGGCATAATTGCGCAGCCAGTTAAAAAACCGTTCCGTGTATTTTCGAATTCCTTTAGCCCGGGCATTTAAAACTTTTCGGTTCAATACCCGTTCATTCCCAAGGTGTGCCGGCAGAACAAAAAATGCCTCAAACAGTGAAAAAAACAAACTCAGAATTACAATAACCGCCATTTCAAACATCATTTCCATATTTCCAGTAATAAAAATGAGCGGAGAAAAAGCAATAATTGTGGTTGTAATAGAGGTTATTACCGCCGGAATAACTTCAACCGTACCGTCAACTGCAGCCCGCATGGGGCTTTTCCCTTTTTCAAAATGCTGAAAAATATTTTCGCCGATAACAATGCCGTCGTCAACCAGAATTCCAATGACGAGAATCATTCCGAAAAGCGACATCATATTAATGGTAACCCCCATTAAATTTGCAACAATAAACATGGCAAGGAAAGAGGCCGGAATTCCCCAGGCAACCCAAAGCGAAAGCCGTGTGCTCAGCATCATGCCCAATACCAAAACAACCAGAAATAATCCGGTACCGCCATTTTTATAAAGCAATTCAAGACGACTACCCAGAATTTCGAGATATGAACGGGTAATGGAAAGTTCAACTCCGGGATTTCTAAGGTTGAATTCTTCCACGTAGTTTTTGATGTATTTATCTATTTGGGACAAATCCTCAGAAATGAGTTTGTTTACATTGATATTAACAATAGGTTTTCCTTTTTCAAGTGCTTTGTTTGGCGTATCGGAAAATTTCTTTTTAACTCCGGCAATATCACGAATGCGCAACACGCTCCCATCGGCGTTGGCGCGGAGAATGATTTCGCCGATTTTATTGGGGTCGGCACTGCGTGAACGAAGCCTGATTAGCAATTCTTCTTCTTCAGACCGAAGTTGCCCGCCTGAAACATCGCGATTGTTCTCAGAAATTGAATTTTGCAACTGCGTAAATGTAATTCCGTAGCGCAACAAATCATCTTCGCGGGCTTCTACCGAAATTTCAATCGGTGGGTATCCGGAGAGAAAAACCTGGCTGATAAAGCCCGATGCCAGAAAATCTTCTTCAACCTGCTGGGCGTATGATTTGAGGGTGAGCAAATCCACCTCACCGGTTATCATTAATCGAGCTGCCGGAGAAGAGGTTCGTTGTTTAAAAACAATCGGGCGTTCAGCAGCCGTTGGAAACGATGAAATTCCGTCCACTGCGTTTTTCACTTCAATTAAAGCTTCGTCGATGTCGTATCCGGGAATAATTTCAATGATTACCCGCGAACTGTTTTCCGAAGAAACAGAATTGATTTCATATATTCCGGGAATAGCCCTCACTGCCTCTTCTATGCGCGAAGTCACCCCTTCCTCCATTTCAACCGGAGAAGCGCCGGGGTAAAATACAGTGACAAACAACATGCGGGAGGGCCGTTCAGGAAAAAAAGATTTTTTCATGGAGAACAAACTCATTCCCCCTACTATCAAAAGAAAAATAATAATCAGGTTGGCATAAAAAGGAAACCGAACAAATAATTCAACTGCTTTTTTCATCCTCTTTCCAGTGTGGTTTCGTCTGTTTCACCTTTGTAATTATTTTGCCTGTCAGCGGTCTCCTGCCCGAAAATTCCAACCGATGAGTTTTCTTTTACATTAATCAGAGGCTCTGTAACTACTATAGTTCCCTCTTCAAGTCCATTAAAAATTAATGAATTTTCATTCCATTTTAAAATGTAAATTTGTTCCTTTTTCAGCTTTCCGTCAACTACTGTAAAAACCTCGTTCGAATTAAATACAGCATTACGGGGTATTTCCATTGATTGTACAATACTTTGACCGGGAAACTTCACTTCTTTGTATTCACCGGCAAAAACAGGATCGTCGGGCTGGTTTTGTACCCAAACAAAAATGCTTCTCGACTGGGAGTTCGGATCAACAAAATCGGACTTGCGAACAACTTTGCCCGGCCTTACCATTTGCCTGTTTCGGGAATAAACTTCAACTTTATCTCCTAAATTAATCCACTTGCTTTGTCCATTTTCAACCGGCACTTCAACTTCCAACTGGTCGGTACGGATCATGCGGGCAATCTATTGCCCGGAGTTCACATAAGCACCAACCTCAAAGTTCACCTGGGTAAAAGCTCCGTTAAACGGTGCATAAAGAGAATGACGGGCCAGTCGTTTTTCGTCTTGCTGAATGCCATAATATTCGCTCAAAACATTTCTGCTGGCCAGGAAAATTTTCAGCTTTTCTTCAGTTATCTCAGGCAGTTCGGGCAACTCATGGTCCATATCAATGGTATTAAAAAACTGCTGGAAATCTCCATAATTTTCAGGAAAATCGATTTTAATATCGGGCAGCATAGTTGTAATGGCAGTTAAAAACCTGCTCTTCCTTGCCTTCAGAGCAAGTTCAACTTCATCTTTGTAAATAGTTGCAAGCAACTGGCCTTTTTTAAACGATGTCCCTTTCCTTAGCGAAACATTGCCCGACTCAATCCGCCCGGCAGCTTCCGCAACCAAAACGACATCGCTGCCCGAAACCACACGGCCTTCACGCCAGAGTGGGGAAGAAATATCGGAGTATTCCACCGTTGTAGCTTTCACAAACCGTTTCATTTCCGATTCCGGCCTGCGGGGAGGTTCGGGTTTCATGGAAACAAACAACATGGACAGGGCTGCGGAGCCACCCAAAAGAACGATTAGGGCGACTACAATAAATGTAATTTTTCTCCAGCTCATTTTACTATTTTTTTTTATTTCCAGTATAACAAATACTAAATCAATATGGTTGATAAGGATTTCCACAGGCTTCATTTCTTTTTCTGAATTTATAGTATGGGGTTACTTAAAACGAACGAATTCTTCTACCTTTGACATGAAATGGATAAAAATTCTGATAACTATGTTTTCCAAAAAAAACAGTTTTAATACCAAAAAACTGATGGACGGAGTCATTATGCGTCCGTTGGCCTTCGGTGAAAAATCGAATCTGTGCGAGTTTATCCTTGCTAAAGGACATCGGTTGCCATCACACAGCCATCCCTTTGAACAAACGGGAACCCTCATCTCAGGAAAGTTAAATTTCAGAATAAAGAATAAATGGTATATGGCAGAACCTGGAGATGCCTGGAGTATTCCGGTAAACATGGAACACGAAGTGGAAATTCTTGAGGATTCTGTTGTGCAGGAAACATTTTCACCCGTCCGTCCGGATTATCTGCCGGAATAAAAAAAGCTTTAAAAAAATCGCGCATTTACTTGAAAGAATATAGTAACTTTGCCGCGCATTTATGAAAAGCAATTCCATGCAAATATTTGAATTTGATACGGTTGTCATTGGAAGTGGTCTCGCCGGGCTAACTGCGGCTTATTATTCTTCAAAATTCGGAAATGTTGCTGTGGTTACCAAATCGGAACTCGACACCAGCAATTCATATTATGCACAAGGTGGCATTGCGGCAGCCATTGGCGACGACGATTCACCTGAATTACACATGAAAGACACGCTTGCGGCCGGACGGGGACTGTGCGATGAAGATGCCGTACGAATTCTTGTAAATGAAGGGAAAGAGTGTGTTTTGGAAATGATAGACCTGGGAATGCAGTTCGACAAAAAAAACGGAAAGTTTGTGCTTGGGCTTGAAGGCGCTCACAGCCGGCGACGGATTTTGCACGCCGGGGGCGATGCCACCGGAAAAAAGCTAACCTGCTTTACCCTTCAAAAGGTTAAGGAACAAAAAAACATTACTCCTTTTGAATATACTACGGCAGTCAGGCTGTTAAAAAACAATGGACGTATTGCCGGAGTGCAGGCTTTGGATTTCAAAACGGGAAAAAACCTGATTTTTAAAACCAAGGCAGTTATTCTTGCAACCGGAGGACTTTCCCGCATTTTTGCGCGATCAACCAATCCGCACACCGCAACAGGAGATGGTATTGCACTGGCCTGGGAAGCAGGCGCGCAGATATCCGACATTGAATTCATCCAGTTTCATCCATCGGCTCTATATGTTCCGGGCAAAGAAGCATACCTGATTAGTGAGGCCGTTCGCGGAGAAGGGGCCTGGCTCCTTAACCATGAAGGCAGAAGGTTTATGAAAGACATTCATCCGCTGGCTGAACTCGCCCCGCGCGATGTAGTGGCATATAATATTTTCAGGCAAATTCAGGAATCTGGAAAAGATTTCGTATTTCTGTCGCTTCAACACCTCAATCCAAAAAAAATCAAGTCGCGATTTAAAAATATATATTTTCACCTGAAAGAACTTGGTTTTGATCTGACAAAAAATTTGCTTCCCGTTTCTCCGGCAGCGCACTATATGGTTGGTGGTATTCATACAAATCTTGATGCCGAAACCAACATTAAAGGCCTCTTTGTTTGTGGCGAAGCTGCTTCAACAGGTGTAATGGGCGCTAACCGGCTGGCCAGCAACTCTCTGCTTGAGTGCCTGGTATTTGGAAAACGCGCCAGCGAAACTGCCGCCAAACTTTCATGGCCCCGGGAAAATTTACCTGAAACTGAACCGGTTTTTCCAAATGCTGAAACTGAAGATACATTTCTGAAAGTTCAAAATGAAATTGCCTCACAAATGATGAAAAACATGGGTATTGTGAGAAATAAGAAGGGATTGGAAGAGGCTGTCAGAAAATTTGAAAAAATTGCAGAAAATTACGAGAGTATTAATCACGACTATAATCTGCTGAAAATTAAAAGCAGTGCAACAATCAGCAGTTTAATTGCAATAGCAGCATTAACCCGCGAAGAAAGCAGAGGCGGGCATATACGAACTGATTTCCCGAAAGAAAACCCCGGCTTTGAAGTGCATATTATACAACAAAAAAACAACAAAATTCAATTTGAACCTGTTAGGAGAGAAAAAAAATGATGGATATAAAAACATTGAAGTCGGCCGAAGTATTGTTCGATTTGGCGTATGCAGAAGATATTGGCGACGGCGATATAACCACCAACAACCTTGTTCCGCCTGATTCCAGCAAAAAGGCCATTTTGGTTGCCAAAGACGCAGGCGTGATTGCCGGGCTTCCTGTGGCTGAAATGGTTTTCAAAAAATTCGATAAAAATATTGAATGGAAAGAACTTATGCCCGACGGCAGCAAAGTAAAACCAGGCGATATTATTGCGGAATTTAAAGGGAACTACCGGGCGCTTCTTACCGGAGAACGTAAGGCGCTTAACTTTTTACAGCGCCTTTCGGGAATTGCTACGTATGCCAGTTTGTGTATGTATGAAATAAAAGGACACAAAGTGGAAATACTGGATACAAGAAAGACACTTCCCGGATACCGGCATCTTGACAAATATGCAGTGAGAATGGGCGGTGCATCGAACCACCGGTTTGGCCTGTACGATATGGTAATGATCAAAGACAACCACATTCAGGTTGCCGGAAGTATTAAAAAAGCAGTAGATGCCATACGTTCCAAAATTCCCAAAAGCATAAAAATTGAAGTGGAAACTTCTAACCTGGAACAGGTTCAGGAAGCACTAAATGCCGAGGTGGATATTATTATGCTCGACAACATGAGCTCCAAACTAATGAAAGAAGCTGTTGACCTGATTAACGGCCGTGCAAAAATTGAAGCTTCAGGAAACATGACACTGAAACGCATCAGGAAAGTTGCTGCCACCGGGGTAAATTACATTTCTATTGGCGCACTCACTCATTCTGTAAAAGCCCTCGACATTACCCAGCGGATTATTGACTAATGATGAACCTGGTTATTGACATAGGAAATACAAGAACAAAATTTTCGGTATTTAATCACGGCGAAGAAATGATAACTGTGCCGGTAGATGAATTTTTGCCATCTCACGCCGACGTTTTGCTTAAGGAACATCCGTCTGTTGACAAGGTTATTCTTTCAACTGTAAAAGATTATTCACCTGAGCTAAAAAATTACCTTAAGCAAAAATTCAAAGTGTTTATAGAACTGGATGCCGAAACTCCTTTGCCTGTTGAAAACTGCTATATATCGAAAGAAACGCTTGGAAAAGACAGAATTGCAGCAGCGGTAGGAGCTTTTCACCTGTACCCCAACAGTAATGTATTGATTATTGATGCAGGCACAGCCATTACCTATGATTTGATAAACGACAAAAAACAGTACCTTGGCGGCAACATTTCACCGGGTATCGAAATGCGTTTTAAAGCGTTAAATCAATTCACAGGTCGTTTACCTTTGATTGAGAAAAAAAATTTTGGGAAACTTTATGGCCAGACAACCGAAGAAGCAATACTTGCAGGGGTTCAGCATGGCGTTGTTTTTGAAGCAGATAAAGCAATTGATACATTTAAGGAATTTTATAAAAATTTAAACGTAATTATAACCGGGGGTGATGCCAATTTTTTTGATAAGAAATTAAAAAATTCTTTCTTTGTACATTTCAATTTAATAGCCATCGGTTTAAACCGCATATTAGAACATAATGGGGAGATTTAGAAGAGTAGTTATTATAGCCGGATTGCTTTTACTGCCGGCTTTATTATTTGCACAATTTAATAACAACACCAGTTCACCGTATTCACGGTTTGGTTTGGGCGACCTTCAACCTTACAGTTTTGGGCGAACATCTGCCATGGGAGGTGCTTCGCTGGCAAGCCGAAACAATCAGCAAATTAACACCTCAAATCCAGCTTCTTATACTGCTGTTGACTCCCTGGTATTCATGTTCGAGTTTGGTTTGAACGGAAAATTTTCCAATTACAGTAACGACATAACCAGCATGAATGCCAACGATATTAATTTCAGGTATTTTGCCATGAACTTTCAGATTACAAACTGGATGGCCACTTCTCTGGGATTAACTCCTTACTCCGATGTGGGCTACAATGTGGAAGTGAACGACGAGGTGGAAAATGCAGGGAATGTTCTTTTAAGGTATTACGGAGAGGGTTCAATCTCGCGTGCATATTGGGGAATTGCTGTTGACCCGGTAAAAAACGTTTCGGTGGGGGCCAATCTGAATTATATGTTTGGAATGTTGAACCGCAATGCTGAAACCTATTTTCTGGATGCTTTCGATTTTTACAACAATCAGAAATTCGAATCTTTGCGTTTGCGTGATTTTAACCTGAGTTTTGGCGCACAGGCAACCCTTCCGCTAAAGGAAAACCAACACCTGACCTTTGCCGCCGTGTTGGAAAACAAACCTGCATATACCGGTTTTCTGTCTGATTTAACGCGAAAAATCATTTCAATTCAGGTTGGCAATACTTCCCGGTCAGACCAGGATACTATAAATTTTCAAAGCCAGGACAGAAGCGTAATAGAATTTCCGCTGACTTACGGTTTTGGTCTTTCTTATGTGAAGGAAAACAGTCTGGAGGTTAATGCAGATTATTACCGGCAGGTCTGGTCTAAAGCAAAATTTTTCGGCGAAAATAACCCGATTTTAACAGATTTGGATAAATTTGCCGTTGGCGCTGAATGGATTCCCGACAGGTTTTCCATTAGAAGCTATGTGAGCCGGATAGCCTACCGGGCAGGTTTAAAATACGAGAAATCATACTTAAAGCTTGACGGACAGCAAATTAATGATTTTGGCATAAGTTTTGGAGTAGGTTTACCGGTTTACCGTTCCAATTCAACTGTTAACGTTTCGGCCGAGTTAGGAAGAAGAGGAACAAAGGAAAACAACCTGGTTCTTGAAAATTATGCAAAAATAAACCTGAGTGTTAACTTGTATGATTTGTGGTTTATACAGAGAAAATTTGATTAAAATAGATGTTAAAACGATAAAAGTTATAAAACTATGAAAACTGTTATTCGCATATCACTCTTAATGGCCTCCCTGGTTTTGGCAGCCGTCACAACTCTGCAGGCTCAAAGAGTAATTAAAGGCACTGTTTATCGTGAAGGTAAACCTGCTGCAGGAGTTACCGTAGAAGCGCACCGTGGCGGCTCGATGATGACCAGTTTCGATGGAAAGTATGAAGTGGAAGCCGATGCCAGATCCAAATGGCTAAGATTTACATTTATTACGGAATCACAAAGAGTAGATATTCCTGGAAATATTGATGATGTGTTCGATTTTGCTTTTGACGGAAAACTACCTGGCAGTGATGATGGTGAAGTTGATGAAGGAGATGTGGTTCTGAAAACCGCTGAAGAATTAATTCGGGAGCAGAACAGGGATTTTATGAATGAATTAACCCTGTATAACGAATTCTACAAACAGGAAAATTACTCTTCTGCTTTGCCCCATTGGAGGAATATCTACAATAAATATCCAAAATCTACACTTAATATTTACATTCACGGAGTAAACATGCACACACACCTCATTGAAAATGCAAATTCTCCTGAAGAACGAAGCAAATATATTGATGATTTAATGAGATTGTATGATAAAAGGATAAGGTATTTTGGTGACAAAGGATTTGTTTTAGGAAGGAAGGCCACTGACTGGCTGAAATATAAACTTGAAAACGATCGTGAGCTGAACAACGGAGATTTGGCAGAAACACTAAAAAAAGGGTACGATTGGCTTAGCGAATCGGTTAACGAAAAGGGAACCGAATCAGAACTTCCTGTGCTGATTTTGTTAATGCAAACCTCACGGTCACTTTTCAATTTGGGAGAAATACCTAAAGAATCAGTTATAAAAAATTACGACACCTGTAATTCAACGCTTGCAGCCATGCTTGAAAAAAGCGAAAGCGATGAATTGACCAAGGATATTACCGATGTGCAGGCATACATTGAAGATATTTTTGGAAAATCGGGCGCTGCCGATTGTGAAGCTCTCACAACCATTTTTACGCCACAATATGAGCAAAACAAAAACGATGTTGATTTTATAAAAAGTATGTTACGGCGTTTAGGTAGTGCCAAATGTGATGAAACTCCTTTGTTCTCAGATGCCACCGAAAGATTATATGAGTTGGAGCCTTCGGCAGAGGCTGCATTTAACATGGCTCGCAGATTTCTTAGACGAAATGATGATGAACGAGCTAAAAATTATTACAAGCAGGCGATGGAACAGGAAACCGACAAAGAACTTCTTGCCAAATATTACTACGAATATGGTTTGTTTATTTATGCCAAGGAACATGCACTGCAGGAAGCTCGCACCTATGCCAAAAGAGCGCTTGAAATTAATCCAAATTTTTGTGAGGCTCTTGTGCTGATTGGCGATATTTATGTTGCTGCAAGCAGGAACTTTGGTCAGGATGATTTCGAAAGATCAACTGTATTCTGGACCGCTGTTGATTATTACGAGCGTGCCCGCTCAAATCCCGACTGCGCAATTGATGCAGCGAAAAAGGCCAGCGACTACCGCAGGTATTTCCCAAACAAGGAAGAAGCTTTTTTCCGCAGTTTGCAGGATGGACAAACCTACAAAGTTGGAGGTTGGATTAATGAAAATACAAAAGTCAGGTTCTAAAACCATAAAAATATTACATTTTTTAAGGATTGCAGCCCTTTTTACAGGGGCTGCATTTCTTTTGTTTGGATGTGAAAACAATATTGAAAAAATTAAAGCATTCAGTTCACCTGAAAATCTCCCGATTGTTGAAGCTTCTAATTTTGAAACCATGTTTACCGACAGCGGGCAGGTCAGGTTTTTTTTAAAAGCGCCAAGGCTTTTGCGCTTTGAGGGTGAAGGTAAACCATACGTTGAATTTCCGGAAGGGATTGAACTGATTAAATACGACGAAAAACAGAACATAATCTCCAGTATCACGGCAAACTACGCCAAACAATTTGTGAAAGAAGAGCGGTGGGAAGCCAAAAATAACGTAATTGCAACCAATGCTCAGGGCGACACATTAAAAACTGAACATCTGATTTGGGAAGAAAAAGAAGAAAGGATACACACCGAAGAATTTGTACGAATCATAAGGCCCGACCAAATCATTACCGGAATTGGATTTCAGTCGGACCAAACCCTTCAAAACTGGAGAATAAAAAATCCAAGAGGAACCATTTATATTGATATGGAAACCAACAGACAAAATTCATCGGATTCAGTCAGGCAAATGCCGGAAAATCAAATGAGACAGGAACCTGAACAAGGTATTCTCGATTTCGGAAATTGATAACAGTTCACCTGTTTCTTACTTTTACTGTACCATTTCATGATTAAATGACCAAAAATTAAGCACAAAAAGCTATCCCTTTATTAGCAAAAAACTGAATTCCAGGATATTGCAAATAAACAAAGTCTTCCCGGCAAAAAAAAATAAAATCTTATGGATTCATTTGAAAATTACTATCTTCGTAGCTCGAAAAAAAATAAGTAAAATTTGCAATAAAAGAACTGTAAATCAATGGCAACGTTACAAACGATTAGGACAAAAGCAGGACTGTTGGTGGCAATTGTAATTGGTATTTCGCTCGCTGCCTTCATCCTTGGCGACATGTTTCAGGGTGGAACTTCCATATTCCAGGGGAACCGGTTGAAAATAGGTGAAATTAACGGAGAAACCATTCAATATCCTCAATTCCAGCAACAGGTTGAAAGATTGGGAGATATTTACCGAATGAATTCCCAGCAAAACCAATTGGACGAAAATACCTGGGTACAGGTGCGCGAACAAACCTGGCAAAACCTGATTCGGGATCTGGTGATGAACGATGTGTATAAAAAATTAGGGATAACCGTAAGTTCAGACGAACTTTTTGATATGCTGCAGGGAACGAACCTTCACCCGATAGTTCAGCAACTTTTCAGAAACCCCAACACCGGACAGGTTGACCGAAATGCCGTAGTGCAATTCCTGAGAAACCTCGAAACAGGCGTTGCGCCCGAACAACGGCAATATTGGCTCTATCTGGAAGACCAGATTGTGGACGATCGAATTCAAAGCAAATACAACAACATGGTTGGAAAAGGCTTGTATGTTACAAATCTGGAAGCTGAAAGCAGCCTGAATTCCAGAAACAAACAAGTAAATTTTGATTATATAATGTTGAACCACAATTCGGTGGCCGACAGCCAGGTTGTGGTAACCGATAAAGAGTTAAGGGATTATTACAACAAAAACCAGGAAAATTATAAGGAAGAAAAGTTACGCAGAATAGAATACATAACATACCCCGTAACTCCGTCACGACAGGATGCAGAACAGGCAGAAAGGTGGATAAACGACATTGTTTCTGACTTTGCCGAAGCAACCGATAATGTATCATTTGTTACTTCCAACTCGGATGTTGGATTTGATGACTTCTGGTACAAGCAGGATGAATTACCTGAAGATATTGCTATTTGGATTTTTGAGACAAATGCTGAAGTTGGAGATATTTTCGGTCCTTTTTTTGAAAACGATTCCTATAAACTGGCGAAACTTCATGCAACCGGTATGATGCCCGACTCAGTGGAAGCACGGCATATTTTACTTCAGGTAAATACCCAACAGGAACTGATTTCAATGCAGGCTTTGGCTGACAGTCTGAAAACTGCTATTGAAAATGGCAGTGACTTTGCTTCATTGGCCATTGAATTTTCAGCAGATCAGGGTTCTGCTATTCAGGGAGGTGAGTTGGGCTGGTTTGGCCGAGGAATGATGGTAAAACCATTCGAAGATGCTGCCTTTAACAATAAAGTAAATGAGGTTACAATAGTAACTACCCAGTTTGGAATTCATCTGGTTCAAACAACAGCACGAGGTAAAGAATCGAGACAGGTGCAGGTGGCTTATCTTGTCAGGAATGTAACGCCAAGCACCCAGACTTACCAGAACGTATATGCCCAGGCCAGTGAGTTTGCGGGAAAAAACCTCACAAAAGCCGCTTTCGACGCTGCTGTTACCGAACAAAACTTAAATAAAAGAAGTGCTTCTATCAGAGAGACTGACCGCGAAATTCCGGGACTCGAAAACTCACGACAGTTAATAAGAGCTGCATATAGTTCAAAAGTTAATTCATTAATTCAGGACAATCAGGGATCTACTATTTTCGACCTTGGAGATAATTTTGTAATTGCAACACTTGTTTCTGCAACAGAAGAAGGAATTGCAAGTTTTGAAAACGTTAAAGCAAGGGTAGAACTTGCTGTTTTAAAAGAAAAGAAATCTCAATTTTTGGTTGATAAAGCCAATAAAGCGATGGAAGGAAAAACTGATTTGGATGCCATTGCATCAGAATTGGGGACTACAGTAAGAAATGCAGCAAACATCAATTTCACTTCAAGTCAGATTCCGGGTGTGGGAATGGAGCCAAAAGTTGTTGGAACGGTCGCAAATATTGCCCCAGACAAAATATCAAATCCTGTTGCCGGAAACAACGGAGTTTATATTGTAAAAGTTACTTCTGTTACAGAAGGCACTGATCAGAATGTGGAAAATGAAAAATTACGACTGGCCCAAAACCTTACTTTCCGTGCAACTTCGCAGGCATACAGTGTACACCTCGAAAAAGCGGAAGTTGAAGACGAAAGAGCCAAATTTTATTAGACTATTTCAACTAAATAGATTAAAGAGCTGCCTGATTGATTCAGACAGCTCTTTTTTTAAAAGACCACTTCAGTTTTTGATATTTAACACCTGTTTAGCTCTGAAACTACCAATCCAAATCCAGCCATCTTTCATTTTCCAGCCGCCAGTAGTTTTGTTATCTGAACCCGGAAAATAAAAAGTTGCATTCACCTCACCTTCAGGCAAATTTTCATACCCGTTTAGCGTAACCGTACGGATAATTGTTTCACCGGGCGTCAATTTGTAATACCACTGTGGCTTTATATTATCGGAAGTAATAACTTCAAACTCTTGTGCTGAAAAATGTTGTTCTCCCTTATTCAGAATTACACCGTTGGTATAATAATGAAAACGCGATTCTCCCATCTTTTTTGGATCAGGAATATAAATATTCTCAAGGTCAAGATTCGTTACTTTAAAAGTATATCTCAGCGTAGTTGAATTTATTCTTTTTAAACCCGTTAACTCCACATTGATTCCTTCCTTCAGTAAACCCGATTTTTCCATGACAGTCCTGAATTTTTCTCTTTCAAACAGCGAAGTTGTAGTTTCGTGAATTCCATATCCACCCAAAACAATCACATCTTTAGGATAAAAAAAATCATCATGGGCAACTATACTCGGGAAAGTTGGAACAAACGATGAAAACATTGACATGAAATAACCGAGAAAAACCGGCTCTTCATTTGCTTTCAATACAAAATACCGGCTTGAATTTGATTCTTTGGATTTCTCATTTTTCAAATAAAATGCCTGAGCTGACCAGTCGTAAAATAAAATCTCATTATGCCTCAGCCAGGTTTCGGCCTCCAGTTCAAGGGTGTCAAGATCAAATCCTGAATCGTAGAATTGCTTAATCTGATCTTTTTCGACAAGGTTAATATTGATTTGGGTACCATCACTTTCATAAGGAAATTCCAGTTCAAATAAATTACATGCAGTTAAAAGAAAGATCATCAAAAAAGAAAGCAGCCGATTCATAACCATTTGTTTTTTATTGAAGACGTATTTAGCCAAATTTTGGTTGCGTCAGTTATTAAAAATTTGATTTTCCATGTCAGCCAGCCGCGAAGAATTCGTTAAATCATTTTCAGCAAGTTGAAGGTTATTTTACAATTGATTTAAAAAAAGATACTTTTGTCTGTTCACAATTAAAAAAACAATAAAAATAAAATACAATGGCTGAAGTACAAAAAACATTACTGATGATCCTCGACGGATGGGGAATTGGCGACGGTTCGGAACGCGATATCGTTTCACAGGCTCCCACCCCGTTTATGGATTCACTGTTGGAAAAATACCCGCACTCCCAACTACTTGCCTCGGGCGAACATGTTGGCTTGCCCGACGGACAAATGGGAAACTCCGAAGTAGGTCACCTGAATATTGGCGCCGGGCGCGTACTTTACCAGGACATGGTAAAAATTACGCTCGCCATCAAAGACAAATCGCTTTGGAAAAATACACAAATTGTTAAGGCGTACTCTTACGCCAAAGAAAACAACAAAAAGGTACACCTCATCGGTCTCATTGGCCCCGGTGGTGTACATGCACTGAGTAAACACATGGTGGCGCTTTGCCAGGTTGCCACCGACATGGGGCTGGAAGATATTTTCATTCACGGATTAACCGACGGACGCGACACCGATCCCCGTTCGGGTTATGGTTTCATAAAAGATGATTTGGAAGCACTGAAACCAACCAATGCCAAATTTGCTTCGCTTATAGGCCGGTATTTTGGGATGGACCGCGACAAAAACTACGACCGTCTGAAACTGGCATACGATTTATACACCCAGGGAAAAGGCGAGAAAGCCACAGATATTCTGGAAGCGGTGCAAAAATCGTATGACAATGGCGTTACCGATGAGTTTATGAAACCCATCGTAATGGTGGATGAAAGTGGTGAGCCCTTAGCCAAAATCGAAGAAGGCGATGTGGTTATCTGCTACAATTTCCGTACCGACCGGCTGCGTCAGACAACCATTGCATTCACCCAGAAAGACCTGCCGGAATACGGCATGCATACCATGAATTTGCAGTGGTACACCATGACCAACTACAAAGCCGACTTTAAAAACATCAACGTCATCTTCGACAAGGAAAACGTTACCAATACCATGGGCGAGGTGGTTTCCAAAGCCGGACTGAAACAAATCCGGATTGCCGAAACTGAAAAGTATGCCCATGTCACCTTCTTTTTCAGCGGAGGACGCGAAGAACCGTTTGAAGGCGAAGACCGTATTTTGGTTCAGTCTCCCAGGGTTCCCACATACGACCTTCAGCCCGAAATGTCGGCGCCAGAAGTGAAAGATGCCATTGTACCAAGGTTGAAAAGCCAGGATGCCCATTTTGTGTGCCTGAACTTTGCCAATGGCGACATGGTGGGCCATACGGGAGTTTACGAGGCTATTTACAAAGCCATACAGGCAGTTGACCAATGCGCCAAAGAAGTGGTGGAAGCTGCGATGGAAGGCGGTTACGATGTGATGATTATTGCCGACCACGGAAATGCCGACAATGCGGTAAATGAAGACGGCTCGGAAAATACAGCCCACTCGCTGAATCCGGTCCCCTGCATTTTTGTGAGCAACAACAAAACCCATGTGAAACTGAAAAACGGTATTTTAGCCGATGTGGCTCCCACCTTGCTGAACGTAATGGGACTGGAAGTTCCAAAAGAAATGACCGGTAAAAACCTGATTTCATGATAGAAATTGGCCGCACCATCATCAGCCGCGAAGTGTTTGAACAATATTTTGTTTGCGACCTGTTGAAATGCAGGGGAGCCTGTTGCGTGGAAGGCGATTCAGGTGCGCCATTAACCATTGAAGAGGCAAAAAAAATAGAAAAGGAATACCCTGTTTTTGAAAACTATCTGCCGGAAAGCCACCGGCAGGAAATTCAGAAACAGGGTTTTTCAATGATTGACGACGATGGCGATTTGGTAACACCTTTGGTAAACAAACGTCAGTGCGCCTATTCGTTTTACGATGAAAAAGGCATTTTGAAATGTAGCATCGAAAAAGCCTTTTTTGAAGGGAAAACCAATTTCAGAAAGCCGGTTTCATGCCATCTTTTTCCCATACGAATTACCGAATATAAACGGTTTGATGCCGTAAACTACGAAAAGCTTAAGATTTGCAAGCCGGGTCGCGAATGCGGCAAGTCACAAAAAGTTAAACTTTACACATTCCTGAAAGAACCTCTCATCAGAAAATACGGCGAAGAATGGTACAAAGAAGTTGAACTGGCAGCACAATTTCTGGAAAAAGGTTAATATTCACCGCCTCCCATATCCATTCCACCTCCGTCTCCGCCACCATTCCTTCCTTCCGACTTAAAATTATTCAACCGGTAGCTCAGTGTAAGCATAACAACCCGCGGTTCGCGTTTCCACTGAAACCGACTGTTAAAATCTTCTCCGTAGGATTCGCTTTCAAATTTGGCAGTACCCAGCGGATCGCGCACACTTAAAGTTGCTGACAACTTTTTGTCGAAAAACTCGTGCCGGTAAGACAGGTTGGAAAAAAACATCGCTTTGGATTCGCCCTGGGCCGAAACCGAAGGTCCTCGGAAAAAGGCATTTACCTGCATTCTGGAATTTTCGGAGAAACGAAGTGTAGTGTTCATCCTGCCATTCCAGTTGGTGCTCGAGCGGTCGAACGCATCTTCTCCCAACGTTCCGCTTATCCGGTACCTGTACATGGATGCGCTTGCATTTACCATCAGCCATTCGGTGAAGCTTACATTTCCGGTAAGCTCCATACCTGTAGCGTAATCATTATCGAAATTTCCGGTTCGCAGGTAAAAAACATCGTCCTCCAGAGTTTGATACCGGTCGATTTTATTATGGGTTACCCGGTGAAAGGCATCGAGTGAGATGTATGAACGGCCAAACCGTCTTAATGCTCCCAATTCATACGAGTCGGTGTATTCCGGTTCCAGATCGGGATTACCGATGCGAATGGTGTAACGGTTGTAATAATTGGGATTCGGGTCGAGATCTCTTCCCGAGGGCCGGTTTATCCGGCGGCTGTAACTGGCCATCAGTTCGTTGTTTTCTTTTATTTTGTATGAAGTATGAATGGTGGGAAACAGATCGAAACGGTTCAGTTCGGATGGCGTTGCGGCATTGGTGTTCAGAATCTCACGCAACGTGAGTTCGCCCCTGAGCCCGGCCATGTATTCAAAATTCCCGAAAGCATTGCTGTAGGTGGAATACAATGCATGAATATCGCGCCGGAAATCGGTAATACTGGTAAAATCTTCATTTATAATCCAGGAATTGGTTTCCTGGTCGAAAACCTCAAAAGTTAACCCCTCTGTTTCTGCATCAATGCGGCTGAGCAATCCGGCTTCAAACCTGCCGGTTTCACTAAATGGGTATGTATAATCCATTTTCAGCCTGAACTCCTTTTCCTCTTCGGTTTCCAGCGAGAATACACGTTCCAGATAGGTATTGGAGCGTTGAAACTGTGAATTGGCCAGGACTTCACTTTCTTCTTCCGTATCAATACCTTCTTCACCCGAATAGTAAGCCATGCCTTCCAGTTTATGCCCTTCGGTGTTAAAGTTGTGCAGAAAATTGAAATTGATGCTGTAAAAATCGTTTATCCGTTCTGATTCTTCATCGGTAACAGAAAAAATTTCCTGGCTGCCCGGCACAGTATAACTGCGTGTTTCTCCGCTCCCGTAGCGATTATTCACCGATTTCCCTGTTTCTCCGGAGAGTGAAAAAGTAGTTTTATCAGAAAGAAACCATTCAACACCCGCTTTCAGATTATGTCCGCTGCGATTAAAATTTCGCGAACCATCCATAAACAAATACCGGGTGGTATCATTTGAAAACGTTTCCCTCGACGATGATGAACTGCCATAATTGGTTTCATCGCGCCAGTCGGCGCCCAGCAAAAAGTTAAATTTTTCGGTGCGGTAATTCAGGGTAAAATCGCCCCGGTATTTATCGCCTGTTCCGGCCGAAGCATTTACAATACCACTTAACCCGTTCATGGAATTCTTTTTGGTAACCAGGTTAATAATTCCGGCCATGCCGTCGGGTTCGTATTTAGCCGATGGATTGGTAATAATTTCAATGCTCTCAAGGGCCGATGAAGGAATTTGTCGCAATGCATCGCTGCCACTGAGAACGCTTGGCCGGCCATCAATTAAAACCGTAAAATTAGACGATCCCCGCACCGATACATTTCCTTCAATATCAACCTGAACAGAAGGAGTGTTTTCAAGCACATCAACAGCGGTGCCTCCAATGGCACTAATGACCTGACTAACATTAACCACCTTTTTATCGAGTTTAAACTCAACCTGTGCTTTATCGGCCACAACATCCACACTGCCAAGTTCAACTGTTGAAGGGCGTAATGAGATTCTGCCCAAATCAATTTCACGGTTATTTCCAACTACGTCAATATCAATAAAATCCGAAGAACTGAAACCAATAAAATTTGCCTCAAGGTAGTATGCTCCTGTTCCTATCCCGGTTATTTCAAAACGTCCTTTCTCATTTGTAATTCCTCCTGTAATAAGCGCTGAATCAGCTTTACTGTAAACAGCTACGTTAGCAAATTCCAATTGCTCACCGGTCACTTCATCTATCACTGTTCCATAAATACGTGAAGCTTTTGAGTCATCTTCAGTGGATATTCCAAATACTGCTTTTGCAAAAATTAGTACTATCAAAATTTGAGTTAATGCTGTTATTACTATCTGTAAAATTTTCATTTTTTCACTTTTGTTTTAAAAATATGGTTTAATTGTTCAACAAATATTAAGACAAAAATATCTTAAATTGGTTTAATCCATTTTTTGTTAATGAGTTGTTAAAACAGATAAATGAAAATTATAAGCGTGTATTGAGGGAAAAAGCTGTCCCAAAATAAAACTGTTTCTCTGTTTTTGAAATGAGTAAAATATCAGGCAGTCACTTAATCTTATAATATACAGAAAGTTACAAATATGGCACCTTCTTTGAGTAACAGGAAGAATGAAAATGATTGGTTTAAAACAGAAAACACTGAAAAGATTATTAATTTGAAAAGGTGATGGCAAAATTGGTTTCCGATCAGGCAAATTAGGCCAATTCGGAAATTTTCAGGAAAATTTCGGGAAGTTTAAAAGGGCAGGAGCGTCACCTGTCCTTTTGTTTGTTAAAAATATGCGATAAGAATTTCAGTAATTTCCCTAAGATTCTCGAACCATGCGGGATTGAGAGGCCACATCTGCACAACTTCACCATTAATTTCTTCGGCAAATACACGGGCCTGCTCCCGATCGAGATCGCTTTGGATGTAGATAACCCTGATTTCTTGTTCTTTGGCAAAATCAACCAGGGCTGCCATTCGCAGTGGGGTTGGTTCTTTGCCACCGGGCTCCAGCGAGTACTGTACAAGATTGTATTCGCGTGCAAAATACGAAAGACTGGGGTGAAACAGGATAAACTGACGGCCTTCATAATCCTTTAAAGCGGCTCTGATCTCTCCATCCAGTTCATCTGCTTTCTGCATAAACCTTACTAAATTATCCTGGTATTCCTGTTTTTTTTCGGGATTCAGCAATTTAAGTTCTTCGGTGATGCGGCTCACCATTTGTTTTACAAGATTGGGCGACAGCCATGTATGCGGATTGATACCGGCAAGTTTGCTCTTTTCGCCCGAGGGCAGGTTTTCGTCGCTGATTAAATCCAATCCCTCTGAAAGATCGACCACTTTCATATTCCGGTTGGCCTGCTCAATTTTATCCCGCCAGGAATATTCAAACCCGATGTACCCAATGCGAAACCAGATTTCCGATCGGGCGATATTTTTCAGTTGCGACGGAACCAGCGTAAAGTCGGCAGGACTGGCGCCCGGTGGCAGAAGTAAGTTTACTTCGAAGTCATTGCCTGCAATTTCCTCAATAAATGTTTTAAGGGGCAGAATGCTTACAGTAATTACCTGTTTTTCTTCGTTATTTTTCCTGTTTTGGGGAGAACTACAAGAGAACAAAAAACCTATTGCCAAATACAAAATTGCATGAATTATTTTCATCATAATCAAAATGTAAACCTGTTTTAAACAAATATTCCCGGCCAATGTAATTAAATTTTCTTGAATTCTTTCGTAATGGGTTAACTTCATTTTTTAAACCTGCCGGTATATACAAATAAACATTTGTTTAATTTCGAAATAAAAAACATGTAACTGTTTAAAATGAATTGCCATGCCAAAACTAAACGGAAACGGCACTGATGGCAAAGGTGCCAAAATAGGCAAAGGTTTGGGAAAAAGACAAAAATAAGGCGGATAGCCAAGCCAGGGTAAAAGGATAAAATGCAACTCCTGAACTTAAACCGGCACCACTTTTTTTGTAAAGAAAGTTTGCGTAAAACTTACCCGGCAATTTTTTTTGTCAAATTCATTTTATTTTATCAAATGAGATGGTAAATTTGTTTACTAAACAAAAAAGTATAAACGAAATTTTTAAAACCAATAATTATGAACGATCAACTGCAGCAAAATCAGCAATCAACACAACAGTTTCCTCCTCCCAATTACCTGGTTTGGGCTATTTTAACAACCATTTTGTGCTGTCTTCCATTCGGCATTGTTTCCATAGTTTATGCCGCACAGGTAAACTCCAAATGGCAAATGGGCGATTTTGAAGGCGCAAAACTTTCCAGTAAAAATGCAAAACTCTGGGCATGGGTTGCTTTTGCCGTGGGAATTGCCAGCTTTTTACTATGGTTTCTGCTCGTTATTTTTGGAGTAGTTGCCGGATTAGGACTTGGCGCACTCGAAGGATGGGATGTTTAAATTATGAAAAATGTTTTCAATGGAGGGCTGCTGATAGGATTTATGGTATTGGCAGTTCTTTTTTTTGTGCTCGACCCGGCTGAACATATCCTTTTCCCGCGATGTGTTTTTTATTCGCTGTCGGGCTGGTATTGCCCGGGTTGTGGTTCGCAGCGGGCCATTCACAGTTTGCTGCACCTGAATATGGCCGGCGTAGTACAAAATAATTTTCTTTTTTTTCCGGCGGTGCTGGCCATAGCATACCATTTTGTTCATCCCCTGTTAAACCGCAGGTTTGGCTGGAAGCTCCCCAATATATTTTACATAAAAAACACGCCGTGGGTCATTTTCGGTATCATTTTGCTGTTTTGGTTATTACGAAACCTTCCTTTTTATCCGTTTTCGGTTTTGGCGCCGGGGTAACTTGCAAAATGCGCGATTAGAAACCGCGCCACCCTTTTTTCTGCTACTTCCCGCTTTTCATTCCGAATTTGGGATCGTACCGCAGGTAATTGATTATGATAAACCCTGGAATGGTACACAGCATTACCCAGATGAAAAAGTACTGGTAGCCAATCATCTCCTGAATCCAGCCGCTGATCATTCCCGGCAACATCATTCCCAGCGCCATAAAACCGGTGCAGAGCGCATAGTGAGCTGTTTTGTGCTCCCCATCCGAAATGTATATCATGTAAAGCATGAAAGCCGTAAACCCAAACCCGTAACCAAATTGCTCGATAACTACCGAACCGGTAATGATCCAAAGGCTTTGGGGCTGCACAAAAGCCAGCAACACAAACATCAGGTTGGGCAGGTTCATGGCAATAACCATGGGCAACATCCAGTATTTCAATCCTTTTCGCGACACCACAATTCCGCCTAAAATTCCACCCAGGGTGAGGGCAATCATGCCGGCAGTTCCGTAAACAAACCCAATGTTGCTGGTTGAAAGTCCCAGTCCGCCCACTTCCGGGTCGTCGAGCAGAAACGGCGAGGCCAGCTTCACCAGTTGTGCCTCGCCCAGCCTGAAAATCAGTATAAAAATGATGGATAACACAATACCGTCTTTTTTGAAAAAAGTGACAAACGTTTCCACAAAATCGGCAACCACCTGTTTCACCGATTTCGATTCGCGTTTCACATCCGATGTTGGATAGGGAAGAATAAACAGGTGCCAGATGAAAAAAGCCAGGAACAGACCTGCAAAAATAAAAAAGGTGATGCTCCAGGCCCACTGGTTGTTGTCGCCCGAAATTTTTTCCATTTGCCCCGCCAGTATAACCAGCGGTCCCTGGCCTGCCAGCATGGCAAAGCGGTAAAAGGTGTTGCGAATTCCCACAAAAAACGCCTGGTCGTGTTTCGAGAGGCCCAACATGTAAAATCCGTCGGCGGCAATGTCGTGCGTAGCCGAACTGAACGCCATCAGCCAGAAAAAGGCAATGGTGTACTGAAAAAATTTGCCTGCGGGCAGGGTAAATGCAACCCCGGCCAAAGCGGCGCCAATCACCAGCTGCATCACCACAATCCAGTATCGTTTGGTTTTCAGAATATCCACAATGGGGCTCCACAGCGGTTTTATCACCCAGGGCAGGTAAAGCCAACTGGTGTAAAGGGCAATGTCGGTATTGGAAATTTCGAGCCGTTTGTACATGATTACCGAAACGGTCATTACAAAAACGTAGGGAAGGCCTTCGGCAAAATAGAGTGTGGGAATCCACGCCCACGGATTACGGGTTGCTGGTTTCGACATAATTATGGTTTTAACGATTTGAATTGATAACCTTTGGAAGAAAAGTGCCGGATTACATCATCCAGAATCCGGTAAAATTTGTCGGTACGCTCGGGCGCTGTTCCGGGGTGAACGAGCAAAATGGCGCCATTCAGCCCATCGGGGTGTTCCTTCTCAAACTGCAGCAGGTTGGTGTAAATTTTTACCGACGATTTATAATTGTCCATCCCGGGGGTGGTGTAATCGGCGTTGGTTCCGGTGCCGGGAGTGAAGTTCACCACTTCGAGGCCCAGGTTGCGGCTCCAGTCCGTAATTTGCCGGTTGTACCATTCATAAGGCGGCATAAACCAGCGTGCTTCGGCAGGTTTTACACCGAATTTTTCCAGTTCAGCAAAATTGTTTTTCAGGTCGGTTTCAAATTCTTCAAAAGAAACCAGCGTGGAATCCCGGTTTTCCCAGTCGCAGTAAAGCAGATGACCGTCGGAATGGGCTCCCACGTAATGGCCCTGTTCTACAATCTGTTTGGTAATGTTCTTGAATTCCTGATTCCGTAAAAAATTTCCGGTAAAAAAGAACGAACCTTTGATGTTGTGCCTTTTTAATACCTGAAGAACATGCTCGCCTCCTTCAAACTGTGTATCGGCCGTAAATGCCAGATACATGTTTTTTTCATTTGGGTTGAACCGGATAACAGCACCCTGATCATCTTTTATGTTCCTGGTTTCCTGTGCTGCTTTCCTGCCGTCACTTTCCAGCGAAGCGAGGTAATAACTGAGGCTGGCTGTGCCGTCCATGGTGGGTTCGTTGGTGGCATAATCGCCAATATCGTCGTGGTAAATCGCTTTGCCATTGTTGAATGCTGCATATTCATCGGGGTTTTGCAAAGCAATTCCAATTTGTTTTTTATGGCGCCGGGCATCGATGGGGCCGTCAACCAGCCCACCCGGAGTGGTTCCGCCCAGCAAAACGGTGTAAGACGAATGAGGCAGCATGGGGGAATCTTCTACTCCCGGAAGCCCGCAAATCATGGCCGTTCCCCACGGATTGCAACCAAACAGCCAGTCGCACAAAGCAGCTTCCATTTCGGCAAATTCGGTATTCCCGGTTTGTTCGCGGTAAAGCCTTGCCTGTGTAATGGCCGCAGCCACCAGATTGTTGGAACACCAGAGAAACGGCAATCCGTTGAAAAACGCATCGTTTTGCACCCTTTCAAAAAGAAGCTGTAGTCCGGTTTGATAATAACCCGCAAATTCCTCCTTTTCGTTCAGCACCATGTAGTGGTGGCCGAGGTTGATAAACGGATATGATTCGTAATGTCCGGCCGTGTCGTTTTGTATCCACGGACTTACCGGTTCCCGATGCCCCCAAAATTCGGCTTCTTTTAAAAATGTATTTTGATTTGTGAGTTGAAAAAGCTGAGTTGCTGCCAACTGCAAATCGTCGGCATAGTTTTTTTCCTCGTAATAGTAAGGCGAAACATTGCAGGCGGTTTGGGTGTAGCCGGTATCCGACAACGCAAAATGCCAGGCGTCGAGAGCTTTTTGTTTCATCTGTTCAGCCAGATCAGGGTCCGAATCGCTGAAAAGTTCAGCCCCCAGTGCAAAACCCGAAGCAAATTTTCCGGCGATGGACGAAACTCCGGTGCTGGTGTTTTTGAATTTAGCCAGTCCCTGCGGTTTGCCGGTTACAAAATAAACCGGGCGGTATTTTCCCAACCCGTAATCTGCCGGATCGTTTACCGGAAGCCGGAAGCCAATGTGGTCGCGGTCGTCTGCAATCTGGTTGTACATTTCACCCGGTGCAGGGTTCATTTTTAGCATCCACTGCAGGCCCCACTTTATTTCATCCAGAATATCCGGAATTCCGTTGGCGCCTTCATGTCCACTTGCGTCGAAAAAATCGCCCCAGATTTCAGGGTAATTTTTATACGCAAACATCATCTGGAAAATAGTATTGATGGAAGTGGTGGAATATTGCAGGTAATCAGTGGCATCGTGCCAGCCGCCGGTAACGTCGATAAACTCGCCCGAACGTGTGGGATGATCGACAATCATGCCGTCGTGCAGGTGGCAGGAATCTTTTAGGAACGGATTGTAGCCGCACCGTTGCTGCCGCATGTAATTAAGCAGAAAATCGGCTGTTCCTTCATAAACATCTGCGTTAATTCTGAAATTGGGCGAACGGGTTTCATCCAGTTTCAGGTAATAGCCTCCTTTGGTTTCAAATTCAGAGAAATTGAGCCGGTAAGCAGTTTTCATTCCCCATACTCCGGATGGTTTCGGTTCCGTTTTTCCTTTAAAAACCACTTTGCCGGTAATGGCATCGTGCAGGGTAAAATTCCGGGCACGGATTTCTTCCGAAGCCAGAAACACCGCTACTTTTACTGCCTGTGGCTGGTAACCCAACTGGTTGATGCGGATAACCTGAACAGCGTTTGCCAGGCTTCCTGTAAAAAAAAGAAGTATAAAAAGCAGATTGACTTTTCGTTTCATCGGTTTTCAGTTTAGAATGGATATCATTCGATTTACAAATTAAACGGAAAAACTGGAATCAGATTCCCGATTTTCATGTTTTTATAATTGGTTATTTTTAAAGGTAAAACATGGAACTCGTCAATTGGATAAACCTATTATAAATGGAGATTCTGCTCATGACTCGTTTCATGTTTAATACTCTTTTTTCAATTCAGTATCTTTAAAATAGTGGGCCAGGATTTCTTTGTACGAATATCCTTTTTCGCCCATCACAGCGGCGCCAATTTGGCAAAGACCTGCACCGTGGCCCCACCCAGCGCCAGTTAACACAAATTTTTGCGGAATGCCGCCTTTTACCTCCAGATGGTCAACCACAAAAGCCGAACTGTACAAATGAGATTCAGACAACCACTTGCGGATTTCAAGCTCTTTGCCCACCGTGAGTGTTTTTTTTGTGCCGTGAATTTTTAATTTGATTAACCGGGAGGAGTGCCCGCGTTGAACTGGCTCCAGTTTTACAATTTCGCCAAAATCGATGCCCGAACGTTTTTGAATCAACTCTGATAATTCTTTTTGCGAATATTCTACTTTCCAGCGGTAAAAATCAGTTGTTTTCTGGTCGAAATCAGGCAGCACCTGGCTTAATATTTTTTCATCTGAAGTGTTGCAAAACGCATGAGGTTTGTTGCGAATCCACAGTTCCGCCTCGTCTTCCTGCCGGAGATCGACGCAGGTGGTATCGCCAATTTCCGAATCGACCACCTTGGTGAGGTAGCGGTGCCGAACCGGTTCCCACACGTTTTCGAAATTTTCGGAAACCCCGCCGCAGCATTTTGAAAAACGGGCATCGCAGATTTTGCCTTCGTACATGAGCACTTCTCCGCGGGTTTCTTCCACTGCCTGAAGTGCTTTTTCCGAATGAATTTTGGTGATTCCCTGGTAGCGCTGGCAATGGTCGTCGGCACATACATCGAAAGTGGTGTGGTCTTCGCGGTCGTACCACCGGGTGATTTCATTTGCGGTTTCGTGCGAAGTCTGGTACAGGCCTCCGCCGGCTTTCAGCGATTTGGTTTTTTCAATCTGTGCCAGTAACCAGCTTCGGGAAATAACGGCATGTGCTTTCAGCAGTTCCGGCGAACTGGTGGCGCTCATTTCCGAAGAAATCACACTTTTCAGGTAATCTTCCAGACCGATTACATTGATGGCGCGCACCTTACCGTTTTCGGGAATCAGTTTCAGTTTTCCCTGAAACTGCTGGTTTTCCTCCTGTTCCCAGTGAAAATCAACGCCAATAATTACCTTTTTCAATTCGAAAAAAGAATCCTGGTTTACGGGTAAAAGTTTTACATGTTTTTCTGCCATTTTTTCACCCGACCCCGTTCGAATGGTAATCTGGTTGTTTTTTACAACCGCGGTATAATCGCCCGGCGGAAGTTTTTCTTTTTGTTCGGAAATGAATTCACATCCCAGCTTAAATTCAAGTTCTTCCCGGGCAACGATTCCCACTTCAATTTCAGGTTGTTGCTTCATTATTCAGTTTTTAGTTCCACTTTTTTAATTTCCGATTCGTCAGTACAGGCTTCGAGCAGTTGGCAGTTGGTTTTTTTCAATACCGGATGCGAGAATTCAGGCGCAATTTCGGCCAGCGGAGCCAAAACAAACATCCGGTTGGACAGGTGGGGATGAGGAATGACAAGCTTTTCTGTTTCAACTGCCAAATCTTCGTAGTATAAAATATCGATGTCCATTTCGCGCGATGTATATTTCCCTGATTCGCGTTTCCTGCCAAATACTTTTTCTATCCTGTTAATTTTAACAAGGATTTCTTCAGGCTGTAATTCCGTTTCAATGAGAAACACCTGGTTCCAGAAGTTTTCATCAGAAGAAAAACCCCAGGGAACTGTTTCGTAAACCGAGGATTCGCAAAGGATTTTTCCCAGCTCTTCTTCAACCCAAAAGTGAACTTTTTCAAAATTCAACCGCTTATTTCCGATATTTCCTCCAATTCCCAAAAAAACCTGATACATTGAACCGTTATTTTGTAATGATTCTGGATATAAAATTACCCATCATTTACCAAATAACGGTAATGAAAATATAAATTCAAATAATATGAAAGAATTTTTTAAGTATGTGCTGGCGACTGTTGTTGGAGTAATAGCAGTTTCAATCATTGGTTTTTTCCTGTTTTTTATGGCCATTGGAATTTTGATTTCTTCAACCGAAAAACAGGTAACCGTTCAGAACAATACCATGCTGGTGCTGGATTTAGAGCGGAAAATCGTTGACCGCGCTCCAAATGATCCGTTTCAGGATATTGATATTCCGGGCTTTCCATCGATTAAAACCATTGGATTGGATGATATTCAGACTGCATTGGAAAAAGCTGTTCACGACGACCGCATTAAAGGGGTGTATCTGAAACTTTCGATGGTGACCGGCGGAATGGCCTCGGTGGAAGAAATCAGAAATATGCTGATTGCCTTTAAGGACAGTTGCGACAAGCCGGTTTATGCCTATTCTGAAAGATATATGCTTGATCAAAAGGGTTATTACCTGTCCACTGTTGCCGATCAAATAGTTATCCATCCTGAAGTAGCGGTCGATTTTCGCGGACTTGGTGGTGAAATGTTTTTCTATCCAAAAACACTTGAAAAAATTGGAGTGGAAATGCAAATTGTTCGGCACGGTGAATTTAAAGCTGCTGTGGAACCTTATATACTTGAAAAAATGAGTGAAGAGAACAGGGAACAGACAATGACTTATTTGAACAGTATGTGGAACCACATGGTAGAGGAAATCTCCGCAAGACGAAATCTTTCGGTCGATCGATTGAATTCGTTGGCTGATGAGGTTCAAACTTTTAACAGTGGCGAAAAAGCCGTTGAAACCGGACTAGTGGATGCAGCGAAATACAAAGACGAGGTTCTGAACGATTTACGGGAAATTACCGGAATTAAGGGAACCAAAGGTGTTCCGGTTGTGGGGGCTGCAAATTATGCCAAAGCACCGGTAAAAGGCAAAAGCAAACCTTTTAGCCGGAACAAAATTGCGGTGATTTATGCCAGCGGCGATATTGGTATGGCCATGGGTGGCGACGCCATTATTGGCGATGAACTGGGAAAAGAAATCCGTAAAGTACGCCAGGACAGTACATATAAAGCCATTGTACTGCGCGTGAACTCACCGGGAGGAGCTGTTTTCGATTCGGAAGTGATTTGGCGCGAGGTGAAACTGGCAGCCGAAGAAAAAACAATGGTGGTTTCATTTGGCGATGTGGCTGCTTCAGGAGGGTATTACATTGCCTGCCCTGCCGACCAGATTGTTGCCCATCCGAATACCATTACCGGTTCAATTGGCGTTTTTGCAACGATACCTAATTTCGGCGAGCTATTGAACGATAAGCTGGGCATTACAACTGATGTGGTAAAAACGCATAAAAATTCAGATTTGCTCACGCTTACCCGCCCTATGACTGAATACGAAAGGCAATTGATGCAGCAAAGTATTGAAAAAACATACGACCAGTTCATTTCGCATGTGGCTGAGGGACGAAATATGACTAAAGAACAGGTGGATGAGATTGGCGAAGGCCGTGTGTGGAGTGGCGAAGATGCCAAAGAAATAGGACTTGTTGACGAGTTTGGCGGTTTACAACGTGCCGTTGAGCTGGCTGCTGAAATTGAAGGTTTGGAAAATTACCGCACTGTTGCTTTGCCTGCTCAACTGGATCCGTTCCAGCAAATGTTTAAAACCGGCACAGATAATGTGCGGGTCTGGTTCCTGAAAAATCAACTGGGTGAACATTACCGGCACTACGAATTCCTGAAAAAATCGTCGGAAATGAAAGGTGTTTTGGCCCGAATCCCGTATGACATCATTATAAACTGACAGGCGGTTATTTTATTGACTGTTTGAAATTTCCCTTTAAATTACAAGAGGCTGTCCGATTTCCGAACAGCCTCTTGTGCTATGCATGGCGTAATAAATAATACTATAAACCAAGATCAATTGGTAAGATAACTGCATCGATTACGTGGATAATTCCGTTTGAAGCTGAAATGTTAGCATCAACAATATTAGCGGTATTTCCAACGGCAGTAATACCTAAATCAGTTCCAACTGTGAAAGTGGCACCCAGCAGTGTGGAAATCGTACGTATTCCTCTTGGAGGGACTACACTGTTGGCTGCACGACGACCCTCAGCCACATGGTAAAGAAGCACATTTGATACTGTACCTTCACCGAGCAGAGCGTCAATTGCTGCGAACGGCCCATCATTTGCCAGGATATCCGGATCAAGCAGACCAGCCACGGCAGTAACCAAATCAACAAACGCCTGGTCAGTCGGTGCGAATACAGTGTACTGCCCGCCACCAGTGAAAACTCCGGTCAACCCGGTGTACTCAAGAGCTGCAAGTAGTAAAGTAAACTGGCGCTCATCTTCATTTTCTGCTATGGCAGAAGCAACTACAATTTCTGCAATCGTTTCGCTTGAAGGTTTTACAGCCTTACCCTTTTTCAATTCAGCATCTTGTACTGAAAATGCTTCATCGGGAAAATATCCGTCATCAGCTTTGTTACAACTTACCGCTACTACGGCCAAAGAAAAGATTCCAATCATCACCAAACTTCTGAAGTTTAGTTTGTTTTTCAAATTCAGTTTTTTCATGTTTTTAAATTTTAAATGTTTACTAAAATGTTTTTAAATTTTATAGAATCTAAAACTGAAAATGAACATTTTTGTTTAATTAATTTAAAAAAAATTACAACAATTTTTATATGAAATTTATAATTCAATGAGAATAAACTAAAAATCAGAATATTACCATAAATGTTAAATTCAGTTAAAAAGTAAGCCTGCAAATAAAATTGCCGGGGTTGCTTTTCCTGTTAATCAGAAAAAAGGTCAAAAAAAAGGCAGCTTCTACAAGCTGCCTCAAAGCCATGAAAACAATTAAACAATGTTCAGAAAACAGAAAACTAGAAACAATTATATCGTCATAATATCTTTTTCTTTAGCTTCCACTAAAGTATCCACTTTTTTCCCAAAATCATCCGTAAGCCTTTGAACTTCAATTTCCGCATCTTTCTCAATGTCTTCCGACAATCCTTCTTTCAATAATTTTTTTAAACTTTCGTTTGCTTCTTTCCTTGCCGCGCGGATGCTCACTTTAGCTGTTTCACCCTCCTGTCCGGCCTGTTTTACCAGTTGTTTCCTTCTTTCTTCGGTTAAAGCCGGAATATTTATACGGATAATTTCACCATTATTTTCAGGATTGAATCCTAAATTGGCTGCTAATATAGCTTTTTCTATAACAGGAATCAAATTTTTTTCCCAGGGTTGTATGGCAATCGTGCGGGCATCGGGTGTACTGACGTTGGAAACCTGATTAAGCGGAGTCATTGCGCCGTAATATTCGATCTGAACTCCGTCAATCATGGCAGGAGATGCTTTTCCGGCTCTGATATGTATCAGTTCCTTTTCGAGGTGCTTTATCGCAGCCTCCATCTTTTCTTTACAATGGTCAATAATAAAATCTACTTCTTCTTGCATTGGTCAAGCACTGTATTTCCAAACTGGATTGATAGCAAATATAGAAAAAATATAATTACACGAAAATTTTTTGTTTTATTTTGTTATCCTGACAATAAAAAATGTCATCAATACACAATGGTTCCAATGTTTTCTCCAGCAATAATCTTTTTTAAATTTCCAGGTTTATCCATGTTGAAAACCAGCACAGGAAGATTGTTTTCCCGGCACAAAGCTGTTGCTGTGAGGTCCATAATCCGGAGGTTCTTTTCATAAACTTCGGTAAAGGAAATTTTTTCAAATTTTTTGGCTTCTGGGTTTTTTTCAGGGTCTGCTGTATAAACTCCGTCCACCCTCGTACCTTTCATCATAATTTCAGCTTCAATTTCAATTGCTCGAAGCGCGCTGGCTGTATCGGTGGTAAAATAGGGATTGCCTGTTCCGGCAGAAATAATGGCTACTTCTCCTTTCTCCAGCGCATCCAGGGCTTTCTGTTTCGAATAGTATTCGCCAACCGGCTCCATACGGATTGCAGTAAAAACGTGGGATTTAAATCCAAAATTTTGTAAAGCCGAACTCAATGCCAGGCTGTTTATAACTGTAGCCATCATGCCCATCTGGTCGCCTTTTACCCGGTCGAATCCTTTTCCTGAACCACTCAGCCCCCTGAAAATATTTCCTCCTCCGATCACAATTCCAACCTGAACGCCCATTTTTACAATTTCTGTAATCTGCCCGGCATATTCATTTAAGCGCTTTTCATCAATTCCGTAATTTTGGCTGCCCATCAACGATTCTCCGCTCAATTTCAGTAATATGCGTTTGTATTTTGCCATTGGTTTTTGTTTTAAATAATTTCAATGCCTTTTGTCCGGCACAATTCCACGCTTTGTTCGCTCAGTTTATACTTCTGTATTTTTCCACTGGCGGTCATTGGGAATTCCTTTACAAAAAAGATGTATTTGGGTATTTTAAACCGTGCAATCTGTCCACGGCAAAAATCCTTTATTTCTTCTTCAGTCAAATTTTGGCCTTCTTTCAGTTTAATAAATGCCCCCACCTGCTCACCATATTTCGGACTTGGAATTGCGGCCACTTCAACGGTTTCAATTTGAGGAAGCTGGTATAAGAAATTCTCAATTTCGCGGGGATAAATATTTTCTCCCCCTCTGATTATCATGTCTTTTATACGCCCGGTAATTTTGTAGAAACCGTCTTTTGTTTTCACGGCCAGGTCGCCTGAATGAAGCCAACCGTCCTCATCAATTACATTTTGGGTTGCTTCCTGATTTTTGTAATAGCCCTTCATAACATTGTAACCCCGGCAACAAATCTCACCCTGTTCTCCTGAAAGGCATTCCTCACCGGTTTCCGGGTTTACAATCTTCACTTCAACATTTGGAAATTCGAAACCGACAGTGGTTGCGCGAACTTCAGGAGAATTGTGTGTGCGTGTTGCCGTCATCCCTGGAGATGTTTCCGTCAATCCATAAACGATAATCACATCTTTCATGTGCATTTTGGTCATTACCTGGTTCATGGTTTCAATAGGACATAGTGCACCAGCCATAATTCCTGTTCGAAGCGAACTCAGGTCGAAAAGGTCGAACATAGGATGGTTCAATTCGGCAATAAACATCGTAGGTACACCATTTAATGCTGTACATTTTTCCTTTTGAACTGATGCCAAAACCATAAGTGGATCGAACTCTTCGTTAAAAACCAGGGTTGCCCCATGTGTTAAAACGGCGCAAAGTGAAAGCACACAACCAAAACAGTGAAACATGGGAACGCAAACCAGCAATCTTTCATCAGAAGTATATTTCATGCACTGACCTGTGGCAAACCCGTTGTTTAAAATGTTGTAGTGGGAGAGCATAACTCCTTTGGGAAATCCGGTGGTGCCGGATGTATATTGCATATTCACCACATCGTGGCAATTGATTGCTTCTTTTACACTTTCCAGTTCAATGTCGTCAACATGATTTCCCAAAAGAATCAGTTCGGCGGTGTTGAACATTCCCCGGTGTTTTTCCTGTCCAATAAAAACGATGTTCCTTAACTCAGGAAATTTTGTGCTTTTAAGCTCTCCGCGTGCCTGTTCTTTTAATTCAGGAGCCAGGTCAAAAATCATTTTCACAAAATCACTGTCGCGGTAACCATCTGCAAGACAAAGGGTATTTATATCGGCATTTTTAAGGATGTACTCCAGTTCAGATAACTTATAGCTTGTGTTAACGGTAACCAGAATGGCCCCTATTTTTGCCGTGGCAAACATAAATGTGGTCCAGTCGGGAACATTTTTTGCCCAAATTCCAACTTTGTCGCCGGGTTTTACACCAATATACAGCAGACCTTTTGCAAGCGCATCCACACGATCGTTGAATTGCCTGTAAGTGAACCGTAAATTTCTGTCGGGATAAACAATAAATTCCTTATCGGGCGTTTCAAAAGCCCATTTTTCCAGAATCTCCCCTAATGTATAATCAAGTAACTGCATGAAATTTTTTTGTTCATGAATTTCGGATGCCAAACCATATTAAACCGGGGTATAAACCACAGCCAGTATTTTTGCCGGCTGGTTTCCGGCAGCATGCACATTATGGGCAACTACCGAATCAAGATAAATGGTATCTCCTTTATTTATTTGAAAGGTATCTTTTCCGTAGTTGATTTCAACACTTCCTTCAAGCACGTAAATAAATTCTTCTCCTTCGTGGGTTGAGAGTTTGTAGTCAGATTCCCTGGATGGCTCAATTTCCACTATAAAAGGCTCCATGTGTCTTCCGGTTTTGTCCTGAGCCAGAGAAAAAAAGTTGAGGTGTTCACGTGAAGTTTCATCTTTAGTTGAAAAACTTACGCTTGATTTTTCTTCGCCAGCCCTCACAATTACCGGCCCAATCTGATCCTGGTCATCGAGAAATGTTCCGATTCGTACCCCCAGAGCCCTCGAAATTTTTATCAGGTGCCCAAGAGAAGGCATTAATCCCATCTCCTCAATTTTTTCAAGCTGATTATTGTCGAGGTTGGCTTTCAGAGCCAAATCATCCCTGGTGATTTGCCGGAATTCGCGAAATTCTTTAATCTTTTTTCCCAGTTTGTTTTTGCTCATTTTTATTTTAAATTTTTACAACCATTTCACAAATTTAAAATCCTGCCGGTGTGGAAGGCCTTCATTTTTCGGATAAAGCCTGAAACCGTAATTAAACGATCCCGGGTGAACGGGTCTGTAATTCAGTTTAAAGCAACAAACAGAGCCGTCACACTTCTCCATTTCAAAGTTCAGGGTTTCAACAATAACCGGAGTTTCCCTGTTTCCATTTTCAGTAATAATCAATTCAAGGCCAACGTCGCTACAAGTGAGTTCTTTCAGGTCCACTTCAACGCGAACCGGGTATTCCTGCCCTATTTTCATCAAATTATTCGCACCGTCGGGCAAATCTTTTTTTAGTACTTCAATCTGATCCCAAACCGAGCTTACTCTTTTTTTCCACGCTGCCAGTTCTTTCGCCCATTTAAAATCGTCTTTCAGAATATTTCTGCTGCGCTCGAGTTGCGGCAGATAATACCTGTCGTGGTAATCTTTCATCATTCTGCCTGTGGTAAAATGAGGAGCCACCTGCGCAATGGTATTTTTTATTGTGTTAATCCACTCAACCGGAATTCCTTCCTTATTTCTTTTATAAAAGGTTTTTACAATTTCCTCTTCCAGAATATTATAAATGGTTTCAGCATCCAGTTCATCCTGAAAATCCTGCACATCGTAAGTTCGTTCTGCCGGTAAAGCCCAGCCTGCATCTTTGCGGTATCCTTCAACCCACCATCCGTCGAGAACCGAGAAGTGAAGGGTTCCGTTCATTACACCTTTCATTCCGCTGGTGCCGGAAGCTTCCAGTGGGCGTGTTGGTGTATTAAGCCAAATATCCACTCCCTGCAGCAACTTTTTGGCCAGGTTTATATCGTAATTCTGAACAAAAAGTATCTTCCCCCTGAATTCAGGCCGTTTTGAAATTTCTACAATATGTTTAATTAAATCCTGGCCTGCTTTGTCCGCCGGGTGTGCTTTTCCGGCAAAAATAAACTGTACCGGTCGATCCGGGTTATTAACGATTTTGGATAACCGATCGAGATCTCTAAATAAAAGATAACCCCGTTTGTATGTGGCAAAACGCCGGGCAAACCCAATAGTTAGAGCATTTGGGTCCAGTTTGCCCATCACCTCAGAAATAAGTTTCGGATTTTCATTCCGTTTAATCCAGTTGTCGGAAAACCGCTCTTTGATGTAGTTAATTAGTTTTACACGTAACGATTTTCTGAGGTCCCATATTTTACCATCCGGAACATCATAAATACGCCCCCAAACATCGAAATCGAGCTGGTTATTCGGAAATTCCTCACCAAAATATTCTTTATGAATATTTTTCCATTCCGGAGCTGTCCAGGTGGAATAATGCACTCCATTTGTAACATATCCAATTTTAAGCTCCTCCTCAAGATAACCCTGAAAAAGTGCTTTTAGAACGGTTTTGCTCACGTCGCCGTGCAGTTTACTTACCCCGTTAATACCCTGTGAAAGATTGGATGCCAGGTAGCTCATATTGAAATGGTCTTCGTGTGAATTGGCTTTTCCAAGCCGGTCAAAGTCACTCCAGTCGAGTCCCAGTTTTTTCGGGTACGGTTCCATATAATATTTAAACAGGTCGTTGTGAAACGAGTCGTGCCCGGCGGGAACAGGCGTATGCGTGGTAAAAACGGTTGATGCCCGCACAACTTCTTTTGCTTCCGAAAAATTCAATCCATGCTTTTCCATAATATTTGAAAGGCGCTCGAGCCCGATAAAAGCCGCATGGCCTTCGTTACAATGGTATATTTCAGAAGCATATCCAAGTTTGTTCAATAATTTTATACCACCAATTCCAAGAAGAAGCTCCTGTTTCAGCCGGTTTTCGTTATCTCCGCCATAAAGGTGATGGGTAACAAAACGATCCTGCTCCTGATTTTCAGACAGGTCGGCGTCGAGCAGAAAAAGTTTAACCGATCCGACATCAACCTGCCAAATGCGGGCAAAAAGTTTACGTCCGGGCAATTCAACTTCAATCTTTATCCAGTCGCCTTTTTCATCAAGTACCGGATGTACCGGAATTTTTGAAAAATGTTGAAATTCGTACTGGGCCATTTGCTCCCCATGCAGGTTAAGGGCCTGCTTGAAATAACCATAACGGTAAAGCAATCCTACGGCTGTAAGGTTGACTTTCATGTCGCTGGCTTCTTTCAGGTAATCGCCGGCGAGTAAACCCAAACCTCCCGAAAAAATTTTGAGTGAATCGTGCAGCCCGTATTCCATACTAAAATAAGAAATGCTGGGAGCTTCCAATTGCTGCCGTTCATCCATATATTGTCTGAACTGGCCATAAACCTGCTGCATTTCAGAAAGAAAATCCTGATCATTTTCCAGTTCCTGGTAACGTTTGTAACTGACCTCATCAAGCATTACCACCGGGTTATGGGCCGTTGCTTCCCACAGTTTCCCATCAATGGAACCAAACAGTTCGCGCGCTCTTGTATTCCACACCCACCATAAATTTTTTGAAAGTTCCCGCAACGGGTTCAGCGTATCGGGAAGGTGTGATTCTACTATAATTTTCTTCCAAACCGGTTGCTCATTTTCCGGCCATTTTATATTTTTTTTATCCTCTGCTTTCATGTTCTAATGTTGTTTTGTTTTTTAAAAATGAAGTGCAAAAATACATTTTCTATTTAGATGAACCCTGAAATTGAAAATTAATTTGGATTGACTTGTAAGGAATTAACATGTATGCGAAAGGAATGTTTATTTCTTTCTCAAAGTCGTTTTTTTGCTGGGTTTTGCTTTTTGAAGCCTTTGCAACTCAGCTTCAAGTTTTTTCATTTTTTTATCTTTTTCAGCTATCAGTTTATGCAGAGCTGCTACTTCATGTTCCATCTCGTTTTCAGGGATAAGAGAATTAAGCCTTATTTTAAAGTCGCTTAAAACATTCATGTAATTAATGAAAGCCTCAAAAGGAGAATCGAAAGGATTAAAATAACTGTGTACCTGGCCGTTTGAAAAAAACTTGGTTGACATGTAGTAAAAATGGTCGCTTACCTGAAGGTAATTCCAGTCTTTTAACAGTTCTTCGCTGGTGCAATGTGCCATCCTGTGACGCAAATTGTATAATTTTTCAAAAGCTTCTTTTTGCATTTCATTTCCAAGCCAGGCAGTCAGGTCGCGTTCTTCATCGGCCCATGAAATAGGATGCGGAACACTAACTGCCGATACGGGTTGCAATTCATCCACTGTTTCTGTTGGTGTACTAAATTTCAAATTGTTGTCCTTTATAACACCCAGTACCAAATGTTCCAGAAAATCGAAAATGCCACTTTCCTTCGGCTGGCGTTCACCAAACGATTCATAACTTAAAAACAGGTTAACCACCTCTTCTTTGGGGTCAAGTTTATTCAGCCAACCAATAAACTTCTCGGCAGTTAACGGGTATTCCGACCAGTTTGTATTCGAAAACCGGAAAGAAATATCGTCGCTGAGTTTGAAGTTTCGCATGAGCACTTTTAATCGTGGATTTTGTGCATTTACATACAAAAAGTTGGGGCTTTTCCATCCCAAAACATGGCGGGCGCCTTCGGTAAGAATAGCCTTGTATCCCATCTGATAAACCTGCGCTCCTATTTCGTCGGAGTAAATCATTTCCGTATTTCTGAATACCTTTGGTCTTTGTCCGAAAAGCTCAAAAATCATTTGGTCGTGCAACTTTACCTGCTGCTCAAAAATATGTTTGTCTTTTAGCGATGAAAGGGAATGAGAATACGTTTCGGAGAGAAATTCAACGCAACCGGTTTTGGCCAGTTTCTGAAATGATTTTATCACTTCGGGTGCATACAGTTGAAATTGTTCCAGAGCTACTCCGGTAATGGAAAACGCCACTTTAAATTTGCCGTTCTGTTTTCCGATAAGCTTTAGGAGCAGTTTATTTGTGGGCAAATAACTATTCTCTGCAATTTTTCGCATGATAGTTTCATTGGAATAATCGTCGTAATAATAATGGTCATTGCCAATATCAAAAAACCTGTAGCGGCGGTGCCTGAAAGGTTGATGAACCTGAAAAAACAAACAAATTGACTTCATATTCATGTTCTTTAAATTTCGTTACACATTCAGTAAACTTTGATATACCTCTCTCACCCGTTTTGCAGAATGGCGCCATGTTAATCCGCCTACTTCTTTTTTTCCCGATTTTTTAAGAAACCCCGAAAGTGCAGGGTAATTCAACAAACCATAAATGGCGTCGGCCATGGCATAAGTATCCCAAAAGTCTATTTTAATGGCATGATTCAGAATTTCAGAAACACCCGACTGGTTTGATATAATTACCGGCACATCGGCCTGCATGGCCTCCAGCGGCACAATACCGAAAGGTTCTGAAACCGAGGGCATCACAAATACATCTGTCATCTGAAACATCTGATGTACATCGTCCCCTTTTAAAAAACCGGTAAAATGAAATTTATCTGCCATGCCCAGTTGGGCTACCCGGCTCACCATTTCATTCATTTTATCGCCGCTGCCGGCCATAACAAATCGCACATTATCCACTTTTTTCAATACAAGGTGTGCTGCTTCAATAAAATATTCAGGACCTTTTTGCATGGTAATTCGCCCCAGAAAGGTAACCAGTTTCTCGTTTACTCCCTTTTTTATTTTTGATTTATTTTCGTCGGTTGCAGGTTCTACCGCATTGTAAACGGTTGTTATTTTACCAGGAGAAATGCCGTATTTTTCAATTACGGTTTGCCGGGTAAAGTTACTCACCGCAATAATTCTGTCAGCCACCTCCATCCCTTCACTTTCAATGGCATAAACGGCTGGATTTACGCTTCCTCCACTGCGGTCGAAGTCAGTCGCGTGCACATGAATTACCAACGGTTTCCCGGAAACCCTTTTTGCCGCAATACCGGCCGGGTAAGCCAGCCAATCGTGGGCGTGTATAAGGTCGAAATTGTTTTTCCGGGCAATAATTTCAGCAACCAGGGCATAATTTTTAATCTCCTCCATAAGGTTTGGCCCATACGAACCGCTAAAATCGATGTTCAATCCTTCGGTAGTTTTTACAAAACGCGGTTTTCCATTAAACCTCTGATTTTTCAGTTTCCAGAATTCTTCCTCGCTTACATAAGGAATAACTTCCGATTGAACTTCAAGGTAATCCATTTTTGATCTGGTTTCTTCAAAAATTATTTCTCGTTGCGAAACCGGAACGTTATTGGCGCCAACAAGCTGAATGATCGATTGATCTTCGTCTCCAAAAGCTTTGGGCACAACAAAAAGAAGCTGAATATCCTGCAATCCGGCAAGACCTTTTGTAAGTCCGTAACAAGCTGTACCCAAACCTCCTGATATATGGGGAGGAAATTCCCAGCCGAACATCAATATTTTCATAACCAAAACTTTGAATTATTTAAAATTTTGTATCAAATACAGGGCATACATTATTCCCGCAACATTCCAGGCTTGCGAAACCGCTCCTTTTGCTTTATGTGGCGGATCGCCGTTATACATTTCAGAAAGTGTTCCCACACAATGTTCGGTAAGGGTTTCTTCAAATACTTCAAGCAACTGTTTAACAAAGGGCAAACCTCCCCTTCCGTGAATATTCATGTAGCCTTCCACAAAAAACTGCATTAACCAGGGCCAGGCAGCACCCATATGAACAGCAGATTCCCTTTGATCCGGACCTCCTTCAATAACTCCCTTGTAGCGAAGGTGGTCTGGAGATAAAGTTCTCAATCCGCGCTTGGTAACCAGTTTCTTTTTGGCCTCGCTTAGAACCATCTTTTTCTGCTCTTTTGAAAGAGGAGAATATTCAAGCGCTGCAGCAATCACCATATTGGGCCTCACCGACCAGTCGGGCGCACCGTCTTTCACCACATCGGCAAGATGTTCATGCCCTTCATTCCAAAAAGTTTTCAGGAAAGCAGAACCTATTTTATCCGGCATGGTTTTCCATTTTTTTACAAACTTTTCATCGCCGGCAAGTTCTGCCATTTTTAAAGAAAAAACTACTGCGTTGAACCAAAGTGCATTGATTTCAACCGTTAACCCGGCACGCTGAACCACCGGTTTTCCTTCGGCATAACTATCCATCCAGGTAAGCGCGGTGTTTTCTTTTTCTGCATATATCAGATTTTCCGGCGTCAGACGCACAAACCCGGATTTTGATTTCCTGTAAGCTTCCAGAATTTCCTTAACCGCCAGACTGTAATTCAGCCAGACTCCTCTCGGCGATCGTTGTGTATCTGCAAACTGCTGAACTGCCCATATAAACCAAAGCGGAGCGTCTGCCGAAGTGCATACAGGAGATTGACTGTTAATATTATCGGGGAAAAGTCCGTCTTTCAGGTATTTTTTATAGGTATTGAGCACCTCCGAAAAAAGTTCGTTTTTATTTGTGGCCAGTGCCAATCCGGGAAGCGAAACAAAAGTTTGTCTGGTAATGGTATTGTACCACGGGAATCCGGCAATGATGCTGGTTTCATTATTTTTATGCACGATAAACTGTCCGGCCGCACTTTTTAACGAACTAAAAAAAGTGTACCTTCGAATTCGCTTGTTTAATTCCCTGGTGAAGCGTTGTTTTAAAGAAACCGGTTTTGTATTTTCTGTTCCGGCCGAAAAAATAAGGATTTCTCCCGGCTGCATAGTCAATTCAAAATAACCGGGCACAAATAAATCCTCCAGATATTCATAACCCCGGGTAAGCTCTTTCAGGTATTCAATATTGTAATACCAGTCGGGCACGGGCACAAACTCATTTTCTTTGCTGAATTGCATAAACAGATCAGGATAACCTTCGTAAAGCCGGGTGCTGATACCATTTTCTGCCGGCATATATTTCCGGTTTACAAACAGGTTGGCTTTACTTAGGCTGTGTATATTTCTGAAAGCCAGGAATGGTTTAAATCTCAAAGTTACAGATTCCGGGGCAGCCTCAAGTTTGTACCGAATAAGAATTTCTTCTTTTTGTTCGCTTAAAACCCGCTCCACAGTTAAAACCACATTTCCAATTCGGTAAGTAATTTTTGGAATCTGCCCAAATTCAATATCCTGAATATAAATGTGCCCTTTGGGCTCGTAATGACCACCATTATACCTGTGAATTCCCAGCATGAATTCTTCTTCGCCCTGAACTATTGAAACATCGAGCGACGAAAGCAACACATGCTTCTCTCCTCCGAAATTACTGATGGGACAAACTAGTAATCCATGGTATTTTCGGGTATTACAGCCATTTAGCGTGGTGCTGATGTAAGAGCCTGCACGGTTCGACCTTAAAATCTCACGGTTAAGCGAGTATTCAAGGTTAATCAATTGTTCCTTGTCAAATTTGAGGTAACTCATAGTTTGAAATCTATTTTATTAAACCTTTTTCTGTTTCAGTTATTTGTATTGAGAAAAATTCTTTTTCATTGGCCAGATCAAGATACTGAAATTTTTCTTCAAGCCTGTAAGCCTTTTGTAAACTTTGTTTTAAAAAATTCAGGTGTTCCATTGTAAACTGATTAAATGGCCTATGGTTTATTGCGGAGATTATTTTTTTTACACTTTCTGAAAAATCCCTGCTCTCTTTTTCAATGAGCGAAATTTGAAATTTTTCCCAGATGTGGTTTACGGCTGCGTTTGAAAGATGAATCATATCTTCCTCGTAAAACCGGTAATCGCGCAGCTCGTCCATCACAATTTCGTAAGCCGGGAAATAGTTACAGCGTTCTTCACCAAAACCTCTTACAAGTTTATCGGCAGCCAATAACAAAGTGGCTTTGCTTCGCTGGTTTTCAATGGCGCCGTCTTTCCAGTGCCGGATAGGGCTTACCGTGAAAATCACTTTAATTTTGGGGTTGAATTCCCAAATGTCTGATAACAATTGCCTGTATTCCTCCACAATTTCGCCCGGTGTTAACCGAAACCGTCTGAATTCTTTTTCCGGAATTTTATGACAGTTGGAAACGGTTTGGCCGGTGGTTTTGTATTCATAAACCCAGGCCGTACCGAAAGTAAGAAAAAGAAATCCGGCATTTTTTAAAACCGTTGCCGATGCTTTTATACGGCTGTTTATTAAATTGAGTGTCTTATCCAAATCAGGCGAAGAAAACCGGCTGTGATGAAAAAAACTGTGCCACAATCGGTCGTACTGAACCAAATCATTTTCAGTAAACTCTTTTTTTTGAAGAAGATAGCGGAGTCCGTGAGCCACTGAAACCGGATTGTACAAAATTCCGAACGGATTGATGTCCACCGGATATTTCAGAGCAGCCATTTTTCCGCCAACATTTTCCGTAAAGCAGGAACCCATAAAGAGATTTGGGATCTGATAACCTGTTTTCCATGCAAATTCCGGAATCTGAACCTCAGTTTGGAATTTTGTCACCATAACTATTTCACCTTTGGAAAATCTATCTTTTTTAAAACCAGCGCAGTACGTGCCGGAAGGTAAAGTTTCAGGTAATGCTGGCTGGTTAATCCACCGCTGGGCAGGGTATAATACGGAATATCTTCGTCAACACGGTCGTGACCGCCAAACCGGCCCGAATCTGTGTTCAAAACAATCTGGTATTTTCCCGGTCCCAACGGAATACCGTAATCGGTAAACGATTGTGTGGGATTAAAGTTGAATACAAAAAGAAATAATCCACGGTGGTATGCCAGTACTTTATCGGGTTTGTGTTCCATCACAAAATCAACCGGTGGTATAGTCAGCAGCTTGTGATCACTGATAAAGTTTATCATTTCCCTGTCGAAATCGTAAAGCCAGTGGAATTTCAGTTCCGGGTCTTCAGAAATACTCCATATTCGCCGGCAATGTTTGTACGACCAGCCGTTCCCTTCGCGCGGAAAGTCAATCCATTCAGGATGGCCAAACTCATTTCCCATAAAGTTAAGATAAGCTCCGCCAGCCGTGGTTGCTGTTATCAGCCTGATCATTTTATGAAGGGCAATTCCCCGGTCAACAATCAGGTTGGGCTGATCTTTTCGCATACTGAAATACATTTCCTTATCGATAAGCCGGAAGATGATGGTTTTGTCGCCCACCAGCGCCTGATCGTGTGATTCGGCATAACTCACCACCTTTTCATCTACCCTTTTAGACGTGAGGTTGTAAAAAATATCACCCACTTCCCAGTTGTCATCTTTTTTCTCTTTAATCAGCTTTATCCAGTAATCGGGAACGCCCATGGCCATACGGTAGTCGAAACCCAGGCCGCCATATTCGATGGGAACGGCCAGTCCCGGCATCCCACTCATATCCTCGGCAATGGAAATGGAATTTGATTTCACCTGTTTTATCAGTTTATTGGCCAGCCAGATATAAGTGGTTGCTTCCGTATCCACATTCCCGTTGAAATAATCGTCGTAGCGTGTAAATGCTTTTCCCAACCCATGATCGAAGTATAACATGCTTGTAACGCCGTCGAACCGGAACCCGTCGAACCGGAATTCTTCGAGCCAGAACTTAATATTGGAAAACAAAAAATGCAATACCTCATTTTTTCCATAGTTGAAACAGAAGGAATCCCAGGCCGGGTGCTCACCTTTTCCACCTTCATGGAAAAACTGGTACCGTGTGCCATCGTATTTTCCCAAACCCTCCACCTCGTTTTTCACCGCGTGGGAGTGTACAATATCCATAATAACAGCTAGTCCCATGCCATGCGCTTCATCAATCAGCCGTTTCAGATCGTCTGGCGTCCCAAAGCGCGACGAAGGTGCAAAAAAGCTGGAAACGTGGTACCCGAAACTACCATAATATGGATGCTCTGGTATAGCCATCAACTGTACTGTGTTATAACCGTTGGCTTTAATACGGGGCAACATGTTTTCCCTGAATTCATTGTAAGTATGCACCCGTTCCTCTTCGCCCGACATGCCGATGTGCGCTTCGTAAATAAGCGGCGGGTTGGTTATTCCATTAAAATCATTGTTTTTCCATTGATAAACTTCTTCGGGACGCCAAACCTGTGCATTGAAAATAAGGGTTTCGGGGTCCTGAACCACATAGTTGGCCCATGCCGGAACACGTTTGCCAAAGTCAACCGCCCAATGCAGTGAAAGTGCATATAAATCGCCATGATGAAGTTGATTTTCATTTAAATGGAGTTCCCAAACACCATTTCCAACGAGTTCAAAAGCATATTGTTTTTGCTCTTCCCAGTTGTTAAACGAACCTACCAGGTAAATAAAGGTGGCATTAGGCGCCCATTCCCTCATCACCCAACCCTTGTCAGTTTTATGTAATCCGAAATAGAGATATCCACTGGCAAATTCATAAAGAGAACCGCCTCCGGTAAGTTCCTCTTCCTTTTTTTTAGCTGTTTCTATGCGATTTATAATCACCGCGGCATAAGGCTGCAACCACATATCGTCCTGAATAAGTTTCGGTATTTTTTTCGTCATGATCTTTTTTTATAAAGATAGAGAAACAGTTGGGATTGTTCAATGGATTTGATGAAAAAGTGATTAATTCGAAAAATATTCTATCTGTTTTTCTTTTTGAAAATTCCTTTGATCGATTGCCACAATCCTTTTTTCTCCTCAACATCTTCCGGTTTTTGAATTTCGCGAAGTTTTTCTTCTTTCGATTTTCCGGCAAAAAGCCTGTCGAGCAGGTTATCCTGTCTTTCCATTTCAAGAACATCCTTGTAAGCCGGCATATCCAAATCAGCGAGCAACTCGTCGTTTAAATCCTGAAATTCAGCCAACTGCAACCTTTGGTATAATGGATCGTTGTACAGTTTGCCAAAAAAACGTCCAACAACCGGCAATGCCATATAGCCCCCCTGTCCGTATGTGAGTGTACGAAAATGGATACCGGGGTCTTCGGCGCCAACCCAGCAACCTGTAACCAGGTTTGGGGTGAGTCCCACGAACCAACCGTCGGAGTGGTTTTGTGTGGTGCCTGTTTTTCCTGCAAAATCGCCGCGAATTCGATAGGTTGACCGGATTCGTGTTCCGGTACCTTCGTTCACGGCAGTTTCCATCATGTGTGTTATAATCCGGCAGTTCAGTTCATTCAGGTTGGTTAACTGTGAAGCGGGCCGCTCAAATTTGGCCAGCAGGTTTCCTTCGCTGTCTGCTATTGATTTGAGGTAGTACGGTTCGGTTCTGATTCCTCCGTTAACCATGGTGGCATAGGCAAACAACAGGTCTTGGAGACTGATTGAAGCCACACCCAGCGCCAGTGAAGGAACTTTGGGTAAATCGGCTTTAATTCCCAGTTCACGGGAAGTGGCAATCACATTCTCAATACCGGTTTTAATCATCACTTCGGCAGCCACTGTGTTCACCGACTGCGAAAGTGCTCCTTCCATGGAGTAATAGCCTTCGTGGTTTCCATCAGCGTTGGAAGGAGACCAATCCTGGTAGCCGGTGTAAACCTGTTGTGCAGCGGGGTAATATTCAAAAGGACTCAGGCCATTTTCCAGTGCCGATAAATAAACAAACGGTTTGAAAGTTGAACCCACCTGGCGTTCAGAAAGTACGTGGTCGTATTTAAAAAACCGAAAGTCGATGCCGCCGACCCAGGCTTTTAACTCTCCTGTACCAGGTTCGAGTGCCAGAAAACCGGCATTTAAAAACCGCAGGTAATGTTTCACCGAGTCGAGCGGTGTGGTTTCTACCTGTTTTAATCCGTCCCATGTAAATAAAGTTGCAGTAATTCTCTGGCTGAAAGCGTCTTCGATTTGTTCCTGCGAAAAACCTGCTTTTGTCATATTTTTATACCGGTCGGTGCGTCTAACTGCCCGCTGAAGGATGGAGTTGTTTCCTCTCCAGGGATCTGAATTTTCCCAGTGTTTGTCGAAAAATTCCTGCAGGGTTTTCATGTGTTCATTCACAGCCTGCCGGGCATATTGCTGGAAACCTGAATTCAAAGTGGTTTCTATTCGAAGTCCGTCAGTGTACAAGTTCCATGTTTCACCATTTTCCTTCGGGTTTTCAGTGCACCATTTCAAAAGCTCAGGTTTAAGCATTTCAAGAAAATAGGGTGCCGGGCCTTCATTAAATGAAATCCGTGTGTAATTCAGTTCGAGCGGTTTATCTTTAAATGATTGTCCTTCTTCTTCTGAAAGGTACCCGTTGGTAACCATTTGGGAAATAACTACGTTACGCCTTTCTTTCGATTTTTCGGGATTTAACCTCGGATTATAATAATTGTTGGCTTTAAGCATACCCACCAACACGGCAGCCTCATCAACTGTTAAATCAGCAGGTTTTTTACCGAAATACCGTTCGGAAGCGACTTCAATTCCAAAAATATTTTCACTGAACGGAACGGTATTCAGGTAAAGTGTAAGAATTTCTTCCTTGGAATAAATCCGTTCAAGCCGGTATGCAATAATTGCTTCCCGGAGTTTGTTCACCGGCATTGACAATATTCCTACGTCATTTCTGGGAAAAAGATTTTTGGCAACCTGTTGGCTCAGTGTGCTGCCTCCACCCGAACTCCTGTCTCTGAGCAAAATACTTTTTACAAAAACGCGCAAAAGTGCAATTTCATCAATTCCCCGGTGTTCGTAAAACCGGGCATCTTCGGTGGCAATCAGCGCATGGATTACATTCAGCGAAATTTCTTCGAATTTAACTTTGCTGCGGTTTTCAATGTAGTAACGTCCCAGTAGTTTTCCGTCCTCCGAAAAAACCTCCGAGGCTTGCGGATTATTTATTTCACGAAGCTGGGTAGAGGCAGGAACGTGGCCGGTATATCCGAAAAAAACAGCTGCAAAAAGAGCTGAAACAGCAACCATACCGGCAATGAATACAACAAAAAAATATTTAACAGCCCGTTTCCAAAACCGTTTTTTGTTGGTCTTTCGTTTTCTTGCCGGAAGTTTCCTTTTTTTAGATGTTTTATTTACAGGGCGATTTACAACCATCAAATTTTTTGATTAAACAGAATACAGCAAATATAACGTATAAACTCCCGTTTTCATTTATTCAGTCCATAATCTTTTTACAATTTACAGGTTAATCTACTGATGTTCAGCCCGGATTTTTTACATTTGAACTAAAAATTTAAACGAACTGAAAATGAAGAAGATTATAAAGTTCCTGGGCCGCCTCATTCTTGCATTTGGAGCATTGCTCGTGTTGGCTGTTGTTACTTTTCACCTGTATTACGGAATTCTGAACATCCGGGCCAAAAAAAGCCTTTCCGAAGTACCTGTTTTGAATGAAAACGGACATTCATTCCGCGATTTGAATAAAAACGGAAAGTTGGATGTGTATGAAGACAGCCGCCGGAGTATAGAAGAACGGGTAACCGATTTGCTGGGGCAGATGACCATTGAAGAAAAGACAGGAATGATGTGGCATCCGCCAATTGGTGTCGGGCAGGAGGGCGAGATTCTCGGAAAACCGAATATTAAGGCTATGAACATGAATTCAGCCTGGGATTTGGTTATCAACAGAAAATTGAATCATTTTAATCTGTTTGCTATTCCCGAATCGAAAAAACTTGCCGAATGGCACAACCGGCTGCAGGATATTGCCGCACAAACCCGGCTGGGAATTCCGGTTACAATCAGTTCCGATCCGCGCCACGGCATTAGTAATTTTATTGGACCCGATTTGCTGGGAAGCGATTTTTCAAAATGGCCTGAACCCGTTGGGTTGGCTGCTATTGGAGACTCAGCTTTGGTGGCTGAATTCGGCAGAATTGCCAACCTGGAATACCGGGCAGTTGGAATTCGAACCGCCTTGCATCCCATGGCCGATTTGGCCACCGAACCGCGCTGGGCACGCGTAAACGGAACGTTTGGCGAAGATGCGCACCTTTCGGCAAAACTCACTGCCGCTTACATTTATGGTTTTCAGGGTGAAAAATTCGGACCGGAAAGCGTAGCCTGCATGACCAAACACTGGCCGGGTGGAGGACCGCAGCAAGACGGCGAAGACGCACATTTCAGCTATGGCGCAGGCCAGACGTATCCGGGAAGTAACTTCGATTACCACCTGATTCCGTTCGAAGCAGCGCTGGAAGCAGGAACTGCTATGATTATGCCTTATTACGGCATTCCGCTGGGACAAACCTCCGAAGATGTGGGGATGAGTTTCAACCGCGAAATTATTACCGATCTGTTGCGAAAGGAATATGGTTACGATGGAATTGTCTGCACCGACTGGAGCATCATTGAAGGTTTTTCCCTGCTCGGAAGGGAGATTATGGAAGCCAAAAGCTGGGGCGTGGAAAACCTGAGTATCAGCGAACGAATTCAGAAGGCCATCGAGGCCGGAGTGGATCAGTTTGGCGGAAATATGAACACAAAAGAACTCATCAATCTGGTGGAAGCCGGAAAAATTTCTGAACCCCGTATAGATGAATCAGTACGGAGACTGCTTCGGGTCAAATTTCAAATGGGATTATTCGACAATCCATTTGTTGATGTGGCAGAAACAGAAAGAATTGCCGGAAATCATGAATTTGTTGAGAAAGGAAAACTGGCACAGCGAAAATCCATTGTTTTGCTGAAAAATGAAATGAAGGAGGATAGTACATTTGTACTTCCCCTGAAAACCGGCAGTCGCATTTTTATTGAAAACATTGAAAAGGAAACGGCTCAAAAATATGCTGTTGTAGTTGATAGTTTGGCCGACGCTGATTTTGCCGTGCTGCGCTTGCAGACGCCTTTTGAACCACGTACCGGCGATCTTGTTGAACGTTTTTTTCACCAGGGTGACCTCGATTTTAAAGAGCCCGAACTATCGCGCATACTGAAAATAATGGAACAAAAACCCACTATTGTTTGTATTTACCTCGATCGCCCGGCAGTGATTCCTGAAATTGCTGAACATGCCGCCAGCTTGCTTTGTGATTTTGGCGCTTACGACGATGCCGTGTTCGATGTGGTTTTCGGGAAGTTTAATCCAACCGGAAAATTGCCGTTTGAACTGCCCTCGTCGATGGATGCTGTCAGACAGCAAAAGGAAGACGTTCCATACGACAGCCGGGAGCCGCTGTTTCGGTTTGGGTTTGGATTGGGTTATGAATTAAACCGATTGCTGCGTTAAGTTGTTTCTGTAAAAAATAAATCATGAAGAAACCAGGATTTACAACACTTTCACTAAACGTTCCCTATTCAAAATCAGATCCGCACAAAAGTCTGCAAATGCCGCTTTATGAAGCGGTAGCGTTTGAGTTTGATTCGGCTGAACAAATCGAAGCCAATTTTAAAGGAGAATACCTGGCCCACGTTTATTCGCGATCTTCGAGTCCAACGGTGGAGTATTTCGAACAAAAAATGAAAGCATTAACCGAAAGCCATGCAGTACTTGCTGTAAGTTCTGGTATGGCCGCAGTTTCGAATGCAATATTCGCTGTAACCAAAGCCGGTGAAAATATCATTTCGGGGCAAAAGCTTTTCGGGCATACCTGGGCACTTTTTAACCAGACTTTAGCCGAATTCGGTTTGGAAACCCGGTTAGTGAACCTGAATAATTATGAAAAAATTGAAGCGGCAATCGATCAAAATACCAGGGCTATTTACTTTGAAACGGTTACCAATCCGCAACTGGAAATTGCAGATATTGAAATGCTGGCCGAAATTGCACGGAAAAATAACCTGCTGTTGATTGCCGACAGCACACTTACACCACCTAATGTTTTTAACGCCGGAAAATTTGGGGTGAATGTTGAAGTAGTTTCCACAACAAAATATATCTCAGGTGGAGGCACTTCGTTTGGTGGTGCCATTATCGACCACGGAAATTTCGACTGGAAGTTGAATCCCAACCTTTCAAAATACACCGAAAAGTTTGGGGTTAACGCTTTTATTGCCAAACTGCGCAAAAATATTTACCGGAATACGGGGGGCAGCATGGCGCCGCAAACCGCCAAATTAATGATTCAGGGACTGGACATACTGGAATTGCGGGTGGAAAAGTGTTATCAAAACTGTCTGGCTTTAGGGAATTTTCTAAAAACAAATCCGAAAGTAAAAGCTGTCGGTTATCCCGGGCTGAAGGATGATCCATCCTTTCATTTGGCTGAAAAATATTTTTCCGGCATTCCCGGAACCATCATGACCTTCGACCTGGAATCGAAAGTGGCCTGTTTTGAATTTATGAACCGGCTGAACATCATTCGCCGGGCAACGAATCTGAACGACAACAAATCGTTGATAATTCATCCGTACTCAACCATTTATGCCGAGTTTCCGGAAGAAGAACGCCGGGAAGCAGGAATTCGCGATACCATGATGCGCCTTTCGGTGGGCATTGAAAATGTGGAAGATTTGATTGCAGATTTGGAAAGTGCTTTGGCCTGATAAGTTGAAAAAAAATTACTTCCCTTTTGTTGATTCAGCTTTGTTCTGCTATATCGGTTTGGCTAATTTCTATCAGATTGTTTCGCGAAATCATTTCAACTATGATTTCCTTTGAAAAAGTGATCGGCTATCAAAAAGCGGCAGTTCAGTTTTCTGCTTCTCCAATTACTTCAAATTCACTGATTCCTGTACAAATCCTTCCCGATTCATTGATTCCTTCCACAATTATCTTGTATTTACCGGTTTGATCCGAAGTAAAAAATGAAAGTTCAGCCGGGCCGTTTTGCAATACAATTTCGGGTTCCCAAAACAGAGTGGTTCTGAAATCAGGCTTTTCCAAATTATTATTTTCAGGTAAATATTTGGGTGAATAAAATTTACGAAATGATGAATATCCTGCAATTTTTTGTTCGATCACTCCTCTTGCTGCAGCCGAAACATTCGTTTTACCTTTTCGGGTATAAATGGCAATTACCCCGTTAGCCCCTTCTGTTCCAAAAAGTGCAAGATTCTGAGGTGATTTTAAAATTTCAACCTTTTCTATATCGCCCAAAGGAATAGATTTTATTTTACCAACAGAACTGTTTCTTAATTCTGCTGAATTTATTTCAACGTTCCTGCCCACCTCTTGCGGAATTCCGGAAAAGCTTCCTGTTATAACCGGAAGTCCGTCAATAAGAAAAAGCGGAGTGGAATTATTGTCAAAATTGCTTGTACCTCTTATGGTTACCTGGTCTCCGCTAATATCAAGACCAGCTACTTTTCCTGTAAGAAACTCGAGTATATTTCCGAACGAAGCTTCGGTTTCCGGAACTTCAATAACCTGGTCTGCCTGTTCATAAATTTTAAAATGTCCTTCTTTTCGCTGCAGATTATCCTGCTGCAGATGTTTGGCTGAAACACCTGCCCCCGTTTTTCGTTGGTATTCATCTTTTTTTCTGTATGCCTGGTATTTTTGAATTTCCAATTCAGGCCATATTTCTCCGTGCCTATTTAATGCCTGCACGCTTTTAAAATGCGGTTGAACCTGAACAACAGGTTGAAGTGAAATAACCGTATTTTGCCTTCCCCGTTCGTTTTTCGCCTGAACATATACATTGGCTGTATCGTTAAAAAGTAAACCCGAAAAAGTAAATTCTCCTTCAGAATCGGTATTTTGAGTAAGAAACGCCATTTCCCTGTCTTTTTCAATTACAAGTGTTATTTCGCCTTGCGACAAGGGTTTTCCTGAAACCTGGTCATTGGCTGTTCCCTGCAGAGAAAGGCCTGCCGTTTGTTTGTAGTGTAAAGTGTCTCCGGCAACAGGCGCCGAATTCCAGAAATAACTGCTCCACCCGTTGGTAAGGGTTAAAAGTCGCTGTTTGGTCCGCGCATCAATTTCAGAATCGATAAAAAAATCTGATGGTGTTTCAACAAATCCTTTCAGTTCAGAATTAACAAGCAATTCTGAGAGGATATTATTGGATGTCCCATTTTGCGGAACAGCATTTTCATGAACCACAGCCAATGAGAGGTTTGAAACTTCGCCCAAATCTTCCTCTCCCGATATTTGAAAATTTACCTCAGCTCGTTTGGCAAAATTGTTTTTGGGGAATTTTATTTCAAGTTTATTTAAATTGAAGTTATCTGAAAATAAAAGCCTTTCCGAAACGGGAACCAGGTTTTTATCGAGTAGTATTAACTGATTCAAACCTCCTTTCAACATTTTGGTATCAAATTTTAGCAACTGATTTTGTCCCTCCATTTTAAATGCCTGGTAGAAAACAGCTTCACCACGATGCATATTTACCAGATGAAAAGTTTCTCCGGCAAACTTTTCTGTGTTTCCGGTAATGTTCACCATCAATTCCCGACTGGTTTGATTAACAAGCTGTATTTTAACTCCTTCTGAAACTGTGAGAGAATCGAAACTAAACCTGAAGGATGGAAATCCGGTTATGGTGGCATGATATGATTTTCCGGGTTCAGGCGAAAAAAAGAAAATTCCCATGCCTTTGTAGTCGGTACTGAATGATTGTACTTCGTTACCTGCGTTATCTCTTACAAATCCACCCGCATCAATTCCGTATCCGTTTTGGTCAATTGCTTTAAATGCAACCAGGTTCGATATCCCTTCCAATAGTTTACCGCCTTCGGGTAAAAAAGAAACATCGGCAACCATTCTCCGTGGCGGGTTTGTTCGTTGCCGTGCACCAACTGCACTAAGCGAAGTGGCTGTTTTTGAAATGTTTATTGTTTTATGGAAAAAAGCATCGGTGCCAAAATTAAGCAGATAGTCGGAGAATGCCTGCAACAGATAATTTCCGGGCTTTAGTGTGTCCGGAAGATCAATGTGTCCTGGTGCCTGACCATTTATGCCCATTAGGTTTAAACTAACTGCAACATTTCCATTTTCATTGATGAGTTGGATGTAAATATTTTCTGCCCCCGGAATTAATCTTCCCGAACGGCTGTCAGTCAGATAAACCTTTAGCCAGATGGTTTCACCGGTGAAAAAATATTCGCGGTCAGTATGCAAATAAATTTTTTCAACCGGCAACTTTTCATTGGATTCAATCCATTTCTCAATGTTTTGTGCTGTTAATTCCGAAATGAAGAGGAATAGAAAAGTGATGGATATAAAAATTTTACTTTTCATGGCTTTGAATTTTAACTGACAAAAGATACGGCTTTAATTGATTACTCATTGTTTAAAAGACAATCAAATCATATTTTTCCCTGAATTTTGTTCCCGTAAAAATTCAAAAAAGCGAATAATTCTTAAAACTTTTGTGTAATCTGACTTTGGTTCCTGAATAAAATCTATCCAAAAATTTTTAGACATTTGATTCGTTATCTCGCGATTCGAATTTTAGAAAAGTATAGAATCAATCCCGGCACATGAGCAACCGGTTCAAAACATTTTAATCGCATGTACAGGTTTCCAGGCAATCCACAATCTGGCTTAAAATGTCGTATTTCAAATAATAAAATGTGTTTTTGCCTTCGCGTTTGGAGCAAAGTACTCCTTTATCCCTTAAAATTCCCAGGTGATGAGACGTTGTAGATTGCTCGATACCCAATAACTCGTGAATTTCAGTTACCGTAAGTTTTTTCCCACCTTCAAGGTATTTTAAAATGGCAATGCGCATAGGGTGAGCAATGGCTTTTAACATATTTGCTGCTGTGTCTAACCTGTTGGCATCCAAAACCTTGAATTCTACCATTTTTGTAAATTTCTTTAAAAATGCAAATATATAAATATTTAAGAATAATGCTATGCCGGTTTTTGAATTTAGACGCTTTATGAATAATACACTTTCAGACAGATTTTTTTAAATTAATTTTGCTTTTTTCAACTAATTTGTTCTATGTTCGTTACTGAAAAAAAAGGAAATTTGCCGGATGACTAACATAAAATCGATACGAATACCCATAGAAAAAGAGCTCAGGGATTTTGAACCCTATTTCAGAAATGCACTGAAAAGTGATGTTCCGTTACTGGGTACTATCCTGAATTTTTTATACCGCACCAAAGGGAAACAACTAAGGCCCATGTTCGTGTTTTTGTCGGCCAAACTGCACGGCGAAACCAATGAATTTTCGCAACTGGCAGCCTGCTCGGTGGAGTTGCTGCACTCGGCCACGCTGGTGCACGACGATGTGGTGGATGAATCGTATGAACGGCGTGGTATGTTTTCCATCAACGCGTTGTGGCGAAACAAACTGGCGGTGCTGGTGGGCGATTACATTCTGGCAAAAGGCCTGCTTCTGCAACTGGAACATAAAAAATACAACTTCCTGCACCTGATTTCACGGGCGGTGCAGGACATGAGCGAGGGCGAAATTCTGCAGGTAAAGAAAAGCCGTAAACTCGACATCGACGAAGAAATTTATTTTAAAATTATCCGCAAAAAAACCGCTTCGCTCATTGCTACCAGCATGGCCATTGGTGCCGCATCGGTTACCGACGATCCTGAAATTCCGGAAAAAATGTACCGCATCGGGCAGGATGCAGGTATCGCTTTTCAGATTAAAGACGATATTTTCGACTACCAGGCCAAGGGAATTATTGGTAAACCCATTGGCAACGATATTAAGGAAAAGAAAATTACCCTGCCACTGCTGTACCTGCTGAATAATGCAGAATCGGGAGAAAGGAGGCGCATTCTCCGGCTCATCAAAAAGAAAAATAAAAACAGGGAAGTAGTGGAAGAATTAATTCAACTTGTAACTGAAAAAGGTGGAATTGAGTATGCTGCCGAAAAAATGAATGAGTTTAAAGACAAGGCGGTGGGTGCACTGATGGAATTTCCTGAAAGCGAAGCGCGTACATCGTTGATTGAACTGATGAATTACATCACCACCCGTAAAAAATAGGGGCCCCTCCCTAACCCTCCCAAAGGGGAGGGAAAAACAAACGCTTCAAAATCAAGTTTTTCTGTCTTTTGTTTAGTAAAAATGAGTAATTCCCGGGGATGACAATTGAACCTTTTAAAAAAACATTAATCGGTTAATTTTTGATTGTTTTGGTGCCGTTCGCTGTCGCGGCTGGTTTTTTTCTCCAGGTTTTTCAGGAAAGCCTCGCTTAAGTCTACTCCGGTTTGGTTGGCCAGGCAAATAAGCACCCAAAGCACATCGGCCATCTCGTCCGCCAAATCGTATTTTTCATCCGATTTTTTAAAGGACTGATCGCCATATTTCCGCGCCATAATGCGGGCCAGTTCGCCCACTTCCTCGGTTAATACGGCCATGTTGGTGAGCTCGCTGAAATAGCGCACACCAACGGTTTTAATCCACTGGTCAACCATTTGCTGGGCTTTGGAAAGTGTAATCTCGTTATTCATAATTTAAAAACTGATGAAAATTTTTGTGACTGATAAGTTCTGTCTGGCGAACAGCGTAATTGTCCGAGAAAGATTTTGGTATTTTAAAGCCCGTTTTCGGACTCCATTTAAATTCAAAAACATCGAGCTTACCATCAGCTTCTTCAATATAATCAATTTCACTTTTCTGATGGGTTCTCCAAAAATAGGAATTGACCCGGCGTAATGCATAGTGATTCGATTTTAAACGTTCCGAAATCAGGAAATTCTCCCAAAGCGCTCCTTTGTCATTTCTAAAATCCAGTGGTCTGAAATCATTGATTAACGCATTTCGCACGCCGGTGTCGTAAAAATAAATTTTAATTTTTGACGAAAGTTCTTTTCTGAAGTTTCTGCTGAATGCGGGCAGCCGGAAAATAATAAAAGCTTTTTCCAGCAGGTCAACATAATGAATGATTGTTTTCCGGTCAATCTGCAACAAGTTCGACAATTCGTTGTAAGACACCTCGCTTCCAACCTGAAACGCCAGCGCCTGCAACAGTTTTTGAAGAAATTCCGGTTTTCGTATCTGCCGGAAAGTGTAGATGTCTTTGAAAAGATAACTTTCTGTCAGATTGAAAAGAATTTCTTTTTCATTACCCAGATTTTGAATAACGTCGGGGTACATACCAAAAATCAGACGCTGATTCAGCTGCGAAACCGATTCCAGGTAATTGGAGTGCTCAACCATTTCAATCCACGAAACCGGGAATAACCGGTATTCATACTTTCTTCCTGTTAAGGGTTCGTTTACCTCGCTGGTAAGCTCAAAGGCAGACGAACCGGTTACAATAAGCTGAACCTCCGGAAGTTCATCAACGACGATTTTTAAAGTGATGCCAATATTCTGAATCCGTTGTGCTTCATCAATAAATACCATTTTTGCATTTCCAATCAGTTGTTTTAATTCAACTATTCCGGGATATTGCAGTTGCTGCTGAACAACAGGCAAATCAGCATTCAGATAAAGAGTTTCAATCTGACTTTTGTTTGCAATTTCTTTTATAAGAGTCGTTTTTCCGGTTTGCCGGGCACCTAAAATCAGAATAGCTTTTCCTTTCCCAATTTTTTGCTCAATAATATTTTCAAGCTTTCTTCTTATCACTTTGTATTAAAATCAGGATTATATTCCCAAAAATACATATAAAAATCAGGATTATATTCCTTAAAATTCAAAAAAGTACTGCATTTTAGTTAACGAAAGTTAAAAGTTCCTTTGTTTCGAATCAATAATAATGGTCACCGGCCCGTCGTTCACCAGCGAAACGTCCATCATGGCGCCGAAAATTCCGGTTCCCACTTTTTTGCCCAGCACTGCTTCGGTTTTGGCAATGAATTTTTCGTACAATGGCACGGCAAAATCGGGTTTCGAGGCGCGTATGTACGAAGGACGGTTTCCCTTTTTAGTATTGGCATGCAAGGTAAACTGGCTCACCACAATCATATCGCCGCCTGCATCCTGCACCGAGCGGTTCATCACCCCGTTTTCGTCGTTAAAAATGCGCAACTGCACTATTTTTTTGGCCAGCCAGTCAATATCTTTTTCCGTATCGGCATCTTCAATGCCTAAAAGAACAAGCAATCCTTTCCCAATAGAAGAAACGGTTTTTCCGTCAACCGTAACTTTTGCTTCCGAAACTTTTTGAATTATCACCCTCATTTTACACCAATTTTCTGCTAAAATATAAATTAATGCAATGCATGAACTTTTCCTGAAAGTTTTTGTTTATCTTTCAAATAAAAAATTAAAACAAAATATCAACCAATTTTTATCTGTTATGAAATTAAGTTTATTAAGAATGCTTCCGCTCTTTATACTTATGAGCTGTGCATCACAACGGGGGATGGAAACGGAAACCATTGTCATCCGCACCTCACCTGAAAACGCTGTTCGTGAGCTGGAAATCGAATTCCAAAAAGGCAAGGCGTTTAATCATCCGTCGTTTGCCGTTTGGACCGAAGACCTGGAAGGGAATTACATTGAAACATTATATGTGACCGGTTATGTTGCCAAGGGACGCTTCGGATTTAGTGAAGTTGAACCTGGAAAATGGAAAAACGAACCGGGAGATGCCCGCCGGCCGGCTACCCTGCCCCACTGGGCGCACAAACGCAACATACAGGCACCCGACGGTTTATTTATTCCTTCACCTGAAACCGAAGTGCCCGATGCGATTACATCTGCTACACCGCGAAGTAATTTCAGATTGGAAACAGCTACAAGTTACTCAGAGGGAAAAAAATTCAGGGTGCTGCTTGAAATCAACCAGGCCTGGGATGCCAACGAGTTCTGGACCAACAACAAATTTGAAGGCGACATAAACTACTTCGGTTCGTTACAGCCAGCGCTGGTTTACGCCGTTACTGCTGACCCAACCGATTCGGAAACGGAATACCACCTGAATCCCATCGGGCACAGTCATCCCACCGGAGCAAACGGAGTGCTCTTTACCGATTTGACAACCCTGACCACAGCCAAAGAGATTGCACATAAAATAATTGTACGATTGAAATAATATATAATCCCAATTCATAAAAAAGAAAACCATGAGAATCATTCATATTATCTTGCTCATATTTACACTGCCAGTCATCGCTTTTGCCCAAAATGCATCCCTGAAAGGTCGCATAGTGGATGCGGTGAATAATGAACCGCTGCCTTTTGTAAATGTAATTGTTTCCGGAACCGCCATTGGAACGATTACCGATATGGACGGGAATTTTGTGCTCACCGGCCTCACTCCCGGCTTTGTGCGCGTGGAAGCATCCTTTGTGGGTTACCGCAGGGCTGTTTCTTCAGAAGTTGAGGTGAGTACCGCCCGTGTGAATTCTGTTGAAATACAGATGGAAGAGCAGCGGGAACAGATTGAAGAAGTAACCGTTACGGCGTCGCCATTTCGCAAAACCGAAGAAAGCCCGGTGTCGTTGCGTAGCATTGGAATTGGCGAAATTGAAAAAAGCCCCGGCGCCAACCGCGATATTTCCAAGGTAATTCAGTCCTTCCCGGGAGTTCAGTCAACACCGGCTTACCGCAATGATGTTATAATTCGCGGAGGTGGACCATCCGAAAGCCGCTTTTACCTCGACGGGGTGGAAGTACCGTTTATCAATCATTTTGCCACACAAGGCGCTTCGGGCGGACCGGTGGGAATCATCAATGCCGATTTTCTGCGCGAAGTGAATTATTATTCCGGGGCTTTCCCCGCCAACCGCGGAAATGCGCTGAGCGGAGTTCTTGAGTTTAATCAGATTGACGGGAACAGTGAAAAGCTCAAATTTCAGGGAACGCTGGGCGCTTCGGAAGTGGCAGCCACACTCGACGGGCCCATCGGGGAGAAAACCACGTTTGTGTTTTCCGCACGCCGCTCCTACCTGCAATTTTTGTTCAGTGTGCTCGAACTGCCCTTTCTGCCCAATTTTACCGACTTCCAGTTTAAAGTACGCTCACGAATCGACAAAAAAAATGAAATTACTTTCATTGGACTCGGAGCGGTGGATGTGTTCGACCTGAATTTGGGAATTGAAGAACCGGATGAGCAGCAAAGTTTTATTTTAAGCAGCATTCCGGTAAATGAACAATGGAATTATACGCTGGGAGCTGTTTACAAACATTTCCGCGACAACAGCTTTCAAACCGTGGTTTTGAGTCGAAGTCACCTGAATAACGGGGCTTACAAATATTTTGACAACGACGACAGCTCTGAAGAAAACAAGATTCTGGATTATATTTCCGAAGAGATTGAAAACAAACTGCGACTGGAAAATTCAAGTCGTTTTGACGGATACAGGCTGAATTTCGGGGCCAACGTCGATTTGGTTACCTACACCAATTCCACACAACAACTTCGTTTTTATGGCGACGGCATTGTAAATGTGGACTACAACACCTCGCTAAACCTGGTGAAATGGGGGCTTTTTGCACAGGGAAGTAAAAGCATTTTTAACGAACGGTTGTCGCTCTCGCTGGGCATCAGGGCCGATGCCAACAATTATTCCCCGAGCATGAACAACCTGCTGGAACAATTGTCTCCGCGGTTTTCGGCATCGTACAGTTTAACGCCTCAGTGGAGCCTTAATTTTAACACCGGCAGGTATTACCAGTTGCCGCCTTACACCTCGCTGGGATTTCAGCAGAACGAAATGCTGGTGAACAAGGAGAACAACCTGAAATACATTTCGTCTGACCACCTGATTGGCGGTTTGGAATACCGGCCACGGCAGACTGTACTTTTTACAGTTGAAGGATTTTGGAAAGGATACAAGGATTACCCGTTTTCAGTAAAAGACCAGATTAGCCTTGCCAACAAAGGGGCTGATTATGGCGTTCTGGGCGATGAAGAAGTGGTTTCCGAATCGGAAGGCCGTGCGTTTGGCGCCGAATTTCAGGCACGGGTAAACGCAACCAGCGGTTTTAACCTGAATTTGTCTTACACCTGGGTACGGAGCGAATTTCTGAACGGTTCCAATGAATACATTCCAACAGGTTGGGATTCCAAACATCTGCTGAATGTAACCTCAACCACCGAACTGAAAAACGACTGGCGTGTGGGCGGCAGATGGCGCTTTGTGGGCGGTTTGCCTTATACACCATACGATTTGGAGCGTAGTTCGCTGGTAGAAGCATGGAATCTGTCGGGAAGCCCGTATTTTGATTTTGCGCGGCTAAATTCAGAACGCTTTTCGGCTTTTCATCAGTTGGATGTGCGCGTTGACAAGTCGTTTTACCTCGATAAAATTACCATGAAATTTTACATCGACATTCAAAACCTGTACAATTTTCAGGCGGAACAACAGGATATAATCGTGAGGGAAACCGACGACAACGGCAATTTTATTTTGACCGACAACGGCACACGCTACCAGTTTCGCAGGGTTGCCAATACTTCAGGAACTGTTCTTCCTACAATTGGGATTATTGTGGAGTTTTAATTGAATTGCCGTCGGATTTATCCGACGGATTAGTAATAATCTATAAAATGAGAAGGCTTCAGCCACATTCTTTCACATGCGGCTAAAGCCTTTATTTGAATGCAGCTTGCTTTAAACCGTTGGATGAATCCAACGGCAATAAGCAAAGGATAGCTGTTGGAATAAAAAAATCGCATTATTTTGCAGAATGAAATTCAATATGTTTTAGACGAAAAAGATTATGCTCTGCATTCAATTAAAAAATAATGACCCTTACTTTTGCCTGGCAGCCGAAGAGTATTTAATGAAAAATTTTTCGGAAGATATTTTTATGCTTTGGCAAAGTGAAAATACAGTGGTGGTGGGCAAACACCAAAATGCTATGGCTGAAATCAATTACCCGTTTGTACACCGGAACAACATTACCCTTGCGCGGCGCATTTCGGGTGGAGGAACGGTTTTTCACGATGCGGGGAATGTGAATTTTGCCTACATCAAAAATGTAAACAGTCCGGCAGAAATCAGTTTTAAGCTGTTTACCCAACCAGTTGTGGAAGCGCTGGCGAGGCTTAAAATCATAGCAAGCACTTCGGGCCGCAACGATTTGCTGGTGGAGGGCAAAAAAATTTCGGGAAATGCCGAACATGTTTTCAAAAACCGGGTGTTGCACCATGGAACATTGCTTTTCAATTCAAATTTGGAAACACTGGGACAGTCCATAAAAGTTATTCCCGGCAAATACCACGGGAAAGCGGTGCAGTCGAACCGGAGTGTTGTTACCAACATCTTACCTTTTCTGAAAAACCAATGGACAACAGATGATTTCAGTTCTTTTTTACTGGATGTTCAACTTGAAAATGCGGATAATTCGGTTTACGAACTGAACGAAGAAGATACCCGGGCCATTCAAAAACTGGTGGATGAAAAATTCAGCACCTGGGATTGGAATTACGGCTATTCGCCCAAATACACTTTCAAAAATGAATTCATTACAGAAGGTAAAAAGCTGAAAGTGGAATTGCAGGTGGAAAAAGGGCGGATTACGGAATCTGATTGTTCCGGTGATTATTTTATCAAAAAGGAATGGAAAAATTTTAATGAATCGCTTTCGGGCGAAAGACATTTATATAAAAACATCAGGCAAAAACTTGAAATGTTGCATCCTGAAGTTTCTGACGAACTGGTTTTTGGCTTTTTTTAAATTAAAACCGCAAAGGCGCGAAGGTGCAAAGGTTGATTTCTTTGCGTCACTGCGCCTTTGCGGTTAAAACAAATTATTTCGGCAGCGGATAACCTTCCAGTTCTTTCAGGTTAACGGCAATTTCCGATTCCGGGTATTCGTAATCTGTAAGCTTACCTGTCATATACTTGTCGTAGCCCACCAGGTCCATCAGTCCGTGGCCGCTGAAGTTGAACAGGATAACTTTTTCCTTGCCTTCTTCTTTTGCCTTTTTGGCTTCGCGAATGGCCGAGGCAATGGCATGAGTGGTTTCAGGAGCAGGAATAATTCCTTCGGTTTTGGAAAACAGCAATCCGGCTTCAAAACATTCGCTTTGGTGGATGGCCTGTGCTTCCATCAGTCCGTCACGTAACGCAGCGCTGACCAGCGGCGCCATTCCGTGGTAACGCAATCCGCCTGCATGGATAGGCGCCGGAATAAACGAGTGGCCGAGGCTGTACATGGGCAGCAGCGGAGTCATTTTAGCTACATCGCCATGGTCGTAAATAAACGGGGCCTTGGTAAGGGTTGGGCAACTAAATGGCTCAGCTCCAATAATCTGAATGTCCGCACCGTGAATTTTGTCATACATAAAGGGGAATGAAATTCCTGCGAAGTTGCTTCCTCCGCCACAGCAGCCAATAACTACATCCGGTTTTTTAATGCCCACCTTAGCCAACTGTTTTTTGGCTTCCAGCCCAATAATGGTTTGGTGCAACATAACGTGGTTCAGCACTGAGCCCAGTGAATACCGTGTTTCTCCTGTCGGGTCGGTAACAGCAGCTTCAATAGCTTCGGAAATAGCAATGCCCAGACTTCCGGGTGTATCCGGATATTTTTCGAGGATATTCCGCCCGGCCTGGGTTTCGGTACTTGGACTGGCAATACAGGTTGCGCCATACGTGTTCATCATCATTTTGCGGAACGGTTTCTGGTCGAAACTTACGCGCACCATAAAAACTTTACACTCGATACCACCCAATTGGGCACAGGCAAAAGCCAAAGCGCTTCCCCATTGTCCTGCTCCGGTTTCTGTTGTCAGCTTTTTAATGCCAAACTCCTTGTTGTACCAGGCTTGTGCAACTGCGGTATTCGGTTTATGACTTCCGGCTGGTGAAACGCCTTCATTTTTATAATAGATTTTTGCCGGCGTACCCAGCGCCTCCTCCAGTTCGTAAGCACGAATTAACGGGCTTGGTCTCCACTGCACCAGAATTTCACGAATGCCTTCCGGAATATCAATCCAGCGTTCCTGACTCACTTCCTGTTCTATTAAATTCATGGGGAAAACCGGAGCCAGCATATCGGGCGAAACAGGATTACCGTCGGGACCAACCGGTGGATTTAATGGCGTTGGCAGATCGGGCGCCAGGTTGTACCACTGCTTAGGCATTTCCGACTCTTCGAGAAAAATTTTCTTTTGTCTGGTCATAATTTATCTTTTAAAAAATTTAATATTCACTAAAAAAGGGATTTGCTGCATAACAACAAATCCCTTTTTCTGGTTAATCGGGTTTATTCATATTTGCATCCTGCGCTTCCATTTTCACGTTGCGCCAATGCCATTCTTTGCCGTATAAAGGTGAGATATACATCATTGTTTTTTTTCAGGATGGTAAAACTACGTATTTTATTTTAAAAACAGATTTGTGTTTAGAATTTTAAATTCATTATGCCCCGATATCCCATCTCCTGAAATACAATCCCTGCCGCACGATGGGCAAAGTTTTGAATTCAATTTCTTCCATTTCGGCCAAAGGAAGTGGCGAAAATTCAGAAGCAATTTTTATATTTTCTTCCAGTTGCTCTATGCTGTCAACTCCAATAATGGTTGTACTAACAGGAAGGCTCATATTGTATATCAGCGCTTCTTTTATTGAAATTGTTCCAGGAATTGGCGTGCGCATACGGGCGTCTGTTTGTTCTTCAAGTGGTGGCGGGGTCCAGCAGTTGAGCATTCTTCCCCGGGTGGCCACCTTCATTCCGATGGTTGCAATTCCCCGTTTTTGGGCTTCAGGCAGCAAGTAATTTTTAAAACTGAGGTAGTGTACATCGGCTGCATTTAGTGCCAGCAAAAGTGAATCAAACGGATAGCGTTTGATGGCTTCCAGCAGGACAATGGGCTCGAAGTGCCCTGTAATTCCCAAACACCTGACCACTCCTTCCGACTTTGCTTTTTCCAACGCTTTAATAGCGCCGTCTTTTGCAAAAATCTGGTCAATTTGATCCTGTCGCTGGATGTTGTGAAGTTGCCAGGTATCCAGGTGATCCGTTTGCAGGTTTTTCAAACTTTCCTCAAGCAAGCGCATGGAGCCGTCGTATGTTCGGTCGTGGGTTTTGGTGGCAAGCCAAACCTCACTGCGGCGGGTTTTCATTGCCCTACCCACATTTAACTGACTCACTCCCCGGCCATACGATGCGGCGGTGTCGATGTAGTTTATTCCCAAATCAATGGCGCGATGAATAATTTTTTCGGACTCCTCTTCCCTGCCTGCAATTTCGAGAGTTGCCTGAGCTCCCAAACTTAAAACACCCACTTTGTAGCCGGTTTTTCCAAAAGCATTTGTGGGCATGGAACTGTATGTTGCCGGATTAAATGGGTGTTCATCGCTTTTTTTTAACGGAATACGGCTGAATTCTTTTTCAGAACCAATTGCATTTCCTACAGTTACCGTAGCTGCTGCTGCCAGTCCGGTACCTAAAAATTTTCTTCGGTTGATGTTGTTTCCCATAATATTTAATTTTTGAAAAATTTGTTTCGCTTCAATGCAACATTTTTTTATACGGTAATTTTTGGTTTGGGTTGAAGATAAGGATAAAAAACGGGATTATTTATGAATTGATTTGCCGGGAATTTCGTTTTTAGCTATTTTTGCACACCTGAAAATGAAAAGGTCCCATAGTTCAACGGATAGAATAGTAGTTTCCTAAACTATAGATCCAGGTTCGATTCCTGGTGGGACTACAGAAGCCGCTGACCTGCAATGGGTTGGCGGTTTTTTTTGGGAATAATAATAATTTTCTTTGGAGTTGTGTGATGAATAAACTGATGCTTTTTACAGATGGCAGCGTTGATGTTCCATCCAAAACCGGGTTTGGTGCCTTTCTCCTTGTATCGGAGCCCGGACTTTCACCGGAAATACTCAAAAAAAATGTAAGAATAAAGCGATTTGAAAATACTACTTCATCCAAACTGGAACTGCAAACATTGCTTTGGGCATTAAACCATATTTCAACAACGGAAAATGAGGTGTTTATTTATACCGATTCCCAGACCATTGTCGGCTTGATGCAAAGACGACAGGGTTTGGAGACAAAAAATTATTACTCCGGAAAGAACAAGCGCATTTCCAATCACGATTTATACAGGGAGTTTTTCAGTATTACAGATATTCTGAGTATCAAACTATTTAAAGTGCAGGGGCATCAACCCACCCGACACAAAGATGAAATCCACAGGCTTTTTACCCTGGTTGACAGGGCTTCGAGGAATGCACTAAGAAAGGAGAAAAAAATATAATCGTTTCGGTCATTCATTGTCAAACGCAAAATCCAGAATCCGAAGTGGTGTGGATTCGTGAACCGATGAAGGCATTTCCTGCACCATCACCGAGAGAATTCCATCTTTTTCCCAGCGGTAAACATCACCCAGCATTTCGTTAACAAAAGGTCCTTTTTCAGCGTGAATAATTTGCCAGTCAGTCCAATTTGAACCGGACCCGGCAGCGGCAATCACCAAATCACCTTCGGCATATTCCATACTATTTACAGTGCCTGGTTGCTGTGCACCAAAAACCATATAAATAGTATCGTTTTTATCCGTAAATATTTTAGGACGGTTTCCTGCGATCCATGGAAGCTCGCAGTGGTGCCAGTTGCCGTTTTCATCCCGCCAGTAGTGGTGATACCGGCGCGCTTCGGGAGGGCCCCACCGGTGTTCCCCCGGCTTGCTCCCTGCCGCTTCCAGTGATTCGTCGGAACAATGCCACATCACAACATGAATTCGTCCTTGTGAATCAACAGTCTGTCCGTGCGTATTCATCAGTCCATATTCACGTCCAATGTCAACCACTTTTAACCCGGGAGAATTCACACCGGGAGGTTCGGAAAAAACTTCCCCTTTATTGTTGAACCAGGTTTTTCCCTGGTCGGTACTGTATGTGTACATTAAATCGTGATTGGATCCCTGACTGTCTTCCCTCCACACCCAGGTAACATGCAATTTTCCATTGGGGCCGTAATCATAGCCATTCGGATAAGAACACCTGGATTCACTTTGGCCAAGGACATCTTCAAACGTCCCTTTTCCTGAGTCAATCTGGCGTGTATTTTTCCACATTCCATCTGCCGGATAATAGTCCACCAACATCCGGTCGCCATTCCCCGATCCTCCCCTGCGGTAGCAAAACTGAAGACCTCCATCTGGTGTTTGCCAGAAACGGGGATAGGTTATCACAATGCTTTGCCCTTTTTCGAGTTCGGAGGTAACCGGACCAAAAAGTGAAGCTTCCCAAACTGCTTCTTCCGGTTTTGTGGCTACATTCTTTTTGGAAACACGGTAGTGCAGCGGATCGTTGTGGTGGTCGAATGCAATATGGACGGTGCCGTCCTCCGGGCAAATTCCAATGGAAATTGTATTATGGGCATCATTGCTTTTAAAATGATAGTCCTTCAATTCAAGGATTTCCCATTCAGCATCAGGCAATTTGCGTCTGGCCACACAAACATACCTTTTAGCATTATAAAATCCCACATACTGAAATCCGTTGTGCGATACCACGGCATCCTGTTGAAATGCTTTCCCGTTAATAGCCTGTCCAAAGTTTCCATCAATGGTAAGCGCCTTCGGTTCAATGACCGTATCGCCGATTTTTTTCACTTTTATTCCGGCGTCAGATGGAGATGAAATCAAAACAGGAAAAAGGATTAAGTAAAAAAACCGAACTGTTTTCATAAACTGTCTTTTTCTTTTTAATTCAAAATAATAAAATCAGTTACAATGAGTTAAGCCACTCTTCCAATTTGGTGGTTGCTTCCACCATTTTTCCGCAATGGTTATTCAAAAATTCTTCGGTAATAGGTTGGTCCTTGTATTCATTCATTGCTTTTTCCAAAACCATTTCACCGTTAAAATCCACATAAGCCATGCGGCAAGTAAGTTCTTCAGGTTGCCGGCCAAAATCCATACCTGGCAAAATTGCAACGCCGGTTTCCTGCAGCAGTGCTTCGCAAAGTTCGAAAGAAGTCAGAATACCTTTCGATGCAAGTTTATCCCGGTAAAAACCAAAGTTTGGAAAAAGGTAAAAACCGCCTTTGGGAGACGGCATGGTAACATTTTTGGCTTTTATTCTGTTGGCCATATAGTTCCCCAGCGTTTTTAATATTCTTCTGGAATGAAACAAATATTCATCAATTTCAGGCTGATCCTGAAATGCAGAAATGGCGGCATACTGAATGGGTGCACTTGTAGAGGTGAAAGTTTCACTGGCAACAATAGCCATAGCATCCTGAAGCCAGCGCAGATTTTCGGGAAAGGTAAATGTTCCCAAGCGCCAGCCACCGGCGCCGGCCCATTTACTCAATCCGCTGCTTATGATTGTTCCTTCGGGATAAAATTGCGCAATGGAAACATGTTCGTCCGAATGGTCGAGTAATCCGTAAATTTCATCGGAAATCAGAATCAGGTTGTATTTCCGGGCAACATCGGCCAGTTTTTTCAAACGGGTTTTCGGGTAAGTTGAACCGGTGGGATTCGAGGGATAATTCAAAATAACCACTCTTGGCCGATTTGGATCTGAGCGGCAAATCAAATCCAGCTTTTCGGGACTCAGGCGCCAGTCGTTGTCTTCTGATGTGGGTACCCAGTTAACGTGCCGCCCCGCAATACGCGCCTGCGGTGAATAGGAAACCCAACTCGGTGTTGGAATAATCAGCTCGCCATAATACACCAGTTGCAAAATAAAAATCAACTCTTTTGAGCCTGGTCCGATTATAATATCGCTGGCCGAACACTTGATGCCCTGGTACCTGAAATTAAATTCGGCAATGGCCTCGCGCAAAGGCAAAAGCCCCTTTACCGGCAAATAATCTTTTTGATGTGCATTCCGACGCAAAGCCTCCTGCACAATACCGGGAACCGGAAATGGCGACTGCCCCAATCCAAGTTTGTAAACCGTTTTACCCTGTTTGATCAACTCGTTGCTCCGTTCATTTATTAACAGGGTGGCCGACTGGTTCAACCCTCTTACATTCAGATTCAGGTTGATAAAGTGATTGCTTTTTCGCCATCGTGCCATAATCAGGTATTTAAAAATTACAAATTAACTAACACAAAATGAAGCAGTAATAATTGCAATTTTTTTAACGTAAACAAAATTTTAGCATGTTTTATTTTATCCCGGTTTTTACAAAATATGTTACCTTTTCACTTATTTCATTTACAGAATCTATTTTAGTTGCTGTTCCCAATGACGTTTTATTAATTTTGTACCGAAATATTTTACGGCAAATGAAAGTAATCGACATCATAAATAATTCGAAAAAAACGGTTTTTTCCTTTGAACTTCTACCTCCGCTAAAAGGAAACGAAGCCACACGTATTTACAATACCATTGAAAGCCTGGTTGATTTTGACCCAAAGTATATTAACATTACCACCCACCGGGATGAAGTGGAATTCAGGGAAATGCCCGACGGTTCCATAGTAAAACGCAACGTCAGAAAAAGACCGGGAACCGTGGCCATTGCAGCTTCCATTCAGCACCGTTACGGTATTCCTGTTGTCCCCCATATTCTCTGCGGCGGTTTTACCAAAAGCGAAACCGAACATGTGCTTATCGATTTGCATTTTCTGGAAATTGAAAATGTACTGGCACTTAGAGGTGACGGTATTAAAGACCAGCATGTTTTTTTACCCGAGAAGAACGGACACGCCAACGCCAGTGAGTTGGTGGAACAGATTGTAAATCTGAAAAACGGGATCTACCTGGAAGAAGATTTGAAAAACAACACTCCGCTCGATTTTTGTATTGGAGTGGCCGGCTATCCCGAAAAACATTTTGAAGCGCCCAACATGGAGCAGGATTTATTCTACCTGAAACAAAAGGTGGAAGCCGGAGCCGAATATATTGTAACACAAATGTTTTTCGATAACCGTGTGTATTACGAATTTGTGAAAAAATGCCGCGAAATTGGAATCAACGTACCGATTATTCCGGGGATAAAACCCATAAACATGAAAAACCAGCTAACGGTTTTACCCAAAATTTTCAGCATCGATTTGCCGCCCGAACTGGCAAAAGAACTGGCTAAATGCAAAAACAACGAAGAAGCCCGGAAGGCAGGCACCGAATGGGCCATTTACCAGTCGAAAGATTTGGTTTCAAACAATGCCCCCTCGCTGCACATTTACACCTACGGAATATCGGATAATGTAAAGGAAATTGTTAAGGCAGTTTTCTGATTACATATTTTCAGGCAGAATGTCGATGCCGATTTGCTGCTGGTTTAACTTATCGTTTTCTGCCTGGTTGTTCAGTTTAAGCGAATAAATCATAGCTTCTACCTGACGCAGTAAATTGCGTTTATCTTTGCTTGGAGCATACACATAGCCGTAAGCTACAATTACCCTCTGCCCGGCGGCATCCAGAACTGCCAGCGATATATACGGGCCTCCCATAAAATCATTAACCAGCCGCCATAAGCCACGCATTTCGGAAGCATAATTCCCGTTGTGCTGCCGAAAGTTGTTAATTTGTTCTATTCTTCTTTCAGTAGCCATAAAGCTTCCCGGGGTGGGTCCTGACACATTGGCGCGTAAAATGCTGTCTCTCACTTTCAACTGGTAATTAGCCATAAAGGCGCTGTCGGAAACATAAGGAAAAGTATAAAGTACAATTCCCTGCGAAATTTCCGGTGTTTCATACTTCAGCCAGATGAAGTCTTTCTTTTGATCGGCAATCTGGAAACCCGGGGCTACTTTCATAGTAAATCCAAAGTCATTATCAAGCACATTGTAAACACCCCGCTCAAAATATCTGTCGTAATTCATGGCAAGCCGGTCTTTTTCAGCTTTAATAAAATAAGACATGATACGGTCTTTGTGCTCATTATAAAGCACTTCAAACTCATCCTCATTTCTGGCCTGAATTATAATTGTGGCCTGCGGACTGGCCCAAACATCATCCTGAAAAGTTACCCCAACGGAATCGACATTCGGAGAAATGCGGGTTTGAATAATATTACGTGTGGTTTTAAAAATACTTCTAAAGCCTTCGCGGCGCACTTTGATCAGGTCGAAAAGCGGTTCGTCCTGAGGAAGTGCCAGATGCTCCTGTGCCAAACTGCCACGTATCAGAGCTCCCGGTTTTCCTTCCCAGGCATCGTCGCTAATAACCACAACAAGCTCACCTGCCCTTCCGGTTACATTTTTCGACAAGCCCGTTCCCTGGTCACTTTGGCATGATGCAAATGCCATTAATATAATAAGTGAAAATGCCAGATGTATTCTTTTCAGTTTCATAATTTCTTCATTTTTTTCCGGTTCGTTCCTTTATCCACAAAAATCTTACCAGATTGATTGTGTGTATTTTAATCCGACAAAATGTAAAAATCCCGTTGCCATACAATACAGCAACGGGATTTTTGGAAAATTTTGGTATATCCTATTTTTCAATTTTCCCGGGTTCGGCTCTTTCTTCTTCGTCGTCTCCCTCCTTGGTGGCCTTTTTAAATTCTTTCATTCCTTTGCCAAGACCTTTCATTAATTCGGGAATTTTCCGTCCGCCGAAAAGAAGAAGTACTATAATTAAAATGATAATTATTTCCTGTGGTCCGATAAATCCTGCAATTACAAATAAATTCATGACGTAAAGTTAAAATGGTTTGATACAAAAATAGAATTTTTTTACTTAAAATGTTCCGTTTATCATTTTTATTATATCATTCGCGTTTGCATATAACACCAAAGCCAGCAACAGCACCATTCCGGCAATTTGGGCATACTCCAGAAATTTTTCGCCGGGCTTTCTTCCTGAAATCATCTCAAAACCGAGGAACATGACGTGTCCGCCATCGAGCGCGGGTATGGGCAGCAGGTTCATAATTGCAAGTATAATGGAAATAAAAGCTGTCATGTTCCAGAATGAAAACCAGTCCCATGTAGCCGGGAAAATGTTTCCAATGGTGGCAAAACCTCCAAGCGATTCGTACGCTTTTGTTTCGGGCCTGAAAAACAGCTTGAATTGTTTTAGGTAATCTTTGGTGGTTTCAACTCCCCTGCTTATTCCGGCTGGAATGGATGCCAGTAATCCGTAATTGATGGTTTTAAATTCGAAAACCTCTTCCACAAACTGATTTATCTGAATACCAATCATACCGTCTTCCGAAAGATTCATTGCAATTTCCAAAGGGGTCCCGTCTCTTTCAACCAAAAGTGAAATGGGTTGTCCCTTGTGTTTCTGCAGTTCACTGGTCCATTCATCGTTAAACTGAAAAACCTCGCCGTTCAGCCCTTTAATTTCATCTCCAACCTGCAGCCCGGCTTCTTTTCCGGGTGAATCCTGTGTAAAGCCTTCCACACGCATTCTAAACGGAAAGCGGGGTGACATCACTGCCCTGCTTTTTAAAAGCAAGGCTAGATCGGCATCACTTATTGCAACATCAGTGACCTGTCCGTTTCGTTCTACCTGAATGGATTTTGCATGATCAAGCACAACCGTAGGAATTATTTTATTAAAAATTTCAACTGGTTTATTGTCAACGGTCAGGATTTTATCACCTGTTTTCAAACCGATTTCCTCACCCACTTCGTTAACAACAATCCCATAGCTGACACTTTCAGTAGGTAAATAAGATTCGCCCCAGGCATACAGCACACCAATATAAATTATCATGGCAAACAGAAAGTTCATCATTACCCCGCCAAGCATAATCAAAAGCCTCTGCCAGGCTGGTTTTGAACGGAATTCCCAGGGCTTGGGCGGTTGTTTCATGGCCTCTTTGTCCATCGACTCGTCAATCATTCCCGAAATTTTTACGTACCCGCCCAGTGGCAGCCAGCCAACGCCGTATTCGGTATCGCCTTTTTTCACTTTAAACAGCGAAAACCAAGGATCGAAAAACAAGTAAAATTTTTCGACTCGTGTTTTAAACAGGCGTGCAAACATAAAATGCCCGAACTCGTGTAAAACCACAAGTATAGAAAGACTTAAAATAAGCTGGGCTGCTTTAATCAATATTGTTTCCATCTAATAATTTTTCCTCTCAAATTTTGTTTTCTGTTAACAACTGTGTCACTCTTCTTGTTTCGGTGTTGGTTTGAATCAGGTCGTTAATATTTGGTTTTTTTATAAAATCCACTTTATTCATCGCTTTTTCAATAATGTCCGGCATTTGAAGGAACCCGATCTTTTCGTCCAGAAAAGCCTGAACAACCACTTCGTTTGCAGCATTTAATATACAGGGAACATTTCCTCCGGCATCCAACGCCTCATAAGCGAGTGCAAGGTTACGAAAAATTTTTGTATTGGGCTGTTCAAAATCCAGTGCCGGATAATCCATAAAGTTAAACCGCGGAAAACTGTTTTTAATGCGATATGGAAATGCAAGGGCATACTGAATGGGCAGGCGCATATCGGGAAGGCCAAGCTGTGCTTTTATGGAGCCGTCTTCGAACTGTACCATGGAATGAATAATGGACTGCGGGTGAACTACCACCTCTATTTTTGAGGATGGGAGTCCGAAAAGCCAGTGCGCCTCAATGGCTTCAAAACCTTTATTCATAAGGCTTGCCGAATCGATGGTAATTTTTGCACCCATGTCCCAGTTGGGATGTGCCAGTGCGTTGGCCACTGTAACCTTTTCAAGTTCTTCCCTCGTTTTCCCCCTGAACGGCCCACCTGAACAGGTAAGGTAAATTTTTTCCACCGGATTGTAAACTTCGCCAATCAGGCACTGAAAAATAGCCGAGTGTTCTGAATCAACCGGTAAAATATCCACCTCTCTCTCTTTGGCCAGGCTGGTAATTATTTCGCCCGCGACAACAAGGGTTTCCTTATTTGCCAGCGCAATATTTTTACCTGCATTTACTGCATGCCATGTAGGAATCAGCCCCGAGTAACCTACCATAGCTGTTATCACCAAATCAATAGTTTCCATTTGCACCACCTGATTCAGGGCATTGGCACCGGTATAAATTTTAATTGGCTCATCCTGAAGGGCATCAAAAACTGTTTTGTATTTGCTCTCATTAACAATAACCACTGCATTGGGCTGATATTTTATTGCCTGTTCAATTAACAGTTCCACGTTATTGTTGGCAGTTAAAACTTCAACCTCAAATATTTCAGGATTCTTCCCTATAACCTCAAGCGTCTGTGTTCCGATTGAACCGGTTGAACCCAGAATGGCAATTCGTTTTCTCATAAATTAAAAATCGATGTATTGTTCAGGATCAAGGGCCGCCCCGTTGTGCCAAAGTTCAAAATGCAGGTGCGGTCCGGTTGAAAGTTCTCCGGTATTGCCAATAATCGCAATGGCCTCTCCAGCCTTAACCCGGTCGCCTTTTCTTTTCAGCAACTCCGAGTTGTGTTTGTATGCCGAAATAAGTTCGGCATCATGCTGAATGTAAATAACATACCCCGTATTAATAGTCCAGTCGGAAAAAATTACAGTTCCGTCCATAACTGCTGAAATACGGGCATTTGGTTCGCTCACCAAATCAACTCCAAGGTGGTCGGGTGTAGATTTAAACCTGTTGGTAATTACACCTTTTACAGGTATAAAAAAATGAATCTGGCTCAGATTCAACCTTCGGCTGGTCGCGGGATTCAGGGAGAGGCTGGTTTGTTCGGCTAAAAGTTTATCCTGAAAAACCGAATCATGATTAAATTCGGCAAATTCAACCATGTTATAGCCCGAGGTTGTATCTATGTAAATATCGTCTTCAGGGACCTCGCCGGATAAAATTGCCTGTATGCCCCTGAAAAACTGGTCGCGCTTATATAATTCATATTCCAGCGAATCAATTTTCAACGCCGTTTGAACAATCAATTGCCGGTATTCGGCTTTTGGATACCCTGGAATGTATTCGCGCAGGCCGGTAGTTGCTATAAGCAGAATTACCAGAATAACTATAATTGCCGACAAAAGACTGGTAGCGGTAAAAACTTTCAGTCGTGTTAATTTCATGCTCCATACCGACTGAAATGTAGAATCGTTATATATGATTAAGCGGTAGCGATCGCTCAGTTTTTTAATTAACTTTTTCTTCACTTTCTCTCTGCTTTTTTTTGAGAGCTACAAAGTTAGCAAGAATTAAGAAAAGAGCACCGGCTTTAGTTTTTTTTAACCAACCATGTCTTTAAACAGAACATAAATCACTTAGCTATGAAATCTGAAATATTATATTTGCGCTTTCTAAATTTTAAAATTGTATTGAAAAGATGAGAAGATTGAGTTTATTGCTGCTCCTTTCCGTTCTTATTTTAGGCAAGGCAGTAGCTGACGAGGGGATGTGGCTTCCTTCACTGATTTACAAGCTTAACATTTCCGAAATGCAGGAGTTGGGCCTTGAATTAACAGCCGAAGATATTTACAGCATTAATAATGCCAGTTTAAAAGATGCCGTTGTTGCACTGGACAGAGGATCTTGTACTGCCGAACTGATTTCGGGCGATGGTTTACTGCTTACAAACCATCACTGTGGCTACGGCGAAATCCAGACTCACTCAAGTGTTGACCACGATTACCTTCAGGACGGCTTCTGGGCCATGACCCGCGAAGCAGAACTTCCCAATCCGGGGAAATCGGTTACTTTCCTGGTGAGTATTGAAGAAGTGACCGACAAAGTGCTGGCTGAAATCACCGACGACCTGACCGAAGATGAGCGAAGCCGAAAAGTTTACGAGGTTACGCGCGAACTTGAGCGGGAAGCCAAAGGCGATACCCATTACGAGGTGTATGTAAGAAGTTTTTTCAATTCGAACCAATACCACTTGTTTGTAACCGAAACATTTAATGATGTTCGTTTGGTAGGCGCTCCGCCGCAGGCACTTGGAAAATTTGGCGGCGATACCGACAACTGGATGTGGCCCCGCCACACTGCCGACTTTATGCTTTTCCGTGTTTACAGCGGACCTGACGGAAATCCGGCCAGCTTTTCGGAAGAGAATATTCCTTATAAGCCAAAACATTTTCTGCCCATATCATTAAGCGGAATTGAAGAGGGAGATTTTGCCATGGTAATGGGTTATCCGGGAAGAACCAACAGGTACGAAACTTCCTTTGGCGTTCAATACATCATGGACGTTACAAACCCCGTGCGGGTAGAGGTTCGTGAGGAAAAGCTGCGAATTATTGACAGGTACATGAGCAGCAGCCAGAAAGCACGAATCCAGTATGCATCAAAATATGCCCGGAGTTCAAACTACTATAAATACAGCATTGGCCAGAACCGCGGCCTGGAAAACCTCAATGTAATAGGAAAAAAACAGGAACTGGAAAATGAATTTACCCAATGGGTGAATGCCGACAATTCCCGGAAAGAAAAATATGGAAATGCTCTTCGGTCCATTGAAGAAGCATACGACAATACAGAAATACGAAAAGCGCAGGAATATATGGCTGAAGCTATGGTACGCGGACCTGAAATTTTTATGTTTGCCTACCGTGCGCTACCGGTTTACAGATTTTTGAGTGAAGGAGAAACACGTCCGGAATTTGTAGAAATGATTAAAAACCGGATAACTGACGGAATGGATTCCCACTTTAAAGATTACGATGCCGAAACCGACAAAAAAGTGGCGGCAGCCCTTATGAAACTTTATGCGGACAACATAGACCCAAAATATCATCCGGCGTTTTTTGCCGACGTACAGAAAAAATATAAAGGCGATTTTGATAAATACACGGAAAGAATGTTCAACCGTACCGTTTTTGCAGATGAAAACGAACTGGATGCTTTCCTTGACAAAATGAAACTTAGAACTCTCGAAAGAGATATGGCTTTTCAGGCTGCACGTAATATTTTTGACAAATTCAGGGAACTGAATGATTTGGCAAGTGCCAATAACGACCAACTCAACAAAGGAAACAGGTTGTTTGTGGCCGGATTAAAGGAAATGCAGGAAAATAAAACCTTCTATCCCGACGCCAATTCCACCATGCGTCTGACATACGGTCAGGCGCTCGACTACGAACCGCGCGATGGCGTTATATACAAATATTACACTACTACCGACGGTTACCTGGAAAAAGAAATTCCCGGAGACATGGAATTTGATGTGCCGCCAAGAATGAAGGAACTGCTTCTTGCCAAAGACTTTGGCAGGTATGCCAACGATAATAATGAACTTGTTGCCTGCTTTATAACCAACAACGACATTACCGGGGGTAATTCAGGCAGTCCGGTTCTGAACGCGAAAGGTGAACTTATCGGTATTGCCTTCGACGGCAACTGGGAAGCCATGAGCGGCGACATCGCTTTTGAACCGGAACTGCAACGCTGTATTAATGTGGACATCCGCTTTGTGCTGTGGGTGATTGACAAATACGCCGGCGCAACACATTTGATTGACGAAATGCTGATCGTTGAATAAATTTCTCACTTTGCAAATGTAAAGTTCAGAAATACAAAAGAATTAAAAACCCCGCCTTTTTGGCGGGGTTTTTTATTGGTGTTTAAAAGGATTATTTCATTTTTGCAAAAAATAAAAAAATGCCACAACCCAAAATAACCATCTATACCGATGGCGCAGCCCGCGGAAATCCCGGTCCGGGAGGATACGGAATTGTGTTACAATCCGGGCCTCACCGAAAGGAACTTTCAGAAGGCTACCAGCTTACCACCAACAACCGGATGGAACTGCTGGCGGTTATTGTAGCGCTCGAAGCGCTGAAAATTCCCGGTAGTGAAGTCACTATTTACACCGACTCCAGATACGTGGCCGATGCCGTGGAAAAAGGATGGGTATTTAACTGGGTGGCCAAACGGTTCAAAAACAAAAAAAATCCAGACCTGTGGCTGCGTTTTCTTGAAGTGTATAAAAAACACCATGTGAAATTTGTATGGGTTAAAGGTCATGCCAATAATCCGCTGAACGAACGCTGCGACCAGCTTGCAGTGGAAGCATCTTTTAAACAAAACCTGAAAAAAGACGAAGGATATTTGCAGCAGGGAAATAACGATTAGACCGGCGCAGCAACCTTAACTGATTTTTTCAAGAATTCCATTAATGATGGTTGACGAACTGACCGGAGTTTCAAAAACCGTAGCATGTTGGACATTCATTTTTTCGAGTACAGCTTCTGAAAACTCGTCACGCACGGCAATCAGCAAGTGCTTCTTTCCTGACTGAACCAATTGTTCCAGGTTTTTTGCCCAGCCTTTACCGTTAAGCTCAAGCATTCCAACCTCATCTATGATCACCAGTTGATCTCCCTCCGTATTTTCGGGGTTCAAACTCTGTTTTCCTTTTTCCATACCTTCAGGGAAAATGCTGAATACCCCTACCTTTTCGCAGGCTACGCAGTGGTCAATTCGCAAAAAAGTTTCTGCTTTATTGGTTTTTACATCAATAACATCATAACCGATCCGCTCATCGTTTTCAAATATTTTTTGTGTGTAAATTCCTCCAATCTTAATGTTTTTACTTTTAAAATTTTCAATAAGCTCTTTTACAACAGTTGTTTTCCCACTATCAATTTTTCCTTTAACAACAAAAATTTGGGGCTGAAACGAATATTCTGCTTTAATTTCAGAAAGCCGGTAATCGGCATAACCAATTAAATGAGAAACAACGGCTACCGGATTTTTTACAACGGTTTTAAAATCGGGAATGTTGGAAATGACCTGTGGCAGGCTTTCAGTCGAAAGTTCAAGCGCAACAGGTAATTGTTTAAACCAGGTTTTGCTGAAAAAATGCCTGATTCTCGGATTATACAATTCTGTTCCGGCAACCGAAAACCCAAGGATTAATACTGTTGCCCTGAAGTTCATTTCCAGTCCGGCAAGAAAGGCCTCAAATACAGTAAGTCCCTGCATTTTAGTAAACAGAAAAGCAGTTAGCATAGTAATGAACACGAAAAAAAACCAGAACTTTGGTTTCGACAATTGCCTGAGCGCCCTTTTGTAACGGGCAATCCAAACCATTGCAATAACCGGAACCGCAATAATCCATATTTTCCAGATAGCAAGGCTGATTAAAAGAAGACCTGTGGCAATAAGCATAAAATTTATTGTGAGCCAAACCAGCGAATGCCGGAATTTATGGTTCGAATTTGTATGGTTGAATGAAAAAGGATTGGCGTATTTTTTAGGTTTGAACTCCACCTGTTGCAAAACAAGTTTTTTACCCGTTCTTATTCCGGTAAAAGCTGCCGTCAACCCAATTAAAATATAAACCGAAAGCATTATAAAAATGGGAACCCAAAGTGTATTAAACTGCAAATTCAACTGCCTCTCGGTATATTGCATCAGGTTTTTGTAAAGCTCCACAATATTGAAACCATAGAATATCAGAAAGTTGATAATTTTTTGTGCGAAACTCCACGAAACAGCCAAAACAGAACCGGTAATAAAGCCGACATAATTTCTACCGAAAATTCTCACAGAAGCTTCAAGCAACAAGGCTTCGGTGAAAATGGCAATCATAGGCCCGAAAATAACGGCGCTGGGCGACAGGGTTTTCATCAGAGCGCAGATGAGACCGGCGCGCCAGAAAATTCCTTTTTCCTTCCACAAATAGGCCGCTGAAATTAAAATGACTACCCCGATGGCCGTTAAAATACTTCCCGAAAAAGGTACTTTCAGGTTGTGCAAAAAGCTTCCGAGCACAATTTCCGATGATGCCCAAACCGCACCAATTACCGACGCTTTCAGCCACTTTTCGTTTAAACGGGTTTTGTTATTCATTTAAAATGCAGATTTTTTCAGCACAATATTTAAACAGATGGTAACCGGTGCCTCCTTCGCATACAACTTTCAGCATCAGCTCGGGATTAGTGGTTTTTACGGCGCCAATAATTTTAACTCCATTTGCAAACAGCACATCGGGAATAAAACTGCTCGAAGGACCGGTTACAACAAGTTGTGTCCCGGGTTTTACGGCTTCCAGTAATCGTTCAAACGTGCTGTTTACCAATGTTAGGCCGGTAATTATTACCGTGTCGGAAACCGGCAACACGTTCTGAAAATTCTGTGCGGGCACATAAAATTTCCGGTCTTTTACTGACAATGCATCCTCATTCAGTTCCAAAACAAACAACCGGCAGTTTGTTTGGGCAATCCGCTGAATATAGGACTGAAACGCTCCCACAATGGTAATGGTTTGAGGCGTGTCCAAATCAATTAAATCAACGGGGTCGGTATTTCTTAATATGGTGTATTCCGAATTTTCCAAAATTCCCGAAGAAACCGCATTTATAACGGCAACTTTTAGCGTGTCAGTCAGGCTGCCTTTTTTGGTTGTTTCCAGCAATTCAATCGCTTTTTTTCCAGTTAATTTGTTTGGTGTAAAATCGCCAAAATCGCGGTTCTCCTTTTTACAATGTATTTCAGCGTTTTGTGGTGTTAAAGTTCCCGAAACACCCACATTGCCATCGGAAAGCCTGACAGCCGTCATGAACAGCCCGATTCGCACATCGGTAATTTCTAAATTTTTAATGTAATTGGGGTATCGGCTTTTTAATACACTTATGGTTTCGTCTAAAATCATACCTGAATTTTCAGGCATGTAAAATAACAGTATTTTATTTAATTGACCATTTTTTATTAATTTCGAATGAAATTCTTTTTTCCTGGTTTTAATACAAAAAGAAATCAAAAAATAGTGAACCGATGGAAGAAATTTTAAGCCGTAAAAATAGTTATGCCGGATTGGTTGAATACATTGATAGGCAACAGCCATGCGTTTTGGCCACAGTTTCCTCTACAACAGGTTCGGCGCCACAGGTACCCGGCAGTTCAGCAATTTTCGGAAAAGATGGCTTGTTGGCGGGAACTGTAGGAGGCGGGAAGGTCGAATTCAATATACTCAGAAAGGCCGCGGAAGCGCTGAAAACAAAAAAAACGGGCTATTTTCATTTCAATCTCAACGATGAGCTTACCGACGAAGATTCATCAATTTGTGGCGGCAGTATGAGTATTTTTATCGATGCTTCACCCGAAAACCACCTGCCTGTATTCAAGGCATTAACCGAATCGATTGCCAAACGGAAGCCGGGTGTATTGGTTTCCCTTTTAAAATCAAATGCCACGAAAGGCATGGATATGGAACGTTTTTGGGTAACCCCTGAAAATTTACCCGAAGTATCTGAAAAACTGCACGACGATGTTGCACGAAAAATGAAAGAGATGCTCAGGGAGCCAAAAGCCGGTGATTTCAAAGTAATTGTTGAGCACACCTCTCCCGAATTTGAAGACAACTATACTTTTCTGGAAAGTGTTGTGCCGCTGCCGGAGTTAATCATTGCCGGTGCCGGTCATGTTGGAAAAGCGCTGGCGCACATGGGCAAACTGCTCGATTTTGAAGTAACCGTTTGGGATGACCGCCCGGAATTTGCCAATAAGGAAAATCTTCCCGAAGCCGATGTAATACTTTCCGGCGAACTGGAAAAAACGTTGGCTAAAGTTGAACCCAACCGCGATACGTTTATCGTTATTGTAACCCGCGGGCATAATAACGACAGCGAAGTGCTGAAACATTTTATCCGCTCCGAAGCCGGCTACATCGGAATGATGGGTAGCCGAAAAAAGGTTGTGCAAATTCGTGAACATTTTCTGAAAAACGGATGGGCAACGTCTGAACAGTGGAACAGGGTGCATACGCCCATTGGTTTGTCCATTCAATCGAAAACCGTTCAGGAAATTGCAGTGAGTATTGCAGCACAACTGATTCAGGCGCGTTCACAATTAAACAAAACTGATGGATAATGTTTGGGCCATAGTTCTGGCAGCAGGAGCATCCACACGGATGAAAAAGCAAAAGCTGCTTTTGCCATATAACGGGAAAACCATTATTGAAACGGTCATCCTGAATATTATGCTGGCACTTGGGAATAATATTATGGTGGTACTTGGTTCGCACCGTTCTGAAATAAGCAAACAAATAAATAGTCTGCCCGTAAAAACCTGTATAAATGAAAATTATATGGATGGTATGCTTTCATCAGTGATTTGTGGTTTTCGTGCTTTACCCGAAAAGGCAAAAGCCGCCATGGTGTTTTTGGGCGATCAGCCCCAGATTCCTGCTGAAGTTAGCGGGGTGGTTCTGGAAACCTGGCAACATTCCGGAAAAGGAATCATCATTCCGGTAAACAATGGAAGAAGAGGCCACCCGGTTTTGATTGAAACAAAATATAAATCCGAAATCGAACGCCTCAATACTGAAAAAGGTCTGCGGCAATTAATGGTAAACTTTAAAAACGATGTTTTGGAGGCCGGGTGCAACATTCCGGAAATTCTCAGAGACATTGATACACCCGAAGATTATATCAAAGAAATCAATAAAAATTAAATCATTATGGAAAAAAAGGTTCAGTTTGAACTCAATGGCAAAAAAGTGGAAGTGGCATTCGAAGAAAACCAGACGCTGCTCTGGGCACTGCGCACCCACTTTAAACTAACCGGCACCAAATATGGCTGCGGACTCGGGTATTGCGGTTCCTGCACGGTACTTTGGGATGGTGAGCCGGTTTTATCCTGTGGCATTTTTCTGGAAGATATTCAGGATGCCCGCATAACAACTATTGAAGGACTGTCGAAAAACGGCGAGTTACATCCCGTGCAACAGGCTTTTGTGGATAACGACGCTCTGCAGTGCGGTTACTGCACGCCGGGCATGATTATGCATGCAGTGGGTTTTTTAGACCGTAACCCGGAACCCACACGCAAGGAAATTATTGAAGAGATGGAAGGTAACCTTTGCCGTTGCGGAGCCCACACGCGAATTATCGACGCAGTTGCATCGGCATCAAAAGCAATGAAAGGAGAACTGAAACCATGAAAGCAGACAAAATTAACAAGCTTTATTTTGACGATTTTGATTCACCACCCGTGAAATTCGACAGACGTGAGTTTCTAAACAGGCTGGGTGGAGGCATAATAATCGTTTTTTCACTGAGCCAACTCGCATTTACAAAGGCATTCCGGGGAAAAGATGACCAGGAATTTCCTGAATTTAACGCGTACCTGCGGGTAAGGGAAGATGGTTTTGTGGATTGCTTTTCCGGGAAAATTGAAATGGGACAGGGCATTAATACCTCCCTGGCACAGGTGTTGGCCGATGAGTTGGAGGTGAGCCTCGACCGCGTGAACATGATTATGGGCGATACCGACCTGGTTCCTTACGATGCAGGCACCTGGGGTTCAATGACCACCCGTTTTCACGATCCGCTGATTCGTGCCGCAGCAGCCGAAGCCCGCCTTGTTCTTTTAGAACTGGCTTCTGAAAAACTGGACGTGCCGGTTGACCGGCTCGAAGCAACAACCGGCAAAGTGGTTGTGAAGTCCGACAAATCGAAATTTGTTACCTACGAAGAATTAACTAAAGGCAAAAAAATCGTTCGTGGCCTGAGTGAAAAACCGGAAATCAAAAAACCCGGCGAATTTGATATTATCGGAAAATCTTACCTGCGAAGGGATTCCCTGGAAAAAGTAACAGGAAAGGCTTTGTATGCGGCTGATATGCAGTTTCCGGGAATGCTTTATGCAAAGATTTTGCGTCCGCCGGCTCACCGCTCAAAACTTATTTCGGTTGACACCTCGAAGGCTGAAGCCATGTCGGGTGTTAAACTGCTCAGGGAAGACGATTTTATTGTGGTTCTTCATACACACCCTGAAATGGCCGAAAAAGCAGTGAATGCCATTGAAGCCAAATGGGAAATACCTCCTTCGAAAGCAGATGATGAAACCATTTTCGAACATATTTTAAAAACCGCTACCGAAGGCCGGGTTAGGCACAGTGGCGGCGATCTTGAACAAGGGAAAAAAGAGGCCGATTTTCTTTTTGAAGAAGAATACCATGATGGCTACAAAGCCCATGCTTCCATTGAAACGCATGCAGCCACTGCTGTTTTCGAAAACGGAAAGATTACCATGTGGGCTTCGTCGCAAACACCGTTTGGCACCCGCCAGGAAATTTCCGACGAACTGAAACTTCCGCTGGAAAATGTTCAACTGAAACAGATTTTTCTCGGCGGTGGATTCGGCGGAAAAATATATAACCAGCAAGCTGTGGAAGCTGCACGCATCGCCAAAATGGTGGAAGGGACATATATTCAGCTCATGTGGAGCCGCAGGGAGGAATTTATGTACGACAGATTCAGTCCGGCTGCCGTGGTGAAAATCAGTTCGGGTGTTACCAAAGAAGGTAAAATCACCTGCCTGGATTTTGATGCCTATTGTTCAGGCGCACGTGGGACAGACCCGTTTTACAATATTCCAAACCATGAAACAACCACTTACGAAGGGCCGGACGTACACCCCTTTTATACAGGGGCCTGGCGCGCTCCCGGAAACCCGACCAACACTTTTGCGCGGGAAGTACATTTTGATATTATGGCGCACAAAATCGGGATGGACCCGCTGGAGTTTCGAATGAAGAACATTGGGGAAAACCGCGCAAGGCGTTCGATGCAGGTGGCGGCTGAAAAATTTGGCTGGAATACCGTTAAACTGCCCGAAGGACATGGCAAGGGTATGGCTCTCGGTATTGATGCGGGAACATACGTAACCATTATGATTGAGGTAAAAGTAGATAAAACTACAGGCCACGTGAAAGTGCTGCGCGCAGTTGTTGGACAGGATATGGGCCAGGTGGTCAATCCTCAGGGAACTGACATTCAGGCCGAAGGTTGTGTGAACATGGGACTCGGCTATTCGCTTACCGAGGAAGTAAAATTTGACTGGGGTACTGTGAAAAACCAGAATTTTGCCGACTTCCAAATACCGCTTTTTTCCATGATTCCTGAAAAAATTGAATCGGTTACGGTAGATGCCATGGATGAACCACCGCAGGGAGGAGGAGAACCGGCCATTGTTTCGGTGGGCGGCGCCATTGCCAATGCTGTTTTTGATGCCTGCGGCGCACGGGTTTTCCGGATGCCGTTAACACCGGAAAGAATTTTGGAAGCGTTGAAAAAAAGTTGAAGAATTAAAATAGCCTTCAGGTAAAGTTTTTTTTAGATTGTGAAATAATTGCAATTAAAGGGGATTTAAACAAAATGCCATCCAGGAAAATAAAAACCGGGGTGGCATTTTTTCTTTTTGCGTATTTTTACACATAATTGAAATGCAAAATTTAATACCATGAGATTCACCCTTTTCCTATTCGTCCTGTTCATTCTTTTCTCTTGTACAAAAAAGTCAGATATTAATGTTTTCAGCCCCGACGGTAAAACTGAAGTTCAGATTGCAGTTGATGATTCTTTAGATCTTTCTTATTCAGTGTTTTTTGAAGGTTCAGTTTTAATCCAGTCATCGAAGCTTGGTTTTCTGCCCGAAGGAGAATCGGTTTTGGGGAAAAATCCCGAAAAGGTTTCTTCGGAAAAAACGACAGTGAACCTGATTTGGCAACCGGTTTATGGTGAACGGCTGGAGGTAAAAGACCATTACAACCAGATAAAAATCCGGTTCCGGGAAACCGATCTGCCGCAACGGGAATTTGAAATGACTTTCCGGATTTATAATGAAGGCATGGCGTTCAACTATACTTTTTTACCGCAACCGGGGAAAAATAAAATCACCCTGCAAAAAGAACTGACCGAATTCAGGCTGACCGGGAATCATCCAGCCTGGGTTTCAGACAGGGCGCAGTCGGAGTACCGGAAAGTACCAATTAACGAAATTGAACAGCCTGCCGAACGACCTTTGGTGATTGAAACTGGCAACCATTTTCTGGTTTTGGGAGAGGCAAAACTCATCGATTTTTCACGCATGAAGTTGCTGGCAGGCGAACGGGAAAATTCACTGGTGGCCTCGCTTCACGACGCGCCAGCCGTTGAGCTTCCTTACACCACACCCTGGCGCACCATCATGATTGGTAACTCACCGGGTGAATTGCTGGAAAACAATTTTTTTTACGAAAATCTGAACGACCCGTGCGCCATTGACGATGTTTCGTGGATTAAACCCGGAAAAGTAATTCGGGAAGTGACGCTCACCACGCAGGGCGGGCTGGCCTGTGTGGATTTTGCCGTAGAAAACGGCTTGCAGTATGTGGAGTTCGATGCCGGCTGGTATGGCCCTGAGGGTGATGAAAATTCGGATGCAACCACTGTTACTGTTGATCCGGCCCGTTCGCCCGGCCCGCTTGATTTGCATAAAGTGATTGACTATGCCGAAAGCAAAGGAATCGGGATTATTGTTTATGTGAACCGCAGGGCACTGGAAAAACAATTGGATGAAATTCTGCCGTTATACAAATCGTGGGGAATAAAAGGTGTAAAATACGGATTTGTGCAGGTGGGTTCTCAGGAATGGACCGCCTGGTTGCACGAGGCTGTAAAAAAAGCGGCTGAGAACCAACTTATGGTGGATATTCACGACGAATACCGGCCCACCGGTTTTTCGCGAACGTTTCCGAACCTGATGACACAGGAAGGAATTCGCGGCGACGAGGAAAGTCCTTCCAACGAACACACGCTGATTACTCTGTTTACCCGCATGCTGGCCGGCGCCGGCGACAATACCATTTGCTATTTTGCTCCGCGCGTCACAGAAAAAATGGGAGGTCATGTGTCGCAACTGGCCAAGGCGGTGATGTTGTACAGCCCGTGGCAGTTTTTGTACTGGTACGATCGTCCGCAGGGTTCACCCGGCAGAACAGGCGGCGCAGGAAGTTCGGAAGGATACATTCAGAATGTTCCTGAACTCGATTTTTTTAAAAATATGCCCACCGTTTGGGACAAAACCAAAGTGATTGAAGGGAAAATCGGGGAATATGCCACCATCGCCCGGAAATCGGGCAGCGACTGGTTTTTGGGCTCCCTCACAGGAAACACCGGAAGAACCCTAAAGTTTTCCCTGGATTTCCTGGACGAGAGCGCCAGCTACGAGGCAGTCATTAATTCCCACGACCCCGGTTCGGAATCATCCACCAACGTAAAAATTGAAACCCGGAAAGTAAATGCCAGTTCAATAATGGAGTTTGAAGTAGCAGGAAATTCGGGGCTGGCGGTGCATTTTCGGAAGATTTAAGGATCTGCAAAAACGCGCACATTTCGAACGTGCTTAATGTTCGTTGGCAATTTCTATTTTATATTTCTCTTCTATCGAAATGAGCCTGTTTTCAACTTCAATCTGGCAGTGCAGAATTAAGCCGTTCCCTTAAATCTTTTTCATTTTCACCAGGATTGTTTTTCAGGCGTTTTTTATGTAACTGTTAATCGTAATTGGTATAAATCCCATTTTGTCTCTTATTTTTAGTAAACTCATTAAGATTTTAATTTCTTAATCGTCTTCCCAAATTATTCTAAATCATTTATTATCATCAAATTTTCTTTCACCTTTTCAATCAGGTTTTGAGGTAAACTTCCAACTTTCTTAACAAGTCGTTTATTATCAATTGCCCTAATTTGGTCAATCATTACATCACAATTTTAAATTCAATTTTTAGAGAATATTTTTTCGAATGTTCAGGGATGATACCAATTTAACGATTGGAAAGGAAGAGGTTAAAACAGATTACAATTTTTAATTGATTTTAATGAGATAATTCCACCCGTTTGCCGGTATAAAACGGTAATCCACTATAATTTGATTTTATTCTAATCCTTTTTATCTGCAAGTTTGTTGCACCTGGCATAAATGGCTTGCAAATATTTCAGCAACGATTTATTGAAGCGAAAACAGTTAAACACGGAAACATGAAGCATTTTTTTCTGGTTGTCCTTTTAGGGAGCCTTTATCTTTTGCCGTATGCGCAAAATACTACACTAAGCGGCCACATTCGCGATGCGGAAAGCGGCGAGGCGCTAACCGGGGCAACCTGCTATGTTCCCGAAATTCAGAAGGGCGTGACCTCCAATGCATACGGATTTTATTCTGTTACCCTTCCACAGGGCAAGCATCAAATCAGTTTTTCTTTTATTGGCTATGAAACACAAATCGTGGAAATCAACCTTGAAGAAAACCAGATCCTCGATGTTTTTATGAAGGAGGAAACCACGCAACTGGGCGATGTGGTGGTTATGGCCGAACGAAGAGACCGGAACATTTCCGGCACGGAAATGAGCATGGAACGTGTTTCGGTAAAAATGGTGAAAAAGCTGCCCTCGTTTATGGGCGAAACGGATGTGCTGAAAACCATTACGCTGCTGCCGGGAATCCAGAGCGGCGGCGAGGGCAGTTCCGGTTTGTATGTGCGCGGTGGCGGGCCCGACCAAAACCTGCTCATTCTCGACGAAGCCCCGGTGTACAATGCTTCCCACCTGCTGGGTTTCTTTTCGGTTTTTAACTCCGATGCCATTAAAGATATTGATGTGTACAAAGGCGGCATCCCTGCAGAATATGGCGGGAAGGCTTCTTCGGTTATCGATATCCGGATGAAGGAAGGAAACAACAAACAGTTCAGCGGACAGGCCGGAATCGGAAACATCTCCAGCCGGTTAACCCTTGAAGGGCCGGTTATCCGGGATAAATGGAGTTTTATCGTTTCGGGCCGGAGAACGTATGCCGATGTGGTGGGAAGGCTTATTGGCATTGACGAGCTGAAGGAAAACCAGTTGTATTTTTACGACCTCAACCTGAAAACCAATATGAAGCTTTCGGACAAAGACCGCCTCTATTTTTCGGCCTACACGGGCGACGATTATTTTAAACTGGGCGAATCGCTTTACATGCGCTGGGGAAACATTACCGGAACCGTTCGCTGGAACCATATTTTTAACGGGAAACTTTTTTCAAATACTTCGCTCATTTACTCGAATTACGATTACAACCTGGGTGTGCCGGGCAATACTGCCGACCAGTTCGACTGGAGTTCGCATGTGCGTGACTACAATTTCAAGCAGAATTTTTCGTGGTTCCTGAATACCGATAATCGTATAAATTTTGGCCTGAACCTGATTCGCCACCGTTTTGAGCCCGGAAACATAAAGGCCAGTGAAAACTCATTTTTTCAAACCCTGAACCTTACCCGTTACAACGCCATCGATGGATCGGCTTATATTTCCAACGAACAGAAAATTGGCGACCTCTTTTCGATGGAATATGGCCTCAGAGTAAGTGTGTTTCAGCAGGTGGGCGAGGGGAAGGTGCGGGAATACCTGAATCCCGAATCACCCCGGGCTGATGAGGTGATTAATGAAACCAGTTACGATAAAGGGGAGCGGATTGGTTCGCCGTTTGTAAACCTCGAGCCGCGTTTTTCGGCCAGGCTCACCACTGGTCCTACCAGCTCGGTGAAAGCTTCGTACAACCGGATGGCGCAAAACCTGCACCTCATTTCCAATACCAATTCACCCACACCGCTCGACATTTGGTTGCCTTCGAATAAATACATCAAACCACTGATTTCGAACCAGGTGGCCGCCGGGTATTTTCGCAATTTTAACCGGAATGAATTTGAAACTTCCGTTGAGATTTACTACAAGGATATGCAAAACATCAAAGATTACAAAGACGGCGCCGAGCTGTTTTTAAACGAAAACCTGGAAACCGAGTTGCTGCGCGGAAGCGGTTATGCCTACGGAATGGAACTTTTGGCGAAAAAGCAGGAAGGGCAGTTTACCGGCTGGGTAAGTTACACCCTGGCCCGTTCCATGCGAAAAGTGCCGGGCATCAACAACGGCAAGGCTTACCCGTCAACATACGACCGCACCCACGATGTTTCTGTGGTGCTGAACCACGACCTGAATTCCCGTTTTACGGTTTCGGCCAACTGGGTTTTTTCCACCGGAAACCCGGTGACTTACCCCGTGGCTAAATACACCGTTCAGGGAAATAAACTGTTTTATTATGCCGACCGGAACAGCAACCGCATTCCCGATTACCACCGGCTCGACCTTTCCGCCACCTGGAACCCGCGGAAAAACGAAACCCGGAAAGTCAAACGGTCGCTCAATGTTTCGCTTTACAACGTGTATGCCCGGCGAAATGCCTATTCCATCTATTTCAGGCAACATGAAGAAAACCCGGCAGTTACGGAGGCCACACGACTTTCAATTATTGGAACGGTTATTCCGGCGATAACGCTGAATGTTAATTTTTAAAAGGAATCCAAAATGAAGAACAGAATAATTTACATACTGATTTTGGTCGCGATAATTTTCGTTTCGTGCGAAGATGTGGTGGATGTAAAACTGAGTGAGGAAGAGGTTGAATTTTATGCCGTGGAAGCCAAAATTACTTCTGAAAGCAATCCTTTTGTGTACCTGTATAAAACCCGCAAGGTGAACGACGACAGCGGTTTCGCTGGAATCAGCGGTGCAGAAGTTGTGGTTTCGGAAAAGGAGCAACCTCAAAATGCTGTTGAACTGGTTGAAAGTCCTGAAATTAAAGGATGGTATCAGGTTCCGGAAGGAATCGACTTTAAAGGCGAACCGGGGAAGGAATACCAGGTTGCCATAAACGTTGACGGCATTGAGCTGACTGCCCGTGATTTGCTGGCGCCGGTGGAACCCATCGATTCCATCCAGGTGCGGCCCTCGCTGCGCGGCGATAACCGGTTTCTCGGAATTTTTACTTACGGAAACGAACCACCCGGTTTGGGCAACCTTTACAAATGGGATATTTACATTAACGACACGCTGCTCAGCCAGTCCGATTTTCTCATTTTTGCCAGCGACGAACTGGTGGACGGAAATTACATTTACAGCTTCGAGATTTTTACCGATTTTCACCAGCCCTCCAAACCGGAAGACCGGAGGCTGAAATTGGGCGATACTGTTTTGGTGAAACAAACGTCGATTTCGGCATTTGCCTATGATTTCTATTTTCAGCTAATCAACCAGGCACAAACCGGCAGTTTGTTCAGCGTTCCTCCCGCCAACATTCAGGGTAATTTTACGGCATCCGACGGAAAACCGGTTTTGGGCCTGTTCACCGCACACGATGTTTCAAACTCGAATGTGGTTGTAATTGACGAGAGAATAGAAAGCGGATTGAGAAAATGATCAAAGGAACCGTTCTCTTTCGGAAAGAACGGTTCCCTCGGTTCAGCAAAGGAACAAAGGAACCGTTCTCTTTTTGAAAGAACGGTTCCCTTCCTACTTACCAGAAATTCTCAGGTTCTTCATCACAGACTAATGTAATCTCTCCTTTTTTAATCAATTCCAAAATAATTTCCCTGCGACTTAATTCGAATTTGCCAAGAAAATCTAAGAAACTATTTATGATTTTTTCCGGCAAACTGTTAATCAGTGTATTTTTATCTATTTCGTACTTTTTCAACACTTTGTCTTCCACAATTGCACTTTTCAGAATTTCTATGCACTCCTGCCCGGGCTCCTTGTGAACAAGTTGAATTTTTTTAAAAGTCGGATTCATATTAATCTTATTTTAATCTTTTTTGAAGAGCGGTTCCCCTGTTTTGTGCAATGGGACACCGCACTCATGTCTCAATTTTGAGAAGTCGTGCCTGCAACTCTGTTGGCTGAAGAATTTTTGTTTTAACCTGCTTTGATTTTGGGAGTATATATTTGAGTTGTCTTATTTCCTTGATTGCTTCTATTGCTTTTTCCGGAGATATGTCTAATTGGTTTTCCTTTAATAGTCTTTCCAGCTCTTTATAAATTGCATACGCTGCAAAACATATACATATGTGCGCTTCTATTCGGTTTTTTAACCTGTGGTAAATTGGGCGTATTCTCAAGTCTGTTTTTGATATACGAAACGCTTTATGCAAAGCTTTCCATAAGGCTTTTTATGCGGAGTATATCGTTATGCAAAGCGGCACCAAAAATATGTTTGAAAATCAATCGATTCCATATCTTTCTTTACATTACCACTTTGCATAATCA